>NZ_KB899376.1:0-152235 GCF_000378185.1 Salinimonas chungwhensis DSM 16280
GTTATGTGCTAAAAGGATTTATATGAAAAATTGGGAAGATTTCACATTTATTCAGAAAGCTGCAATAGGCATCAGCATAGTCCTAGTTGCCGCGTTTGCTCCTGAAATCGCACTACTGGTTCAGTTTGGTGGTATAGAGGTAGCATTCGCTTTTCTACTTGTAGCTTTTCAGCCAATTATGACTTGGCTAAATCGTTTCTATGCCCACATCAAAAACACTGCAAGTGTCGCTGTGATTTCTCTCAGACATAGCAACTCAGCTAAACCTAGCGTTTTCGCGTTACAGGCTACATTTTGCTGTCTTGCGTTGGCTCTCACTGGTTCTGGTATTTTTGCCTTTAGCTTTTTTATGCCAGGCATGCTGCTAAACGGAGTAATGGCGTGAACGCACATAAATTAATAAGCGGTTCTTAGGGTCCGCTTCATTTAAATGTTAGGTGCTTCAGGGATATGAGCTTCGAAAGATTTCATAAACATCGACACATCGTAGCTGATAATAAGGTTTGCGTATCGTACGACCGCTTCACTACAAAGTTTGAAGTTAAGGTGGGCGACAATGTTGCTTACTCTAAGCACTTTTGGTTCTGGCCTCGACATAATGCCACCGTTCAAATCGGTTCTAGTTCTTATGCGCTCAGTGTATATTGGTTTCTTATATGGGGAGCGTCTTTAAAAAAAGACGATTCCGTTGTTGTAAAAGAGCTCCTGCCAAAACGCCGTAGACGTTCTATTTCACTTCTCGGCTATGGTGTATTTATTATTTTACTTAGGTCTGCTTTCGTTGTTTTTGCTCCATAGCACCTAACAAAAAAATTATGTCGCCCGCAGGCGGGCTGGGACACAAACACGCAGGCGGCTTCGCCATTATCGCCTGCCTGTTTGCGCCCCATATTTAAAAGTTAGGTGCTCTAATGAATGGATTCAATTTGGACTCACTGAAGCGTTACTCTCTTAGCCTTCTAGCATTATTTCTTTACGTATTATCGCTGCTACTTCCGGCGTTTAGCGGTAACGGGGAAAGTTACGGTGGTTATTTAGTTTTATCTTTTGGAGTGGTGCAAAGCGTTATGTATCTGCTAGGCGCGCTTCAACTGACTTTATTACTTGAAGTGAAGTCTGCGTTGTCGGTAATGGTTTTAGCGCTACCATGGCTTGCCAATTTATTCTTTCTAACTAGCTTCGCACTACATTTATATAAGCAGCGACATGTTAAAATTGTGGCTATGCTTGCCCTAATTTGTGCAATTACTTTCTTTTTAAAGCCTCTGGCTTCCATAGGCCAAGCGATGGCTATAGTTGAAGTGTCAATTCAAATTGGAGCATATATTTGGCTATTGTCTACATTAGTGTTAGTGATTGCCGTGTTTAAAGAACGCACCTAACAAACCAAGTCAGCGGGACACTAACACGTAGGCTCCCGTCACTTCGTTCCGTATTATAGCCTACGTGTTATTGCCCCTGCTTGGGGCGTTATGCATAAAAAAGGGACTAAATGATTCACTGGTTTTTATCCGTAAAAAATACAATGCGAGCAATCGAGCAAAAAGCACGGGATGCTCTTCCTCTATATGAGCAAGGTGGAAAAGAAGCCTCGGCTGCAATTAACGGGTACATGTCAGCTGACTACGAACAGCTTTGGGATTTATGGAGACAAAAATTTCCAGATGAAAACCTGGGAAACCTGGGTAGACATATTCATTTTGGCATGGACTGTGACTATTCAGACATAATAAATCATGATTTGCCAGAGCTTGAAAAGCGCGCAGAGGCACATCTCCTAAACTCTGTCGGCGAAGAAAAACAAGAAGCCGAAATAGGCTTCGAAACTCTGTTACACCCAATTATCGTAGAACACGCATACCAATTATATCGCAATGGTCACCTTCGAGAGGCGGTATTAAATTCTGTAACCGCTGTTTATGATTTTATAAGGACTCGCACTGGTTCAGAGGAAGATGGAGATCGACTCATTGGTCAAGTACTTTCTCCTAATGACCCACAGTTAATACTATCCGAGCTTAATACTGATTCGGGGCAAAATGACCAGAAAGGCTTTATGCAAATATACAAAGGAGCTTATCAAGGCATACGTAACCCTAAAGCACATAGTCTTACGCATGATCTTACCGAAGTAAAAGCGGCGCAGTATCTCGTATTTGCAAGCTTGCTTGCACGCAGAATAGAAGAAGCAGATGTAGCAAATGCATAACAAGGCGCTTTTGTCTCTCACTTCTTTCGCTGGGACGCATACACGGGGCCGCTTCGCGATTATAGCCCCGCGTCTGCGCCCCAAAGCTTAAAGTTATATGTCACGAGGACAGCCCGATATACAATGATGTACTAAAGGGTAAACAAGGAGAGTTAAATGCGAAAAATAGTGCATTTTTCAAAGACGAAAAATTGGTTTTATACAGAGCCAGATTTAGATCTTTTAAATCGACAAATTGCAGAAATTGAAAGTAATGGCTGGAATGTAATATCCGTTCAATCTAACTGTAACTTTTTCGGCGTTACCACCTCATATACGCTTTTAATTGACCACGAGGCAGAAAGTGCCATATAACAATCACATTAAGGTGCTTCGCTGGGACAGTAACACGTGGGCTCTGTCGCTTCGCTCCTATTTTAGCCCACGTATTACTGCCCCTTATGTGGGTGTTATAAGCCAGTGTAAGCCCATGGAAATAATCATTTTTACAATTGGCGCTGCTGTCTATTTGGTTGCCATAAACTTGCTAGTTAAAGGTCACAAAATGTTAAACCTTCGCTTCGGTTGGCCAAGACCAGCAGGGTTAACTAACAACGCAATTTGCTATCTCTTTTTTGCTGTATTTATCGGCGTGGTTATTCCGTTTGCCTTCTTTTTCCCATTATGGCTCAACACACTCGCACCCGTACTTCAGCCAACTCAAACAAACAGGGCCATTCTAATATTAATCGGTGGTTTTGTTCTTTCCGTTGCAATGTGGTTAAACTATAAAAAAGACTAAGCAAGGCAGTTTTAACAATGGCTTATAACAAACAAATTATGGCACTCGCTGCCGCTCGCTGGGACGCAAACACGTGCGCGGCTTCGCCATTATTGCACACGTGTCCGCGCCCCATATTTGGAAGTTATGCATAGAAAGGACTCGGCTTGGTAAATATTGAAAGTACAGCAACGGTTATCTCAACGCTTATTGTTTTAATTTTGTTTATGTTTTTTGGTATCAATTTGGGTATGGTTGTTTTAGAAAGGAAAATATCTACTGCCAGCGGGCAAATGTTTGTATCAGGTTTGGCCAAAATGTTAAACAAAACAGAGAACCCTCACAGCTACAACCAAGCCAGGATTTACTTGGTCGGTAGTGTTGGTTCTCTGTTAGCATTTATGGCTCTTTTAGAGTTTGGCTATGCATAACAATCAAATGTTTGTGCCGCCAAATTAGGGCGTTATGTGACTTGAAGCTCATGCAAAATGTAAACGTTGAAGAGGATTTAAGACAGCTTGTAAAAGATGCCAGGTGGGCTATCTGGGCATTTGTCATCTTAAATGCTTTTGTCTTATTTTTATTCCTTGCTGATGGGCTGTACAACGAATTTGTTTTCGTTTTATTGTTCATCCAAGCTTTCTTAGTTCTATTTTGGTTGGGACCTGTTTTTCTTTATCAGGTGTTCATTAAAAAGGTACGGTTAAAATATGCAGTTTATAGAGCCTTGGCTTCGTACAAAGAAGCGTTGGCTCACTTTTCTTGGTAGCGTCACATAACAAACAAATTATGTCACTCGCTGCCGCTCGCTGGGACGCAAACACGCAGGCGGCTTCGCCATTATCGCCTGCATGTCTGCGCCCCATATTTGGAAGTTATGTTCTTCAAGGCTCTTTGATCTGATGGAAGAAAAGATCTTCAACTTATTCCTTTACACCGATGACTCGGACTTGGGGCTAATGACAAAATACGGTGTCAAACCTCACAGAATAGGTGGAACAGATCAAGAAAAGTATGAATATTTGAAAAGTCAGGTGCCCCACGACTACAGCAATGCCATTTTGTACGAGGTGCCTAAACGATTCATATCTGCTTTCCCTGATGGAAGTCAAACGGAAGGTTGCATCAGGGTTTCCTCTGTCATTCAAATGCTAAGCATGAATGATATTTCGATGTTTGAGGAAGCAATGCAGGAGCATAAAGCTCCCGAAGCTCCACTTTTTGTCAACACTGTTATTGAGAATGGAAAGCCTGTAGGAATCATGGCCACAAAAAAAGCTAAAAGTAGCGGAAACACAAGGAATGCCTTGCTTAGAAGGGGTATTGATAGTGAGTTAACAGAGCGCTTAATAAGGGAGGGCCATACTCTTTCTAGCCTTAAAATGATGAAGGTATCAGAGCTTTCCAAGCTAGGATTGCATGATGCTCAAATCGAGGCAGTCAATGATGGGGCACGCCCTCCTATCCCTGAAGATACATACATCAAACTCCTATATGAGTCCAAGCGCACTTGTTGTGTATGTCGAGATCCTTCAAAGCCAATAATAATTCACCACATAGAAGAATGGAGCAAAAGCAAAAGCCACGATGAGTCTAATTTAGTCGTCCTCTGCTTAGAGCATCATGATCAGGCTCATACAAAAAAGGAATTAAGCATTGCTTTAAACAAAAAGCAGCTCGTCGAATTTAAATCCACATGGCTAAAAGAGAACAAAACATCAGACGCCGAGGCCATATTGGGATTAGTTTCACGGGATTTTGCGAGATGGGATTACTTCAACCATGCGCGAGTCTATGAGCTTTTTCTTACTATGGATATTGATCCAACCGATTTTAAAACATTTTCTAAGTTAAATGATGCTGGCTATGTCGACTCACTTGGGATAATGAATATCGATGCTATTCAGAAAATGAATGCTCGTGAATCCTATATGTACCGAGATGGTAATGGGTTTATAACAGCATTCTATATGAAAGAAGTATTTGAGGCTGTGTTAGCGGGCCTGCCCATCGTAGATATTACTGATAAATTTAATCGATCCCATATCATCTCATTGTTGCGGCCTGGTAGCTTTATTGCTCTTCAGGCGGGGTTCTATTACAAGAAATCAAATACTCGAGAGTACGGCGGAGGACAGCTCAGAAGGGCTCACTACCAAAAAAGAGGAATTAAAATTGATTTCACTTTCGACCCTTATGAGGCCACTAGCTCATCAGCTTATTCGGATAGTTTGTCAGGACACTCAGTCTCAACTGTGATTTGCATCGTTAAATCCATCTACGAACGAAACGAACTTTTAAACATTGACGTCAGCTGTTTAGCAATTGGTAGTTATCTTGAAGATTGCAAATTCAGAGTCGAGCAGAGACGTTCGAGGTCAATATGAACATAACAAGTACGTCAACAAGGACGCTCGCAAGCTCGCGCCTGTTACGCAGGCGTTATGTGTCATGAAGGATAGTCTGGAGAAAATAATTAAAATTGTTCTCATACTGTTGATTTGCCTATTAGCTGTTCGAGAAGTAGTTTTTTGGGTATTACCTAGTGTCAAAATCGTGAATAATTCAGGCAGTTTACTTACACATGCTGTTACCAAACTACCTAAGTCAAACTTGGATTTTGGTTCAATGGAAAATGCTCAAAGCAATACTATTCATTACTCGCTAGACCAAACAGACGGAGAAATTGCGTATCAATTTACTTTCCCTGACGGAAGCGAACTAAGTGGTAACTGCATGTACGTTACTCAGAATGCGGTAAATGAACGGATCTTAATTAATGTCTTTAACGATGAAGTTGTTTGCGGGCATGACTCTTAGTATCAACTCCCAAGTGCAACATCGCTCATAAATATTCATTCTTCAATTCCCATGGTGTTTTGAATCCATATCGTTTGCGCGGACGACTATTCAGACGTCGCTCAATGGCCTCACATTGCTGCTGAGTGACATCTGTCATAGATGTTCGCTTCGGTAAATATTGCCTAATTAGCCCGTTCGCATTTTCATTACTACCTCGTTCCCAGGAATGGTGGGGAGTCGCGAAATAAAATAGTGACTTGGTTCGCTTTTCAATTTCTTTGTATTGGTGGAATTCAGTGCCGTTATCGGCGGTAATTGTTTTTATTGGCAGCGGACTGTTTCTGATTAAGCGAATTGTAGCTTTATTAAGTGAAGTGGTGGTTCTATCGGGCAATTTCCCTATCAGCAAATAACCCGTAGCCCGCTCAACCAACGTGACAATACAGTCTTTGCTACCGTGGCCGATGACTGTATCAATTTCCCAGTGCCCAACTTCTTGCCTGTCCTCAACCGATTTAGGACGTTCAGAGATATGGCGTTTATCTGCCAAGCGACCACGGCTATCATAGGCGTTGTAACGCTTTCGACGGCGCTTTAAGGACTGTCTCAGGCATTGCCACAAATCACCACCTGCGGCTTTATCCCGCCAGATGTATTGATAAATACTCTCATGACTGACGCACTTGTGACAATGTCGTTTCAGGAAACCTGATATCTGCTCAGGACTCCATTCATAGCCGAGTAATACTCGGACCAGAATGAAGTCAGACTCCGTTAACTTTATGCCACTGCGGCTTTTACGCCGTCGCACGCGTGTGCGGCGCTGCGCTATCGGTGGTCTGTACGCACCATCGATGCCCCAGCATGAATTACGCTTTACTTCGCGCCAGATTGTGGTGCGATGTCTGCCTAATGCCGTAGCAATCTGAGGAACAGACAACCCTTGCTTTCTAAGCGCAGACAACATATACCTTTCATTCTCGGTGAGCTGTTTGTACTTCATATCATTTACCTTCTTGCCGGAAAGAAAATGGAGAAGTAACGATAGCTCACCGTTTTAATTTTTGGGTAGGTTGCAGTTACTATATGAATTCGGGACTCATAACAAAAAAATTATGTCGTGCGCAGGGCGCACTGGGACGCAAAAACGTGGGCTCGCGCGTAGCGCGATTGTAGCCCACGCCTTCGCGCCCCATATTTAAAAGTTATACATCAAGGAGGACACTTTATGTTTATCGTAATGTTTGAATTTGTAGTCAAGGATGGCTGTAAAGACCAATTTCTAGCCGCTTGGCCAAAAGTCACACAGGGCATTTACCTTTTCAAAGGTAGCCTGGGTTCACGACTACATCGCGACAAAAATGGTGCTTTCATTGCCTATGCACAGTGGCCTAACGAAGAAACGTACCGTAAAGCATCAAATATAAAAATGAGTGAAAATTACGAAAAACAACGACAGTTGATGCATGAAAGTCTTAATTTATAATCCACCAGAACGATCCATGAAATGGAGGTGGAGATCGATTACTTACACCGTAGACGCTTTGATGTATAACAAAAAAATTAAGCTCGCCCGCTGCGCGGGCTGGGACGCAAACACGCAGGGCGGCTTCGCCATTGTAGCCTGCCTGTTTGTGCCCCATATTTAAAAGTTAGGCGTCATTTACTTACAGCATTAAAATGTTGGTTCAGTTGTGACATTCCAGCATCAAGGTTGTTTCGCTAGGTCGTGTTCGCGGCTAGCTTTCTCGGTTGTTTCAACGGCATTAGCAACGCGCTTTTCATCAACATCGCAACGCCAACATTCAACATCACCAGCTTTCTAAACTCGCTCTTTTATCCAGCAATGTCGTTAACATCTGGCATTTCGCACAGGGTTGTTTTATCTTAATTTCAACAATTTAAATAAGTGGCCTTGTCGGCTAGTGGTGGCAGCAACGCTGCGTACGTTCCTTTGTACGCCTAACAAAACGCTGTTGGCACTCCCTTCGGTCGCTGGGACGCTAACACGTGGGCTGACTCACTTCGTTCGGATTTTAGCCCACGTGCTAGCGCCCCAAAGCTTAGCGTTAGCTAACTTATCATAACGCTCAGCATTACATTTCATATAAAAGGACTTAACTTGAAGAAAATAATACTACTTTGTCTACTTGCTTCTAATTCTGCCTTCTCTTCAGAGCATGATCACGAACAGTTTCTTTTAGAAGCAATAAAAATTGGAAATCAGGTTCAAGAACAAACGAAAGGTAAAAGCTTAGTTGAGAAACTTCCAATCATTGAAAATTTTGCAAAAGAGTATACTGAAAGCCCTGTAGCTTTAGATATTATTATGCAAGATCTTGGTGTTCAATATTCGTTTGCTGGCTTACATAAAAAAGTGCTTATTGCTAAAGATACTAGTGCTGAAAGTGAAACTTTAGCCCTTGAAGATTTAACTAACTACAAAGTAAAAAGTGCGGAAAGTGAAATACTAAAACGCTCGCAACTACATCAAATTGTAATGTTCAACGAAGCTCACGATATTGCACAACATAGGGTGCTAACGTACCGTATGCTTTCGGGGCTATGGAAGCAAGGATATCGTTATTTTGCGGCTGAATCTTTAAATAGTTCAGCTTCATCACAAGTTAATAAAGGATATGTTACTAACGATATTGGATATTACACCCGTGAAAGTACCTATGCAAATCTAGTACTTAAAGCAAAAGAAATTGGCTTTGAAATAATATCTTATGATTTACATAAACCTAGTAAACTCGATACTATCGATGAACGGGAAACTAACTCAGCATTAACTATCAAAGAAAAAGTATTTGATAAAGAACCTAATGCAAAAATCATCATTCATGTTGGTTATTCCCATATAAATGAAGAGGAATGGTTAGCGAGTAAACTTAAGAGGTTTACCAACTTAGAAACTCTGACTATAGACCAAACAACACGGATAGAGCGAAGTAATACAGAATTTGAGCACCCAACATACACAAAAGCGGTTAAAGAAGTAGTATTACAAGAACCATTTGTTTTTGTAAAAGGGAGCGAGGTTTGGAGTTCTGATTCAAGTAAATGGGATATCTCAATTTTTTGGCCAAGAACAAATTACCTTAATGGACGCCCAAAGTGGGCTTCTTTAGACCGAGTTAATTACAACGTCAGTACAAATGATTGTAAAAACAGGTACCCTTGCATGGTTGACGTTTTTAAATTTAATAATAAAAATGAAGTCCCCTTGGACAGAGTGCTAATTTTATCTAAAAGCGACCACAAATCAGTCTTTTTATCTCAAGGTGATAATATTATTGTAACGACTGATAGTAATGGTAATCAGATTAGTAAAATCAAGGTTCAGAATTAAAGTTAGCTAACAAGCTGTTAAACAAGGACAAAATACAGTTGGCTCTTGCTCCTTTGTCGCTAATTTTAGCCAACTATATTTTGCCTGTTAACAGGGCGTTATACCTCATTTTATTTACACAAATTGGAATTAATCAAATAAAAGGAATTAGTATGAAAAAATGCTTGTTTGCTTTATCAATCTCACTTTTATCTACCTCAGCACTTGCCGATGACCAATTAGGATTATCTATTGGCACTCCTGCCGTAGCCAATATTGTTTACAAAGGTGAAGTCGCTGACGTTCCTATACAGGTGGCTGCCGGTTATTGGGGTGACGCATACAGTGGTATCGAAATCGGTTACAGGTTTATTGAACGGGGGGGCGCTTTTTCAAGCGCACAAGTACTAGCAGGCTATTCTCGCTTAGAAGACTCTAATGATTTTGTTGACGAATGGACGTACGTGGGTGCATCTGCAACATTCTCATGGGGCGGTTTTTTTATTGAGCCCGGCATTTCTGTTGGTTCAGGAGATTATTCAAGCCCGCAACTGCTATTTCAAGCAGGATACTTATGGACGTTTTAAGAGCGGTATAACAACTCAATAAACTCACTCACTGCGTTCGCTGGGACGCATACACGCGGGGCGGCTTCGCCATTTTGCCCCACGTGCATGCGCCCGTTATTTAAAAGTTATGTGCCACTTAGAATAAGAAACCTATGACTAGAATTTTTCATACTCAACTCAGCTTAAAATCACTTATCAAAATATCTGCAACTATAAACTTTATAGGTGGGTTAGTATTTGGAGTTCTCATTTTTATTATGGCGCTTTTCGGAGAGCCGACCATAGTCGATTTAATTTCAGTGATAGCAACACCGGCAGTTTCGGTTGTTAATGGCGTTATGATGGCCTTAGTAGCGTATCCTTTTTATAAACGGTGGTGCGCAAAAGTTAAAGGCCAAAAGGTTAGTGGTTTTTTCGTGGAAGTATCAAGCGATGGCACATAACAAAAAAATCAAGTTCGCCCGCTTCACGGGCTGGGACGCAAACACGCAGGGCGGCTTCGCCATTATGCCCTACGTGTCTGCGCCCCTTATTTAAAAGTTATGTGCCAAGAGGTAATTAATGCTTTCTATTGTCACGGAAGATAAAACAGCCGCATTAAAGCAATATTGCCAAGAGTGGTTACGCTTGCTCTCTGTAAGCGAATTCAGCGCAGCTAGAAAGATGCTGGATAAACCAAATAACTATGGCATTCTTTGGACAGAGCATGAACTAAAAACGGCTGTTCAAGACTACTTTGACAATAATGAGCCCGTTTCTTTTCAAAACGAAGAAATTGCTAATTGTTACCCAGAATGCCTAGAATCCAATGACGGTTCGTTTATATTCGGTTTCTACCTACCAGCAAATGGTGAAATCACAGACTTAACCGTTGAGTTTGAATTTTCACAAAGCGGCGGCAGTAAATATGCGGCAACTATTAATGACGTACACGTGCTTTAGTAAGCAGGCACATAACAAGCAAATAATGGCACTCGCTGTCGCTCGCTGGGACGCAAACACGTGCGCGGCTTCGCCATTATCGCGCACGCGCCTGCGCCCCATATTTGGAAGTTATGTTTTGCGTAAATACAAAATTCCGGTAAATTGAACAAACAATGACATTTAAGGAGCAATGTTAAACATGGGTGTTAGTATATTTTCACTATTCTTCATTTTACTCTTTCTTTATGGACTGCCAATTCTTCTTACTATGCTTTCAAAAAAAGCCAATGGTGCGGAAAAATTCGGGTGGGTAATTCTAGTCTTCATAACGTCTTGGCTGGGCTATGCAGTTTTCCTCATTATAAAAAGCTTGTTGGCCAACCAAAATGAAAACGTCCCAAAAACATAACAAAACGCTAAACTCGTTCCCTACGGTCACTGGGACACAAACGCAGCGGCGCTTCGCTATTATGCCGCCACATTTGAACCCGTTAGCTTAAAGTTAGGCATTTATAAGGAAATAAATTATGAAAAAAGTTGTTTTAGCGTTTATCTTTTTACTCGCTGGTTGCACTTCCACAACCTCGCATACTACATCTACATTCTCAGATCCGATGGGAATAATAAAGGCCGCTGCAGATTCAGCGCCCAAAGGTGTTCCAGGTCAATACACTCTTCAAATAGTCGCAACTGGTAGCCAAGGGCAATATGTCTATTTAAATACTGAAAAAGACTATCGTGATCAGAGAGCAGTAACCGTCGCTTTACACCCAAACGTAATTGCACAATTATCAGCTAAATATGGAATGCCGCCGCAGGAATATTTTTTAAATAAAGCAGTAGTAGTTAATGGTAAGGCTCAGCGGGTTAAGATTGCATTTTTATCAGACGGCAAACCTACTGGCAAATACTACTACCAAACACATGTAAGGGTAATGGACATATCGCAACTGAAGGTTGTGGACGAACATGCCTAACAAAAAAAATTAAGCTCGCCTGCTGCGCTGGCTGGGACGCATACACGCGGGGCGGCTTCGCCATTATGCCCCACATGTCTGCGCCCGTTATTGGAAAGTTGGTATGACTCCCTTTGTCAATAATAACCGAGTATCTCCCTGACATTATTTCGGTCCATAATTAGTTCTTTCAACGCCCAGTTAAAATGAGCTTACGCACCGGATGAGGCAGTAATGTCGTCGGTTGTCATGCTGGTATCCGTGGATTATTCACCTTTCAGTGAACAGCGCCTACCTTACTCACTCCGCCGTGTCCCGGGGACCGCTCAGCCATTCTCATCAGTCTATGCTCGTGGATCAATCACGGTTAAGTGATTGCCATCATAACGCCCTCGTAGGTTGTGCCACATTCCGCGGCCTGATCCGACTGCGTTAGCTCAAACTCGTTTATCATGCGGGTACTCTGCTCAGCCTTAGTATCGGGTTAACCGGTGTGAGTACCACTTCCTTTGCGATAGCCCAGGTGTAGGCTGCCATTTCTCTGGCAATCGCTGTGATTATCAGGTTGTAGTGTTTACCTTTTTTTGCTTATTCGCTGGTAGCGTTTGCACAGGCGAAGCTGTGCTTACCAGGCAATATCAACGATATCTTTGGGTAAGCCTTCCTGGCGCAATTGCAATTCAGTTGAGACGTTCGCCGGGTAACGGTAACTGTGCGCACCTTCAATCAGTAGCCGCCGAGCCCGGCCATTACCACATTTGGTAATGGCCCCTAAGTGACGCTTTCCGCCTGATGAATGCTCACTGGGTACTAAACCTAAGTAGGCCATGAGCTTTCTGGGATGGTCGAAGCGTTGTAAATCACCGAGCTCTGCGACAACCCCTACCGCCACCAACAACCTGACACCTCGCATGGTCTGAATGGCTTTAACCACCGGATAATAACGCCACTGGTGCACATGATGTGTCAGTTCATTATCCAGCCGTTCTAGCCGTCGAGTGCGTTCGTTGATAGTTTGAAGCTGTTCCTGCAAAACAATGTGCTGGGCAGGATGAGGCAATATGAGTTCAGTGAGCCAGCGTAAATGCGTTCCTTCATAGCGAATGTTGTTGCGCAACAGCAATGCCTTGAGCTGGTATTTGGCCTCTTTTAAATCCTTCATGGCGGTTTCACGTGCGCGGGATAGGTCGCGCACCGCCTCATCTGCCGGTTCTGGCACGTAGATAGGTGTCAGGTCTTCAGATTTCAGTAACCGAACCAGCTTCAGTGAATCACGCCGGTCTGTTTTAATTCGCTCGCCCGGTTTCTTAGGAATAAGCGAGGGGGCGACGACATAACAACAGTGGCCTAGGCTGGTGATAAGTCGGTAAATCCAGTAGCCACAGGGGCCAGCTTCATAAACAAAGTGAAGGGTGGCGCCTGGGTATTTCGATTCAAACTGGCGGATCAGCTTTTTCAGGCTGATTTTCGAGGACGGGATACGGCCATAATGAACAGCCGTTGCACCGCGTTGCTCTTCGCAATACGCGACTTCATGGAATTCCTTGTGCGTATCCAACCCGATAAAAATCATGCTATGTTTATTCATGCTAGCCTCCAAATGATTTAGTCTTAAGCAAACTAATTATGGCTCTGGCCGGCACCCGGTGGCTTTCAGCTAACCCACGAAAATGCGGAGGCTAGCATTTCACAGGGAGTCATTGTGTCTATGCGTCAAGGAGACTTCGAGAAATGAAAAGTGGAATTTCAATTGTTACGGCCTGTATTGCTGGCCTAATGTTAGCCAAAGTTGGTTCATCCTTCACAGGGTTCACAGCAGCATTTGTTATGCCTAAATCCTTTGCAAATATAATGTGGTTGTGGGACGTTTTTGTTATTCAGTTTCTTGGGTTTGGTATTTTGGCAATCGTCCTAGCATTTATTCATACCAAGTTTTTCTCAGGGTCTTTGCTTAAGAGCTTGTTTATCCCTCTCGCAATAAGCCAAGTCATTTTAATGTATCCGTTTACCTCTTCAGTTTATTGGACACATTTACTTGTGGTTTTCGGCTCTTTGTCACTAGGTTTTTCGATTGCAAAGGATACGCATAACAAACGGAGTAACATTCGCTGCGCTCGCTAGGGACAAAAAAACGTAGACTTTCTGCGCTACGCGCACTCTGGGATGCAAATACGCAGGGCGCTTCGTTATTACGACCTGCATATTTGGTTTTTGGCTAAGATAAGAATTTATTTTACTTGTGGACACATATAACTAAACGCAAAAACCCCGCCAGAGCGGGGTTTGTTATGAACAATATTACTTTTGTATCTACATTCTGTAACGAACACCTAAAGAGAAGGTGCGGTCGCGAATATAGGTATCTCTTGGATATAAACGTGCATCGTCAGCAGAGCCTCCGCCAAAGTAGTCATTAGCTACGTCATCAGCCAGATTGGTGCCATCAAAAGTCACTGTCAGGTGTTTATTCACATCATAGTTAACCGAGAAGTCCAGAGAGCTAATTGGCTCATGAACTACTGAGCTGCCAGGCTGGTCTCCGGCTTCATCAAAGCTGCCGTACCATTCGCTGCGCCAGTTATAAGCTAAGCGCATATTAAAGCCGTCACGTTCGTAAATTAGAATCGCATTGTAAGACTCATCAGACACCGAAGGTAATGGCTCCATTACTCCCTCGGCATTTTCAGCTTCGTGATCCATAAATGTCGCGTTTAGCTGAACACCTAACCCATCTAAAAATCCGGGCAGGCTTTCAAAAAACTGCGTGTACGCCAGTTCAACACCTTCTAAAGAACCCGCCCCGCTATTAACAGGACGCGTTATATTAAAGTCTTGTCCATTTACCGTTTCAATGAAACCACGATATTTCACGTAGCCATCTATATCGCGATAAAATACGGTGCCTGTCAATGAGCTGGCTTCGTCAAAGTACCATTCTGCAGCGACGTCGTAGTTTACCGATTCAACGGATTCCAGCTGGGGATTACCACCATCTCCGTAACCAAGATTGCCGCCTGTCTCTGACGGTAGAAAATAGCTTGCACTTGGGTTTAGCGCAGCAAAACCCGGACGGTTAATGGTTTTACCGTATGCAGCACGAAGAAATACTTCATCAGTAACCTGCAGACGCATATTCACGGCAGGCAGTAGCTGATTTGTTGAAGTGTCTACAGTAATCGGTTCAGGCACGCCATCAGTAATGTTGTTACCGTTTAGTTCAGATTCCAGTCGCACATAACGCAGTCCTGCCTGACCATCAAGAATCATATCGCCAAATTCATGGGAAAAGTTTGCCTGAGCATAGGCAGCGTAATTTTTCTCGGTGTTATCGTAGTAACGTGCGGGTAAAAATTCGGGCTCAGCGCGAGAGTATCCCATCGCCTCGCGAATATCGGCACGGTTGTTCAGCAGGTAATTAGCATTGGGCGTTAGCCACTGTGTGTTATTTAGGTCGGTTACGTCACTCATATAACCGGAAGGTGAATAATCCTCTAGCCCGGGGAAGTCTGAAAGCAGCAGTTGATTGCCAGAGTTATTGCCCCGGCCACCGGTGTCTGCTTCCTGGTTAAATGCAGTGCGTTCGTTAAGACGAATACCCACATCTACCGAGTGGATCCATGAATCAATTGCAATATTGGCATCCAGCGTCCAATCAATGGCGTCGCCTTCCTGATAACTTCGATTATCGAAGATAGTATTGAGATTATACTGGTCAAGATTGGTCATATCATAGGGCTGACCGTCGGCCCCGAGAATCTCTACGTCTGAGATGCCTGCGCCATTTTTATCTAAGTCATAAATAATGGTGTCGGCGAAAAAGGTTAAATCAAGTATGAAACCCTGACTACTGGCTTTAGAATCGGTATAAGCTAAATCTGATTTCAATGTTACGGTATCGAAGTGCCACTCACCGCCCACTGCAAACTGGTAAGTGTCAGATTCATTTAAAAACGACTGATTACTGGTAATTGTGCCGGGCGCATCAGGACGCACAACCGACTGGGCAACGTTAGAACCGTCTTTGTATGACTCGACGTAGCCCTGGCCCCAGCCACCCCAGTCTGGTAACGGCACCCAGAAGTTAAGTTGACTGTTTTGTTCGTAATTTACGCCAAATACATCCAGGTAGTATGAGCTGTTATTGTCAGGCGCCCACTGAAAAGATGCATTGAACGAATCCCGTGTACGATCGCCATAACGAAAGTAACCACCAATAACATTGGGTGACATGGCTGGTGCATCGGCTATATTAAGCGGGGCTGAATTGGGATTATTCACCACAGAGTCTGGCAGTATGAAAGGCGCGGTAACAAAGTTTACCTGATCCTGAAAATCCCGATCCTGATGAGACACACTCAACATGGCACCAAAGCGGCCATTGTCGTTATCCCAGTTATTGTTGATTGTTACACTACCGATAGGGTTCCATGATTCGGCTTCGTCGCTGTAAGCGTAGCGCAGGCCGCCCGCCGCGGAGAAGCCATCTTCAAAGTCGAAAGGGCGACGTAACTGAATGTCGATACTACCGGCGATACCACCTTCAATATCAGCAGCGCTGATAGATTTTTTCACATCGACAGAATAAACCAGATCAGCAGGAATGTCGGCCAGAGAAATTGAACGTCCGGTGGTAGTAAAAACGTTACGGCCATTCAGCGTCGTTATTACATCGGGCAGACCACGAATCAGTACTTCCGCCACCTCACCGTTGGTACGGGCAACCTGGATACCAGTGACACGCTGAAGGGCTGCAGCAACGCTGTTGTCAGGTAGTTTGCCGAGATCCTGAGCAACAATAAGATCGGAAATATTCGATGCCGCCATTTTCATATTTTGTGCAGAGTTCAAACTGCTTTTTACACCACGAACATTGATCACTTCAATTGTGTCATCGTCTGTTTCTTGGTCATTTGTGTCCTGCGCAAATAAGGGCTGTGAGGTCAGCGCTAACATAACAGCACTAGCTAAGTGTGCACGTTTAAACATGTTCTTTCTCCATTTATTAGTAATTTTGCGCATTCCACATACTTCATTTTTGCTTGTTTAAAGTGATCTATGCGCACATCCAGGCTTTTGATGCCCCACATGTGAGTGAGCAAAGGTAACGTCATTGTTGTTCGTGACCTATAGATATTATTATATGACATATGGAAAGAATCTGGTCAACACTCTATTAACAAAAATTTCATCAACACGTAACGTCGGTTGTTGAAAGAACCATTAAGGTATTTTTTGATTTGCTGCTTACGATAAAAGAAGCAATTGCGGGCTGGGGTTAGATTGGCTGCAGGGGGCCTGGTACATTCAGTAGAGTATTCGTGAAAGGCTTCCTCAAAGTAGTGATTGTACGTTATCCAGAATAAAGCCTAACAAAATATAAGTAGCAAATTGCATTTAATAAAACTAATCAAAAGCACTTCGATTACATGGTCTATGACAAAATATTAAATTAAACCCATTTGTCAATTTCGAATAAATCTATATTTTTAATTAGCAATGATAATATAATTTTTAAAGCGAAAATGTAATAGTGTTTTTTTCTAATTGATTCTTTTTCATTTAAGAAGATGTATAAAATTTAAGGTTCGAAAATTTCAGATAAAAATTGGTAATTATAGAGGCTGTGTTTTTATAAAAAAGTTAAATAAACGACGGATACTTAAAGTGATTTTTTTTGGTTGAGAGTGGGTAATTTTAAATAACTGACTCTGCAATATGGCAATATTTAGTAAATTTTTATATTTTTCAAAGTCATTGGTTATCTTACAAATCGCGCCGATAAGCAATGATGGTTTACTAAAGTACCATTAAGCAACACCTATAATCCGTCTGGCGGTAATACTATTTATTGCCATTGACGTAATAAAGAGAGTACCAGGTTCTGGAACTTCTGTTGTTTACTTGGTGTAATTTACCCGTATAGACTAGTCATAGCAGGCAGTAGCTGCTTTTGCACAACAACACTTATAGCGCACCGACTCGCCGCTTATTTTAAAAAAAGCGTCTGGATGAATACACTGACAGTAAACAAAATGATGATATGAGTAGAAACCATTTTTACAGCGATCTCAAGCAAGAAATGCTCAGACCAAGTGCTTCCCGCTATGCCTGGCTCTGGCTTGTATGAAGTATCCGGTAACGCCTGACGGGCGATATATGGTGGTGCGGGGGCGGCTGTGGCGGGTTGCCAATCCAAACCTGTCTGAATCTGAGCGTACTTCTTATGTTAAGAGTCTGATGAGCGCGCGCCGTGAAGTGAAGGCGGCTAAAGATGCAAAGGATGACCTTCGTCTGGCTGCTGCAAGACGTGCAGTGAATGATGCTAAGGTGGCTCTGGGTGAGCGTGGGCCAGTATGGTGGCAAGATGGCGCCCAGGATTTTAATCGTTATCTTGTTAAAAACACCCCTTACCAGGATTGGTACCAACGACTCGATGAACCGAAGGCTTAACAAGAATCTCGTTTGTATGGCAAGCGGCTATGATTTGTTTGATATCTGCTATACCAGAGTATAAATGCCGGAAACTGAAATACAGAATATCAGTCCAATAGCGAATCATGTTAGTAACCATACTGACATTAAATAACCAGAAAAGGCGTCGCCCTAACCACTTTTCTGAAGGCCTTGTTTTTCACTATCTTACTCTTGCTCTAGGTCTTTACCTGCGTATTATGTTTATCTATAAATTTTTATATTAAGTTAATGAGGGTAGGGTGATACCAAAGATTTTAGCGATGTGAAGCTACTAGCAGGGGGGTGGCTTAATAGCTTTTAACTTTTATTAAAATTGTGTAAGTGAGTCAAAATAAACATAAAAATCTAATTAAAAATATTTGCCTGATAAAATTTATTAAAAAATAAGATAGGCATAAATTAAAGCCATTTTGGTTGGCGATATTTATGTACTTTCAGAATGCAAAGTTTTAAATGAAGTAGAAAGCATGTTCTATATTGACAGGTGTCTAATATATCGAAAGCAGCTTATGAGAATGTGTTAGTTTGGAACTTTAATCTGAAACGGGAGACGGATTTTCTGTTTGGGGTACAGTGTCTGCTCAATGCTCTTTCGAAGCGACTGTGCTATTTCTTTACAGGTATCCAAACCCGGGGTATTCCAGCGATCTGGCTGAAGATAGGCTGATCCGAGATACACACCACTGGGCTTTCCGTCACACAGTAATTCGAAGTCGCGCTCTCCCGGTGTCCGGTTATTTGATGAAAAATGAAACCCACTGACCTTCAGCGCCTGTTTAATTTTCTCTGCTGTCAGGCTTTTATTTATTGCGGGCAACACACCGGTTCCGTCGATATATACCGAATCCTCGCGGGTGTTTCCCGCCAGCTCATCCTCGTCAATATGTCGGCTTATCACCTCCAGCCGTCCGGCATTATGTAGTGCGTTAAGTTTCAGGCAACTTTCATAGGGCAGAGCCGCCGTGTGAAATGCAATAAGTGCATGGAGGGTATCATCCTCATTTTTATTGCGATGCTCACCGGACAGATTACTAAATTCGATGGTTTCAAGAAATGCTTCTAGAATGACCGGCCACTGTGAATACTCGCTGGCTGTGCTGGTAAGTTCTGTCTGTAGCTTTTGCCAGGGGTCGATGGATTTTTCATTGCCCGCCAGAAAAGTGAGCATTTGGTCAAACGACATGTGACTTACCTGTAAAAATATGGAGGGCGTATGCGCTTTCAATGCTGGCAGGAGCAGGGACTTGTAAGCCTCATCAACGGTCTGATAATGCTGGTTAGACAGACGACGTAAATAAGCTGAAAAATATCGTTTGTCATCAGAGGGATACCACACCCGGGGAAATACCCCGTGAGAAGAGAAAAGTCTAATATACCAGTCTGTGTGACTTGAAAAGGTAAGGGCTTCATTGCTGGAACAAAAGTTACCTTTTTTGTTTGCAATACCCACTACGCAGTCAACTGCCGTTAACGATGATCCAATAACATTGTAATGGCGGTAAGCTTTTGCAGAATAATGTGATGTGGGGTAGGGATATTCTGTACCTTTTAGGGGAGGTGCCGCTCTTTCTCTGCCAATATTAATAAAGACCCTATCAAAACTATCAGTAAGCCAGTCATCGGCGTAAAGACGATATCCCTGTTCAGCTTTTTCTAAATCCTGTATTACTGCACGCCGCTGATATACTGATAAACCGCGTTGAGTAAGTTGGGCAAGAATAGCCTGATAATTATGTTTAAAAAACAAGCCAACATCAGCCCGACGTTCTACTTTTCTATTTGACTGAGAAGTGGTATCGCAAGTTTTTTTCCAATCTATATACGAGGTTAGTAGGTCTGGTATTTCCTCTGGTGCATTGTTGCTTAACAGGTCTGGATGAACAGCATCTTTACTGAATGCAAACCCCGCTCCTGCGTCCGCGGTGGCCTCAAAAATGGTTAAGACTATACGAGACAGGGCACAATCATCCAGGCTGAGTAACTCGTGTAACAAAAACAACGTCGTTGTGCCGGCACCGACTATAGCGATATGGAATTTTTTGCTCAAACTCGACGCTCCGAATTCAAAAATAAAACAAGTCAGGTAAACCTGCGCAGATGTGAACAGGTATCGAAGCTCTTACTACGACACTTTATAAACTTTGGACGCAGGTGCAAATACAATAATTATTGTAGGTATATTATTGTTGCAACCGAGTCACGAACAGAAGAAGTAAAAAGCAAACATAAGTTGGCCACAGGCCTTCACCTACTATCTTCGCCTGATAAAAATAAACGGCGTAAGCTGTTTGGGCAGTTGGCAGGCGCGCCGCACATTCACTATTCACCGTCGTCATTATGTAACCCCGATAAGGCCATCTCAATAAATTTATCCACCAGGCCGAATGGGTCGCCGCCTTTCCTGTGGCCCAAATAAAGGGTTTTGTGGATCCCTGGCTCACCCAGGGAACGAAATGCAAGTTCACTTTGCTCATCTAATTCTTGAATAAGCCACTTTGGAAGTGCGGTAACGCCGCGCCCGGCTGCCACCATTTGCAACATGATTTCAGTGGTTTCAATGGTTTTGTGAGCCTTTACGGCGCAATTAGCCGGCGTCAGAAACTGGCAGAATACATCAAGTCTGCTTAATTCCACCGGGTAAGTGATGAGCGTCTCACTGCAAAGGTCAACAGGTTGAATAAATGATTTGGACGCCAACGGGTGGCTAGTGGACATCACCAGTACCTGTTCGTAATTAAACACCGGCGTATAGGTAATAGTATCCAGCCTTAAAGGATCGGGGGTTAACAGCAAGTCGATGTCAAAGCCATGCAGCGCCTGAAGCCCACCAAAAGAGAAGGCTCGTCTGACATCGACATCGGCATCCGGATAGGCTTTTAAAAATGGCGCCACTACTTTAAGTAACCATTCAAAGCACGGGTGACATTCCATGCCGATCCTTAAAATACCCTGTTTACCCTGCGCCATTCTGTGCAACATTGATTCGGTGTGTTCAAACTGGGGCAGCACGCGTTCAGCAAGCCCCAGAATGCTTCGACCTGCTTGGGTAAGGACCAGTTTTCTGCCTTCCTTGCGCCACACCGGCACCTTGTATGTGGTTTCAACCTTTTTCATAGCATGGCTGAGCGCCGACTGGGAAAGATGCAGTGATGCGGCAGCCTCTGTCATGGAACCGCAGGTATAAATAGCCTTGATAATTTTTAAATGTTGCCGGTCAATCATGATTTATGAATTTATTTCATCAATAAATGAAAATTTACCATTATTTCTCATGATTTGTCTGCGTTATTCTCATAGCACGGTAATGAAACGGACGTAGAGATGGCTAAAATACATAATTTAGGATTCCCCAGAATCGGTAAAAAACGTGAACTAAAGTATCTGTTGGAAGACTTCTGGAATGATCAGATTTCACAATCTGCTTTGACAGAAAAAACGAGTGCGCTTTGGCACGAAAACCTGGCGGCCCAGGCCAATCTGGACTGCGTTCCGGTGGGTGACTTTTCTTTGTACGACCATGTCCTGGATACCAGTTTCATGGTAGGGAATGTACCGTCACGCTTCAAACGTAACACTAACGATAGCTTATTACAGTACTTTACCGCTGCCAGAGGCACGGCACAGCAAGGCGACTGCGGTTGCGCTCACGCTGCAGAAATGACCAAGTGGTTTGATACCAACTATCACTATATTGTGCCGGAAATCGACGCCAGCACATCGTTTTCGCTCAACGCTGCCCCCTTGCTTAAGGCTGTCAAAGCTGCGCGATGTCAGGGGCATGATGTTAAGCCGGTTATCCTCGGGCCGGTCACCTATCTGTGGTTATCACGTACGGTGGATAACACCGAACCACTGGATTATTTGCGTGATCTGCTGCCAGTGTATAAGGCGCTGTTAGATGCGCTTTCTGGTCTGGGTGTGGAGTGGGTACAAATAGATGAGCCTGCGCTCACAAACACGCTTCCGGTCGCCTGGCAACTGGGATACCAGTTTGCCTATGAGTATCTCAAACGTGAGGATATCAACACATTGCTGACCACCTATTTTGGCTCGCTTAAGGATAATTTTGATATGGTCGCCGGGCTGCCGGTCGCAGGCTTTCATCTGGATGTCACTCGCGGTACGGATGAAGCTGACCAACTGGCAAACCAGTTACGCGCCAGTCAGGTGCTGTCAGTAGGTGTTATAGATGGTCGAAATGTGTGGAAAGCGCCGTTAGACCAGATATTCCAGTGGCTATCACCGCTAAATGAAAAGCTCGGCAATCGGCTGTGGCTGGCCCCCTCATGCTCTTTACTACATGTTCCTGTGGATGTACAAAGTGAAACCCGGCTGCCCGCTGTTATTAAAGATAAACTCGCTTTTGCCACTCAGAAACTTGACGAACTGGTGTTACTAAAAAAAGCGCTAACCAACCAGGATGCAAGCTTGCCAGGCAATGACAGAGCTGTCCGGTTCGCCAGGCAGCCGGCGGTAAGCGCGAATAATATTCTGTTAAACGGACAGGATGCTACCCTGCTCACTCGCGCAACATCGTTTACGCGCCGATACGAGCTTCAGCAAGCCGCGCTGAATCTTCCCGTATTGCCTACCACGACCATCGGATCATTTCCGCAAACGGCTGAAATCCGGCAAGCCCGGCTTCGTTATAAGCGTGGTCAGTTACCTGCGCCGGACTATGAAGCCTTCATCAAAAAGCAAATTGCACACTGTATTAAAACCCAGGAAGCATTGGGCCTGGATGTGCTTGTGCATGGTGAGGCAGAACGCAATGATATGGTGGAATACTTCGGCGAAAAGCTCACCGGGGTGGCAGTTACAAGCTTCGGGTGGGTCCAGAGTTATGGTTCGCGGTGTGTTAAGCCACCTCTGATTCACGATGATGTTAAGCGTCACGCGCCACTGACCACCTCATGGATCGCTCATGCGCAGTCGTTAACGGATAAACCGGTTAAAGGAATGCTGACCGGGCCTGTAACTATTTTGAACTGGTCTTTTGTCAGGGACGATCTGGCGCGGGCGGATGTCGCGCAGCAGATTGGCTTTGCCATTCGTGAAGAGGTACAGGAGCTGGAGGCCCAGGGTACAAAGATTATTCAGGTTGATGAAGCTGCACTAAGAGAAGGGCTTCCGCTACGTCAGGAAGAAACCGAGACCTACCTTACCTGGGCGGTCAACGCCTTTAAACTTTGTACGTCCGGCGTGAAGCCGGCTACGCAGATACATACGCATATGTGTTACTCGGAATTCAGTGATATCCGCGATGCGATAATCAACATGGATGCAGATGTTATTACTATTGAAGCGGCGCGCTCCCAACATACTATTTTGGCGCTTTTCAGCGGGCAGGGCTATCCCAATGCAATTGGGCCGGGCGTTTATGATATCCACTCGCCGGTGTGTCCGACTCAGCAGGCGCTTAGGGAGCTTACTGAGTATCTTACCGACAACTTTGATATTAGCCGGTTGTGGATTAACCCTGATTGCGGGCTTAAGACAAGAACCTGGCCGCAAGTAACTGCTGCTTTACAGGCCATGGTTGATGCAACAAAACATGCCCGAGAGCGATTATCGGGCAGGCAAAAAAACAGCGCCTGAGGGGGCCTGGGCGCAGGTAATAAGTCATTACTTTTAGCTTACTTGCGTCTGATCCTGCTATCGGGCTGTCTGGATGGAAAAACGTAGGTGGACGTATACCCAGTAGCCGCCATTTTCAAATATATGAAAGACCGGCTGGGCGGCTTCGCTCAGGCCAAATGCTTCGGCTTTTGTGATTAGGCGTATATACAGCACTGACGCTGCCTGCATTGCAGCGCCAGTCATAATCAGCTCACAGTGGTTTTGAATACATGCGGTGCTTTCAATCTGCAGGGTTTGATCAGAATTGAGCGCCGCAACAGCCGCCCTGAGTTGTTGCTCAGTCTGTCGGCGCCACATAAGATCCTGCTCAAGGCTGTTTTCAGCAACCGGTGAGTCAAGCAGAAGGTTATCATTGACGACCTTTTCATACATTGAGCCGGCATGATCACCCAGTTTTTCCTGCATACTGGCTTTAAGCACTCGCCTATGATTGGTAAGCCACTGTTCCAATTCCTGCTGAGCACGGGGGGGCACGGGCGACGACGTTGCATCTTCATCTTTATTTGTGATGGTAGATTCAGCAGGCTGAGAATCTGCTGGCGCTTGTGCAGAAGTTTGGCGCTGATGTTGCAACTGCAGCGCATCGGTCGCATCTGACGCTGTTGACAGAGTGCCGGTGAAATAACCTCCTATAAACGCCAGTATTAATAGCATTACCGTTATTGCATACTTCATGATTGCTTCCTGCCAGTTGTCGTTTTTTTAAGGTTGCAGCAAATATTGTCACTTAGACTACATAAATACAAACCGGCAGTACTCCTGATGCGTCTTACGGGCTATAAAAAAGATCACAGGTAGGTTACAATCTGAGCATACTGCCAATTGGTACGGAGCTTCTGTTGATACTCACGCCACCCTAAACCGGATTTTCCCAGCTCGGTTTTCAAAGCATACAAATCGTAGGTTTTCTTACGGTTTTACAGTTATTTAAATTTTACGCTCCTCATTAATGAGGACACCCAATCCAGGTATTTTCATGTACGAACGCGCTAAAAGAGAGTGGTTCTCTAATATTCGTGGGGATGTGCTTGCAGGTATTGTAGTGGCTCTGGCCCTCATTCCTGAAGCTATCGCCTTTTCCATTATTGCTGGTGTAGATCCTAAAGTTGGATTATATGCCTCATTCTGTATCGCCGTTGTGATTGCTTTTGTGGGAGGCCGGCCGGGGATGATTTCGGCCGCCACCGGCGCTATGGCGCTACTGATGGTGACACTGGTCAAAGAACATGGGCTGGAATATCTTCTGGCCGCAACGCTACTGACCGGGGTATTGCAGATTATCGCCGGCGCCTTGAGACTGGGTGAGCTCATGCGCTTTGTGTCGCGCTCTGTCGTCACCGGCTTTGTTAACGCACTGGCTATCCTGATTTTTACCGCGCAGCTACCAGAACTTACCAATGTGACCTGGCATGTGTATGCGATGACAGCGGCAGGGTTGGGCATTATTTATTTATTTCCCTATTTACCGGTGATAGGCAAAGCGGTGCCTTCGCCGCTGATTTGCATTGTCTCAATGACGATAGTGGCGGTGGTACTCGGGCTGGATATACGCACGGTAGGTGATATGGGCGAATTGCCTGATACTCTGCCAGTATTTTTATGGCCGGATGTTCCTCTGACTTTTGAAACCCTGGCCATTGTTTTTCCGTATTCTGCGGGTCTGGCAGTAGTGGGTCTATTAGAGTCAATGATGACAGCCACTATTGTGGATGATTTGACCGATACTTCCAGTGACAGAAATAAAGAATGTAAAGGGCAGGGCATCGCTAATATTGGTGCTGGTCTGTTCGGTGGAATGGCAGGTTGTGCCATGATCGGTCAGTCCATTATCAATGTTAAATCTGGTGGCCGGGGGCGTTTGTCCACCTTTATTGCCGGTGCTTTTTTGCTGGTGATGGTGGTATTTTTGGATGAATGGCTCAAGCTGATTCCAATGGCTGCGCTGGTGGCGGTAATGATAATGGTCTCTATAGGTACCTTTTCCTGGAGCTCCATCCGCGATCTGCCTAAATACCCGCTTTCATCAAACATCGTTATGATAACGACAGTAATAGTGGTGGTGGCAACCCATAACTTAGCAATTGGTGTATTTATAGGCGTACTGCTGGCAACCTTGTTTTTTGCTAACAAAATTGGCCGGTTTATGGCCGTCAAATCCCGTTTCTGTGAGACAGAAAATACCCGGACCTATGAAGTTGTCGGGCAGGTTTTCTTTGCATCAGCTGAACAGTTTATTGCCGCCTTTGACTTTAAAGAAGCCGCCAGTAACGTGGTTATTGATTTGTCCCACGCTCATTTTTGGGATGTCACAGCGGTCTCTTCGTTAGATAAGGTTGTGATAAAATTTCGACGAGAAGGTTCCACCGTCACCGTAACCGGTATGAACGAAGCGACAGAAACCGTGGTGGACAAATTTGGTGTGCATAATGACCCGGCTGAAGTCGATAAATTACTGGGCGGGCACTAGGAGTGAGTGATGAATAAAGTTATTACATGTATCGATGGTTCAGGGATGACCCGCTCAGTCACAGAGGCGGGGATTTGGGCGGCTGCGAAACTGAATAAAACCTTGTGCTTTTTGCATACTATTGAAAAAGAAACCCAACATGGCGCTGATGATTATTCCGGCGCTATCGGTCTGGGAGCCCGTTCAGCCTTGTTGGAGCAAATGACTGCACTGGATGAGGAAAAAAATAAGCTAGCCCTGAAGCTGGGTGAGGAACTGCTTACTTCGGTGGCGGCTACTGCCAGGGCGGCAGGCCATGCCGACGTGCAGACACAGCAACGGCATGGTGATGTAGTGGATGCGATATTGCAGATGGAAAGCGAAGCCCGGTTAATCGTGCTGGGTCGGCGGGGCAGCCATCACGAAGCCCAGTTTGAAGCGCTGGGGTCGCATATTGAAACCTTGTTAAGGAAGGTTCACCAGCCCGTGTTTATTGTGCCAGAGGGGTTTACCGAGCCGCGCTCTTTCATGATTGCCTATGATGGCCGAGAGTCTGCAGATCGCGCATTGCAAAAGGTTCTGGACGGCGGACTGTTACATGGTATTCGTTGTCATTTGGTCAGTATCAAAAACAATGAGTCTGCGCTGAAAAACAAGTTTGATGATGCCGCGCTGAAACTTAAGGACAAAGGACTCGATGTAACTACGGCGTTTCTTGAAGGCGATATCCATGAGTCATTGACGCAGTATCAGACAGACAATGATATTGATTTGATGGTGATGGGGGCATTCGGCCACTCTCGATTACGGCAGTTTTTTGTAGGCAGTAACACACAAAAAATGCTGGAGCGCACCCGTAGCCCGCTGATTATTTTACGCTGATGCTGGTTAAACCGGCTTTCAGGTAGCTGGCAGCCGGTTCAACCGGCAGGTTACACAGCGGCAAATAGGTTTTAGCTAATTTTTTGGTCTGAGCCGGTAGCCATTTCCCCGCAGTGTTTCCAACAAAAGACCTGAATTTTCAGGCAGCTGCTTGCGTAAACGACTGATGTAAACATCCACAATATTGGTAAGGGGGTCGGAATGGCTTTTCCATACCCGGCTTAAAATTCTTTCTCTGGAGAGCACTTTTGCGCTATTTTCAACCAGGTATAGCAGCAGATCATATTCCAGCTTGGTCAGGCTCAACTCTGTTTCATCCACCAATGCCAGGCGCGAGTCTGTCTGGATAACCAAGTTTCCTGCACTGACGGTATCATCATGCAGCTGGCCGGTCTGCGACCGTCGCCGGCTCAGCGCCCATAACCGGGCGAGCAACTCATCAAAATCAAACGGCTTACACAGATAGTCATCCGCACCAGCCTTAAGGCCTTCCACCC
The DNA here is from genome assembly GCF_000378185.1 of Salinimonas chungwhensis DSM 16280. GTDB lineage: Bacteria > Pseudomonadota > Gammaproteobacteria > Enterobacterales > Alteromonadaceae > Alteromonas > Alteromonas chungwhensis. Next base: position 27,494 of record NZ_KB899376.1, read on the forward strand.
GATCCTTTACATCATCAACAGCTGTTAGTAAAAGAATGAAAGGTTTTGCGGGCAGGTTTTTCAGGCTGTCTAAAACCGTAATGCTGTCATCACTACCAAACATTCTGTCGAGTACCAGAATATCCGGGCTGTACTGACGCGCCGTCACCACCAGGTTCTGCATCTGATTCTCTTCAATACACTCGAAACCTTCGGCTTCCAGGCCGCGTTTTAAAAAACCGGATAACTGCTTTTCATCATCTGCGATCAATATCTTCATGTATCACGTCTTTTGTAAAGGGGAGATAAACGGTAAAGCGGGCGCCATGACCAACTTCTGAAGCCACATCAATGGTACCATGGTGCGCCTCAACAATGGCTTTTGCTATGGGCAAGCCAAGCCCCAATCCGCTGCCCGTGCCTCGTAACCGGACAAACCGCTCAAATATTTGTGCCTGATCCGACGGGGATATGCCGTCTCCACTGTCCTTAATAACTACCGCATAACCCTGTTGCTTTGCCTCCAGAGACACACTGACAGGCGCATCGGGGCCAGAGTATTTCAGGGCATTTTCCAGCAAAATAGCAATGACCTGGGAGACCCGCTGCTTATCCACGCTCATAGTCTGTTCATTAACAAGATGGCACCGAAAACTTATCTCACGTGAGGCGTAGACCTTCTTCCACGAAAGAATCTGATCCTGAATCAGCCGGGACAATTTTACCGTTGCCGGCTCGAGCTGAAGTTGATTCATCTCAGCGCGGATCAGCAGTAACATATCGTCCACCAGGCGGCTGAGATTAACCGATTGGTTCAAAATCGCGTTGAGAGTTGCTCTGTAATCGTCTTTGCTAAGTGTACGCTGGCGCAATGTTACCTGCGCTTCGCCACGAATAATGGTTAGCGGTGTACGTAGTTCATGGGATATATCGGCAATAAACTGGCGCCGTCTGGCATCAATGGTGGTTAACAAACGGTTTGCCTCGGTGAGCTCGCGGGTACGCTGGGCAACTTCATAGGTCAGCTGTTTTCTGTGTGCCTGGGCTTTTGCCTCGTGTTCTGCCAGCCTTTCGACCAACCCGTTTAATGCTTTGACCAGATCGCTGAACTCTGAATCAAGGGTCTCAGGTAAGCGATAATTATAGTTTCCTGCAGCAATGGCGTCAGTGCCGGTACGCAAGACAATCAGTGGCTGATAAAGTGCATTGAACAGCCAATAGCAACCGGCAATAATAAATGGCCCGGTAAGTAGCCCCAGACCAATGGTTACCCAGACAATGGCCGTGTTTAACGTTTCGATTTTTGTATTGATGGTGGTAACGACGCGGGTCTGCCGGGCCACTGCGGCATTTATCGCCTCCCTAAACTGGTTATCGATAGTGTCTTCCAGAAGCGCCTGAACCCGGGCCTGCTGACCTAACGGCTCATTTAAATTCACCGCGGTGATAGAATTAAACTCTTCTATGATGGTTTCAAGTAATTCACCAAGCTGAGCAGTGTCTTCGATACTGCCAGCGGTTACTTCTTTGCCCAGCGCCTCTCGCTGGACAATTTCCAGTTCACGGATACGGTTCAGGGCTTGAGTAATCAGCTGTTGCTTATTTCTGACCTTGGCCTGATTGGCATTGCGGCCAAATAAAAGCTCATCCGTGAGTTGTTTAAATAGCCGATAAGAGACACTGGATAGCTGTAAGTGCTCGGTCAGAAGGCTCTGTGCAATTTGACTTTGCTGCAGGTTTTCCCGGGTCAGATGAGCAGATAGCGCGGCACTGCCCAGCGCAATAAGCAGAATAAAGGTTGATATAAGCCCGAAGAAAAACAACTTTCTTTTATACATTGTCACCCCGCTGGGTTTACTGTTATCTGACAGGCATAGCCGCATAACCTGGCATGAGTATCAAGCAAAAACCTGCCTGAAGGCCCGCAAACGAAGTAACCGTAAGGACTGACAAAACACCTTGGGTTCGGCTTCGATGCGCGCGGCAGACTCTGGTTTTATAACTTGAATGATATTGCGGTGGCAAGCTGTTCCTCAACAACGCTATTCATGTAGGACGAAGGTCAGGGCAGATCGGTTTATTGCGCCAGGCCAGACATTCTGTTTCAAAGCACTGTTCTATCCAGCAATACAGCGACTAGTAAGACCGTCACAAAAATTACAAAACCGAGCTCAGAAGAAATGGAAGAGGGCAGATAGCTATTAAGCCTAAGATGTCTGCGTACAGACAATTCAGGCATGTTCCAATTGCCCAGCGGTTTATACAATTTTGCCAGTCTGCGCACCGGGTTACCAGGCCCGGGGCGATTTGCAGGCCGTGAAATGCTCTGTATGAATCCTGATAACAGGTAATAGCAGATGGCCGCCAGGGCGATAACAAAGAGTGCTTTTAAATGCAAAGAAAGGGTGGATTCGAAGTGATGGATCAGGTGCGGGCTTAACCATAGGGTAAAAGGTGCCAGCACGCTCAGTACCAGTGATACCAGCCAAACAGAACCGGCAGGCTGAGCGAATGTGGCATGTCTACGCAACATCACGACAAAATGTATCATTAAGACCGTAGTAGCAAAGGCTGAAGCGGTTAATATGTATGAAATATAAGGATTGGCAATCAACGGCGATATTTGTGTCTTGGCCAGCATGGCGCTGGTAAAAGGCAGCCCCGGGAGCGAGGCTGCGGGAAAAATTACGATGAGCCAGTGCAACGGCCGCCATTGTCCGGCGGCCGGAACAGCGGCCACACTGAAAAAAAGCGCTGACTTGACGAGGCCATGGTGAAAACAAAAGAGCGCAAGAGCCAGTGACATAACTGCCCAGTCATAGCCCGCCATAACCGCTGCCCCTAAAGCCGTGGTAATAATTCCCATCTGACTGATGGTGGAATAGGCAAGTATAGCTTTAGGCTGTTGCTGACACAGCCCAAGCAGGGCACCTGCAAATATGCCGGTGGTACCCGCGATAACCAGGGCTGGTCCAAATTCCGGCGGCAGATCAGATAAAAATTTAAGCATGCCTATCAACCCTGCTTTTACCATCACGCCGCTAAGCACAGCACTGGCCGGTACCGGTGCAGCCGGATGGGCAAGAGGCAGCCAGAAATGCAAACCGGCGACGCCGAGTTTAATACCGAAGCCAATAATTAAAAGGATATTTAAAAGGGTGGTTACCTGTTGATCTTCTGAGCCTGTGTGCAATTGAGAGAGCAGGCTAAACCCGGCAAATAGTAGCAATTCTGCCAGTATAGCCCACCTGATATATGAGCGAGCCGCGACATTAGCATCCGGTTTGCCGGTGAAGATAACCAGACCATAAGAAGCCAGACTCATCAGAGTGTAAAAAGTGATGAAAGAAAAATAATCATCAGCCAGAATAAGTCCGATATTGCCAGCCATGGCAAGTAACGACCAGATGAAAAATGGTTTTGCTGATACTGTGCAGGTTAGGTAGCCCCGGGCATAAAGTAGCGCGCCAAACCAAACAATGCCACATAGTAACAGGAAATACTGATTGGATGGCGTGAGCGAAAAGTGGGTGGAGAGGAACAGGCTATCGAGGTAAAGTTGCTGGCCGTCGGCGAGCAATGCCAATGCAATTATTGGTAACGCGGTAATAGCAGACCATTTATGCAAAAAGCCGTGGGCGCGAAAAACCAGACAGCATAACAACCAAATCAATGGTATGACGATAACCCAAAGCAGTAGGTAGTCAGTACCACCACTTTGCGTAGCGACATAAAAAAAGTCCTGGGTATACTCGCGAACCGCAATAAGCTTGGCCCAGTTGAGAGGGCTGATTGATAAATTAGCCAGCAAGCCGGCTAACAGCGCTGCCAGTGCAGTGACTACCGCAGGTAATGTCATCAGCGCGCTGTAAGGATGCGTTTTAAGTAAACGGTCTGCCGGCGTGGCCTTAAACCAGATACGATAAATCAGAGGCAGAAAATAGCATGCATTTAATAATGAGCTGACAGCCAGTACAATCAATACCCAGTAGGCCCCGACTTCGATAGCACCATTACTCAGATACCATTTAGACACGAAGCCGGCTACCGGTGGTACCCCAATCATACCGAGGCTGGCGACAGTAAATGCCAGCATCGGTAGGGGAAGTTGTGCGCCCGCGCCGTCCAGTTGGTGCACCTTGGTAACATGCAGACGCTCAGCAAGGATACCGGCACAAAAGAACAGGGTTATTTTCATCAGTCCCTGGTGGACCAAGTGGATCAGGCCTCCGATAGTGGCAATAGGCCCCGCTATGGCTGTGCCAAGCGCGATATAGGAAACCTGACTGACAGTGGAGTATGCCAGGCGTTTTTTGATATCTTTCTGGCGCAGCGCCAGCACAGATCCGTATATAATGGTTATGCTTGCTGCGACACCCAGATAAAATGTTAATCCCAGTTCGCGGGCGTATTCGATACCAAAGATATCGTAAACCACTCTGACAATACCAAATGCACCGGCCTTTACTACTGCAACCGCATGAAGCAAAGCGCTGACTGGCGCTGGGGCGGCCATGGCTACCGGTAACCATCCGTGTAATGGAACGATCGCCGCCTTGACAGCAAGTCCGACGATCAGCAAGGTAAAAATAATGGTAAGCTCAGCAGGCCCCAGCGAGTTCTGGTTTTGCAAAATACCGGTTGGTGTAAAAGGCAGTGGGCCCACTGCGGCACTTAGCCAAACTGCGCCGGCGAGTAAAAAAACACCTCCAGTAATAGTATAGCGAAGGTAGATTCTTACAGCGTTAAGCGATGCAGCATCGCCTTTGTGTGCAACCAGCGGAAATGTCGCCAGGGTCAGCAATTCATAAAAGATAACAAACGTAATCAGGTTCGCTGAAAGCGCAATTCCCAGTGTGGCTGCAACGCTTAAGTGTACAAACCCGAAAAAACGCGACTTATTTTTGTAATGGGTTAGGTAGCCAATAGCATAGGTGCTGGTGAGTAACCAAAGGGCGCCGGTCAGGGCCAAAAATAAAATGGAAAGGGCATCAATATGTAAGGCGATTTGCGCCTGTGGCAAAAATGGCAGGGCGAACGAATAGTCGGTGTTATCAGCGGTACCCAGCCCCGCTATGCCTATCGTTATGAGCCCGGCCATGGCAAAGGTCAGGCTGACAGCATTACGCAAAATGCGATTTCTTTCAGGCACCAGCAAACAAATGACACCGGCAGAAAATGCCAGCAGTAAAATCAGCACGGGGAGCCAGGCAGCACTAGTCATTATCAGCTACCTCGCAGTAAAGTGGCTGACAGCCATGGAAAGCAAAAGCCAGCCACTATGGTAAGCGAGGACAACAGAAGGATAATAGCCAGCGGCGTGGCACCAGGTTTGTCCGATGAGGCCAGTGGCTGCTCATTGTTGTCCGCGGCGGTCATTGTGACCACCAGTACTTTGAAAAAGCCGGCTGCAGATAGCACGCTGCCAATGATAACAATCATAAAAACCCACCAGGCGTGGACCGATGCATACAAAGATAGTAGCGCCCATTTTGCAGTAAAACCGCCACTGGGTGGCAGGCCGATGAGTGATATAGCGGCAATGGCAAACGCGCAAACCAGCAGAGGCTGCCGTAAGGCGAGGCCGGCAGTTGATTGAGAGGTAACACAGCCCTCGGTATACTTAATATAACCTACTGTCAGAAACAACGTAACTTTCGCCAGCGCGTGGGCGATGATGAAAAGTATAAAAGCAGAAAGCACAGCATTGTAATCAAGGACTGGATTAGTGCTCAGCGGCAGAAACAAGAACAAATAACCTATCTGTCCAACGGTGCTGTAAGCCGCTATTTGTTTTAAGTGGTTAATGCGGCAAGCCTTCAATGCACCAACAATTATGGCAGTGGCGCCGCCAAGACTGATAACCCATGCAAGGGCATCACTGATTAACGGTGTAAATACCGTCCACCATAATGTGAAAAGCAGATACAGGCTACATTTTACCACCAGCCCGGATAACAGCGCGCTGACCACTGGCAATGCGGCGCCATGAACTTCGGGCAGCCATCCATGCATGGGCGCCAGCGCCGACTTGAAGGTCAGTCCCAAGGTAATAAATGCCACTGAAATATACGCCGCAGTTGGAATCTGGCCATGGGCTAGCACCTGCTGCAAAAGCTGAAAATCCAGCACACCATAGGTTCTGTAGATTAAGGCTACGGCAAATAAATAGCATAATGAGCCGATGACATTGACTGACAGATAATGAAATGCTGCGCCACTGGTTTTCGAGCCAGGTGATATTGCCACCAGCCCCACCGCAGATAAGCCAACTATCTCAAGTACTATGTAGGCATTAAACAAATCACGGGTAAAAAAAACAGCAATAATACCCGTTTGCAAACTAAGCATCAGTGGCCAGAAGGTTTGCCGCGCTGCTGCGGTTACCTGATGGCGTGCAAAAAGGCTAATCAGAAAAAAAACGAGACTGCAGAATGTTGCCATCACAACACTTACACCGGAAATTTGCCAGCGTACGCCAAGCGGTGGCTGCCAACTACCAATATACACATTGATGGCATTTTGCGGTAACCAGAGCAGGCTGACAAAGCACACAATAACCTGTACGCCAGTTGCCAGCAAAGCAATATTCCTGGCGTGTTTTGAGGCTGCAAAGATAAGGCAACCAAAAAGCAGCGGCAAAAAAATGAGTGAAATCGTCAGCAGTTCGTAACCATTTTCAGTCATTGTTGTGCCTCCCACCGCCGTTATCTTCACGCTGACACCGCAGAGCGAGCAGCACTGCTAACGCTGTAGCTGCCAGTGATACCACAATGCCGGTAAGCACTATGGCGTGAGGAACGGGATCGGCAGGCTCTGTGGGCGAGTACGCAGTGGCTATTAAAACCATAAAGGTACCGGCGCCGGCTATATTATAGGCAACAACTTTGATCAGCATGGACGTTACTGTTACTGCCCGGTACAGCCCAAGCCAGAACAAAGCGATACCCAGTGCAGTGTACAAAGCCTGCTCACTCATAAACTGACCTGAGACTGCGGCAATGCACTGATATAGCGGCCCAGGGTAAGCGCAATGGAAACGGTGGCCACGATTTCAATGGTCAGAATCAGGCTGGTGGCATAGACCGGCGGGTAGGTAAGAAAAGATTGCGCATCGCTATAGACTGACAGACCCGTCAGGCTAAATACTACCAGCCCTGAAACCATGCCAATTCGCGACAATACTCGTTCCTGTGCCAGATGATGATGGCCGGAAAATGCGATCAGTCCCAGCAAAGCGGCAAGCAGCGCGCCCGCCTGAAACGCCCCACCTGGTAAACGCGTACCGTTGTATAGTAAATAGATAGCGATAACAAAGGTCACCGGTGCAACAATATTAGTCAGCCCGCGCAATACAGTATCGGAATGAACGCAGCGGATACTGTCGAGACGATTAAAGCTCAGGGCCGAGACTGTCACCAAGACCACATAGATAGCTACCAGCTCTAGCAGAGTATCTACACCTCTGAAGTTCAGCAAGACTGCAGTAACCGGGTTTTCCACTCCGCTTTGGTTTAGCATGCTGTAAACAAGGTCTCTGGCCGGATGTATCGGTTGTGTCGAAAGCGCCACAATGATGCTGAACAGGCAAAACCCGGTGAACCCCGCTGCGATGACTCTATTTTTGAGATGCGCGGTTTTTTTACGTATTGCTCCGGTCGGTATCATTTTGGTCACCCAGTAGTTTATAGGCTTTCATGAAAACGATGCCGCTTAATCCTGCCCCAATGGCGGCTTCTGCCAGTGCGATATCTGGTGCATTGAGCCTGACCCAGCACAGCGCCACGACCAATCCAAATGTTATATAAAATACCACACTGGTAAATGGCTTAGACTCATTAGTAGCGCCGATAGCACATACCAGGGCAAAGAGCGTTAAGAGAATATCAGTGACAAGTACGATCATTTTGCTGGCCGCCTGTTGTAGTGCTTGCGGGCAATGAAAAATGCGCCGGCAGCGCCTGAAAATGTGACTAAAAACCAGATAAGCAGTATTTGCATTGCCTGCAAGAGGGTATCGGTCTGGGGAATAGTGCCAATGACCACCAGCCCTAATCCAAGGTTGTCTACTTTCGTTAATGCATGCAGCCTTGAAAGCGTGCCCGGAAAACGCAGTAATGCCAGAGAACCGCTGAAGAAAAAGCCGCAACCGGCTATCAGACAGATGAATGTAAATATATCAGTGATCATCATCATGAAGCGGCTCCTTTGGCTGCTTAAAAACTGCATAGGCAATAAAAACAAGCGAGCCTAGCAATGCCATGATCAGGGCGACATCAAGTATGGCGCTGTCTTTGCGCATTAAGAAAAGCATTATCAGGAAACCAATACCTGTTGTACTAAACAGCTGAACCGCCAGCATTCTGTCTGACTGTTCGGGGCCAATAATCACGCGAATCAGACCAAATAGCAGACAGAATAAAAACGCGATACCAAATAAGCCGTACAATGCATTCACGCGTGAGATCCCTCCTGAAAAAAGGCCTGAACCACTTTTTCACTGGCATAAAGCGTTTGCGGGTTTGCGATTTTGGGATCCAGCGCATGCACCAATACGTGGTTTTCACGAATTGTTACCCCAAGTGTGCCTGGCATAAGACTTATCATTTGGACAAAAAAGAAATTGGCCCGCTCACTTCGTAACTCGGTGTAATAATGAAATAAGTATTCAGAGGCACATGGCTGAGATTGAAAGGCGAGCCTCGCAGTATAAATGCCGCCTTTTAAGGATTCCCATATAAAATAGCCTACAAGATGCACCAACGCTGATAAATGCGCCAACGATAAACGATGCTGGTTGCCGCTGATGTGAAATTTTTTATGAATTAAAGCGGCAAGCAGGGCCGTGATGGCGCCGAATAACCAGGAAGCAAGTGATGCTTCGGTGAGTATTAGCCAAAGCAATCCGTAAAACACAAAAAGACTGACAATACTGAGCATTGTGGGGTAAGCCTCTTATCCGACCATTTGAATAAACAACACAAGTGAGCAAAACGGCAATTGTGCTACATTGTGTCAATTGGTCAGCCGTGGTGTTAAAAGCACAAAGATTACTGCTATACATTATTTATAGCTTAAATTCTTATACTTAGGCAAATATCATATAACAAATAGTGGTGTGGTGGTGAGTGAGAACATGGAGGCAGCAGGACAGGTGTCATTCCAGTAATTAGCATGCTGCTAGCAGAACGCGATATCGGTGAGGCTGCTTTAATTCCAGCAACCAGGGGTTGAATCAGTGCGCGGACACAGGAAGGTCCGCACGCTGACATACGACAAGGATGTTAAGAGGCTGACAGTGTCTTGCTTCGTTGTGTGCTCTGCCAGTTTTGCTCTTCCACCACGGGTGCATTTTCAACTGGCAACAAAGATTTGCCCAGAATATGATCCGCGGCTTTTTCCGCGACCATAATAGTGGGCGCATTCAAATTCCCGTTAGGAATGGTGGGGAAGATAGAGGAATCCACTACATGCAGGTTCTCTATGCCATGTACCCGAGTCTGCGAGTCCACCACCGCCATATCATCTTCGCCCATTTTACATGTGCACGACGGGTGGTACGCGCTTTCCACCGCCTCTCTGACGAAAGCATCAATCTGCTCATCGGTCTGCACGTCTTCACCGGGTTGGATCTCTTCACCACGGTATTCATCAAATGCTGTCTGACCGATGATCTCTCTTGTTAAGCGAACGCAAGCCCGAAATCCTTCGATATCGTCCTGATGTTGCAGATAGTTAAACTGAATAGCCGGCGCGTCTTCAACACTGTTTGTTTTTGCTCTGACAAAACCACGGCTGCGGGGTTTATTGTGACCGATATGGACCTGAAATCCGTCGCCGTCAAAAGCGCTTTTACCGTCGTAACGAATAGCTGCCGGTAGAAAATGATATTGCAGATCCGGCCATTTGACACCCGCCTTTGAGCGAATAAATCCACAGGACTCAAAGTGATTAGTGGCCCCCAGGCCTGACTTAAACATCATCCAGCGTGCCCCTATCATACCTTTGGAAATCATGCCCAAATCGCTGTTAAGGCTCACCGGCTGTGTACAGCGAAACTGGAAATAAAACTCCAGGTGGTCTTGAAGGTTTTCACCTACGCCGGGCAGGTTATGTACACAGTCAATGCCCGCTTTCGCCAGGTGCGTTTCATTACCAATACCGGATAATTGCAATAAGTGGGGCGATCCAATTGACCCGGCACTGAGAATAACTTTACCGCTGGCGGCCACATCAATCATCTCATCGTCATGCTGATAACGCACTCCGGTAGCTTTTTTTCCATCCAGCAAAATTTTGTGCACAGTGGCATGGGTAACAATAGTGAGGTTATCGCGATCTTTGATAGGATCCAGGTAAGCGCGGGCGGATGAACAGCGTTCGCCGTCTTTAACGGTCATGTGCATCGGCCCGAAGCCTTCCTGTTGTGCACCGTTATAATCAAAGGTTTCGGCGTAACCTGCCTGCTTGCCGGCTTCGATGAAGGTTCTGTACAACGGGTTTTCCATTTCGTTGCCATTGTTTGTACCTAGAGGACCGTCACCTCCACGGTACTCATCGCCCCCTAAATACCACTCTTCGGCACGTTTGAAATAGGGTAGGCAGTGCTGATAATTCCAGCCCTGTGCGCCCTCATCTTCCCATTCATCAAAATCGCGCGCATGGCCTCGCACATACACCATCCCATTGATCGATGAAGAGCCGCCCAATACTTTACCTCGTGGACAGTGCATTTTACGTTTATTCAAATAAGGCTCTTCTTCGGTGTAAAATTGCCAGGCATATTTTTCTGAGTTCATTGGTATGGACAGCGCTGTAGGCATTTTGATAAAAATGCTCTTATCACTACCGCCAGTTTCAATAAGCAGAACCTGTTTACTGCTATCTTCAGACAATCGGTTAGCCAGCACGCAGCCCGCTGAACCGGCACCTACAACGATGTAATCATAAGTATCCATAGTGGCTCCTTAAAACGGGCTTTCCAGATCGACCATGCCCATATAAACTGATTTTGTTTGCGTGTACTGATTGAGTGTCTCAATACCATTTTCACGGCCAATACCCGACATTTTGTAACCACCAACAGGCATCTCGGCCGGTGATGCGCCCCAGCTATTCACCCAGCATATGCCCGCCTGCAACTGGTGAATCACGCGATGGGCTCGCTTGACATCCTGTGTCATTACGCCGGCCGCCAGACCTAGCGGGGTGTCGTTGGCGCGCCGGATGACCTCGTCTTCATCTGTGAACGCCAAAACACTCATCACGGGACCGAAAATCTCTTCTTTAACTATGGTCATGTCATCTGTGCAGTCAGCAAAGATCGTTGGCGCAATAAAGTAGCCATCCGGTGCATCGTCGGGTGACAAGGTGGTTCCACCGGTTACCAGTCGGGCGCCTTCCTGCTTACCTTTTTCAATGTAACTCATTACCAACTCCTGATGTTTTTTGGAGATCATGGCCCCAAAGTTAACATCGGGATTCATCGGGTCTCCGGCCACAATATTGTTTTGGGTGCGCCTGACCAGTTCATCCATAAAGGCTTCCATAATACTTTCATGAACAAAAACCCGGGTGCAGTTTGTGCAGACCTCGCCCTGAGTAAAAAAATTACCCAGCATCGCGGCACTGACTGCCTGAGAAATATCAGCATCCTCGAACACCAGCAGTGGTGATTTGCCACCCAGCTCCATAGTGACATCTTTAAGGGTAGAGGCTGCCGACTCCACCACTTTTTTGCCTGTGGGGACTTCACCGGTAAAGGAAATCTTTTCAATGGACGCATGATTGGTGAGCCATTGGCCGACCTCGCCAGCACCAATGACAACATTGAACACGCCAGCAGGTACACCGGCTTCAATATATAGTTTTGCTAACTCCACAGCGCCGCGAGGGGTTTCCTCGGAGGGTTTGAAAATCATCACATTTCCAGCGGCCAGCGCTGGTGCGGATTTCCAGCAGGCGATTTGCAGGGGATAATTCCAGGCGCCAATGCCGGCACAGATACCCAATGGTTCTTTACGGGTATAATAAAAATCGCCACCCAGATCCTGTTGCTGACCCACCTGTGTAGGCGCCAGCGAGGCAAAAAATTCGACGACATCAGCGCCGGTCACCACGTCCACCGCCTCGGCTTCCTGCAAAGGCTTGCCGCAGTCCTGAACCTCATAGCCGGCCAGCTCGTTATTGCGTTCTCTTAGCAATGCCGCAGCACGGTGCAAAACCCGAGCTCGTTCGACAGCGGGTGTGGCTGACCAGATCTTAAATGCTTCGCGGGCACTTTCAATGGCGGCCTCTCTGATGTGCTCATCAGCAACCTCAATATGATAAATTTCTTCCCCGGTGGCCGGGTTTTCTACGGCAATTGTTTCGCCGCTTTTATTTGCCATGGGCTGGCCATTTATAAAATTTTGCAGACGTGGGATGCTCATCGTTAGCTCCGTCGTTGTAAAGTGTTAGCACGCTACCTGATAACCACTTTGCGCAGGAAGGTGCTGCTATCGGCAACTCATTAATCATTATCGTCTTTATACCTGACAGAATGCTTAATCGGCTCACTTTACGGGTGTAAACCGCAAAAACTATTGCTGTAATGTCATTACAATACGCTCATCGCGATAAGATCTTCTTAGTAAGTGACCGAGGTTTACTGTGAATAGTCGTTCAAAATAGTTAAAACAGACCCACTGTCATAGTTTGGCTTTAGCGACGGATCTCGGTAAACTTAGTAACATTACATAATAACGATGCTTTTAAATATGCAATCACAACTCATTGAATCCGGCGATTTTTTGCATCTCTCACGGACCCAACCCGCCCAGTTTGCGACCGCTGAAGCATTCACGCTGGCCAACGCTAGTAAGGTATCAATCCAGGCACCGGGAATCATTATGTTTGAGCCGGCTACAATTACAGCGCAAACCAAAAGCATTGTATTATCCTGTGGCATTCACGGTAATGAAACCGCGCCGATTGAAATGTGTGACGACTGGGTCAGAGAATTACTAACTGCTCAGATTACAAGTGCTCATCGTGTGCTCTTTTTGTTCGGAAACCTGCCCGCAATGGATATTGCCGAGCGGTTTGTCGAAGAAAATATGAACCGACTCTTTAGCGGCGCGCATTCTGAGGGAGAAGGGCTGGTTAATGAGGAGCGTAAGCGGGCAAAAATGCTGGAGGAAGCAGTGACAGCATTTTTCGCTGATGCGCCGGGTGAGCGTTTTCACTATGATTTACACACGGCGATTCGCGAGTCAAAGAATGAAAAGTTTGCGGTTTACCCGTATCTTCATGAGCGCGCTCACAACCCGGGCCAGATTGCATTTCTTGCTGCGTGTGGTGTGAAAACCATTTTATTATCGCAAAGTCCTACGACTACATTTAGCTATTATTCCAGCCATATTCATCAGGCTCATGCGTTTACCGTAGAGTTGGGCAAAGTCCAGCCATTTGGCCAGAACGATATGCGGCGTTTTGCCGATGCCAGGCAAGCCATTACGCAACTTATTACACAAGATGATTATACGCCTTCGGTGGATATGAGTACTGTGGATATCTATACGGTAAACCAGGTAATCAATAAGCATCAGGATGATTTCACGCTGCATTTCGCTGATGATACACCCAACTTTACTGACTTTAACGCGGGCACCGTGCTGGCTACCGAGACGGGAGCGGAGTACGTCACGCAACAAGACGGCGAAGCGATTGTTTTTCCCAATGCGAATGTAGCCATCGGGCAGCGGGCTATTCTGACTGTGGTGCCAACCACCCTGGCGCAACAAGATGTTTGATCTGGATGCTCGTCTTGCCGCAGATACGTTCCTTGTTGGTGATTTGCCATTATGTCGCGTACTGCTGATGAATGATCAGCAATTCCCGTGGGTCATTCTGGTCCCCCGTCGTGAAGACGCGCGTGAACTGTTCGAGCTGTCTGAGCAGGACCAGTTAGCATTTATGCAAGAATCCAGTCAGGTTTGTCAGACGTTAAATAAGTTGTTTGAACCAGATAAACTTAATGTGGCTGCGCTGGGAAATGTCGTTGCTCAGCTGCACATTCATCATGTAGCCCGTTTCCAAAATGATATCGCATGGCCGGCACCCGTATGGGGCCGTCAGCCAGCAGTTACTTATTCTGATGCGCAAAAAACGCAACGGATATATGATTTGCAGCAATGCCTGTTTACTAAGGAAAACCGATGATATTAACCACCACGCCGACAATAGAAAATCATGTGATTGAACAGTATCACGGCATCGTGATTGGTGAAGCTGTAATGGGCGCCAATGTATTTAAAGACTTTTTTGCATCGGTTCGAGACGTTGTTGGTGGTCGCTCTGGTGCGTACGAAGATGAGCTTACCAGAGCCCGTAAGGTGGCATTTGCTGAACTGGAGCAAGAGGCCCGCAACATGGGGGCGAACGCTGTGGTAGGCATCGATATCGATTACGAGGTGATCGGCCAGAAAGGCAGCATGCTGATGGTGAGTATCAGTGGCACAGCAGTGAGGGCGGCAGGTCTTTAGCCGCCGCTACCATTTATCTTCATCTTTGTCATCGTAGTCGCGGGGTTTGAAATCCGGCGGCAGATTAAATTTCTTATTTGAACGCAGCAATAACATATTGCCGGCGATAAGGCCTATTACCAGCGCTATGATGAGTAATATCCAGCCCAGACTCATGATGTCTTTCCCTTGTTAAGAACATATTGTTCATACAGGGTTTCGATGTGTTTGATCACAATCTCTTTGCCTTCAATCTGACTTTGTGACAGAAGCACGGCTAATTGCTGGCAGTCTCGGGCTGCCTCAAACCTGGCAGCAATTGGCTGGTGCGACAGATGCCAGAGTTCACAGGCGACACCGCCGGTGTATGTCAGATACGGTCGTTCAAACCCATATTCACGGGCATGCACATCAAGCCATTGTGATAATGCTGCACAGGGGCCCTGAGCGCGATACTCGCTGTCTACCAGCGCAAACTTGTGGTCATGACGGATAACATTTTGTTTATCATACACATCAATATCCGTGCCCCAGTGGTGCCGACTGCCACCTGGCAGCGCCGACCAGGTCAAAATGGCGTGCATCCTTTCATAGTCACTGAGCTGATGACTGTTGAGCGGTTGCCCGTCATAATCCAGAAGCGGTAAATCACCGCGCCACTTTTTATTCCATATAGCCAGTTGACGCTCAAAATCGCGAAAGCCACTGACCAGCTGACAATCAATATTATCGCGCGCGGCGGCCTTTTGCATGGCCGTAAACGGCCCAATAATATCTTCATGCAGCCGGTGCCCATCACCTACATCAGTGACATGGGCGCTGCTTTGACCCAGCCAGGCTATATTCATGAAAGTAACGCTACCATGGTCTGATAATAAATCTCTTCCAGTGCTTCCAAGTCACTCATTCGAACACATTCGTCAATTTTGTGAATTGTCGCATTAACCGGACCAAGCTCTACAACCTGAGCACCAGTGGGAGCGATAAAGCGGCCATCAGACGTGCCACCTGCTGTGGATAATTCTGCCGGCGAGCCAGTGACAGACTCAATGGCAGATTGCACAGCGGTTACCAGCTCGCCGCTGTCGGTTAAAAATGGCTGTCCGTTGAAGGTCCAGTCGATGGAATAATCAAGCCCGTGGCTGTCCAGAATTTTTGTGACCCGTGCAATTAATGCCTGATCGGTGACCTCAGTCGAAAAACGAAAATTAAAGCAGACGTTTAGTTCACCGGGAATTACGTTACCTGCACCGGTGCCCGCGTGCAGGTTTGATATCTGAAAGCTGGTTGGTGGGAAGAAGTCATTACCATCATCCCAATGCGTTTGCGCCAGTTCGTTTAATGCGGCTGCAGCTTCGTGCACCGGATTTTTCGCCAGATGAGGATACGCAACATGACCTTGTATGCCTTTGACGATTAAATCACCCGTAAGTGATCCTCGCCGCCCGTTTTTGACCACATCTGCAATATCGGTAGTACTGCTGGGTTCACCAACGATACACCAATCAATTTTTTCATTGCGCGCTTCCAGGGTATCAATGACGCGGGTGGTGCCGTTGATAAACGGCCCTTCTTCATCGCTGGTTATCAAAAAGGCAATACTGCCGCGATGGGTGGGATAATCTGTGACAAAGCGCGTGGTCGCTGCCAGCATAGCCGCCAGACTGCCTTTCATATCGGCAGCGCCACGTCCGTGCAGATAACCGTCTTTTTCTGTGGCTACGAAAGGCGGCGTCTGCCAGGCATTTTCCGGCCCGCTGGGCACCACATCGGTGTGACCGGCAAAACAAAAAACAGGCCCCTGGATACCGCGGCGTGACCACAGGTTAGTGGTATCTTCGAAAATCAGGGTTTCGTTCTCAAACCCGGCCGCGGTCAGAATATCCTGCATCAGCGTCTGACAGCCGGCATCTTCAGGTGTTACCGATTTACGGTTGATTAGATCTTTAGCCAGCGCGATTACTGATGTATCAGTCATTGACGAATATTTCCTCATACTGTTCGGGTTTAAAGCCTACATATAGTTTGTCATTATGCGCAAGGATCGGACGCTTAATCATTGCCGGATAAGTGGCCATGGCCTCCAGAGCAGCATCTTTATCCATGGTCGATTTTGTCTGTGCATCCAGTTGTCGGTAAGTGGTGCCGCGTTTGTTAAGCATGGCCTCCCAGCCAAGCACCGTCTCGGTTTGTTCCAGCCACTGACGATTAATTCCATCTTTTTTGTAGTCATGAAACTGATATTCAATATCGTACTTCTCAAACCACTTTTTTACTTTCTTTATGGTGTCGCAGTTACCAATCCCATACACAACCGTGTTCATTGTTGTAGATCCTGTGTTTTTTTATCGAGTTTATCGTTTCGCTATATTCGATGCAAAAGCTACATAGCGATTGCATTTATTACATCCCCAAGGACCAAAGCCTCCTGCTTTTTTAGTGGGCGTAGCGGTTTAACACGCCTGATATCAGGGGTTTTGGCATTTTTTTATTGACGGCACGGAGCATGCATACACTCAGTCACATGGCAAAAATTAGTGACAAACGAATAAGGAAACATCATGGCGATTGTAAAAACAGCTTCTGCACATTATCAACCACTTGGCAAAGAAGGTCAGGGTCACGTTAGTCTTGCAAGCGGTGCATTGTCTGAACAACCTTATGGTTTTAATACGCGTTTTGAAGACAAATCAGGTACCAATCCTGAAGAGCTAATTGCTGGTGCACACGCAAGCTGTTATGCAATGGCCTTATCCTTCGCACTAGCGGATGCTGGTTATGACAGCGGTGAATTGAAAGTGGATGCTGAAGTGACGCTGGAAAAAGACGGTGATGGTTTTGCTGTTACACGTTCTGCGTTGACTCTGGATGCTAAAGTCAGCGGCATCGATGAGGATGAATTTTCTTCCATTGCAAAAGATGCAAAAGACAACTGTCCGATTTCTAAATTACTTAAAGCAGATATTTCACTGGATTATACGTTCCAGAACTAAAATTCCAGTTTCATCAAGATATCTTCTGAAGCCAGGTACTGCCTGGCTTTTTTGATCTCAAACCCTTTCAACTTGTTGCCATTAATTAACATAATCGTGGCTTGTGCCATATCCTCCTGTTTTAACATTGGCAAATTTACCTGAACAAGTGCAGTTTCACGGGCAACCTTCTTGCCCACGGGCGATAACATCTGAAAACCCCGGGTATGCAAGTGCATCGTTTGCTTGCCCATTTTAAACCAGAATTTTAGTCCGTTAAGACAGGTAAACCGAATGCTTTGATTTAGCGGATCAACCTGACTGACATACCCGTCAAACGGGGCAAATAAGCGCGCTCCTGTAATCTTCAACACAACCACTGTCTCAAATAAGCGCGAATAGGCGAGTTGCTGCGTCTCATCTTCAAGTAACTTACCTGAAACAGGAGAGGGGACGAACAGGTGTTTGGAGGATACACTCACTGGCAAATTACTCATTCACTGTATAGCCTGCCTGACGCAGCGCGCTAATCGCAACACTAAGTTTATTGTCTTTTACCAGAAAAAAATCGGTATCAAAGGTAGAAACAATGAAAATACTAACTTTTGCTTTAGCTAATACCTGTCCGATCTGGGCCATAATACCCACCATAGAAAGCTGTAGAGGGCCAATTAATTCAAGCACTCGCCAGTTTTTATCAATATCTTCGGATGTGATATCAATAGTGTCAGGAACAACCAGAGAAAGTTGATCGTCAGTTTTACCGATGAAATACATATCACTGCTTAAAACAGCCTGCGGGATCGGTGCATCTGGGGCTAAACCATGAATGTTAAATTGTTCAGGTAATACGGCCAGAGTTTGAATAGCCATGCATTACAACCTTAGCTGTCGGTAGAGAAAGGTATTAAATCATCAACTTGGGATAAGTGTCACGTCTTATCCACGCATTCTGTGGATAACCTTGTTGAGTAGTCTGGAGCTTGTTTGTAACTTCATGATTTAATTCGATTTAAAATGTTGTTTGTTTTTTGCTCAGTGGATAAAAAATAGTTATCACCAAGCATTTTAGTTTTGCCGTGTCCAGTATTTGTTATAAAAAAAAGCCGAGTTAAGAGAAAAAAAGCAGAATGATCATGTTGACATCTGACCAGTTATTCTGTGCCTGACCCACAGATCGTATGTGTTTGATAAGCCTGGTCAGCTAAAAATTTATGCACTTTGAAAGGGGTTTCAGCTGTGATCTCATAGATCATATTTATACAAATCAGTGATAAATATGTATTTTAAACGACTATGTTGCTGTAATCGCTAAAATGCTACATTAACTGTGTCATCTAAACTGTGAAAGGCAAACTACCGTGAGTGCTCCTCTGAACATTTATGCAGGCCCCCGTGCTATGCGGATGTTGAAAAAATATGGTTTTCATCCTCTTATTTTCGATTACTTTATCGGAGCGTCTGGCGGTCCGAAGTGGTTTGTATTAACAGGCCTGGACCGGGTACTGTTTCCTCAGTATTTTGATAATCGAGGTGGCCAGATACAGGTGATAGGTTCTTCAGCAGGTGCATTTCGTGCAGCATGTGTGGTTCAAAGAGATCCTCTTGCCGCCATCAACAGACTGGCAAAAAACTATGCTAACACGGTTTATTCAGCTAAACCCACATCGCAGGAGATCACGCAAAAGGCTAAGGCACTGTTAAAGGATATGTTGGGCGAACATGGTCAGGAGGACGTGCTGGTTAATCCTCGTTTTAAGGCGCATATCATTACAGCACGTTGCCGTGGGCTGGTCTCCGGCCGTGGGAAACTATCTCAGTTATCTGGTCTGGCACTCAGTGCAGCAGCCAATGCTTTACATCGTCGTCACTTGCAGCGCTCTTTTGTTCGCACCATTTTCTCAGCGCCTGAAAGTAAATTGCTGGTCAGCGATCCATATGCTATAGAAACCGATCGGGTAGAGCTTGGTTACAATAATATCAAGGACTCGTTACTGGCATCGGGCTCAATTCCAATGGTGTTGGATGGCGTATCAGATATTGTAGGCGCACCTCGAGGTGTTTATCGAGACGGGGGCATTATCGATTATCATTTTGATTTGGCGTTTGGTCCACACAAGGGCTTGGTGCTATACCCGCACTTTTATCCACGGCCGGTAACCGGATGGTTTGATAAGGCGCTTAAAAAACGCCTTGTACACAGCTCCAGCTATGACAGCGTGGTAATGATTGTACCTTCTGCCAGCTTTGTGGAAAAACTGCCATACCAGAAAATCCCCGACCGTAAAGACTTTGAAACTATGTCCCCCGCACAACGAATCCCTTACTGGGAAACGGTTATTAGTGAATCTGACCGGCTCGGCGACTTTTTTATGGAACAGACAGAGCAGGATACTATCATGGACCATGTAGCGCCCTTACCGTTTGAATGCTTCTGAACTCTCAGCGTAGCGCAGATAAGCGGTCATCAAATAAGCAAACAGTTCACAGAATAAAAAAATGCCTTGATTGATGGAAAAGCCATGGTTATTATACGCGCCATCTTAACGCGGTTCACATCGAGTTAAATCAGTATTTTATGCGTCTATAGCTCAGTTGGTTAGAGCGCTACCTTGACATGGTAGAGGTCCCCTGTTCGAGTCAGGGTAGACGCACCACTCCTTATTTTTTGTTTTTCTCCTCCGCAATTACAGAATCCCCAATTTTATACTATTTTTGTTCTGCCGTTATATAACCTCTGTTTGGTTATAAAGGCATTTTCCGGCTACCCATGTCTGATGGATGGCCCTGTCGTCGCCCAGCATACTTAGTGCAAAGAGCATGTCCTGGGCCGAGGCAGTATCAGCCAGTCTAAGTGCGCTAAGCTCGTCAAACTCGGGTGATAAAACTACAAAATCAGCCATCGTGCCGGGATTCAGATTACCAATTGCGTTTTCCATGTTGTAGGCAGAGGCGGGGCCCTGAGTCATCATATACAGACCTTGCAGCGCAGAGAATGTTTGCTGCTGCAGCTGAGCGATTTTATAGCCTTCCCCATAGGTACGAAACATATTAAAACTGGTCCCGGCCCCCACATCTGAGGCCAGCGCAAGGTTGGCCTCCACTGCCCGGGCTTTGTCCAGATTGAACAAACCACTGCCGAGAAAAAGATTGGAAGTAGGGCAGAATGCTGCAGTGGCGCCACTCTCTCCCAGTCGCTGCCACTCATGATCAGTCAAATGTATGCAATGACCAAATACTGCCCGGGGTCTTACCATATGATACTTATCGTACACATCAAGATAGCCATCAGTATCCGGATACAACGACTTAACCCACTCAATTTCATCCATATTTTCAGAAAGGTGCGTTTGAATAAATACATCCGGATATTGCTGAGCCAGCTCACCCAGTGCAGACATCTGCGCCTGAGTACTGGTGGGGGCAAAACGTGGGGTGAGGCCATACAGATTACGGCCCTTGCCATGCCATTTGTCAATTAAGGAGGCACTCTCGCGCTGAGCTGACTCAGCCGTATCCTGTAACCAGGGTGGGCAGTTTCTGTCCATACAGACTTTGCCTGCTATTATGGCCATATTTTGCTCGCTGGCAGCGTCAAATAAAATATCAGTGGCGCTGGCATGTACAGACGAAAAAACCAGCCCGGTGGTGGTACCGTTCTTAAGCAGCTGGCGCAAAAAAGTGCTGGCTATCTTTCTGCTGTAAGCGTCCTCTGCGAATTTTTTTTCTGTAGGAAAGGTATAGGTTTCAAGCCAGTGAAGAAGTTGCTTACCATAACAGGCAATCATTTCGGTCTGCGGGTAATGCAAATGACTGTCTATCAGACCCGGAATAATCCATCTTCCGCGATGATCATGATATTGCGCATTCGGGTAGTCGGTGGCTGTTTCTTTATAAGGACCTAACGCCACTATTTTATCGTGGGCTATGACCAGGGCACCATCAGAATAGCACTTTACATCCTTATCAGGATCAGTGGTCGATTGAGAAAAATGTACGATACCAGCGCGGAAAATTTGGTGTTTAATCACTAACAGCCTCAAGCGGAATTGAAAACAAAAAACAACCGCCCACAAGCGTATACAGTGCATGAACAGCGGTTGCTGCGGGAGTTTACAGTGCTTGGATATGGCAGGGCAAGAGGCATGGACGGATAGTATTAGTGACAAAGTAATTTATTCTAATAAACAGCAGGTGCCATAAAATACGCTATGCAGCTAATGGGCGCCTGATGGCTGATTATTATTAAAACCCGCCTGCGCATTATGTCTTATCGTCGATATGCTCTGAGGCACAAGGGCAGGTAGCATGCAGCTTCTTTTGTTACTACGCATGATGCCAAAAGTATTAAATAAGGTCGCAGCGGGCAATTTTTCATTGCGCTCAATCATTGTGCGCGTCATCATAAAGTTATAATGGTTTTGAGAAATACTATTATGGCATCATTTAGCAAATACCGTTGTGTGTCGTAGTTGGTCTCATTACTGGTAATTTCATTAGCAGCGTGCTTTAAAAGGAGCTAATGCATGATCAAATACGCAGCAATCGTAGGTTTAGCCCTGATCCTGACAGGGTGTTCAAAACTCACTCAGGAAAATTATGAAAAACTTGAAATGGGGATGTCTCAGGCTGATGTTGAAAAAGTGCTGGGCAAAGCAGATACCTGCAGCCGTTCACTAGGCACCCGCAGCTGTACCTGGGGCAGCGAAGATAACACGCATATCAAGGTTATGTTCATGAGTGACAGAGCCGTTACTTTTTCTTACGAAGGTCTGTAGCTATTAAATAGCGCCGGTGACATCTGCCGACGCCGCTGTGCTTGCACGGATAAGCGTGTGAGCAAATCAGTATCACTTCAGATCCAGCGCGTACCGCAACAAAAATATCACCGCCAGCGCGTAGGTGAGCAAACTGACCTCCCGCCCTTTGCCTGTTCCCAGCATGACTGTTACATAGGTAATAAAACCCAGTGCAATGCCCTCACTGATACTGAAGGTCAGTGGCATGGCCAATAGTGCCACCGACGCTGTAGCCAGTGCGCCTAAATCATCAAAATCGAGTTGTCGGATAGAATCCATCATAAGAATACCCACCATAATCAGTGCTGGAGTGGTAGCCATGAGTGGTATGATTTTCATCAGGGGCGTAAATAACAAGGATAGTAAAAAGCAGGCCGCCACTACTAATGCAGTCAGTCCCGTACGACCGCCGGAGGAGACACCAGCCGCTGACTCGACATAACTGGTAACCGGAGATGTTCCTAATGCAGCGCCTGCGATGCTGGCTGTCGCATCTGCATTCATTGCAGCACCAATACGCGGTAACTTACCCTCTTGGTCGAGAAGGTTGGCCCGTCTGGAAACCCCTATCAGTGTTCCGATGGTGTCAAACATATTAACAAACATGAGTGCAAAAATGAGATCCCAGGTTTCAGAAAAGTGCTGTATGGGATACCACAGATCCATGGCCATCCAGGTACTCTCGATACTATCAGGCAAGCCTAGGAAGGCACTGGGGCGTGCTGTCAGCATGCCATTTTCGGTGGGGATAAACAGACCAATTATAGTGAGTACAACTATGGATAGCAGAATGCCACCGGTGATACGTTTGATAACCACTACAATGGTAAGCAAAATCCCCGCTAGTGCGAGCATTGTCGCTGGCTCGGACAAATCACCCAGCGTGACAAATGTAGCCGGATGATCTACCACAAGCCCTGCATTGCGCAGACCAATGAAGGCAATAAACAAGCCGATTCCACACTGTACGCCAATTTTCAGCGAGGCGGGAATCGCCTCCGCTACCCTGGTGCGTACGCCTGTGAGCGTCAGCAACAAAAATAAAATACCATTCCAAAAAACAATCCCCAGTGCGGCCTGCCATGAAATGTCCCGGGTCATACAGATGGTAAACGCGAAGAACGCATTCAGCCCCATGCCCGGCGCCAGTGCGATGGGATAATTGGTCATTAACGCCATTAGCATTGTGCCAATACATGCAGATAATGCGGTAACGGTAATCAGTCCTTCTACCGGCATACCACTAAGTCCCAGAATGCCAGGGTTGACCACCAGTATATAGGACATGGCTGCGAACGTAGTAAAGCCGGCGATGAGCTCTGTTTTTACTGTTGTACCATGTTGAGTCAGCTTAAATAGTCGGTCAAGTAATGTCGTCATGGGGGATCTCAAGCGGGCAAGTCGTCAGTATTAATTTCAAATTGGTCATATTCATCGAGACAGTTCTTTTTCTCAGCGTGGCCCTGCGCGATGCCAACTCTTTTTCATATATTCATCTGTAAATCTACCGCACCCAAATGGCCATGGTTTTCAGCATCGTCTCAGGAGGTATATTCGTAAGTAATTTACGAAATCAGCTTTCATGAGGTGCCTTAAATGACTAAAATAGAGACAGTTGCATTCGGCGTGGCAGATATCTGGCAATTGTGCGTGAACCAATGAGTGGGTGCAATCTTTACTGTGTTATGTGATTGTTAACATGGCAACCGTATTCCTTTTTAATTAAGTGAGCTTATGCCTTTATCTTCTCTTATTTCGTCATTGCCAAAAGCAGAGTTACACCTGCATATTGAAGGCTCACTGGAGCCCCAATTAATGTGGGACCTGGCCAAAAAGCATGCTATTCGCCTACCTTATGCCAGTGTGGCTCAGATAGAGGCAGCATATCAGTTTGCTGATTTGCAAAGCTTTCTGGACGTTTATTATGCAGGCGCTAGCGTATTGCTTGATGAAGACGACTTTTTTAAGCTGATGTGGTCTTACTTATGCCGTTGCCGCGAACAGAATATTGTGCATGCGGAGATTATGTTTGATCCCCAGGCCCATACTGGCCGTGGCATTTCTTATCAGACATTTATGCCAGGATTTATTAAGGCGATAGCCAGGGCCGAGGATGAGTGGGGCATGAGCGTAAAGCTGATATTGTCCTTTTTGCGACATCTTAGTGAAGAAGAAGCATTTACTACCTTAGCGCAGGCAAAACCGTATTATCGTTTTATTGAAGCGGTAGGTCTGGACAGTTCCGAGAAAGGTCACCCTCCGGCAAAGTTCAAAAATGTGTTTGCCCGCGCTCGTCAACTCGGTTTTAAAGTTGTCGCTCATGCTGGTGAAGAGGGGCCGTCAGATTATATCTGGCAGGCTATCCATTTATTGGGCGTAGACAGAATCGATCACGGTGTTCGCTGTCTGGAAGACCCCGCTCTGGTTAGTTTGTTAAGAGAACGGCAAATTCCTCTTACAGTTTGCCCGCTTAGTAACCTGAAATTAAAAGTCATCAAAGATATGGGCCAACATACATTGTTTACCTTATTGGAACAGGATTTATTGGTTACAGTGAATTCTGACGATCCTACCTATTTTGGCGGTTACCTGAACAAAAACTTCAATGTCCTGCATGAAGCGTTGAACATGGATGCGCAGCAACTACGTAAGCTTGTGAGCAACAGCTTCAAAGCAAGTTTTATGGAAGATGCACAAAAACAGCATTGGATTGATAAAGTTAATGCTTACTTTTAGCTGTTAAGTGTGTAGATCAGGGGTGACAATACGTATCATTTCATTGTCATGGTCCTGATAATGAGTTTCTGCCACGTTTTTAGGATGGTGTTCAGCCGGTCTTTTGCTAATAAGCGGTTTTTTGTATTTTGCGCTGGTGTAGTGCGCTGTTTGATATCATGAGCCTTCATCTGACTATTCCTTTGCACTAAATTTACATCCGATGAAACGCATGCTAAAACCTCAACATTGGTTGAGGTAAAGTGTTTTTTACGATGACTCATTTATCAGTAGGGAAAGTTGCTCAGCGTTGCGGTGTTAATGTTTCCACACTGCATTTTTACGAGAAAAAAGGTCTTATCTTCAGCAGCCGCAACGCGGGAAATCAGCGGCGTTACGCCAGTTCTACCATTCGCCGGGTTTCATTGATTAAGGCAGCCCAGCAATTGGGCATTTCCCTGGAGGAAATTCGACAGGTATTTGACCAGTTGCCGAAGTTTGCTGCGCCAAGTCAGCACCAGTGGCAGCTGATGGCCAGCAACTGGCAACGTCAGCTGGAAGTACGAATTAGCCAGTTGCAGACATTGAAAACATCATTGACAGGATGCATTGGTTGCGGCTGTCTGTCTATGCAGTCGTGTCCGCTCTACAATGCTAAAGATAAACTGGCTGCTGAAGGACCCGGTCCGGTTCTTTTGCAGCGCAAATATTGATTAAGGCAGCGTTCAGCGAATATCAAAAATGTGTTTCGGAAGAGGCTAGAAATGCTTTTTCCTCAGGCGTAGAGCTACGTCCCATCGCTTCATTGCGTTGTGGATAACGTCCGAATTTGACTAACACGTCCCGGTGTCTCACTTCAAAGTCCATTTGTTTTTCCAGGCCCGCCACATCGAATAATTCCAGGGCAATATCATGAACGTCTAACGATTCACTGTGCATAAACGGCATATATAAAAATGTCACTTCCTGTACTGTTAGCGCTTGATCGGCGCCTGCCGCCACGGCTTCCTGTGCCAGCAGAAGTGCGGCTAAGTCACACCGATAAGCCGCAGGAGTATGCCGGTGAATATTCCTGGAAAACTGATCAAGCACGATAATCTCTGCAAGACGACCATGAGGTGTGGCCCGCCACGGCCATAATTCACCATTGGCAGCAGCTTGGTGAACTGCGCCAAATCTGGAGCGGATAATGTTGTCTAATCCGTCATCAGGTTTGAACCACTGCTGTGGTTCAAGTTCATCAAACCAGAAAGAAACCACTTCGGTGGCCTCTTCCATAGTAATTAGCGGCTTAACATCCATTCCGTCTTTCCCTATTCCGGTCACAAGGCTTGGTGTACTATAGTGGATGAGTACATAAATTAGTCAACTTTGTTGTTGCTTATTTATTACGTCACCCGTAGGTATGAGGTTTAGTCTAACACCCGCTATTTAAATTCAATCCACGCCCGTTTCTTTACAGTAACCACTGTATGCATATTTTGTTGTGACTCCGGGTGTGGCATGAAGTTCTGTTTTCTCGTCTTAATTGTTTTCACCAGCCTCATTTCCGGCTGTCAGACCCGGGGGCTTTCCGGTGCCAAAGATATTCCTGTTGCGCCTTTTTTTGCCCATTCGATAATCAGTGATATATCCACTGATACGAAGAGCGACAGTGTGCTTATGACCAGAACACGCCCGGGAAAACCAGCGGCAGTCTTCGTGTATGAATCAGATAACGAAGCGTTTGCCAGGCTGAGTCACGCAGACGGGATTGCCCGCCAGGCAATAGAATTTTTACCTGGCAGCCGAGCCGGGCAGTATCGTTATTTATTTTCCGCTACTGCTGCAGACGGGGGCACGCACATTAAAGCTAGCATCAATGGGCATATTATCGACCTTACACCCGGACGGCAGGTTCATGCGCGTTTTTTAGGCTTTAGTGCTACCAGAAGAGATCTTTTCCTGGCGTTGTCTTACGCTGGCGCCGACGGAGTAAAAGTTCAGCGGTATCGAACGGATAATTTTGCTTCTGTCACAATTTTTGAAAATCCGATGAAGCTTAATGTGTCCGCTGTCAGTCCCGACGGTCGCTATGTGGCAGGTAAAAAAGTTATTTCAAATAATCATCATCTGATTTATGTGGCTGATGTCACGTACGCTGAGCCAGTGATCAGATGGCGAGGTAATGCGCAAGGTGATAATGGTTGGTACACTCCGCTCACATTTACGCCGGATAGCGAAGCACTGGTATTTACCAGTGATGATAATACTCCGTATCAACAATCTTATCTGTGGGAATTGCACAATGATAATGTGACCGACTTCCTGCCTGTGG
Source organism: Salinimonas chungwhensis DSM 16280 (assembly GCF_000378185.1). Classification (GTDB taxonomy): domain Bacteria; phylum Pseudomonadota; class Gammaproteobacteria; order Enterobacterales; family Alteromonadaceae; genus Alteromonas; species Alteromonas chungwhensis. The sequence continues at coordinate 54,780 of NZ_KB899376.1, forward strand.
AAGGAAATGTTACTGCGGTTAGATTCGGCAAAAACCAAACTATGGCAGCCGAACATATTATAGACGGACGTCAGTATGTCACCGTATTCAATCAGAAAAAGCAAAAACTATTTACCACCGCTGGTGACCGAAACAGTTGGCGTCCGCGCTTTCTCGCTGCTTCTGGACGCTGGATTGTGCTGCAGGCCGATGATCGCCATGTCCCAACGCCGGTTATTTTCGATAACCATCAAAATAGTGAGCAGTTATTTTCTACCGGAGAACCAATCACTGCGGTAAGCTCACAGGAGGTGTTCTATTTTGGCTTTGATGGACTTAAGATTCCGGCACGATTATACCGACCACCGGCGGCGTCGTCTGAGGCTCCGGTCCCTGCGGTAGTCTATGCCCATAGCGGATTTGATAACTATTTTGCGACCAACTATCACCCGCATATACAGCATCTTGTAGCGAGCGGGTATGCCGTGCTGGCAGTAAATTACCGTGGTTCAGCAGGCTTTGGCCGCCAGTTTCGCCAGGTAAATGATAACCAGCAGGGGGTCACCGATACACGTGATATTATCAGTGGTGGTCGGTTTATAGCCGGTTTGCCATGGGTTCAGGCAAACAACATCGCGGTAGCCGGACACAATTATGGCGGTTTTCTTGCGCTTTCCTCGCTGATGCAGTCCGATGTTTTTCGTGCAGGAATTAATGCGTTCGGCGTCACTAATTGGCTTACATTCTTACAGTCTGTGCCTTCGTGGTTGCCCGACTACCACGCCTACCTGAGCAGTGAGTTTGGTGAACCTGAGCGCAACTCCCAAAGGCTGGAAGCGATCTCTCCGGTTTTTCATGCAGAACGATTTCAGGTTCCGGTGCTTATTGCGCAGGGCGAAAAAGACCCTTACGTACCCCAAACTCAAACCGATGACTTTGTCGCAGCGTTAAACACACAAGGCACTACTGTAGAGTATGTGGTCTTTGCCAACGAAGGCCACGGGCTGAACCAGACACGCAACCAGATTATCTTACAGCAGCGTATTATAGCCTTTTTGCAGCAACATTTATTATCCGAAAATCGCTAATTACCTTACGTTACTTTTTCAATGCTTAAACAGTGTCTGAGCTTTACGCCCGTGTACAGCGTATCGCTATAAAGTTTTTATTTACCAGGAGCTCAATGTGGCTTCAGCGTTTTTTCTCGGTTCACTTCAGGGCAGTGCCTCGGTGAACGCTATTTCGCCGATAGTACAGTTATGGGAAGATATAGTAGTACGTTTGCCGACCATCGGTCTGGGGTTACTGATACTGTTAGCAATGTTTGCGGTATCAGGTCCGGTTGCATCATTTGTACTACGGCCATTTGGTCATCTCACCCAAAGCCCGCTGATACGTTCAGTGTCGAAGCGAACCATTAGTATTCTGATTATCTTGCTTGGCGCTTATTTGTTTTTAAAGCTGGCCGGACTGACCGAATTCGCTGTTGCAATTATCAGTGGTACGGGTGTGTTGGGAATCATTCTCGGATTCGCATTCAGGGATATCGCTGAGAATTTCATTTCCAGCCTGTTGCTGACAGTGCAGCGTCCCTTTCGAATTGGTGATGTCGTTGAAATTGATAATTACCTGGGCGTCATTCAGAAAGTCACCGCACGCGCCACAACAATGGTGGATTTTGACGGTAACCATATTCAGATCCCCAATTCGACCGTGTATAAAGGCGTTATCAAAAACCTTACCGCCAATCCGAATATGCGTGGTCAGTTTGTAATCGGCATCGGCTATGATGCCAATGCCCGTCACGCGCAGCAGCTTGCAATGCAGGTGTTGCAGGAGCAGGAGGAAGTGCTTGACGAGCCTGAACCGCAGATCCTCATTGACGCGCTGGGTTCTGCCACGTTAAATCTCAAGGTCTATTTCTGGATCGATGTGGAAAGAACCAGTGTACTGAAAATGGCGTCGGTACTTATGCGCCGGCTGGTGGAAACATTTGATAGCGCAGGTATTAGTATGCCTGATGATGCGCGTGAAATCATTTTCCCACAGGGTGTGCCAGTGATTACTGATCAGTCCGGGTCACAACGGTCAACGCCTTCTGAGGAAAAACAATCAATGCAACATCACGCGATGGCGGATATAAAAAAACGCTCAGATTCCCATGACGAAGATGTCAGCAGTGAGACGCAGGAAATTCGCCGTCAGGCGGCTAAAGCCAGGGACCCTGAGGGCGGCGAAAATATTCTTTAATTGGTGACAGGGGCCTGGGGCGATAAATTACAGCGTGCGAACAATGTTTGCCATAAGGCAACATGATCCCGGATCGCCTGTTGATACCGATTGAATGCTTGATCAGACTGGGTTTGTAAATAAGCTTTGAACTTCGCTGACAAGGCAGGATGCTGCTGCCAGCGTTGCCAAACCGGTAGCATCTGGTAGTGATACTGGTTGAGCTTACTGCCTACGGGCTGAATATTTTCTATAAAAAACAGATAAAACACATTACGTAAAATCTTTACCTGCTCGGAGGCTTTTCCGGCCGGGCAGGATAACTGCGGCAGTAACGTTTCTAAGGCGCTGCTCATGGAATTAAGGTACGAGGTGATAAATCGTTGGGTTCGCCATATTTTGGCAGGTAAGCGCGAAGAATCCAGTACGCTAAGTTCGTTTTCCAGGCCACTGAGGTCAATTGCCTCACCTGTTGCGATGGCGTCGATAAACATTAATGCAGAGATAGCCGCACCGGCATCTGGGTTGCCATCAACTGTTAATAGCGTGGTGCTGCGTCCAAATGCGGCCCGGGTTTCCTGACTTGTCTGTACCAGATTAGCCCATAGCGCCGGGCGCTGAGCTTGTTTAGCCGCACGCCACTGTTGAAGTTGCTGTTTTAAAGCCGGATCGTCTACATACTGGCTACAGCGTTGTAACTGGTTGAGCAGCTCAATTTCGTAAATATAACGCTGTGAAGGGTGGGCGGTTTTACCCAGTGCAGTGTTTCGCTCGGCGACCAGCGTGCCCAGTTCGCACTCCTGCAATCGATAAAAATCCCTTAAGTTTACGTTAAACGACGCCACATCATTATACATCTGCTTTGCGTCAGGATATCGCAATGCCTGCGGTTCAGGTACTGGCGGCAAAGAGGTATCCAAAACCCGGGCCACACGGGTGCGATATTCCGACAAATCGTCACGCACATCGGCTTTCATGCATCCGCCTAACAATAGCAGAAGTGTGCCAATTACACAGATGAAACGTTGTTCAGGCACTGGCATTTGAGGCGATACTGCGGCCGCCATCCACATATAAAATTTGACCGGTTACATAGCTGGCCTCAAGCAGATAATGCATGGCATGAGCAATGACTTCTGGGCTGCCCAGTTTGTTCAGCGGAATACTGGCAAGCAGCGCATTTTTCTCTGCTTCTGACATGGTGCGTTCGGGCCACAAAATTGCGCCAGGTGCAATACCGTTTACCCGTACTGATGGCGCCAGCTCACCGGCCAGCGAACGGGTCACAGAGGCCAGAGCAGACTTTGCTGCGCAATAAACCGAATGGTTTGGCAAGGGTCTGTCAATGTGCATATCAACCAGATTCAGAATCAACCCCTTCTGTTCCTTTAACGTGTCATGTAGCGCCTGACTAAGGAATAATGCACCTTTGACATTGCTGCCCATCAGTAAGTCCCACTGGGTGTTGTCGATATCTCCAATTGGCGTCGGAAAGAACGATGATGCATTATTAATAAGCACATCAACCTGACCAAAAGCATCCAGCGCCTTGCTGGCAATTTTGCGAATATCGTTCAGGTTGCATAAGTTGCCCTGAACCTGCGCGGCAGATGCCGGACGAACTTTGTTAAGCGCCTGACAAAGCTCCAGCGCCTCATCGTCAGATTCATGAAAATGAATAATCACGCGCCAGCCACGCTGGTGTAAACTTTTAACCAAATGTGCACCAATTCGTCTGGCACCACCGGTGACCAGCGCCACAGAACCTGTCATGGTAACTCCTTTAGATTACAACTCTTTTTGTAAATCTATAATGGCAGATTTCGACGCTTGCAGGTAGTGGCCGCCAAATAATAGGGCATGATTAAGTAAATGATAAAGCTGATAGAGTCTGCTGCGCGTCCGATAGCCATCCGCTGGCGGATAATGCGTGTAGTAACGCTTATAAAAATGGTCAGGGAGGCTGCCAAACATACGCGTCATGGCAATATCTGTTTCACGGTCGCCCACATATACCGCCGGATCGAAGATAACCGGCCCGTCCGGACTAAAACCAATATTGCCTGACCACAGGTCACCATGCAGCATAGCCGGTTCGGGCTGATAATCCGCAAGTATAAGCGCAACGTTTTCGATAAACCGAGGCGTGTCGGTGAGCGAATCTCCCTTTGCATCAAGCTTATTTAACATGGCGCCAATACGATATTGGGCAAAAAACTCGGCCCAGCACGAATGTTGGGTGTTCAGCTGCGGGCTCAAACCAATATAATTGTCGTCGGGCCAACCGTATTGGGAGCCCGGCGCGCTCTGATGAAAATGCGCCAGGTCATCGGCAAACTGTTCCCAGCTTGCCGGTTCAGGCCGGATAAACTGAATGTACTCCAACACAAGATATTCGTAGTCGGGATTCGTGGTCGTTCCCCGACAAATGACGGTTGGACAGCGTATACTTACAGTATTCTGGATAGCATGGTTCCCATCTGCCTCGTGCACAAGCTGGTACGGCCCCTGATCCTGGCGAATTTTGACAAAATATCGCGCAGTATCATTTTCCAACAGACAGGCTGAGTGAGAGTCACCACCGGAAACCGGGCGGGTGCGGGGAGTGTTGAAGCGGGTTCCGGTGACCTCGCTGATATGCTCACAGATTGCTACGCATACCTGAGATGGTAAAGAAGACCGTAGTGTCATTAAAGGGTGTATCCTTAGCCAATACCGGCGGGTGAGTGATATTTCAGTGGTTACGCCTGCCGCTTAATTTTTGATCCACAGGATAGTAATTAGTCTGTTTATTCACCCTTGTTTTCATTTGCTTGTCTTAAAGCATTGCATGACACAGGTAAGCCGTTATAATTTCCAGCGTTTTGGCATCAGAGCATGTCTTGTCCGCTGTTGGGATAACCAACAACCCACACACTCAGATAACCGCAAGTGGCACAGAGTAGGTGTCACCACTGTAAAGGAATTAAAATGCCTGTAATTACTCTTCCTGATGGAAGCCAGCGTGCTTTCGATAACCCTGTTTCGGTAATGGATGTCGCTAACGATATCGGCCCTGGTCTGGCTAAGGCGACTATCGCTGGTAAAGTCAACGGTGAGCTGGTCGATGCCGTCGATGTCATCGAACATGATGCGCAGCTGCAAATTATTACTGCGAAAGACGAAGATGGTCTGGAGATTATCCGTCACAGCTGTGCTCACCTGTTGGGGCATGCCATTAAGCAATTGTGGCCCGATGCAAAAATGGCCATTGGACCGGTTATCGACAATGGCTTTTATTACGATGTCGATATGGCACACTCATTAAGCCAGGATGATTTACTAAAGCTGGAAAAGCGAATGCTGGAGCTGGCGAAGACCAATTATGATGTGGTCAAGAAAAAAGTTAACTGGCAGCAAGCAAAAGCGACATTTGAAGAACGTGGTGAACCTTATAAGGTTGAAATTCTGGATCAGAATATCAGCAAGGATGATCATCCAGGCCTTTATCACCACCAAGAATATGTAGATATGTGTCGTGGCCCACATGTGCCGACCATGAAATTCTGCCATCATCTGAAGCTTATGAAAGTGGCGGGCGCTTACTGGCGCGGCGACAGTGACAACAAAATGTTGCAGCGTATTTACGGCACCGCGTGGGCGGACAAAAAACAGCTTAAAGCCTACCTGCAGCGCTTGGAAGAAGCGGAAAAGCGGGACCATCGCAAAATTGGTAAAACACTGGATTTATTTCACTGGCAGGAAGAAGCTCCTGGTATGGTGTTCTGGCACAACGATGGCTGGTCAATTTACACAGAGCTGGAATCCTATGTGCGTGAAAAGCTTCGCCAGTACGATTACGGGGAAGTGAAAGGCCCTATGATGATGGACCGTTCGTTGTGGGAAAAATCCGGTCACTGGGATAAATATGCTGAAAACATGTTTACCACAGAGTCGGAAAAACGCGAATACGCAATCAAACCCATGAATTGTCCGGGCCATGTGCAAATCTTTAACCAGGGGCTTAAATCCTATCGTGATTTGCCCCTGCGTATGGCGGAATTTGGCTGCTGTCACCGCAACGAGCCGTCTGGCGCACTGCATGGGTTGATGCGTGTACGTGGATTCACCCAGGACGACGCCCATATTTTTTGTACCGAAGAGCAGATCCTTGAAGAGGTGAGTGGCTGTATTAAGATGGTCTATGAAACCTATGCTGCATTCGGTTTTGATAAAGTAGCGGTGAAGCTTTCAACTCGGCCAGAAAAGCGGGTAGGCTCTGATGATATCTGGGATAAAACCGAAGCTGCGCTGGCCGAAGCGCTTAAGTCAAATAATATTGACTTTGCCTACCAGCCAGGTGAAGGGGCTTTTTACGGGCCGAAAATAGAATTTACTTTGCACGACTGTCTGGATCGTGCCTGGCAGTGTGGTACTGTGCAGCTGGACTTTTCAATGCCAGGTCGTCTGGGCTCTACCTATGTCGCCGAAGATGGTGAGCGTAAAGTCCCGGTCATGATTCACCGCGCGATTCTTGGCTCGTTAGAGCGGTTTATCGGTATTCTTACTGAAGAATACGCTGGCTATTTTCCATTGTGGCTGGCACCACAACAGATGGTCGTATTAAATATTACTGACAATCAGGCTGATTATGTCACTGAAACTGTCAAAAAATTGCAAGAATTTGGGTTTAGAGCAAAGTCTGACTTGAGAAATGAGAAGATAGGCTTTAAAATCCGCGAGCATACCTTAAAGCGTATTCCTTATATGTTGGTTGTCGGCGATAAAGAAGTTGAAGCTGGCGAAGTAGCAGTTCGCTCCAGACGCGGCGAAGATTTGGGCACGATGAGCCTGAACGCGTTTGTGGAATTAGCGAAACAGGAAGTTGCGCAAAAAACGATAAAATAATATCGTGAGGTTATTAAGAGTTGCCTGCCAGGAACTGACAAAGCCGGCAGGCATAAAGATTTAATTTTTGGAGGAATAGCACATTAAAGGCGCTAACAATAAGGCTCAGGGCGCAAAAGCCCGCATAAATGATGAAATCAACGCCAGAGAAGTAAGACTTATCGGCAAAGAAGGTGAACAGGTAGGTGTGGTTACGCTAGACGAAGCCATGCAAACAGCTGCTGAAGCAAGCCTGGATCTTGTAGAAATTAGTCCGAATGCCGAGCCGCCAGTCTGTAAAGTTATGGACTATGGCAAGTTCCTCTTTGAAAAAAGTAAAGCTCAGAAAGAGCAAAAGAAAAAGCAAAAGCAAATTCAGGTCAAGGAGGTTAAATTCCGCCCTGGCACTGATGAAGGCGATTACCAGGTAAAACTGCGCAACCTGCGTCGCTTTCTGGAAAGTGGTGATAAGGCTAAAGTTACGATTCGCTTCCGCGGACGTGAAATGGCCCACCAGGAAATTGGTATTGAGCTGCTGAATCGGATTCGTACCGATCTAGAAGACGTTGCCAATTGTGAGTCTTTCCCTCGTCGGGTAGAGGGCCGTCAAATGATCATGGTTCTTGCCCCAACTAAGAAGCAGTAATGGTCTAAAGTTTTTGGGAATCTGCACCCCAAAACACCTTGCTGCACAACGTAACCGGCCAAATGGTGACTGCACACCAAAGTAGCCGATATTAAACAATGCGGAGTTTTAGCAATGCCTAAAATGAAATCAAACAGTGGTGCCGCCAAGCGTTTTAAAAAAACGGGCTCAGGCCGCTTTAAAAGCAAACAGTCTCACTTGCGTCACATTCTGACCAAGAAGAGTACTAAGCGTAAACGCCATTTACGTGGCAAAAAACTGGTTCATGACGCAGATACCAAATTGGTTCAGCGCATGTTGCCTTACGTTTAAGACGAGGAGACTGAATAATGGCTAGAGTAAAACGCGGCACAATCGCACGTGCACGTCACAAGAAAGTTTTAAAACAGGCTAAAGGTTATTACGGTGCTCGTTCGCGCGTATATCGTGTAGCTGTACAGGCAGTAACAAAAGCTGGTCAATATGCATACCGTGACCGTCGTCAGCGTAAACGTCAATTCCGCCAACTGTGGATTGCACGTATCAATGCTGCGGCTCGTCAAAATGGCATGTCTTACAGCCGTTTCATTAACGGTCTGAAGAAAGCGTCTGTCGAAATTGATCGTAAGATCCTTGCCGACATCGCTGTACATGACAAGGTAGCATTTAGCGCATTAGTCGAAGCGGCTAAAGGCGCATTAGCTTAATTTTTTAAACTAAATTAAGTTTAAGTTCTTTCGGAAAACGGCGAGCAGGATGCTCGCCGTTTTTCGTTTCCCCCTATTCATTTAATTGCGTTACCGTTGTTTTATCGTTCCGGTCAGCGCCTAACTATCTCAATTATCTGCGTTCACACCTTCACAGTTGGCATTAGACACATTTATTTGTGTAAATGCCGGATTTATCAGCCCGTTAGGGTAGCGATAACTTTTGTCACTCGTGTAGACTATAGCCTTTTAAAGTTCAGACGCACTCTGGCACTGTGACAGAGTTTCCCGTCAATCGCCACGTTGAGGAAATCATGGAACTTGAAGCGATTATCAGTCAGGCGCAGAGTCAGATTGATGCTGCCCAAGACGCAGCCACACTCGATCAGGTTAGAGTCGAGTTCATGGGTAAGAAAGGTAAACTGACCGAGCAGTTAAAAGGCCTGGGTAAGTTATCCGCCGAAGAACGGCCTGCCGCCGGGCAAAAAATCAATCAGGCTAAACAAACCATTGCCCAGGCTATTGCTGCAAAAGGCGAAGCCCTGCGCAGCGAAGAAATGAATAAAAAGCTGACAGAAGAGGCCATTGATGTCACGTTACCTGGCCGGGGTGAACAACCAGGGACTATTCATCCGGTAAGCCGCACTATTGCCCGTATTGAAGCATTTTTTGGGGAACTTGGGTTCGCCACGAAAACCGGTCCTGAGGTCGAGGATAGCTTCCACAATTTCGATGCTTTGAATATACCTGCGAATCATCCGGCACGAGCCGATCATGATACCTTCTATTTTAATCCGGATGTGATGCTGCGTACACAAACGTCTGGCGTTCAAATTCGCACTATGGAAGTAGAAAAGCCGCCTCTGCGAATTATTTCGCCCGGTCGCGTCTACCGCAACGATTACGATCAAACTCATACACCGATGTTTCATCAGGTTGAGGGGCTGATGGTTGATAAAAATGTCAGCTTTACAGAGCTTAAAGGCATTTTGCATGACTTTCTGCATCACTTTTTTGAAGAGTCACTGGAAGTACGTTTCAGACCGTCTTATTTTCCTTTTACCGAGCCTTCAGCCGAGGTGGATGTAATGGGTAAAAATGGGCAATGGCTGGAAGTACTGGGTTGCGGAATGGTCCATCCCAACGTGCTGAAAGCGGTAAATATCGATCCTGAAGAATATACTGGTTTTGCCTTTGGAATGGGTGTGGAACGACTGACGATGCTTCGTTATGGCGTTACCGACCTTCGCTCCTTCTTTGAAAACGATCTTCGTTTTCTGAAACAATTCAATTAAGGCAGGGCAGAGAAAATTATGAAATTCAGTGAAAGTTGGTTAAGAGAATGGGTTAACCCGGCATTATCCTCTCATGCCTTGTCTGAACAACTCAGCATGGCAGGGCTGGAGGTTGACGATGTAGCCGCAGTGGCCGGTGATTTCAGTGGCGTTGTGGTGGGGGAAGTGGTCGAATGTGGTCAGCACCCAAATGCCGATAAGTTGCGCGTGACTAAAATCGATGTAGGCGGTGATGAGTTGCTTGATATTGTATGTGGCGCACCAAACTGTCGTCAGGGTATCAAGGTGGCGGTAGCGACTGTTGGCGCTGTGTTGCCGGGTGATTTTAAAATTAAGAAAGCGAAGCTACGTGGCGAGCCGTCATTTGGCATGCTGTGCAGCTTTTCAGAGTTGGGTATCAGTGAAGATCATGATGGGATCATGGAGCTTCCTGCTGATGCACCCGTCGGTCAGAGTCTACGTGATTATCTGCGTTTGGATGATAAAAGCTTTGATGTGGATCTGACCCCCAATCGTGCTGACTGTCTTGGTATTCGAGGGATTGCCCGGGAAGTGGGAGTGCTCAATAATCTCGATGTGGTCGAGCCCGTAGTAGAGCCTGTAGCAGAGCAGATAGAAGACAAGCCGGAGATTACTCTGGACGCTCCTGCCGCCTGCCCTCGATATGTGGGGCGGGTACTACGCAATGTTAATGTTAAGGCTCACACGCCACTATGGTTACAGGAAAAACTTCGGCGAAGTGGCATTCGCAGTATTGATCCCATAGTCGATGTGACAAATTATGTTTTACTTGAGCTGGGTCAGCCACTGCACGCCTTTGACTTAAAAAGTATCGAAGGTGGCATTCATGTGCGGTTTGCCAAAGAGAACGAAACATTAACATTGTTGGATGAAACTACCGCGGAACTTAAGTCAGATACACTGGTTATTGCTGATGATAAAAAGCCCCTGGCCATGGCAGGTATATTTGGTGGACTGCATTCCGGCGTAACAGAGGCAACCTCAGATATCTTACTGGAAAGCGCTTTTTTCTCCCGCGAGGCCATCATGGGGCGGGCACGCCAGTATGGCTTGCACACAGATGCCTCACATCGTTACGAAAGAGGGGTTGATCCGCAGCTTCAGCGCGATGCTATGGAACGCGCTACGGCACTGATTATTGATATTTGTGGTGGTGAACCTGGTCCGGTCGTTGAAGCTGTCAGTGAAAAGCATTTACCCGAAGTCAGAACGGTGGTGCTACGCAAAACCCGTCTGGCACGTGTGCTGGGTGTGCAAATTGACGATGAAATCGTGACCCGGATGCTGACACGGTTAGGTCTTAGAGTAACAGAGCTTGAAGACCGCTGGCAGGCCGAAGTACCCAGTTACCGCTTTGATATTGCCATTGAAGAAGATCTCATTGAGGAGGTCGCCCGCGTATACGGCTATAACAATATTCCGAATATTGCGCCTACCGCCGCACTTTCCATGTTACCGGCCCGGGAAAGCAGTATTCATGCAAATGTATTCAAGTCACTGTTAATTGGTCGCGGGTATTCAGAAGCAATTACCTATTCCTTTGTCGATCCAAAGATACAGGACAGTCTGTTTCCTGAGGTCAAAGGGATGGTATTACCCCATCCGATTGCTTCAGATATGTCGGTGATGCGGGTTAGTCTCTGGCCAGGATTATTGCAGGCGGCGGCCTACAATCAGAAACGCCAACAATCGCGCATTCGACTATTCGAAACTGGTTTACGTTTTGTCCCTGAAGAAGGCGCGGAGAATGGTGTGGCACAAACGCCTGTTATCGGCGGTTTATTGCTGGGTCGGCGAGAAGCAGAAAGCTGGCAGAGTAGTGATGAAGCTGTGGACTTTTATGATGCAAAAGGGGACGTGGAAGCACTACTGGCATTAACTGCAAAAGCGGGGCAGGTTAGCTTTCGCGCCGCCGAGCATAGCGCACTGCACCCAGGCATGAGTGCACAGATTTTATTGGATAATGAATCAATAGGCTGGGTTGGCGCGCTGCACCCGCAATTTGCCAAAGTTACTGGCGTTAATGGACGCCCGTTTTTGTTCGAGCTGAACCTTAACATGTTGTCTAACAGGCAATTACCTGTAGCAAAAGCGATCTCAAAGTACCCTGCAAACCGTAGAGATATAGCAATAACAGTGAAGGATGACGTTTCTGTGGGTGCTATTCTTTCTCACATAGAAAAAGTTGGCGCAAATCAATTAGTTGGCCTAAACTTGTTCGACGTATATAAAGGTAAGGGTATAGCGCCGGGAAGCAAGAGTCTGGCTCTGTCTCTTATTCTGCAGAATCCGGAGAAGACTCTGGAAGAAGCAGAAATTCAGGCTGCGGTAGATACCGTGGTAAAAGAGCTACAAACCGAGTTCGGGGCAGCGTTAAGAGAGTAAACTATGGCATTGACCAAAGCCGAAATGGCTGAACACTTATTCGAAAAACTGGGTATCAATAAAAAAGACGCTAAGGATTTAGTGGAGGCCTTCTTTGAGGAAGTTAAAGAGGCCCTGGAATCTGGTGAACAAGTGAAATTGTCCGGTTTTGGTAACTTTGATCTTCGTGATAAAAATGAACGGCCGGGACGCAATCCAAAAACCGGTGAGGACATTCCCATCAAGGCGCGGCGGGTTGTTACCTTCCGTCCTGGTCAGAAGCTGAAAAGCAGGGTGGAAAACTCCAAACCACCCTCTGAGTAGTTTGTCTTTCACACATAATAGTGTTTAGAAAAGCGGCCAGTGTCACCCCGGCCGCTTTTTTTGTCTGCTTTACATCCCTATGACAAACCGCTAGGGTTGGCCGCGATTTTGATGTAGACGCTTACTCTATTGGCATAAGAAGGAATTATGAAAAAAATATTCATTACGCTGACTGTTGTTATCATTGGTATTGTTGGTTATCTGGCATGGCTTTCTGACGAATCAGCCAGTGACAAACCGGTGCCAGTTATCACCGTTATGGATATTCTCAATGCCAGTGATTTGTCTGCCGGTGTCAAACAGGCGATAAAAAACGAAGAGCCTGATGAAGTGATGGAATGGCTGGAAAAAGGCCAGAATGTCGGCGAGGAGGCTGGTTTAAGCAAGCCTGATCTTGATTATCTTACCTCTGAACAAGCTAAAGATTATGTTGTTTTCAATGCCCGGCGTGAGCTGTTTAATGAAGGTTTTGAAAAACGCTACGCTGCACTTCAGCCGATTGCAGATTTAAAGAAACAGTATCCAGAGGCAAAAAGTCTGTTTGCCAAAGCTGACGCGATCATTGATAAGCGAGATGCAATAATTGAGCAGATTGCGCTGACATTGGCAGAAGGTAAGTCAGTTACCCAACAGCATCAGCAGGCGGCCCGGGAACTCTGGCAGCAGCGATATCAGTCGCGTCAAAATGATGGTAAGGTTCTGGATGATGCGGGCAGGTAATCGCCCAACTGAGAGTGAGTAACGTTAGCCAGTGGTGAGGGAGCACAGACTGTCGTTACTATAATTAAAGTGACAATAACCAGTTTAAAAAAAGTTTTGTCTGTTGATTATCGGTGAATGAAATAAAGTGGCGATTGGTGTTATCTGAATAGGCTACATTGTATTTATTGACCGAGATGTCAAAGATAGGTGGTGTAGCCAGAAATGAACTTTCTGTTTTAATAAAATTACTCGATATTGCGGTAGAATAGAAAAAGCCGGGTTAAACCCGGCTTTTAGAATGCTTTAAGCGGGGCAATTATGCAACAGTTACGTTACTTGCCTGAGGGCCTTTTTGACCTTGCTCAACAACAAAAGAAACAGTTTGACCTTCTGAAAGGGTTTTGAAGCCATCAGAAACAATTGAACGGAAATGTACGAAAACGTCTTTGCCGCCATTTTCTGGAGTGATAAAACCGAAACCTTTATCTTCGTTGAACCACTTTACTGTACCAGTTTCTTGATTAGACATGATGTCACCTTTTTTAATTTAAGATTTTTAAAAAATAATTCGTGCAATAGATAGAACTTAGCTAGTAACGCATATGTAAATCTAAAGCCGTCTTTTAAAAAAGGGGAATAGAGAAAAACCGTGCAGTAGTAGTAAAGTGCTTTAATATCTAAAGCCAGGAAAGAGTACAGCGAATCAGGCAGGCTGTCCAGCGTTTTTTTAAAAAAAAGTGAATATGAAATAAATATTCTCAAAACAGCCCACTTTAATTTTCACCATTAACGTTAGTTTTGACCTGTAGTTTCAGTGCCTTATTTGAGCCAGAGCAACCTTTCACTGGCTAAGTAGGACAAATGATATGGCAATTAAGATATCGCGTTGCAGATTCCGACTAAACGCTATGTGCAGACGCATATGGTGTGGACTGAGAGTCTAAAGTCATCTGAGAGGCGGTGCGAGTCGGGGGGGCAATTATTGTTTTGACCTATAAGCGTTTGATTAAACAACTGCGAGTATCCAACCCACCGCGACATTGCGAGGGTATAGAAACCGGCCTCAGAGGTGGTCTATGCCTGTTAATCGCTTGCCTCAGGCATATCGCCGGAAAACGTACTGACTTTGTTAAAAAGATTGTGCAGTCAGTCACAGATAATTCGATGCCAGAAGGGCATTGAATCAAAACTGTCCAATCTCCTCGGGGGCACAGTAGAGATTATACAATGTTTGAATAATTGCTCTCACCTCTGCGCTGGCCAGCGAATAATAAATTGTCTGAGCGTCTCGCCGGGTGTTGACTAATCCTTCCTTGCGCAAGACGCCCAGTTGTTGAGATAAACTGGACTGAGGTATCTGAATAATAGCATTAAGCTGGGTAACCGAGCGCTCGCCGTCGTTGAGTAAACATAACAGCATTAGCCGGTTTTTATTGGCCATAGCCCGTAGTAATTCAGCGGCATGCTCAGCGTTGCCCGCCATTTCATTCAGATTCATAAGATTACTGTGCTCGTTTTGCCCGATTGACACTAATCATACCAATCAATAAAGCAACGATGAACACTAATATTTCGGTTGAGCCTTGTGACAGGTTAGCGAGACCCGGACCAGGACAAATCCCGCTAAGGCCCCAGCCTACGCCAAACAATACCGCGCCTAAGAGTAAAGGGCCGTCAAGTTTCTTTTTCTGAGGCAGGTGACATGGTTCATTAAACAGCGTGCGTTGCGCCCGACGGACGTAAAACTGGTATATGGGCAGGTATACGGTCAGCGCACCACCCATGACAAAGGCCAATGTAGGGTCCCAGTTACCAAAAATATCCAGAAAAGCCAATACTTTCAGAGGATCTACCATGGTAGAGATAGTGAGTCCGGCGCCAAAGACTAGCCCGGCTATCAACGCAGTTATCATCTGTTTCATGTGTTTTCCTTAAAAGACATATCTGACAAGCGACACGGTCACTACGGCCGACGCCATGAAAATAAAAGTCGCAATCAGCGAGCGAAATGACAGTCGGGAGAGTCCGCAGATACCGTGCCCACTGGTGCATCCAGAGCCCAGACGTGTTCCAGCTCCTACCAGAACGCCTGCCAGCGTTAAGGTGAGAAGACTACCGGGGATTTTTTCAGGCAGTGTAAAACCCGCCTGCGCGGTTAGTAAAGGCGCGATGATCAGACCCGTTAAAAACGCCCAGCGCCAGCCACCTTCAGCCATTCTGGTGGTAAACGCTGAGGCGGTTATGCCGGAAATACCGGCGATTCGGCCATTGAAAAGCATCAGCAATATTGCTCCGGTGCCAATCAGCATGCCGCCGATAAAAGCCTGTACGAACATACTAGTTTGCATCAAAACACTCCTTTTGTTGTAAGCGGAATTTTTATATAGCGGTTGCCGTTATCTTCTGCCTCAGGTAATAACGCCCCCCATAAATTTACCTGCAACGATGGGTAAAGCAATTTAGGTGTGGCCAGCGTTGCATCCCGCCTTGTGCGTACCCGAATAAAGTCGTTTTCGTTCATATTCTGATTAACATGAATATTTTTGCGACGGCTGTTACCCACGGTAGTGTGCAATTTCACTGGTCGATTATCAGGCGGATAATCGTGGCAGACCCAGATAACAGTATTATCATCAAGCTCGTGAATACGTAAAATGCTGCGGTATAACTGCGCTGCATCGCCACCCGGGAAGTCGCAGCGTGCAGTGCCTACATCAGGCATAAATAACGTGTCACCCACAAAAATATTATTGCCGGCAATATAACTGACACTGTCTGATGTGTGGCCGGGTGTGGCCATAACCAGCAGACGCTCATCGCCCAGATAAAGTGAATCGCCATCCTTTACTAAAATATCGTAAAGCGCTGATAAATCATTTACCACAGGTTTGTTAAACTGCGCTGAAAAACGTTGCTGCACCTCGCCTATACCCTGACTTATCACTGTTTGTGCAGTGGTCTTCTGCTTCAGGTAGGCTGCTGCGCTGAGATGATCAGCATGGGCATGGGTGTCACAGATATAGTCGAGGTGTAAATTGTTGCTGTGAAGGTAGGCCAGTTGTTTATCAGCCAAAGTAGTGGATACCGCCCCCGAACTCACATCGAAATGTAGTACAGGATCGATGATAGCCGCTCTTAACGCGCTTTTATCATGGATCACATATGAGCCTGTCCCGGTGGTCTCATCATAAAATGTTTCGACATGAATCATAACTTTTATCCTTGCTAATGTCTGGCATAAAATTGTATATTCGTAATATACGAAATAAAGAGTGTGGTTGGCAAGCGTGACGTTAATATTAACTATTATAAGCGGCCTGATAATTGGCCTGAGTTTAGGTTTACTAGGGGCTGGGGGAGCGATACTGACTGTTCCCGCGCTTATTTATGTGGTGGGTATGACAGAAAAAGCTGCTATAGCTCATTCATTAATTGTTGTCGGTGTTATAGCGCTGGCCGGTACACTTTTCCATCTGCGTCGCGGCCAGCGCCAGTTGATACCCCGTGTGTTTAGCTTATTTGCGATCTCCAGTATTCCAGGCGCAGCGTTTGGCGCCTGGATCGGAGCGGTTATACCTTCTTACTGGCAGGTTTCTGTATTAGTTGTTCTTATGACATTGGCGGCTTATAAAATGATGACACCCTCTGTGTCTGCAGACGCTGACGAGCTCAGGCCGGTACGGCTGCTCGCCGTAGGTCTGGCCACCGGCGTACTTACCGGGCTGGTGGGAGTGGGGGGCGGTTTTCTGATTGTTCCGGCGTTAGTAATGTTTGCCGGCCTGACAATGGCCCAGGCTACGGCAACCAGTCTGGCACTGATCGTCACTAACACCAGTATGGCTGTGCTTACTCTCTTATTATTTGATAGCAGTGCTGAATGGCAATCCACAGTGTTGATAACGCTATGCAGTCTGGGAATCGCTGGCGTTATTGCTGGCCGCTTTCTCTCCGGCCGTGTTCCGGTAAATGTTACCCGACGCGTGTTTGCCTTTTGTCTGTTGATTATTGCGACAGTACTAAGCATTGACATGCTCACTCAGCTGCTTTAGGGAAAATCCAATGAAGTCTTTTCAACAGTTTGTCACCGATACCTGCGCAAGTATTAATGAGATTGATGTAGATACACTGGCGCAAAAGCTGCAACTTGCACATTTACTGATTGATATTCGCGAGCCGAATGAGTGGCAGCCGGGGATCATCGCGGGTGCGTATTGTTGTCCCAGGGGGATCCTGGAAAGCAAAATTGAAATGCTGCTTGACCGGCAAAAGAGCAATGCAGAGCATCCCTTGCCTGTATTTTTGTATTGTCGATCAGGCGCACGTTCTGCATTAGCGGCGCACTCCCTTCAGGCGATGGGTGTCACAGGCTGCTTTTCACTGCGTGGTGGTTTTCAGGCCTGGCAGCAGGCAGGTATGTCCTGCACTGCGGTTACGCCTGAACATGTGTGCTAATATCGGCAATGTTTGCGCTGGTAAGTTGCGCCAAATCGGCCAGTGTCAGACAGATATCCACGCCGCGTTTGCCGGCACTGATGTATACTACGTCCAATGCTCGTGCAGAGATATCGATAATAGTGGGAAAGCGCCGCCGCTGAGCCAGTGGGCTCACTGCACCGGGTAGATAGCCAGTCAGACGCTGAATAGCCTGGCGCGGTGCCATTGTGGCCTTTTTTACCCGCAAGCTAGCGGCCAGCTTTTTAGTATCAAGTTGGCGCGAAACAGGCACCAGTGCGATGACTACCCGCTCATCAGCAAGTTGGGTAACCAGCGTTTTAAAAATAAGATCTGGTGACAGTTCAAGTTTTCTGGCTGCTTCCTTGCCATAGTCTCGGGTGCTGGCCTGATGCCCAAAATCATGCACCGAAAAGCGCACATTCTGTTTTTCCAGTAACGCAATAGCCGGCGTCATTGCGACTCCGGCGTTAAGGTCAGCGAGCTGGTAATATTTCCTGGCAAGAGTGGTGTACTTTCGTTATTCGCATAATCCGCAAAACCTGTTTGATAAAAAGACGAAAGTGGGTGTCCTGACTGGCCGCCTGGCAGCGTTAAAATAGCGTTTTCCAGATGGCCTGGTTGTATAAAGAAGCGCTGAGAAGCCCCAAACGACGGGCTCTGTACTGCTGGCATAAAGGTATCACCAAAGCCTTGCACCGCTGGCATATTTAAGGCGCCTGCGAACATTTCAAGGGTAGCAGAAAAAGGGTGATTCACTTGCAGCTCATTAACATTACCCCAGCTCAGCGATGCCAGGGTAGCATCTGGTCCGGCGCTTTTTAGCAGTCGCGCCAGGGTTTGATCAAAAGTGGTTTGTCTAAGCTGTTGCCACGAGTCAGCCCCTGCAGGAAGCCAGCTATCTGGTTGCTCATTAAGCAGTCGCCAGATGGCTGGCTCGACCTGACGCAATAAGCCGGCGGGTTCAAACCCATGGGTTTCCAGTCTGGTAAATACGGGGGACAATAAGCGGTTAATCAGGTCGGCGCGAAATGCTTTAACCAGCGTGTAGCCCACTGAATCTGCACAGGCACAGGCTTGCCAGTTAGCTAAAGCCTCTAGTACCTCCTCATATTCAGCCGGCGACTGCTGTAAAGTACTCACCAGTAGCTTGTGCCAGGGCAACAGAAAACGTGCTTCATTATCCAACTGGATCGCATAGAAGTCTTGTTCATCAAAACGCGCTTTTGCCATTAAACGGTCTTTAATCTGGCTGGCCCGGGCGCCCAGCGCATAGCCACCATCACCGTAACGCTCAAGTTCCTGAGCTGAAATAACCCGGGCATTGGCCGTCCAGATACGCGGATACGCCGGTGAGCGGTAAACCGGCAAATCGTTAGCCGGCTGTTGCCAGCCTGATTTATCGACTGCTTCGGCAGCTATTGCTGCAGGGCTGGGGGTGAGGCGGGCGACGACGGCACCGGCAGGGCGCCAGGCAATTTTACCGGCAGCATCTGCAATTACCATGTTTTGCACGGGGATCCGGATGGTTCTGGCGATATCAAGTGCTTCTTCGGTGGTACTGGCGGTATCTAAATCCATGATATCTAAATTAACCGCAAAGCGCTCATGGGCGACCCATTTTAGTGCGAAGGCCTGCCCATCGATGATTCGAACCGGGCCATACTCGCTCATGGTCAGCGCAAGGTTATAGCTGTCGTCGGGCAACAGTATCTGTTCGTTAACCTGCCAGGTTTTATCATCTTCGCCAAGCGCTACCCAGTCCACATTATCCAGATTGGCATTCGTGAAGCCCCAGGCGATACTGCCATTGGTGCCTACCACCACCCCGGGTAACCCAGGCAGGGTGACGCCGGTCACCTGTACCCTGGAATTATCTCGCGTCGCGGTTACGGCGTAATTTAATTGGGCCCGGTACCAGATAATGGGGACACGTAATCCCAAATGCATATCATTGGCCAGCATGGCACTTTGCGTGCCGGTGAATGCCTTACTTACCGCCCAGTTATTACTGCCGATATCAGGCGGCGCTTGACCTTCCCACATTGCGGTTGCGGTGGCACTTAACGAAGGAATTGCTTTGGTGTAAGGTGGCAGTGTACTGCCATCCAATGCGGCCTGATACTGTGAAGGTGAATTAAGAAACGCCAGCATTTCCTGACCAAAATGGCGGATAACGCCGGTACGAGCCAGATCAAGCTTTACCTGGCCCAACTGCAAATCCATGTACATGCTGAATACTACCAGCAAACTGTCTTCAGGCGTCCAGGGCTGGGGGTCGAAAAAGGTGATCCAGTATTCAAACGGTCGACTTGCAGCGCGTTCCAGGGCCAGATTGACGCCATCAGCATAACGCTGGAGCAAACTGCGCTGATCCTGCGTAAGGTCGGCTAAAATCAGTTGAGCGCGCTTACGAAACTGATGAAAACGGGCTCGCTTATCAACTTCAAGGGCACGTTCACCCAGCCATTGTGATAACTCGCCGGCCGCCGCCCGTCGTTGTAAATCCATTTGGAAAAAACGGTCCTGACCATGTGCAAACCCTAATGCGAACACCGCATCACTGCGTGAGTCGGCATGTATAACAGCCTGGCCGAGGGTATCTCTGCTTACTGAGACCTCTGCGCTCAAACCATCGGCCTGTATGGTGCCTTCCAGTTGAGGTAAACTTTGATTGAGCACAAAAAATACTGAGCTACCCGCCACCAGCCCTAAAATCAAGAGGCTGATAAACAACCATTTAATCCAATTTAGCACGTGAGTTACTCCTTGTTTTTCTCTATCCTATCGGGTATCAGGCGTTAATTGAAGAATAAACCATCAGGAGTCTGCATGGGGCCACTTATGCTCGACTGTGCATCGTACGAACTAAGCGCAGAAGAACAAGAAATACTACGTCATCCCATGGTGGGTGGGGTGATACTATTCAGCCGGAATTATCATGACAAACAGCAGTTGCGTGCGCTTGTTGAGGCTATTCGTAATGCAGCGGGTCGTTCTCTGCTTATAGGTGTGGACCACGAAGGCGGTCGTGTCCAGCGCTTTCGGCAGGGCTTCACAACGCTGCCCGCCATGGGGCAAATCCACCGGATCAGCGCTGATAAAGCGGCGTCTGCCGAACTGGCGCAAGCCTGTGGGCATATCCTCGCGTATGAACTTAAGCAGATGGATATTGATCTGAGTTTTGGCCCCGTGCTGGACTTGGACCGGGCTTCTGCTGTTATCGGCGATCGTGGCTTTTCCAGTGACTGTGAAACGGTGACGTTACTGGCTCAAAGTCTTGTCAGCGCCATGCACTACCAGGGGATGCCAGCCACCGGTAAACATTTTCCCGGTCATGGCAGTGTTGAGCCTGACTCTCATATTGCTCTGCCCGTGGATGACAGGCCCCTGGAACTCATCCAGAGTCTTGACATGGCACCCTTCAAAGCACTTCTGCCGTTACTTGATGCTGTGATGCCGGCCCATGTGATTTATACTCAGGCAGACACTCAGCCAGCAGGCTTCTCGTCGTTCTGGTTGCAGGATGTTTTGCGCCAATCGCTGGCCTTCGACGGGGTGGTATTTTCAGATGATTTATCCATGCACGGTGCTGCGGTAGCCGGCAATTATACCGAGCGGGCTAAGGCGGCGCTGGCAGCCGGGTGTGACATGGTACTGGCTTGTAATAACCCGTTGGGCGCGATGCATATTCTGGATAATTTGCAGCAATATACCACTGAGAATGGCAGATTGACTGCATTGCATCACCGTAAGCCTGGTCATGCCACACACGCCCGTTATCAGCAAGCAAAACAGATTTTAAGCGGCTATGCAGATAAGCTATAAATGGGTGGTGCTGAGCGCCGCAGCCAGCGTTATTTCATGGCAGGGTTTAGCGCTGGGCGGACTCACCAGTGAACAGGCACTGACGGGGGCGTTAACAGTTCTTGTGGCCATGTTATGGATCACTGAGGCGCTGCCCATTGCGCTGACTGCCTTGATTCCCTTTGTCGCTTTTCCGATGGCAGGAGTACTGAGTTTTAATGACGCCGCCAGTGCGCTTGGCAGCCACGTTATTCTTCTATTGATGGGCGCTTTTATGCTGTCTAAGTCATTAGAAAAATCGGGTGTGCACAAGCGTCTGGCGGTATATATGATCAAACTCACAGGCGCCGGCAGTGCACGGCGTCTGGTCATTGCCTTTATGCTCACCTCGGCATTACTGAGTATGTGGATATCTAATACAGCAACGGCCCTGATGCTGTTACCGATTGCCATGGCGATAATAAATGCGATGCAGTCACCACGCCTGGCGGTGGCGCTGCTGTTGGGTATCGCCTATGCGGCCAGCGTTGGAGGAATAGGGACACCTATAGGCACACCACCCAATATTATTTTTATGAGCGTTTATACCCAAACCACGGGTGAGCAAATTAGCTTTTTGAACTGGATGAGTACCGCGATACCAATTGTAATGGTTGGTATTCCGCTTATGGCACTGTGGCTGACGCGAAGCACCGGTCCCATGCCTAGTATTCAGTTACCTGAGGTGGGGGCGTGGCAAAGCGCTGAGCGCCGTGTGCTGATCACCTTTGGCTGTATTGCGCTGGCGTGGGTTTTCAGGCCTTACTGGACAAGCTGGCTGAATATGCCACAGGTCGGTGACAGCACCATTGCGATTGGTGGTGTAATTCTGATGTGTCTGATCCCTGATGGTAATCGCAACAAACCGGGTCAGATACTTGACTGGGACACCGCGGTTCAGATTCCCTGGGGCTTGCTGTTGGTGTATGCCGGCGGTATTTGCCTGGCTGGTGCATTTACACAATCGGGATTAAGCCAGTTACTGGGTGAAGCGTTTAGTCAGGTCGGCGTTTTTCCGCTAATAGGCGTTATTTTTGTCCTCTGCCTTGTGGTGAGTTTTGTTACCGAAGTCACTTCTAACACCGCCACGGCAACGTTACTGATGCCTATTCTGGCCAGTGCAGCGGTAGCGCTTGAGGTTGATCCTCTGGTGTTAATGATGCCCGCTGCAATCAGCGCCAGTTGCGCATTTATGATGCCTGTCGCTACGCCTACTAATACCATTGTCTATAGCAGTGGTGAGCTCACCGTAAAGCAAATGGCCCGAGAGGGGGCCGTGCTGAATGTGATAATGGCTGTGATCGTTACCGCAGGTGTTGCCCTGACGCGATTTTAGCTTCGCGTGGGTACGCTAACGTCGGTTACTCCAGCCTGCTGATTGAGGTACCGTGCCAGCACAAAAAAGTAATCCGACAGCCGGTTAATATATGCCAGCGCGGCAGGGGTGACATCGTGATGAGAGGCTAAGTGCACCAACGTGCGCTCGGCGCGGCGGCATATTGTCCGACAGACATGGGCCTGCGCCGCTGGCTGACTACCGCCGGGCAAAATGAAGTGAGTTTGCGCCGGTAATTCTTCGGTCAGGCTATCAATCTGCTGTTCAATAAAACTCACATCCTGTTCACTCAAAGAGGAGGTGGCGGAAATCGCATAACCCAGCTGAAACAGGTGTTGTTGGATTGTTTGCAGTATTTCATCACAGGCTGGCGAGAGACTGATGAGCACACCTACGTGGCTATTCAGCTCGTCAATATCGCCATAGGTAGCCAGAATGTCATCATCTTTATTCACCCTGACAGGCTTATCGGCATAAATGCGGGTCTGGCCCTTATCACCACCACGAGTATAAATTTTCACGTTAAATTCCTTCCGGTACTTTAAATCGTCTGATTTTTACCACCATACCAAACAAGGGATGATCGAAATAATGAAGCTGTTTGCTAATTACCCTACGCACTTGATGAAAGGGTACTGCCACTAGCTCATACTCTGGCTGGGTGGCGTCAGACGCGGCTAACGGTACTGGCTGTCGATAAAACAACCTGGAGTCTATATGCAGGTAAGGCACTTGATTGATATTTTTCAGATATACCTTCAAATAACCATCCATTTGCCAGATCGGACCTTGCTGTTGTTCGTTCTGCAACGAAGATAGCGTGTTGGCCTGATTCGTAACCCCTGCATCGGTGCGCGCTGACATCATTTGTTCAAACGGCACCGGCTCGGGCCGATTCAGACGCGCCTGTAATACAGACCAAGAGTCTGCAGACGATACATCGGCCTCGGGGTCTTTATTCGGTTGTCTGCTTCCACTGGTTTGTAGAACCTCAGCACGGGCTGTTCCTGAATGTGTAAACTGCTTGCTGTAATCCTTACCCGCAAAAATACGTACTGAAGGCGCTTTATCCTGACCAAATACAACTGGTTGACGCCACGTTAGATGCAATAAGCGGGTAAGCCCGCGGGTTTGACGAATTTGCTGAGATAATTTCGTCAGTTCATTGCTTTGTGAACTCAGAATATGCGCAGTACCGTCAAATTCATCATAGCCTTGTGGTTCAATCGGAATGTGATCCGGAAAGGGCAGGCTATTGTCGGGTTGATGCACGTGCCACTGGTTGTTCTGCCAGCTTATCCACGGTTGCGAGGGTTCACAGTAACGCGTTTCAGGAATCTCAATAGCGGTACTGTCCGGGCCGTGAAATGCAAGCCACAAACGCGCTATTTCTGACGGTGTAAGAGACTTTTCCTGTTCTGTCGATGCTAACTGGTCAAAAGATGAATCGGAGGTGGCACTGGCCTGAGATTGCGTTAATTCATCATTTTCTTCAGGTTCAAAGTCTGCCAGGTCGAACGTAGGCCGGTAGCCGGTAATCTTCGGCAGAGACGTTTTTTCTACCCAAACTGGAGATGTTGGGGTATCACAGGCGGGGAGCGTTTGTTTGAGCAAACCAATATCCGGCTGAAATAACGCGCCGAGTAAATCCCAGTTTGCGCTCACCGTCCCCAGCGCAGGGGCCCGCTCGAATTCTTCCTGTAATCCTTCTACCGACTGACCGCGATCAAAAAGAATCACTTCAATATCAAACCACCAGTCCTGTTGTGCCTGCGCGTTTGCTGAGACAACCAGAGTCAATGCTGCGAACAGCCCGGCAAATAACATTCTCATTTAGCGTGTCTCCCTGGCAAAGTCGCTTAAGATGCCTTCTATTAACGCAATACGGTCTTTCGCTGAATCTGTTTTGCTGACAATTTTCAGTTTTTGACTTCCTTCAAATTTAAATGTCTCAGGTTTGGTTTGTACTAATTTAATAATGTAGCCAGGATCTACGGCAGTGTCCTGTTTAAAATCAAGGGTTCCGCCGCTAGCTGACAAATCGATTTTTACTATGCCCAGGGAATGGGCAATAAGTTTCAGTTGAGCAATTTTTACCAGGTTCTTAGCTGCATCAGGCAGTAAGCCGAACCGGTCGATCAGAGCCACCTGAAACTCATCGATTTCAGCCTGAGTTTTACAGCTGGCCAGTTGTTTGTACAGCGAAAGCCGGGTATTGACATCAGCAATATAATCTTCAGGCAACAGGGCCGGGATGCGTAGTTCCACATCGGTCTGGCCCGCAAGACTTTCATCCAGCGATGGCTCACGTCCTTCTTTAAGCGCAGTGACTGCCTGATCCAACATATCCATATACAGAGTGAAGCCGATTGAGGCAATCTGACCAGATTGATCATCGCCTAACAGTTCACCGGCTCCCCGGATTTCCAGGTCGTGGGTAGCCAGCGCAAATCCGGCCCCCAGATCCTCAAGATTGGAGATAGCTTCCAGACGTTTCGCAGCATCGCGGGTCATTCGTTTTGGATGCGGCGTGAGCAGATAGGCATACGCCTGATGATGCGAACGTCCTACCCGGCCGCGAAGCTGATGCAGCTGTGCCAAGCCCAGATGATCGGCCCGGTCCATAATAATCGTATTGGCGGTCGGTACATCAATACCAGTTTCAATGATGGTGGTACACACCAGCACATTATATCGCTGGTGGTAAAAGTCGCTCATGATAGACTCAAGCTCGCGCTCACGCATCTGGCCATGCCCGATGGCCACACGAGCCTCAGGAACGATTTCGGCCACTTCCTCGGCGGTACGCTCTATCGTTTCGACTTCATTGTGCAAAAAGTACACCTGACCACCGCGCAGAATTTCGCGCATGATGGCCTCGCGGATAACAGGTTTGTTGCGTTGCTGAACAAAGGTTTTAATTGATAAACGTTTGGCCGGTGCAGTAGCGATAATCGACAGATCACGCATCCCTGACAGTGACATATTTAAGGTACGGGGAATCGGCGTAGCGGTTAACGTAAGGATGTCCACATCGGCGCGCAGCGCTTTGAATTTTTCTTTCTGACGCACCCCGAAACGATGCTCCTCATCAATGATCACCAGACCCAAATCATCAAACTTGATATCATCGTTCAATAACTTGTGGGTACCGACTACAATGTCCACCTGGCCATTACTGATCCCCTCAACCACTGACTTTTGTGACTTTCCGCTGACAAAGCGGCTGATGACCTGAATATTAAAAGGCCATTGCGCAAATCTGTCACGGAAGTTTTCATAGTGTTGTTGTGCTAACAGGGTGGTGGGAACCAGAATCGCCACTTGCTTACCCTGATTGGCTGCCAGAAATGCAGCGCGCATAGCAACCTCTGTCTTACCAAAACCGACGTCGCCGCACACCAGTCTGTCCATAGCCTGCGGACTGCCCATATCCTGAATAACCGCATTGATGGCTTGTTGCTGGTCGGCGGTTTCCTCAAACGGAAAGCTATTGGCAAACGTCTGATACTCTTCCCACTCAATGGGATAGGCAAAGCCAGGATTTGCCGCGCGTTTGGCATAGACATCCAGTAATTCGGCCGCGACATCGCGAACCCGCTCAGCGGCTTTTTGCTTAGCCTTACTCCAGGCATCAGAACCCAGTGAATGTAACGGCGCGTGATCAACATCACCGCCTGTGTACCGGGAAATATAATGTAACGAAGAGACAGGTACATACAATTTTGACTTCTTGGCGTATTCAATACATACGTATTCTGTGGCAACGCCCCCGGCATCCAGCGTCTGTAGACCAATATAACGCCCTACGCCATGATCAAGGTGAACTACCGGCTGACCCACAGATAACTCAGCCAGATTGCGGATAATGGCACTTTCATCTGTGGTAGAGCGCTTTTCCCTTAGTCGGCGCTGACTGACCTTATAGCCGAGTAATTCTGTTTCAGTGATAATAAACAGATGGCTGTCATGACTTTTCCAGCTAAAGCTGTTTTCCACCATGCCAATAGCAATACCCATACTGGCATCACTGCGGCAAAAGTCATCAAACGATGTAAACTGGCCCGGCCGTATATTGCTTTTACCAAGAATCTCCAGCAGGTTTTCACGGCGTCCTGGCGATTCTGCGATAAACAGCGTACGCCCATGCGTAGCGGTCACATTATCCAGCGTAGCCAGCAGCGCTTCAGCTTGCTGTTTCTTCTGCGGATTAAGCGCGATCTCTGTGAGTTTCTCACAAGGTGCGTTGTGCTGGCCGGCTTTTTCCTCCAGAACCTCTTCTTTTAGCGATAAACGCGGCCACTGCTTAATTTGTTCAAACAGTGTGTTAAGCGGTAAGAAAAGCTCATCAGGTTTTAATAACGGTCGGGCGAGATTATAGCGATGCTGTTCATAACGTTCATTGACATCCCGCCAGAAAAAATCGGCTGCTTGCTGCAAATCACCGTGCAAAATTAAGGTGGTATGGGGATGCAGGTAATCAAACAGAGTAGCAGTGTGTTCAAAAAACAATGGCAGGTAATATTCCACACCCGCGGGCATGGTGTTTTTGCTGACCTGCGCAAACACTGACTCATTAGCCTGACTGGCATCAAACCGGTCGAGAAATTGTTGCCTGAAAAGAGAAATCGCCGCTTTATCGGTGGGAAACTCTCTGGCCGGCAACAGTCTTATTTCACTGACTTCATCGGCGGAGCGCTGCGTTTCCGGGTCAAAATAGCGAATGCTTTCAATTTCATCGTCAAACAAATCAAGACGAAAAGGCCGTTCACTGCCCATGGGAAACAAGTCAATGACAGAACCGCGTACCGAAAACTCACTATGGCTCATAACCTGACTGACATGCAGGTAGCCTGCTTGCTCTAAGTTGCGGCGAAATTGTTCCCGGTCAAGAGTTTGCCCCTGATTTAGCATCAACAGATATTTATTGAGATAGTCCACTGGTGCCAGGCGTTGCATCAGTGTATTTACCGGAACAATGAACAGTCCATGCCGCTGTGAGGAAAAGTGATAGAGGGTTTCAAGCCGCTGGGAAATAATATCCTGATGAGGCGAAAACATATCGTAGGGCAGGGTTTCCCAATCCGGAAACAGGGTAATCTGCGTATCGCCGGAGGGCAGAAAAAACGCGATCTCCTGTTGAAGTTTTAATGCCGAGGGGGTATCTGCAGTTAACAGAACAACCGGCCCCTGACTTTCTTCAAATGCTTTGGCTATAGCCAGCGCACGACTACTGCCCTGTAAATGCCCCCATTGCTGGTGGTCCTGGACGCGCCCTTCGGATTTTGATTTAGGTAGTGGCAGGGTGGTTTGTTTTACTGTCATAGCACCTGATACTTAACGAGTTGGGTAGGCCAGTTGACTCAAGCCAGCATTTACTGGTCCTGTCCTCTGGCTTGCGCGCGTTTTCGCAACTGCAATGTTTGCAAATGCAGACTTGCCCGGACCAACAGTTCCTGGTCCTTTTCGCGAATACGGGTAAAAATAAAAGATATATGGTAATCATCCTCATTCTGCTGACAAGTAATAACTTCGCCATAACAGAAAATAGCTGCGGCTTCTTCAGTCAAAAACAGCTTTATCTGAACAATAGTACCGATTTCAAGTGGCGATGGGTAATTGACCACAACGCCACCGCCACCAAATTTAATGGTTAAAAAGCGGTGTTCAGGTTCATCCTGCTGATGGAGGATATAAGACATCATCAGGTCAATCTTCTTTGACTGATGATTAAGATAATCGGCCAGTGCGGAAGCATGCTCACTGATTCCGCGCAGGGGGCGTAAAGCGGCGGCGTCCAGCGCCGACATTTCTGCGGCAATGCGAAACGCATAGGGCATGGTATCTTCTAATTCAGACTGGTGGGGCAGTACCTCATCAGCGCCAAGCGGTTTAATGTTTACCTTCAACTCGTGACTGATGACAAAAAACTCATCGAACTGGGCCTTTTTTTCTTCCAGCGATAATGTGTCCATATTGTTACCACCTAATTCTTGTACGACCATGCGCTTGCACGTAGACTATATACTCAGTATATCAGTATTTTTGCTAAACCGGTTATGACCCGCAGCGTGGTATTGCCAGGTAACTGATAGCAATTATCCGAAAGAACCTGGCGACGCTTCTTAACAATCAAGTTGAATAAGCCATCTTGCCTCAATTCGATCAACTGACGGACCGATATGTTTCATCCGATATCTGCCTTTATCGCCTGGCGCTATTCCACTGCCAGCAAGCAAAACAGCTTTGTTTCTTTTATTAATCGTTTTTCTGTAGCCGGTATAGCGCTTGGTTTAATGGCCCTGATTGTCGTGGTTTCAGTAATGAATGGTTTTGAAGCCCAGCTTAAGTCCCGCATCCTGGGATTGGTGCCGCATATTGTGGTAGCGCACGATGAAGGCGTCAGTCAGCAAACGCTGGCAAGATTGAATAATGTTAAAAAAGTCACGCCATTTTTGGAAGCACAGGGCGTATTACAATCTCGCAATGGTTTACGGGGCATCCAAATCCAGGGCGTGGTCGCCGCCGATATGCAGCAGAGCATTTTAGCAGATAATATGCAGCTGGGTCAGATTGACACATTGACCCAGGGTAGCTTCAGGGTGGTAATCAGCAAAGCGTTAGGGCGTCAGTTACAGATTGGCGTGGGGGACAAAGTACGGCTGCTGATGGCTGGCGCCAGTGTCTACACGCCATTTGGCCGGTTACCGAGTCAGCGCCTGGTCACTGTTGCCGGGGTCCATAATGTGGGCTCCCGGTTAGACGAAAAGTTTGTTTTTATGCCTGTTGATGATTTAAAACGAATGATGCGTAAATCAACGCAAAGCCC
Source organism: Salinimonas chungwhensis DSM 16280 (assembly GCF_000378185.1). Classification (GTDB taxonomy): domain Bacteria; phylum Pseudomonadota; class Gammaproteobacteria; order Enterobacterales; family Alteromonadaceae; genus Alteromonas; species Alteromonas chungwhensis. The sequence continues at coordinate 84,355 of NZ_KB899376.1, forward strand.
CGCTGATTATCGTTTGTTTCTAAACGAACCCTTTGCTTATCAGAGTACTGTGGCGCAGCTTGACCAGGCAAAGCTTAGCAGTGAAAACTGGCGCACCCGTCAAGGGCCTTTGTTTGATGCAGTCAAAATGGAAGGCAATATGATGTTTTTAATGTTAGTGCTTATTATTGCGGTAGCAGCATTTAATATCGTATCGGCCCTGGTAATGGTAGTAAGTGAAAAACAAGGTGATATTGCCATCTTACAGACTCAGGGGCTGGGCCAGTATAAACTGATGACTATCTTTATGCTAAACGGTGTCTTTAATGGCGTGCGTGGCGCAGCCATAGGGCTGGTGCTTGGCGTGGTCGTCGCTCTGACGCTTAATGACATGCTTGAGTGGCTGGGCGTCTCACTTGCTCTGTCGGCAGATGGCACTGCGGTGCCGGTGGATATTCGTTGGCCACAGGTGGCTACCTATACGCTGTTGTCATTGGGCTTGTGCTTTATCGCAAGTTTGTATCCGGCTTACCGCGCGATGCAAACCCAACCGGCTACCGCATTGCAAAATGAATGATCCCGGGCCGGGCATGGATAAAGTTTGGTGATGCAAGTGCCGCTCAAATTACTTATAATCCCCGTCCTTTCAATTTTGGGGCGGGAAGTCGCATGAAAAAGAATTTTATTACGTCGCAGTCTTTAATACAGGATTCCTTTCGTCTGGCAGCAAAAGTCTATGCGGACGATTTTCGCCCGGATTTTATTGTTGGCATTTGGCGCGGTGGCGCACCTATCGGTATTACTGTACAGGAGTTTTTTGAATTCAAAGACAGTCCGACTGATCATATTGCAGTAAGAACCTCGTCATACTATGGCATCAACAAACAAGCGAAAGAGATCCGTGTACACGGGTTGCACTACCTGGTAGAAAATGCCAATGCTAACGATAAGCTACTGATTGTCGACGATGTGTTTGATTCAGGGCGCAGCGTGGATGCATTAATCAACCAGATTAATACCCTTATGCGACTGAATACTCCGTCTGATATCCGTATTGCCTGCCCCTGGTATAAGCCGCAAAATAATAAAACCGATATTGTTCCGGATTATTATATTAATCAGTCTGACGAGTGGTTGGTTTTTCCTCACGAGGTTGCTGGCCTGAGCGAAGAAGAAATTCGCGAAGGTAAATCTGAACTTGCTGACGTGATGGATATTTTATTTAAGTAAGCTGTTATAACACATCAAGCCGGTAGCCATTTTAGCGTGACTACCGGCTTTTTTTTTCTTTATCATCCATCCGGCTCTATATCTATGATTTTTAAGTAATATAATAATATTATTTGCAGCTTTTCAAATTGCCAGTAGCCAGTCCTGTTAGTTGAATATCATTCTACCCCCCCGTCTCTGCGTACGCCTTATATCACCAAAATGGGCTTACCCGCGTTTCTGTAAAAATAATGTTATTGGGTGTTTACTTTTCAATCACAATTAGAGAGACTTTAATAGTATTACAATAATACCTAATGATTGAGGGAGATACCCATGGGTTTACAATGTTTAACAAATAACACCACACAAAAATGTCTTATTGCCGGCAGCCTGTTGCTTGCACTAAATACACAGACAGTGAATGCAGATCTCATCAACACAGACTTTTCATCAGGATTTTCCGGATGGGAAGCTGAAGTTATCAGCTACAACTACGACTCTGATGCCGATGTGACCAATGCCGGCGAGATTTTTAGCCAGTATGCCGACAATTTTATGCTGGGTGATAACCAGGTCACACTGGCAACATCATCCGATGCTCAAAATGATTACTGGTCTGTGAGCATGTTTCAGGAGGCTCTGCTTGCTCCCGATGCTCAGACGTTGTCACTTGATGTTAGTGCCTCACTAACTGATGCAGCGACGGATCTGTTTTTTGTCCAGCTGCGTGACCTTTCCTCTGACGATATTATCGATTTATCCGCAGGTGGCTCCTTTGATATCAGTTCCTGGGCCGGTGAAATGGTGAGTCTTGAATTTGGTGTAATGGACTATGACTTCATACCCGCTGACAGTCTTACGGTAAGCAATATCAGTCTGGCCGCAGCAGAAGTACCCGCGCCGGCTACCGGACTACTACTAGCGTTAGGTGCAGTGGCGGCTGTCAGAAGAAAAATAGCTCGCTAGTTTTTATCACAAAGCCAGTTGAGTTGTCGGCTTTTGTCACTTTTTTCAGGAGTTTTTGAAAATGAAAAATTTGTCTTTCCAGACATTTCGCAACCGGCTGGTGCCTGCCACATCACAGTTAAGTGCCATTGCGCTAGCCAGTTTATTAGCACCGTCGGCATATGCACAATGGGAGAAGGTCGAGAGCGCCACAATAGAGCAAGCCAAACCAGTTTATGTACGTGGCAGCGGTTTTTACTCTGATAATACCATTCGTCTTGAAACCGATTTAGCGGGTGCCGAGCAAATACGTTTGGTGGTAACAGATAGCAGCCATGAGGTAAACAATGCAGATGGGATGACGCAAGAGGGTCATCCTTATTTTAAAGTTAATGATGTCACTGAAGCTATTCGAATCCGCTTCGCCATGCAACGTGCCCGTCTTAACTACTCCTCTGCACTTTACGCCTTTGTTGAAGAGGGCGCTCCGGACCCAACGGTTGATGCACCGATCAGTTTTGATAATGCCAGTGTCCACGATCCTTCAGTTATTCGTCTGGACAGCGGAGAATACTATGTATTTGGATCACACCTGGCAGCAGCCAGAAGTGACGATTTGGTAAACTGGTATTCCGTGGCGGGCGATGGTGTCGAAGATAGCCCCTTTTTCGATACCTATGAGGAAGAAGCTGCCGAAGGGATAGCATGGTCTGGCGGTACCGTCGGTTCCTGGGCGGCAGATGTTATCCAGTTGGAAGATGATAACTATTATTTTTACTATAACCATTGTGCTTCGGTAGATACCGGACTGTGTGATGCCTCTCGCTCTTATATGGGAGTTGCTGTTTCTGACAATATCGAGGGCCCCTATGAAGATCGGGGGCTGTTTTTACGGTCCGGTCATATTGGCGATGAGAACCCGGCCATAAACGGCGAAAATTATAATGGTAATTACCATCCTAATGCCATTGACCCTGATGTTTTCTACGGCAGAGAGGGCCGGTTATGGATGGTTTACGGTTCTTATTCGGGTGGTATTTTCGTGCTCGAGATGGATCCCGCTACAGGTTTTCCTTTGGAAGGGCAGGGCTTTGGCACCAAAATCATGGGGGGCTTCTACAGTGCCATAGAAGGACCTTATATGTTGTATAGCCCTGAATCGGATTACTACTATCTTTTTACCTCGTTTGGCGGCTACGAGCAAAATGATGGCTATAATATGCGTATAGCCCGCTCCAGAAGCCCCAAAGGTCCGTTTGTGGATGCCGAGGGCCAGGATATGATAGGGGCCAGTGGTGGCTGGTCAAACATTGAGCCTTACGGTGTCAAGCTAATGGGCGGTTACTTGTTTGACGTCCAGCCGGGTGAACCTGGCAGCGATAATGGCTATATGGCACCCGGCCATAATTCAGCTTACTACGACCCTGATACAGAAAATCATTACGTAATTTTCCACACACGTTTTCCTGACCGCGGGGAAGGTCATGAAATTCGTGTCCATGAGATGTTTATCAACGAGGATGACTGGCTTGTCGCCTCACCGCACAGATATGTTCCGGTGCAAGGTGAAAATATTGTCGATGAAAACGACATTCAGGGCACTTACCGGTTTGTAAATCATGAAAAAGATATCAATCGTGAGCCGAAAGTTTCTTCCTACATGCGTTTACAAAGTGACGGAACGATAGCGGGCGATTTCAGTGGTGAATATAGACTTCACGATGGCAATCAGATTACTCTGATGGTCGATGATCTGGGGACTTTTGAAGGCGTCGCGGCCTGGCAGTTTAATGATAATATTCAACAGCTGGTGCCCACTTTCACTGCCCTTGGCGAGTCTGGCGCGTCGGTATGGGGAACACAAATACCGGCAATGAGTACCAGTGAAGCGGTAGCAGCGACCAGTAATGATTTGATTATTCCGTCTAGTGCCAGTAGCTCAATCGTATTACCTGAGACCGGGGCGATGGGCGCGTCAATCTCCTGGACATCAAGTAATGAGTCAGTGATTAGTACAGACGGTGAGGTAATCCGTCCGGCACCTGGAGAGGAAGATGCAACGGTTACGCTGACCGCGACGATAGAGCTAAATGGCGAATCAGTAACTCGCACCTACACTGTCAGTGTTGCGGCGCGAAAACCGTATAACCGGGTTGCGTTCTATCGGTTTGAAAGTGATTTATCCGACTCGTTGAATTATCAGCCCGCCGGCACTGCGACGGGAGCGACTCCGGACAACCTTGGCGGTAGTGTAGAATACGCACAAGGCCAGTACCAACAGAGTTTGTGGCTGGACGGTGAAAGTGGTGTACGTCTGCCTGATGGCCTTATCGATAATAACGCCTATACAGTCTCGTTGTGGTTGAATCCCGCACAGCTGTCACAGTTTTCTCCGGCATTTTTCGGTGCTGCAAGTACTGACAACTGGATAAGTCTGGTGCCCTGGAGCTGGGACGATAACACTATGTTGTGGCGGGGTAGCGTCGCCTGGTACGATGCATCTGCAGGCTTCCGAATCCCTACCGATACATGGAGTCACGTAGCTTTTAGTGTCAATAACGGCGATATCAACTTGTATATTAACGGTGAGCAGGCGTACAGCGGGACCAACTTCAACGATGTATTTACCGGTGCGCAGGGAACCTTTACGCTGGGCGTAAACTATTGGGACACGCCGTATAACGGGTTGATCGATGAAGTAGCAGTGTATGATGATGCTCTGTCTCAGACCGAAATTGTAGCGCTGGATATTGAACGCCAGTCACCCCGGCAGATGTTGACGACTGTCACCGAGGCATTGAGCCTGGGTAACAATCTCAATGCTGTGAAGACTGACCTTCACTTGCCGGTAACCGGTATGTTTGCGTCATCAATCAGCTGGTCTTCGTCTCACCCGGAGATTATCAGTACCAGCGGTAACGTTACCCGACCCGGTGAAGAGGCATCAGATGCAGAGGTCACCCTGACCGCAACGATTGTGCTCGATGGCGAACAAATGACCCGCGAGTTTACTGTTACTGTACGCTCCCTGGGGCCGGTTTCACCGGTTGCAGAATTCAATTTCGATACGCTTACACTAGAAGATGCTACGGGTAATTTTGGCTCGGGCACCGATATAGGCGCATTGATAGGCGAAGCCGGAGATAGCCCGTCATATACAGGGGGGGTAAACAGCATGGGGTTGATGCTGGATGGTCAATCGGGTGTGCGCTTACCAGATAATCTGATAACCAGTGATACATACAGTGTCTCTGTATGGCTTAACCCTACCGAGTTAACCATGTTCACCTCGGCACTGTTTGGCTATGCCAATGCCGATAGTTGGGTAAGTCTGGTTCCAAGAGGGCATGGAGGCGTGTCTGAAAATTCTATGGTCTGGTCCGGCACACAGTGGTATGACGCTGCCATGGGGACGCAAATTCCGATTAATACCTGGTCTCATATCGTGTATGTGGTAGAGGACGGAATGCTAGAGGTTTATCTCAACGGATCGCAGGTATTTGCTGGTAATGAGTTTCCGGATATCTTCAGTAATCAGCAGAGCACCGGATTTAGTATCGGCGTCAACTTCTGGGACACGCCGTATCACGGTATTGTTGATGAGCTTAAAATTTATGACGAAGCTATTTCAGCTGCGGATATCATTCAACTGTATACCGGGGTTCAGAATTAAACCTTCGATACTACAAACTTAAAGAAGGCGGCGCTTAGCCGTCTTCTTTGTTTTTATAGACTGATAATCACTGGTCGTTATCAAAATAAAACTTATCATGAAAGGTGTTAACCCATTCAGGTTTATAGATAACCAGTAAGGTAATTGCTACACCGTTTAGCAGCGCCTCTGGAAATAACATTAACGGAATTATCATCAGATAGTTGTCGATAATAGCCTGCGCACTGTAAACGTCATCGAGTACGTAGTATCCGCCCAGCGTAAGCATGCTAATGGCAAGGACCAGGGCCGCGGGTAAAAACGCACACAGAAAAATATAGACCAAAAAATTGCGGGGCAATTTATGCCAGGATAATGCAAAGATAATGTAGGTAATGCCTATGGGCAGCAGCACTTTGGCGATACCATTGACGCCAATCATTACCCATTGAGACTGACCTGCAAGGCAAAGCACCAGTAAACACAGCGAAGCACTTAACGTCGCTGCTCTAAACCCAAGGGTGAGAGTCAGCGCGCCGGTCATCAGAAAGTGTATATCCGGGCCCAGCGAGGTGTGCAGCCGCAGGAACCATAATAACATCACCAAAGCGGTGGCATTAGTAATTGCCAACCGACTTGATGAAGATGTCCAGATTTCTCGAACATCCGTCGATCTGATTACCTGAACCAGCGTGACCAGAAATATGACTAAAGCTACAGTTTGCAAGGCGCTCATAGGCGGAGCTGATCAGTCCTTATAGTCAGCCCAGATAGGCGCATGATCTGATGGTTTCTCGATACCGCGAAGTTCGTAGTCAATACCAGTTTGCTGTAAGGCACTATGAACATTGGCTGTTGCCAGTATATGGTCAATTCGTAAACCACGGTTGTCCAAAAACCCTTTAGACCGATAATCAAACCAGCTGAACTGGTCATCAGTTTGAGGATTCTGATGGCGGTAGCTGTCTGTCAGCCCCCAGTCATACAACCTTTGGATCCATTCTCTTTCTTCTGGAAGAAAACTACACTTACCTGTTCTTAACCAGCGTTTTTTATTTTGCTCCCCAATTCCGATATCAATGTCCTGCGGTGAGATATTTAAATCGCCCATGATGATTACATCATCTTCAGGTGTATGGTGTGTTTCCAGATAGTCGGATAGATCTGCGTAAAACTGGCGTTTGGCAGGAAATTTCGTTTCATGCTCTCTATTTTCTCCCTGAGGAAAATAACCATTTAGCACTGTCAGTGGTTTGTCTCTGCCAGAAGAAAATGTCAGCATAATCATGCGTCGCTGCGCATCGTCATCGTCAGTAGGAAAACCGTACTGAACGTTATCAGGCGCGCTTTTCGACATGAATGCAACGCCATAATGACCTTTCTGCCCGTGATAATAAACATGATAGCCCATGTCACGAACTGCCTCTTCAGGAAACTGGTCATTCTGAACTTTGATTTCCTGCAGGCCAATAACATCAGGATCATGTTTATCAACAATTGCCTGTAACTGATGAAGCCTTGCCCGGATGCCGTTTATATTAAAAGAAATAAATTTCATAATCTTTTTCATTATTGTCAGGTTGGTGCAAAAAATTATATAAAAAGGCGCTCAGGCCGGATGACGCTGCTGGTGTGTCAACGACTGGGCACAAAGCCTGAGACCTTCAAATAACTGGTTGGCGCTGGTGATACACTTTTTAGGGTTTACTCGGTGAACATCTGCCCACACTTGTCCGTCTCGGACGAAAAGTTCCCACTGCTTGCCAAGACCAATCATTGTCTCATAGTAATTCATAGGCAGCGACTCAAAGCCAGCGTGGTTGAGCCACCGGTACAAAATTCGCGCGCCCATCGATGATCCCATCCATACATAGGCTGCTGCAAGCATGGCTTCGGGTTCCTGAACATCTATCACGGCGGGAAAGTCACAATATTGCGGGTTACTGAGCAGGGCGTGTAAATCGCTGTCCACTGCTACTACCACATCTTCTGCTTGCATATACTGTGTAAACGATACACAACCATTAAACTTTTTTAATAGTTCATAAACATAGTGATGGAAGCTTGCCAGTACCGTAATATTTTTACTATATGCCTGACGATCAAATATTTCCGATTTCATCATTGTATTAAACGGATAGGTGGCTTCCAATACAGTGTGGGCTTCCTTAGTTCCGTGTTTGAGCTCGACAAAAATGTTATTCATTGCATTTGGTGTCCTGATCGTTTATTCGTTTTTTGTAGGACATCCCTACGTCATTTTGCGGTAAAGAAGTAAACTATGAAAAATGACCAATCTTCAATTGCTTCGTCTGTAGACCTGACAAGTTGCGACAGAGAACCCATCCATCTGCTTGCCCATACACAGTCTTTTGGCTGCCTGGTTGCGCTAAGATACGACTGGATTATTGCTTTTTGTTCGGCCAATGCAACCGATTATTTTCGCGCTGAAAGTGACGAGATTGTTGCCAGTCCTTTCAGCAACTGGGTCGATGCGCAACTGTTGCATGATATTCGTTCTGCGTATCAGGCTGCCAGTATAACCGGACGCAACGAACGCCTGTTTAATCGCTATATTGAAAAAACTGGCGTTGCGGTCGATATTTCTGTTCATGATAACGGTACTTTTATTATTGTCGAGTTTGAAAAGATCACTGCCGACAGGGTGTCAGAAGATTCATTTGTTCGGGCAATGCTCGGTCAGTTTCATCATTCCAGTGATAGCCAGACGCTGATAAGTACCACTGCACAGTATTTGCAGCTTATTACCGGATATGACCGGGTAATGATTTATCAGTTTTTGTCTGACGGCTCCGGCGAGGTCGTGGCCGAGGCAAAAAGCTATCAGGTGGATGCTTTTTTTGGCTTGCGCTATCCGGCATCAGATATCCCCCGTCAGGCCAGAGCCCTCTACCTTAAAAACTTGTTGCGGGTAATTCACGATGTGCACAGTGACCCGGTACCGGTTGTGCCGGGTGTAACCGATGAGCAGCAGAATATTGATTTATCACTGTCTACATTGCGCGCCGTCTCGCCAGTCCATATTCAATACCTGAAAAATATGGGTGTAGAGGCTTCTTTGTCAGTCAGTATAGTGATTAATGGAAAACTGTGGGGGCTTATCGCCTGTCACCATTATAGCCCGAAAGTACCTTCGTACTTTATGCGCACGGAACTGGAACTCTTTGCCGAAATATTTTCACTAGAGCTTACCTCGCGGTTGATGCAGGAGCGTGAAACTGAAAGTAATCGTGTGCGTAATGTGCATAATCAGATTATGGCAACCATTGGCGGTGAAGGAACACTTATAGCATTACTGAGACGCCAGTTCGCCACAATGCGAAGTTTAATAGATTGTGATGGAATTGGTGCGGTGGTTGATGAAGAATACCAAAGTTCGGGGATTAGCCTTCGCCATGAACAGGTTCGTCAGCTCACCCGCTACCTTAACCGGCAGGCCTCCAGTGAGGTTATCGCTATAACCAGTGTGGCTAAGGTATTGAATGATTATGATACACAGACCGATAAAGTGGCCGGTGTACTCGCTATTCCCATATCGAAAAATCCACGGGATTATCTGCTTTTTTTCCGCAATGCTCAAACCCAAACTGTCAACTGGGCCGGCAACCCCGATAAGCCTGTAACGCAAGTAGCCAATGAAGATCGGCTTGCACCCCGTGAAAGTTTTGCCCTATGGCAACAAACCTACAAAGATCAATGCGAACACTGGCAGGAAAAAGATATTAACAGTGCCGATTCATTGCGCGTGACACTGCTTGAAGTCATCATCCGACACCTGCAGGATCGCAGTGATATGCAGCAGCAGGCCAGACGTAAACATGAAGTGCTAATTTCAGAGCTGAATCACCGGGTGCGCAATATTCTGAATCTGGTCAATGCAATTGTAGTGCAAACCGACCAGTCCGGACGTACCCTGGATGAGTTTGTGGAAACCCTCTCAGGCCGGATAGTCGCACTGGCCTCCGCCCACGATCAACTCACCGCGTCCCATTGGGATAACCTGAGTTTTCGCCAGTTAATCACTACCGAAATTCAGGCTTACGTACAAAGTGAGGCGACTATCCGTTTTGACGGTCCCGAGGTGGCATTTGTCCCCGACGCCACTACACCGGTTGTACTGGTTATTCATGAATTGTTCACCAATGCCGCCAAATACGGTGCACTGTCGCCGTCTGAACATAAAGGTAGCGTGGCTCTTTCCTGGTATATCGATGCGCGCAATGATTTGCAGATTGCGTGGTGTGAGAGTGGTGGCCCTCCGGTTAGGATTCCTGAGCGCGAAGGCTTTGGCATGATTTTAATAAAAAACACCGTTCCTCACGAGTTGGGGGGAGATGTAGATGTGAGGTTTGAACCAGATGGTCTGAAAGCGAGTATTCGTATTCCTAACCGGTTTTTCACAACTTACAACGCCAATCCTTTACCAATAGCGTCTGATGAAACCCCGACTGCCCCGCAGTTAGGCATGCCCGAAAGCGCATTGGTTATTGAAGATAGCCTGGTCATAGCATTAGATATGCAGAAAAAGCTCAAGCGACTGGGAATTGGTAAGGTTTTCATTGCCGGTAATCTACAGTCTGCCAGACAGCATCTGGACCGGTGCCTGCCTGAGCTGCTGGTGAGCGATGTGCATCTGGGAGACTCTACTACCTTTGACATTATCGAACAGGCGCTGATGCTGAATATACCGAGCATAATTGTAAGTGGTTATGGGGATGCGCTCAACGTGCCCGCCGCATTGCGCTCGGTGCCGCTGTTGACCAAGCCTGTATCTGATAAGTTGCTGCATCATACCTTGTATGAACTGCTTCAGCCCTAAATGAAAAGGATAAAAATGAGTCTGTTAGAAAATAAGCGGGTATTGGTGGTCGAAGACACCACTATCGCAGCGACTTATCTGGCCAGAGAGCTGGCAGCACTGGATGCCCAGGTGGTTGGTCTGGCCCGCTCGGAAGAGCAGGCGCTGGAGTTGGCCGAAAAATTCAGCCCTGAACTTATTTTAATGGATATTCATCTTGCAGAAGGCAGTAACGGCATTGACGCTGCGCATGCTATCGGTCGAATACAACGGGTTCCGGTGATTTTTACCACAGCTTACAGCGACGATGCTACGCTGGCCAGCGCACTTGAGGCCTCGCCCTATGGCTACATGGTAAAGCCTTTTAATGCTAAGACGCTTAAAGTAACGTGCGAAACGGCGCTTCAGCGATTTGCCCTTGAACAGCGAGCCCAGGACAGTGAAAAACGGTTCAAGTTGGCCGCGGAGGCGGCCCAGCTGGGCGTCATGGAGATGAAAGGGGATGGTCGAGGATTCATATTTACCGGCGCAAAGAGTTTGCTCCATCGGTTTGGATCCTCAACGTCGATTGATTTGAACCGCTTTTATGATTTATTTAAACAAGAAGAGCGTCAGGAAGTTGCCGCCTGCATTGAGCAGAATAAAAGCCTGCATAAAACCATTTGTATCGACAGTCAGAACGATATCTGGGTCGATATTCTATTTAGTGACATCAACGTTGCAGAGTCCCAGGTGCATATTGGCGCTGTTATAGATGTCACGGAGCGTCAGCGCCAAAGCAAAAAACTACGTCTGTCGAGCATTATCCTGGATCAGTTAGCCGAAGGCGTGGCTGTCCTGACCAGGGATTTTACCATTATAGATTGTAACCGGGCATTGGTTGATCTGATGGTGGGGAAGACGGGGCAGTTAATTGGAAAATCTTTGGTTGATTTTGGTGTCGACTCGCATAGTGTTGCCATGACAAAAAATAAATCAATAATGCTCCGAGAAAAGATAAATCTATTTAATGCCCGGGGCGAGCAGTTTCCTGCTCTGCTGACAGTGACTGAACTCACAGCTTCCTGTGATGAAGAAAAATACATTGCGACAGTCTCTGACATTTCTGAATTGACCCGTGCTGAAAAACAACTCGAGTCGCTGGCGTTCACAGACTCGCTAACGGGTGCAGGTAACAGAAATTATTTAAAGTTAGCGCTCAATGACCGGGTTTTCAGTGACAATATTCAAGCCTTAATCTTCATTGATTTGGACGGCTTCAAAGCGATTAACGATACCCACGGTCATGACGTGGGCGACGAAGTACTATGTGAATGCGCTATGCGCTTAAAACACACCATTCGCGAGAATGACACGCTGATTCGTCATGGTGGCGATGAGTTTGTTATCCTGGTACAACAAAGTGACGATTTGCAGGCCCTCAGTGAACGGTTGTTAGCGGTGTTTGATGACGCAATTGTTGTCAACGATTTATTATTGCCTGTTGGTGTCAGTCTTGGCGTGGCTGAGGCCGAGGATGGCAAAACCGCGAACGAACTACTCAAGCACGCTGATATCGCTATGTACGAAGCAAAACGTCAGGGTAAGGGGCAGGTGGTCTTTTATACATCGCAGCAGGACGCGGCGATTCAGTACCGGCTCTATGTGGAACAGGGGTTACTGGATGCTATCGTCAATCATGAACTTTATGCTGTCTATCAGCCCATCGTCGATAGCACCGGAACAATTGTGGCGCTGGAGGCGCTTTGCCGCTGGCAAAGCCAGGAGGTTGGCGATATCCATCCCGATTCGTTTATTCCCATTGCCGAGGAGACGGGCCTGATTAACGAGCTGGGGCTGAAAATGTTGCGAGAAGTGTGCATTGCCAGTGCGTTACTCAAAGAAGCCGGATTAGGGCACATCCGAGTGCATGTTAATGTGTCTATTCTGCAGCTAAACTCCAGTGAGCTGGTCAAACAGTTTATGACATTTTTGGATGAATTTTCTGTAAATGCCGATGATATCGTCTTGGAAGTAACAGAATCTGCTATGCACGACATCGGCACACGACGCATTTTACGTGAGCTTTATACGGCCGGCTTTACCATAGCGATTGACGATTTTGGCTCCGGTTATGCCTCTGTTTCTGAGCTTAGTGAGCCTTATACTCACATTGTCAAACTGGATAAGTCATTACTGCCCGGCGATAATGGCCACGAAACAAAGCGAATCATTATCGATACCCTAATCCAGATGTGTAACCGTCTGGGTAAGTCAGTGTTGCTGGAAGGAATTGAAACCGAAGAGCAGGCTATGTTTGCCAGACAAGCTGGCTGTGACATGATGCAGGGTTTTTTATATTCACGTCCCATGACCATCAATGAGCTTTTACCTTCTTTACAAGCCCCGGCTGCGACACCGTAACGTTATTCAGAAACTCAGTTTACTTCGCCGCTCTTTGACAAAATGACTGGCCGATACCTCATGGTTGGTCATGGTTGGTAGCGAGAATATCGACGGACAGGGCATACTTTGCATGCCCTGATAGACCAGTTGTGGCAAGGGCGCTAATAAAGACACAGCGCAGGCGTACTTATTAACTTCACAATAAATAATCTTACAGTTCTCTGTGCGCAGGGTATTGTCAATCAATGCCATTGTATCCAGCGCATGTTGGGCAATATTGTCCAAATGGTGCTGAAAATTATTCTGCATAGCACTTTCGCTCCAGGGAAACTCAATTTCTGTCACCACACCGGAAAGCGGAGCAAGCAAGTCATCACGGAGCCAGACCGAAAAATGCCGGTAATGTATACTGATGACATCGTGAGTTTCGTAATCGGTAGAAAGCACCAAAGGTGCTGAAGCATCACTCATCATGTTCAAACCTGCTCCGCCAGCAGTTCGTTATCAAGATATACCGATAACGGAAAACTCTCATATACCTTATCGCCAAATGCGCGTGTTTTATGAATAACAAACACATTTGCATGCTGATTCCCAAACTGCCCGATGAAAACATTCACAAACTCTGCCACGCTCGTACGAGATTTCGTCAGCACCGCTGTCAGCATAGACATGGCCTGATTATGCAAAATTTCCAGGCTTTTATTAAACTCTGCTAAAAGGGCTAAAACATCCACCCGGTCAGGTGTTTCTGTAAGCACCGATGCTCTGAAATCGGCCGGCCCACCGATATATTCCCGCTCAATATAGGCCCGAAAATCGTATTCGCGCACAGGTTGTTCCTGCTCATCCAGCCGTACAAATGAGCGACACCGAAAAGCATGAACGCTGAGACCGTAATAAGTCACATAGTCATACATGGAATCCACAAAACGATAAGCAAACGAGTTTTTGTACAGCTTATCCATTTGATCGGAAAGCTGGGTTACCAGTTCACGCTCAAGAGGCAGACAACTTTGCACATGCCGTTTTAGCTGGCTGGTGAAAATTCTCGCGCTCAATACATAATTATTTATGCTGGCATTGAGTTGCGGCCTGATTCTTTCTATGTCACTGATATTATGCTGACTGGTATATAATTCACCCAGCTGTGCCATGTTTTCTTCAACCAGCTGGTAGTTAGAAAGGACCAGCTTGTACTTGTACGACACTGCGTGAATCAGCGACAATCGTTTACGCGCCCGCTTTAGCTCCCTGAACTGCTCTTCAGTTAATGCCAGCGTTTTTTCGTTATTATTAGACGATAAGTAAAACTCGGAATCCATTACGGCAAACAGGTAAAAAAAGTATGCTACACATTACCATGAGGTGTATTTAGGATAAAACATAATTGCGCATCTGACGCTCCGAACTAGGGGAGAGCAGTCTCGGTATCAGATTGGCGCCAGTAAAGCTTCGTCCGTATAATACGTTTATTTGTCCATTGGAGTATTCAGTTGTTTCCAGAAACTGTAACAAACGCGCTTTCATCTTCGCTCATCAAACAGGCCGCATCATTGTCTGCAGAGGAGCGCCAGGCGCTGTTCATGCAATATAGCGAGAAAGCCGGCGCATTGTGGTTAAGACAAGGTGCTGAAGGCTATGTAATGATAGCCCCTGAACAGTGCGCAACGGTGGCGGAATTTAGTGCGCTTTTGCCGGTGTGGCCACACCAGTCGCTGGTGGCGCTGTGGCCGGTACCAGATGATAATATCAGTCAGCCGGTAAGTCTGCAGCTTTCCGAATTCTTGGACACCTGGCTACCTGGTCTGAAAAAAAACAATGTTGGCGTAGTAATCTTTCCCATTGCCGATGATAACGGCATGGTGATGAGTGCAGACGAGCTGCTTACGTATTTTGCCGACAGTGGTGTTGCTAAATGAGTGATTGTCGTCTGCCCCTGGCTGAAGCAGTGGCCGGTGCCCGCGGCTGGGATAATGTTACTCGACAAATTATGCTGGCTGGCAAAACCCTCCGGCAACCAGATAATAAGTGGCTGGATCCATCTTTTCAGGTCTCAGGGTGTCAAAGTCAGGTTTATGTGTGGCAAACCTGTGATGACAAGACAGAAAATAGTCAGTTTGCAGCCTGGTCAGATGCAAAAATAATCCGCGGGGTACTGGCTATCGTGTTGGAAAAGGCCAATGAGCTGACAGTTACTGAGGTCAGCAGCTTCGATTTCGCTACTTATTTGCATAATGCGGGTGTGATCCGTCAGCTGAGCCAGTCTCGCGCAGATGGCATAGGCGCGGTTATTTGCCGACTTCAGGAGCTGGCAAGTTTGGCTACATCACCACTCAGATAGCGGTTTGTTGTGGTAAAGTGGTAAAGATTTTGTCGATGCAGGCTATGCCTGTGTGTTTCAGATCACACCGCTGACTGATTAGCGTACTCATCAGGGCAACCTGAGCAAGATTTCCGGTATAATTATACAGGCAGGCATGGGTAAATAACGCGGCACTCCAGCGCGCCGGCAGGCGTTCAGTGTTAGCCAGAAATGCATCCACCGGGGTGATCAAATCTTGCTTTACTTCTCTTTCCAGCTGGCGCAGGATTTCCAGGCCGTCATTATCCGATTCGGATTTACCTGTCTGCCGCTGTTGTTTAATACGACCGACGATATCAGCTATACCATGACAAAGCATGACACCTTCCGGGTGGGGCGATGGTGCACCAATCACAGGTTTTGAACAAATAAGCGTGGTGAAAACAATTAAAGGTATGAATATATTCATTGCGGCCACCGGGTTATCTGCTGAAAGATATATCTCTTCAAAGATATAGCAGAGAAATCTGTATTTAGCTGTTGTTTTTCGCGTTTTTCGCTTCTATCCATTGCGACATATACTGAGTAGCTCGCAGATTCTGATGCCATAGCAACTGCTGGTAAAAAAGACTGGCCCGGTGGGCCTCAAGACGCTCCAGTAAATTGCTGATCGTTGCCGTTAACGCATACTGATGCGTTTTTGTATCAAACTGCCGGGCAATAATAATATTGCCTTTTTCGACAGCTTGCTGACGGGCAGCCGCATTTTCATAATAAAATACACTTTGCGAGACAAATTCATCCTCGTTGTCTGTGACTGCTCCGGGCCAGGCATCATCGCTGGCGATACCTTCTGCTCCAATGGCGGTGGTAATGCTGGGTAACTGGCATTGCATGGCTGTAACTAACTTGCCTTTGACCCCGGCGCCAAACCGAAGCGGGGCGAGCATCACCCGATGTCTGGACAGAGCGATTCGCGCATCCGGCGCCCAACCTTCAATCAGAAAGCCGTTCTTAGCGTTATGTAAGTTAGTCACCTTTTTACCCGGATAGGCACCATATACAAAAAGTGAGGCATGGGGCAGGGCAGCGCGTATTTTAGGCCAGAGGGTTTCTTTTAAATACAGCAACGCATCCCAGTTGGGGGCGTGACGAAAGTTGCCGATAAAGGTGAATCCATTGCGCGCGCTTTCATCTGTGCTCACTGCCGCTAACGGAGCTATCATAAGTGGTTGCACCAGAAGCTGTGTTGGCGAAATAGCAAATTGCTCAGTAAGCAGGGTATACTCAGACTGGGAAATTACCAGGGTTAAATCACTACGGATTATCGCTGCCACCTCACGCTGAACCATATCATCGTTAAATGGCATTGTGGGGTTTTTCGGCGGCTCAGTTTTACCTTTGCTAATCTGCTGTCTTGCATGGCGCAGGCTGTGTAGATCTTCGGTGTTAAGCACCCGCAATGCCCCCGGGCAGTGTTGTCTGACTCGCCAGGAAAATTGTTCTTCGGTCATGAAGCGATCGAAAATTACCACATCAGGGGCTAATGTTGCTATCAGTGCGTCAAATTTACTGCAGTTGACATTAATCCGCTGTGTGGCGATACCACACTCTGTAAGGTTCGCCATGTGGGCAGAATCTGCTGCTGCACTTAAAAAAGTGATATCCCAGCCGCCACCAGAAAACGCTGTTAGCAAGCCCAGCATATTTTCACCTGCTGCCGAAGAGTTCGGTTCAGGCCAGACATATCCGATAACTACAAGACGACGTGTTGTCAAACCAGGGGGACTCCAGCGAACAAAAGAAGCACAAATATAGCAAATTGTTCCGATAAAGGGCATGCTGGAAGCCGGTTAGTTGAAAGATTGAATATGCGCATGCATTTAGTTTTCGGTACCGGATTGGTTGGCAGTTATCTGGCTGGTAATTTAGCGTTAACCGGCCATCAGGTTCGCGTGATAGGCAGAGATAAAACGATTAAGGCGTTGACCAAGGGTCTTCGACTGTCGGATTATCAGGGCAACGCAGCGCAGGTACCTGCCATTTACCAGTACCACAGCCGCGAGCAAGACATCGTCGAAGTCATCTGGCTGACCGTAAAATGTACCAGTCTTAATCTAGCCGTGCGTGAGCTCAGGGCTTTGGTCAAAACCGGCAGTATTGTCATTTGTTGCCAAAACGGATTACGCGCGGTTCACCAGATGAGAACCGCCTTTCCAAACTGCAAAGTCTTTAGTGCTGTGGTGCCTTTCAACGTGGTGAGGCTGGAAGACGGTACCCTGCATCGCGGTTCAGAAGGTAGACTTACCTTGCCCAAAGAGATACGGCGAGTACTTCCTGAATTATCAAAAACGCTCAATTCCGAGCTGCTCCAGGTTCGGTTAGTATCAGACATTAATGCGATTCAGGCCGCCAAATTACAGCTTAATCTGAGTAACGCGGTTAATGCATTAAGCGACCTGCCGGTAAAGCAAATGCTTGAAGATCGTGGATATCGTAAGGTTATCGCTCACTTAATGCGAGAATGGCTGGAGGTGGCCAGCACTAACCGTATTGCGTTGGCAAAGGTTACCAAAGTAGACGGAAAGTGGCTGCCATTTATCCTGAGTCTGCCTGATTTTATGTTCAGGCGGGTTGCCGCTACGATGTTAGACATCGATCCTACTGTAAAAACATCAATGTGGTGGGATTTGCAACAGGGAAAACCTACCGAGGTTGAAGATTTAAATGGTGAAGTGGTGCGCCAGGGGGTATTAGCAAGAAACTATTGCCCCGCCAATAAGGTGATAATAGATTTAATTTATGAGGCTAACAGACAGCGCCGGGAGACCGGTAGTTATAAAGCATTAAGCGCCAGTGAACTACTCAACGAGATAAAAATAAAACGTTTGGAAAAAAGCAGTTACAAAATTTGATAAGCAGGTTAATGGCTGAATACCTGTTTTAGACATACAGTTAATGTATAACGAGGATACCGGGATAGCGCCATGGAGACAGTGTTGTCTTTCTGGCCAAAGAGGTTACCGAGGAGTACATAATGAAATTGCAGCAGATCGCCGCCCGCGCAGGGGAAATTTTTGTTTTACCTGACGCAGTCACCCGGTTAAAGGCGAGTATGGATGACGGCGCGGCCAGTATTGATGACGTGGCTGAAATTATCAGTTTTGATCCGGCCCTTGCCAGTCAGATTCTTAAAGTCGCCAATAGTGCTTTATACCGGTTCCCAAAACGGATAGATACAATCTCAAAAGCGCTGCAGGTGATTGGCACCCGGGCAGCCTACGATCTTGCGCTGGCCTACGGTATCAGCCATGCATTCAGCGATATAGAATCGCGCATCATAGATTTGGATAAATTCTGGGAACAGAGTGTCAGCTGTGCATTGTTGGCAAAATATCTGGCTGAAAGCAAAAATATCAAAGAGCCAGAGCGGCTGTTTGTTGCCGGACTGTTACACAACATCGGTGAATTAGTCATTGTTTCACAGGCACCAGAGCAGGCGCAGCGGTGTCAGCATTTCAATGCGAGGGTGAGCCCGGCCAGTTTGCAAGAGGCCGTACTGGGATTTACCTATTCTGCATTGTCCGCCGAGATGGTAAAACAATGGTCGATTCCTGCCTGTATTTATGAGCCTGTAGAGCATATTCATGATGAGATCTCGTCGACAAGCCCCGTGGAGCACCGTATTTTGCAGTTAAGTTATACTCTGGCACTGGATAATGTGTACCCTGAAATCTATCTCGGTTATAGCAACTTGCAAAAAGAAATGCATGAATCTCTGGACCTGCAGCGATCAGACTTAGAAGATGCACTTGATATTACTAACCTGCAATGTATCAGCGTTATTGCCCTGTTTAACCCCAGCGCATTTGTGCTTTATTAAAAGTAAGTATGCAGACAGTGCTCATTTTTTGATTACAAACGGGTAGGGGATGTAGGTTAACCAGGGGCTAACCCCACTCTGCATTCCTTTGGATAAATATCACAACCACCATCTATCTATGCCTGTTACTTTTTTCTTATACTTGCATGTCTTTAGTTGCCACGGCCTCGACACGCGTCTCTCAGGTTCTTCTATTTTGCTGCAAACTTGCTCTAATCAAATACCGCAACGGTTTGTCTGCTGATTGCTACCACTTCATTATCTTTGTCCCATATTGTGGCTTCAGTATGACCGTAACCATCTGCCGCCTGCCGGGTGTGGGCCTGGTAGGCAAACCAGTCGGCACCGGAAACGGGCCGGTGGGGGTGGATGAATTCTATGTTCCAGGTCACAGTACTGGCTGGGGCAGGCCACCTCATCATCTGTAGTAAGGTTGGTGGCCAGGCATCAATCATAGTGATAAGGTGCCCGTCGGTAAGTGTCTCAGGGGCCTGACTAAAGCGCATAAAGCCATGATAATGATGGGTTTTGCGCCCAGTGAACGGAACGCCCCCTTCTGCAATCGCCAGGTCAAAATGGCGTAAAAATTTAGGCGTCACTTTAGGGATTTGTGGGATAAACTGCGCTTTACGCGGGGCTGACATGGCGTGGACCTCATGATTTTCCACTGAGATTTTTGATACTCTGCCAACGCCGAAGCATGCCTGACTGGCGACGCAAACCTTGCCATTTTGAATTATCTGGCCGCTAAAATGACTGACATTTTTGCCTTCTCTGAGCTTGACCACCTCGATATCGAAAGGGTAATCGAGCGTAATAGGACCAATAAAATTGGTATTAAACGCACGTAAAACCCGGCTGTCTTCCACCTGAGCGTTGATGGCAGTAAACACCATGCCCGCAGTGATGCCCCCAAATGCGGTTCTGCCCTGGCCCCAATCGGCACTGATAATGCGTTCACGATAAACAGCCGTTGTCTCGTTAATCCACGCTGGCTGAGAAAATGTCAGAAGTTCATCAATATGCATAGGTGTTCTGGTCTGATGAGTAGGGTATGGTATCCTACCGTAAGGTGCGATAATCGCCAACGGACTTTTTCCATTCTTGTAGAGGTAACAACCAATTGGCTTCATCAGTTTCGGTGCATTTTGCCCATGCGAACGGTTTTCCGGCAGAAAGCTATCAGCAACTGTTTGCTCATTTACCGGCAACCTGGACACTCCATGCAAAGCCGCAGTTTGGGCATAACCCACAGTTGCCGGTTAATAAAAATTGGGCTAACCAGGTTGAGGAGTTGCAGGACTATGTCAGGTGTAATTGCCCGGATGGACAAGTTTACGGGGTTGGTCACTCCTTTGGCGCGGTGATTACGTTTATGGCAGCGTGTTTGTATCCCAAAATGTTTAAAGGCGTGATTCTAATAGATCCCCCATTAGTATTAGGGCCAAAAAGTCTGTTAATAAGGTTAGCCAAAAAAACTGCTTACATGGATAAACTCACCCCCGCCGGACTTGCTCAAAACCGAAATACCCGGTGGTCAAAAGACGCCGATCTGGTTGAGTATTTTAAAAGCAAGGGGTTATTCAAAAACATGCAGCCTGCTTGCGTGGCAGATTATGTCAAAGCCGCCACTGCAGTTGAGGGCGACCATCAAGTACTGACATTTGATGCGCAGGTTGAGGCCGATATATTCAGACATTTGCCCCATAATCTGGATAAGTTTAAAGGCAAGCTTCGGTGCCCCGGTCTGCTGATAACCGGTCAGGACTCAAATGTCTGTAAACCTGAGTACTGGCGACGTTTTATTCGACACAATCCCATTGCGCATACCCGGGTACCCGGTGGTCATATGTTGCCGCTGGAGCACCCGTTAGAGTTAGCTGAAAAGATTACGACGACGATTCAGCAGTGGGAGAAAAGCAGGTAGTCATGCAGGCGCTGCTAAAGCGCCTGCAACATTTCCTTGGTAACTAATACCACGCCTTTATCTGAAACCCGAAAGCCACGTTCGCGATCATGTTCATGATTGTAGCCAATTTCCATACCTTCCGGAACAACGCTTCCGCGATCGATGATGACTTTTCGCAGACGACAATGGCGCATGATTTCCACATCCGGAAGGATAACGGCCTCATCTATCTGGCCGTACGAATGAACATGGACATTGGAGAAAACCAGGCTTTGCCTTAGCGTAGAGCCGGATATAATACAGCCACCGGAAACCACAGAGTTTATTGCTTCACCGCGCCGATCATCGGTATCCCAGACAAATTTTGCCGGTGGTAGCTGCTCCTGATAAGTCCAGATAGGCCATTTTTGGTCATATAAATTGAGCTGAGGCACCGGTGCCACCATTTCCATGTTGGCTTCCCAGAATGAGTCAATAGTACCTACGTCGCGCCAGTAGGCTGTCGCATCACTACTACCTTCAAAAGGAAATGCATAGACACTGTGGTCGGCTATAATTGATGGAATAATATCTTTACCGAAGTCCCGCTCAGAGCCCTTGGTTTCAGCATCCCGACGTAGTTGTTCAAACAAGAATTCTGTATCGAAAACATAGTTACCCATTGAGGCCAGGCAGTATCCTTCCCGATTAGGCTGGGGGGCCGGGTGAGCTGGCTTTTCCTCAAATCCGGTGATACGAAGATCGTCTTCTACCGACATTACACCGAATGCGCCGGCAGCCTCTTCCGTGGGAACTGACATACATGACACTGTCATTTTTGCGCCCGTTTCTACATGGTGAGCAAGCATATTTCCGTAATCCATTCGGTAAATATGATCGCCGGAAAGAACCATGACGTAC
The DNA here is from genome assembly GCF_000378185.1 of Salinimonas chungwhensis DSM 16280. GTDB lineage: Bacteria > Pseudomonadota > Gammaproteobacteria > Enterobacterales > Alteromonadaceae > Alteromonas > Alteromonas chungwhensis. The sequence continues at coordinate 106,344 of NZ_KB899376.1, forward strand.
TTGGGCAGCTCATCCCGGATAATGTCGATATTCTGAAAAACCGCATCAGCAGTGCCGGCGTACCAGTGATCGGAGAACCGTTGGGAAGCGGGTAAAACTTCAACAGATTCACCAAGCTCTTTTTTAAAGTGGCCCCAGCCCCGGGTCAGATGTCTGATCAGAGAGTGGGACTTATATTGGGTGACTACACCCACTCGGCGAATACCAGAATTGATGCAATTAGATAACGGAAAATCGATAATCCGAAATTTGCCGCCAAAGTATAACGCGGGTTTGGCCCGCCAGTTTGTTAGCTCATGCAACCTGGAGCCCTTACCGCCGGCCAGAATCAGCGCATAGGTATCGCGTGTTAAATTACTGATGTAGCGATTTTTGTGATCTGCCATGGTATCTCTCCTGTGCGATTTTCCTTCATATCAAATAGGGAAAATGTGCCCATTAATTAGTTTTTGGGTGGCAAGCTTATTAGTGTACACATGATCCCGTTATAAACCACCCAGACAACTTGGGGAATATAAATAAAACGTTAAAAACGTTAAAAAGGCTCAGGAGACAATGGTAAATACGACAATCAGTATAAGTTACCAGACAGACTACAGGCTGATGCTGAACACCGAGAAACTATCCATGAAAGGTAAATTGTTAAAAAAGTGTTATAATCAATATGAGTTATATAAAACATGGATAAATCATGAGCTTACTGAAGAAACTCATATTTTTAATGACAGCAGTTTTGGTGGTTTTTGTTGGTGTAGGTTTGTTACTACCAAAAGAATATGAGGTCAAAAGAAGCATAGTTATTAATGCCTCGCCTGAGGATATTTATCCCAGTGTCGTGGATCTTAAACAATGGAGCAGTTGGGGGGTCTGGTTCCAGCGCGACCCGAATATGCAAATTGAATATGGCGGGCCGGACCGTGCTATAGGTATGTTTTCAAAGTGGCATAGTGCGAGCGAAGGAAGCGGTGAGCTGGAAATTACGCAGCTCAAACATAACCGCAGAGTTCGCTATAGTTTACGATTCGCTGAATATGAAATGGGGACCACCGGACAAATTTTACTTGAGGAAACGCCCGATGGCACACGGGTTATATGGAGTGATAAAGGAGAAGTAGGTGCAAATCCACTAGACCGCTATTTTGTGTTGATGATCGACGACATGATTGGGCCTGATTTCGAAACAGGCCTGGAAAACCTCAAAACAGTGGTGGAAAATAAAACCTGATTGACCGGGGTAAGTGCGCTGCCAACCCGAATACGAGTCTGTACTATCTGCCTGAATGAATTTAAACTATTGAAAATCTACGCTTTGGAAAGTTAGCCCAAAGTTGTTTATGGCTTGTTTTGCGAGGGACTGTGAACCTAAAAATAACGTTTTGCAGAGGGCATCAATGGCTGGCCAAAAAAATCGGCTGGTAGGAGCGCTATCTGCCAACAAGCTGGCAGATTTGCTGATATCAGCAAAAACAACGTTGCCGGCTTTACTTATTTCACTGGGCGCGCCGCCCTGGATGATAGGCTGGCTGGTGCCGATTAGAGAGTCCGGCGCTTTGTTGCCTCAGGCTGTTATTGGTATTTTGCTGCGAAAGATGCGTACCCGGCATATTATATGGCGGACCGGAATTATCGTACAGGCGTTGTCTGTAATGGGGATGCTCATCGCCGCCCTGAGTCTGGATAATAGTCAGGCTGGTTGGGCGATTCTGTGCCTTCTGGGGCTTCTGAGCATGGGGCGTGCAGCCTGCTCACTGACTATAAAAGATATCGAGGCCGATATAGCCAATAAGGGCGAACGAGGTGCCCTGCTGGGCAAGGCATCGACAATTTCTGGCATCGTTACTTTGCTTGTAGCTGTCCCATTGGTATTTTACCAGGATGTGCTGGGTCAAGAAGCAATTCTGTTTCTAATCAGCGCAGCTGCTGTGGCCTTCCTGTTCACTTTTATTATTTTGTTGCCGATAAAAACCTACGTGGATGTTTCGCGTGAGACGAGCGAAAATCATGACGCCCATTCACCGCCACGGTTTCATAACTTTGACTCCATTGTCTATCGCTTTATTTTGGTTCGGGGACTTTTTGTGCATTCTGCACTCGTTGCTCCTTACTTTATGCTGGAAAGTGAAGCCGACGCGAAGTCACTGTTACCCCTTTTTCTGGCAGCAGAGGCTTCAGCTGCGTTGTTTTCATCAATAGTCTGGGGCAAAGTGGCCGATAAAAGTGCACGCCTGGCTTTGCAAATAGCAGGCATTATCGCTACCGCCGCCTGTATTGGTTTACTTGTATTACCGGCCCCATCGCTTTGGATATCAGGACTGCTGTTTTTTGTACTGGCCATTGCCCATACCGGTGTTCGAACAGGGCGTCAGACTTACAGTCTGGATGTCACTGAAGGGCAGGACCGAACCGAGCTGGTGGCATTCAGTAATACTGCAATTGGCATTATTTTACTGGGCTTTGGTGCTTTTTACGCCATGCTCCAATCTCTTATCGGATTTTCAGTTGTTTATGTGATGGCTGGTATGCTGTGTGTGGCTATTGCTCTGACATTTATTCTGCCAGCCGAGAAAGCAAAGCAGTAACGCGGTTTATCTATTCCATTTCGCCTGTCATGATGACCGCTAATTTACCTTAACGCTTAGGCGTGTCACCAGCAGGACGATGAGTGATGTTACAGTCTCAATTAAATACTGCCAGCCGTCTCATTAAATCCCTGGGGCCGGGAATACTTATGGCCACAGCCGCCATAGGTGGGAGCCATTTGGTGGCGGCGACACAGGCAGGCGCGCATTATGGCTGGCAGCTGGTTATATTAATCATTGCCGTTAATATTCTTAAATATCCGTTTTTTCGAGCCGCCGTCACCTACACCGTAGATAGTGGACAGACATTGCAACAGGGCTACCTGAGCATGGGTAGGGGCTATCTGTTGATGGCCATGGTGATAAACTGCGTTGCGGCTGTGGTAAATGCCGCTGCGCTGTTAATGTTTGCAGCCAGTTTACTGGGCTATTTCTTGCCTTTTACAGTCCCGGTTCCAATGCTTGCTGCCATTGTTCTTGCAACGATATTGTTTATTTTGTTGGCCGGACATTTTGAAGCGATGAATAAGGCGGCAAAACTTATCATGCTTCTGCTGGTAATTAGTACCGTCACCGCCGCAGTGGTCGCTGGCTTTAACGGGCCTGCCGCGCCACCAGATTTTTCCGGTGAATCGCCCTGGACGGTTGCTGCCATAGGTTTTTTGGTTATTACCATGGGGTGGATGCCAGCGCCCATCGAAATATCAGCGATCACTTCATTATGGCTCAAGCGGCAGCAAGACTCAGTTAGCGTGACGCCAGCGTCAGCGCTGTTTGATTTTAATCTGGGGTATATTACAACGACGCTACTTGCGGTGGTATTTTTAGCACTTGGAGCGCTTATATTGTATGGCAGTGGAAAAGATATGGCGGTCGGTGGCATTGGATTTTCTCGGCAACTGGTGAGCCTGTACGCCTCTACCATTGGAGAATGGTCGCGTTATCTTATTGCGACTATTGCCTTTTTGTGCATATTCGGTTCAGCGCTGACTGTCTATGATGGATATTGCCGGGCTATCACTGAAGCGCTGGGTTTGCTCAGGGGAACCAACGATGAACCTGAACGTCACTTTACCAAAACTTTGCTACTCGTGGCGATTATCAGTTTTATTATTGTGCTGTTTTTTCAATCTGCATTACTGGCTATGCTTGGATTCGCCATGACTCTGGCTTTTACTACCACGCCATTATTTGCCTGGTTAAATCATCGTTTGGTTAATACCTCGCGTACAGAAAGTTCGTTTGGAGCTACTCATTGGCTACGGCGCTTGAGCCTGGCGGGACTGATTTATCTATTTGGTTTTCTGGGCGTTTTTATCTGGTGGCAATTCGTCAGCAGCTAAAAAAAGAGGCCGCATGCCGCCTCTTTTTCAAAGGACTGTTATCCCATCGCGTTGGCGACTTTTGAAGACGGGGGGCGACCCACTGCCTGCATAATGAAGACAGAAGCCCTAAGCAACTTTTGCATATTTACACCAGTGTGTATGCCCATTCCATCAAGCATATAAAGGACATCCTCAGTGGCTACATTACCGCTGGCACCTTTTGCATAAGGACAGCCGCCTAAGCCGGCCACCGCACTGTCGATAGTCGATACACCACAAGAGAGCGCAACATACAGGTTGGCCAGCGCCTGCCCATAGGTATCATGAAAGTGCGCAGCAAGCTTATCAACGCCCACTGCGTCTGCCACAACTTCCAGCATGCGCTGCGTTTTGACAGGCGTTCCCGTGCCGATTGTATCGCCCAGCGATATTTCGTAGCAGCCCATGTCGAGCATTTTTTTCGCGACACTGGCTACAGCAGCTGGCGCAATTTCACCTTCATAAGGACAGCCCAGAACGCAGGATACGTAACCGCGTACCCGCAGGCCATTGGCTCTTGCCTGGCTTACCACTGGGGCGAATCGATCCAGACTTTCATCCACCGAGCAATTGATATTCTTCTGGCTAAAAGATTCAGAAGCCGCACCAAAAATAGCCACCTCATCAGCCCTGGCCGCGAGAGCATTTTCGAAACCTTTAATGTTTGGTGTCAACGCCGAATAGGTTACGCCCTCGCGCCGCTTGATCTGCGCAAAAACCGCATCTGAATCGGCCATTTGTGGCACCCATTTGGGAGACACGAAACTCCCGGTTTCGATATGTCTGTGACCAGCATCTGCCAGCATTTCAACCAGGTCTACTTTGGTTTGTGTGCTCACCTCTGACTTTTCATTTTGCAGGCCATCTCGTGGTCCAACCTCAACCAGACTTACCGTTTCTGGAAAATTATTCATCTGGTTCAAACTCCAGCAACTGCGCACCGCCATCTACCAGATCACCGGGTGCGAAGAAAATAGCTTTCACCGTGCCATCTGCAGGGGCAGTGATATTATGTTCCATTTTCATAGCTTCCATGACCAGCAATGTATCGCCTTTTTTGACTTTATCACCCTCGGCCACGGATACATCAACCATTGTGCCATTCATGGGCGCGGCAAATCCGCCATCATGTGCTGAATCATCAGCGTGCCCGGTATCTGGCATATGGTAGTCAAGATGTAATGCGCCCTGGGGGGTAAATAACGTGTAGCGCGCGGAATCTGACGCCCAGCCGATGCGCTGCTGGTAGCCATCTATTTGCGCATAAAGCACATGATTGTCCACATGCCCGCTAACCTGGTAGGTTTGATTGTTCACCTTCATCTGCCATTGATTGGGCGATTTGGGTGTGCCGCAATGCGCAACTCTGACGTCGGCGGTGGTATCACCTATGGTGAATGTCAGAGTTTGCTCATGCCTGAAATTTGCCCGCCATGCCAGTGGCATGGCCCATGGGGAGCCAGGATCGCCGTCGCTGGTTACCGGGTGCTGGTTGGACAAAAGTACCAGCATAGCGGTAGCGGCCAGCATTTTGTCATCTATCTGCGTGGGACGGGCAAACAGGAGTGACTCATGTTTTTCAATAAACGTAGTGAGAAGCTCAGCATCCTGAAAAGGCTGGCTGGCAGCCACGTTATATAAAAATTCCAGGTTTGTAGTGACACCAGCGACATGGTAATCCCGTAACGCCGCTAGCAGCCGTTGTAGCGCGCGCTCACGGTTCTCATCCCAGACTATTAGCTTGGCAATCATGGGGTCGTAATAAACAGAGACTTCATCGCCCTGAACGACACCAGTATCAACCCGGACATGCTTTGATTCCTGAGGTGGTTGCAGCAGTGTGAGTCGGCCTGTGGCGGGTAAAAAGCCATTTGCCGGATCTTCAGCGTAAAGACGGGCCTCAAAGGCATGACCATGTAACTGTAACTGGTCCTGAGTTTTAGGTAACGGCTGGCCATTGGCAACCTGGATCTGCCAGTCAACTAAATCTTCGCCGGTAATTTTTTCGGTAACCGGATGTTCAACCTGCAAGCGGGTATTCATTTCCATGAAGTAGAAATCTTCACCATCAAGCAGGAACTCGACCGTGCCTGCACCCACATAATTGATAGCCTGAGCCGCGCGTATGGCTGCCTCACCCATACGTCGGCGTACCGCTTCGTCCATGCCCGGAGCAGGAGCTTCTTCTATAATTTTCTGATGCCGCCGCTGTACCGAGCAATCCCGTTCAAACAAATACACGCCATTACCGTGGGTATCACAGAAAACCTGAAACTCTACATGACGCGGCTGCGTCAGATATTTTTCAATGAGCATTACATCATCACTGAAACTCGCCATAGATTCACGGCGTGCTGCACGCAGTGCGCTGTCGAACTCATCCGCATTCCACACCTGGCGCATACCTTTACCACCACCACCGGCTGCCGCTTTGAGCAAGACGGGATAACCCATTTCATCAGCGTGCTTTTTTAAAGTCTCATCTGACTGATCATCCCCATGATAGCCAGGCACCAGCGGAACACCGGCTTTCTGCATAATGTTCTTAGCGGCAGATTTGGACCCCATCGCTGATATCGCATCGGGTCCAGGCCCGATAAATGTAATATGATTATCAGCACAAGCGCGGGCAAAGTCGGCGTTTTCGGATAAAAAGCCGTAACCAGGATGAATTGCGTCCACCGCTAATTTTTGCGCGACATCGAGAATTACATCAGCCCGCAGATAACTGTCCTTGGAAGGCGCAGGCCCTATGTTTACTGCCTCATCTGCCATACTGACGTGCAGGGCGCTGGCATCGGCGTCCGAGTATACGGCTACGGTGCCAATGCCGAGCTTGCGTGCAGTTTTAATTACTCGACAGGCAATTTCACCGCGATTTGCAATAAGAATTTTTTTAATCATTCTGTGACTCCTGCCAGGCCGGCTTTTGTTTATTTAAAAACGCATTCAGACCCTGCTGGCCTTCTTTTGATACACGCACGCTGGCTATCCACTTACTCGTTTTTTCCATTAGCGACTGGTCAATGGGTACGCCTGCAACATACTCTACGAGGGTCTTCGCCTGGCCTACTGCGCTGGGCCCATTTTTAATCACCTGGCTGATGATGTCATCGATGGTGCTGTCAAGTTCGTCTTCGGTTACCGCTTCACTAAGCAGACCCAGTCGGCGAGCCCGTCGCGCAGAAAAAACCTCTGCGGTCTGGAAGTAGCGTCGGCATACCCGTGCACCCATTGCTTCAACAACGTAAGGTGCGATGGTGGCGGGTATCAAGCCAATTTTCACTTCGCTGAGACAAAACTTGCTCAAGCGACTACCAATAGCAATATCACAACAGGCGATAAGCCCGATAGCGCCACCAAACGCAGCACCCTGTACTCTGGCAATGGTCAGCTTGGGCAGGGTGTACAGTGTTTGCAGCATGGTTGCCAGCGCCATGGCGTCGCGCTCATTTTCCTCTTCACTGTAGCCGGCCATACGCTGCATCCATTGAAGATTCGCCCCTGCGCTAAAACTTTTACCACGCGCTTCAAGTACTACAACTCTCACAGCGCTGTCATTAGCCGCCTGAGTAAAATAATCAGTCAACGCGCCAATCATCGCATCATCGAATGCGTTATGTTTATCTGGATTATTAAGCGTTACCGTTGCCACACCACGTTCACTGACGTGGTAAAGGACGGCTGAGTTTTCGATGGTCATACGCTCACTCCTTACATTCTGAATATGCCAAATTGAGTTTCCTCAATGGGCTTGTTGAGTGCTGCAGAAAGTGACAATCCCAGCACCATTCTGGTATCCGCCGGATCAATTACGCCATCATCCCAGAGACGAGCTGAGGCATAGTAGGGGTGGCCCTGCTTCTCATACGTATCGACAATAGGCTGCCGGAATTTTGCTTCTTCTTCCTCGGACCACTGCTCATCAGCACGTTCTTTTTGATCACGTTTAACCTGCGCCAGCACGCCGGCAGCTTGTTCTCCGCCCATCACGGAAATACGCGCATTGGGCCACATAAATAAAAAACGCGGATCGTAAGCACGTCCACACATGCCATAGTTACCCGCACCAAAACTGCCGCCGATCAGCACCGTCAGTTTGGGCACGTTAGCGCACGCCACTGCGGTTACCATTTTGGCGCCGTGTTTGGCAATACCACCGGCTTCATACTGTTTGCCAACCATAAAGCCTGTAATATTCTGTAAAAAGATTAACGGAATACCGCGCTGAGCACATAGCTCTACAAAATGCGCGCCTTTGAGTGCGCTTTCGCCGAATAAAATGCCGTTATTGCCGACAATCCCAACCGGATAGCCGAAAATACGCGCAAAGCCACATACCAGCGTAGTACCATAAAGCGGTTTAAACTCATCAAATTCTGAACCATCTACAATGCGCGCGATAATCTCTTTTACATCATATGATTTACGGCTGTCTTTGGGTACGATGCCGTAAATATCTGAAGCCGGGTAGTGCGGCTCGACGGGTTTTTTAATATCCAGCCCTACAGACTTTGTGCGGTTCAGGCGGCTAACCGTATCCCGGGCCAGCGCCAAGGCATGATGGTCATTATTTGCCAGTAAATCGGCTACCCCGGATGTACGGGTATGGACATCACCACCACCGAGTTCTTCGGCTGAAACTACCTCACCTGTCGCAGCTTTTACCAGGGGGGGGCCGCCCAGAAAAATAGTTCCCTGCTCCTTAACGATGATACTGACGTCGGCCATGGCCGGAACATATGCGCCACCGGCTGTGCATGAGCCCATCACAACAGCGATTTGAGGAATATTTTTTGCTGACATATTGGCCTGATTGAAAAATATCCGCCCAAAATGCTCTTTATCAGGGAATACTTCGTCCTGACGGGGGAGGTTGGCACCGCCGGAATCAACCAGATAAATACAGGGCAGGTTGTTCTGCATGGCGATTTCCTGCGCCCGTAAATGTTTTTTCACTGTCAGGGGGTAGTAGGTGCCACCTTTTACCGTAGCATCATTGGCCACCACCATGCATTCGATACCGCTGACCCGGCCAATCCCTGCAATGACGCCGGCGCCTGGCACATAATCGTCATAAACTTCCCAGCCAGCCAACTGACCAATTTCCAGAAAAGGTGTACAGGGGTCGAGCAGCGCTTCAATGCGCTCTCTGGGCAAAAGCTTGCCCTTGGACGTATGACGAGCGGCAGCTTTCTCGCCACCACCCTGTCGGATTTTTTCAATTTTTTCTTCTAAATCTGCCACCTGTGCCTGCATATGCTGCACATTATCGGCAAATTCCTTTGAGTTTGAATTGACAGAAGTTGATAATACGGGCACGTGTCCCTCCAGTATAAGCTAACGGGCGGCCAGGCAGGTCACCCGAAGTCAAAAGAAAAAATTATTCAGATTCTTTAAATAACTCGCGACCAATCAGCATTCGGCGGATTTCAGATGTCCCTGCGCCGATTTCATAAAGCTTTGCGTCGCGAAGCAGGCGACCGGTGGGATACTCATTGACGTACCCGTTACCACCTAGTATTTGAATCGCATCAAGGGCCATTTTTGTGGCCAGCTCGGCGGAGTAAAGAATAGCGCCGGCGGCATCTTTTCGAGTGGTTTCACCCCGATCGCAAGACTGCGCTACCATATAAACGTAGGCGCGTGCCGCATTCATTTGCGTATACATGTCAGCTATTTTGCCCTGAATCAGCTGGAATTGGCCTATCGACTGGCCAAATTGTTCACGTTCATGGATATAGGGTACCACCACATCCATGCAGGCTTGCATTATGCCCAAAGGACCACCCGACAGAACCAGCCGTTCGTAATCCAGGCCACTCATCAGGACCTTAACGCCTTTACCTTCTTCGCCGAGAATGTTTTCTGCCGGCACCTCGCAATCTTCAAAAATCAGCTCACAGGTGTTAGATGACCGCATCCCCAGCTTGTCTAGCTTCTGAGCCTGAGAGAATCCCGGGTAATCGCGCTCAACAATAAATGCTGTAATTCCCTTGGCGCCAGCGCTTGTGTCGGTTTTGGCGTAAATCACAAAAGTGTGGGCATCCGGACCATTGGTAATCCACATCTTGTTGCCATTGAGCACATATTTATCGCCGCGCTTGTCTGCACGTAACTTCATGCTCACCACGTCGGAACCGGCGTTGGGCTCACTCATAGCCAGTGCGCCGATATGCTCACCGGACACAAGCTTAGGCAGGTATTTTTCGCGTTGCGCGTCGTTTCCATTTTTGAAGATCTGGTTAACACACAAATTAGAGTGAGCGCCATAACTTAAACCAATACCGGCTGAAGCACGGCTGATTTCTTCCATCGCCACAGTATGCGCTAGATAGCCCATTTCAGAACCACCATACTGTTCTGATACGGTAACGCCAAGTAGTCCCATCTCACCTAATTTAGGCCATAGCTCGTTGGGGAACTGATTATCTTCATCAGCCTGCGCGGCTAAAGGAGCGATCTCATTTTTTGCAAACTGATTGACCTGGTCGCGCAACATATCAATGTCTTCACCCAGACCAAAATTCAAAGTGGGATAGAGCGTATTCATGCGATATTTCCTCGTTTAAGTTCAGCCAGTTCTTCCCGGCAGCGAATTTCAACCTCGTCCAGTTCACTCATCAGCGACTTAATATCCTCAAGCTGCTGTGTCAACACGGCGCGTTTTTTCTCTGTCAGGCTCAACATTGTTTCCAGCTGAACAGCAGAATTTGGATTAGTGTCGTAAAGCTCGAAAAGATTTTTCACTTCTGCCAGTGAAAAACCTAACCGTTTGCCACGTAAAATTAGCTTTAACCTGACACGGTCTTTGTTACAGTAAATACGGTTTTGGCCGGTGCGTTGTGGGCTTAACAGCTCCTGTTCCTCGTAAAAACGAATAGACCGAGGGGTAATACTGAATTCGCGCGCCAGTTCGCCAATGGTATAGGTCGGATCAGATTTGTGATTATTCATGGCACACTACCTGTGAGTTACGTCCAGTGGTTACCCAGCTGCTAATGTCAAAGCATAGTTTTACTGATGTCGGCTCGTTGACACTTTTAACGTTCGGGTTTACGTTAACGTAAATTGCATTTTACGTTAAGGTAAGGTAACAACTCTGTAACGTCAATATGGCAACAAATTGTTACGGCGCATCTGGTATTGAAGTAACACCTGCATCGGTGTGCCACCAGGAGGTACAAGTAACCTCTTTTATTATCACTTTATTATTGAGGCAACACGATATGAGCAATGAAGAAGTAGTAATTGTCGCGGCAAAGCGCACGCCGATGGGAGGGTTCAACGGCAGCCTGGCAGCTGCAACGGCCACTGAGCTCGGTGCACAGGCAATTCGGGCCACCTGCGAAAATATGGATGTGAGCCAGATTGATGAAGTTGTATTTGGCTGCGTATTACCTGCTGGTCTGGGGCAGTCACCGGCCCGTCAGGCTTCTCTTAAAGCTGATTTGCCGCTATCTGCCGGCGTAACTACGATCAACAAGGTATGTGGCTCCGGGCTAAAAGCGGTAATGCTGGCTCATGACCTGATACAGGCAGGCTCTGCCCAGGTTGTGGTAGCCGGCGGCATGGAGAGTATGAGTAATGCTCCATACATGCTACCTAAGGCGCGTTCCGGTTACCGGATGGGCCATGGTCAGGTTATTGATCATATGATGCTGGATGGACTGGAAAACGCATACGACGGCAAAGCAATGGGTTGCTTTGCGCAAGATACGGCAGACGAAGAAAAAATAACGCGCGGCCAGATGGACGAATTTGCATTGAGCTCTCTGTCTAAAGCCAACGAGGCCATCTCGTCTGGTACGTTCGCCGATGAAATTACCCCCGTTACAATTTCAGGCCGCAAAGGTGAGGTTACTGTGGATACTGATGAAGGCCCGGGTAATGCAAGGCCTGAAAAAATTCCGGATTTGCGTCCTGCATTTAAAAAAGATGGCACAGTGACGGCGGCGAATTCAAGTTCAATTTCAGATGGTGCAGCAGCTCTGCTTGTTATGAGTCGCTCAAAAGCCGATGAACTGGGTCTTTCTCCCTTAGCGAAGGTTGTAGCCCACGCCACTCACTCCATCGAGCCTGAAAACTTCACAGTAGCACCCGTTGGAGCAATGGAAAAGGTTCTGGAGAAGGCGGGGTGGTCAAAACAGGATGTTGACCTATTTGAGATTAATGAAGCATTTGCCATGGTTACCATGCTGGCGATAAAAAAACTGGGTCTGGATGAAAAGAAGGTCAATATCAAGGGCGGCGCTTGTGCGCTGGGTCACCCCATTGGGGCATCAGGCGCCAGAATATTGGTCACACTACTTCACGCATTAAAACAAACTAATGGCAAAAAGGGTATTGCGTCGCTATGTATCGGTGGCGGCGAGGGTGTCGCCATGGCAGTAGAAATGATGTAAACAAGAGTTTCCGACTTCCCCCTGGTGGGGCGATCGAGCTAACGTCATCATTTAAAAGAACTAATAAAAAAAGAACCTGGCTTTTTTGTCAGGTTTTTTTACATCTGCTGTTTTTTATACTGGGGTATAAAATTAAATATATTTGCGCATCAGTAGCTTGCAATTGTGGAATTTGTCGTGCATGTTCATGTCGTTACTAATCAATTTTCAACCAGATTGGTCAGTGACAGCTGATAACAATAATAATTTCAGGAACTCGTGATAACGCGCGAGATTGATGCGGGTAAACCGTACAAAGAACGCGTTTGTGTGCAACCGGATGCACCAGCACCGTTGCATAATTATAAAAAAAGTGTCGATGGGAGACGCAAATGACATTTAAGAAACACCTTTTGGGATCTATGATCTCAATGGCAGTTACTGCGGCAATGGTACCAAGTGCACTGGCCCAGCAGGTAACGGTTCCAGATGCAAGTAAACTAACTACTACCGGACCGGTAAAAGCTGCGCGCTCGCAAACAGGTTTGTATATTGTGCAACTACGCGATAAAGCCGGTGTTACCTATGCTGCAGATATTGGCGAATTGGTACCCAGCAACAAGGTGGCTGCAGGAAAGGGGAATCAATATAATGCGAAGAGCCAGAAGCTTGTAGATTACACTAACAAGCTAAAATCCAGACAACAGGCCATAGCAAACTCTGCCGGTGATGTTGATGTAATTCACAACTATGTTCACACCTTCAATGGCTTTTCCGCCAAACTTTCTGACGACCAGGTAGAAGCGCTTCGCAATAATCCGGATGTAGTGGGCGTATGGGAAGACGAACTGCTAAAAGTGGATACAGCTAACACGCCGGAATTTTTAGGGTTGACCGAAGGGCAGGGGCAACATGTTTCGGGCATTAAAGGCGAGGACGTAATCGTCGGTATACTGGATACCGGGATAACGCCTGAAAATCCAAGTTTCTCAGGTGAGGGCTATAGTGATCCGTCGACGTTAGAAGACTGGTCGGGTGTGTGTGACCCGGGCGAAGACGACACGTTTTCCTGTAATAATAAGGTTATTGGAGCACAGTATTTCGGTGATGGTTTTGCCGCTGTGTATCCTATCCAAACCGAACTGGGCGAGTTTATCGGCCCCCGTGATGCAGATGGCCATGGGAGCCATACTGCTGGCACAGCAGCAGGTAACGAAGGTGTTCCTGCTATGAAAAGTGGCGGCGAGCTGGGTGTAATGTCAGGCATTGCTCCTCGTGCCCGTATTGCTGCATACAAAGTATGCTGGAATTCAGATTACACCACGCCAGATGGTGAAGACCAGGCAGGTTGTTTCCCATCAGATACAATGGCAGCAATTGACCAGGCCACGGCTGATGGCGTTGATGTTATTAACTACTCTATCGGCGGTAGCCGCACAGACCTGACGTATCCACCAACAGCAGCTATGCTTCGTGCAACTGCAGCTGGTGTATTTGTGTCGGTTTCAGCGGGCAACTCTGGCCCGGCGGCACAAACTATTGGTACGCCGGCACCCTGGGTTACCACCGTAGCTGCATCAACATACGAAGGTTTTAGTCAAACCAATGCACTGGAAGTGACCAGCAACGGCTCGGCTGAACAATATCCGTTTGTTGAAGGTTCTATCACCAAGCCACTTGCTGAAACCGGACCGGTATCCGGCGAACTGGTGCTGGCTGAGCCTCTCAGAGCATGCTACGACGATGGTGCAACACCTTCTCCGCTGGCTAATGCTGCTGAAGTTGAAGGTAAAATCGTACTGATTCAGCGCGGTGACTGTGCCTTTACGCAGAAAGTCATCCGCGCCGTGCAGTCCGGCGCCAAAGCGGCAGTCATTTATACTGTTGAAGGTAACCCGATAACCTCACTGGGCGGCGATTATGTGGGTGAAATTCCTGGTGGCATGATAGGTGCCCAGGATGGTGATAATCTTGCTGCCGCATTAAACAGCGGCGAGACGCTTAATGTGGAACTAAATGCGTCAATTTTCGTTCCGCAAAAAGAGGAAGGTAATATCATGGCGGGCTTCTCGTCACGAGGTCCTAACCTGTCTACCGAAGATGTTATTAAGCCTGATATAACCGCACCTGGTGTGCGCATACTCGCAGCAACAACTGATACCCCAATGTTTGGTAATCAAGGTGAGCAAGTGGCTTATCTAAGCGGTACTTCTATGTCGTCTCCACATATTGCGGGTATGGCTGCGCTGTTGATGGATCAACATCCGGACTGGAGTCCGGGTCAGGTTCGCTCCGCACTTATGACCACGGCTTATCAGGGTGTCACAAAAGAAGATGGCGTTATTCCGGCTGACCCGTTCGATTTTGGTGCCGGACATGCTGCGCCGGTATCAGCAATGGAGCCTGGACTGACATATGACGTTGGCTTCTTCGATTATATGGCGTTTATGTGTGGCTTGGATGAAGACAGTTTCGTAACACAAGAGTCTGGTTTTGCATGTTCTGATTTTCAAGCGGCCGGTTTCTCTTTGGATCCATCACAGCTTAACTATCCCTCAATTTCTGTGGGTACACTTGATTCGGAAAAAACTATTTTCCGAACAGTGACAGATGTTACCGGTTCTGGTGGCACGTACACTGTGTCACTGGAAGGTCTTGAAGGGATTGATGCTACAGTAAGTACATATGATGCAAACGGCAACCTGACTGCATCACCAGATTTAGTGGTCACACCAGGTGGCGTAGCTGCTTACGGCATTACGATGTCGAAAAACGAAGAAGCAGTGATTGATCAGTGGACATTTGGTGCAATAACTCTTGAAAGCGCAACCTCAAGCGTTCGCAGCCCAATTGCGGTCAAGCCTGCTGTTGATATTAAGATTGATGTGCCTGAGTCACAGGTAATTAACCTGCGTCGTGGACGCGGCAACTTCCCTGTTCAGATGAACTACTCTGGACGTACCAGCATTGATTATGCAGGTCTGGCCCCGCTGCTGACTACGCCTGATCAGGTAGAGCAGGATCCATCGCAAACCTTTGCGTTCCTGGGAGCAGGTACAACATACACCGCCTGGCTGGTGCCAGAAGGTTCTGAGCTAGCGCGTTTCTCATTGCGCAACGAGCGGGTGGCTGCAGAAGGCGCTGATTTGGACCTGTATGTTTACCGATGCGTGGAGTTCTCTTGTTCGCAAATTGATGCTTCATTAAATGCAGGCTCAGACGAAGATGTGATCATAAGAAATCCTGAACCAGCGGCCGATGGCGCTGTAGGCACCTTCTATCTAACGATGGTTCATGGCTGGTTTGTACCAGGTGGCGTTACAGATTACGAGCAAATGGTTTGGGTTGTTAATGGGAAAGAACCTAACCTGCGCGTAAGTTCGTCAACCCGTGCGGTAGACAATCGTTTTAACCGCGTAAATATTATGACGCGTGGTCTGGAGCAGGATAGCACCTATATGGGGACTGTCAGCTTCTTTGACGATGACGGTATCCTACAGGGCACAACTGCACTGGAAGTGCGTAACTAAAACAACATCAGAATGTCGGGGGCCGGATGGCCCCCACTTATAAAAACAGGAATACACTCATGAAAAATTTAAAAACGTTAATTGGCGCAGCGGCGCTATTGGTATCAACGTTGGGGACGTCACTTTCAGCCAACGCGGCGATGATTACCCAAGAAGGGCGTATCAACGGCGAGTCTATTTTTAATCTTAGTGCAAATCTGGACGAAGATGCGCTGGATAGTGCGATTGAAAATGACCCGTTCTTTGATCCCACCGAAGCCGACAACTTCTTCAATCCTGAAATTATCACCTTGACCAGCCTGAAGCTTTTTGGCGAATCGGTGGATTTAGGTAATGTATTTCAGTTTGACGTGGTATTTAATGCCCTGGATTTAAGCCGGGGTTTCGATTTACTGACATTGGATTTTTACTCAGAAGCACTGATGACTGGTTTGTCTTTTGAATTTGACAGAGCATTCTCTGGATCTAATTTAGCGACCTTCTATTTCCCCAATGATCCGGATTCAAACTTCACTGTATTTGGTGACGATGTTGAATTTTCTGTAGTTCCAGAACCTTCAGCGTTTGCAGTATTTGCACTGGCAATGGGTCTTATGATGGTTCGCCGTCAACGCAGTTAATGCTAACTGAGCATTATTGAGATGGATAAAAGCCCTGATAGCAGGGCTTTTTTTATGGGCTGTTTAAACGCGTTGTATAGTGATCAGTCAACCGACCATGCATGCCTTTAGCGTGGTTGCATATCGTCTATAAAACAGCAATACTGACCTTTTTGTTTACTTTCAAATCAGGGGGTTACATGAACTTGCTATGGCGAGCTATAGTTTTAGCCCCGCTCTTAATTATTGCCAGTAACGCCCAGGCAAAATCTTCATTGGCGTACTGTGCGCAGAGCAACTGGCTACCCTATGAAGGTATCCGCGACGGGCGTCATATCGGAATGATTGCTGATTATATGTCAATTATCAGTAGCTTAACTGGTATTACATTCAGCGCTGTGGAAGTTGAGAGTTGGCAACAGGGGCTTGATTATCTCAATAGCGGTCGCTGTGAGATGGCCATGGTATTTGAAATGGCGGCTGTTGATCGCAGTGATATCAGCTTATCACAACCATTTTTGCAAATTTCTTATGTGTTGGTCACCCCTGTCAGCACCCAGTTATTAAGCGGTTACGATGCTATAGGAGAACGCATTACAGGCATAGTTGAAGGGAATGCACATGGTCAGTACATAGCTCGTTACTATCCAGCCATTAGCACCGAACCCGTAGCCAGCGAACAGATCGGCCTCACCAAACTGGCAGAAGGGGAACTTGATGTTATGGTAGTTTCCCTTATGGGGTTTAATAATTATTTGCGTAAGCATAATGATGGTGAGCTCACAATCTCTGGAATAGCGGATCCTATCAGTAATCTAAGGTTCGCACTTAAAAGCAGTGAACGTAATGCATTACTAAAAAGAATCAACGGTGCTATTAGTACCATTCCTGACCGCAAGCGGGTAAAAATCCTGCAAAAGTGGAATAAATCTGTTAGTTATACACAAGACGATTTTTGGAAATACGCTGTGCTTACTCTTGCCGGTATGATGGTCGCGGGCGCGTTGCTCTGGCGCCAGCGAGGTCGCAGACAATGGCAGTCGACCCTCATCAAAAGGCGGCGGGAAATAGATGCTCTGCAGTCAGTTCTTTTAGAAAAAAATCGTACCATTGAATTTTTAAGCAATCATGATTCGGAATCCGGATTGTATAACCGTAACTACATGATTCAAAAAGCGGAAGAGGAAGTGGCACGATTTCGGCGTTTTCAGTCGCCGGCAACGCTTGTGGTGCTTGATGTTCTGGCTTTGCAAAATGAAAGCAGCCAGCCCAAACGCGTAAAAGAATCAACGTTGATGCGACTGCTAGGCCGGGTTTGTCTTACCACCGTCAGAGATGTTGATGTAGCAGCTCGCTGGAGTGTGGATCAACTGGTGTTGCTGTGCCCACAAACTAGTCAGGCTGACGGCCATTTACTGGCAAAAAGGTTGGTAGCCCGTCTTGAAGAGTCTGCAAAAATGCAGGGATTCCGAATAACATTAGCCGCTGGTGTTGCCGGTTTACTGGATAACTGGTCTTTTAATGATTGGTACGAGCAGGCAAGCAGTATGTTGTATCAGGCCCGCAGACAGGGCGGTGGCATTGCCACCCTGCCGCAGTATTAGTAATATGCTTTGGTAATTTGCCGGCATTATCACTAATCGTTGATAAACCCTTCGTTGGCCTTAATGGTGAGTGGATGATAGCCCGCTTTTGCTTCATTAAACGCCTTTGTGGCGAGTTTCTTGCCCTGAGGTGTCTTCGCAAGTTCCCGGTACAAAGGTTTTACCAGCTTGTTACGACCGATATTCACCAGGTATTTGTAAAGTCTGTCATAGGCCGGTTTGTACTCATTTTTTACCGCAATCATTAACCAGCTATGTGCAATCTCATTGTTTTGAGATTGTGTGAGAGAAAATGCGTTATCAAGCTCCTCAAGCTTTTGTGCAGGTAAGCTGTCAGGCAGATTGTTCAGAAAATATAGCCACTCATGGGTTGTCCATAACGTGGTGTCGATTTCATTAGCGTCACGCTTGTCGGTGAGCCATCGCTGTCTTACCTCATCGATGTCTGAAAATGCGTCGGATTGCGGTTCAGGAGCTCCTTCAGGCAAACCCGGCTGAAATATCCACTGTTCAATGCGAGCGCGACTTAACTTCTCTGGATAGTCTTTCAACAATGTTTTATCAAGATAAGTCAGAAAAACATCGGTAGTAATACTTTCAAATGCAAAATGCTCAAAATAATTCAATAAGAACTTATCAAATGCTTCACGACCAATTTTCTGTTCAATTTCTCTTAACATCAGCGCTCCCTTTTCATAGGGGATATCTGAAAACACCTCATCGGCGTTGCGCCCGCGCAGGTCTATGGCCAGTTTTTGGTCGGCTTCAGGCAGCGCGTCAATATCAGACTGCAGGCTCTGATACCCAAGAACTGCTTCCATATTGTAGCGGTCTGGTCCATATAACATTTCCATAATGCGGTATGTCAGGTAGGTGGTGAAACCCTCGTTTAACCATAAATCCCGCCAGGTAGCATTAGTGACAGTATTGCCTGACCAGCTATGAGCAAGTTCATGCGCAATAAGGGAGACCAGACTTTTGTCACCCGCAATTACCGTTGGTGTGATAAATGACAGGCGAGGATTCTCCATGCCTCCGAAGGGGAAGGAAGGTGGTAGAATAAGCAAATCATAGCGGTCCCAGCGATAGGGGCCGTACTTTTCTTCGGTGAGCTCAAGCATACTCTCAGTATCCTCAAACTCAGCTGCAGCGGCTTTAAGTAAGGCCGGTTCAGCGTAAACACCGGTTCGGTCACCCATTGCCTGAAACTGAAGGTCGCCAATGGCCAGTGCAATAAGATAAGACGGGATCGGCTGCGGCATCGAAAACGAATAGTCGCCGTCGCGCTCTGTATGCGGGTTATTTGACGCGCTCATCACCGCCAGAAGATTTGCCGGGGTTTTGATATTGGCATCATAGGTAATGCGCACCTGTGGTGAATCCTGGAGCGGAATAAAACTCCGGGCATGTATAGCCTGTGCCTGCGTAAATAAAAACGGATGTTGCTTGCCGGCAGTTTGCGCCGGTGTCAGCCACTGAACGCCTGAAGCCTCCGGCGACGTGTGATAATTTACGGTGACTTGCTTTGCGTTTGCTGGCAGTGATATAGACAGCGGTGTGCCGAGATTCGCATCTGATGCGCCCAGTGAATAATCTACTGACTGTCCATTAACCGTTACTGAGTTGATGTTCAGATCCCGGGTATCAAGAACCAGGGTATCGGCACCCGCCTGTTGACGCACAATATCAAGGGTGGCGCGACCTTTAAGTTGTTTTTGTTCGAAATCGGCGGTAAGCGCCAAATCCAGATGCGTGACCGTTATTTCATCGGGATTTGAAAAAGAATGGTAGTCATTGCCCGCTTCAATATGTTTGGCCACAGCAGTATCGTTGTGCTGACTTAAAGCGGTCTCACCCGAGCCGGTAACCGGTTGTGAACAGGAGAACATAACTGGCACAGCCAGACATATCCAGCATAGTTTATTCATTTTATTCCTTACTGGTAGCATCAAGATTTAATCCCAGTGATAGTAAGTAATATAGGTGTGGAAAAGCAACTATACCGTTTAGATGACTGCACATAATAGGGGTTTTATGAGTTCGTCAGTATGCCTGCATTGTCGGCATCGCGCAGAATGAATAATGTCAGACGCGCGGCCAGCATGGGCCAGGCGGCAAAAAGTAACAGATTATTGAATGCATCCGGTATTGGGTATAACAAAAGAATGTTAATACACCACGTAATATTTGTACCAGTCCGTATATTCAGGTTTAAACAGACCGGCCACAAACAGAGGAGTCAGTATAATCTGCAAACGGCCAGGCAGGTAAACGATTGACGCCGGAATGCTTGCTATATCATAAAATGCGTTGAAAATACCGATGCTGTGGGCCGGGTTTGCGAACTTATCTAACACCCGCACAAACATAACGATAAATATCCCCAGACATAATAACAGGCAAAGGTGCAAACGCTTTGTAAGGGGGAGAAAGTGATACAGATATTGAGGTTTCCAGGTAAATTATGCGTTAGTGTGAATACGAACTGGTTTTGTGTCGTATTCTTTCATCTTTAGCCCATATTTTTATGGTCTTTGAAATAATATACGCGACCGTACGGTCTTTAAGTGACAAGAATTAAATGAAAATGGAATAGATCATGACCACTGGACCCGGCAAGGTGTCGTACTGCGCATTAATGATTACAGCACTTTCTTCTGGCGCTGGCTCAGCACAAACGCAGCCAGATGAAAACGATATTGAGATTATTGAGGTAACCGGAAAGCAGCGTGATGCCAGGGTGCTCAATCCGGGCAGCGCTGAGGTAGACGGTTTATTTGGCGAGGCGTTGTCTATCAAAAACCTGCCCCGTGCAGCAAGTAGTTTAAGCGCTGAAGCCATGCAGACTTATAATATTGAAACCCTGCACGATATTGCTAAAGTGGCGCCCAATACCTATGCAGCCAGTGGTTTTGGCACGCCCAGTCTGCCTACAGTAAGAGGGCAGCTTGGCGAGCTTTTTCAGGATGGTATTCGTCGCCAGGCGGGGAATAACGGCTTTGGTATTCCATTATCGTTTAATAGTGTAGGGCAGCTAACCGTTGTTAAAGGCCCGCCCACTGTCTTATTAGGCAGCACCCAGCGCAACGGTGGTTTTGTCGATATTCGCTCTAAAGTCGCTTCTACCTCAACAGCGGGCGGTCAGGTGAAACTGCATGCTGGTCGCTGGGATGACTATGAGATTCAGGCTGACTACTCAACGCCCCTGATGCAGAACAAAACCGCGTTGCGATTAAGCGCTCAGGTCATTGATGCCAGGTCTTTCTTCGATTTTGCTCAGACCCGTAGCGAAAACTTGTTCGCTACATTTCGGTATCAACCCGACGATTCGCTAACCTGGGACATCTCGGCGGAATATTATGATGCGGACTATCCGGATATTGCGGGTATCAACCGTCCTACTCAGGCGCTGATTGATGATGGTATATATATTACCGGTCAGGGCCGCCAGGCTGATGGCTCATTGATTCCCGGTGCTGGTGCAGTGATTTCACCTACCGGTGAAGTTGTTATACCACGCAGTACAGTATTAACGCACCCGGATGATATTAACGGCGCGCAAACCACAATTGTCAGAAGCAACATGGCAATGACACTTTCACCGGACATGAAACTGCGCAATATCTCCTACTATCAGCATTTATCACGCGAAGAGATTGCCCAGAATAGTTTTGTTGAAATCATCGATGGTGCTGATACCGCGCAAAATCGTACGGAGCTTGATATTGCGCTTACTGATAAGCAACTGACGACACTGGCTTTGGATGTACGCTATAATGATGTGCTAGGTTACAGTCAGTTTACCACCGAAGCAGACAATCCTATTGATCTGACGGGGCCTCTGCAAGATCGTGTTATTCCTCTTACGCCTTCGCAACAACAACGTCTAGTGCTGTTGAGGCCCGGTGTTTATGTTTCTCCGGGCGCGCAATATGACCTCAACAATGACGGCCAGGGTGACTTTAATTTATCGGATACCACTGACTCCACGACTTGGCAGACGGGCCTGGCGGTGCAGCAACAGTCGCAATGGACAAAAAGATTCTCAACGATCGCAGGGTATCGTGTGGATTTTTACGATGTCACCGCCAAAGACGGTATGCCGCCAGAAGAAGTACAGGCGGTGCCATCTGACTCGTTCAGCGATACATTACACAGCTGGCAGTTAAATGCACTTTATGCACTTAGCGACACATTAAATGTTTACGCTGCGCTGGGTAACAATGATGCGACCTCCAACAGTATGGCAGGGGGCACTACACTGGGCGCCGACAATAAGATTGCTGCAGCAAATTTTGCCACTGACAATACACTCTACGAAATTGGCGTAAAATTCGCGCCTGATGAGGACTTTTTTGCCGCTATGGCTGTGTTTGAACAGACTCGTAGTCTGCGCAACCGAGACGGCAGCAATACCGGAATTAAAACCAGCGGGATAGAGCTTGAAGCATTTTACCAACAGGACAATTTCTGGATAAACGGTAGTTACAGTTACCTGGATGCCCGCTATGACAATTCTGCTGCCTCTCAGGGTACCCGTAAGGTTACTGATGCGTTTGATAACAGCCGGCCAGATATTATCAATGGGACCGCAACAGGCTCTCCTTCCTTTACCGCTTTTGCGCCATCCAACCAACGTGTTCAGGGGGTAGTGCCACAGCTTGTTGCGTTTAATGGTGGCATTGACATAACCAATACCCTGTCAATGGGAACCTCTTTTGTCTATACAAAATCATTTCCCCTGGATTTTCTGCAGTCTGTGCATATTCGCGATCAGATACGGTGGGACCTGAACGTTGCCTATGCATTTAGCCCGGCGTTGCGTGTACGTATTGATGTTATGAATGTCACCGATGAAGAAAACTGGCAGCCGGTATTTGAGGGAGGCTACTTTGGGGCCACTCTGGTAATGCCTGAACTACCCCGTCATGCCAGTGCGACATTGCAGTACAATTTTTAATACCGGGAGACAACAATGTTAAAAAAAGCCGGGTTACTGGCCATATTCGTGCTGCTTATCAGTGTATTTTTCTACTTCGATCTGGACCGGTATTTTACCCTCAGTGAGCTGAAATCATCGATGGGAGAGTTTCACCAGATTATTGAACAGAACCCTGTTTATAGTGCCGTCATATTTTTTTGCATCTACGTAGTGGCTACGGCCCTGTCTTTACCGGGTGCGGCGATTTTAACCCTTGCTGCAGGCGCGATGTTTGGTTTATGGCAAGGCTTGCTGCTGGCCTCTTTTGCCTCGTCATTGGGCGCTACTCTGGCTTTTTTAAGCGCGCGGTTCATCTTTCGCAGCAGTGTTAAAAAACGTTTTGCAGAAAAACTCGATAAAATTGACCGGGGTATAGAGAAACAAGGCGCGTTTTACTTATTTACCCTACGGCTGGTGCCGATATTCCCTTTTTTTCTTATCAACCTGGCGATGGGGCTCACCAGCCTGAAAACCTGGACATTTTATTGGGTCAGCCAGATTGGTATGTTGGCGGGCACACTGGTTTATGTCAACGCGGGAACCCAGCTTGCTCAGGTGGATAGCCTGTCTGCCATTATTTCCGGTGACCTGATCTTAAGCTTTGTACTACTTGGGCTCTTTCCCTGGATAGCCAAGGGGATCGTTGCGCTGGTCAATCGCCGTCGTGTGTATCAGGGCTACACGCGTCCCAAACAGTTCGATAGAAATCTGATTGTTATCGGTGCCGGCGCCGGAGGCCTGGTTACGGCCTATATCGGCGCAACCGTAAAAGCCAGCGTGACGCTGGTGGAAGCTAACGAGATGGGCGGTGATTGCTTAAATTACGGTTGCGTGCCAAGCAAAGCGCTGATAAAAACGGCGAAAGTGGCTCATCAATCCCGACATGCCAGTATTTATGGCCTGGCTGATCGTGACCCGCAAATTCCTTTTGCAGATGTTATCAGGCGGGTTCACAGCATTATTGTAGCCATTGCACCTAACGATAGCGTTGAGCGGTATAGCAAGCTGGGGGTGGATGTAGAAAAGGGATATGCGCGCATTGTGGATCCCTGGAGGGTAGAAATAACCCGGGCCGACGGTGATGTCATTACCCTGACAACACGCAGTATTGTGATCGCGACCGGGGCAAGGCCGTATGTTCCGCCGCTGCCCGGCATAGAACAAAGCGGCTATGTCACCTCTGATACGTTGTGGAGTAAATTTTCGGCATTACCAAAAGCACCCGAGAAACTGATTGTACTGGGTGGCGGCCCCATTGGTTGTGAAATGGCCCAGGCCTTTGCCCGTTTAGGCAGTCAAGTCACGCTGGTGGAACAGGCCGGACAATTAATGGGTAAAGAAGATAAAGAGGTGGCGGATTTTGTCAGACAAACACTGCTCGAGAATGGCGTAAACGTACTGACCGCTCACCGCGCTGAAAAATTCAATTCTGATGGTGATGGACGCTACCTAGAAACGTCCGTTGAGGGGCAGCCGAAAAAACTGTATTACAGCGAAATTATCATTGCAGTGGGCCGCCAGGCTCGTTTGGAGGGCTTCGGACTTGAGGCGTTGGGGATCCAATGTAAGCGCACCATAGAGGCTGACGCGTTTTTGCAAACCAAATTCCCCAATATTTACGCAGCCGGCGATGTTGTTGGCCCATATCAGTTTACCCATGTAGCCTCTCACCAGGCGTGGTATGCCGCAGTCAACGCGTTATTTGGTACGTTTAAACGATTTAAGGTCGATTACCGCGTTATCCCATGGACTACCTTTGTTGATCCGGAAGTGGCGCGGGTAGGCCTTAGTGAGCGTGAAGCGACCGAGCAGAATGTGGCGTTTGAAATCACGCGTTACGACTTCAGTGAGCTGGATCGGGCTGTGACGGAAAGTGCGGGGCGGGGCTATATTAAAGTGCTCACAAAAGAAGGCAAAGATGACATTCTTGGTGTCACTATTATCAGTGAACATGCCGGCGATCTAATTGCAGAGTTTGTTCTTGCCATGAAACACGGGCTTGGACTCAATAAGATTCTGGGCACCATCCATGCCTATCCAACCTGGGCCGAAGGAGCAAAATATGCTGCTGGTAACTGGAAGCGTGCGCATGCGCCGAAACGCTTACTTAGCTATGTGGAAAAGTATCACAAATGGCGCCGAGGTTAAGCGGCGAAAAATGGATATACGATGAAAAACATACATTTCTTTTTAGCGTTACCACTATTTATCCTGACTAGTCTGGAGATCATGGCTGATGAAACCGACTTGCATCAACTCTGGGATCAGCAGCTTGAGCAGTATGTCGCCTATTCACCTGATGAGGGGCCCAGCGCTGTGGTGAATTACAAAAAATGGGGGCAAAACACTGGCCCATTACAGCGTTACCTCGAGACATTGGAAAATATTTCAGTAAAACAATATAAAAGGTGGCCAGAGGCAAAACAGCTGGCGTTTTTGATCAACGCCTATAATGCCTACACGGTGAATCTGGTGTTAAGCCACTATTCACAAATTGATTCGATTAAAGATATCGGCAGCTTGTGGTCATCACCCTGGGACATCGAAGTGGGGAACCTGCTAGGTAAATCGCGCACCCTGGATGATATTGAGCACGGCATGATTCGCGGCACGATTGACGGCCTGAAGCGCGAAGGATTTAACGGGTTTAATGAACCGCGCATTCATTTTGCGGTTAATTGTGCCAGTCGCAGCTGCCCGCCGCTGCGACAAGAAGCGTATACAGGACACTCACTGGATCGACAGTTGGAAGCACAGACGAAGCAGTTTCTGGGCAATACCAGAGAAAATCGCTATACAGATGGCCAGCTTGAAGTATCCAAGATTTTTGATTGGTATCGTGATGATTTTACTGCTGGTTGGAAAGGCGCTTCTTCGCTTAATGACTTTTTTCTCTTGTACGCAGATACTCTGAATATGGACGCAGAGGCCGAAAGTGCGCTAAAGAATAATGCTGTGGCAGTTACCTTTAACGACTACAACTGGGCACTGAATGATAAGGTGGATTAGCGGCCTGCTGATAATTAATGGTTTGATATGGCCAACCCATGCCGAGACCCTACAGTTTTACGCCTGGGGGGGGAGCCCGCAGGTTAATCAGTATCTGGAATGGGTGTCTGAGCAGACCCAGCAACAGTTTGACATAACCGTTAATCACGTAAAGCTTGCAGATACCAGTGATGCAGTCTCCCGTGTGCTTGCCGAAAAAGCCGCTGGCAACCATAGCAACGGTAACGTGGATCTCATCTGGATCAATGGTGAAAACTTTGCAGCCATGGACAAACACGGCTTACTGCACAAAAACTGGGTCAGCGAGTTAGCCCATTTCACGCTAACCAACCCGACCAGAAATCGTAATATGACGATGGATTTCGGGATACCTACAAACGGGCAGGAGGCTCCCTGGGGCAAAGCGGCAATGGTCTTTTATTTTAATCAACGCTATTTGTCGCGGCCGCCGGCGAATGCCTCAGCGCTACTTGCGTTCGCGCGTCAGCATCCCGGCCGTTTTGCGTACCCCTTGCCCACAGATTACCTGGGCATTAGTTTTATCAAGTACATCGCACTGACGCTGTCGACGATTGAAAAAGAGCAGCTTTACCAACCGGTCACTGAATCGGCGCTTGATGCGGTGACCGTGCCCTTGTTTGATTATCTGGATAAGCTGCACCCTTACCTCTGGCAGCAGGGAGAATTTTTTGTTCGTCAGGCGTCCAGATTACAACAGTTGTTTGCTGATAATTCTCTTTTATTGTCTTTTTCATTTACTGCCGCCGAAATACCTGCGGCGGTGTCCCGCTATGACTTACCCCTTAGCACGCGTACTTATGCCATGCAGGATGGTAGCCTTTCGAATGTACATTTTATCGGTATTACCTATAACAGTGCGCATAAGTCTGATGCTATGAAAGTGGTCAATTTTCTTTTGTCACCGCAGGCGCAGGCGAAAAAGCAGCGGGTGTCTGTCTGGGGTGATGAAACCGTGCTGGATATGACGCGTTTGACCCAAGACCAGCAAAAACTGTTTGCGGTCGACAACCGGCACCCGTCCTCGCTCCCTCCGGCAGGGCACCATGTTTTGCTTGCAGAGCCCCATACCAGCTGGACTGATGCATTACGCAAAGCATGGTTTGCACGTTATGGTGAGCACCTTTAATGTTTGCAGCAACGTTAAGTTTGTCTCGCTGGATATTTATACTCGCACTGATTGTGCCGGTAGGGGCAGGCGTGCTCGGCGTCATTTTGCCTGCATTGTCGTATTTTCCGGCCATCGGCGAAACAGAATTTTCGTTAGATGCTTTTGATGCACTGGGCGCGGTGCAATCGCTGCCGTACATGATCGCATTGTCGTTATTTACTGGCCTTAGCGCTACCTTTCTTGCTTTATTCGGTACGCTGGCTATGCTCGCTGTGTTTTATCAGACAACTGGTTTGCAGTGGATTCAGCGATTACTCAGCCCGGTGCTGGTCATTCCACACGCTGCTGCAGCTATTGCCGTGGGGTTTCTTATTGCCCCTTCCGGATGGCCTGTACGTCTGATCTCGCCCGCGCTGACCGGCTGGAGCCTGCCTCCGGTTTTCTCGCCTCTTCACGATGCAATGGGTATTGCCGTAATTGTGGCACTAACACTCAAAGCACTGCCGTTTATTTTATTAATGGCCTTAAGTGTGCTTGCCCAGCCCCATTTATCGGCACGTTTGAACAAGCAATTAAACCTTGCTGTTACCATGGGCTACCACCCTGCCAGCACATTTTTGAAAGTGGCCTGGCCGATGTTATATCCGGCGATTAGGTTGCCGGTAATTGCTATGCTGGCTTTTGCCACTGCCAATGTGGAAATTCCGCTGGTGCTGGGTCCGGGATCCCCACCGACCCTGGCGGTGGCGGTTTTACAGTGGTTTAATCATATTGATATCACAATGCGGTTACAGGCCAGTGCTGCCGCTTGCCTGCAAGTTGTTGTTACCTGTAGCGCGGTTCTGTTCTGGTTGTTAAGCGAACGCGTGGGTGCCGGTTTGATATCGCGCTGGCAGCTTGATGGTAACAGAGTCACAGCAGCAAGGACGCTTAAAGGCGTGGCGGTAGTTACCGTTTTGGGTATTCTGACGGCCGTAATGCTGATGCTGGCTAGCCTGACAGTGTGGTCGTTTGCTGCTCACTGGCCTTTTCCGCAAGCATTACCCGATGCTATCACCGTGCTGCACTGGGCAAGCGGCTTAACCTCAATGCAAACGCCCCTGACCAATACGTTGCTGCTGGCGGTTCCGGTCAGCCTCGGCGCGGTGTTGCTAAGCATACTGGTGCTTGAATATGAAAAACAGCGAGATCATTGCAGTAAGCTGACAGATAAAGTCAGCGGCGATCTGTTATTGTTTATTCCCCTGTTGATCCCCGGGGTAGCTTTTTTGTTTGGATTGACATGGCTGGCGCAGCTTGCGCAAGCAGGCCAGTGGTTACCTACCTATGTGAGCCATTTTGTCTACGTGCTGCCCTACGTGTTTCTTTCTCTTGCCGTGGCCTACCGACGCTTTGACGAACGTTATCGTTATGTTGCCTACGGGTTGGGCGCATCACCTTATAATGTGTTCGTCCGGGTGACTCTGCCGCTATTGTCAGCGCCCATTGCGATAGCATTCGCCCTGGGCCTGGCAATCAGTTTCAGTCAGTATCTGGCAACACTACTGCCAGGCGCCGGAGCCATTGCGACTATTACGACAGAATCCGTAGCAGTAAGTGCCGGAGGGAGTCGTCGACTAAGTGCGGTTTACACATTAATGCAGATGATATTGCCCTTAGCCGGCTTTGTTCTGGCCTGGTGGTTGCCCGCCAAATGGTTTAATCCTGCGGTTCATAGCCGATAAGGAAAGTATGAAATTAAATGCACTGATACTTGACGAGGTGGAGGTAATCAATAACCACCATCGCCTGATTCGCGTAAATACCCGGGTATCTGCGGGTAGCGTATTAACAATTATGGGGCCCTCTGGCGTGGGTAAATCTCTGTTACTATCGGCTATCGCCGGTGTCTTACCGGCACCGTTCAGGCAACAGGGCACTATCAAGATTGGTGATCAGGACATAACAGCGCTGCCTGCCCACAGGCGAGGATTGGGTATACTATATCAGGACCCGCTTTTATTTGAGCATCTGAGCGTGGCGCAGAATATCATTTTCGGCATGCCCCCCGGTACAAATAAGTACGTTCAGGCAGAAGAGCTGTTAGCTGGGGTGGGTCTTGAAAATTATGGCAGAAAAGCGGTTCAAACCCTTTCCGGTGGTCAACAGGCCAGGGTGGCCTTATTGCGTACTCTGGCCGCACAACCTCGGGCGGTATTGCTGGATGAGCCATTTAGTAAGCTGGATATGCAGACCAGAGCGCAGACCAGGAAGTGGGTATTTGATACCATCAGGCAAAACAAATTACCCTGTATTATGGTAACCCATGACGAGCAGGATGCTCGTGCCGCTGAAGGCGAGGTGGTAACCGTAAGCAACTCAACAGAGACCATCTGAGGGAGTCAACTATGCTAGATGCGCGTATTACACCAGTGTTAAAGCCATTGCTTCGGCCCATGGTGAAGCGTCTGCATTATTATGGTATCAGTGCTGATAATGTCACGTTGGCAGGTTTTATCATCGGTATAGCGGCGGTGCCAGCTATTGTCTATGGCCAGTTTATGCTGGCGCTACTTTTTGTGAGTCTGAATCGCTTATGTGATGGGCTTGATGGTGAGCTGGCCCGGTACAGCCAGAGCAGTTCCAGTGCCGGAGGCTATCTGGACATTTGCCTCGATTTTCTGTTTTATGCCACCATTCCGCTGGCTTTCGGCATAGCGAATCCCGTTGAGTGGGGGGTGCCGGCCCTGGTGCTATTGTGCGCATTTATCGGCACCGGCAGTAGTTTTCTGGCTTTTGCGGTGTCAGCTGAAAAATACCAGATCACCCGGCCACAGTTCACCCATAAAAGCTTTTACTACATGCAGGGATTAACGGAAGGGACAGAGACTATAGTATTTTTTATAGTCATCTGTATCTGGCCACAGTGGTTTACTGTTTTGGCATACATCTTTGCGATGGCATGTTTTATTACTGTATTTACACGAATTTATGGTGGGTATCAGACACTTAGTCGGATAAAAAAAGATGAATGAAAACAGTCTGATACGCCTGTCCATATTTTTTGGGGTCTTCTCTTTAATGGCCCTGCTTGAACTTGCCTGGCCCGCCAGACATGCAGCACTAAAGCGCCGTTACCGGTGGCAGGCTAACCTCTCCGTTGTGGTAATTGGTGCCATTATTGCCAGGCTCATCCTGCCGGCCACACTCGCCGGCGTAGCAATTTTTGCGCAGGATAATCAACTAGGTTTGTTTCATCATCTGGTGCCGCCCCCATGGCTGGCAATCGTGCTTGGCGTTTTGTGGCTGGATTGTGTGATCTACTGGCAGCATCGCTTATTTCACAGGGTACCTGTGTTATGGCGCATACATCGTATGCATCATGCAGACAGCCATGTTGATACAACCACCGGTCTGCGCTTTCATCCTGTAGAAATTATGCTGAGTTTAGGGATCAAGGCAGCTGCGATACTTCTTTTAGGTGTTCCTGCTCTGGCCGTGGTTATTTTTGAAGTCGCACTGAATGCGTTTTCCATTTTTAACCATAGCAATATCAGATTACCGCAAAATATTGATGATAAACTGGCACGGCTGGTGATCACTCAGCGCTTACATCGTATCCATCATAGTCAGTATGCGGCTGAAACAAACAGTAATTTTGGTTTCAGTGTTTCATGGTGGGACAAATTATTTGGCAGCTTTAAAGCCCGGGCGCAGCAACCTGACGAAAACCTGGATATTGGGCAGCAGCAATACCCGCCATCAAAATACAACAGCAGCCTGTGGAGATTGCTGACCATGCCATTGGACAAACCAGCCACTGACACTAAGTCAGCGGCGTATAATGCCATTGATGATTCTCAAAAGTGACTTTGCACTTTTCATAATCACGTTCAGAACGCCAGTTGCGGTTGTTGAGTTTTAATGAAACACCATTGTAGAGACGTTTATTCGCGACCACACCGATTTCGGTCTGGTAGTCGTCTTTTTCCTGACGCATTTCCAGCGCTTTCAACTCCAGCCAGTTCAGCATCGATGTTTCGTTTTTCAGCAGCTCATCCGCATCACTGAGTTTTGCTTTTAACTCGGCTGGCAACAAACGGGTTTTTATTGAATCGAGCTTTTCTTTATGCCGAGACGTATTCTGACGCAACTGACGCAGCAAATCGTCCAGGGCATCTTTTCGCTCAAGAAGCTTACTAAAACCAGGGCTGAAATCGATTTTAAGCACCGAGCCCGAAACTGCGCCAATGGTACCGGCTGTTATTTTACCCTGGCTGATAATATCACAGGCGAATAAATTACCCTGCGGATTATTCAGTTGTCCTACTGTCACACTGCCACCACATTGCAGGCGGCTATAAGCCAGTTGCCGACCAACAGTGATATTTCCGCTGCACTGGATATCAATACCCTGACCGTGTTGAACATGAATACTTCCGGCGGCAACCAGTTGGCACGAATACCCGCCGTCACTTTCACTCATTTTACCCATTGCACCTTCGGTGATAATAATATCGCCACCGGCTTCAATATAGGCAGACTCCACAAATCCGTTGATGGTCACATCACCGGCTGCTTTAATTTGCATTTTTTCAGTCACATCGCCGTTAACCAGCACTGCTCCTTCATAATTTACATGCCCGGAGCCTACATTGACACCATTACAAATGAAGGTGTCATCAATGTTCATGATTTGATCACGGTATTTTGGCATACCAGAAATCGCCGCATTTAACTGATTGGGATCACTATCGCTAATAACAGTACCCGAACCCATTTTGAATTCCAGCTGTTTACCATGAACAGCCGGCAATACATTCCCTTTTACATCAAAGCCGTCCCGGCCGTCTGTGGGAGGTTCGCGGCGCAACACAGGGGTGTGGATCTTGACACAGATGACTTCACCGAGATTGCGCATGTCAACCCGATCATTAGCATCAGTCTGCGGGCGCAGTACGCGTTCCAGGGCATTTGGAACCAGAGGAACAAACTGGCTGTTTTTACCATTCTTGGCGGGCAGACCCTTGGCCACTTCGTCTTCGATCACAGCACCCGGCGCGGCTTTACTTAATTGAAGTAACAAACTCTCAACGCGCTTACGGCTTAAGCCCCGAACAATCCCTGCGCTGGCAGCCATATTACACAGTATATCTGTGGTCGGAAGGCGGCCCCCATACGGTGCGGTGAGCACCATTGTAGCGCTAAGTCTGTCACTGCTTATTTTATATTCAACCTCCGTATTTCTGCGCTCACCGATGCGTTCATTTACCGGCGTTTTATCACCGGTTTTAAAATAATGGTTGGCTTTATCGCAGGCACTCTTTAACGCGCCAGGTGAAATATAGAAACGTTTGAACTGGCCTTCGTGAATTTCATTCCAAAGCGCTTTATTGTCGATTTCACGCTCGAAAGAGGCCGGATCCAAGGAAATATCGACATAATTTTTTGAGTTGTCCAGAGTAACGGATACACCTTTCATTACTACTTCCAGCCTACCTTTATTTTCCATTTTCAATCAGGTTAACGGCACAACCCGCGTATTCTTTACAGGTACTTTATAGCGTTTTCCAGTTGTAGGTCAAAGATTTTCAGCATACTGATAAAGCGCACGTAAAATTGCTTGTTTATTCGCATCATCAGGCGATTGTGCAGCCAGCTGTTCAATTTCCATCAGGTAAGGCTCAAGGGTAATAGACGCTACTGAATCGGGGTCAGTAAGGCGCGCAGTACGATGATTTTGCCAGCGTTGTACTTCAGATTCACTCAGTGTGTGTGGATAGTTTCTGGCGCGATAGCGAAACAGCATGGTACGTAATGTCTGATTCTGGGTTTTGTCTGACATGGCTGCTAATTGTTCAGGCTCCTGTTCAATGACCTCATTACACCACCGACGCTCTTCATTACTTAAAAAGCCTCCGCTATATAAAGTATAATCAGGATCATCCTGATCATTGTCATGCATCGTGTCGTAAATCTGAGTGATTTTTGGCGCTAAATCGGGCGCGGCGGCCAGCTTTTTAAAGTTGCTCAGGCAGTACTCCCGGTCAAGTCCTAATCGCTGCGCATTGTCCTGGGTCATTGCTTTGGCAGTAGTAATGAAAGGGGAGCGATTAATATGTATCAGTTTTAGTCCTGGTCTTGGCAAATCACCCAATGTTTCTTTATTGGCATATAGTCGCCCGGCGATGTCTTCAGCTGGTAAATCAATAATGGCATCAACATCTTTGGCTAAATCAACAACAATGACGGCATTGGAATTAGTCGGATGCGGAGCTACTGGCATTACCCACGTCGCACAGCCATGACGGGCGGGCAGCTTAGATGAAATATGCAAGACCACTGACGGTTTATTTAACGCCAACCGGGACAGAACATTTTGCTTATTACGTAATGAAAATGCGTAATCAAACAGCTTTGGCTGCTTTTCTTTTATCAGCTTTGCTAACGCAATGGTGGCATATACATCGCTAAGTGCATCGTGGGCCTGCCCGTGTTCAAGATTATTTTCTGCAGTCAGATCTTCAAGCCGAAAACTGGGCGTTCCGTCATCTCGCACCGGCCAGTTTATGCCGTCTGGACGCAGCGCATAACAGGCTCTGGCCAGATCGATAATATCCCAGCGACTATTGCCGTTGCGCCATTCCCGTGCATAGGGGTCAATAAAATTTCGGTGAAAAAGGTGACGGGTAACCTCGTCATCAAAACGGATGCTGTTGTAGCCGGCTACACAGGTGTTCGGCTGGCCCATATGCTGAGCAATCCGAGTAGCAAACTGTGCTTCTGCCATGCCATCGCGAAGGGTTTGCTGTGGCGTGATGCCCGTGACCAGGCAAGCACCGGGTTGGGGCAGATAATCATTGGCAATCTGACTCATTATATTGATAGGCTTACCGACGATGTTAAGGTCCATATCGGTTCTGATGGCCGCAAACTGACAAGGCAGATCCTTTTTCGGACTGGTGCCAAACGTTTCAAAGTCATGCCAAAGGAAGGTGGCGTCTGTGGTCATATCGTACTGATGTAAGCGAGTAAATGATGGCGGCAGTGTACACCGCGGCGGGTAAAAGTAAAAATCCCTCGGGTTGAGAGGATTGTTTAAAGGTCTCGCTGGCACGATTATCGCAATGATACTCGCAATGATACTCCGGCAAATATCATAATTTAGTGTGACTGACGCCGATTTAAAACCAATGCATATCAGTATCTGATGAAGAAAAAGAAAACAAATTAGTGCCTTTAAAAGTAATAATAGAGTAGTACAGGAGAGTCACATGCTAAAACAGTTACGACGTCTGGGTCTAACCGGGACCCTGTGTGCGTTATCACTGTCTGCTTATGCAGACATCGCGATAGTCGTTCACGGTGGTGCCGGCACCATCTTAAAAAAGGATATGACCAGTGAAAAAGAAGCGGCTTATGTAGCCAAACTCAAAGAGGCAGTGCAGGCGGGTTACGCCAAACTTGAAGCAGGTGAGCCCGGCGAGGATGCCGTGGTGGCAACCATTCAGATACTGGAAGCATCGCCTTTGTTTAATGCGGGTGTGGGCGCTGTATATACCTATGACGAAGAACACGAGCTGGATGCCTCGATAATGCATGGTGCGCATCGCCAGGCTGGCGCAGTGGCAGGCGTGAAAACTATTCGTAGCCCTATCGCAGCGGCACGCGCCGTCATGGCCCATTCGCCTCATGTAATGCTGGCTGGAGAGGGCGCGGAAAGCTTTGCCCGGGAACAGGGCCTGGAGATGGTCGACAATAACTATTTCGACACCGACCACCGCCTTGAAGCGTTAAAAAAGGTCAAAGCGCGGATGCAAGAAGCCGGTAAACAAGCAGGTGGTCAGCAGGGCGCGGAAAAAATGGGTACGGTTGGCGTGGTGGTGATGGACGCTAAGGACAATATTGTGGCAGGTACCTCAACCGGGGGAATGACGGCAAAACGCTATGGACGTATCGGTGACTCACCGGTAATTGGGGCCGGGACATTTGCCGATAATAACAGCTGTGGGGTCTCAGCTACCGGTCACGGTGAATATTTTATTCGTTACAATGTTGCAGCAGATATTTGCGCCCGGGTCAGGTACCACGGGGTCAGTGTGACCCGTGCAGCCGATACGGTTATCAATGATGTGTTAAAAAATGCCGGCGGAACGGGCGGCGTTATTGCCATTGATAGACAGGGTCATATCGCTATGCCATTTAATACCCCAGGCATGTACAGAGCGAGTATTGATAATAACGGAAAGCTTACCGTGGGAATTTATCAGGATGTGCTTGAAACAAGCCAGATTAACGCTCAGTAAAGTGCAAAAAAAGTGTCTGAAAATTCGCTCAATTGGCTTCTCGCAGCTAGGCTTATAGTAATGCCGGAGTCAGTTTTACCGGTATCAAACAAACTATCAAACCTGACAAAAAACAGTAGTCGTTAGGTACTACTTTAGGAGTCGCTATGGAATCACTGCAGGTATGTGATTATATGAATCATCGTCCGGTCAAGCTGACCAAAGATATGCCGGTAGCCGAAGCGGTAGAGCACTTGTTGCAGACCGGTCACTCGGGTGGTGCGGTGGTCGACGATCGAGGTCGGTTGACGGGCTTTTTGTCCGAACAGGATTGTATCCGGCAAATGATTGAATCATGTTATTACCGTGAGCAGGTTTGTCGGGTCAAGGATATTATGCAAAGTCCCGCGCTTAGCGTTAAGCCTTACATGTCTGTCATTGAATTAGCGCAACTGCTTTTAAAGGATAAACCGCGTATTTATCCTGTGGTAGATGACGATGGCGTGTTGGTGGGTAGTATCAACCGTTCGGCAATACTTAAAGCCATCGATAAACAGCTTCGCGCGGGCTACGAAGTTGCCAGTTGAATAAGGTGTTTCTACCAGCAGCAATGCTGCTGGTTTTGTAAGCCCCAATAGTTCACTTAGGCGTATAAATATGGCGTCTGTGCGTTTAATACTGGAAATAACTGTCCATTTTGCCTAGGATCTTGCGCTTTGCAGTTAAGCGTCGAGGAACTACATTGGATTCAGAAACTACTACCCCGTCGGTAAGCACTTTAGGTTCACTGCTCAATTCAGCCATGGGCAGTGACCGTTTCAGGTTGCGTCGACGCCTGAATCAGCTTAAACGGGGGAACCTGAATACCAATGCGCTTGAAAAACTGCACCAGGACATACTCCGCTCAGCGCAAAGGCGCGAGAATCGGGCAAATAATCTGCCTGATATTACCTATCCACCATTACCTGTCAGCGATAAAAAGGATGATATAAAAGCAGCCATTGCCAGTCATCAGGTTGTTATTGTGGCCGGCGAAACCGGTTCGGGGAAAACCACGCAGTTACCCAAGATTTGCCTTGAAATGGGGCGTGGCGTAGACGGCATGATTGCCCATACCCAGCCTCGACGTCTGGCCGCCCGCAGTGTGGCAACGCGTATTGCAGAGGAAATGGATACCGCGTTAGGGGACAAAGTTGGTTTTAAAATTCGCTTTTCAGATAATGTCAGTCAGAACAGCTATGTAAAATTGATGACTGACGGCATGCTGCTGGCAGAAATGCAGCAAGACCGGTTTTTAAATCAATATGACACCATCATAATCGACGAAGCTCACGAGCGTAGCCTTAATATCGATTTTCTGCTCGGCTATATCAAGCAATTGCTGGCTAAACGTCCGGATCTTAAGCTAATCATCACCTCTGCTACTATCGATCCAGAACGTTTTTCACGGCATTTTAATGATGCGCCGATTGTGGAAGTCAGTGGCCGGACTTTCCCGGTTGAGATTCGCTATATGCCGCCTGAAGAATTGGGCAATGATATAGACCAAAGTGATGCCATCATTGCTGCAGTGGATGAACTGATGAGAGAGCCGCCGGGTGATATTTTGGTATTCCTGAGCGGTGAAAGGGAAATCCGCGATGCCCAGGACGCGTTATCCAGGCAGCAATACCGTAATACAGAAATTGTTCCTCTATACGCCCGTTTATCCGCCGCCGAGCAAAATCGGATTTTTCAGTCGCATGGTGGTCGCCGTATTGTGCTGGCCACCAATGTTGCCGAAACATCGCTCACCGTGCCTGGCATAAAATATGTTATCGATCCCGGTACGGCGCGTATTTCGCGTTATAGCGCGCGCTCAAAAGTGCAGCGGTTACCGATTGAGCCAATTTCTCAGGCGTCGGCTAATCAGCGAGCAGGGCGTTGTGGACGGGTTTCAGAAGGCGTTTGTATTCGGCTTTACAGTGAAGAAGATTACCTCGGCAGACCGGAGTTTACCGACCCGGAAATTATACGCACTAATCTGGCATCGGTTATCCTGCAGATGGCAGCGCTGGGGCTGGGTGAGATTAGTCGCTTTCCCTTCGTCCAGCCACCGGATAACCGCAATATCAATGATGGTTTCAGGCTGCTGGAAGAAATTGAGGCCATTGACCGTAAAAAAGGTAAAATAGCGCTGACCGGGATCGGGCGGCAAATTGCCCGACTGCCAATTGATCCGCGCTATGCGCGGATGGTATTGGAGGCAAATAAAACCAACGCCCTTAAAGAGGTCATGGTTATTGCGGCGGGTTTATCTATACAAGATCCCAGAGAACGCCCCAGTGATAAACGTCAGCAGGCTGATCAGGCGCACAGTGAGTTAACCGATAAAGATTCTGATTTTATCAGCTTACTCAATACCTGGAATGCCTTTCGCGAGCAACAAACTGCGCTGGCCAACAATCAATTGAGAAAATGGTGCAAGGCACATTTTATCAATTACCTGCGCATGCGCGAGTGGCAGGATATTGTCAGTCAGCTCAAAAAGTCGCTGGCAGAGCTGAACCTGGGTATCAGTAATCAACCGGCAGATTATCAGGCGGTCCATCAGGCAATTTGTAGCGGACTGCTGTCTCACCTGGGTACGAAAGACAAAGAAAAAGAGTATCTGGGGTCCCGTAATACCCGTTTTATGATTTTCCCTGGGTCAGGATTGGCCAAACGTCAGCCAAAATGGGTAATGGCCGCTGAACTGGTGGAAACCTCCCGTCTTTTTGCTCGGGTCAACGCCCGTATTGATCCAGCCTGGATAGAGCCACTGGCCCGTCATCTTACCCAGTCCAGCTATGCTGAACCCCACTGGTCAAAAAAGCGCGGGGCAGTGATTGCTTATGAAAAAGTCACATTATTCGGGCTCCCCATTGTGGCCAAACGGCCGGTGGTTTATAGCAAAATCGATCCGGCATTATGCCATGAACTCTTTATTCGTGAGGCGCTGGTTAATGGTGATACCCGGTTAAATTATCCTTTCTTACAAGAAAACCAGGCCCTGTTAGCACAGGCCGATGAGCTGGAGCAGAAGACCCGACGGCGCGATTTAATTGTGGAGGAAGAAACGCTGGTGGCATTTTATGCTAACCGGTTGCCGGAAGAGGTTAACAACGACGCTGCATTTAAAAAGTGGTACAAGCACAATAGTAGTTCCGTGACGTTAACCTTCACGGAGCAGGATGTTTATCGCGAACAACCCGATGCGGCACAAAATGGCTATCCGGATGTTTGGAAGCAGGGCAATGTTACGTTGCCGTTAACCTACCATTTTGAGCCCAACGCCGTGGACGACGGGGTCACTGTAAATATTCCTCTACCGGTACTTAATCAGATCCACGACACCGGATTTGACTGGCAAGTGCCGGGCTTGCGACATGACAGGGTTGTTGCACTGATAAGAAGCCTGCCCAAGCGGCTGCGCAAAAACTTTGTTCCCGCGCCTGATTTTGCTGATGCGTGCCTGGCCGACATTTCTGATCAGGATAAACAGGGTTATCCAATCTCGCTTATTCAGGCACTGAGCCATAAATTGCATCGAATGACCGGCGTTGTGGTGACCGAAGAGGACTGGAACCTGCCCCAGCTGGAAACACACTTAACCATGCACTTTGCGGTGGTAAGTGAAAAGGGCGAGGTCATTGCCC
Source organism: Salinimonas chungwhensis DSM 16280 (assembly GCF_000378185.1). GTDB lineage: Bacteria > Pseudomonadota > Gammaproteobacteria > Enterobacterales > Alteromonadaceae > Alteromonas > Alteromonas chungwhensis. The sequence goes on from NZ_KB899376.1 coordinate 145,464, forward strand.
GAGGTGATGACCTGGCGCTCCTCAAGCAGCAATGTCAGGGCAAAGTACAGCAAACCTTTGAGCAGGCAGCCACGCCGGAACTTGAACGTAAAGGCTTACAGCAATGGGACTTTGACAGCTTGCCGGAAACGTTTACCCAGAAAGTGGGCGGCTTTGAGGTGCAGGCGTTTCCCGCTCTGGTTAAAAATGGTGAGCACGTTGATATCACCCTCATTGACGATGAGGACAAAGCAAAACAACTCCATAACCAGGGCGTTAATACGTTGATTCGTGCTGCTATTCCGTCACCGGTGGGACATCTGGAAAAGAAACTGCCAAATAAAGCAAAACTGGGCCTGTATTTTAATCCGTTCGGCCAGATCAAAGCGTTGGTAGATGACTGTATTTTTGCCGGGATCGATGTGCTTCGAAGTAAATTTGAACATGAGCTGGGCACGGCAATCCGTAACGAGCAGGATTTTAAGCAGTGCGCTGACTGGATACGCGGAGAGATCAATGACCAGGTGCTGCAGATTGCGCAACAGGTGGAAACCGGATTGACACTCGCCCACCAGTGCCAGAAACAAATGAAAGGCAGCATACCATTGACTATGGTGGGAGCTATGGGAGATATAAAACAGCATCTTTCGTCACTGGTTTATCCAGGCTTTGTTACTGATATAGGAGCTGAAAAATTATCCGACTGGAACCGATATATTCGCGCTCTGGTTCGCCGCCTGGAAAAACTGCCCATTGACCCGGCTAAAGACAGACAAGCACAGCTCACCATTGACAAAGTAACGGCAGAGTTTGATAAAACAACACAAAAATACAGTCAAGGTAAAATTCCGCCTTCGTTATTACAGGGGCGTTGGATGATCGAGGAATTGCGAGTATCGTTATTTGCTCAGCAGTTAGGTACCGCTTACCCGATATCAGCCAAACGAATTCAGAATTTTCTTGCAGAATTTTAGCCCTTTTGGGTAAGTGCGCCGTAAACATCAGCTCAATATGTTGTTAAAGCATGTTAGCCGTTGGGGTTGTACCTGCCTATAATCCCTGTTGACAAGTAAACTGTAGCCGCCTATAACGAGTACTTCGGCGCGAGGTTTGTCGGTACTACCGATACAGGAGTCAGGAGAAGTAAAATGTTGGGATACGATGATAAGCGTAACTTTTTTAGAATGATGATAAATTCACCTTGTCAGGTAGAGATCGATGATGAGGAATCAAGTCGTACATTACAGGCGGTATGTAAGGACATCAGTGCCACCGGTATGTCTTTGGAAGTGGATGAGCCTTCTGTCGAGTTGGGGACAGAAGTAAAAGTATCCATTGAGTCCACCAGTTCACAAATTCCTTCGCTTTCGGCCAGTGCGACCGTTGTCAGATGTGTGCAGGAATCGGAAAACAGCTGTATTATCGGTGTTGAAATATCAGAAATGAAATGATAGATGTGGGCGGCAACAGACCGCCCACACAGCGAGGTAGCATCAGTATACCTGACAAATGAGGCCTTTAAGATAGTAACCCTCTGGGTAAGTGCTACTTACCGGGTGGTCAGGCGCCTGTGATAGTCTTTCAATAATCTTTACCCGCCGGCCAGCGTCCAGCGCTGCATCAGCAACTATCTTATTGAATAAATCAGATGGCATTAAGCCGGAACAGCTAAAGGTCAGTAACAGCCCGCCAGGTTTGACCGCATGAATGCCGTACATATTGATATCTTTGTAGCCACGGGCGGCTTTGTTCAAAGACGCTTTGCTGTCGACAAATTTGGGTGGATCAAGAATAACCATATCAAATTGTGTTTGGTTCTGATGATAGTGTCTCAGCACTTCAAAAACATCGCCTTTCACCATCGACGCTTTGTCAGCTTCATAGTTATTCAGCGTTAGATGTTGCCGGGCAAGTGCTAAGGCAGGTTCCGATACATCCACATTAGTCACATGGCTGGCGCCACCTTTGAGCGCATAACAGGCGAATGTACCGGTATAACTAAAACAATTGAGCACTTCACGACCCCGGGCGTAATGTGCAGCGCGTGCGCGACTATCACGCTGATCCAGGTAAAAGCCTGTTTTATGGCCGTGTTCTATATCTATTAACATCCGGATATCATTTTCTTTTATTTCAACCTGGGTAGGTACTTCATCCGTTAAGGGGCCGGTTATTTGTTCCAAACCTTCTTTTTTGCGCACATCAACATCGGAACGCTCATACAGACCAATGCCGGGTAGCAGTTTTTGCAACGCCCAAACAATTTTACTGCGCTGTTTGTCAGCGCCGGCACTGAGTAACTGCAAAACAGCCACCGTATTGTATAAATCAATAGTAACACCGGGTAAGCCGTCAGATTCTGCTGCCACTAACCGGTACGCATTGGTGGACGCTAAGTCAATGACAGTTCGTCGCAGAAGAATAGCTTCTTCAATACGTCGCATAAAAAAGGCGTTGTCTACCGGCTCGTGCTCATCAAAGGTCCATATTCTTACGCGAATCTGTGAGTCGGGTGAATACGCGCCCCGGCCAAGCCAACTTCCGTCGCTGCTGACGACCTCGACGGTATCACCGCTGCGACAGCGGCCTTCTACACTGGCTATTGCGCTGGCGAACACCCATGGGTGGTGGCGTTTAAGCGACTTTTCGCGTTCCGGCTGAAGAATAATTTTAGCGGACATAATACTTCTTTGTAGTCATCAGATAGCGCCGCAGTATAGCAGAATCATCTGTTTTGCCGAACTATACGTAATGCCCGTATTACAAACTTTTGCAGGTGAAATATGCGATACATAGACTTTGACAGTGATGGTGGGCCGCAGGATATGAAGATCCGGACCACTGAATCGCCGATAGTGACAGCCGGGAAAGTGAAAATAAAGGTCCATGCGTTTGGCGTTAATCGCGCTGACACTTTACAACGGCAGGGCAAATACCCGGCGCCGCCGGGAGAAAGTGAGATACTGGGACTTGAGGCCGCGGGAGAGGTTCTGGCAGTGGCAGATGATGTAAGTCGCTGGAAGCCTGGCGACAAGGTGTTTGGCCTGATGCCAGGCGGTGGCTATGCCGAAGAAGCCATTGTGGATTCACGCCATTTGATGCCAGTGCCGTCTAACCTGTCTATGTCGCAAGCCGCCGGACTCAGCGAAGTTTTTCTGACAGCGTTTCAGGCGATATTTGAGATTGCAGCTACGCCAGCTAAGGGCAAGGCACTCATTCATGCGGGTGCCAGTGGCGTCGGGCTGGCCGGTCTGCAATTGTGTAAACTGGCCGATATACAAACCGCCGTTACAGCATCGGGCCGCGAAAAGTTGGCGTTGTGTCAAAAAATGGGTGCCAGTCAGTTAATTAATTATACGCAGGAGGACTTTGCACAAATTTTATCTGACCAATGGCCGGAAGGTGTTAATACAGTAATTGATTTTGTAGGGGGCGATTATCTTAACCGCAATCTGTCCGTTTTAGCAAAAGACGGTACAGTGGTGTATCTGGCTATGTTGGGCGGACGCTACGCGGATAAGCTGGATCTTGGTCTGATGCTGGGCAAGCGTGCCCGGGTTGTCGGCTCAACATTGCGTAGTCGTAGCGATGACTACAAAGGGGCACTTATCGAGGCGTTTACTGACCGCTTCCTGGGGGGATTTTCTACCGGTGATTTGCAGGTTAATGTTGATACCGTGCTGCCGGCAGAAGATATCGCCACGGCTCACCAGCGTCTTGAAGATAATGATACCAGCGGCAAGCTGGTGATGACCTGGTAAACGCATGCCAACTGGCTAATCAGCCACAAACCCCTCGTCCGTTTGTGAGGGCTGATTAGCCGCGTTTCTGGCCAGTTCATCACAGCGTTCATTTTCAACATGGCCAGAATGACCTTTAACCCAGTGCCACTTGATATCGTGCTTCTTCACTGCGTCATCCAATCGACGCCACAAATCAGCATTTTTCACCGGTTTTTTCGCTGCAGTACGCCAGCCATTTTTACGCCAGTTGTGAATCCATTGATTAATACCATTTTTAACATACTGACTGTCTGTGGTGATATCGATCTGGCATGGCTCACTGAGTGCGTTAAGCGCAGCAATAGGTGCCAGTAACTCCATACGGTTGTTGGTGGTTTGATAAAAACCTTCGCTAAGTTCTTTGCGGTGTGTGTTGTAAATCATCACTGCCCCGTACCCTCCCGGTCCGGGGTTGCCAAGGCATGATCCATCAGTATAAATTTCTATCGATTTTTTGCCCACTGGCGCTCCTTTTTTTGGCTGACCCATAGTCAGTTGCTATGGGATTGGTATACTACCAAAAACAATGAAGCAACGAGAATATAAACATGCGTCAGATTGTTCTGGATACAGAAACCACCGGTATAGATCCCAAAGAAGGTCACCGAATTATCGAAATCGGCTGTGTGGAGGTTATCGACCGCAAACTGACTGGCAATCATTTTCATGTGTACATCAACCCTCAGCGTGAAATTGAACAGGAAGCCATAGAGGTTCATGGCATTACCAATGAATTTTTGGCAGACAAGCCGCTCTTTAAAGATATTGCCACGGAATTTGTCGCCTTTATTCGAGGCGCGCAGTTGGTTATTCATAATGCGCCGTTCGATGTGGGCTTTATGGATCATGAGTTTGCAAAACAGACCTCAACCGCAGCACTGAAAACCCGGGATATTTGCTCTGTCCTGGACACCCTGGCGGTGGCTAAGCGTACTCACCCGGGACAAAAAAATAATCTGGATGCCTTGTGTCGACGCTATGGCATTGACAACAGCCATCGTGAGTTACACGGGGCGTTACTGGACGCTGAGATTCTGGCAGACGTTTATCTTATGATGACGGGCGGCCAGACTAAGCTTAATCTGGCCGGGCAGGGCAGTGAGGGTAGTGAAGGTGATACTACCATCCGCAGAGTAAATCGAGGCGCAAATAAATTAAAGGTTATCCGGGCTTCCGCCGATGAATTAGAGCAGCATGAGGCACGGTTAGATATTGTGCAAAAAAGCGGTGGTCAATGTTTGTGGCGGGCAAATCATAGCGAATAGCGCGTTCAGGCATTGTGTGTAACACAACAATAAAGCGTATTAGCAGTATGAAACAACGTGGTCTGTTACTGATTATTGGCGTTTGGCTGATACATGCTGGTCTGGTGCAAGCCCAGGAAGCAGAAAACGGCGATAATGCTATTCCTGCCAGAGAAGGCATACCGGCAGAAGCGCAAGCTAAAGAAAAAGTCCCCGTTAATACTGCGGTCATTGATCAGCTTGGCGATGACTATCAGAACTCTATAAAGTTGCTGCAAAATCGGTTTCGTATCGACCATAAGGTTGATGAGATCACCATGGTGCTATTTCGTGAATATGGTTCCGCTCCCGCCGTGTTGGTAAGACCGGATGGGTCAAAAATTTATCAGTCCCGCGCAGAAGAAGAAGGCGTTATCTGGTATGACGATGCCACCTTCGACATGGTCACAATAAAAAATCCGGTGCCGGGCCCCTGGCAGGCAGTAGGTCAAATCAAGCCTGAAAGCCGGATTATGGTGCTATCTGAACTCAGGTTACACGCAGAGCCATTACCCCAGACAATTTTCTCTGGCGAAATCGTTAAACAAACCGCCCACCTTACTAATGGCGATGAGCCAATCAATCAACCAGGTTTTCGCGATGTGGTAGAACTCGATGTCGAGTTTATCAGCACTAACAATCCTAATTACGATAACTTCGGTGCCGATAATACAATAATTGCAACATTTACAGACAATGGCAAAGGAATGGACGAACGTCCGCGGGACGGGGTATTCACCGGCCAATTTAATTTATCAGTGCCAGCCGGTGAGTGGACGCCGGTTTTCCGGGTTACTACTCCGATGTATACCCGCGAACAGGTCGATGGAAATTTGATGTTGTTTCCTAACCCGGTAAATCTGGATGTGATGCTGGCGCAAGGAGAAGAGAATTACCACACCCTTAGTATCGATGTGAACCGCGAACATGTAGATATACAGTCCATACTTGTGGACGGTAAAATCCGATATCCTAATGGAGATATCCAAAATTTTTCTCTGACTGAGCCCTCGCCGTCAGTACGAACTCAGCGAATACTGGCGCTCGATCAGGGGCAGTTTACGGTCAAGCTGACGGTATACGGGCAAACTACCAACGCGCGTGACTTCATACTTGATGTTCCGGCTTATACGTTTGAAGTGTTACCACCAACACCTGAATCTATGCCTGCTGATTCTCAGGAGGATGCCCAGTTGCCAGAGCCAGCCTTAGCCTCTGAAGCAGTTGATACACCGCCGGCTCCAGAGCCGGCGGAGGAAAAAATGGCAACAGGCACTTTAATAACATTGCTTATCGCGGTAAACACAACCATCTTGCTGGTGGTATCAGGCGTAGTGTGGTTTATAATTCGGCGCCGAAAAATGCCCGCCGGAAACCAGGTGTCTGAGCACAAAGAAAAGATGCCTCGACTAAAAGGCCTGTTTAAGCGTAAACCGGGCACGTCTGAACAAGGCTGAAAAGAGCGCGACAGGCAGTGTAGTTGATGGTTATTTCACCATTATGTCGATTAGACGTGCAAACAGTGCAAATCAGCCTTTTTTTCACAAAAAAAGCATTGACTCTTTATTTCTATAACCGTATTATCTGCGCCGCAGTGAGGGGGAACAGGCTTGTTAGTCAGGATTCAACTCATTGAAAGTATTGAAAAAGTGGAGCGGTAGTTCAGTTGGTTAGAATACCGGCCTGTCACGCCGGGGGTCGCGGGTTCGAGTCCCGTCCGCTCCGCCA
>NZ_KB899376.1:152356-915747 GCF_000378185.1 Salinimonas chungwhensis DSM 16280
GGAGCGGTAGTTCAGTTGGTTAGAATACCGGCCTGTCACGCCGGGGGTCGCGGGTTCGAGTCCCGTCCGCTCCGCCATCTTAATATCTCATTGATTCATCTTGGTTATCTTCCCTTATCACGGTACCATCTAAGCTGGTAAAACCTGGCTTTTAATAGGGTACAATGAAACACATTCTTGTCTGCAAAGACGTCAGCAAAACCTATTTTGACGGCGCTAACGAAACAGCCGTGCTTAATAATGTCTCATTTCATGTCGATAGTGCAGAACATATTGCAATTCTGGGTAGTTCAGGGTCAGGCAAAAGCACGTTGTTGCATATTCTCGGTGGCCTTGATACCGCCAGCAGCGGTGACGTAACGTTCCAAAGTCAGTCTTTGTTTTCCATGTCTTCCTCCAAACTGGCAGCATTACGGAATGCGCATATGGGGTTTATTTACCAGTTTCACCATTTATTGCCAGAATTCACGGCGCTTGAAAATGTCGCTATGCCGCTTCTTATTGGCAAGACCGGTGCTACAGAAGCAAAAAAACGCGCAGCATCAATGCTGGAAAAGGTCAATTTATCTCATCGTTTGACCCATAAGCCGGCGGCGTTGTCGGGAGGTGAACGGCAACGAGTAGCGATCGCCCGAGCACTGGTAAACACGCCCTCTTTGGTATTGGCTGACGAACCGACCGGGAACCTTGATCATCAGACCGGGGTGCAGATATACCAATTGCTGAGAACGCTGAGCCATGAACTGGGAACCAGTTTTGTCGTGGTTACCCATGATACAGAGCTGGCTGCGCAGATGGATCGAACGCTCACCATTCAGGATGGTGAGCTTAGCGAAAGCCGGAGCAAACCGCTATGAATCTGGTCTGGCTTCTGGCCAGGCGATTTCGCCAGGCAAAACAGAAAAATCGCTATATTTCATTTATTTCGTTTTCCTCGACGTTTGGTATTGGGCTGGGATGCTTTGTCCTTATCATTTTGTTGAGCATCATGAACGGCTTTGAACGAGAATTAACACATCGTATCCTGGCAGTGTTACCGCACGGTGAACTTTATTCAGTCTCTGATGAAGGCATCCAGGACTGGCGGGCAGTGGCTGAGGAGTTTGAGCAGGATCCACGGATAAAAGCCGTTTCTCCTTACACCAAAATTACCGGCATGCTGCAGCAAAAAGGTGAATTGATGCCGGTAGAGCTAACTGGCATTGATCCTCTTTATTCTGAAAATGCCGCGTGGCTGAACCAGGTGGAAAAACGGGCCTGGGCCCGCTTTACTGCAGCATCAAATCGCGTGTTGCTGGGGCAGGGGATCCTAAACAAGCTTGCGCTGCAGCCGGGTGATAAAGTCAGTGTTCTGATCCCGACTTCCTCACAGGATTTATCATTTAAAGCCCCCCAGTTGGTGAAATTAGAGGTGGCCGGCGCGATTACAGTGGGGGGGGAAATGGATAATTATCTGGGGATGATGCATCTGGCTACCGCTTCTGCCAAGGCGGGGATAGTATCTGGAGCAGAAGGTCTGCGCTTTACCTTGCAGGATCCGTTTGCCGCTAACGATGTTATGCGCAATATTGGCTATAGTTTTCCTCAGCCGGTGTATATGTCTGACTGGACTCGAACGCAAGGGCATTTATACAATGATATTCAGTTGGTTCGTGTCGTTGTCTATATCGTTCTGACACTTGTCATTGCGGTGGCCTGTTTTAACATCGTATCAACCCTGGTAATGGCCGTAAGGGAAAAGCGCTCAGCCATTGCTATTCTCAAAACCATGGGCGCGCCGGACAGCCTGATCCGCCGCACCTTTATTGTTCAGGGCATGATAAACGGGCTCACCGGCATCGTCACCGGAACACTTTTGGGGGTGATTACTGCGCCAAATCTGGCCACACTGGTGAAGGGTATTGAAAATATCCTGGGGACAGAAATACTTTCTGGTGATATTTATTTTATTAATTTTTTACCGTCACAGCTGCAGGTTATGGATGTTGTGGTTACTGTGGTGGTGGCGCTTATTCTGGTTATTATTGCAACCCTTTACCCGGCCTCGACCGCCGCCAAAGTGGCACCGGCCAGCGCACTGAATGGCTAGCCGGTTCCCGGCTAGCTGTTTTTGTCAAAATGCTCTAAATCAACTTCTTCTTCTTCGAGGCCTGCATTCAAATCGTTAAACTTGGCCTCATCCAGCTCATTCTCACTTTTGGCAATAATACAGGCAACGGTACAGTCGCCGGTAATATTGACGGCTGTTCGTGTCATATCCAGCAAGCGGTCTACCCCTATAATCAGCGCTATTCCTTCAACCGGCAAGTTTACCTGTTGTAACACCATGGCTAGCATAATCAGACCAACCCCCGGTACACCGGCGGTGCCGATGGAGGCCAGTGTGGCGGTGAGGACCACCATCAGATAATCCTGCAAGGCCAAATCTACACCATAAACATTGGCGATAAATACAGTCGCCACACCCTGCATAATAGCGGTGCCGTCCATATTAATGGTTGACCCTAAAGGAAGGGTGAAAGAAGAAACCGATTTGCCCACACCTAGCTTATTTCGCGCGGTTTCCATAGTTACCGGTAAGGTGGCACTGGAGCTTGAAGTGGTAAAGGCGAACTGGGCAGCGTCTCGCATTTTGCGGAACAAAATTATGGGGTTCAGACCGGTAAACGCTTTAAGCATGGCTGAATAGGTAAGTATCGCGTGTAAAAACAATACGCCCAGAACGAGAAGGAAATATACAGTAAGCCCTTCTAACATTTCCCACCCAATGGAACTGAACAACTTCGCCATCAACACAAATACACCATAAGGTGCGAGATTCATGATAATGGTGACTAACTTCATGATGACGGTATTTATATCTTCAAAGAAGTTAGCAATGCGTTTACCTGCGTCACCGCACATCGCCATTGCCACACCTAACAAGACTGCAAAAATAATAATTTGCAGCATATTACCCTGGGCCATAGCGTTAATCGGGTTAGTGGGAAACATATCGACGATAACCGACGACAGCGAGGGAGCTTCCTTAGCGGTATAAGTAACATCGGTCGAGATGCTGACGGCATCGCCGGGCCCGATTAACAAAGCCAGACTTAAAGCCAGTGATATTGCTACGGCGGTTGTGAAAATATACAGGCCTATGGATTTGGCACCCAGGCGCCCAAGTTTGCTGGGCTCTGTTAACGAAGACGTGCCGCAAATCAGGGAAACAAAAACCAGCGGCACCACCAGCATTTTAAGGCTGGCAATAAAGATTTGCCCCAGGGTGGAAAATATACCTTCCACAAGAATGTTATACGTGGAAAAGGAGTAACCGAATATCGTGAAGCGTAAATCTCCGCTATCATCGAAAAGTAGTTGGAGTAAAACGCCAACAAGTGTGCCGGCCACCAGGCCGATAAATATTCTGGTCGTTAAACTGTACTTGTGTTCGCTTTGAGACATGAATGTTCCCTGAAACTTCTGTTTTTTATTCTTTGTGACGCGGGCTAGTTTGCCAGATTCGAAAAAGATTTAAACAACAAATACACCACTACTCCATTAATTAGAGGTTCAGGAAGATAATTATGCGTGCATTTGCCCATTCCCTGCTACTTATTAGCACATTGTTCATACTGGCTGCCTGCGGGGGCGGTGAATCCCTTGAACGCAGTGACACCGGAACAAATGCCACCGGGTCAAACACCGGGACTACCGGTGGAACCGATGAGCAAGAGACAGACCCCGTATACTCCGTGCTGGTTGATACAAAAAATAGCGCCGGAGAAGATGATAAGAACCTCACTCAGGACAATGTACTGACAATTAGTGCTTCCGTGACCGATGAAAACGGCAATCCTAAATCAGATACTCTGATCACGTTTTCTCTATCTGACGATAATCTGGCCAGCTTCGGAAACGATACAGGAACTGCGCGTACGGACGAAAATGGCCTGGCATCGATAACACTGTCAGTAGGCTCTGCTGCAGGAGATGGCACGATTACCGCGACAACAGCAGACGGTGAAGTCGGTACCACTACGTTCTCATCAACCGGCACTGCACAGATAAGCGCAAAGCCGGATTCGCTCAATCTTTATACCGACAAAGTACAGCTACCTTCCAGCGGTTCGGATTCAGCGCAACTGACGGCGCTGGTTAAGAATGCACAAAGCGTGTTGATGGAAGGGCAGAATGTGGCATTTTCTGCACCCGGCGAATCCGGCGTGGAAATCCAGGTAGACCAGGCCCAGACGGATGCCAGTGGTCGTGCGCTGGCAACACTGACGACCCGAAATAATGCGCAAAATCGCACCGTTCAGATAACTGCTACAGTGGGTGAGTTAACCCAAACACTGGAGGTTGCAATCACCGGTACGGAAGTAACGGTCAACGGTCCTAAGTCTGTCATACTCTCGCAACCTGCTGAAATGACGTTGCGGGTTCAGGACTCTGACGGTGTGCCGCTGGCTAATCAGTCGATTGATGTTGTTGCTGAACACGGTGAATTATCCAAAAAGAGTGACAACCCCGAATTTGCCAGCGCGATGTCAGTAACAACCGAAAGCAATGGTCAGGTGACCGTGCTTTACCAGGGTGTGAAATCCGGCGAGGACGCTATTAAAGCGTCTGCACTAAACGCTAACACCGAGTTTAAACTTACTGTTCAGGAAGATGACTTTGCCTTTGTTAATTTACCGGTCAAAGATATTCCGTTAAATACCCAGCAACCTATGACTATTCTGTGGAGTAAAGAAAATAGTCCTTTTGCCGGGGGAAATGTAACTTTCACAACCTCCAGAGGGATTATCTCAGCGGCTGATGACAATACTGACGCAAATGGTAACGCTCGGTTTAGCATTGAATCCAACAATGCTGGTCTTGCAGCAATAACCGCGACTGGCGTTGACAGTGATGGCGAGGAAGTCACTGCTCAGGTGCAAATTGAATTTGTTGCTACCGAGCCAGCCACTGTTCAGGCCGACGCAACCCCTGATATTTTAGGACCCGATGGACAAACCAGCACTATAACAGCCATAGTCAGAGATATTCGAGGTAATCTTGTCAAAGATGCTACGGTTTCATTTGTAGTGGACGATGTTTCTACCGGGTCAATTTCACCTTCACAGTCAACGACAGACAGTAATGGAGTTGCTTCCACAGTTTTTACTTCTGGTTCGGTAACGAGTGAAGATTCGGTTGTAGTAACTGCAAGTATTAATAGTTCTCTGGAAGATACAGTTGTTCTAACAGTTGCTAATCGGCCTTTCGACGTCGTGATTGGCACTGGGAATAGAATTGAGTCACCGGATACTACAACGTACCTGAAAAGGTTCTCTGTTTTTGTGACAGACTCTGCGGGCAGGCCAATCCAGGGTGAGTCTCTTAATGTAACTGCTACGCCTATTAAATATTCCGAGAATGGGAAGTTCTACAAAGGTGGTTGGGAGTGGGACGATAGTCTCTCCAAATGGAAATTATCCGCTTCTTATACAGCGTGTCCAAATGAAGATCTTAATGGAAATGGAAATTTAGACGCTAATGAAGAATTTAAAGAGGACGGAAAGCAAGTTGTCGGCAATGGTGATGGAATGCTTACTCCCGGTAATGTTGGAAGCGTTACCTTTGATGGCGAAGGTGTTACAGATGAAAATGGTCAGGCGGTGATAGAGTACAGGTATCCGAAGCAATATGGTGCTTTTGCTGAAGTTGAAATTTCTGTATTTGCCAGATCTACTCGTAGTGAAGCAATGGCTTATACACGTTACAAACTAGGTGTGGCCTCAGAAGACCTATCTTCAAAAGACTCTCCACCACCATACAGTCCTTTCGGTCTAAGTAATAATTGTCTAGATACGTTATGATAAAAAAGCCCCGCATTCTCGGGGCTTTTCATTTTTGTGCCGCTAAATAAAAGTCGTTGTTAATCCTGCTGAAAAGGATACACAGAACCAATATTAAGGATCTGCGTCAGTTCATCCAGAGCCGTACGAGACTCTACAAGGAGCTGCGGATCGCGCAAATCATCTTCAGTCAGCGCATCACGATAGTGTTTATCCACCCAGGTATTGAGGCGGGCAAACTGCGTATCGTTCAACAAAGTATTTGGATTTACCGCGTCAAGCTCGCTGTCAGTCAGGGCCACACGCAATCGCAGACATGCAGGGCCGCCGCCGTTACGCATACTTTGTTTAACATCAAAGTATTTTACCTGCTTGATTGGCGTACCCTTTTCCACTAATGCATCAAGATAGCGGCTAACCGCTTCATTTTCCTGACAATCAGTAGGCGCTATAATAGCCATATCATTATTAGGTAATGTGATGATCTGCGTATTGAATAAGTAAGTTTTTATCGCATCAGACACAGATACTTCATCAGTAGGCACCTCTATGAGATGTAACGGGCTGTCACCAAACTTCTGTCTGACCTCAGCCAGGGCTTCTTCTTTCTTGTAAAAAGCCTGCTCGTGGAAGAACAGGACGTTTTGATTGCCTACAGCAATCACATCATTATGGAACACGCCCTGGTCAATGACATCCGGGTTTTGCTGAATGTAGACCACTGATTCTTGTTCCAGTCCGTGCAAACGGGCAATGGCCTGTGAGGCTTCCAGTGTTTGTCTGGCCGGATATCGGGTCGGGGCAGGTTTAGTACTGTCAAAGGCATGCCGGCCATATACAAAGAGTTCTACACCTGCCTGGCCGTACTCATTACACAGGCGAGTATGATTGGCCGCACCTTCATCTCCAAAATGCTCGTTGTCTGGCAGGTGCGAATGGTGCGCAAAATACTTATCATTGGCGAATGTACCCTGCAGGATACGGCCGGTAACCTGTGGTTCTAATGAACGATGAAATTTATTGGTGAGGTTGGCCGGCGTAAAGTGCACGCGACCATCCATAGTATCAGCACTTGGTGATATAGTAGCGGCATTGGCAGTCCACATACTGGACGCTGAGCAGCAGGCCAGGAATACCTGGCGGGATTGTTTTGCCGCATTCTCCAGAACCCGGGCGTCTGAGCCGGTGAACCCCAGGCGGCGAAGGGTATTGATATCAGGCCGCTCCTGCGGTGCCAGAATACCTTGTGTCATCCCCATATCGGCCAGCGCTTTGGCTTTGGCAAGACCTTGTTTAGCCGCTTGTCGTGGACTGCTTACCGCATTGGCGTTGTTTAGCGATGCGACGTTGCCGAATGAAAGTCCTGCATAATTGTGGGTAGGGCCCACCAGGCCGTCAAAATTCACTTCAAAATGCTTCATGCGTTCCTCGGTTTGTTCTTGTAGCAGAGACTGCTACGATATTGGAGCGGTCTTTTTTTATAGTCGCAGCGTAAGTCTCACAAAGTAAAACAAACATGCTTTAATGTAAAAGTCGCGTTTGGAATGCCCGCATTATACGGTTTTTCAGTGCATTGCCAATCAGGCTGGATGAAAAGTAAACAGGTTTTGGGCGCTTTCAAGGCAGTTAAGCGAATAACTATTAAGAAGAACTTGTTTTCCATTCATTTTATCGATATATGTTAAAAAAGCACAGGCGTCCTTCAGGCATTCCATTCGACGCAAAATTCAAATCATTGGCCATTTAAGTCAATGATATAAAACAGGTTTATTTAAATTTTATGGCAAAATCACTGGTCATCGTCGAGTCTCCGGCCAAAGCCAAAACGATAAATAAATATCTCGGCAAAAATTTTATCGTAAAATCTTCAGTTGGCCATGTTCGGGATCTTCCTACGAAAGCGCTGGGCAACGTTGAGCCGAAACGGCCGGCGAAAGAGCTTAAAACGCTTCCCGAAGAAGAGCGCACAGAGTACTTGCGCCAGTATGAGTATCGTAAGCTCGTAGATCGCATGGGCGTAGATCCGCAAAACGACTGGCACGCCCATTATCAGGTGCTGCAAGGAAAAGAAAAAGTTGTTAATGAGCTTAAAAAACTGGCTAAGGAAGCGGATACGGTCTATCTGGCAACTGATTTGGATAGGGAAGGGGAGGCTATTGCCTGGCACCTTCGTGAATTGCTGGATAACAAAAAGCAATCTTACCAACGGGTGGTTTTCAACGAAATCACTAAAAATGCTATCCAGGACGCATTTTCTCATCCCGGTGAGGTAAATGTCGACAGGGTCAACGCCCAACAGGCGCGCCGTTTTCTTGACCGCGTGGTTGGGTTTATGGTTTCACCGCTGTTATGGAAGAAGGTCGCAAGGGGATTGTCTGCTGGACGGGTTCAGTCGGTAGCCGTGCGTCTGGTAGTAGAACGTGAGCGTGAAATTAAAGCGTTTGTCCCTGAAGAGTTTTGGGATATACATGCCGACTTAAACTCAGCTGACAAGACTGCACTGCGGATGCTGGTTAACCGCTATCAGGGCAATGCCTTTAAGCCGGTTAACAAAGGGCAGGCTGACGAAGCGGTCAATGCGTTAGAGGATGCCAGCTATACCGTTGAAAGTCGTGAATCGAAACCAACCCAAAGTAAGCCCTCGGCGCCCTTTATTACCTCCACGCTGCAGCAAGCGGCGAGCACCCGGCTGGGATTTGGGGTAAAGAAAACCATGATGATGGCTCAGCGTCTGTACGAAGCGGGTCACATCACTTACATGCGTACCGACTCTACCAATTTGAGTAAAGAAGCGCTGGATAGTTGCCGTGATTATATCGGTGACAATTTCGGGGATAAGTATCTGCCGGACAGTCCCAATCGCTATGGCAGTAAAGAAGGAGCACAGGAAGCTCACGAAGCGATCAGACCGTCTAACGTCAGTGTGACCGCGGCGAGCCTCAACGACATGGAACGCGATGCACAGCGGCTCTATGAGCTCATTTGGCGTCAGTTTGTGGCCTGTCAGATGGTTCCGGCGAAATATGATGCAACCACGATTAAGGTCTCTGCGGGTGACTACGAACTGGTTGCGAAGGGCCGGGTGCTGAGATTTGATGGCTGGACCAAAGTACAGCCGCAGATCCGCAGAAAAGGTGAAGAAGATCGCTTGTTACCTGATGTGAAGCAGGGCGATAAGCTGAATCTGAAGGCGCTGGATCCAAAACAGCACTTCACCAAACCTGTTGCTCGTTTTAACGAAGCATCGTTGGTCAAAGAACTGGAGAAACGTGGCATAGGACGTCCGTCAACCTACGCCAGTATCATTTCGACCATACAGGACCGGGGTTACGTAAGGCTGGAAAATAAGCGTTTTTATGCTGAGAAAATGGGTGAAATCGTCAATGACCGGTTAATGGAAAATTTTGATGATTTGATGAGCTTCGATTTTACCGCAAATATGGAACAGCATCTGGATGATATCGCTACCGGCAATAAAAACTGGAAACAGGTATTAAACAGTTTTTACGAAGACTTTTACGGCAAGCTTCTCACAGCCGAGAAAGAGGCAGAAGAAGGCGGCATGCGCAGCAACCAGGCTATTCCTGCTGGCATAAGTTGCGACAAATGCGGACGGGAAATGAACGTCCGCACCGCCAGTACAGGCGTCTTTCTGGGCTGTTCTGGCTATAATCTGCCGCCTAAAGAACGTTGTACAAATACGATCAACCTGACGCCGGGCGATGAGGTTGTTAAGGTCGATGACGACGAAGAAATGGAAACCGAGGCGTTGCGTGCTAAGCGACGCTGTCAGGTCTGCGGGACTGCAATGGATAGCTATCTGGTGGATGAAACCCGTAAATTACACGTGTGCGGTAATGCGCCTACTTGTCACGGGACCTATATCGAATCCGGCACATTCAAAATCAAAGGTTATGATGGGCCGGTGATTGAGTGTGATAAATGTGGCAGTGACATGCAGCTAAAAAATGGTCGGTTTGGTAAATATTTTGGCTGTACGAACGACGAATGTAAAAATACCCGTAAGCTGCTTCGTAGCGGTGAGCCGGCACCACCTAAGGAAGATCCGGTCGATTTACCGGAGCTCGCCTGTGAAAAAAGTGATGCGCATTTTGTTTTACGTGATGGTGCGTCGGGCATCTTTCTGGCTGCTCATAATTTCCCGAAATCCCGGGAAACCCGCGCGCCTAAGGTAGAAGAACTGGCCCGTTTTCGTGATCGGATCTCGCCGAAGTTCTATTATCTGGCAGACGCGCCACAGCAGGACCCTGACGGTAACCCCACGGTGGTTCGTTTTAGTCGCAAAACAAAACAGCAATATGTGATGGCAGAAAATGAAAATGGCAAGTCGTCAGGTTGGTCGGCGTGGCATGAAAATGGTAAATGGGTAGTCAAAGATACCCGTAAAAAATCGAAATAAGGAGTACTCCTGTGGCGTCACTTCAGGATCAGCTACTTAAGGCCGGGCTCGCGGATAAATCTTCGGCCCGTCAGGCCAGACAGGAAAAGCGTAAAAAACAAAAGCTTAAGAATAAAAATAAGCAGCAGGTTGAAGATGAAAATAAACAAGCTGCGCAACAAGCGATAGAGGAAAAGAAGGCGCGGGACAGAGCACTTAACGAAGAGCAGCAAAAAGCCAGGGAAGAACGCTCCATTGTGGCCCAGGTCAGGCAGTTGATCACAATAAATTCTCAGCCGAAAGGCAAGGATGATGTTGTGCTCAATTTTACTGATGATAATGTGGTTAAACGTCTGCGGGTTTCAGAAACAGTCCGCACTCAGGTTACACAGGGGCGGCTGGCCGTGGTTAAGCTAGATGAGGAGTATCATCTGGTCCCGATGCCGGTGGCGGATAAAATTGCGGAGCGTGATGAAAGCTCAGTAATCTACCGGGCGGACGTGCTGGAAAATGAAAGCCAGAGTGCAGCAGAAGATGACTGGTACGCCGAATATGAAATTCCTGATGATCTCACCTGGTAAAGTAGATTTTTCAGTTCACCGAACCTGAGTAACGTCAGCCAGGCATTTTTAGGCCATCAGCCCTCAGCAGGGCGGCTTTTAACATCAAACCTGCTCTGTCGGAGCGGGTTTGATAAATGGCTCCAGAATATTGTTTCAGCTGCTCAGACTACGCATATTCAAAGCAACAATGCTGGTGTTATTGGGTGAAAGGAACTGGCGGCAAGCATCAGGCTCGATGCAGTGAGGTTTTCGACACCATAAACTTCTACCTGACAGTTATAGCGTTCGCGTACCTTTCTGGCCAGCAAATCGAAATCACCATCACCTGATATCAGGATAACAACATCGCTTTCTGGCGCCGCTTCCATAACATCAATGGTGATACCTACATCCCAATCCCCTTTAGCGGAGCCGTCACTCCGCTGAATGAAGGGTTTGAGTTTTACATCAAAGCCAATCGCCCGCAGGATATTCTGAAATTGTTGTTGTTTTTGATCACCCCGATCAATGGCATAAGCATTCGCGTTTACGACTTTTCGGTTTTCAGTGGCCAGAGCCCAGAACGCATTGTAATCAAAATTGCGTTGGAAGGTTGCTCTGGTGGTATAGTATACATTTTGCACATCTACAAACAGACTAACAGTTTGCATCGCAGACTCCTTTTTTTGAAAACACACAGACACTGGGCAGACTTGTAACGCGCCGGAGGACATTCGTATCGATTGTTCTACCCTGATGAGCGCACTCACCTTTTTGCGGTGTATTAAGCTTGTCGTATACAGTCAGCAATAATTCAGACTATTCTTTATCTTTTCACCTGCGATGAATAGTACCGCTCTTCGAATTGATAATCAGGCGCATGCTTCAACGCTGGGTTAAATGCCTGACAGCGCCTGCACCTTGACTAAATTTTTGCGCCACCGAGTTTATCACAGCATGCCTTACTGGTAGTGCTTATAAGAGAGTAAATGCCGCATTTAAACTGAAATGCTGCTACCATTTTTACACGTCATTGATTTTATAAGACGCTGGAATTAAAGAGAAAGAAGTGATCTTTTTCAGCTTATAAGCGATACATTCTTTGTGTATCAAATCTGTTTTCGTGAGAACGGATAACAGGGTGCTACTGGCTAACTGTCAGACCCGCTGTCTTGTTTATAAAAGTATTTGCTCAGATGCATACTTAACCCGGGCATCCGCTTCTGAACTTGGTAAATGTCATTACTGACTCAGAGATCCATACTTTTAAATATTAAGGTTCATAAATGAATAAGAAACTGACCAAATTATCTGTACTCACCGCGGGTGTCTTGTCAGTATCACCAACATTTGCTGACGAGCTGCCAGTCGATATTGGTGGGCATATACGCGTTAACTACGGCCACTTAGACTGGCAGGAAGCAGAAATTCGTGACGGTTTTAGCTTTGAGTCACTGCGACTGAATTTGTCCGGTGAGTTAGACAATTTTTCTTACAAAGCTGAGTATCGCTGGTATGAAAACGTCGATTTCGACACTGTCCGTTACGCTGATTTAACCTATACCTTTGATGAAGAACTGGATGTTACAGCCGGTATTACTAAAGTGCCGTTTGGTCTGTTGCCATTTGCCTCAAACAGTTTTTGGTTTTCTGTAAACTATTATCTGGGCTTTGAAGATGATTATGATGCAGGTATCACAACAAACTACACCCGCGGTAACTGGGATTTTCATCTGGGATACTTTCTGAATGATGAGTACAACGACGCGTCGACTTATGGTCGTTATACCTTTGATGTCGCCGATGATGGCGAGTACCGGAACAAAGAAGATGGCCAGTACAATTTAAGAGCGAATTATACGGCGAACTTTTTTTCTGGTTCAACCACTGATTTAGGAGCGTCGTTTCAGTATGGCGATATCCTGAATCTGGATACCCTCGAAAATGGTGATATGAAAGCTTATGCTCTACACTTGCGCCACCTTCAGGGGCCGGTCAAAGTCGAACTACAGTACATCGATTTTGACTACAACCTTGAAGCGCCGGAGGGACAATTGCGAGATAGAATAGCGTTATCATCGTTCAATGCGCCTTTTTTACAGGTTGCAGAGGGCGCAAGCTACATGGCTAACCTTGTGTATTCTGTGCCGATGAAATTCAAAACTATCACAGACCTAACTTGCTACACTGAATACAGTCGTGTGGAAGGTGATGTCGACGCGCAGAAGGCATCCTCTCAGTGGGTTAATGGTTGTAGCTTTGGCTGGGACAAGCTGTTTGTTTATGTAGACAGTATTCAGGGGCGTAATATGTGGTTCTCAGGTGGTCCTGGTATCGGCCTGGATCTGGGCGGCCTGCAAGATACCACACATCGTTTGAACATTAGTCTTGGCATTTATTTCTAAAAGGTACTGATATGCGTATTTTTACATTATTTTTAACCATCGCACTGCTATTTCCTGCGCAAAGCTGGGCGCATGCCTGGCTAAAGCTTGAAATTGCGACAACAGAGTATCCGCCGTTTACCTCTACCGATATGGAGCATAATGGCTACATTAATCATATTATCAATCAGGCTTTTCTGGAAACCGGCGTTGTTGTTGAATTTACCTCTTTAAAATGGGAAGAAGCGCTGGAAGCAGCAAAAAACGGTGAGTACGATGCGGTATCATATGGTTACTTTGTGCGCAGCCGCGAAGATGAGTTTATACATAGTAAATCGATAACCGCGGAAAGCCTGGTCTTCTATGTACGTGAAGGCAGCCCAATACAGTCTTGGAACACATTGAACGATCTGAGTGACTATAAAATGGGCATGACAGAAGGGTATTTATATACAGACGAGCTTGGTGAGTACATTGAAGACAACGAAAATGTAATCACCTATGATTCGGATGAGGAAAATCTTCGGGCTCTGATGGATGGCGAAATCGATATTTTTCCAGTAGACGAGCTGACGGGCTGGTATTTGCTTGAAAGACAGTTCAATCAATCTGATCGAAATAAAGTCAAGCGTCTGGAATCCTATGTCTCGACGTATACAACTCACTTACTTGTACCCAAAGGCCGCAAAAATAGTGGTCTGGTTGTTGAGTTGTTCAACAAGGGGCTGGAAGAATTGGTCCTGGAAGGCAAAATGCAAAGGTTTAAACGTCTGCTTAAACAGGGTTTTTACCAGCACCCGGAAAGGCCAGTAAATTACGACCGTCGCTAGTCAGTTAAAACAGCTCAAAACCCTGGCCCCTCGTCGGGGTTTTTAGTCAGAATTAGTGTAAACCGAAGAAACTAACTGCCTGAGTTTTTCAAACAGTGTAATGAAGCACTGTTTGATCATTTATTTTTGCAGTACCTGATAATTTTCCGCCGCACGCAGTTATCATTCCCACGGAGGCGGAATTATCCTTATAGCAATGAATTTTCACCGGTCTGATGGCTTTGTCGTGGGCTTTTTGAATCGTGTATGCAAGTAGCAGGGCGCCCAGTCCGATTCGGCGAAAGGACGGTCTGATACCCACACCGATGTGTCCGCCTGCAAGTTCAAGTTGTTGGTTCAGACAGTGACGAAGATTAGCCACACCGGCAAGCTTGTTGTTGCAAATCAACCAGTAGGTCGAGTTTGGCACGAGTCCTTCAGAAAGGTTAATACCATATTTATAATCTTCCAGCGTTCTCAACAGTGCCGGAAAATTGCGGTAATCCAAATCCATCGGCATTGGGTAGCGTTCTTCATCGCCCAGCTCATCTATATACTCTTGATAGCAGGTTTGAAAAGCTTCAGTTGGGGAAATGATGCGAATATCCATATTATCTGGTCATGGTAAGGTTACTGAGCGCCAGAAAGGTGCCTGTTGAGCCAACGGTCCAGCTGATTGGCAAATTCTTGCTTTTCAGACTGCGAAAGAGCGGGGGGACCGCCGGTTTGAATACCACTGCTACGCATTGTATCCATAAAATCACGAATATTTAGTCTGGACTTTATATTTTCCCGGGTCAGTTTTTCGCCACGGGCACTGATAACTGTACAACCTTTTGTGATGACCTCATCAGCAAGGGGGATATCCGAAGTAATTACCAGATCGCCCGGAGTACATCGCTTGACTATTTCATCATCAGCAACATCAAAGCCACTGCTTACTTGCAACAAATTTACATACTTGGAGGCGGGTGTTTTCATATAATGATTTGCCACAAGTGTGACCTGCACCTTTGTTCTTTGCGCAGCACGAAAAAGAATTTCTTTTATTGCCCCCGGACAGGAATCTGCATCAACCCAAACTGACAATCGTTTTTCCCCTTTATCGCTTTGCTATCTTAACAATAATGTTGTGATACGCTCCGGCAGGTGTTACCTGCTGGTAAAGTATCATTAAATAAGCCTGATGCTGGCATCACTATTTTTACTACGCTTAGCAGGAAAGTATATGAGAAGCCCAGAAATAGCAACGGCCAACACCATGGTATTTGTAGCACACAATTCATTTCGCGCGGTAAAGGTCATTTTGAGCAGGGTACCCGGACCCTGAAACCTTAAGCGATTAAAGATGAAACCGTCATTTACAGCTTTACTGAATATTATGATGATTAATCGCCGGGAAATGGTATACAGAGCGCCATGAAACTGCTACACAAAGACATGAATGCCAGTTAAGTATGAAAGTCGGGTGCACAGTAGAGTCGATTTAAATTTATTTTTGGTATTAGTGACCATCTATCGGGAACGTACCATCACCGCAGCGGCACAGCAGTTGTCCTTAACGCAGCCAGCGGTAAGTCACGCGCTAAACCGGTTGCGTGACATGCTTGACGACCCTCTGTTCGAACGCTGTGGCAGAAAGATGGAGCCTACCCTGCGCTGTCACCAGATTATGCCTCAGGTGCAGCAGTCAATCGATACACTGAGCCTGAGTGTAAACCAGCCCTGGTTACCCAATACCAGCTCTGTCAGTCGTATCTTTTCGATAAGCGTATCACCGGTCATAGAGTGGCTGTTACTTGATAAACTTCAGGAAAAGCTTAAGCGTAGTGCACCCCATATTAGTCTGTGTAGTAAAGAGGCACCGTTATCGGCGCTAAATAATCAACTAAGCGGCGGTGAATTAGATCTGGCCGTTGCGACGGGCTTACCAACCACGCAGGGTATTAT
Source organism: Salinimonas chungwhensis DSM 16280 (assembly GCF_000378185.1). Lineage (GTDB taxonomy): Bacteria > Pseudomonadota > Gammaproteobacteria > Enterobacterales > Alteromonadaceae > Alteromonas > Alteromonas chungwhensis. Next base: position 168,266 of record NZ_KB899376.1, read on the forward strand.
GTATGAAAGACTGTGTGATTCATCATTTTTCGCGCTCTGCCGGCCTGATCACCCGTTTGCAAAGCGCATGACATTATCTGCTTATATAACGGCAGAGCACGTGTTGGTGACAGAAAATGATAATGACCACAGTTATGTGGATGTCGCGCTGGCCAGAGCAGGTTATCAGCGAAGCATTCGGACCCAGTGCAGATATTTTCAGGCTGCAGCGGAACTGGCCTTGCACTCTGATATGATATTGACACTGTCGCAAGCGCATGTGAAAGCAGTTACCAGCATGTGTCCGCTGGTAGCATTACCCCTGCCGTTTGCAGCCGAAACGTTACCGCTGCATATATACTGGCATACGTCTCGCGATAAAGATTCACTCGTGCTTATGGTGCGTCAGTGGGTAAGTGACATTATACGTGGGCAGCTTAGCGGGCTGCCTTAGATTTGACATATTTTATCCCTGCCTCACTGTACCTATCTAATACTTGGTTCAGCTTCCAGTGGTCGGGACTCCAGCCGGTTAAAAATCTTTTGAAATCGGCACAGGCAACCGGATAAAGCGCTCGCCAGCAACTTTCGAGGTGGTCTCTGTCTACAGAAGAATGGTTTAACGCCTCATACAACGCATTAAAATATACGTCCAGACACTGCCCGGTGTGTGTCAGTTGATCCCTTGTATTGAGCGCACTACCGAGGAAATACGCAACATCCTGAACACCTACACCAGCACCAGCATACTGAAAATCTACCGCAGCGACAGCATGGCTGTCTGGTCTGAAGCAAAAATTAGCGACCTTAGCATCACCATGTACAATTGTCTGATAGGGCGACTGGGCCAATGTGTCGTGTAATAACTGAGCGTAATGTTTAAGCTCAGAGTCGGGCATCGCATTCCACTCACCCTGCCGGGTGGAAAGTTGCCAGTAAGTACCACGGTCCCACAGACCAGATTCGTTGGCCGAGGTGGAAAGGAACGTCGCATGAAAGCGTGCAAGGTAGATGAGCACATGCTTTGCCTCATCGACATTGAGGGTGTTTTTGCGCTGATCAAAACCTTGACTGTTCAGATCTGACATAATCAGGAGCATAGTGTTATCGTCGGCCCACGCATGTATCAATGTAGGAACAGGTATAGTCAGGCGGGTGCTATGGTATTTATAAAAGTGTGTTTCTACGAGGTAAGACGACAGCTTTCTGTGATGGCTGTGTGTGCTGATCCAGCCTTTAGGGTGGGTAGGGATCGTAGATGGCTTGACTGCTTTGGCAACTAACGACGTTTTATTTTTGGGGCTGTAAAATCGAAAGCATTGGCCATAGCCACTCCACAGATTCTGAATCAATGAAAATTGCGAAATCTCATTATCATTCAGGGCATCGCTGACCCAATCTATAAACTCTGGTGCCACTTCCATAATAAAAGTCAGGCGACGGTTATTTTCCGTCGCCTGATACGATAGCGGCTACGCTGCGTCATTGCCCGGGTTAGTGGCTGGCGCTGACGCTCTTGATTTCGCGCCGTTTGCGCTGGCCCGGCGTCCGGATACCTCTAGTGCAGGGCGGTCGTCGTCTTTACGTGCAACCAGGTTAATATCACCAAAACTGGCTTCGACAGACTCAGGCAGCGCGGTGGGGTGCGAAACACTGATTCTGCCTCTGCCACTGGCTGCCAGTTGACCAGATGAAGTTGCGGTGGCCTGGGAAGCTTGAACAGTCACTTCTGACGGCTTTTCAACCGGGGTAGACAACGTTGCGCTGTTCTCGCTGTCGGGCGTGCTTGTCTCATCGTCCGACGCAACAACGTCGTCACTATCCAGGCTGATTTCAACTTGCCGGGGTTCACTCTGGTCATTTTTAACAGGCTGGCCATCGGTGCGGTATCTTTCCCTTGGCTTATCCTCTGGGGTGGCTTTCGACTCAGGAACATCCAATGCCAGCTCATCCTGTTTAGCCTCACTGGATGTATCTATCGAATCAGCTTCTACCTTATCAGGCTGCTCTACCGGCTGTGCAATAGTCTGACTCTGGTCTGTATTAGCCTGTTGATCTTCCTGTTCAGTCAGCGTCTCTTGTGCAGAAGATGGTTGTTCAGCGCTCTCATTACTGGCAAATGCAGCAGCTTCAGATTTTGCATCATAGGCCACAGGATCCGCAGCTTTCGCTGTCATTTTCTGAGGCTTGCCAGACGCGGACTCTGCCTCGGCATCGCTGCTGTCAGCGGTTTTCACGTTCATCTGCTGTTTCTCGGCAACCGGTTGGGCAATAGTTTCCTGCTCTGGCCGTGCTGTTTCTTCTTTTGACGATGATTCAGAAGTAAACTCTTCCTGCTCACCTTTTTTACGCCGCTGACCTGCTGCTCTTACATGGCGTGGAGAGCGACGGCTGCGAGTACGACCCGTGTCGCGCTTTTCCTCGGTGGTCTGCTCAGTGGCCGCATTGTTTTGTTCAGAGGTTGGCTCGCTTTTCACTGACGTATTGTCTGTCTTATCCGAAGGCTGCTGTTTCGCTGGCTGGGCAGTGCTGTCGGTATCAGCGGATACTTTATCAGCAGGTGCTGCAGACGCTTTCGGTTTATTCTCGTCTGCATTTACCCGAACCGAACGGCGCATGTCGCGACGTTTGCGACGCTCAGCAACCTGCTTTTTCTTAGGCGCTGGTGTTGTGTCTTTCGGACTCTGTGACTCAGCACTGTCATTTTGCTCTTTGACGTCTCTGCCGTCTTTTGCCTCATTATTGTCAGGTTTATCATTGCGCTGCTGCTTACGAGGCTTACGGTTTTGCGAACCGCTGGCAGGTTTGCCACCGCGTTTATCCTGTGCAGGCTTATTCTGACCGCCTCTGTTTTTATTCTCATCACCCTCAGAGGCATCCTCCTGACGTGGACGACGCTGTTTATTATTGCGCGGCCTGCGGTTACGGTTATCCTGACCGCGGTGCTGATTTTTACGCGTATTTTGCTCTTGTTCTTTACGCGCATCTTCAGTCTCTTGGGTTTCTTTTTCAGAAGTATCGCCAAGTAGCTTGCCAAGCCAGGTTGAAAGTCGGGTAAATAAAGAAGGCGTAACTTCTTCCTGCTTAGGCGCTGTTTTTTCCGGCACTTTAGGAGCCGCATCCGGCGCCACCATCCCCTTTATCGCAGGTTCTTCGCGTTTAGCAGGCGCTGCAACAGGTTTGTCGGACTCAGTCTGAGGGGTATCAATGAGCGTGACACCATAGCTGACATCCTCAACCAGCTCGTCCGGACGTCTGCGACTGACCTCATAATGAGGAGTTTCCAGATTCGGATTTGGAATAATAAGCAACTGCACGCCGTGTCGCTGCTCAATAACATTAACGGATTTACGCTTTTCGTTTAGCAGATACGTTGCAACGGGCACCGGCAACTGAGCTTCAATTTGCCCGGTGTTATCTTTTATGCTTTCTTCTTCAATAATACGCAGAATAGACAGCGCTAAAGATTCGGTTCCCCGAATGGTGCCGTGGCCGGAACAACGTGGGCATACATGATGACTGGACTCGCCCAGCGATGGACGTAAACGCTGACGAGACATCTCCAGCAAGCCAAAACGAGAGATGCGTCCTAGCTGAACGCGGGCACGATCGGAGCGTACAGCATCTTTAAGACGATTTTCGACCTCGCGCTGATGTCGTACCGGCGTCATATCGATAAAATCGATAACCACAAGACCGCCTAAATCCCGTAAACGCAACTGCCGTGCGATTTCGTCGGCGGCTTCAAGATTAGTGTTAAAGGCGGTTTCTTCGATATCTCCGCCTTTTGTCGCGCGGGCTGAGTTGATATCAATGGATGTCAGGGCTTCAGTGGGGTCGATAACAATTGAGCCGCCTGAAGGTAATCGCACTTCACGTTGAAATGCAGACTCTATCTGACTTTCAATCTGATAGTGGCTGAACAATGGTACGCCACCATCATACTTTTTAACCCGGCTGGCAAAATCCGGACGAACCAGTTCAATATGCTGTACAGCCTGTTCAAAAACGGCAGTTTTATCCACCAGAATTTCACCAATATCGCGACGCAAGTAATCCCGAATCGCACGCACAATAACGTTACTTTCCTGATGTATCAGAAAGGGCGCAGAACGCTTGTCGGCTTCTTCACGAATGGCTTCCCAGTGTTTCAATAAAACCCGGAGATCCCACTCTAATTCTTCGTAGGATTTACCCACACCGGCAGTACGGACAATCAGGCCCATTCCGTCGGGTAACTCTAATTTGCTTAACGCTTGTTTTAACTCTGTACGCTCGTCACCTTCAATACGGCGGCTGATACCGCCAGCACGCGGATTATTTGGCATCAAAACCAAATAGCTTCCCGCCAGTGATAAAAACGTCGTGAGCGCTGCCCCTTTTTGTCCGCGTTCTTCTTTATCAATCTGGACAATAACTTCCTGTCCTTCTTTGATGGCGTCTTTAATATTTGGACGACCTTCGAATTTATAACCTTTAGGAAAGTAAGTGCGGGCAATTTCTTTTAAGGGAAGGAAACCATGGCGGTCGGCACCATAGTCAACAAAAGCGGCTTCAAGACTGGGTTCTACGCGGGTGATTTTACCTTTATAGATATTGGCCTTTTTTTGCTCATGACCGGGACTTTCGATATCCAGATCGTATAAGCGTTGCCCGTCAACGAGGGCAACACGCAACTCTTCTTGTTGAGTTGCATTAATTAACATTCTTTTCATTGTATCTAACTCTGTTTTGCTACAGCCGCTTAGACACAAAATTAAACTGACATGTGCAAACCCTCGCCACGATGCCTCCCGGCAAGGTGCGGACTTTGTTGTTACGTCGTATTATCCGCGTAGCCTGCTTGTTTATCTGCACCTGATATTTTACTTACAATCGTGCAGCTCGGGCTGTGATTTAGCGGATGTCGGGAACGACCGGCCCTGTCTCGTACATCATTTTTATCACCGCCAACACAGTTTGCTGTATTCAGGGCGGTTGTCATTTCAATTCTGTCTTTCTAAACGGCGAACATGGTGTTTTGGTGCCGCAATATTCTGGTGAGGGTAGGTTTTAGTACTACCTACGCGGCTCACTTCAGGCAATGAATTTAGGCTGCCGAATCATTGCGGCTGTTACATTAAGGTTGTTCAAACCTGTTTAATGATATTTTTTATATTCATTAAACCCTTTGATTATCGCACTATCGTAAGAAAATTAGCAAGGAAAGAAACAGTTAGTGCCGGACTTATTTTAGCAAAATCACATCGGCGAGCGACAATACTGTGTTTTAAGAAGCATCCGGCCAATAACCAGACAATTCGTTAAGTACATGCAAACTGTAATAGGTAGTTTTACTGAAATCCTTTATACTCTTGCGCCATGAAAGAACAGAGCCCTCCCAAAGTTAGATTTGTGACCGTTGATGCGGACCTTGCCGGTCAGCGCATCGACAATTTTTTGCGTACGCAGTTAAAAGGCGTGCCGAAAAGTATGATTTACCGTATTTTGCGAAAAGGTGAAGTGCGGGTAAATAAAGGCCGAATCAAACCAGAATATAAATTACAGGCAGATGACATTGTCCGGGTTCCGCCGGTACGGGTTTCCCCGGCCGATGATAAACCCAACCCTAAACTTGATAAGGTTGCAAGCCTGGCTGAACAGATCCTGTTTGAGGACGATCGTATCCTGGTTATTAATAAACCTTCAGGTATCGCCGTTCACGGTGGCAGCGGATTAAGTTTTGGTTTGATTGAAGGGCTTAGAGCGCTTCGCCCTGAAGCAAAATTTATGGAACTGGTTCACCGGCTTGACCGCGATACGTCCGGGTGCATTCTCATTGCCAAAAAACGGTCAGCATTAAGGCATATGCACGAACAGCTTCGTGATGGTCAAATGGATAAGCGCTACCAGGCGCTGGTGCAGGGTGAGTGGCCGGAAAACCGCTTCAAAGTGAAGGCGCCTTTGCAAAAAAATGTACTTCAGTCTGGTGAGCGGCTGGTTAATGTGAACGAGGCCGGTAAACCATCAGAAACCCGTTATCGCATTTTATCACAGTTCGCTGGCGCGACATTGGTGGAAGCCTCTCCCATCACCGGGCGCACGCATCAGATTCGTGTGCACTGCCTGCATGCCGGTCATCCCATAGCATGTGATACTAAGTACGGTGATGCGCAGTTTGATGAAAAGATGCGCAAGCTTGGTCTCAACCGGCTTTTTTTACATGCATCCAGCATCCGGTTTATACATCCTAAAAGTGGTGAGCCGGTGACATTTACCGCCCCCCTTGATAATCAACTATGTCGGATATTGGACACCTTGTGATGAAAGACTATCAATTAATTATTTTTGACTGGGATGGCACGTTGATGGATTCGGCGGGCAAGATTGTCAGTTGTATGCAACAGGCCGCTGCTCAATGCGATGTGCCGATACCTGATGCTCATGCGGTGGGAAATATCATTGGGATCAGTTTGCGCCCCGCTATACAAATTTTGTTTAATACCCGGGATGATAAATTAACCGACGCATTATTAACCGCGTACAAAGATGCCTATCTGGAAAAGGATGTCACACCCTGTCCGTTGTTTACTGGCACCATGGACATGCTAAACACATTATCAGCTCACAACAAGACACTGGCGGTGGCTACCGGCAAGGCCCGGCGGGGTCTTGACAGAGCTTGGAAAAATACGCAGACAGGGCATTTTTTTGTTACTTCCCGAACAGCCTGTGAAGCAGATTCCAAACCGTCGCCGGATATGCTCAGGCAAATCCTCAGCGAGACCGGCTTCAGTGCGCATGACGCGCTCATGGTCGGTGACACAGTTTACGACATGCAGATGGCGCAGGAAATCGGCATGGATCGTTTGGCGGTTTCCTACGGGGTGCATGAAAGTGATCGGTTAGCCGCTCATGAACCGGTCGCCATTGTTGACTCAATCTATCACATGCAGACATTTCTGCTAGGTCAGTGACGCACGCTTTTTACTATACGCAGCGGTTGCCTGTTCGAGCAAATCCACATCAAAGTGGGTGAGTAGATCGCGTAACAGCATCACAGGCAGGCCTATCAGGCTATTGGGATCACGTCCCTCTATACGGTCAAACAAGAGCGCCCCGAGACCTTCACATTTAAAGCTGCCTGCGCAATCCAGTGGCCTCTCTGCGCTGACGTACTGACTTATCTGAGCGGGTGTCAATGCCCTGAAGTACACGTTGGTGATTTCATATTGAGTGATACAACGCTGTGTTGTGCCATGATAAATACACAGTGCTGTATAAAACGAAACAGTATGCCCCTGGCAAAGCATAAGCTGCTCACAGGCTTTGTCGATGGAGCCTGGCTTGCCCAGTAAGGTTACGCCTTCATCAGTGGTTACCATCGCGACCTGGTCAGCGCCCAGTGTCAGATAATCAGGGTTGGCATTGCCCGCTTTTTGCGCTTTTGTTTTAGCCAGTCGCATCGCCAGTTTCTCTGCAGACTCCCCCTTAGCAGGGGTTTCATCTATATCTGGCGCCATGGTTTTTACGTCAAGGCCCAGTGCGGCAAGTTGCGCCTTACGATATTTGGATGAGGAGGCGAGCAAAAGGGTAGTCATAATTGCTTGTATCTTTTTATGTCGGTCTACTAGTGTAATTGCTGTACACACCCTTGAAAAGGTACCGAATCGGGTATTCTTTGCCGTCCTCAAATTTTGGCTGATTAACCTTTGACAGTCAGGGGTTGAAGCTATATTATTCGCGCCCTATGCAGAAAGTGAAATTACCCCATCAAGTCGATCCGGTTAAAAGTGCTGTCAAGCGCTCTGATTATCAGGGCGTAATTGCCAGTGGTGATATGGAACGTTTACTCGGTGCAGTGGTTAACTGTGATGAGTGGGTGGACGCCGAAGTACAGTTCAAAAAAGACGCGCAGGGTCTTACTGTCTTTCACGGCCATCTTTCAACACAGGTAACACTTATCTGCCAGCGGTGTAATGGCGAGTTTAATCAACCGCTTAATGTTGATTTTTGTTACAGTCCCGTGCAGGGGGCCAACGAGATTGACATGTTACCCGAAGCTTACGATCCGGTAGAGGTCGATGACCACGGAAATGTTGATTTGCTTCAACTGTTAGAAGACGAATTGATTATCGGCTTACCTATTGTACCCCTTCATGCAGAGGAGGCGTGTCCGATTGGTGAAAAAGATATGACATTTGGAAAAATCGAACCGGAACAAGAGCGACCAAACCCTTTCGCGGTTTTGAAAGAACTTAAGCGAGACCAGGAGTAAGTTATGGCCGTACAAAAAAATCGTAAAACGCGCTCTAAGCGCGGTATGCGTCGTTCACACGATGCGTTGACATGCGAAACTTTGTCTGTTGATTCAACATCAGGTGAGACGCATCGTCGTCATCACGTAACCGCTGATGGTTACTACAAAGGCAAAAAAGTTATCGAACGCTAACCGCGTTCGATAGTTTACATTTTGTCAAAGCTAACCATTGCGTTAGATATCATGGGGGGCGATCACGGTCCCCCTGTTATTCTCTCAGCCTCACTGAGAGCTGTTCAGCAACATCCCCATACCGATTTCATTTTCTGTGGCCGACGAGCCGTAATCGAACCGCAACTGGCTCAGCTCAGTAGTGAGCAACGTCAACGCGTGCGTATCGAGCATTGTGATGATGTGGTTGAAATGGACGATAAACCGGCTTCTGCGTTGCGGAACAAACAAGACTCCTCCATGCGTCGAATTGTAGAATTGGTTGCCGAAGGCAAAGCCGATGCCTGTGTCAGCGCCGGTAATACAGGCGCTTTGTTAGCGCTGGCTTATTATCGTTTAAAGACGTTGCAGGGGGTAGACCGTCCCGCACTGGTTTCATTTATGCCTACCGCCGGTCACCACAAAGTGTTGCTGTTAGACTTAGGCGCGAATGTCAATTGCACCTCCGATACCCTTTTTCAGTACGCCGTGATGGGCTCAGTGCTGGCAGAAGAAATGATGGGCAAGTCTAATCCACGGGTCGCATTACTCAATGTGGGCGAAGAAGACATCAAAGGAAATGCACTGGTTAAAATGGCGCATCAGCAACTTAAACAGACGCCGGCACTTAACTATATTGGTTATGTCGAAGGTGATGATATTTTCACCGACTATGCAGATGTTGTAGTCACAGATGGGTTTACCGGTAATGTGGCACTTAAATCGAGTGAAGGCCTTGCGAAACTTGTCGTGAACGAAGTAAAACGCCTGTCTGCTGCCAGTTTGTGGACCCGCGCGATGGCCCGAATTGCTCTGCCGCTTCTAAAATCTATTTATAATCGCGTGAACCCCGACCAGTATAATGGTGCCAGTCTGATAGGATTGCGCGGCATTGTAGTAAAGAGTCACGGAAACGCGTCGGCCGATGCATTTTATTATGCGATAGTCCAGGCGATGCAAGAAGCGCAATTACGTGTTCCGGAAAAAATAAAAAGCAAAATAGAAACGGTACTGTTGGAGCAACTTTGAGTAAATATTCACGAATTATCGGGACGGGCAGCTATTACCCCAGCGAAGTGCGTACCAACGCAGATCTTGAATCCATGGTTGATACCACCGATGAGTGGATTACCGATCGAACAGGAATAAAAGAGCGGCGCATTATAGGTGCTGATGAAACGGCCGCGACAATGGGGGTAGAAGCCTCGAGGAAGGCGCTGGATGCCGCTGAATTGCGGCCTTGCGATATTGATATGATAGTGTGCGCCACGACCAGCGGCCGGTATTCACTTCCCAGCACAGCCTGCGAAATTCAATATCATCTGGGTATCGATGGCATTCCTGCGTTTGATGTTGCCGCTGCCTGTGCTGGTTGGTGTTATGCATTGAGCGTCGCTGATCAATATATCAAGTCAGGTATGGCTAAGCGAATTTTAGTAGTAGGAACAGACTGCCTGAGTCGCTTAATCGACCCGGCTGATCGAAGCATGGTTATTTTATTTGGTGATGCAGCGGGTGCAGCTATTATAGAGGCTAGTGACGAACCCGGTATTTTATCTACGCATATCCAGGCCGCCGGCTCGTACAAAGATTTATTGTATGTCGGAAATCCAAGCCGGGGTGATGAAAAGTCCGTGCATGAAAACTGGGGCGTGATGAAAGGCAATGAAGTATTTAAAGTTGCCGTTACTAAACTTTCCGAGTTAGTGGAGCAAACGCTTCAGGCTAATGATATGCAGAAATCAGAGCTGGACTGGCTGGTGCCTCATCAGGCCAATTTCAGAATCATTAAAGCTACCGCGAAAAAGCTTAATATGCCGCTTAATCAAGTTGTGCTAACACTTGAAAAATACGGTAATACCTCAGCTGCAACCGTGCCCACTGCGCTGGATACTGCCATCAGGGATGGTCGCATAAGGCGTGGCCAAAATTTACTGCTGGAAGCCTTCGGCGGGGGTTTTGCCTGGGCTTCAGCGCTGGTACGGTATTGAGCCGCATTGAAGATTATCTAACAATAAGGAACGACTATGACTCGTACAGCCTTTGTCTTTCCCGGTCAGGGATCACAGTCTCCGGGTATGCTTGCAGAACTGGCCGATGCTTATCCTCAAACTCTGGATACCTTTCAGGAAGCTTCCGATGCACTTGGCTATGATCTGTGGGCATTGGTACAAAACGATACTGACGGAAAACTGAATGAAACCCATATCACTCAGCCTGCCTTATTAACCGCCAGTGTTGCCATATTTCGCTTACTAGAGCAAAAGGGTATTACAGCAGATTACATGGCCGGCCACAGTCTGGGGGAATACTCAGCCCTAGTCTGTGCTGGTGCAATGCGTTTTAGCGAAGCGGTCAGATTGGTCGAAGCGCGCGGCAAATATATGCAGGCGGCGGTGCCCGCCGGAGCCGGTGCTATGTACGCAATTATCAACCTTGATGACGAGAAGATCGCGGATATTTGTCAGCAAACAGCCATTGCTACGGGTGAAGTGGTCTCTCCGGTAAACTTTAATTCGCCTGGTCAAGTGGTTATTGCTGGTGAGAAGTCGGCCACGGAACAGGCTGCAAGTGCATGTAAAGAAGCAGGCGCCAAGCGAGCCTTGCCACTACCGGTAAGCGTTCCTTCCCACTGTGAGTTGATGCGGCCGGCAGCTGACCAATTGGAAGAAGCGCTCGCCGCTATTTCGTTGACCGCACCAAAGGCAGCGGTAATAAATAATGTTGATGTGAAAAGTGAGTCTGAGCCTTCCGCTATCAAAGATGCGCTTATCAGACAGTTGTATTGTCCGGTACGCTGGACAGATACTATCGTTTATCTGGCCGGGCAGGGGGTTGAAGAAGTACTTGAAATCGGCCCGGGTAAAGTACTTACCGGATTAATTAAACGTATTGATAAATCACTCAACGCCTCTGCAGTAAATACGCCTTCGGATGTAGCTGAGCGTTCAGCATAAGGACAATAAAATGACACAGTTAGCGTCAAAAATCGCACTGGTAACTGGCGCCAGCCGCGGTATAGGAAAGGCCATTGCACAGCAACTTGCCCAGCAAGGAGCGATAGTAATCGGTACCGCAACCAGCGAAGCTGGTGCTGAAAATATCAGTACATATCTTGCTGAATTTTCCGGTAGGGGAATGTGCTTGAATGTTACTGATAAAACCTCCATTGAAGAAACCTTAACACGCATCAAAGAAGACTTTGGTGGTGTAGACATACTGGTCAATAATGCTGGCATAACCCGTGATAATTTGCTCATGCGAATGAAAGACGATGAATGGCAGGATATTATCGATACGAACCTGACAGCAATTTTCAGCTTGTCGAAAGCCGTTTTACGGGGCATGATGAAGAAAAAGCAGGGGCGTATTGTTAATGTCGGCTCAGTGGTGGGCAGTTCTGGCAATCCTGGTCAGGCTAATTACGCCGCTGCAAAAGCGGGTGTAATTGGCTTTAGCAAATCTATGGCCAGAGAAGTTGCATCACGCGGAATTACCATCAATGTGGTGGCTCCAGGATTTATTGATACAGACATGACCAAGGCGCTATCCGAGGAGCAAAAGGAAGCAATTTTTAAAGATATTCCTGCCAACCGTCTCGGTAGTCCGGATGAAATAGCCGCAACTGTTGCTTTTTTAGTCAGTGATGGGGCCGCATATATTACCGGTGAAACTATTCACGTGAATGGCGGAATGTACATGAATTAGTGTGTAGCATACACCGCAAATAGTTGAATAATATACTATTTGTTATGCTATATTGTTAATAATTTGTTGAATACACTTTGGATTGTTGCTGGTTAGACCAGAAAATTAGTTTAGTCTGGTGCTTGCAAGCGTAGAACTTGCAAAATAAACTAGCGGCACTTTTTATATCTAGTTACGTTAAGGGAAACCTAGAATTATGAGTAACATCGAAGAGCGCGTTAAAAAGATTATCGTAGAACAACTGGGCGTTAAAGAAGAAGAAGTAAAGTCTGAAGCTTCGTTCGTTGACGATCTGGGCGCAGATTCACTTGATACCGTAGAGCTGGTGATGGCGTTGGAAGAAGAGTTCGATACAGAGATTCCTGACGAAGAAGCAGAAAAGATTACTACTGTTCAGTCAGCTATCGACTACATTAACGCAAACAAAGACGCGTAATAGCAGCACTTAGCAAAACGGCTCACCATGAGCCGTTTTCTATTTCCTACCTAGTTCCAATGCGAGGGCTTTTGTGTGACAAAACGTCGCGTAGTGGTTACTGGTCTTGGTATGTTGTCACCACTGGCTGCGACGGTTGAGCAAACCTGGCAGCGAGTGCTTTCTGGTGAAAGCGGTATCGGTGAAATTAGCCATTTTGATTGCAGTAACTATTCCACTCGTTTTGCCGGTCAGGTTAATGACTTTGACCCGCAAGAATATATAGAAAAAAAAGAAGCAAAGAAGATGGATCGCTTTATCCAGCTTGGTATAGCAGCTGGAAAACAGGCGTTAGCTAACTCTGGTTTGACTATCAATAGTGATAATGCACACCGCGTCGGGGTTGCGATAGGTTCAGGTATTGGCGGTCTTCAGCAGATTGAACAAAACCACACAAAACTGATGGAGAGTGGCCCCAAACGGGTATCACCGTTTTTTGTGCCATCCACCATTACCAATATGATATCGGGCTTTCTTTCCATCATGGAAGGATTAAAAGGTCCTAATCTGAATGTGGTAACGGCTTGTACTACGGGCGTGCACAATCTTGGAATAGCCGCACGTACTATTGCATATGGCGATGCGGACGCAATGCTTGCAGGCGGTGCTGAAGCATCTATCACGCCGCTGGGTATTGCCGGTTTTGCTGCCGCGCGGGCGTTATCATCGCGCAATGATGACCCACAAGGTGCGTCCCGCCCCTGGGACAAAAGCCGAGATGGTTTTGTGATGGGCGAAGGTGCCGGTGTGGTGATGTTGGAAGAGTACGAATCCGCGAAAGCCCGGGGGGCAACCATTTATGGTGAATTGATTGGCTTTGGCATGAGTGGTGATGCGTATCATATGACATCTCCACCAGAAGATGGTGAAGGCGCTGCAGCGTCTATGGTTAATGCATTGCGTGATGCGGCGTTATCACCCGACGAAATTGGCTATATCAATGCGCACGGTACATCAACACCGGCCGGTGATAAAGCCGAGGTCGCTGCTGTAAAGCAGGTCTTTGGTAAGCACGCTCATTCATTAATGGTGAGTTCTACCAAGTCGATGACCGGTCATTTGTTGGGCGCAGCCGGTTCTGTTGAGGCGATATTTACAATTTTGGCGCTTAGAGATAAAACCGCGCCGCCCACCATTAATCTGGATGAACCCGATGAGGGTTGTGACCTGGACTTTGTCGCTCACAAAGCGAAGAAGTTCGAATCAGACTACGCATTATGTAATTCGTTCGGATTTGGCGGCACCAACGGCACATTGATTTTTAGACGTCTGTAATTACAAGGCAACCAGATTGGTTGCCTTTTTTCTATACATCCTCTTCAAAGCAGCGCTACCTTCTGCCTACTGTGATTGTTATACTCAACATCGTGAAAATCACAGACGATGGAAAGATGAAGCGTGCAAACATTTCCACTTAATGATCGGGCTGCCAACTATGGCGATGCCGTCTTTACGACGATGTCGGTGGTGAATGGTCAGGTCGCGCTGTTCAACCGGCATGTGGAGCGACTTCGTCGGGATGCCAGTAAACTGGGCGTTAAACTTGATACCTGTCAGTTATCCCGGGCAGTTAGTGAGCAGGCCAGAGTGTTATCATCGGGAACCCTCAAACTTTTGATTAGTGCCGGGCAGGGGGGCCGGGGTTATGCTCGGGATAAGCAGTCGCAGCCTTGTTTATATTTCTCACATCACCCGGTCCCATTATTTTACGACAACTGGCGTACTACTGGTATTTCTCTTGCGCTAAGTTCTGTGAAGTTATCCAGACAGCCACTACTGGCAGGTTTAAAACACTGCAATCGTCTGGAACAGGTGTTGATTAAACAGACAATCCCTGACTACGCCGACGATGTTCTCGTGTGCGATCAATGCGATAATATTATTGAAGCCAGTGCTGCAAACCTGTTTTGGCTGAAAAATGATCGATGGTGTACGCCGTCGCTGGCGTATTGTGGTGTCGCAGGTGTAATGCGTGAGTTTTTATTATCGTTTTTACAGGATCAGGGGCATAAGGTCGAGTGTGGAAATTTCTCTTTGAAGGAAGCCGAACAGGCTTCAGCCATGCTTATCTCCAACGCGTTAATGCAAATAGTACCAGTACATACCCTGCATGTAAGGCAAAAAATCTCGCTGCCAATCGGGCCGGTAAAGACCTTGCAGGATGAAATAAAAACAGCCTATCAGGACGAAATTAATGGGTTTTAAGCGTTTTCTTTTAGTTTTAATCATTATCATCCTGGGTATTGCCGTTAGCATCAGTTATTGGCAACAACAGGTGGACGAGCCGTTGATACTTAGCAATCCCGTTCTTATAACGATTGATGAGGGAACCACGGGGCACAGTGCTCTGGCCAGACTCAAAGATAAAAAGTTAACAGACATCAGCGATATAAGTGCCAAAATATGGCTCAAGGTTGTTTTTTCCGGTACTCATATACGCGCAGGAACATACCAGTTGCGCCCGGGGATGACGATGCCCGAAGCTTTTGATACTTTTGCAAGCGGGCCAGAGCATCAGTTCTCAGTAAGTCTCATCGATGGTTTAACATTCTCCCAGTGGCAGACGTTACTGAGCCAGCACCCATTCATTGACTACGACCTGACCCCGGAGGTACTGGCGAAACTAAAATCTCGATGGCCCTGGCCGCCGGAGAGTGGCCTTGAGTCGCTTGAGGGATTGTTTCTGGCTGATACTTATCATTTTACCGCTGATACCAAAGCGTCATCTTTATTAATCCGGGCGATGGATGCTATGCAGGTGTTTTTAAGCGAACGTTGGCAGTCACGACAGCAGGGGTTGCCTTTGCAAAGTCCTTATTCTGCACTTATTCTGGCCTCTATAATTGAAAAAGAGACTGCAGTGCCTGCCGAACGCGCTGAAATTGCAGGCGTTTTTGTTAATCGGTTACAGAAGAACATGCGATTACAGACTGATCCAACTGTCATCTACGGTATTGGTGAGGATTATGACGGTAACATTACCCGCGCTCACTTGCGGCAGAAGACGGCTTATAACACCTATGTGATAAAAGGACTTCCACCGACACCCATTGCGATGGCCGGACGACCAGCACTTGAAGCCGCATTACAGCCACAAACCACCGATGCCCTGTATTTTGTTGCCAAAGGAGATGGTTCTCACCAATTTTCGCAGACGTTAGAGCAACACAATGCAGCGGTGCAAAAGTATCAGCTTAACAACAGGTAGGTAGTATTATGCAAGGAAAGTTTATTGTTGTTGAGGGGCTGGAAGGGGCCGGAAAAAGCTCGGTGATACAACTTCTTCTCAACAGAGTAAAAAAGGCGGGTTATAAGTGTATTACCACCCGGGAGCCGGGTGGGACGCCTATGGCCGAGGCCATTAGAGAATGTGTTAAGCATCCCTGGCAGGAACATGTCGCTCAGGAAACCGAATTGATGTTGATGTATGCTGCGCGCCGCCAGTTGCTGGTCAACACTATTTTTCCTGCACTTGATAACAATGTCTGGGTTATCGGCGATCGTCACAATTTATCTTCATTGGCTTACCAGGGTGGCGGCCGGCAAATAGATGAACACATAATGCGAACATTAAGTGAAATTACGCTTAAAGATTTTACACCCGATTTAACCCTGTATCTTGATGTTGACCCGCAAACCGGCCTTGAAAGAGCGCGGGGCAGGGGGGAATTAGACCGTATCGAACAGGCCGGGCTGGCATTTTTTGAACGTACCAGAGCGCGTTATATAGAACTGGCAGGCAACGATGAGTCGATAATTACGATCAATGCTATGCAGCCCATTGACCAGGTCCACCAGGATGTAATGTCCTCGCTAAACAGGTTTTTAGAATGTCAGTGATTCCGTGGTTCTCAATAGTCTTTGCACAGTTGGTGGACCGCTTGTTGAAACGGCGCTTGCATCATGGTTTATTGTTAACCGGCCCGGCAGGTATTGGTAAATATGAACTTGCCCGGGCACTGGCTAAAACGATGCTGTGTAAATCGCCCGATAACGAAGGGCCCTGTGAGCAATGTCAGTCCTGCGCTTTGTTTGACGCCAGCACACATCCTGATTACGGTGAACTCACCAGCGACAAGCAATTGGGAGTTGATAAGATTCGTGAGGGCATAAGCCGACTCAATGCGACCTCCCAGCTTAGTGGCAGTAAAGTGTTAATAATTCCAGTGGCAGACAGTATGACCGAATCGGCAGCGAATGCGTTATTAAAAACACTTGAAGAACCGACGGATAATACCTTCATCATTTTAGTAACTGATCGCATGGCACAGTTGCTGCCGACCATCGTAAGCCGGTGTGAAAAACATATTTTATCCCGCCCCCACACTGAAGTTGCGCTGCAATGGCTGCGCGATCAAGGCATTCATAATGCAACCCAGGCTTTGCTTGACGCGTATGGTGGGGCACCGCTGCGTGTGCAGTCTGCGCTTGAGGAAGGCGCGTCCGGGGTAAGCTATGTACAATATCAGGAAGGTTTGGAAACGCTTTTAGAAGGCAACAATGATGCCGTTTCTCTGGCGACCAAGTGGCAAGACTCTGCTGCTACCATCGTAGACTGGCTTCAGCAGTATGCGCACCAGGCTTATTTGCAGGATAACAGCCCGCCGATGTTTAACTTGTATCAATCGTGTATTCGAAGCCGTCAGGTGTTACTAAATCCAGGAGTTAATAAAATTATGATCCTCAGCAGTCTGCTGGCCGAAGTAAAACGGCCAGCGAATCGTCTTGGCTAACTGAACCTGTTGTGTTTTCCATTGCCAAACCCTATCAGCACTTATTAAGAGGTTATTTTGTTTGTAGATTCTCATTGCCATCTCGACCGTCTTGAACAAGGCGATACACCATTGGAAGAAACGCTGAACTTCGCCCGTCAGCGTGGCGTCGAACATTTTTTATGCGTTAGTGTGTCGGTTAAAGATTTCGATGCGATGTATGAAAAAGTGCAGGGGTTTAATGATGTATCGGTGTCGTGCGGCGTGCATCCACTCCATCAGGAAGATGCCTGCAGTTATGAAAAATTGCTACAGAAAGCATCCAGGCCAGAAGTCATCGCTATCGGTGAGACGGGGCTGGACTATTTCTACAGCGCCGATACCCAGGCTGTGCAGCGCCAATCCTTTATCGACCATATTAATGTTGCCAATGTACTGCAGAAACCATTGATCATTCATACCAGGGATGCACGGGAAGATACCATTAACCTGCTTCGTGAGTACAAGGATGCCGGTACGAAAGGGGTGTTACATTGCTTTACCGAAACGCTTGAAATGGCTGAGGCAGCCATGGAGATGGATTTTTATATCTCCATTTCCGGTATAGTGACATTTAACTCGGCAGAAGCACTTCGGGAGGTGGTCAAAGCAGTGCCAATGGCGCGTTTGTTAATAGAAACCGACTCTCCGTGGCTGGCTCCGGTGCCCCACCGTGGTAAAAGTAACCAGCCTGGTTATGTTGTCGAGGTCGCCGAATTTATTGCTGATTTGAAGGGGATTCCTGTAGAACAGGTGGCCAGCGCCACGACCCAAAATTTTTATCGTCTTTTCGACCAGATCAAAGCAGGGTAAGAAACCAATATGTCAGCCTGGAAACAACGTCTTACGAAGAGTTTACATCAAACCCGAAATCAGCCTGAAAGTCGTTATTTTCAGTTGGCTACAGTAGACACACAAGGTGTTCCCGAAAATCGTACCGTGGTTTTTCGACAGCTTGAAGATGAAGATTATTCATTGGTCATTGTGTCTGATACTCGCTCAGCCAAATGGGAATCACTTACTCATCAGCCAATGGCATCAATATGCTGGTATTTTTCTAAAACCCGCGAGCAATATCGGTTTACCGTGAATGCCCGTTGTTACAATCGCAAGGATGATAAGTCATTGATTGAAACGTACTGGTCGAAGCTATCAGATGCTGGTCGCAAACAATATTTTTGGGGAAGACCTTCTTCAGTGCGCCAGAATGATGCACCATTACGGGTAAGTGAGGATATGACACAACCACCTGAGCATTTTAGTGTGATGAAGTTTCGGGTACTGGCGGTTGATTATCTTTCACTACAGGGAAATCCACAGCATCGTGAAAAGCATTGGCTAGATGAATCGGGAAATTGGACAACGCAGCCGATAGTCCCATAGTCGCCAAATTCGGTTAGCGACTATGGAGTGGTGCTGCTTCGTGATTACTGAATAACAGATTTCAATGGTTGATCGCCTTTAAAAAGCCCGTAGATACGATTCAAAGCTTTTTCATTATCGACACTGTACACAATGGCTGTGGCGACATCCTCACGAGGTATCTCGCGTTTATCTTCGTCTCCGGGCAACACTTCCTGTACATATTCAGTGCCCGCTTCATCAGTCAATGAGCCAGGGCGCAAGATGGTGTAAGCCACGCCGCTATTTTGCAGATGCTTATCGGCCATATGTTTGGCGACAAGATAGGGTTTTATTGGTGAGTCGACAGCGTCTGGATCATCAGAGCCCACAGAACTGACCATAATAAATTGCTTTACTGAGGCTTTTTTCGCGAACTCTACGGCATTTCTGGCTGCCCACAAATCAATTAATAATGTTTTATCCGGGCCTGTGCCGGCGCCAGAACCGGCGCAAAATACTACAGTGTCACAACCATCAAAAGCTGTCGAGAAATCTTTTTCAAGATCGCCTTCATAAATAGACAGGTTATCTCCACTTACATCAGATATTTTGTCTTTATTGCGAACCATGGCGGTAACTGTGTGACCTGCGTCCAATAGCTTTTCGGTCGCCTGTTTACCAATCTGACCGCTTGCACCTATGACCAAAATATTACTCATCTGGATCTCCTGTTGCTTAAAGAATTAACTTCAAAATAGAATAGTCTTAATTAATTCTCTGTGACTGACAGGTAAGATCAGGTCTATACGCTATATGACATGCCATCCTTGTATATAAGTGCCAGACCCGAAGAGGTTAATGATAAAAAGCTGCGCAAAATGGTCTCACTTTTGAAAAATCACAAAACCGGTAGTCGTTATGATCATTATCTACTGATAACAGGGGAGTCACTTAGAAAAGCCAGGATAAAGAATATACTGACGGTATATGTTTTACGGGCAAACAGCGAGTAAGCAGCTTATATAGTTATTAGAGACACTATCAACGTGCTTAGGATAGAACAATAACTAAAAACCCGTATGCAAATTCATATTAGCGAGTACTTTGCTGTAAAAATGATTGCTCAGGCAATTTTTCGCAAACAACATTGCTTAAATTTTTTACCGCTTTTACACGGGCACTGATCGTTGCGACCAATCTTTAAAAAGCCACTGTCCTGGTGAATTGTACCAGTCTGGTATTTCCAGACGGATGCCTCCTGCACAAATAGAGAAGTTTCGTGAAGAACGCCCACTCTTTTTCCTTCAAAGTAAAACGCAGAAAATTCCACAGCCGGCTCCTGACCTGGCAACGAAATGGCATTTAGCGCAAACCACGTGATACCTGCGGCACTTTCTCTTAATACATTTTCAGTTAACTCCTGCCGTTTGGAATAACAGTAAGTCTGTAAAATGTAATCGTAATCATTTAAACAGTAAGCGGTGAACCGTGATCGCATTAAAGCTTCAGCCGTAGTGGCTTCACATTTACGTGTAATAAGAGGCTCGCAACACGCCGAAAACGTAGCGCCAGAACAACAATAACATTTCATAAAAAACTACCGGCTAACCAAAGTGGGCAGTATATCTGTCTGTTAGCTGATAATCGATATTGTCCATTTGGTTACCATGGCCCAATTACAATATTCTGTTCAGAATCAGCACTCACCGATAGATTTACAATCGTAACCGGCCGCGATTCACATAATTTATCTATGCGGTTTTTTTCGGCCTTTGTCAGACTCAGGTTTTCTACATAAATAGTTTCACACTGACCACACTGAATGAGCCGGATAAGCCAGGCTGCCAGCTTTGCTCTCGCGGGTTTCTGAATACGAATGCCATCCTCAACGTCTTTTGAGAATGCAATATTATCGGCCAGCAAGTACCTCCATCCCAACGGCTTAGGTTGTGGAACCACACCACTGTCCAGTGGCAGAGGGAGCTGAAATTCGTTACGTGAATGTGTAGTCATAACAAAACCTGTTTATTTATACAGTATCTATACAGTAGTACTGTATAAATAAACATGCAAGTGTTTTTTGCCGGGATTTTGAGCATCTTCCTCTTTTTCAGGAGGGCACTACTCCTCAAAGGATATGGGTGATAATTCAATAGCGCGTAATTTTAAGATACTACGAGTGGTTAATTTGCTGTATCCGCTACATAATATAATATAGCTAACACCTTTCATTCGCCCTGAATAAAAGCGTCTGTTGCGATATTTACGTTGAATTCGTCAGCCAGTAGCTCTTGGGTAAATGCTGATGGCGATTTACTGTCTGCGATGAGATAGCATTTATGTTTTGCCCGCGTCAGCGCCACATAAAACAGTCGACGCTCCTCTGCATATAAATAGTTATCAGACACACAAAGCAGTGCCTCAACCAGTATTTCGTCTTGTTGCTTTGCAGGAAAGCTAAGACCCTGATCTGATAACCCGATAACAATACAGTAGTCTGCTTCAAGACCTTTAGCGCTGTGGAATGTCCAAAAGTTTATATTGCTGGCTGTAGTGTGGTGCTCAAGGTAAGCCTTTATTTCTTCAAGTAAATGGTTGTATCGCGCAAGAATAGCAATGGACCCGTCTGGGTTTGCCGCTGAAACTCTGTCGATAATTTGCCGGGTTTTTTTGGGCAAATTTATTTTCCCTTCGGCAATATCATCCAGCAGATATACCTGAGAAGCAGCAACAGTCTGGTGGGTTGTGATTGTTTTTTTGAACTGCTCGGGGTTCTTCATAATAAACGCGCCGGCCGTGTGCGCGATACTGTTGTTGTACCGGAATGTTTTTTCCAGAGTGGTGAGTGAATGCGTACCTTGATAATGGGTAAAACGGGTCATCAATGCAAGATTACTTCCCGAAAAACGATAGATTGATTGCCAGTCATCACCAACAGCAGTGAGCATCGGTCTGTCACTTTTATTGATAAGCGCATTTAGAAAAGCCATTCGCGCTTCGGAAATATCCTGAAATTCGTCCACCAGAATGTGGCGATACCTATAGATGTGTTCGCCAGAAGCCACACACTCGGTAGCTCTGATTATCATATCGTCAAAGTCTATATGACTTTCTTTGCGCAAGTGTGTTTTATACGCTTCAACAAAGGCCGTAAGCAGGTCCGCATAATCATCTGCACGAATAAGGTCATGGGCGTGTAACCTGCGCACAGTTTCTGCCGGCGACAATGAGCCGGTCCGAATAGCCTGTAAGCATTTGATATAGCGCTTTACCACATTGCTAAATCCTGCAAACTCGTGTAACGCGTGAATAACCTCTCGGGAAGGTCGTAATGATAAGCTTATACCTAAATTGTTTAACTGGGTTTCCAGTGTGCTCTCTACGTTGCCTTCAGCCACGTCGGTGTGAAATACGATGACGTGCAGGGTGCTGCGTTTAGCAAAATGGGTAGATTCAGATGGGGCTTGTGTGTTGTTGGTATGATCTGCCGTGAAACAAGCATTGGCAGCTCTGGTAGTGTCGCTTTTTGCGTATTTAACAACAATATCTGTCTCACTGAGGTGGAAACACGAGCGACAATAACCCTGGGCACAGCGCGTGTCAGAAGCAGCTGGTTTATACTGGTAGGGTAAGCAATACAAGTATAGCCAGTTAGCAATGAGCAATTCGTGATAATGTGAGACATGCTCACCGTTCAAAGTACAAAATAATTTGCGATTTCTGATTACTTCCTGCCCAGTAGACGTCTTTGTATAAGGCGCGCTAGTACTTGAGCAGAGTAACTTAATAAATATCTTTAATGAATGTTCGCTATGTTGTATAGCGTTTGAAAACCAATCTGTTGCCCATGCCTCGAGTGCTGAGCCACTTTTAGCCAGCGGCGATAGTATGGCAGGCACGCCAGAGCGAGAAAGTATCTGACGTCCTAATCCATGAAAGGTCAGAACCTGCGGAATGTGTTTATAAGGAATACCTATCTTAAGTGCGCGATTTTCTATTCGTGCTTTTAATTCTTTAGCGGCGGCATTGTTATATGCCAGTATCAGAAGCGTGTCGGGATCAGCGCGATGAGTCTCAATTAAATCCAGTACTTTGGCGACGATAACTGAGGTTTTTCCGGTTCCGGCAGCAGCAAGTACCAGGTTACGATCATTGTTTCGTATAATCGCAAGTCGCTGCTGCTCAGTTAATGGGTAGGTTTCAGCATGATCAAAAAATCCGGATCTGGATGCTAAACGAGATTGCTCGAACCTTTTGCGCAGAGAAGCGGCCGATTCAGATAGCGGGCTTATGTTTTGAAGAGTGCGAAGTTGTTGTAATTGTTTGTCAGCAAGACTATCAGGTTTGTCTAAAAGTGGCGTGTAGAGGTGCAGCACTTTGTTTATTTCAGCTTCAAGAAGCTTAATCTGAGAGTCACGCAGGTAATTTTTGATTACACAATTTTCAAAGCGTTGCCAGACGGCGCTGATAAGCAAACACGCATTTGCACTGATTACCTTGTGAATAGCGCGCTTTAGCTGCGGCAAAACCTTATTAGACAGAAGACGCAATGCAATGGATTTATCAGCAAAATACAGAATTAAGGTACCGCCCAGCCATCCCTTTCTGAAATACGGAAACGCTTTTAAGTCGCTTACGGGAAAGCGCTTCTCGTACTCACCGTCATACACGACTAGTTCGTTATTTATCAGCGCAATGTGTTTAACTTCGAATAGCCTGCCAAGAGCATTCGGTGCACAAGTAACGCAGTTTTCAGTCATAAGAACCTTAGGGTAGTTTATTGCAAATATTTGTAGTTTCAGCGAAGACGCCGTGCCAGAAGACGTCTTATAACTTCTCAGTGAAAAAGCGGCGTATCATAAGCTTGTCTCAGGATTTAGTACAGGCTTGCAAAACAATATCAAAAGGCGGGCTATGCGGCTGCCTGAATGCGATCGCAGGGGGGATGGATGCGCGAGGGAGGACGATAATTTTGCACAGAAATGGTGATAGCTATCCCCATACCACAGAACTGGGGATTTGCAGAGGATGCCTAATTAAGTACGGCGACGAAGTAGTAAAATACCAGAGGTAAGTATCAGCAAGGCTGATGCCGGGGCTGGAACAGCTACCTGTTCAGGCGCATCGGCATCAGTAACGCCATCCAACCAGACACTCCAGAATGTACCTTCATTACAATCGTTTGCTGGTTGGCACCACTCGCTCAACGCAATTGATTCCTCGGAATCGTAGGCAAAACCGTCAGCCAGAGTATCGCCTATTGCGAAGTTGCTATATGTAGCAACAGTGAAGATATAATCTCCCGCTGCAAGAAATGGCAGAATAAAGCCTGAATCAAAAATGGTTTGAGTATCAGGGTTTATTGCGGCGTCATCATCATTTTCATCCAGGAGATTGCCAGCGCCATCCCAAAGGGCGGTTATAGGATCAAAGTTTTCACCACCTAAATGGGAATCTGTCCATACTCGTACATTTTCGGTATCTTCAGCAACTGAAAAGTTAATTTGGACCACATCATTATGAAAGGCAATATTGCCGGTGAAATTTATCAGACTGGCATGGGCCGATGAAACACAACAAAACAGCGTAATTGCTAATAGTTTTCTTAACATGAATTTTCCTCGTAAAATCAACATTGTATTGCTTTTTCAAACTACTTTTAAAAGCAAAAGTCTTAAGCAAAAAACGCGCTCTATTTGAAATGTTTTTATTTTACTTGCGGTTAGAGGAAATAATGCTGTCGTATATTCAAATATGTAAAAGAAACTGACAGCTTTTTAACAGTCAATCGGATAATTATTTTGAAGGTTACAATAACTCCTATCTCTGTTTTTACTCTTAACGTAGATTGCGAACCAGCGCCTTACTAATTCTAACCGAAATCACATTTTGTATTGTAAGGTCGTTTAAACCTCGTAGTCACAATCACGGACACTTTGAACAACCCAGTTGGTTGTTTGCATTCGAAATAATTGCACAGCCTGTTTTTGTGGCGTCAACTTTTAATAAACGCGCCCCTATAATCTGACTCAGGGTAAAACAAATATCCGCATTTATCTGCGATGGGATTAGTTCGTTATATTTTGATAAAAAAGCGTCTCATACAAATGGGTCTGAGCCATGCCTTTTTGAACATCGCCAAGCCGGCTTAATGAGATATCAATATGTGTTAACGAGGACAGGATTTGATCATTTAAATTATTTTGCAAAACTGTACGAAGCTCATTTCCCGGTAGTAAGTCGGTTGATAAATTAACCGCATCGGCAGTATCAAAGTAGGTATTACTGACAGGGTCGCCATTGACGAATAATTGCTTATCATATCGAATGTTTACAATCATGCCATTTTCTAATAAAAAACCTGCCCGCAGCGTGTCCAGCTCTGTATCAGAAACCTGTTGCCAGGCTATCTTATGTAAAGAATTTTCGGCCGTTGCATGCTCTGTACTTATACACAGCATTATCAGAGACAGGACGGTGCAAAGAAAGATTTTCATTTTAAAAATCCCAGTTTCCGGGAGCCACAACGCTTAATATATCCAGCCGTTGTATATCCACCGGCATGGCCAGATTAGCGGGCGCGTATGGTTGCTGATGTTTGTCGAATTGATAATGATATGCCGCCACATCTTCATTATTCTGAATAAGAAAGAAGACATCATTTTCCCAAACGGCGTCAAATTCCTCCTGCGTCATAATCTTGAGTCCCACGGCTGGGTCGCCAACCACAATGCGATTATCTCGTTGCGCTTTTATAATCACAAAGTGCATATATCCGCCGGTGTTTATTATGGTGATGGCCGGTCGTTTTGCCTGCGCGAGCTGTTGTAATGTAATTCTGAAACCATTGGATATATAGCCGCGCCGAGTCAGATAACGCTTCATATCCAGTAATGAAAAACCCTGCGCCCGGATTTTTTCTTTATCACCGTGTTTGAACATATCTTTAAATACGCTCAGCTCATCTACAGTATCGTTGTAATGAAAGGACAACAGACTCGCCAGTGTGGCGGAACCACAACTAAAATCAAATTGTTGTCGGTAGATACGATCAAAGCGCTTATCAACCATACTTTCCAGGCGAACGCTATAATCATCAGCAATATTTATCATGCCAGCGTTAGCCAGGTGCGTGCTTAGCAGCAGTGCAATCGCGGTTGTTGTTTTATTTAGTATGTATTTCATTAGTCTGGGTGAATGGTTACGGTGATAATGGTTGAGTCCTGAATGATGACATTATTACCGGTATTTTGAATTATTGAGAATACACCACTGGCCTCATTAAATGAGCTGCCGTCAATGACGTTATTGCCTGTGACACTGTTTGAGGCATCATTATCTGCCAGTACCGCTTCTAAATTAGCGATATTGGTGATATCTAAAATACCGCTTAGACCACGTATTTCATCCAGCTCTTTGAGTTCCACCGGATGAGTGAATAAATTTGCCGGCGCGGGGGGAGTATCAGCTGACACAAATAACGGCAAGGCGAAACTCATCAGTGAACAGCTGAAGACATGTACGGGCTTCATAGCTATATTCCTTATAGGCTTGCCCGCCCTGCGGCGGGCATGCTTTTCAACCCTCAAACGACTTTTACTGAGCAGGATCCACGTTCACATTACCCTGGAAGGAAACCTGCTGCTGAACGAGCGCGTTCTCACCAACATTTTGCACATTCTGGTTGATACCTGCTGTGCCGGTGAAAGTGTTCTCCATACTGTTGCTCGCAGTGAGGCTGGCGCCATTATCCTGACTGTACTCAACATAATTTCCGGTTACGCTACCGGTGAGTACTGACTCATTGACACTGTATGTTGCAGATACGGTAGCACCGTTATCTCCAGCTGCAGTGCCTGTGCCGTCACTCATGACTGAGCTGTTATCGGAACTGTCAGTAGAACTTACTGAAGCAGTACTTCCACCATTTGCCGCGGCACCACCTTCATCGGCACTGGCGTAGCTGCTGTCTGAATTATCTGAATTATCGGAGTTATCTGAGTTATCAGAACTATCTGAGTTATCTGAGTTATCTGAGTTGTTGGAATTATCGGAGTTATCTGAACGATCACTCATTGCCGTACTGCCGTTGTTTGCAGCAGAATCGGTAGCACTGGCGTAACTGCCATCAGAATTATCGGAGTTATCCGAGTTGTCAGAATTATCCGAATTATTTGAGTTATCTGAGTTGTTGGAATTGTCCGAATTATCAGAGCTGTCTGAGTTATCGGACCGATCGCTCATCGCGGTGCTGCCATTATTGGCACCGGCATCTGTGGCACTGGCATAGCTTTGTTCTGAATTGTCGGAGCGGTCCGAGTTATCAGAATTATCGGAGTTATCCGAGCTGTCAGAATTATCAGACCGGTCACTCATAGCGGTACTGCCGTTATTGGCACCAGCGTCTGTTGAACTGGCATAGCTTTGGTCTGAATTATTCGAGCTGTCTGAATTGTCAGAATTGTCTGAATTGTTAGAGTTATCCGAGCTGTTTGAGTTATCGGAGTTGTTTGAGCGGTCGCTCATGGCAGAACTGTAGTTATTGGCGGCAGAGTCTGTACCCGCGGCGTTGCTGCCATCACTGTTATTTGAGTTGTCAGAGCTGTCACTGTTATCTGAGTTATTCGAATTATCTGTGCTGTAATCCGTCATTGCGGTGGAGTAATCGTTGGCAGCAGCAGACCCTGCACCGGTACTATCGGCAGTAGCTGTCGCTGTTTGAGAATCTATCACTTCATCAGCGGTGTTGGTAGGATTAGCAAATGCGCTAGCGGAAAGACCAAATGCTATTGTCAAACCGGTGGCAAGTAAACTCTTATTAAAGGTTTTCATTATTTCATTCTCCGTTGAAATGCGCTTTGTTGCCAACGACGATATTTGCCTGTTCGAAGCAACGATAACGCCTTTAAGGTTGGGTGTGGGGCTGACTCACTTCCGCCCGCTTCAAAACTTTAGTTCACGGCAAACTCAAAATTCCATCAAGAGGTGCTCAAAAAACACTCAAAATTTGCAATTACGAAATAATGCATCACACTTTTAACAGTTAGTGTATGTTCCGCATGGGCATCGAAAAATAAAAGAAGTATGGAATATGTGTTGATGCTCAACCGACTATCGGGGGCAGCCCCAAGGGGGGTGACAGGGAACATGTGCTGACATCTCGTTAACTCGTACGTTAAGAGACACTTTCGTTTCAACGGTTTATCTGAATGTTGAATGCAATCTTCGATCGTGTTCTCGCTGCTCATTTTGTCAAGGATACAATAATGACAGTATTATCTGATAACCGCAGCATCATAGTTATATCAAAAGACATCTCATTTTCGGCATTGATGACTGGTTATTGCCGAAGTAAAAAGCTAACGGTGACCTGCCTGAATACGTTAAATGGCTCAAGCTCGTGTGATGATTTAAACGTAACCGACTTGATGGTAATTGATGCAAGATACTCTGCTGAGCAGTTCGCGTCTGATTTTCATCAGATCATCGACATCGCGAGCCATAGCAGTGGACTGCCGATACTGGTTGTGTATAGACAAAACGTCCCCCCGCAAGCGCGTGCTTACTCAAACCTGACATTCATTGAAGAGTTTGAAATCCTGCCCGAACTCGATCGTTTATTCAATAATACGCGAGTGCCAGGTTCAGGCTATGAAAGACGGGTAAAAGAACGGCGCCGGTGTCCGGACAGGCGTATTTCATCGAACCATAATGGGCAAGTGAAAAAGATTGAAACCCGTGCTGACTCGCCTGTTCAGATTGGCGATATCTGCGTAAATTATCAGACCAAAACAGTGTTCAAAAACAACCGCGATCTACAACTGACCCGAAAAGAATTTGACCTGTTTACCATGCTTTTATCTGAGCGGTCTCAGGTCTATACCGCCGAATTTATTATGAAGCAGCTTTGGCCTAATACCTCCCGGGCCAACAAATCCGACCTTTATCAGTATATTCATACACTACGCAAAAAACTCGAGCCTGATCCTTGCGACCCCAAATGTTTGCTTACGGTCAAAGGGGTAGGTTACCAGCTTTGTCTGTAAAATTAGTTATTTATCAAAATGTAATAGGGACCCGCAGATTTAACCGAATGTCCTGGGCATCATCAGTGACACCGACAGCCATTGATACATTTATATTGGTTGAAGGAGAGTAGCGGAACGAGTAACCAATAATCAGTTGACCGATGTCCAGTTCGCTCCCATCAATTTTTACATCGTTTATCTTAGATTCAAGCACATGCTTATGGGCGTAGCTTACGCTCATTGACGTGCGGGCATTCAAAGATAACCCCAGTCCAAAACTAACCCCAATTCCATCTCCTGCATCGACTTCGCCAATCTCTTCATCCTCTATTTTTTCATTATAGGAATAGCTGACATTACCAAAAAACACGCCCGGATCAGTCGGGTAAATCGCACTCAGACTTGGTTGAATACTCATGTAGCCGGCACCTGTAGGTAACTCGGTGGGAAAAACGGCGCCAGGTGTTGATTCAATAAATTCTACATCAAAAGGGCTAGTACCGGTTGGAAAGGAGGCCTGCAGATTAGCGACATAAATGATGCCGTTACCTGCCTCATTGAGCTGATACCGGGTGGCAACCTGAATGTCCCCAAGCCCTTCACCACTTGCATCAAAAATCTCATCTTCGCTGACACTGACACTCACTGGTCGTGAGCGTTGCGTATCGTTTCTGGCAACATAAGGGGTTTTTACTTCTATTTCCCAGCGCTCGGTAAGCCCGTATTTCAGTGACAGGCTCGCAATAGCACTATGACGCTTCACTTCGCGAATATCGATAAGACCAACAATCAAAGCAGGAATAAATGAGTAACCATCAAGAAATACCCGATTATTATCATTGTAAGAATAGCTAAGTGAAGTCTCCATTGCCCATTGACCATCGCCCACTAATACCCCATTTCTACTGTTAGACTCCGGCAATGCTCTTACATCAGCCTCGGGCTCTGGCGGTTTCTGCCCTACGGGAGCCTGGGGTTGTGGGTTCGCAGCGGATGACCGGGTTGCTGTAAAAGCCTGCTTATTTGGTGGGGGCTCATCAGAATGGTGCTGCTTTTTTAATGCGTCGATTTCTTTTTGTAACTGCTCTATCAGCGCACCCTGGCGCCTCAACTCATCTTCATAAGCGGGTGACGATGCCGACTGTGCTGATGTCTGTGGTGCAAATACTAAAGCACAATTCAACATTACAAATAATGGTATTGCGACAGGCTGTTTCTGATTGAGGTGCTCCATGCCGTTTCCTTAGCCAGGGTTGTCATATTGCGGTTGAAAAATAAACAGCTTTTTAAATGTATATGAGGGTGCGCTGTTTCACAATATAAATGACTAACATTTAGCGATGAGAATTAATATGTTGCGGTTTTTTACAAAACTTATCGCTTAATGATAGGACGCTACGACATGCAGGTATCAAAGCAGTACACAGAGGCTAACCAGGCGCGATATTAAATACAGGGAGTGAGTCTGCAAGACTGCAATACTATTTGGAATACACATTACATAGCATTAAAAAGCAGTAAATAAAGCCGGATGGCGTTGTTTGCTGCAACCGGCTTTTCAACAGACGTTTACATTATCTGACCTTGCGTCTGTAAAGTGCAAGGCCGAAAAAACCACCGGCAAGTGCGCCGAAAAGCACAGGCTCGGAAACTTCAGCGGGCATAGGAGAGGTTGCAGCAAGACCAAACTGCGCGCCCATTAAGGCCCCTTCCTGTAGCTGAAAAACATCTTCCAGCAGTTCGCTGGCCGCGCTTAAAAAAGTAAGGGAAATCTGAGGATTATCCAAATCTGTTATGGCAGCGGCATCAAGGCCTGACAGATCAAGACTAAACAAATCCGTCATTCCTCCACCATTAACATCTGCTGCCAGCGTTGCCGTGGTTGTGTCGATTAAAAAGTCGCTCAACACTACGGTTACATCATCGCTTTCGTCGTCTGTGCCTAAGTCCCCGGTTAAGCTTATACTGGATCCGGTGTGTTCAATGGTGCCTGCAAGAGAAGTGAAATCCAGATCTCCTCCGGTAATGCCAAAACCCAGAGTAAGCGGCTCTGCAGAAACTAACTCCCCGTTAAGCAGCGCCGGGGTGATGCCCAAATCCGCTAAAGGTGCCGTCACCTGAACATTGGTCTGGCCACCCATAATTGGCGCAGCAAAAACCGGCGTATGAAACAAGATAGCAGCACCAGCAAGGGCGCCTG
Organism: Salinimonas chungwhensis DSM 16280; assembly: GCF_000378185.1. Lineage (GTDB taxonomy): Bacteria > Pseudomonadota > Gammaproteobacteria > Enterobacterales > Alteromonadaceae > Alteromonas > Alteromonas chungwhensis. Next base: position 199,200 of record NZ_KB899376.1, read on the forward strand.
TTACGACTTTTTTCATCATGTAAATCCTCTTTTGTGATGGAAAATCACACGCAATTACCTATCTCTAGTGCTACACAATGCGCGTTTATGTCTAACCTGAATTTACGTTGCTCCAATTTCAATAGTTTAAAAATTAGACAAATGTAATGTTGTGCAACCGTCCCATCTTGTTGAAATCACCCTCTGCTTATTCCTAATGGAGGTTGGATATAATAAAAATGTAACTTGACCCTCCCTATAAACCTTTATATCGTACAATTGCGATATAAGTGCTTTTAGTACGATTTTAAATTTAAAACGTTTAATTATTGCACAATCTGCGCTAACCAACCTGCAATAAAAGGATATACAAATGGAGCTCGACCCCGTTGTCATTTCACGCATTCAGTTTGCTTTTGTTGTCTCTTTTCACGCAATTTTTCCAGTGTTCACCATAGGTCTGGCATCTTATTTGGCGCTGGTGTATGGCATGGCGTTTAAAACTGATAATCCAAAGTGGGAAAGGCTTGGCGCATTTTGGACGCAGGTATTCGCAGTTGTGTTTGGTATGGGAGTGGTATCGGGTATTGTTATGTCGTTTCAGTTTGGTACCAACTGGAGTAATTTTGCGCTGGCTACGGCAAATTTTTTGGGACCGGTTTTAAGTTACGAAGTCGTAACCGCTTTTTTTCTTGAAGCGGCGTTTTTGGGAATATTGTTATTCGGCCGTGGAAAGGTCCCAAATGGTGTTCATTTTTTTGCAGCTTGTATGGTTTCATTTGGCACGTTTATATCCTCTTTCTGGATTTTGTCAGCAAACAGCTGGATGCATACTCCCGCGGGTGTTGAAGTCATCGATGGAATTTATCGGGTTGTTGACTGGCAGGCTGCAATTTTCAACGATTCATTCTGGTACAGATTCTCGCACATGGCATTAGCCTCCTTTTTAACTGGTGGATTTGTTGTTGCGGGTGTAAGCGCTTGGTTTTTGATTAAAAAACACGATATGCAGTTGCATCGAAAATCCTTGTCCATGACACTCTGGCTGTTATTGTTTTTAACCCCTTTACAGGTTTTTGTCGGGGATCTTCACGGCCTGAATACGTTGGAGCATCAGCCTACAAAAGTGGCAGCCATGGAGGGTAATTGGGAAACCCGGGCAGGCGCGCCATTGCTTTTATTTGCCATACCTGATCAGGAAAACCAGACCAACCACTTTGAAGTGAAAATTCCAAAGCTGGCAAGTTATGTCTTAACCCATGACTGGGACGGGGTGGTACCCGGTATCAAAGAAAAACCTCCAGAGTTACAGCCCAATGTCCCCGTTGTGTTTTGGGCATTTCGTGTGATGGTAGTAATGGGGCTGCTTATGGTGCTGGTGGCTTTTACGGGCTTATTATTACGTCGCAAGCGGGCTTACATGCACAAACGCTGGTATTTGCAGACGTTAAGAGTAATGACGATAACGCCGTTCATCGCTGTTTTGTCGGGCTGGATTGTCACCGAAGTAGGACGGGCGCCTTATCTTGTTTATGAACAAATGACACATGCTGAGGCAGTCACTCCCTCGCTTACCGGTGGCATGGCGCTATTCACATTGATTGGATATATGCTGGTATACGCCTGTGTTTTTATTGCTGGCCTGTACTATTTAACCCGGGTGTTGCAAAAAGGCACGGAAGTTCCCGATCATGTTAATGATGAACAGCATCGCCCCAAACGGCCGCTGTCGGCTGCTGATGTTAGCTTTGATTAAGGACAATAGTGATGAGTGAACCTATCTTCGACTTAACTTACATCTGGGCTGGTATTATCGCATTTGGTGTAATCATGTACGTGCTAATGGATGGCTTTGACCTCGGCCTTGGCGTATTATTTATGTTCGCGCCGACAGAAGAAGACCGGGACATTATGATGAATTCTATCGCACCGGTGTGGGATGGCAATGAAACATGGCTGGTATTGGGCGGTGCGGGTCTTCTGGCTGCCTTTCCCATTGTGTATACGATATTTTTACCCGCGCTTTATATCGGGGTGTTTTTATTACTGGCAGGGCTGATTTTCCGCGGTGTGGCCTTTGAATTCAGGCTCAAAGCCCATACGTCGCGCTATCTGTGGAACTGGTCATTTGCCATAGGCTCTACGATTGCCGCATTCGCGCAAGGTGCTGTAGTAGGAGCTTATATCCAGGGGTTTGAAACGGAAAACATGCGTTATGTAGGCGGTGCTTTCGACTGGCTTACTCCCTTCACCGCGTTTACCGGACTAGGGCTGGTGGCAGGGTATGCGTTACTGGGCGCTACCTGGTTGGTGATGAAGTCGACCGGCGCCACGCAGCAGTGGGCGTACAGGCTGGTAAAACCATTATTGTTTGTGGTAGTCGCAGTATTCTGTGTCATTAGTACCTGGACCCCTTTTGTAGATACTTTTACCGCCGACAGATGGTTTAGTGGCCCTTCATACATCTGGTTGTTACCCGTGCTCGGCTTTTTATGTGTCATTTGGCTCTACCGCTCAGTATCCAAAAAGCGCCAGGGTTCACCATTCGTGGCCACGATGGGCATGTTTATTTTCACCTATCTTGGCTTGCTTGCCAGCAAGTGGCCCTACGTGGTGCCACCCACTTACACGCTTAAGGATGCTGCTTCAGCGCCGGAATCGCAGCTGTTTCTACTGATCGGTTTTCTTTTTGTCATTCCCATTGTGCTGGCTTATACCGCCTGGACATACTGGGTTTTCCGAGGCAAGGTGACTGCGGATGATGGATACCATTAACATTGATCCAAAAAGCGCGCGAGGCGATATCGCCTGCAGGTTACCTCAAAGGTCTGTCTGCCAGGGTTAAGCAATCTACCCGGCTGGCAGTAGTGGCAGGAGTGTTTCACACGTTCGCTACAGTCATTCAGTTGTATCTGGTGGCCTGGTTGGCTGAGCAAGTTATTGTGAACGAGGTGGTTGTTGCTCGGCTTTACTGGCCGTTTTTCTGGCTGGCAATCGTTACCCTGCTGAGGGTGACGATGCCAGTTGTTCAGCAATGGTTTGCCAGTATCGCGGCCCGTCAGGCATTGGACCAAGCATCTGCCGGCATTTTAGGCGACTGGCAGGCGCTGGTTAAGTCAGGTCACACTATAAGACGTGCAGACGGGGCGCTCGTTAGCGAGCCCATTGCAGCGTTGGAAGGCTATATTGAGCGATTTACAGTAAACCGCTATTTGGTGGTTCTGTCACCCCTTATCATTTTAGTGGTTAGTGTTGCTGTCAACCCGGTTGTCGGAACATTACTTCTGTTAAGCGGACCGATCATTCCGATATTTATGGTCATCGTGGGCATGGGGGCAGAGCAAGTCAGCAGAAAACATAGTCATGAAGCTTATTTGTTAAACCGAACGTTCACTGACAAAGTAAAAAACCTGCTTCTTCTCCATCTTTTCGATGCGCAAGATATTGCCACAAAAGAAGTTGTCGAAGCAGGAAAAAGATACAAGCACGCCAACATGGCGGTACTTAAAATAGCTTTTCTTTCTTCGGCTGTGCTGGAGTTTTTTTCCAGTGTTGCTATCGCCGCTATTGCCTTGTATGTAGGATTTGGCCTGCTGGGTTATATCAGCTGGCTTAGCGCTGATACGCTGACACTTTTTAGCGGCCTGTATTTACTGCTGCTTGCGCCGGAATACTTCTCGCCATTACGTAAGTTCGCACAAAGTTATCATGACAGAGCAGAGGCGTTAGGCGCAGCCTCGCTCATTTGTAACATGAGCAGAAATGCAGGCGGGCAATTGACCGAAGGCCAGCAAAGCCTAACCACAGCGTTCACAGACGGTACCAGAACGAGCCGCCTAATATACTGGAAGGCATTAAGTGCAGCGTTACCCGGTGGTTATTTTATTTCTTTTCCAGATATCACATTGCCGTGTTCTTCTTTGACCGCAGTATGTGGTGGCTCTGGTAGCGGAAAAACAACACTGCTGCGCATTATCACTGGTATGCAGCCCTATGAGGGCGTGCTGGTCCGGCCCGCTAACTACCGCCACATGTTTGCATATCTGGCTCAGGAGCCTTTTTTACCCGCAGGATCACTGCGCAATACCATCAATCAGTTTGAAACACATAGTGATGAAGCGATTATCAAAGGCCTGTCGCAAATTGGCATGGCGGCGTTGCTCTCACAACTGACATTTGGCCTGGATACTCATTTACCAGAAGGTCAGGGGCTCTCAGGCGGTGAAAAACGTCGTATCGCATTGTTACGATGTTTGCTGAGCAACAAGCCCGTTATCATTGCCGACGAGCCAACCGAAAACCTTGATGAGCAATCCGCCTATATCGTTCGGGGATGCCTGGCCAGTGCAGCAAACAACGGCAAACTGGTAATAGTGGCGACCCATGATGAAACATTAATAGCGATGGCTGACCTTACTGTGCGGGTGGACGATTAATGCAGGATGTAAAGCTATTAACTCAATGGTTACGTCCTCTTAGCGGTACAAAATTTATCGCAGTTTTTGTTTGCTCTCTGGCCTTGCTGACGGTCTTATTCGGGGTGGGCCTGCTCTCCTTGTCGGGTTGGTTAATTACGGCATCGGCAGTGATGATGACACTTGAGGTCTACGCGCCAGGTGCGGGTATTCGATTTTTCGCAGTGGGGCGAACCGTCAGTCGTTACTGTGAGCGGCTATTTAGTCATGACTTGGTTTTATCATTGCAGGCCGCCTGGAGGGAACAATTCTTCGCTGGCTTAAATCTGGCATCGTTTCAGTCTAAGGCCACCGTCAGCCTCTCTGAAAAAGTACAGCAGTATGTGGGCGACATAGCCACAATGGATAACCTGTATCTGCGAATATTTATGCCAGTTGTCACATCACTTGGTGCGAGCGTTGTGCTGGCTATTTTCTGGCAATTTTACACAGCAATATTAGCGGCGGCGCTATTTGTGGCTGCGGTTATCACGTTAGTGACTGTTATCCGGATGGTTCGCATGCAGCGGGTGCTGGCCATAAAACTTCTTCATTATCGCTATAAACACAGACACCTGGCGATGAATATCACAGCTGCCATGACAGAGCTTGTTGTCTGGGACCACGAAGAGGATGCCTGTAAGCATATAATGCAATTGTCTGAGCAAATTACGGCTATCGAGAAGCGCTATTTTCAGCACACGTCTTTCGCGCAGACTATAGTGAATATGGCAGGGCAGGGGTTATTTGTGTTTACCTTCACTTATACGCTGTTAGTGCTTACAGCATCTCCGGCTGAGGCTGCCCAGGCGATTATGCTTACCTTGAGCACGCTGGTGTGGGCTGAGGTAATAGCTGAACTGCCCGGGCAGTTAGCGCAATATGGAAAAACACTGGCAGCCGCACGGCGTCTCGACAGCCGGGTTGGCGATAACATGCCGGAATCGGAGTTTTACGTTAAAGGCAATAATCAAAATTTACAGCTAACCGGGGTAAGTGCTTTTCAGTCTCATCGCAGAATTCTGAATAAGGTAAATGCGGTATTTGAGCCAGACAACATTTATTGGATACAGGGCGAATCCGGCCGCGGGAAGTCTACGCTGGCCAGTGTGATCGCGGGTGTTCACCCCTTGTCAGCGGGCTATATTACACTGCCTGACACAACTGACAACACAGCCGTGACTTATCTGACACAACATCCAGATTTTCTGGACGCCAGCCTTCGCGACAATCTTGACCCGGCCAACCGCTATAGTGACGCCGAGTTGATAAGCGTGCTGGAGTTGGTTGAGTTATCTTTTCTGCTTAAAACACTGCCTGAGGGTCTCAATTGCCAGCCTGAAGAGGCGGGTATTCTGCTTTCCGGGGGGCAAAAGCGTCGTCTGGCGCTGGCCAGAGTGTTACTGCAGCAAAGATCAATATGTATTCTTGATGAGCCCTTTACGGGCATTGAAACAGCGCTGGCCCGGCGGATCTATTCCAATATAAAACCATTGTATGAAAGCCGTATACTTATCGTTATCAGCCACACCTTTCCGGTTGACGATGCCGATGTGGTAAAGCTGACATTTGACAGGCTGGCTGGCCAAACCTGAAACATACAAGTAGGGGCTGGCTGATAGCTCAGCTTGTTGCGAAAGATCAGGTAGCGGGGGATTTCAGAAGGCGTAGAATGATGGATAATAAAGGCTGCTAAACCCGTTGTTATGCACAAATGGGTTTAGCAGCGCTACTGCTTACAGTTTTTACGCGCGATTAATGCGGCGCGCCGCCAGCCCACCCAGGGCCAGTACGAATAAAACAAAAGTAGACGGCGCAGGAACAGAAGCAGGTTCTAAATCAATCTGTAAGCTGCGGTTGCCGGTAAATTCCAGATTGATATTATCTATAGATCCTTCGAATGTGTTGGCCCAGCCACTGCCGGTCTTCACTACAATTCCCTTAATAATTTCTGATGCATAATTTACCCCGGGGAAAGTGTAGTATTCATCATCGCTGTAATTTTCGTCCATAAGCTCAGCAAATGTAGGAGCTTCATATCCACCAAAATTCTGATGGTCATATATAGCGAGTTGGTTTTCACCTTCTGCGGTTGACCACGTATTCCAGGTATCGGCCGGTGCATTTTTATTTTTTGCATAAAGCGGGTCAAAGGTGATGCGTTGGCCGTACCAACTAGCGCCATCATTTGTACCATCTTTGAATGTATAAATTTGTATAAAAAAGTCATTGTCGCCTGAAGGTTTCAGTGTCTCGAAACTTAAGCTCATCAAATCGCCCAGACGATAGTCAGCATCAGCGGCGCTACTTTCCCATAAAATATACTGTTGAGAATAACTTTCAGGTTCTCCAAAGGTATTGGCAGACCACGCGCCATTGCCTAAGGGTGCATCTGCCATCGCACTGGAGGTAAAACCTCTACCTGGTTCATCAAGTATAATGGTAGCAGCGCTGGCGGAGCCGATAGCTGTAAGAGATAAGGCTAAGGAGGCAAAAATATGACGTAGTTTCATTGTATTTTCCTTTACTACTGCAATCGCAGGGGTTATTCCGACGCGATTAAAAGGTTGATCTGACCGGGTAATGCACCAAATGTGCCAACCGTAATAAATGTTGAAATACAATAAGTTATAAATTTTCTAAGATGCTTATAATACTAAAGTGTTAATTATTTTGACATTAATTAGTTTATTTTATAATCAAAGAAATCAATATCTGTACGCGACTATGATTTTTTTCGACTTGTCTGTCAGCCGACCTCGACTTTAAACATCTGATAGATACCTATAGTGCCCGGTACTGAAGATTAGAGCGGCTTATTGTTTTTATGCAAGTTTATGCAGCATAGGTTCAGGCATTACTCGGCGCGTTTCAAAGCGTCTGCAACGGAAGCTAATTACAACTACACGGAATATGACAGCGGTATTAGTCACTGCCGATCATTGCCAGCGCAACGGCCTCTGCTACCCGGATGCCATCGATACCTGCCGACCAGATACCACCTGCATAGCCAGCCCCTTCGCCAGCCGGGTAGAGGCCCTGGGTGTTCACGCTTTGATAGTTGGCACCGCGTTTAATACATACCGGAGAAGAGGTGCGGGTTTCAACGCCGGTTAAAAGCCCGTCCCGTTTGGCAAACCCCTTGATCTGCTTATCGAACGCCGGTATAGCTTCCTGAATAGACTGAGTGACATAGTCAGGCACAACTTTGCTTAAATCTGTCAGCGTGACCCCCGGGGTGTAGGAGGGGGCAACGTCACCTAAATCGGAACTGGGTTTGCCAGCCAGAAAATCACCGATCAACTGCGCGGGCGCATGGTAGTTTTCTCCGCCCGCCGTGTAGGCAAGCTCTTCCAACTGCCGTTGCAAAGCAATGCCAGCCAACGGATGACCCGGAAAATCCTGCTCAGGTGTAATGCCCACAACAATAGCGCTATTGGCATTACGTTCATGACGTGAATACTGGCTCATGCCATTGGTGACTACCCGGCCAGGTTCTGAGGCTGCAGCGACCACTGTGCCGCCAGGACACATACAAAAGCTGTAGACAGTTCGCCCGTTTTTACAATGATGAACCAGCTTATAATCCGCGGCGCCCAAAATAGGATTGCCGGCATTGTCACCAAACCGGCACTGATCAATCATACTTTGCTCGTGTTCAATTCTAAAACCCACCGAAAAAGGCTTGGCTTCGATATAGACGCCTTGGTCGTAAAGCGCTTTAAAGGTATCGCGGGCACTATGACCCACTGCCAGTACCACATGATTGCTGGCCAGGTATTGGTCATCAGAAAGAAACAAGCCCTGAATTTTATTATCCTGAATATCCAGCTTTTCCACGCGAGTACTAAAACGAATTTCGCCTCCCAGCGCGATGATCTGGGCACGCATTTTTTCCACCATGTTGACCAGCTTAAAGGTGCCAATATGCGGCTTGCTGACATACATAATTTCTTCGGGTGCACCGGCCGCGACAAATTCGTGCAATACCTTGCGACCATAATGCTTACGATCTTTAACCTGACTATACAGTTTGCCATCAGAGAATGTACCGGCCCCGCCTTCACCAAATTGCACATTCGACTCAGGATTGAGCGGTTGTTTGCGCCAGAAGCCAAAGGTATCTTTGGTACGTTCACGCACCGCTTTACCGCGTTCGACCACAATAGGCTTAAAACCCATTTGCGCCAGTATCAACGCTGCAAATAACCCGCAGGGACCAAGCCCGACTACCACCGGGCGTTGGGTCAGTGTAGCCGGCGCTTCAGCTACAAACTTGTATTGCATATCCGGCGTCAACCGTACCCGGGGGTCCTGACTGAATTGCTGTAACAATTCCGCCTCATTAGCGACCTCCACGTCCAGCGTATAAATAAGCAGTATATTTTTGTTGTTCCGGGCGTCATAACCGCGCTTGAACACGGTAACGGCCTTGAGGTCATCTTTACCGATGTCCAGCCTTGTCAGCACAGCCAGTTCAATAGCCTGCTCATCATGATCAAGGGGTAATTTAATATCGGTTAAACGCAGCATAATACAGTTACTCTTATAAACACCGGACAGCCTTTTCTGTCAGGGCCGGGCATTTTAAATGACTTATTGTGCTTTAGATAGGGCCGGGACAGATTGCACAAGCCAGTGTATGAAGAAAACTTGTTTTTTGACCGTGCTACTTTAGACTTGTCAGCTATGAAAAATAATCTCGTAACTAGCTAGTAATGACCTTTGTAGTGACCGACAATTGCATCAATTGTAAATATACAGACTGTGTTGCAGTGTGCCCTGTGGATGCCTTTTTTGAAGGGCCTAATTTTTTAGCAATTGATCCGGCTATCTGTATAGATTGTGCGCTTTGTGTGCCAGAGTGCCCGGCGGATGCAATTGTGCAGGATACCCACTTAACGCCTGACCAGGCACCGTTTTTAGCCCTGAATGATGAATTGGCACAACAGTGGCCTAACATCACAGAGCTTAAACCCGCACCGGCAGATGCTGATGAGTGGAACGGTGTACCAGATAAAATTGGGCTGCTTAACTATTAGCCCGGGTATTTTCACGAATAGGACACGCCAATATTCACAATTGCCGGCATACCTGAAAACAGACACTGAACGCGTATAAGGTACGCAGTTTACGGGTATCGACGTTGAAGTATCATTGGAATCGGTCAGAAAGCGAATGCACACCAGGGCACAAAAACAGGTGATTATGAAACTGGATGATGTCAAAAAGCTCCATCAAAAAAAATATCGCTCACAGTTTGGCTTCTATCTGGTAGAAGGTGAGCACTTAATACTGGAGTTGGATAAAGCCTGCACTGCCGGGTATACCAATGTAACGATCACACTCTATGTGACGCCGGAATACGAATCATGGGCTGAACAGTTAGATAGTCAGTACACTGTAAAACCAGTCAGTCAGCGACAAATGAGCCAGCTTAGCGATACTAAGTCGCCACAGGGAATTATTGCCTGTGTGCCAATACCCGGCAAAGCGCCTGCGTCGGGCAAATCAAGTGCACGCTGTATTTATCTGCATGAAGTCCAGGACCCCGGCAACTTGGGCACGATTTTGCGCAGTCTGGCGTGGTTCGGACAATTTCGTTTGTTACTAAGCCCGGGCAGTGTGGATCCGTATAACTCTAAAGTTGTTCGCGCCAGCATGGGAGCCATATTTCATGTTCCTGTTGAGCTGGATGTGAGCTTATCTGCTTTGCCGGGCCGTTTTAGTTCGATTGCCTGTCTAGATATGCAGGGTACCAACATCAGTGATAGTCACTTTCGCGACTTTGACTGTTACTTATTCGGCAATGAGGCACGTGGTGTCCCTGCTCAGGCACTTGTTGAATGCGATGCACAGCCATTTACTATTAACGGTAGCGGTAAAATTGATTCGCTGAACCTGGCCAGTGCGGTCACCTTATCGGTTTTTCAGTTAACCCTTTGATGGGCAATAACAGGGTGTTATCCAGTCAGCACATCCGGTTCGTTTGGGCTAAAACTTGCTCCTATTTTATTAATGTAAAGGAAAAAAAACGTGGCGTTACAGTGGTTTCCAGGGCATATGCACAAGGCCCTGAAAGAAATAAAAGAATCATTAAGTCAGGTTGATGTCTTAATTGAAGTGCTTGATGCCCGCATTCCCTTTTCCAGCGAAAATCCGGAAATTGCTAAAATCAGAGGCGACAAACCCTGTATTAAAATTTTGAATAAATTTGATTTGGCTGACCCTGAACTTACCGCACAGTGGCAGGCGCACCTGGAATCGGAGCGCGGCGTTAAAACAATTACGACTTCCAATGATAACCCGGCAGGTGGTAAGCAAATTATTAATCTCATTCGCAGCGTCTGCGCGCAAAAAGATGCTCAGGTAAAGTCGATAAATGCCATGATCACCGGTATTCCGAACGTAGGGAAGTCGACCCTGATAAATCTTTTGGCCGGCCGTATCATCGCCAAGACCGGCAACGAACCAGCGGTCACCAAAAGCCAGCAGCGGATCAATTTAGGAAGTGGCATCGTGTTGCATGATACCCCTGGTGTGTTATGGCCAAAAATAGAAAATCCCCAGTCTATCTACCGTCTGGCAGCGTCTGGCGCTGTTAAAAATACCGCAATGGAGTACGATGATGTCGGTTTTTTTGCTGCCGACTATTTAATTCAGGCATATCCAGAGATGATGCAACAGCGATTCAAACTGGATGAGTTACCCGACACTGAACTTGCGTTTTTAGAAGCTGCCGCCAAAAAACGTGGCGCAATTATGAGCGGCGGTCGCGTTAACTTACATAAAATCTGCGAAATATTGTTAAAGGAATTACAGTCAGGAAAATTGGGGAGAATAACACTTGAAACCCCGGAGATGGTTGTCAGAGAGAATCTCGAAGTAGCTGAGGCCGCAGCGAAAAAGCAGGCAAAAAAAGAAAAGCGCAAACAGCAATTTAAAGAAGGCTCTCTAACGCCTCAGAAGCAGGATCGTAAGGAAAAACGTACCGAGAAACGTCAGGCACAAAGTCAGCGAATGAAAAAGAGATAACGCGGTATTCTTATTCAGATTTAAACCGGATATTTTCTGCTGATTGCATGGGGTTCCGTGTTCTTCGTGATTTATTCTGCAACTCAAATTGCCATTGATAAAATGGAGATAAGCCAGATCTGCACTTATGACGGATTGTTACAAATGCGCATGATGGCGGGTTAGTTGTGCAAGATTATGTGAGTTTCCAGAACCTGCATGAGTCTTAAGGATTCAACTGGTTATATGCGTTTTTATGCTTCACCGAATGGCGTAAAACTATCAATATAAGTTCCTGAAAATAAAATTTTTAATTTCCAATTGGTGCGTATTGAATAGGGTAGCGGTAATAGCAGTATGCTGACATAAGTGCCAGAAAGAAAAGATGGTGGAGCGGGCAGGATTCGAACCTGCGAAGGCTGAGCCGGCAGATTTACAGTCTGCTCCCGTTGACCGCTTGGGTACCACTCCACGAACAAATAGCGATGTGCTTAAACCTGATTGGCGATACAATCTGGCTTTGCGCCATTTGAGAAGTGCATAGTAATCGTCGTTGTCTGCAGGGTCAAGTTTTTATTTGAAAAGTATTAATAAAATCATAGGGTTAGTTTTTGTACAGCAGTGTTGTTTATTTGACCGGCGACGCTCACTAAACACTTAGAATAAGACCCATTTATTGTTATCGATCAGACAGTTGACAGGAATTAACTGTGCCGCTGGTTTTTGCTTTTGCACTGCTGTAACGGTTTTTTACCCGCAAAAATTAAACTAACGACAACACTATTAGCATCAGACAAGATGCTTACACAGTCCTTTGTGTACACATTAACCTTTCGGGCGTTTTGGCGCGGACCGGCTTATTCGATTTTTTTGCGACCGTTGTGTGTGTTTTCCAGACTTACCCTTGTTTTGTTTATAACCACCGGGTTTCGGTCTTGAGCTGCGGTGTCCTGCCGGGGCCTCGGATGATGAGTGCTCAACAGATTTAAGTAATGTAGCCAGCTCATCGCTGGACAATTCCCGCCATTGTCCGATTTTCAGACCCTTCAGCTTTACGTTCATGATTCTGACACGCTCGAGCTTGTTAACTTCATAGCCAAAGTGGCTGCACATGCGTCTAATCTGACGGTTGAGACCTTCAATCAAAATGATTTTGAAGCTGAACCGTCCTTCTTTGGCCACTTTACAACGTTTTGTAACAGTGCCCAGAATAGGTACACCATTACGCATACCGCTGAGAAATTCCTCTGTCAGAGGCTTATCAACAGTGACAATATATTCTTTTTCGTGCTGGTTGCCGGCTCGCAACACTTTGTTGACTAAATCACCATTATTGGTCAGAAAAATAAGGCCTTGAGAATCTTTGTCCAGTCGACCAATCGGGAATATCCGCTCCTTATAGCGCATGTGATTAACAATATTCGCTTTTTCAGCACTGTCAGTGGTACTTACCACACCCACCGGTTTATTCAACGCCAGTACAACAAACTTACTTTTATCAGCTGGCCTGATTCGTTTTCCATTTACTTTTACTATGTCGTCAGGCAGCACTTTCGTGCCCACTTCAGCACGTTTACCATTGACCTGCACGGCGCCCTGTTCAATGTACTTATCGGCATCACGGCGGGAGCAAAAGCCCGTCTCGCTGATGAATTTGTTCAGGCGTGTTGAGTCTGTTGTTTGCATATCAATTATCTGTAAGTTGTAAGGTCAGCGTGATGTTTCTATAAAAGCGGCGTATGTTTGGCTCCATCACGGAGTTTATCATAATACGTCCTGACAACATCTACCAAAGCACGCAAGATGCAGCAATCAATGCGCGGGGGAGCATTTTTTAACAACCCAGGATGTTGAACCAATCATGCATGTTCCCGTAACTAAACTAGTTAAATTTTCTTCCACCATCAGACGCCGGCGCTTTATGTTGTGCGCTAATCTGATCAGACACATCTAAGGATTTTTCATGGGTATTAGCACGCGTACAATTGAATACACTGTTGATGGCGAAGTGTTCGAGGGGTTACTTGCCACGGGCGGGAGCACCGCCGGCCCTGCAGTAATGATCTGTCACGCCTGGGGCGGACGCAAAGAGCATGAGGAAGACACAGCTAAGCGGCTGGCGGAGCTGGGTTATACAGCTTTCGCTGCTGATGTATATGGCAAGGACGTACGGGGCCATTCAATTGACGAAAACCAGGCATTAATGACGCCGTTGGTGGAAGATCGCGATGCACTGCAACGCCGCTTGCGCGGGGCGCTGGCCGCGTTGACTGAGCAGCCGGAAGCGGATGCGCAAAAGATTGCTGTTACCGGTTATTGTTTTGGCGGCCTGTGTGCACTTGATATGGCGCGCACTAACGCCCCGGTGGTAGGCGCATCGGCCTTTCATGCGGTGATTGGGAAGCCAGGTAAACCCGGCGAGAATGATATTAAACCTAAGATTGTGTGCTTCCAGGGATTTGATGATCCTATGGCTGATCATAAAGCGCTAATTAACTTTGGTAACGAAATGACCAGCCGTAATGCTGACTGGCAGCTACACGTATTTGGCGGGGTTTCTCACGCCTTCACAAACCCCGATGCCAGCAATGATGAGTTGGGTCTGAAATACAATAAACAGGCTTCTGAGCGATCCTGGAAAATGTTCACTGACTTCTTGAGTGAACTGTTTAAGTAGCAGCGAGTGAAGCTTCCTATATTATGTCTGTCAGGCCATAGGATAGGATATGTTGTATTCTATTTTTATCATCGGGCAATAATGCTTCACCGTGTAAAGCCGATGTGAAGATAATCTATGAGGGCCTGCCTCTACGCAGGCTCTGGGTTATTTTCGGGTTGCTGGCCTTTCTGCTTTACCGATTTGCCAGGCAAATAATTAGCATTCAGTCATTGCGCTGCCACCTTCGGCGCAAGGCTTCATTACCCACACCCGGCACTGAGCACCACAGGCCCCGTTAGTGCTCCCCTTCGATGATCTTAAAAAGCATAAATTCAGATAGTCAGGCCAGTATTTTTTTCAGCTTATCCTGATAGTGTTAAAGCACTTCAGAGATTTTTGCGCACCTAGATGTATCTGAAGTATTTTAGCTTATTTCGTGTTATTTATTTTAAAGGGAATTGTAAAATGGAAATATTAAATACGTTAGAGGTTCATAAAGTTACCGGTGGTGCTATATCATTTGGTGAAGCAATCGCTATGGGCGGCTTTTCTGGTGGGGCCGGCGCTGCTGCAGCCGGCGCCGGCATTGGTGTAGTCGCAAGCGCGACAGTGGCAGGTAGCCTTCTGGTAGGTGCCGGCTATGCGGGCTATTCTTTTGGTACTGCTATCGGGTTAGGTGGTCTGGGGCGTCGTATGGGAAGTTGGATCTATGATGCAACACATAAACAACACTGAGCACGCATGATGACTGCAAAAAAAAACCTTTTTATATGCAACCTGAAGAGGTTAATTATATTGAGTCTGAGTGTGTTGGCTGGATGGGTGATTTACCCGACGGTAACGGCTGAATACGCTATAGAAACCCATCTGGTCTGGGGGCTGTTGCCGATGGCAGGTATTATCGGGATATTTGTTGCCCGCGATTCGAAAGCACGTTAATTGCTTTATAAATGTTTCGCTCTTTAACCTTGTTCAAAGAGCGAAACAAATTTGATGATTCACTTTAGCCACCCGTTTTGTCATCGTAATAGAAAATTAACCATGCTGCGTGAGTTTTTAAAATGGCTTAGTGTGTTATTAATTGTCCTTCACCAGTTAGTGTGTCACGCCTCTAAGGCTAATACTTATATCCGGTTGTCGGTATTAACATTGCTAACTTCGTCCTGCAGCTTGCTTTAGATGCGGCCATTGTTTTTCCACCGTAATCCTGCTGTCTATTTCCATAACTTCAGTCCATCAGTCTTTTGGCTATAACGCCGGCTTAGTGTGTATGGCGATTTTAAGTCACTGTGGATTTCAATCTATAAACAGGTACTCGTCGTACCGAAACAGATAAGTAATATCAGCTAGAACGGTTTGTGTAACGATAACTGTCAGTTGTTTTTAACGTTTAATTATAAGGGGTGGGTCGATGAAAAACGCATTAGCACTGTCAGGGATAGCGGGACTAAGTTTACTCACCATGCCGGCGTCAGCCCAGGAAAATAACCTATCGGCTGCGTTGGTTGATGTCGCCGGTGCAAAAATCTGTGACCGTTTGGAAAACCGGTTTCGGGGGTTGCAGCGTGAAAATGCACAGGGAGAGAAAGTGTATAGCGGCACACTTTGGATTCATTCCTGCGAGGTCAGTTATGATAGTAACGATCAGGACGTTATGACACTTGAGCTTGGTGTGAAAGGCTGGCGCTGGCTAGAAAGAGAAAAAGAAAAGCTTGGGGCTGACTTCAATGTAAGTGAATTCGCGCGCTTTCAGGTCGACGTTGGTTTAACCGGACGCGTCAAAACACATTATGACCCTGATGCAAAGAATTTCGCATTTTGGTTCACACCCGTTAAAGCCCCAGCGGTGAACTTCGATGCCTCTGGCGATGTTGATGTTGACAAAGAAGGAGCCTGGGGAACAGTGCTTGCCGGTGCAGC
Organism: Salinimonas chungwhensis DSM 16280; assembly: GCF_000378185.1. Lineage (GTDB taxonomy): Bacteria > Pseudomonadota > Gammaproteobacteria > Enterobacterales > Alteromonadaceae > Alteromonas > Alteromonas chungwhensis. The sequence goes on from NZ_KB899376.1 coordinate 215,226, forward strand.
GACCCTGGTAGGTCAGTCGCCCGATACCCTGGCAGATGAAAAGCTGGTGGATAAGGGTGAGCAGCGTTTCAGCAAAAAAATGTCTGATGGTTTCAGTGCCGCTATAGATTTTTGTTCCGGACGGGTGGTATCGGAACTCGGTCAGCTGGAGCAGACTAAGCTATTTTCAAAGTTAGGTGAAACACAGAAAGCAACATATAAGCAGGTGGACCTCGATCCGTCTTCCTTTCTTCTTTTTGGCCCTTATGGTGAGCAGTCAAAGCTGCTTGACCTTCAACTAAAACTTGATAGTCCGGCGGATTTTCAGAATAAGCTGATTTGTATGGAAGATGCTGTCGAGCTTGCGCAGGCTTACATGGAAGGTAACGACCGTACGCCGGAAGTCCCCCCTATTAAACTTGCTCAGGACGGTGACAACAACGGTCGGGTTTCCCTTCGTAATGCAGACAAAACATGCCCGGTGGTGGCATTGTTCAGTACAGACAAAAGCGTGAAAGAGCGTGCTTCGTTTGAATTCAAGGTACGAGATTATGGTGATACAAAGCCGCTGGTTAAATGTGATTAAACAGGTTTGCAACCTTATCCGGCCCAGATTAGGTACCGTGTAATTATCTGGCTAATAGTCAGGGAAATGGAAAACCGAGGTATCTGAATCAATTGTGGACGTCATTCTCTTAGGCTCAAAAGTGCAACGGTAAACACCTAAGAGCCAGTGAGTGCTGCGCCAACGTGCAGCGACTAAAATCGTGATGGTTTGTTGAAGCACTAAATGAAAGTTCTCCTCGCAGGCAGATGGAAGAAAGATGAGCGCGACCACCGGTAACGAGCGGCCAAACCTTCAAAAAGTGCTATCAAACGCCGCTTCAATGAACCGCTGGTTGATGTCAAACATCGCGACGTCCCTGTCAGCAACAGGCTCGTTTATACCTGTGTTGCGTAAAGCGGACTATCCTTTTTGATAAGCGCTCGTACCGTATAGAGGGACTGTTGAAATAGCGTGTTTAAAACTGCCGCTGGTTTCTTTAGTTGAATAAGCAGTATAGATAATTACCTGATTATCTTTATCGAACGTTCTGCGCACTTTTAGCGATTTCCAGAAAATAGACTTTGATTCTCTAAATATCATTTTAGGCTCTTCGATCTCAGCTTTTTCCAAATCGAAAAGGGTGATTTCACCGGATTGTCTGCAGGCAATAGACATGTTCGAAGGGTCGCTGATGGAAAGGTTTGCCGTAATATGCTGCACATGACAGGTAACGCCTGCTAAATCTGGATCTTTAGCCACCTCCCAGTCCACCGTGGTAGCACTGAAAATACCGGTTCTAACAGAATTGTCGTCTGAACAGCTGCTAAGTAAAAGAAGCGCAGCAAGACTTGTCAGAATTTTTTTGGTCATAAATAGTCACCTCAACGTTTTAATAATGCCGAGGATACCTAATGTTTGCGATAACTAACATCACAACCTACAAAAAGCAGTAATAAGTAAACTGGTTGCTAGCTATCGCGTCTGATTCAACCAGACCATTTTATATAAGCTTCTTTTAATAAGCGTTTAAAAAGGTGTATCTTAAAAATAGTGCGACTTATTTATGAAAGAGTTTGAATGAATATCAAGCAGATCCAGTCAGTGTTAGGAGCGCTTCCAGACCCGGTTTTTATTCTGTCTGGCAGCGGCAAATATGTAGCGCTGTTTGGTGGTCAGGATGTCCGTTATTATCATGATGGCACCTCGCTGGTGGGACAAAACCTGTTCGATGTGCTCGTAACAGAAAAAGCAGAGTTTTTCGTAGCCAAAATCAACGAAGCAATTCAGTCCAACGACATGCTGGTGGTCGAATACGAACTTAGGGACAAAGACATACTCGCGATTCCGGATGCCGGACCAGAAAAATCCGTCTGGTACGAGGGGCGTGTTCAGCGTCTGGATTTTACTGTGGAAGATGAAGAGGTTGTGTTGTGGGTGGCGACCAATATCTCTGAGCGCTATAAGCTGGAAAAAAAGCTGCGCTATTGGGGGGATACCGACCAACTAACAGAGTTATTCAATCGTCGCCGTTTAGAGCAGGATTTGGCGAAGCATCATGCCAGTTTCTCCCGTTATGACGTTACTACCTCTGTCCTGATGCTGGATTTGGACAACTTTAAGTCGGTGAATGATACCGAAGGCCACCATAAAGGCGATGAAATTCTGGTAGCATTGTCTACCATCGTGCGCGGGGAGATGCGCGAGGCTGATGCTGCGTACCGTTATGGTGGCGATGAGTTTGTCATCGTATTACCCAATACCCGAAAGAGTGAGGCCACCGTTTTCGCAGAGCGTCTTAGTGCGCAATTTGCAGAACAGGCGAAGACATTTTCGCTCAGCAATATTGACGTTTCCATTAGCATTGGCGTCACGGTAATCACCTGTACCGATGATTCTCATGAGATGACTCTGCGCCGCGCCGATAAATTACTTTACGATGCCAAACGAAGTGGTAAAAACACCGTCAAAAGTGGCTAACCCAACACGTTATCGCGTATCTGACAGAATGACTACATCGCTGACGTTCTTGCGGGGAATAGGCGTCAATTTGCGATGGGTTGATAGTCAAATCAAGCGTGAACTCCCGCCTGTTCAAAGTCAGCTAAAGCATGAAATTAAAAAATATTTTAACTATACATTGAACTGTGCAACCAGCGTTTCAAGCTCTTTAACCTTTTGCTCCAGTTGGGTCGCAACGTTATCATTCTGAGCGGCTATCTTGGCAAGGTCAGTGGTTTGACTGGTTATTTCGACAATTCGAGACGTTATATCAGCACTGACGATATTTTGCTCCTCGGAAGCTGACGCTATTTGGGTATTTTCATTGGTTAAAACATGAATAGACTCATCGATTCCTTCCAGATGACTCGCTGTTATATTGATACTTTCTGCGGTCAGTTCACTGCGTTTTATACTTGCCGACATAACGCTGGAGGCGTCCTTCGCACCTTTTTGTAGCTGTTCAATCATTTGCTGAATTTCCTCCGTGCTGCCCTGGGTCCTTGAAGCTAGTGTTCTGACTTCGTCAGCGACAACCGCAAACCCACGGCCTTGTTCACCTGCGCGGGCTGCTTCAATGGCTGCATTTAGCGCCAGCAGATTTGTTTGTTCAGCAATATTCTCAATAACCTGTAAAACGCCACTTATATTTTCCACGTCGTTGCCCACTTTATTGACGACGCCATTTGTTTTCGACAACTCTTCTACTAATCTCTGCATCTCACTGCGGCTATTCGTGACACTGCTAATTGCTGCATTGCATTCCTGTTCGACCTGTCGGGCTGCAGTTTCAGCCTGAGCGGCATTCTGTGCTGCCTGACTCGCGGATGCAGACATTTCGGTGGTAGCTGAAGCAATTTGTTCTACCTCCCGGTGTTGAGAATTACTCAGGGCATTTATACGTTCAGCCTGACTGGTTAGCGCTGTACTTTGCTCTGAAACTGCCTGGGATACATTCTTCACTTTGGTGATCAATGTTTGTAACGTAGCTAGAAGTGCATTTGTGTTGCTTGCCAATACGCCTAATTCGTGGCGATCAGCTATTTTCAGGCGCTGTTGCAAGTTACCAGAACCCTGCGAAAGATTATAAATAGACGCGGCAGTCTGTTGCAGCGGGGAAAGAATAGAGCGGGTAATGCTAAGTCCTATTGCAGCGAAGGCAACAAGCGCTATCGCCGCTGCGCCAAAAACCAGAATGACCAGATCACGTCTTGCCTGGGAAATAATAGTCTCAACGCCAGCAATCTGACTATCAATATGATCGATGTAGATACCTGTGCCAATCATAAGGTCCCATTTTGGCAAGTACATCGAATACGATAATTTGGGCTGAGGAGTTGTCTGGCCGAGGCGCGGAAAGTGATATTCCACAAAATGGTCTTCGTCAGTCAGGTTATTTTGTTTACCTGCTTTGATTAGCTCTTGTATTAAAAATACACCATTAACATCCTGAAAATCCGCATAGCTTTTGCCAATGTTATCTTCACTCATGCCGCTGAATACACGCACAGCATCCCCGGTATATCCAAAGAGGTAACCATCCTGGCCAAATGAAATTTGTTTTAACACCTGAATAGCCTGTTCACGACTTTCACCGCTCTCATACAAAGGCGCAATAGTTGAATAGGCGACATTTACGATATGCTTGAGTTCTTCCTGCTTACTCTCTACTAATAATTGCTCAGCACTTTGCAGGCTCTTACTTTGCATCTTATCAACCTGAATGATAATCACTGCCAGTAAAGTCAGAGAAAGCAGCATGAGCGGCAGCACTGCCAGACAAACTAATCGGTTTTTGACGGATAACTTATTCAGCATTTGTTTATCTCTTTCCAGCCAATTCAAGAAGCCGAATGAATGGTAGTTAAGATGTTAAAATTTTGCTAATAACAAGCACGCCAAAAGATATATCGGTGCATATCCGGGTATGGAATATAATAAAGAGGGTGCTGGTAGTAATCTGTTGGGCTTTTCAGCTTTGAAAGCAAGATCAAAGGCTAAAGTGAAAGATCGGTCATGTGCTCGGTTAGTTGGCGATTAAAATCCAGACGGGAATCGATAACACAAATTCCTGTATTCGACGACCTTACGTTTACTGGCTTAAAGTGGCGCTGATGTAAGTCTCGTATCATTGCGTCAAAAGTGTTGCGTATATTTCTAAATACCAAGCGTAACCTAACGGGCGGTTGTCGCAGTACATAGTTGTCGTGCGATTGTTGTCCTGCCAAGTGCCCGCGTGTATTTCAGTTTACCTCATAGCGAGTGCAGATGAAGTAATCTATACTCGCGTTTTGGATAAAGACGTTACCCTGCGTTTAGGTGATATTTCGCTGACGAAGTATCATCGATTCCCATGAAAATGGTTCGCATCGAAACAGTGCGTAGTTTATGATGACAACTTATTCATACGCGAATGGCAGAGACAGATTAACGTGCACGGATCAGGACGCAGCGTAACCGAACAGACCAGTTTTCCTGTAGATACTCTGATGGAGAATGTTTCAGACGGGATTTTGCTTGTCAATGACCAGTGGCAGATCAATTATGTGAATAGCCAGGCTCTCGACGTTACCGGTTTCAGCAAAGAGCAAGTGCTACAGCGTTTGTTGTTCGAAGTCTTCCCCGAATCTGTTAATACCCAATTCGAAAAAGCCTGTCACAAGGTCATGAAAACCGGTAAATCAGAAGCTTTTGAAGCACCGTTTGGACCAGGATATATATTGTTCTGGACCAGTGTGTTCAAACTTAACGACAATACACTTTGCATCGCATTTCATGAGAGCACCATGAAACGCCGGTTAGAAATTGTGGCACATAGCCAGCGCGAAGCACTTAGTGTGGCGCTGGCAGGCGGCGACCAATCTGAAGTACTTACCATTATTACTGAAGCGGTAGAGCGACAGGCGGGATATAATGTAGCGGCAGTGATTTCCCTGGTCAGCGAGGATGAAACCCACCTTTATTGTGGCGCTGCACCTAGCTTGCCGGTATCGATGCAAAAGCAATTGACCAATATGCCGATCGATTCACAAAACAGTCCTTGTAGTAACTGTTTTACCACCCGGCGAATCACCGCTATCAACGCTTTTGAACACGAAGAACGCTGGCCGACGTTTTGCCAGACAGCTCTTGACGCCGGGTATAATGCCCATTGGTGTATGCCCATTCTTTCCACGCGAAGTAAGTCAGTACTGGGTACATTCTCAGTGTTTTATACCCAAACCAATGGACAATGGGATTCTGATCAACAGGTAGTAGATGCGCTTACGCGCACAGCAGCAATAGTGATTGAGCGTAATCGTGAAAATCAGGCGCGGTTAAAAGCTGAATCAGCGCTGACAGCAAATACTGAGACGCTTAATAAGCAACGGCGTTTGTATGAAACTGCACTATCTAATACGCCGGATTTAATTTATGTTTTCGATTTGCAGGGCCGGTTTACCTATGCCAATGATGCATTATTGGAAATGTGGGGGCGTACCTGGGAAGAATCGGTAGGTAAAACCTGTTTCGAATTAGGCTATGAGCCCTGGCATGCAGAAATGCATATGCGTGAAATTCGTCAGGTTATCAAAACCAAAAAGCCTATTCGTGGAGATGTCCCGTTTGATGGTACTCATGGCCGGCGTATTTATGATTATATTTTTGTACCCGTAATCGGCGATGATGGCAACGTAGAAGCCGTTGCCGGTTCAACCCGCGATGTCACCGAACGCAAAGAGGCAGAAGAGCTGGCCAAAAAAGCAGAGGCCAGGCGACGTCTTGCCCTGGAAGCTTCTCACAGTTTTGGCATCTGGGACTGGGATATAAAAACTAACACCTTTACTGCCGATGAACGCCTGGCCGAGTTGTTCAACATTACTGCGGAGCAAGCCACACAAGGCGTTGCCATTGCCGAACCACTTAAATCTATCCATCCCGACGATTTTCCCCGCATAAAAAAAGCCATTGATGAGAGTATCAGCCATGGCTGCCCGTACGATGAGGAATATCGAATTATTCAGCAAAACGGTAGTGTTCGCTGGGCCTCGTTCCGGGGGCGGGTGATTTATGACAACCAGGGTGAACCCTCCAGATTTCCCGGTGTAGGCGTTGATGTCACCCGCGAACGAGAAGCCATCGATGCGTTACAGGAAGCGGATAAGCGCAAAGATGAATTTCTGGCCACCCTTGCGCATGAATTGCGCAATCCTCTTGCGCCGATACGTAACGCGCTGGCAATTGTGCAATCGACACAATTTAGCCGGGAACAGAAAGACGAAGCATTCAAGCTGGTAGAGCGTCAGGTCACACAGATGATCCAATTGGTGGATGATTTGATGGATATTTCTCGCATCACCCGCGGAAAAATCAGACTGAACCGTAAGCCTTTGGATATTAGAGAGGTGCTGAATACCGCTGTGGAAACAGTGGCCCCTTTTATCGAAGAGTGCGCCCACAAATTGTCGTTTAGCTATCCGGAAGAGACCATTTGGGTAGACGGTGATCTAATTCGCTTGTCACAGATTTTTTCCAACATTATTAACAATGCAGCCAAATACACACCAAAGGAAGGTGAGATTGTAATTGTCGTAACGCAGGAAAAACACACAGTGCAGGTTCTGGTCAAAGATAACGGTGCCGGTATTCCTTCTGACAAGCTGGAAAATATCTTCGAAATGTTTTCTCAGGTCGACAATGTATTGGAGCGCTCCCAGGGCGGGTTGGGTATTGGCCTTACTCTGGTCAGACGATTAACAGAATTGCATGATGGTACGGTCTCTGTTACCAGCGATGGTTTAGATAAAGGCACAACCTTTTCTGTATCGCTGCCGTGTATCCCGGAACCAGAGTACGCAGAAATGGAAGCCGACGCAGTGCCAGACTCACCGGAAGAGGGGAGTGCGCGGATTAATGTATTGATAGCGGATGATAATCAGGATGCTGCCATTACAATGGGGTGGATTTTAGAAGCCAAAGGCTGCCTGGTTAAAGTGGTCGAAAATGGTAAAGATGCGTTGAAAGCGGTGGAAACATTCATCCCCGATTTGGTCCTGCTGGATATCGGTATGCCGGATATGAACGGTTACGATCTATGTGTCGCCTTACGCCAAAACGAGGCACTGGATAACGCAATATTTGTTGCTCAGACTGGCTGGGGCCAGCCCTCTCATATCAAACGCTCGAAGGAAGCAGGTTTTGCCCATCATTTGGTAAAACCTTTAGATCTGAACGATTTAACGCCTCTGGTAAGTAAAGCCAGACAGGTCAAAGCGCAGAATACTCGTGATAACTAATTCACAGGCATAATTTCGTTATATCATTGCCTGCTTACAAAACGTAACCACTGATAAGTTTTTACTTTTTGTTCAGGGGCTGAGCACGGTGGTAAGCGCTGCTGTGATAATGAATACGGCCGTCATGAATAGCATCTCAAAACCAATAGAACGAGTCAGTCGGGTGCGGGATAAGGACGCCTTAAGTTCAGGCACTAAAAACCATTTATGATGCGCAGCAATCAGTAAGATGCATCCAACTAATGCCAGTTTCAGTAGCAAAAGCTGGCCGTATCGGGTTTGGTATACCGCGTCGAAGCTATTGAATAATGTGTATGCCATGGTTGCGCCACTTAATACGATGACACCGACAGGCATCGCGGCATGCTTTGCAAACCGTTGCATTATTTGTTTAACGTGCCCACTATCATTACGGGTTGCCAGGCGCCACAGCACAGGCACAGAGCCCAGCCACCACGCCACTCCAATGACATGAGCGACCAAAACTGCCTGGTAACCGAATGGCAAATCCGATATATGGCCTATTCTGACAATACTAGCTGCAAGTAACATTATCAGAGTAACGCCTGCTGGTATAAGCCAGTATTGGGTAGTTACCGTGGTGTGGCGATAAGTCATGGATAGTACTAATGCCCCTAGAAGACCGAGTACTCGCATTAGCGCTGCGTCACCCACTGCTGTTGACCACATGATATTGAGCATAAGGGGATCAATCATGCCAGCCAAGCCCATGGCTGCCATGGCGCCGGTTTTAGCGAAAAACCACAAGAGCACACCAAGCAGCCCGGTTAGAATAACCTTTTCAGCGACTATTAATATTTGCTGAACATCTTTTTTATTCGTGCCCGAACCAATCAATAAAGGCGCATAAACAGCGCCTGCGAAAGCTGAGAACCCGATATAAAAGAGTGTCTTGCCGGCAACCTGCAAGATATCAAAAATATAACTCATTACTGGCTAGTGAACCATAAATGTATAATCCTGAGCAATTTTATGGCCATCGTCACTCATGAGCACGTAACTTACCGTGTAGGTTGAAGGGGGCAGCTGCGGTAATTTCCATTGATAAGATGCGCTTTTTTTAAAGGCCGGTGCAAAGCTAAAGTCGATACTCTCGCCTTTCTCACTGGTTAACGATATGGCTGTGAGTCTGACGTCATTTGAAAAATTGAGGAGTAAGGCTTTTGGCGCTGACATCAACATTGCATTATCTGCGGGTATCGACTTTTGCAGCTCGACATCAGAATGAGCGAAAGTAGATAACGGGCTGAGTAATACTGAAAGTAATAAAAAGCTTCTAAATTTAATCATCATAGTTTCCTTAAAGTTAACATACCGTAACAACGCTGAATTACCTTTTCACTTACGGCTTTGATACAGTGCGTGACAAAGCGCGCTTTGCCAATAAGCCGGCCAGTGCCGCACAAAATCCGGTGCGTAATCAGACAAGCTATTGGTTGTCTCGAATCAACTTGCGTTAGACCATAAAGTACGCCGTGCTGATTCACACTTACCGAGTTATCACAATGTCGGCTTAATTATATAACTAGCATGATAGCGATGCGCAGCCCTGAAGCGTTGCAAAATGCAAACTACGTCGCAGACGGAAAGCGTGCTCCATCTGCAACACGGGCGTAGTATGTTACGCATCGTTAATCTGCCTGTTGTGCCTATCAATGCTGCGCTTTTTAGCGAGCGCATAAACCACAGGCAAGACCACTAACGTCAGCATTAACGCGCTGGTCATCCCCCCCACCAATGGCGTAGCAATGCGGCTCATGACCTCAGAACCGGTCCCGCTGCCCAGCATGATTGGCAGTAAGCCGATAATAATTGTGGCTACAGTCATCATTACCGGCCTGACACGCAGCACCGCACCCTCCAACAAGGCTTGCCTGTAAGCTTCTTTATCAATCGGTACCTGGTGCTTCACCGCGTTTTGCTTCAGTCCAGCTAACGCCTGGTTTAAATAAACCAACATAATCACTGCAATTTCCACAGCAACTCCCGCTAACGCGACAAAGCCTACTCCAACAGCGATGGACAGGTTGAAACCTTGTAAATATAACAGCCACAACCCACCAATCATGGCCATGGGTAGTGTCAGAATAATCATAAAAACTTCACTGATGGCGCGAAAATTCAGGTAGAGCAATATGATGATAATGACAATTGTGAGTGGAACCACGTAGGCCAGCTTTTGTTTAGCCCGTTCCATATATTCATACTGACCAGACCAGGTCAGTGAATACCCGGCTGGCAAATTCAGTTGTTGAGCTAACACTTTTCTGGCATTTGCTACATACGAGCCGACATCTGTATTTTGAATATCAATAAATGTCCAGCCGTTGATTCTGGCGTTTTCACTTTTGATACCCGGGGGACCATCTTCTATATAGATGTCGGCCACATCCCCTAATACTATTTGCTGGCCGTTGGCTGTAATAATGGGCAACCGCGCCAGAGTTTCAGGTGAATCCCTATAATCCTGCGGGTAGCGAAGATTAACCGGATACCGCTCCAGGCCCTCCACGGTGCGGGTCACATCCACGCCGCCAATCGCGGTGGCCACCACCTGCTGAACATCAGCAATATTTAATCCATAGCGACTGGCAGCCTGGCGTTTAATTGCAATTTTGAGATAACGACCGCCGGCGACCCGTTCAGAATAGACCGATGCGGTGCCGGGCAAATCGGTAAGCAAACGTTCAAGGTCTTGTCCTATTTTTTGAATAACATCCAATTCAGGCCCGGCAACCCTGATACCCACCGGCGTTTTAATCCCCGTAGCGAGCATATCAATTCGTGTTTTAATTGGCATCACCCAGGCATTGGTCAGTCCGGGAAAGTTAACGAGCGCGTCCAGTTCTGCAATTAAGTCGTCGGTGGTCGTGCCTTCACGCCATTCGCTTTTGGGTTTGAGGCGAATAAAGGTTTCTATCATTGTTAACGGTGCCGGGTCAGTGGCGGTTTCTGCACGCCCGACTTTACCAAACACCGATTCCACCTCCGGCAATGTGCTGATAAGTTTATCGGTCTGTTGCAGCAGCTGTCGGGCTTTACCGATGGAGATCCCCGGATAGGTAGTTGGCATATACATCAGATCGCCTTCATCCAGTGGCGGGATAAACTCACTGCCCAGCTTTGTTAACGGGTAAAAGCCTGCCAGGGTGATCACTAGCGCCATGATTAATGTCAGACGAGGGAACCCAAGTGCCCGCTTTAATACCGGCCGATAAAGAGCAACAAGCACCCGGTTGAGAGGATTTTGTGATTCGGGCCGTATTTTCCCACGAATAAAATAGCCCATCAAAACCGGGACTACTGTAATGGCGATACCAGCAGACGCAGCCATCGCATAAGTTTTGGTAAACGCCAGAGGCGCGAACATCCGGCCTTCCTGTGCCTCAAGAATGAAGACGGGCAGAAAAGATACTGTGATTATCAGCAAACTGAAAAACAGAGCAGGGCCTACTTCTGCAGCGGATCTTGCCACTATTTCCCAGCGGTTTTCGCTGGTCACCGTCTCTTTCTCCATGTGTTTATGCATATTTTCAATCATTACAATGGCGCCATCGGTCATTGCGCCTATTGCAATTGCAATTCCGCCAAGAGACATAATATTGGCATTTATACCCTGTATATACATAACAATAAACGCCGCCAGAATGCCCAGGGGCAGGGTGATTACAGCCACCATCGAAGAGCGTAGATGAAACAGAAATGCCATGCAGATAAGCGCCACCACAAGCAATTCTTCGGTGAGCTTATTCTGCAGATTATCAATTGCCCGGCCAATTAACGCAGAGCGATCATACACTGTGACTACCTCAACACCTTCGGGCAGGGACCCTTCCAGTTCCCTGAGACGTTGTTTTACCGCATCAATGGTTTGCTGGGCATTTTCGCCGTAGCGCATGACCACGATGCCACCCACAACTTCGCCTTCCCCGTTTAGTTCAGCCACACCGCGCCGCATCTGCGGGCCAATACTTACATTGGCTATCTCACCGATGGTAACCGGCGTGCCGGTATCACTAACCCCCAAAGGAATAGCTTCGATATCTTTTATTGACGTAATGTAGCCGGTTGCTGTCACCATGTATTCAGCTTCAGCCATTTCGATAACTGACGCGCCTGTCTCCTGGTTTCCTCTGGCCAGAGCACGTTGAACCACGTCCAGGGGGATGCTGTAAGCGCGCAGGCGGTCAGGATCGACCTGCACCTGATACTGCTTTACCATCCCTCCCACCGTGGCAACTTCGGCAACACCATCTACCGCTTGTAGCTCGTAACGCAAAAACCAGTCCTGGATAGTCCGCAACTGGCTAAGATCATGCTTGCCAGACGGGTCGGTGAGGGCATACATAAATACCCAGCCGACGCCGGTAGCATCGGGTCCAATCTGAGGTGTGGCGTTTGTCGGAAGACTGTCGGAAGCCTGATTGAGATATTCCAGTACCCGACTTCTGGCCCAGTACAAGTCAGTATCATCTTCGAAAATCACATAGACATAGGAGTCCCCAAAAAAAGAAAACCCGCGGACCGTTTTCGCTTTGGGGACCGATAACAACGCAGTGGTTAACGGATAGGTTACCTGGTCCTGCACCACCTGCGGAGATTGGCCCGGATAGCTGGTTTTTACAATGACCTGTACATCAGACAGATCGGGCAGCGCATCGACGGGCGTTTTACTGACCGCATATATGCCACCACATGTCAGCAGTACGGTAACCAGCAACACTAAAAAGCGGTTTTTAACCGACCATCGTATTATCGCTTCAATCATAACAGCGCGTATCCTTTGAATTTAATGATGGTCGTGACTGGCGTCTGATTTATCCTTTGCGCCAGGCTGTGACATTATGTGAATGCCAGTGATTAACAGTGACTCATCGTCTTGTCGGGTAACTTCAAAATGTAAGGTTTGATCCGGTGCAAGACTGTCCATATCGACGCTGTCATCGACCGCAAAATCCATCACCATAGCTGGCCACTGCCACGCTTCAACAGGTTCATGGTCGATAGTGACCATGCGGGTTTGGTGCTTAACTGCAGTTACTTTGCCTAAGATAGCAATAGACCTGGGTTTCTCCGGTGCAAACGAATCTTTATCGCCTTGGCCCTGGCCAGCGTAGGACTCTGCTGCAGGACTATTTTTGATCACATGAATAGCTGACACGACGGGCATATCTTGTGTTTTGGTGATTTTGAAGTGCAGGGCAGCATCTGGTTTAAGTTTTTCCATGTCTATGGTCTTGGCGACTGCAAATGTCATAGTCATGGCAGGCCAGGACCATGTTTGCACAGGGGCATGCCTGATGGTGACCTGACGATTCGCGATGCTTTTACCCTCAATAACCCCTTCTGCCCAGGCGGTGTTGTCAGCCTCAGTCGGCGTGTCGATACGGGCAAAATCTGCGGTTTTGCTTGATTCAGAATCAATTAGAAACTGTGCTGAGGTGACAACTTCAGCGCCGGGTTTAAGCCCTTCAAGTATTTCAATGTTATTCTCGCCTGCCCGCCCAAGTGTCACCGCTACAGAGCGAAACTTGCCATCACCCATGGCCAGTACCACCCGATTCATAGTGCCTGTTCGAATAACCGCCTCTTTGGGCACGCTAACAATGCCCGTGTTGTCGGGTAGACTGATATGTACATTAGCCAGCATATTAGGTTTGAGTATCTGTTGAGGATTTTTAAACTTCAATCGTACCGGCAGCGTGCGCGTATCAGGTTTCAGTGAGGGCGCAATGTAAGCAATATTGCCATGCCAGATTTTACCTTTCACCGCATCTACGGTCATCGTTACCGGCATATCGGTTTGCACCGCACTGGCATCTGTTTCATACACGTGTGCTTCTACCCAAACTGAGTCCAAACGAGCGATACTCATCAATGTCATGCCCGGTTTTACGTAAAATCCATCACGGATATTCAGTGCATTTACGAAGCCGCTTTGCGGTGCATAAAATGTAATATCCCTGACGATAGCCCGGCTTTCACTTACCATGCGGATGACATCGGATGACACACCAAGCGCCTTCAGACGCTCTCTGGCTGCCTGAATCAAAGAGGGGTTACCCCGCTTAAGTGCAATTATGAGCTCTTCCTGGGCAGTGACCAGTTGTGGAGAATACAGTGAGTACAGCGGCTGACCCTGTTCAACCGGATCGCCTGCTGCTTTTACGAATTGTTCTTCAATCCACCCCTCTACACGCGGATGAATGTGAACAATTTCATCTTCATCATAAGCAACAAAGCCCACGGTATTGATATCGTTGTTGATAGCAGAGGTGCTGGCAACGGCAGTCCGTACCCCCATATTTTGCTCTACCACGGAAGATATAGTGACTGTACCCGCTGGGGCGTTCTGTTGCTCATTCTGTTTATAAACGGGCACCAGGTCCATGCCCATAGGAGATTTTCCTGGTTTATCTCTGCGGTAACTATCATCCATAGGCGCTACCCAGTACAACGGTTTTTGTTGCGCTGACGCAGTAGTCGTTGGAGTGGTCTCAGTTAACCAAAGATAAGCGCTGACAATAATTGCCCCTGTCAGGGCCCCGGCCAGTAACGAAAATATAATGGATTTGTTAATCATGGATTAGTCCCGGCGGGTTGAACGAACGGGCTCGGACTGAACCAGAAAATAGTTGAGCCGTGCGAGTTGTTTTTGTTTTTCTACCTGAATAGATAATGCCGTTATTTCCGCTTCAAGCTTGTCGATTTGAGCCTGTACCACCTCGGCAAAATCACCGTTATCATTGGTGTAAGCAGTCATGGCCGTTTCAGCCTGCATATCCGCTTGCTCAAGAATATTATCGGTATACAGATTCTGGCGCTGGCTGATATGTTGCAACTGCACGACCTGATTTTGGAAGCCAGCCATAAGCGACTTCAGCGTAAGTAGTTTACGGGTTTTAACCGCCTCGGAGGCATAGATTGACGCGTCCAGGTTATGGTCTTGTCGGTGCCGGGAAAAGAGAGGCAAGTCTACACTGAGCCCTACAGAGGCTAGGTCAGCACGGTTAGTGCCTGCGGGTGTATCATCTCGCCAGCCATAGCTGGCACTGACTTTCCATTGTGGTTTGTATTGTTGTTTAGCCAGCGCCACGTCCTTTTGACTGGCCTGATAAGCCAATTCGATGGCCTGTACAGTAGGATGCATCATAAGATAATTTACGAGCATCTCAGTATTATTGGCGAGCACCGGCAGGGAAACTGAGGTGTTCGCCTGTAGCGTCGGAAGGGTATGAGTCAGCTTTCTGGTTGATATTTTTATCGCAGCACCAGAAAGCCGCAGGGTATCTTTATCGTAACCGACGAGCCACTCACCCAAAGCAGCCAGAGCGGCATCCATTTTCTGAGCCTGTACCGTTATCCGGTCGTCATACCGCATCAGCGCAAGTTCAGCACGTACAATGTCCTGTTGAAGGGCGCCGCCCGCTGCACTTGTATACATTGATTGGGCAATTTCACGCATTTTCTCAAATAAGCTCTGATTACGCAGCAGTAAACGATGAGTTGCTTGCGCCTGATAGGCATCCAGCCAAAGTAGCGTAACCTCGCGCTCTATGATCGCTCGCCGGTTTGCACGTTCGTGTGGACCCATGGCCGCCTGAATAGCAAGCTTCTGCCTGTTCAGCAGGCGTGAGTCGCCACGGGGGAATGCCTGCGATAATCCCACCTGAGCCTGGGTCATATTTTCCTGGCCCGGGCTAAAGGAATCTACCGGTAAATTCATCATAGCAAAGGTCAATGTTGGATCAGGCAGTGCATCAGCGGCGATACTGCGGGATTCAGTGGCATTCTGTTGCAGCCTGTTACTTTGCAGCCAGGGGTCATTTGCTAGTGCTTCGACCACCGCGTTATCCAGTGACAGCGGTGTTGTTTCCTGTGCCGTAGCAGGGCAAAGCAAGCTGGTTAATAAGCTGCACAACAAACCGACGGTTTTTGTCCGTGAGATTGCCGTCATCAGAATTGCTCCCCAGGCTGACTAACTGACGCATAGGGGCGATGGGAGCCGTCTTTTAACAATACTTGTATAGTGTAAGGCTGAAAATGTTCCCCATGCTCCATTCCCGGAGAACCTACTGGCATACCCGGCACAGCCAGCCCGATCGCATTGGCAGGTGGATTGTTCAAAAATCGCTGCATAAATTTGGCGGGAACATGACCCTCAAAAACATATCCTGATGGGGTGACCGCCGTATGACAGGACTGATATTCAGACGAAATGTTATGCGTCTGCTTGATACGCGCCATATCACTGACATTCTGTGCTGTTATTTGCCACAGGGAGTGGGAATGTTCGTCAGTACCTTCTGTTACCGCCTCAAGATGCTTTATCCAGCTTTTGCAACAGCCGCAGGAGGCTGATTTAAAAACTTGCAGTTGTATATTCGAAGGGACCTGAGCAGGCCCTGCCCATGCCGATGTTGTTAAAAAAATAAGATTCAATAAAACACTATAGTTAGCCATACCAACCTCAGTACCGAAAAAAGTAAGCGTAAAGAACACATAGATATTGCGTCCGCACAAACCTCGCTTATATCAGGTCAAATACCTGAAAAAAGAACGGATCTATCCTGGGTCAGGCAACGATGGGTGGGCGAAATAGGGTACTTACAGAAAGCGAAGGCAGCATGAACCGTGCGATTGTATTTGCCTTACGCTGGGTGGGAAGACGTTTCAATTCAGAAATACTGTGCAGTAGTGTAAAGGCTGCACAGGTCCCGGCGGGGCACTGGCAATCCTGCTTGCAACAGGTAGTGTGCACGGTATCAGCAGAATGCAGATCAATATCGCTGTGAGCGGATACCCTAGCAGGCTGAGGTGACTGCGAAAGCCTGTCTGCCACATCGGCGTGGGAAGAGCAGGGAGCATTATCATCCGTCATATTCATTGCAAGAGCTTGCCCAGAGAGTGCTCCTAACATAAGAATTAAACAAAATCGGATTAAGATAGTGACCATGTGAACCTCTGTGACGAGTATGCATAATAGCAAATTTTGCATACTCGTAAACGGTTTCGGTTAAATTAGCGGCTTAATATAAAAGCATAATCAGCCCGCCAGCAATCATAAACAGATTTTCCGACAAGGAAACAAACCCCAGGGGAACGTTACTGTCACCACCAACACACGCGCACTTAAGCTCTCGTTTATCTATATATACTGCTTTGAATACTGAAATAGCACCTACCGTACCGATAAACAGGGAAAAAGGCGCTACCATGAGGGCAGGCAGCTGTGCAAGCATACCTATACCTGCATAAGCTTCCACAAAGGGATATATATAACCATAACGAAGCCATTTCATGGCCAGCAGATCATAGGTAATAAAAGAGTTAGTGAACGAATAAAGATCTTTGAGTTTTTGCACCGCCAGCATAATCATTGAAAAGGCGATGAACAGCATCAGTGAACGAATGGCGAACACGTTGTCACCAACGGCCCATTGCCAGGCAAGCATCATCAATGCGGCGACTGAAAATATAGTTATCACGGGCGTGTAGGTAGTACCGGTTTGTCCGGCCGGGCCTTTATTGAAAAACTTCCTGAGCTCCTCATAACCTCCGATACGCTCGTCATCAATGAAAGTCTGAGGAGTGGTCTCTACATTGTGTTTTTCTTTAAATTTATCAATTTCCTCCCTGGAAGTCAGAGTGTGATCCTCAACCTTATAACCCTTTCTTTCAAGCAGGTCTTTGGAACGCAAGCCGAAAGGGCATTTGTGGTCGGGGGTGGACATACGATATAAAACAGCAGGTTTACTCATAATTCTCTCCTGGCTTTAGTTGACCTTTAAAATCAGGTATTGGCCGCGCACTTGCTTCTTCTGGTGTGGTCGCCTTGCCATTTTGTTGTATATCTTCGATCAACCACTCCATCTCTTTTATTTCTTTGCGCTGGGCTTTAATAATATCATTAGCCAATTCACGCACCCGTGGATCGTCGATATCGCTGCGCTCGCTGGTTAAAATAGCAATGGAATGATGAGGAATCATTGCTTTCATATACGCTGAGTCCGATATGGTCATTTGCGAGCGAAGCAGATAAAGACATAGCGCGAAAAGCACCACAGCGCTGCCAAAAATCAAAATATTGATACGTTTATCTGTATACATTCCCAGCATAAACGCCAGCATGATGACTGCCATCCCAGCGCCCATGTAAAGTGCCATGTAGGTGCGGGTTTCACTGAACCAAATGTGGGAAAGAGCGTAAGTGTTGAGGTACATCATGATAAACATTGCAATAGTAGATACTGCGATCATTGCAAGAAAGCGCGTATATTTCATAAGTAATCCTTACATTTTTGTAATCAAACTCATGCATATTTACATGATTAACAACTTCAGCGCGTTAATAACACGGCTGCGGCCGGTATCTTCCCTCTGTTGTCGCAATATCTGTTCCAGCTAGCGGTTGAAAGTTTATTCAGAAGCTAATGGGGCGGGAATGTTCATCTGTGACAAGTTGGAAACCTTTTGATTTAATCGATAACAGACAGCAAGCTGATGAAGAAAATTGACAGTGAAACACAGTATTTTGGTACATATAGTTTTCACTCTTGAGCGCTGTGTAGCATTAATCATCAATTTTAGACAAGAAAAGAGGACAATCCATGAGTCGACACTTTGAAACCGCCACCGGACTGTGTGAGCAAAAAGACACCGCTACAGACGGCTATGTGTTTAACCAAACGATGCTACGTATTGCTGACCCTGCGCGCTCACTGGATTTTTACACACGGGTGATGGGCATGACTTTGTTGAAAAAGCTGGATTTTAACGACATGCAGTTCAGCCTGTATTTTCTCGCCGCAGGTGAGGATTTTTCAGATATAAGTAAGGATGACAGCGAGCGCACCGCGCAGACCTTCAGCCGGCCCGCCATACTTGAATTAACTCATAATTGGGGGGATACACCTGAAACGGCTGACTATCATAACGGCAACAGTGAACCCAAAGGGTTTGGCCATATTGGTTTTCACGTGCCTGATCTGTCAGCAGCTTGTCAGCGTTTTGAAAGTCTGGACATTCCTTTCCAGAAACGGCCCGATGATGGCGCAATGAAGGGGATTGCATTTATCAGGGATCCTGATGGTTACTGGATTGAAATCTTCGACGCCCGTCAGGTTAGCCAGGTATGTAAACCGCACATGAGAAATTAACGTTGTATTAACGCTGTCTGGCGCCACCTAACTGCCGCCATGAGTCGTTATAGTAGACATAAAAAGAAATATTAAATATGGTTAAACAGGGATGTTTTGCGTAGCACTTTAGTTTTATACTCCTACAATGCAATAGAATTCTACCAGCGGTAATGTTGTGAAGTTAAAGGAGTTAACTCAGATGCGACAATTTGTGCCTGTTCTGCGCGCAACGTTAATGACATTGTACGCTATGTCGCTCACTGTGCTTTCTGCCTTTGCTGTAAATGCGCAGGAATCACAGAATGAAAAATTCCAACGCTACAGCAATCTTGCTCATGCCGTAATTTATAGCTGGGACAGCCCTATAGCCCCGACGAATGAGCAGATAGAGCAGATGCTCAGCCAGGCAGATATCCACGATGACAATACGCCTTTAGGTATTGTTATGAAACATATTCTCGCTTTGAGTCATCAGGGGTTTGATAATGCTCCGGCAACGCTGCCCGGGCAGCCTGTGCAAACCATCCAGCCAGAACACTGGAACTATCTGCGTAGTTTAGATGCCCATCGCTACGCCGCAAACCGAGCCTATTATATATTCTTAAAAGCAATGATTGACTATGACGGTAGCACCAAACGTCTTGAACAATCCGTCCCCGAATTACAGGCACTGAAAACTGAAATGCTTGAAGTTGGCGATAAACAAGCAGTGGCCACCGTGAGCATGTGGCTGGCCAATGAGTTGTCAGAAACTGACCCATTTAAAGCAAAGACTGAAATCGAGTACGCATTGCCGCACTTGTCTGATTTTGACCAGGAGCGCCGAATGGAAACGCAGTTAGACCCTGATCATGCGCACACCTGGCTGGCACAGTTTTATAAAGAGTTTAATATCCAGAGTCGGGTTCTTTATCATGCACGCCAGGATATTGCCGGCGCCCGATCACGTGGAATGTTGCGCACCGAATATTTTGGCGATGCGATTTTTGCCCTCAACCGCATGGCACGGTATGACGAGGCTTTGAGCATGGCTGAAGAAGCCAGGTTTTATGCTCAAAGCAGTGATGATCCCGTCCAGCGAGTGATCGCTAACGCGTATATGTTAAGTGTTTTTACGCATCGTCAGCAGGAAGGAGACAGGGCGCGCATTTACCAGTTGGCTACAGCAGGCGCTGAGACGGACGCCGCGAGCCTGCCGGAGGCCTGGCAAATGTTACCGGCAATATTTCACGCTGTAGCGATGGCAATCGAAGGCACAGAACAAGAGTTTGAAGCAGCCGTCGCCGCTTATAAAGCCATCATTGACCAGCAACTTGAGGCATCCTTTTATCCCAAGCAGATCGATCTGTTGAATCACTACAATTTACGCAGAGTGTATGAACTTCGGGGTGAGCATGCAAAAGCATTACATCATTATGAGATGTACGACCGTACCATGGTTGCTTACAATACAGAGAGCTATGGCGTGTCAAACAGTGATAGTAGCGATCCGCTAAGTAAAGATATTGAGTTTGCTCATTTACGAGTTACAGAGGCCGAGAAAGCGGAACAGGCACTGCGTTTAGAAACGGAACGTCTACGGGTCATTGTCGCCGGCCTGCTGGCTGCGCTACTTGCCGTGGTGGCGATGTGGTTCTGGCAGCGTCAGCGTCGTACTGCACGTCTGGCAGATACGGACTCGCTCACGGGTGCTCTGACGCGAAGAGCTTTCTACAGCGCACTGACAAAATCAACCTATGATAATGCTAAAGCGTGTGTAGTACTTATTGACCTGGACCACTTTAAACAGGTTAATGACAATTATGGCCACGTTGTGGGAGATGAAGTGCTCAGCAAAGTCAGTCGTATCATCCAGACCCGTATTCGAAAAACAGATCTACTGTGTCGCTACGGTGGCGAAGAATTCCTGCTGTATCTTCATAATATTGATAAAGCTGAAGCAGCAAGTCTGTTAGGTGATATTCGACAGTCACTCAGAACCTGTGATTCCTGGAAATCTATCCCGGTACGATTTAATGTGACATTTTCAGCTGGCATTATTCAGGTGGATAAGATTAACGATATTGACGCTATCATTAGCGCCTGTGACGCTCAGCTATACAGTGCCAAGGCGTCCGGCCGTGCATGTACGCGTGCTGTCGAATTTGCATGATTTTCTTTACACCTTTGCGTGTAGTCTTCGACATCTATATCTCATAATCTGCGTACAAAAACAGCACATGCCGTCTGGTTTACTGTAGTCGGCGCTCCAACTGGTAACAAGAGGAAAAAGCTGATGAGTACACAGGGAGAATTGAGCAATCGACCCGAATACGACGAGGTTATTCAGACTATTGCAGATTATGTAATAAATTTCGATATCCAGTCGGAAGAAGCCATGGATACCGCCCGCAACTGTCTAATGGATACACTGGGATGTGGCCTGCTGGCGCTGCGCTTTCCTGAATGTACCAAACATTTAGGCCCGATGGTCTCAGGAACCCAGGTCCCCAATGGGGCGCGGGTCCCGGGTACACAATTTGCGCTTGATCCGGTCAAAGCAGCCTGGGATATCGGGTGTATTATAAGATGGCTGGATTTCAACGACACCTGGTTGGCTGCAGAGTGGGGGCATCCTTCGGATAATCTTGGCGGAATTCTGGCGATGGCCGACTTCATCAGTCAGCAGCGTATCGCCCGCAATGAATCTCCCCTTACTATGGCTGATGTGCTTAAAGCGATGGTCAAAGCGCATGAGATTCAAGGTGTGATCGCGCTGGAAAACAGCTTTAACCGGGTTGGGCTGTGTCATGTACTTCTGGTCCGTGTAGCGACGGTGGCCGTGGTGACCCACATGATGGGCGGCAGCCGTGAACAAATTATGGCGGGTATTTCCCATGCCTGGGTTGATGGATCTGCATTGCGTACTTACCGGCACGCGCCGAATGCCGGATCGCGTAAATCCTGGGCGGCGGGCGATGCCACCTCTCGGGGAGTGCGTCTGGCGGATATCGCTATGCGTGGCGAAATGGGCATTCCCAGTGTTCTCACTGCTTCACAGTGGGGCTTTTACGATGTGGCTTTTAGTCAGACTAACAAAGATTTAGCATTGAAACCTGAACATGAGCGCGAATTTACATTCCAGCGGGATTACGGCACCTATGTCATGGAAAATATCCTGTTCAAGCTTAGTTTTCCTGCTGAATTTCACGCCCAGACCATGTGCGAAGCGGCAGTAACGCTCTACCCGGAGATAAAGGACAGGCTGGATGACATCGATCGTATTGCATTGACTACCCATGATTCAGCTATCCGCATAATCTCCAAGCACGGGACGCTGGCAAATCCGGCCGATCGTGATCATTGTCTGCAATATATGACTGCGGTCCCCCTTATCTTCGGTAAGTTATCAGCAGAGCATTATGAAGATGACTTTCATGCAGCACACCCTATGATTGATGTGCTACGGGAAAAAATGGACGTCCAGGAGGATGCCCGTTACAGCAGGGATTACCATGATCCCGATAAACGCTCCATTGCAAATGCGCTGCAAATCTTTTTTAAAGATGGAACGTCAACCGAAAAAGTCGAAGTTGAATATCCCATTGGTCACCGCCGCAGAAGGCAGGAAGGAATACCGGTACTGGAAGAAAAGTTCCGGGCTAATCTGGCCACGCGGTTTCCCAAAGATCGCTGTGAGCAAATTCTTAATCTTTGTCGGTCACAAAGCGATTTAGAGGCCTTTCCGGTTCATAAGTTTATGGATTTACTGGTTATCTAATATTCTGGCTGTCTTCGCTATCATCGCGCTTGCGTTACCGGCAGACAGTAGCCGTCGGTAACAGGGCGTGAGGCAAACCATTTTTTTCTGGATGGACTGTCAAAACCGGGACCACCTATTAACATCAGCTGTTTTAAAGCGGTGAGGTAAACTAAATGCATGCTCTGCTTACGGTTTTCTTCCAGGCTATCTTGGCGGATAAATTTCTCAGCCAACCAGAGGTAATATAAAAAAAATTACAGCTTGTTTATAGCAAGAAGCTTCGCTACTGTGAATAAATAAACACAGGCAAAAGGAGATTGCTCGTATGGCCCTTACCTCAAAAATTTCATTACCTTTATTACTCGGGGCGCTGGTGGCCTCCGGCAGTGTTTTTTCAGATTCTTTTGATGAGACTTATCGCGCTTTTCAAAATGCCTATAAAGCGCAAAACCTGCCTGAAAGTATTCGGCTTGCCGAAAAAGCCTGGCAACTGGGAAGAGATAATTTTGGGCCAAACAGTGAGTCTGCGGCCAAGCTTCATTTTTCATACGCTAATGTGCTGGCAGTGGCGGGAAAGGATGCACAGGCAGTTACCCATTTTGAAGCTGTGGCTGATGAATATGAATCCATATATGGCGATAGCAGCGTCACAACACTGATGGCGTATGCCGATATCATGCACACTCTGGCAGAGATGCATTTCCAGACCGACGGACGTAATAAGCTATCTGCCAGATTAGGGCGTCTGCTTGTTCTACATATTGACGATGTCGACTATAAAACCTCGGCGGAACGTGCCTTTGCTCACGTAGAGGCGGCAAAGGCGGTGGTGGAGTCATCATCACCCCTGCGCGTGTCACCATCATCACTGCGAAGACTGTTCAAAGATGCAGCCCAATATAGTGAAGAAGAGTGGGGGGAAGCAGATGTCAGGGTTTTAGAATCAAAATATATGTTGGCGGTTGCACTAAGCAATGGCCGGGAGAAAGATGATGCCATTACTTATTTTAATCAGGTGGCGGATATTTTTGACCAGCACCTTACTTATACGCATCCTTATGAACTAGGGGCACATGCAAGACTTGTCGCGCTTTATGAGGATAAGGGGCAATCTGATAAGGCCACTGAACACTGCCGTGCAATCGGACGAATGAAACCATGGCGCGCTGAGCAAGAGCCTGAACCACTTTATCGGGTTCACCCGGAATATCCGAGCGGAGCTGCCCGTGGTGGCCGTGACGGAAGTGCAACACTGTCATTTACAGTGGATCGGGAAGGGTTTGTGCGAAATGTTGAAGTCACAGATACAAAGGGCGGCAGCGCATTTGGCAACGAGGCACAAAAAGCATTGGAAAAATGGCGCTACGCGCCAAAATTTGTAAACGGCGAAGCGGTAGAATCTGAGCCCTTGTTTGTACAATTAGACTTCAAGATAGAACGTTGAAGAAGCTTTAGACTCAAGTAAAGGTTGCGCTACGAAGGTGCCTGGCTTAGTTGACGTTTGTCGTTTGCCATCACAATCAGACACCAGATGAAAATGCCACCGACAGCGAGGGCCACACCTACCCAGCCGGTGCTGGCATAGCCATATCCTGCAGCCAGCGTCATACCCGCTAACCAGGGACCCAGGGCATTGGCAGAATTAAACGCGGCATGGTTCATTGCGCCAGCAAGCGTTTGTGCGTTGCCTGCAACATCCATAAGACGGGTTTGTAATGGCACTACCATACCGCCACCCATGCCCATAAAAAACAGCGCTGTCGCCATTGAAATAACATTGCCAACAGACATGGCGTAAGCTGCCGCGGAGATTCCCAGTAATACCTGAAATCCAAGCGCTGTGCGCAGTAAACGGCCTTCTGCGATTCGACCTGCGATCAAATTACCCAGCGTGGTACCGATACCGTAGATAAACAAGACAACAGCAATACCCCATTCTGGTGCCGAAGTGGTCTGCAAATAGGTTGTACTGAAGTATGAATAGACTGAAAACATTCCACCAAACCCGATAGCACCCATCAAAAGCACCAGCAAGACATCTTTGTTTTTCAGGGCTGATAATTCGGTGCGAGGGTTGGCGTTAGGATCGGGCCCTCGATAGGGCGCTTTTTTCCACACCATGAGAGCGGTAAGTAGTGATAATGCCGCAATCATAAAGAATCCGGTACGCCAGCCCAGGGTCTGTCCAATAGCACTGATACCAGGTACCCCGATAATGGTCGCCACGGTTAACCCCAGTATGACATTACTGACAGCTCTTGCCCGACGATTTTTACCGGCAATGTCTGCCGCAAAAAGCATAGCGATACCAAAATAAGCGCCATGAGGTAAACCCGCGATAAACCGGGCGATATTCATCATCCATTCAGACCACGCCAGCGCAGTAAGCAAGTTGCCACCGGTATAAAAAATCATCATCGCGATGAGCATTGTGCGACGAGCCAGGTGGGAAAAGAACATCGTGATTACCGGCGCACCGACAACCACACCCAGTGCATAGGCGCTGATTGCGTAGCCGGCTGTCTTTTCACTGATATTAAAATCTTCGGCAAAATATGGCAGCAACCCCATGGCTGCAAATTCGCTACACCCAAGCACGAATGTGCCAAAAGCCAGCCAAAATGTGACTACCTTTAACGAGGATTCGCCGTCACGGATCTGGTGTCCAGCGGTGTCATTATGTTGGGGCTTTGTCATGCTTGTAAACCAATATCTGAAAGGGATGGGACAGTGGGCGCAATATAAGTACTAAAAAAAAGCTTTTATCGTACGCTGAAAATACGCTGCCTGTACAAAGACAACATGGTAACACCGGCATCACGCCATGTATTGGAGTATTGTGTATAACCTTTGTGAAATCATTGGTTTACGGGTTAATATATTGTAAAGGCAGAAAACAATGAAACCCTTGAGTGCGGTCGGCTCGCACTAGTCAGGTTGTCCGTGTCGCTGTCGTTTTATGTTTTTTTTTGCCGTCACTTTTACGCTGCAGTGATTGGTACCAACGCTTCATTCTGGGAAGCAGGATAACAAATGCTGCAAACCAGTATAGCAGGGGGTCTGCAAGTACGGTTTTTTGTGACCAGCTGTAGTGAAGCAAAGCCAGCAAGATAGCCAGATAGACGGTGTTGTGAAGAGACTGCCAGCGGCGGCCCATTTTTTTTCTCAGCCTGTCAAACGACGTGACGGCCATGGCCAGTAAGAGTAACAATGCTACAAACCCGACGCTGATGTACGGACGCTCGATCAGTTCACTTCCAATAAGTGGCCAGTCGAGTTGTAGTTCAAATAGAATGTAGGTGGCAAAATGTGCTAATGCATAGATAAAGGTATAGACACCTAGCATTCTCCGGTAGCGAATGAAATCGCCACACGGGGTAAGTTGGGCTAAAGGTGACAGACATAATGTTAGCAATAAAATGTGAATAGCGTGAAGGCCAGTGAAGTTGAGCAAAGCCTGAACCGGATCTGCGCCAAGGTTATCCGTAAACCCCATCACAAACTGCCATACAAGCGCGCCCAAAACCAAAATATGCACCATCGATTTGCCTGTCAACAATTGCGCTTTAGTCAAACGGGCTGGTTTTTTAAACAGTCGAAATGCCATACTTAATAATACTTTTTCAAATCCATGTCTTTGTAAAGTGAGGCAACTTCCTCATAGCCATTAAAGAGTTCTGTATCGATTCTGTTGCGTGATAACAGACCTCCGCCGGCGATCCGGCGTTCGCTGGCCTGACTCCACCGTGGATGGTCGACGTTGGGATTAACGTTTGCATAGAAGCCGTATTCATTCGGTGCCAGTTTATTCCAGGTTGTAGGCGGCTCTTTGTCTGTCAGCGTTATGCGGACGATGGATTTAATACTCTTGAACCCATATTTCCAGGGCACCACCAGCCTGATCGGGGCGCCGTTTTGCGGCGGCAGTGTCTTGCCATAGAGGCCGACAGCCATCAACGTGAGCGGATGCATCGCTTCATCCAAACGTAATCCCTCTACATAAGGATAATCGACGCCTCCACCAATGAACCGACTGTTTTGACCACGCATCTGTTCGGGCGCATACAGTGTTTGGAATGCTACATAGCGTGCAGATGATAGGGGGCGAGCCTGGCGAATCAACGCGCCCAGCTCGAAGCCTACCCAGGGTATCACCATAGACCAGGCTTCCACGCAACGTAACCGGTAAATACGTTCTTGCAAGGGAAATTTTGAGGTAAGACTGGCATGATCCAGGGTAAACGGTTTTTCCACCATCCCATCAATTTTAAGCGACCAGGGATCGGTCTCCATATTATGCGCATATTCAGCCGGATCATCTTTACCGGTGCCGAACTCATAAAAGTTGTTATAACCGGATACCTTATCGTAAGGGGTCTTTTTCGCCGCAGTACTGTATTTGCCGGCGGGCGAAAAATCTAAAGCCTCACGCTGAATTTTCTTTTCATCATCATCGTCAAACCAGCCAAACGCCGAGGCCTTACTGGATAACAGGGTGCTGGCCCCTAAAAAGCCCATACTCTTGAGCAGAGTTCGACGCTGGCGATAAACTGATTCGTCAGTAACCTCATTTTCGGTGAGTTTTACAGAGGGAGAAAATCGTTTTGGCATGATAGGACCTATCCGTCATTCAGTATCAAATACAGCCTGTGTTACCGGAATAGCCGTCACTCACACACAGACATCTTCTACTTGTTTACGAATAAGACCTGCAAAAGTGCGATTTTCTTTCCTTATGAATAAAACTTCATTATTTAACTGTGTTTAGGTAGGAATAGTGAACTGTACAAGCGGGTGGCAAATTCATCTGTCATACCCGAGATGTAATCTGCAATAATTCGCTGCCCATAGTTTTTTGCTTCTGCCTGACGCCAACGCTGGCGAGTGTTTTCAGGTAACAGGCGTTCCGGGTCGCTGCTAAAAGCCTCAAATAACGCCATCACCATTTGCTGGCCTTTGTATTCCAGGATCTGAACATCCGATTGTCGAATAACCTGTTCATACACAAAGACTTTAAAGAGCGCCAGCGCCTTTTCATAATTGTGTGGCAAGCTAGCCTGATAAGCCAGCAACGGATGAGAAAATTGGGGCAATTGCTCAATGGTTATGGCGGTAATAAAGCAGTTTACCAGCGCGCCGATGGCGTTTTTCCGCTCATGGTGATGCTGACTGAACAACCGGCTTGCAAGTTCCTGAATATTTTGTGATAACCATGGCACTTCCATAGTTTGCAGCGGTAACACAATGTCATTTTCAAACTGGTCTCTGTCAACCATACTCATGACGATAGCATCCTCCAGATCATGAATACCGTAAGCTATATCGTCTGCCAGCTCCATGATGGTGCAGTCAAAAGATTTGTGACGGGTTTTTGCATGTTTATCGTCAAAGACATCAAACATCATAAACTGCTCAATGTCTTGTTGTTCAAACGGTGAGACAAGCCACTCAAATAAGATCTTATCGCAGTTAAACAGGCCTTTGGGCGGATGCCAGTCAGAAGCTTTTATCTGGCGTAGCGACGTGTTTATCTGACCATGACAGGCCGGATTTGTAAGATTATCAATAAAGTTGGGGTATTTTATCAGCCCCAGTATGCTGCGACGCGCCAGGTTCATTCCATGCTGTGCAGTGTAGGGTTCAAGCTGAGTGACAATACGGAATGTTTGCCCGTTCCCTTCAAAACCACCATGTTCATGCATCATGAAATGCAGAGCGATTTCGCCGCCATGGCCGAACGGCGGGTGACCGATATCGTGGGCCAGGCACAGCGTTTCAATGAGGCTGGAATCCAGCATCAGATGTCTGGAAAGCGCCGGGTATTTGGCCTCTAACTGGGCGGTAATTCCCGTCCCAATCTGTGCCGCCTCCAGCGAGTGAGTTAATCGGGTCCGGTAGAAGTCACTCAGACCAACGCCCAACACCTGTGTCTTTGCCTGCAGTCGTCTGAATGCAGCTGAGTGCAGAACGCGCGCTTTATCGCGCTGATAGCTACTACGATGATCACCGTCGCGCATTTGCACCCGCGGTAAACGTCGCTCCTGCCACGGTTGCGTCCAATGAGTGCTACACATCATTTTTCCCGATATTATCACGATGAGTTTGGCTGGATGCGTCAAATTCGTCCTGGGTTATTTCATCAAGACTCAGCGAAAAACTGGGCACATAGCGCGAAATAAAATAATCCACTTCCGGGGACTGATAAGCTGCCAGTAATTTATCCAGACGATTTTTCGCTAGAGTAAACTCACGGTTACCGGCATTGAGCTCTTCCAGAGTTTTAAGATAAGCGCACAAAACATCAGCAGCCTTAACAATGAAGGCATCTTCCTCGCTGTGCGTGCGACTGTCTATCAGCATGGCGTAATCATCCCGCAATGCTTCAGGCGCCATGTCAATCAGCTTGCTTTCGGCAATCTTCTCAATTTTTTTGTATTCGGCGGCAATAGTGGCATTGTAATACTTTACCGGCGTGGGCAAATCGCCTGTTAATACCTCAGAAACATCGTGAAACATCGCCATGGTGGCGATGCGTTCCGGATTTAATTTCCCGTCGAAAAAACGGTTTTTTATCAGCGCCAGAGCATGCGCTACCATGGCCACCTGTAAACTGTGTTCCTGCACATTTTCATTGCGCACATTGTGCATCAGCGGCCAGCGATTTATTAGTTTCATTCGCGCAAGATGCGCGAAAAAATGGCTCCTATCAGACATAGCTTAAACCTGCCGGTAATTATCGAAAAAGTTACCTATACGGGTAAGCGCAGGTTTTAGCACGTCAGTGTGAGGTAAAAAGACCAGCCGGAAATACACGCCCTGATTCAGGTTGAAAGCCCTGCCATGAACTAACAATACTTTTTCACTGCTAAGTAAATCGTAAATCATTTGTTCATCATTGCTGATATTAAACCGTTTCTGGTCTACCCGGGCAAAACAATACATCGCCCCTTTAGGTTTTACACAGTGAATACCCTCGATATCGTTAAGCATTTGCCAGGAAATATCACGCTGAGCGCGCAAGCGGCCGCCTTCTGCAACCAACTCGTTGATGCTCTGATAGCCACCCAGAGCGGTTTGAATCGCCGTCTGGCAGGGAACATTAGCGCACATTCGCATAGACGACAGTATATTGAGGCCTTCAATGTAATCGGCGGCGACCCGCTTGTTGCCGCTGACCACCAGCCAGCCTGCGCGAAAGCCTGCTACCCGGTAATTTTTAGATAATCCGCTCAATGTGACCATAAACACATCGTCGGCCAGCGAGGCTATACAGGTGTGCCTGGTGCCGTCGTAGAGGATCTTGTCATAAATTTCATCAGAATATATAACAAGATTATGTTCTCGAGCCAGTTCAATGACTTCCTTTAACAATGCTTCACTGTAAACAGCGCCGGTCGGATTATTAGGGTTAATCAGTACAATGGCGCGGGTACGGGCGGTGATTTTGCTTTTTATATCATCGATGTCGGGAAACCAGTCGGCCTGCTCATCACAACAGTAATGTACCGGCGTACCAGAGGATAAGCTGACGGCTGCCGTCCACAACGGGTAATCCGGCGCTGGTAGCAGGACTTCATCGCCAGTATTTAGCAGCGCCTGCATCGCCATCATAATGAGCTCGCTGACACCATTACCTATGAATACATCACTGACTTGTAGGTCGCGCACTGCCATTTGCTGATAATACTGCATCACCGCAACGCGCGCCGCGTAAATTCCCGTGGAGTCAGAGTAACCCTGGGAGGTTGGCAGGTTGTAAATAACGTCTTTAAGAATATCGTCCGGTGCCTCAAAACCAAATGGTGCTGGGTTACCTATATTCAATTTGAGAATACGATGACCTTCATCCTCCATTTTTCGGGCCTGAGCGGCAATCGGACCGCGGATATCATAACAAACACTATCAAGTTTGTGGGAGCGAGCTACTGATTTCATAGTCCCCTGGCTTTATTAGTTCATAGTTTTTCAGAGTAGCGTAAAGCTCTCTGGGATGCGAAGCGTTATTTTCTGTTAATCGGACAAAAATAACCATTTTCTCCTGTTTTTAACGCTCAATCAGGATACAGCAAATAATTAACCGGCCCAATCGGGTACTGGGCGCAATATTTATCTTCAGGATGTCCTCCAGGATATGCACGCATGGGTAACAGTTAATGAGATTAAAATCAGGCATGAGAGGCATAAACCTGTGGATTCAGGGTGCTGTTTACGATCCAGTGACCCATTGTTTGACAGTCTCCTGTAATGCGTCTGGCGAATAGTAAACCCAGGCATATGTACAATATTCGCTCGCATTTACATGCCTCACAATATTGGCAGACTGACTTGATATGTATGCCATATCGCTAAACACGCTTATTGTATTGAATAGACTGATGACTGACTGTAGATAACGGAACACCTGGTATTCAATCAACAACAGTGGCTATTAAGTACTATTTTAACATTGTTAAATTGACACGCTGATCTATCTTAATTAGTAGGGGCCTTTTGCCACAGGTGGTTCGGGAGGTGGCGCTACGGCCCGTAATTTGGATTACAATGAGGCCTTATATGTCACACTCTTTTAAAGAAACGCCCCATAACGCGATTACTGACAGCGGCATTGCCCGCGTCATTCCCTGTAAATCGCTGACGCTGCAAGACCCGGTTAAATGGCTGGCCCTGGCTATGGGTGATATGAAACGGGCTCCCCTTCACACCGCTGTGTACGGTGTGATATTTGCCATCATCCCCTGGCTTATCACCTTACTTGTGAATATGACCGGCTGGCATTTGATTATCATGCCTGCCATGGTGTGCTTTATGCTTATCGGCCCCTTTCTGGCTGCTGGCATGTATGATGTAAGCTGGGAGTTGCAAAAAGGTCATAAGCCCACTATGTCACATTCGCTGCGGGCAATGAAACGCAACGCGGTAAACGGGTGGGGGTTTGGTGTGGTGCTTGTCATCATGATGATTTTCTGGCTGCGTGTGGCTTCGTTAATACACGCCCTTTACCCACCGTATCTGGATGAAACGTTGTCTGACCTGTGGCCATTTTTAATTCTGGGTACCCTGGTAGGTGTCGTTTTTTCGTTAGTATTACTTTTTATATCCGCCTTTACGCAGCCAATTTTGATGGAGCGAAAAGTCGACTTGGCCACAGCGTTGCTCACCAGTATCAATGCTGTATGGCTTAACAAATTGCCAATGTTATTTTGGGCTGGGATTGTTTTTGTTTCTGTGCTGTTGGGGTTCGCCACGGCATTTCTCGGATTTCTGATTCTCATGCCATTATTGGGCTATGCCACCTGGCATGCTTATATCGATACCATTGAAACTAAGAAGCCGCGAAATTATGAGTAAGCCCTGCTGAGCGCATAAA
This sequence comes from Salinimonas chungwhensis DSM 16280, assembly GCF_000378185.1. Taxonomy (GTDB): domain Bacteria; phylum Pseudomonadota; class Gammaproteobacteria; order Enterobacterales; family Alteromonadaceae; genus Alteromonas; species Alteromonas chungwhensis. The sequence goes on from NZ_KB899376.1 coordinate 247,297, forward strand.
TGTCCGGGTTACATGTAGACTAAGTGGCCTTGGCTTTACGGGAAGTTTTTTGTTGAATTACTGCCCAAATTTTTGAATAAGCCCGATGAATTTTCTTCGACAAACCGAATAAAGTGTAAAGATGTAGTAAAGTTACAGAATGGATGGCATTTAACCGTCATTTGTAGCTTTCATTTTAATATCGATTAGTTATAGCTTCCCTCATTTTTCGTATCAAGAAAAAACAAAAAGTCTTTATAAACAGCGACTTGTTTATTTTAATGAGATGTAAATTGCGGTTTTTACGCTATATTTACGATACTCATACAACATTAAAACAGTAATTTTATTTCATTTAGTGCATAAATATAGGGCGTTTTAGAAAACGTGTTGCACATCTTAAAACCGAAAATCATATGACAGGAAAGACAATGAAAAAATTACTGACCAAAACACTTCTATTAACCGCAGGTTTGCTATCACTAAGCCAGCCAGCAATGGCACATGAAAAAGAAACTGTTATAAAATTTGAGGGTGACACCGCTTTCTCCGGTTTCTGCAAGGCAGTTGTACTTGATGACATTCGGATATTGCGTTCTAGCATCCAGCGCAGCATCGGGAATGTAGCCGCCAATGATCGCGCCGTAGTGCGTCGAATCACTGCAGAAGATGGCCTAAAATGCAATGGCAGTAACTTACTGGAGTTTTCTGATGAGCGTGAAGCTCGGCAGGTGAAAAGTTTTCTTACCGCACAACGTTAATGCTTAACTATGGCGCAGTAAAGCGGGGTAGCGAAGGCTACCCCCGCCAGTCGCTCAGGTGGCTTGTCTGGTCCAGCGACGGACGCGATATTGGGCCGCGTTAATAATTGAACCAGTGCCTTGGCGTAATCTGATAAGCTGTATATAAGATAGAGGGACAAGAAACAGGCTGGTTAACGTAGAAAACAAAAGACCACCGATAATAGCAATTGCCATTGGTGCGTAAGCCGGGCCATCTCCGCCGATTCGTGTTGTACCCACGGCCAGCGGAACGAGTCCCAGCACAGTAGTTGCCACCGTCATTAGCACCGGTCTAACCCTGGATTGACAGCCCTCCAGTACCGCTTGCGTTAATGACAAACCGTGTTCTGTAAGTTGATTTATTCTGTCGACCAGAACAATCCCATTGTTTACGACAATCCCCATTAGAATAAGCATACCAATCATCGCCATCACTGACATCGAGGTGCCGGTGAGCAGCAATGTCCAGAAAACGCCAGTGAAGGAATAAAGCAGTGAACCAATAACGGCTGTCGGCAACAACAGCGATTCAAATAACGCAGCCATCACAATATAAATCATACAGACAGCAAGCAACATATTCACCTGCATGACCGCGCCGGCTTCATCCATATTTTGAAAAGCACCGTCTAATGACCAGCTATAGCCATCCGGAAACGTCTGGGTTTGCATGACCCCGGTTATTTTTTCTCTGGCCTGTTCAAGTGTAAGGCTATCATTCAGATTGGCCCTGATCATCAATGCTGTTTGACGGTTAATGCGTTGGATTTCAGATAACTGAGGTTTGCGAGTGACGGTTGCAACGCTGGCCAGTGTGATAGGTTTACCTTCAGTTCGCGTTAGCTGAATATTGTTTAACTGAGCTAATGAAGTTTGTGTCTGTAACGAATACATCAGGGCCACATCGACTTCGCCAGCGTCACTGTGACGGAATGTGCGCAGATTTACACCACGTAAAGCGGTGGCAATAAGCTGCGCCACTGATTGAGCATCCAGGCCGAGCCGGAATGCCTTTTCACGGTCAATATGAATCTGAACCTCCTGCTGTTGATTACCCACATCCAGCTTTACATCTTCCAGACCATCTATGGCAGAAAGCGGCATAACGAGGCTATCACCCAGTGCGATTAATCGACTGGTAGCATCGCCTGTCAGTGTGATTTGCACACCGCCGCCATTATCACTACGCCAGTTGAAGGAAGGGCGGGCCCTGGCAAATTCAGGCATGGCGTCTTTCACCATCTCTTTCCACCGGGCTATAGGAATGGGCAAATCATCTTTTAACGTTATACCCGAAACTGCCTCGCCCGCCGTAAACCAGCTATAAACCTGCTCGATGTGAAACTTATCCTGATTAGCGTATAAAAATGCTTCCATTTTATTTACGCTTGTCTCCACTTCCTCCATGTTGTATCCCTGAGTAAAGTGATAGCTAAGCCATACCCGTTTGGGGTCGTCATTCCCCTGACTGTCGGCGCTGATACTTTGCAGTGGGATCGCAGCGGAGAACAAAATCAGTAGAGCGGCAACAGCACTTATTTTGCGATGGCTAATCACCCATTGAAGCACGCGTTTATATAGCCTCTGATAGGCGGCGTTATTATGCTGAGTAATATTCTCTGGTGTTTTGATTTTTTCGGCAAGCAGCGGGATTAGCGTCTGAGCAATGAGGAGCGAGGCAAAAAGTGATATGCAAATCGCAATAGCTACATGCTCGAGAAACACGGTAACATCAATTTTGACGCCAATGATATTAGGTAAAAAGACGATGGCTGTGGTGGCGGTACCGGCAATAACTGCCAGACTGACTTTATTGATTCCGGCCAGGGTGGCCTGACGCCGGTTACTGGTGTGTTGTCGTTCGTTGAAAATACTTTCGGTAATGACCACAGCGTTGTCCACCAGCATGCCAACCGCCAGCATCAACCCCATAAGTGAAAGTACGTTGAGCGAATAACCAGCCAGATACATCACGCCCAGCGTTATACAAAGTGATACAGGCACTGACAGAACCACGATAAGAGTTGTACTGAGTTGCCGTAAAAAGACATACAGCACAGCAACAGACAATATCGCGCCAATAATGCCTGCCCACAGTAAGTCCGCCAGAGACGTAGTGACACTGTCGGCTACATCGTCCATTACAAACAGACTAATACCATCAAAAGCGGGATCTTTTTTGGCTTGCTCAATGACTTTGAGAACAGCTGCAGAGACATTAACAAGATTACTGCCGGATTCGCGGTAGACGTTAAAGCCCACCGCATAAGTGCGATCCAGGTGTCGACCTTCCTGCGCCTCAGGTTGCTCAAAGGTCACGTTAGCCACATCAGATAAAGTAATGCCCTGCTTTACCGGCATATTGTTAAAATCGCGGATATCCTCAAACTGACCCTGCGGAGTGACGCGAATTTGCTCGCTACCATTATCAATTTGGCCGGCTGACATCGCAAAATTTGCCTGCTGTAATTGCTGCGTGATATCCGCCGGGCTGACATGTAAAGCGGCCATTCGTTGGGGATTAAGACGAATATTTATTTGTTTTTTCATCACCCCGTACAATTCGACCCTAGCGATCCCGGGGACGCGTTCCATGGCACGTTTTAAATTGCGGTCCAGCAAATCATAGGCATTCGACAGATCTCTTTCACTGGACACCCTGAGTTGGAAAATAGGCATATCGTTAGTGTTGAATTTAAAGACCAGAATGCGCTCTACATCATCGGGCAACAAATGACGGATACCATCTATTTTTTCCCTGGCTTCAATACTTTTCGCTTTTATATTTTCATCCCAGTTAAACTCAACAAAAATTTCCGCCCGGTTGTCGTAGGAGCGCGACTGAATACGTTTAATGCCCGACAACGTAGCAACAGCTTCTTCTACAGGGCGGGTGATCATTCGCTCAATTTCTGCTGGCGTAGCATCGCCATAGGGAACGTTAATTACCATCTGAGGGATATCGATACCCGGAAATTTTTCCAGCGGCAACATACGGCTGGCAATTATGCCGAACACAAGCATGGAGAAAAATACCATGCAAACCGTAACCGGATGGGTCAGAGCAAACCGCGCTAACCCGGCTGCGAACGTCGCTTGCTTATCCATAAGTGGTTTCTCCTGTTGCATGGCTGTCCTGGGTAAAATGTTTTCTGTCGAACAACGCATACAGCACCGGTAACAGCAATAATGTAATCAGCGAGCAAAACAGGAGTCCGAAGATAACCGTGACCGCCATAGGCGTGCGTACCTCAGCGCCTTCACCGATCCCGACTGCCATAGGTAACAAACCAAGCACAGTGGTAAGAGTGGTCATTATAATCGGCCGCAAGCGAGTCGTGCCTGCCTCGATAATTGCCGCATTTTTTTGCATGCCCTGCTCACGCAACTGATTAATGCGATCGACCAGCACGATGGCGTTATTCACTGCTATACCACATAGCATGATAAGCCCGATGAATACCACTACGCTTAGTTGGGTGCCAGTAAGCCACAAACCATACACAGAACCGGCGCCCGCCAGCGGCACTGCAAACAGGATTAACAGCGGGTGCAGTAAACTTTCAAACTGCGACGCCATCACCAGATAAACCATAAATACCGCCAGCGCCAGAGCAAACTGCAGAGAACGAAAACTTTGTTGCATTTCTTCGTTCTGACCGGCAATGTCGGCGGATATCGTCAGGGGCAGATTTGCATCATCAATGATAGCCCGAGCGACCTGCACGCCATCAGCAAGATCGCCGTACGCCAGATTGGCGGCAATAACGACCACCCGTTGCTGCCCTATACGAGTGATTTCGCTTGGGCCTCGACTCATGTAGACATCCGCTACGGCGGCCAGCGGCACCGGCTGTGAACTTTGCGGATTGACAATAATCTGCTTCACTGCCTGAGCATTGTTGCGCTGTTGGTCTACTGTTCTGACTAACACATCAACTTTCTTGTCCTGAACACTGAACTGAGTCGCCACCTTACCGCCAATCTGTGCAGCTACCCGGTCTGAGACCTGACGAGCAGATAACCCAATTGCAGCCAGTTTATTGTGATCAAAGCGGATTTTGAGTTCCGGGTTCCCCTGGTTAAGGGTGGTGGTGACATCGGCAAAACGGGCATTGTCCTGTAGCCGGCTGACAATCGTCTGGCTATGCAAATAGAGTTGCTCCAGGTTGTATCCCTGCAGTTCAATTTGGATAGGAGCATCAAAGGTAAACAGGCTTGGAACGGAGAACTGGCTTTGGACGCCTGCCTGCCGGGCCAGAAAAGATCGCAACCCAGACTGGACCTGTTCAGTGGCTGACGCTGGATAATCCGGTTTCATAACAACATTCAATCGGCCCCAGTGATCACCACTTTGACTGGCCGAAGCACTGACCAGGCTGCCTGTGCCTGCCAGCGAGTAGGTCCTGGCCACGGAAGCATATTCAGCTGCCTTAGCAGCCAGTTCGCCCAGTAACCTGTCGGTTTGCTCAGCTTTGGTACCCGCGGCGAGCGTAACCTCTACAGTAAACTCCCCCTGTGTCATGGTCGGAATAAGTGCAACGCCTAGCTGTCTGACCAAAGGAACAGCCCCCACAGCTACAATGAGCGCCAGTGACACCACCAGTAGTCGGGTCTTAAGGGCATGACAAAGTATTGTCTGGTAGCCTTGCTCTAAATAAGCAAATCCTGAATGAAACCCACGCAAAAGCGGCGCAAACAACAATGATAAACAACGGCTAAGCACATGCCAGATTAGCAGCACTACTGTTACCAGGGCCGCTGGCAACCAATGAAAGAACAACTTCGATAATACTGAGAATGGCAACAGTAACAGGCGTAAATAGCGAGACGACGTTTTTTTATTCTGCGCTAGCACATCCTTCTGACATTGCGCTAGCGGCTCTGGGCTGGATTGAGATATTGCCTGCCGTCCAGCCAGGGTAGGGATAAGTGTTAGTGACACGAGCAACGATGCCAGCAATGCAAAAGACACAGTCATTGCCTGATCGCTAAACAGTTGACCGGCAATACCTTCAACAAATATAAGAGGAACAAACACCGCCAGCGTGGTTAGCGTTGATGCAATGATGGCACTACTGACTTCACGGGTTCCTGTAATGGCTGATGTCGCGTGGGACACACCGTTGCGACGTTTGCGGTGAATATTTTCCAATACCACAATACTGTTGTCGACCAACAGCCCTACCGCCAGGGCGATGCCGCCCAAACTCATGATGTTCAGACTGATATCATTAGCGTACATAAGATTAAAAGTGGCAATGACTGATACCGGAATGGAGATGGAAACAATCAGTGTGGTCCAGATATTGCGCAAAAACAGATAAAGCACAAACATTGCTAATAAGCCACCCAGCCAGGCGGCTGACTTAACTTCGCTAATCGCCAGATTAATAAATTCACTTTGATCATAAAACAAATCCAGTGAATAGTAAGAGGGGACCGGTGAGTCTGATAGATTAATCGCCTGCTTAACCCGCTGAGCTACCTGAACAGCATTCGCATCGCCTTCTTTGTAAATTGCGATTTCGGCGCCTTCAGTGTTATTAAAGCGGGTGATTGCATTACGGTCTTTGTAGGCGCTTTCGACCATCGCAATGTCTTTGAGTTGGATACTGCGTTGTTCGTTTTGGCTAATATAAAGATTGCGTATGTCATCCAGCGTAGCAAACTCATTGAGTGTTCTGACTAAAAATGCCTGGCCGCCCTGGTTCACTTTACCGCCGGCGGCGTTAATATTTTCCTGCTCAAGCCGTTCAATTACCTGTTCGATGCCCACATTGAGCCGGTTCGCTTTCTGTTGATCTATCAGAATCTGTATTTGATTTTCCAGACCTCCACCGACGCGTACAGATGCCACGCCTTCGACAGCTTCCAGCTTTCGCTTAAGTTGCTCTTCAGCATAGAAACGCAGCTGTTTCATACTCTCGAAGGTGTGACTGGTGGTATCTGCAAAACTTAAGCCGTAGCGAAGCACGGGTTCAGTGGTAGGATCGAACCGCAGTAACCGGGATTTTTCCACGTCCAGTGGCAACATCAATATATCCAGCTTTTCCCTGACTTCCAGACTGGCCATATCCATATCCGTGCCCCAGGCAAATTGAAGTATAACGTCTGCCTGGCCGGGCCTGGATACCGATGTAACTTCGCGTACTCCTTTGACGATACCGACAGATTCTTCAATGGGCTTTGAAACCAGTTGCTCCACTTCGCCAGGCGCAGCACCGGTATAGTCGGTGCGGATGGTCAGGGTAGGGTAGGACAGTTCTGGCAGCAGGTTCACGGATAACCGACTAAGCGAAACCATACCAAAAAGCAATACCGCTGCTGTAAACATCGCAATGGCCACGGGCCGTTTCACTGCAACATCGATAATTCTCATTACTTTCTCCTTAAAGTACGGTGCAGTTAGCTGTTTACGATATTAACCGGCGTCGCATCTTTCAGATTTTGATGGCCTACGGTAATGACCTCTTCAGTACCATTTAATCCCTTGAGAATCTCAATATACTCGCCCTGCTCAATACCTGGTGTTACCTCAACCTGATTGGCCACGCCCTCATTAACCACAAATACAGAGGTTTTATTATCAATTGTCAGCAGTGCCCGACGGGGCAACAGACGTGCCTGTTGGTGAGTGGCATAATTGAGTGCCACGTTGGAAAACATACCGGCCTTTAATTTTTCTGCCTGATTAGGCACACGCAGGGTAACTTTGAAAGTACCTGTCTGTGCGTCGATAACCGGACTAATGCGAATGACAGAGGCTGTGACGGGTGTTTCAGGTACCGCTGATACTCGCAGTTTGGCGTGCTGACCCACGGCGATATTAGGTAACTCGCTTTCTGGCAAATAAACAATTCCCTGCAGCACCTTTTGCTGCACAATGTGAAACATGCGCTCGCGTTGAAATGACTCAGTCAGATTTCCTACTTTGGCATTATTTTCTGCGATGTAGCCACTTATTGGCGCAGTAATGATTGTTTCGGCGAGGTCAAGCTCAGCCAGCTGCACTGATGCTCTGACCGATTCATATTGGGCATTGAGTTTTTCGTAGGCATCATCACTGACCAGCTTTTGTGAATAAACTTTGTTGACTTTATCGAGTTCCTGTTTGATACCTCGTAAATCGGCGCGTGCTTTGTTGAGGGCAAGCTCATACCTTTTTTGATCCAGGCGGGCAAGTATCTGTCCTTTTTCCACATAGTCACCTTCCTCTACCAGTATTTGTTCAATGATGCCGGATGCCCGGGCCACCACAAATGCCTCGTCGATGGCTTGTAGCGTGGCAGTTGTTGAATAGGTGGCATCAATATCACCAATGGTAACACTGGCGGTTTCTACCGGAATTTTAATTCTTTCGGAGGTGTCTTTTTCGGTGGCATCTACAGCTTCGACGTTGCCACAGCCGGCAAGTGTAAGTGAAGTGGTGCAGGCTATGGCGGCCAGGGTTAAGCGAAACGAACGTGCAGATAAAACATCCATGATAAAGTCCTGTAAAACGATAGTAATCACTGTATGCCAGTGACTTCAGCAGGGTATATGCCAACATAGCAAAATTTTTAAATGTTTTATTTATCAGATGGTTATATTTTTATGCGGGCAATAAAAAAAGCCACCCAATGAGCCAGGTGACTTTTCTGATTAAAAAGTTGTCGTTTTGACCAGTATCAGGGTTCGATAGTATAACTTGTTGAAATATCGACACTCTTATTAAGCATCAGTATCACCGAGCAGTATTTTTCTGCAGATAAAGATACCGCGCGTGCCACCGCTTTATCAGTAAGGCCTTCACCTTTTACTATGTAGTGCGCATGAATAGATGTGAAGACCCGCGGGGCCTCATCCGCGCGTTGTGCAGACAGCTCACATTCACAGTGTGCAAGTTCATAGCGTCCTTTTTTGAGGATCTCCACCACATCAACGCTTGAACAGGCGCCGACCGACAACAACACAGATTCCATCGGAGAAATAGCATTTCCACTGCCATCCATCACGGTTTTGTAACCGCTATCGGTAACGCCTGTGAACGATAAATCGTGATCCCACACCACATTTGCTTTCATCGATTAATCCTTTTGTTCTGTTCGGCGTATCGCCTGTTTATCAATGACAATTTTGCGTTGTTTATACAAATTCCCTAACGCTTTTTTGTACGCTGCTTTACTGACTTTAAAGCGGGCATAAATTTCATCTGGGGGGCTTTTATCAGTTAAGGTTGACAGCCCGCCATGAGCATCCAAATCTTCTAAGATAGCATCACTGAGGGTATCCCGGCCGTGCTTATCGGTACGCTGCAATGCAATGTCCAGTTTGCCATCTTCTCGCACAGACTTTATGACAGCATTGATAGCGTCTCCCACCCGCGGTGGAATAAAGGCATCTGAGTGAAACAGTAAGCCTGTGTGGGTACCTTCGACCACGACTTTGAAGCCCAGCTCTGTTTTAGCATAAACCAGGCAGTCTACCGCCTGACCTGCAAAGAAATTTTCACCATGTTCATTTAAAAAAGGGTGCAATCGCGTGGCGCCCAGAATACGGTGAGTTTTCCTGTCAAAAAAGGCGTGAACAACATAGTTCATACCCAAATCCACAGTACTTTCCTGATGCTGCAGAGGCACAAGTAAGTCTTTTTCCAGCCCCCAGTCAAAGAAAGCGCCGAAGTGGGTCACATTAACGGCTTTTAATACCCCGGTCTGACCTACCTCAATCACCGGGCGGCGGGTTGTGGCGAGTAATGAACCGGTTTCATCAGGAAAGACAAAAACCTCAATGGTACTCCCGGCTGCAAGATTTGCCGGTGCTTCGGCCGTCGGCAGCGTGACTAAACCTTCGGTGTCACTGCCCGTAGAAAGCTGAAAACCGAATGGAAACTCGCCCACCACTGTGAGCCTGTTTAATGTACCAACCTGTATCATGGCGCCTGACTGTCGATGAAATTAAAGGTAATATGATAACGCACATTTGAAGTAAGAGCGAAACAACTATGTTATTGAATTGCGATCTGGGTGAAAGCTACGGCGCGTGGAAAATGCCGGTGGAAAACGCGATCATGGGCCTGATTGATCAGGCCAATATAGCGTGTGGGTTTCACGCTGGCGATCCGGTAACACTAAAACGATCGTTAGCCCTTGCCGCAGAGCATAATGTCACTGTCGGCGCGCATCCGGCTTATCCTGATTTACAGGGTTTTGGCCGCCGCAGCATGGCGATGAAGCACGCTGAGCTGGTAGCATGCATCCAGTACCAAATAAGCGCCCTGCAAGGGTTAGCCAGTCTTTACCAGACACAGGTCAAGTATGTAAAGCCCCATGGTGCTCTTTATCACGATATGATGCGAAATGAGATCACCAGGGATGCGATATTCCAGGCGCTGGCAGATTTCACTTCCCATCCGTTAAAAATAATGGTCCAAGCTCACCCTCAACATCACGTTATCGCACAGCATGCACAAACCTATGACTTACCCGTGATGTTTGAGGCATTTGCCGATCGGCACTATGAAGCTGATGGCTATCTGATGTCCCGTCACAAAGCCGGTGCGGTGCTTAATGAACAACAGGCGATTGAGCAGGCCCGGGCTATTATTGAGCAGGGCACAATTACCGCTGCTGATGGGACAGTCTTATCGTTGCCGGTAGATACACTTTGTGTACATGGAGATTCGGCAGGTGCTGTAGAAATGGCCCGGGCCATCAGACAAATTATAAATAGTAAGGAGAGTTCTGACTAATGCGTTTTTTTGGTCGCATTAAAGATATTCAGCCTGCCGGTATTGATGGTGTCATCATTTATTTTAGCGGTGATACACTTACTGACAAAAATGATGCGGTTCAGGCGTTAGCCAGAGGACTCAGAGCACAGCGTCTGACGTGGCTTAAGTCTCTCATCGCCGGCTACGATTCGCTGCTGGTTTTATTTGATTTGCAGCGGGCCGATGTCCACCTTGTATACCGTACATTAAAGAACACACAACCTCGTGAAGCTGGTGCCGATGAGCACAGTCATTATGAGCTGCCTGTGTGGTACGGCGCTCCCAGTGCCAACGATATAGCCGTGGTCAGTGAGAAGACCGGACTGAGCGAAGATGAAGTCATTGCAACCCATCTGCGGCAACAGTACCGGGTTTTTACTGTCGGCTTTTCTCCGGGCTTTGCCTACATGGGAGAAACCTCAGAATCACTGAGCTGTCCGCGGCTGGAATCGCCAAGAAAGAAAGTGCCGGCCGGCGCAGTGGCGATTGCGGACCGCCAGACAGCAGTTTACCCAAACGAGTCACCAGGCGGCTGGAACTTGTTAGGTCTGTGCCCCTTACCGCTATTTAAAGCGGATGGTAGTCAACCCATCACCTTACGGGCCGGCGATACGGTTAACTTTGTACAAGTTGATGAAGCAACGTTCAGGGAGCTGGCAGATAAACATGGCTGAAATAACTTTGCTAAATAGTGGCTTGCAGACTCTTGTGGTGGATGCTGGCAGGCAACCACAGGCCCAGGAAATCGGCTTTTGTGCCTCCGGCGCCGTAGACTTATTATCCTTTGAGCTGGTCAACTGGCTGTGTGCGAATCCTCTGGATACGCCGGCATTGGAATGCATTGGCGAGGTCGTTTTTTCAGTCAGCCACGCTATGGAGATTGCAGTGGGCGGTCCGGCGGTCAGTGTGCAGCAAAATGGGGATGAAGTTTCAGCATGGCAGAGCATCAATCTTGCAGCCGGTGACACAGTGACTGTTAGCCCCAGGCGACTTGGCACTAAATCGTATATCGGCCTGGGTGGTGTGCTGGATTTGCCCGCAATTAAGGGAAGCAAAACGATAGTCACCCGGGAAGGCGTCGGTGGTATTCATAATGATGGTAAGAGCTTACAGAAGGACGATACACTCCCTGTTGCGGTGCATTCGATTCAGGCTATGCGTGAATTAGAAGCGCATGAAATACCCGATTATACCCTCGAGACGCCTTTGGATGTGGTGGTGGGTTACCAACAGGCCCGGTTTGATAACTGGCAACAGCAATTGTTTTTTGCCAGCGAATATACGGTGTCTAATGATATTAACCGAATGGGCTACCGGTTGACCGGTCAGGCTATAGAGGTTGAACCAGAAGAGATGTATTCTGAGGGTATCAATTGCGGGGCAATACAGTTTCCCCCAGACGGTCAGCCTATAGTTATGCTTGCTGATCGCCAGACACTGGGCGGTTATCCTAAGATTGGCTGCGTTGCTGACTATGATATATACCGCCTGGCCCAGGCAGTCCCGGGTGATGTTGTCACCTTTCGGGCAATTGATGCCGATAATGCCAGAGGAAAGTGGTTACTCTGGCACCGCTTGGAAGAACTGATTTTTGACAGCCACCCTAACTCCAGCCACCCGGAAACAGAACAGAGATGACTTTAGCGTTTTTAAATGATGAGTACTTACCGCTGGACCAGGCGCGAATTTCGCCCATGGACAGAGGGTTCTTGTTTGGCGATGGCATCTATGAGGTTATCCCTACGCAAAACGGGAAAGCCATCGGGCTGAGCGCCCACTTGCAGCGTATGAGCCGCGGCCTCAACGACATTGAGATACCCAATCCTATGCAAAAAAAGCAATGGGAAAGTGTTATTCAGACATTGGTAACACACAACGCTACTGAATTTGAGTCCTCGTCTATTGGTGTTTATCTACATGTCTCCCGGGGGACAGCGGCCCAGCGCAATCATGCATACAATGATAAGATGGTGCCTACTGTATTTTGCTATGCGTTTGAAATGGCGGCTCCACCCGTTCCGGACAGGACGGCGGTTAAGGGACTCCATGTGGCGCTAGGCCGTGATTTACGCTGGCAACGCTGTCATATTAAATCGACCTCTTTACTGGGAAACGTTTTGCATTATCAGCAGGGCGTGACTCAGGGTAAACAGGAAACCATTTTGTTAAACCAACACGATGAGGTAACGGAAGCTGCCTCCTGCAATGTGTTTGCAGTTATTGATGGTCAGATAGTTACGCCAGCTCTGGATCATCAGCTTCTGCCTGGTATAACCCGCCAGCTTGTTATCCAGAGTTTACGGGAGGAAGGGACTATCGTACGTGAGCGTGCCATTACTAAAAACGCACTGTTGCAGGCGGATGAAGTGTGGTTAAGTAGTTCCAGTAAAGAAATTACGCCGGTGCTGAGCATCGATGGCAGACCGGTGGGCGAAGGCTGTCCCGGACCCGTATGGGAAGAGAGTTTGCGCAAATTCAATAAACATAAATTTACCTTTTAACGCTATCTGTAACTGATAAAAAAAGCCCGCCGGATGGCCGGCAGGCTTTTAACTATTCGAACGACACCAAATGATGGTCTTAATCATTTAGCTGATCACAGTCCTTGTCGGCGCATTCGCCGTAAAGATATAAGCTATGGTGGGTCAGCTTCATATTATTTCTTTCGGCGACTTCAATCTGTCGCCGCTCGATAACATCGTCTTCAAACTCAATCACTTTGCCACATTTAAGGCATACGAGGTGATCATGATGATCCTTATGGCTGATTTCAAAAACTGATTTGCCGCCTTCAAAGTGATGGCGACTCAGGATGCCAGCATCATCAAACTGATTCAATACACGGTAAACCGTGGCCAGACCAATTTCCTCACCCTGTTCAATCAATATTTTATACACATCCTCAGCGCTGATGTGTTGATTCTCTGGCTCCTGCAATATCTGCAGGATTTTCAGGCGCGGTAACGTTACTTTCAGACCGGCTTTCTTAAGCTCTTTATTTTGATCCATTGAATACCAACTTCAGGGCTGCGTTCGAGGTGACGTTATTATAGGTAAATTGACATGATTTGAAAGGAAAAGCCGCTTTTTGTCAAACTGACGCGCAAAAATTAATCATCCGGCGGGTTTGGTATTAATTTGTATAATTTGTGAGCTGTTGATAGCTATCGAAAATATACGAAAGAATGATAACAAAATTGCCGCTATGGCCAATAATTAATTTAAAATATTAATCCTGCGTTAAAGATAAATTTACTTAGTGATAACAATTTTGTATGTTATTGCTGCAACGACAGGGACAGGAAAGTAGTAAATGCAGTTGACCGTAGTCAGAAAGATAATTTTAGGGTTCGTAACATTTTGGTGTCTGCTGTTTCTCATAGGTGTGCTGTCTTATGCAGGTTTGTCCGATATCCGTGAAGCGGCTCGTTCTGTTGCAAACGAAAAAATGCCATTACAGATTCAGATGATGGAAATAAAATCTGAAACTCAGTCTCTGGCAACGATTATTGCAAATGGCTTTTATAAAACAAGTGCAGAAGAACTGATTGCTAATCGCGACGCTTTCAGCCAATTATCTAACAAATTTGTCACCCAACTTGACACATTGCTGCAGTCTCGCCCGGATAGTAAGGTAGTCGCTCAGGCAGTCCGGGATGGTAAGGCATTTATTAGCCACAGTCAGCAGATGTACGATGCGCTAATGCAGCGGATTAGTTTGGCACAGGCACTGGATAACCAGCTGAGTCTATTATTGAGTATGACCGATGAAGCCAGCGCATTGATGTTGGACTTGAGCTATATTGATAGTGACGATCCTGCCATTCAAACGTTGATCGGCGCAGGTACAAATATTGACAACAAGCTGCTGACCCTCAATACCGCATTACAGGAATTAGCTGAAACAAATAGTGGTGAGATAACTGCCAATATTGTCGAAGACCTGAATTATCAGCTGAGCAATCTGCAGGTTGATAAGGACTATCTGAACCGGTTGGCGCAAGGTGTTGAAAATAGCGGCACCGTTGAGGCTTTCAATGAACAATATGCTCTGGTCTTCCAAAATCTTACAGGAAACGACGGTCTGATTGACCTGCAGCAACAAAAGCTAAAGGCCATTACAGCCAGCCAGGATTATCGGCAAAGCGCCGACAACGCACTGGATGCTGCGATGGCGACGATAAATACGCTTTTTGACAGGGCCAGCCAGTCTACGCTAGAGGGGCAGCAGAGCATCCTGCAGACAGTGCAGGAAAGCGTTGTAGAGACTCTGATTGTTTCTGGCTTAGGGTTGATTGCAGCCATTGTGCTGGGAACCATAGCTACACGCAGTATTGCTCGTCCACTGGCGCGTATCAACCGCGGGCTGAGTCAGTTGTCACAAGGAGACCTAACCTGTCAGTTGGACAGCGATGGGCGCGACGAGTTTGCTGCACTGGCCCATAAGGTCAATGTGTTGGCCGCGAGTTTGCGCGAGCTAATCGGTAATATTCTGGCGCAGGAGGAACAACTTGACAGGGTCTCAAAAGAAAGCGTTGCGATGGGTGAGCGTTCGTTAAATGGTGTTGCTGAGCAACGTGAGCAGATTCGAAAAACCTCGCACAATACAGCAAATGTTCAACAGACCAGCCACAGTAATCTGGCCCAGATTAATGCTTCGACTGCCTCGCTGAATAAGGTGGACAAACAAAGTGATGTTATTGCGCAACTGGTAGCGCAATGTCGTGAGCAGAGCCATCAACAAGCCAGACAAGCAGAGACGTCAGCTGAGACCATTGAGCGACTCGAAGCAAATAGCCGTAATATAGGTAGTATTCTCGACGTCATTAAAACTATAGCTGAACAAACCAATTTACTTGCCCTGAATGCTGCAATTGAAGCTGCCAGAGCCGGCGATCAGGGAAGGGGATTTGCCGTCGTGGCTGATGAGGTAAGAACACTTGCTACTCGTACTCAAAATTCTACCGAAGAAATTGAAGGTATGATTGCCAGTCTGCAACGGGATGCCAGGCAGGCAGTACAGGCTATTGATGCAGGGAAAATGCAGGCCGATCAGGGAGTAGAGATTATTGGCCAGGTAAATGAGCAGGTGAGTCAGATTCGTGAAATTATCAACTCATTGAGTAAAATAAACCACACCATCGTCAGCGACACGGAACAACAGGACCGCTTGCTGGCTGACGTGGCTAACAGCCTTAATACCATCGTTGGGCTTGCTGATGCCAGCGCGGAAAATACCCAAAATGCGAATCAGTCAGTTATGCAACTGGATGCTCAAATGGAAAGCTTACGTAATGCGGTTGAGCGTTTCAGGTTGTAAAGAATAGCGGAACAAATTAAAAGGAGCTGCCCTTTAAGCAGCTCCTTTGTGTAATAGACGCTAGGCCAGTTCAGCCAGGCACAGCTCTTCGTGAAGCTGTTTACACCAGGCTTTAACCCGTTCGTCAGTAAGCTCCGGCTGACGATCCTCATCAATACCTAAGCCCACAAAATGTTTATCATCTGCCATACCTTTGGACGCTTCGAACTCGTAGCTTTCGCACGGCCATTCACCAACCAGAATGGCGCCACGAGGTTCGACGATATCCCGAACCATGCCCATTGCGTCAAGAAAATACTCGGCATAATCTTCCTGATCACCACAACCAAAAATGGCCACGAGCTTATCGGTGAAATCTATTTCTTCCAGTTCGGGAAAAAAGTCATCCCAGTCACACTGCGCTTCACCATAATACCAGGTAGGTATGCCAAATATCAGCAAGTCGTATTCAGCAATGGCTTCTTTGGTACTTTTGGCGATATCAAAAACGTCAATCAGGTGCTTACCCAATTCTTTTTGAATCATCTTGGCGACGTGCTCAGTATTTCCGGTGTCGCTTCCAAAAAAAAGGCCAACACTTGCCATAATTACCCTCTATCATTTAACTGTTTTTACACACCTGTACTTAGTAAGAAAACTTCTATCAACCCTTTTGCTAAAAAACCCATGGCCCCGGCGCCGAGCACGCCATACACTACGAGCTTTCCTATCAGGGGAACATCATTTTTCTTAAGCACATCATGTACTGCCAAACCCATCAAAATGAACAGGCCACCAAGGCCAATATAAATCGAGACGGATTCAAATAATTCGTAAGTACTGTTGGGCATAACACCCCTTTCTGATCAGGCGCAGACTATACCATATCTTAATTCAATGGCGCACAGAAAACCGCTTAAATTTATCTCATGGAGTATCACTAATCGCTATTAACCCTGGAAAAAAATTGGTCAACTGCTCTGTTAAATGCGTCAGGTTTTTCAGCATGTAGCCAATGGCCGGCACCATCAATTACCCGTGCTTTTGACTTTGGAAAAAGCTGAGCAATAACACTGCGATGCTCTAAGCTAAGATAATCCGATTCTCCACCTTTTATAAATAAGGTGCTTTTGGCGAATTGCAAGTCGCAATCCGGCCAGCTTCGGATAGCATCATAATTTGTAGCAAGCCCGTTTAAATTAAAACGCCATTGCCACCTGCCTTCTTCATCCTGAAATAAGCTTTTTAACAGGAACTGTCTGACACCTGATATGGGAATGTGTCGTGCCAGCTGCGTATCTGCATCACTACGCTTGTCCACTTTTTCAAGATCGACTGCCTGTAGTCCCTTAATGATTGATTCGTGGCGAGCCGGATAGGTAGCCGGGGCAATATCGGCAATAACCAGAGCGCTGATATAATCTGGTTGTTCCAGCGCCGCCATCATGGCGACCTTGCCGCCCAGGGAATGCCCTAGTAAATAAACCGAATCCAGCTTTAATTGGTTAACAATAGCCAGGACGCCATGGGCACTGTCAGACAAGGTAAAACCCTCTGTGTGCGGCGATTCACCATGGTCCGGCAAATCAATACTAAGCACATTATATTGATTTTGGAAATAACGGCGCACGATAGCCAGATTATCCAGGCTGCCAAAAAGGCCATGAAGTAACACTAGCCAGGGCGCATCCTCGTGGCTATGGGAGATTTCGTAATTTAATGAAATTGACATAATGAAAACTTTCAAAAAAGAATAGGGAATGTGCTACACATACGCAAGCAGTGTATTAAAAGACTTACCCGTAGAGATTTACAAGTATAGCGAAGTGCAAAAAAGGCGACATCAGTCGCCTTTTTTGTGCGTTACTTCTAAATTGAAAAATTCTGCAATTGTTCGCCGTCTTCAAGTGCTTGTTTGAAAACTTTCGGCATTCTGCCAATACCTGTCCATTTATGTTCGTTGCCTTCCTTATCAGTCAGCCTGTATTTTACCGGGCGTTTTTTACCCGTCTTACTTTGTTTTGACGCAGGCAAAGAGGTCGACTCAAGATCACTGACCGCCAATCCTGCTTCTTCCATTTGTTTCTGGATTTCAGCAATCTTTGCCTTCTTTTCCTCTTCTACTTTTTCTTGTTCAGCAGCCTTTTCACGGCGCTTTTCAATTATGTTATCCAATTTGCCACGAACTTCTTCAAGTTCTTCTAGTGACAATTCTTTTACTGCTCCCTGTAAACGTCTTCCGTGGGTTAAAATATCTAAAAACTCGCTCATTTATTAACCTTACGTTTATATGTGTTAGTTCTTTAATTATAATAGTTAATTTTTATACAAAAAAAAAGCAACCATCGGCTGCTTTTTTTTTAAAACGAATTAAAAATAATTACATATTGGGATAATTAGGTCCGCCGGTTCCTTCTGGCGTTACCCAGCAAATATTCTGTGATGGATCTTTAATATCACACGTTTTGCAATGAATACAATTTTGCGCATTGATCTGAAACTTTTTATTTCCCTGATCATCATCAATTACTTCATAAACGCCGGCCGGGCAATATCGTTGCGCCGGCTCCGCAAATTTAGGCCAGTTGATCTCAATAGGTATTGATGGATCTTTGAGTTGCAGGTGACAAGGTTGATTCTCTTCGTGGTTTGTATTGGACAGATAAACTGATGAAGGTTTATCAAAGCTCAATTTACCATCTGGCTTTGGATAGGTAATTTTTTCTACCTCATCGACAGTCTTCATCTGGGCATAATCTTGTGAATTATCCGTTAAGGTTTTTCCAAAAAAACTACCGCCAAAGAAGTTCTGCTCCAATGTGTTAAATGCCCCCCCCCAGAAATTTCCGTATTTATGAACAGCCGGCCCAAAGTTGCGGGATTTATATAATTCGTCATACAGCCAGGAAGCTTTGATATTTTCCTCAAACGTCTGCAGTTCTTTTTCCTGAGTCTGCTGGTTAAACGCCTCGAATAATGTTTCAGCAGCAACCATACCGGATTTCATCGCCGTATGATTACCTTTTATTTTGGCAAAATTTAGCGTTCCGGCGTTACAACCTACCAGCAGGCCTCCCGGAAAGGTCATTTTCGGCAGAGAATTGAAACCGCCTTTAGTAATGGCGCGAGCGCCATACGCTACGCGCTTGCCTCCTTCAAGATACTGACTAATAGCAGGATGGTGTTTTAACTGCTGAAACTCATGGAAAGGGCTCAGGTATGGATTTTCGTAATTCAGGTCGATAATCAGACCCACCAGAACCTGATTGTCCTCCGCATGATAGAGGTAACTGCCACCGGTTGCTTCATCTAATGGCCAGCCTGCTGAATGAACAACCAGGCCGGGTTTATGCTTAGCTGGGTCAATATCCCAAACTTCTTTAAATCCAATGGCGTAATGCTGCGGGCTGGCATTTTTGTCAAGTTCAAATTTCTCAATGAGGCTTTTACCGAGATGACCCCGCGAGCCTTCTGCAAAAATTGTATATTTGGCCAGCAAATCCATACCGGGCATATAGCTGTCTTTCTTTTCACCCTGTGTATCGAGGCCCATATCCCCGGTAGCGACACCGCCCACACTACCATCCTTGTTGTAAATAATATCTGCAGCAGCGAAGCCAGGGAAGACCTCTACACCCAGGGCTTCTGCCTGTTCAGCCAGCCAGCGGCAGACATTGCCCATTGAGACAATGTAGTTACCATCATTGTGCATGGTCTTGGGGGTCATCCAGTTAGGCAGCTTGCGCGCAGAGGTCGCATCATTGAATAAATAGATTTCGTCTTCGGTAACCGGCGTATTTAATGGCGCGCCTTTTTCCTTCCAATCCGGGAAAAGCTCATTTAGTGCGCGGGGTTCGAACACCGCCCCTGACAAGATATGTGCGCCCACTTCTGAGCCTTTTTCCACGACACAGACCATGAGTTCCTGCTCGGCGTCATTAGCAAGTTGCATGAGTCGACACGCTGTGGCCAGACCGGCAGGTCCGGCACCAACGATGACCACGTCAAACTCCATTGATTCACGTTCCATGGGTGGCTCCTTAAAATTCATTGTTATAGTGCACTATAGGTGAAACAAATAATGCCAGGTGTCAAAAAGTTGTAAATTAATTGTCGTCTCGAAAGGTAATGCAGGTTGACGTTTACGTCAACAGGAAGTAGATTGCAGCTTAGTTTACGTTAACGTAAAGCAAGTTGGTTTCAATGTATACTCTACGTTAATGCAGGGTAAACCTTTCTTCGTCCATCAACCATATAAAGAGGCTGATGATATCAAGACAGGGTGGTACATCACCGGCTAACTCAAATTTTGAGGTAACAAATGAAAATACTTGTACCAGTCAAACGTGCAATTGACTACAACGTGAAGGTACGGGTTAAAGCTGATTATTCCGGCGTTGACCTGGCCAATGCAAAAATGGCAATAAATCCTTTTTGTGAAATTGCTGTTGAAGAAGCAGTAAAATTGAAAGAGCAGGGTGTGGCAACCGAAGTGGTGGTTGTTTCTATCGGTGACAAGAGCTGTCAGGAGCAAATCAGAACCGCTCTTGCGCTCGGTGCAGATCGGGGGATCCAAATCGACACCGATGAAAAGCTGGACTCGCTTCAGATTGCTAAATTACTGAGTAAGCTGGTGGAAAAAGAATCACCGGACTTAGTCATTCTGGGCAAGCAGAGTATTGATTCTGACAATAACCAGACCGGTCAGATGCTGGCTGCGCTTACTGGCATGCCCCAGGGTACCTTCGCCTCGAAAGTAGATATTGACGATAACAAAGTCAAAGTAACCCGCGAAATTGATGGTGGTCTGCAGACCGTTCAGCTGGATTTGCCCGCGGTGATTACCACAGATCTTCGCCTTAACGAACCGCGCTATGCATCGCTGCCAAATATTATGAAGGCTAAGCGAAAGCCGCTGGATGTAATGCCAGCTGCTGATTTTGGTGTGGATCTGTCATCTAAAGTGAAGGTACTTAAAGTGAATCCACCGGCCCAGCGAGAAGGCGGTGTTAAAGTAGACAGTGTCGCGGAACTGGTTGATAAGCTCAAAAACGAAGCGAAGGTGATCTGATGACAGTATTAGTTTATGCAGAACATGATAATAATGCGCTAAAAGGCGATACCGCCAAGCTGATTAGTGCTGCCACACAAATGGGTGGTGACATTCACGTGCTGGTTGCCGGCTCAGACTGCGCTGGTATTGCCGAGGCAGCGGCAAAAATTGATGGTGTAGCAAAAGTTGTTGTTGCAGATAATGAGGCTTATGGTCATCAGCTGGCTGAAAACATCGCTGAATTAGTGGTTGAGCTGGGTAAAGACTATGATCACATTGTGGCGAGTGCTTCCACGACGGGCAAAAACTTTATGCCCCGGGTAGCTGCTTTACTGGATGTTGCCCAGATATCTGACATCATCGGAGTTGAGTCGCCCGATACATTCGTGCGACCAATCTATGCAGGTAATGCTATTGCCACTGTGCAGTCAGAAGATACCATTAAAGTCATCACGGTTCGCGCCGCTTCCTTTGATGCGGTCGGGCAGGATAACAGTGCACCGGTCGAAGCGTCAGATGCAGTCAAAACATCTGAAAAATCAAGTTTTGTCGACGAGCAATTGACTGAGTCAGAACGCCCGGAACTTTCTGCAGCAGATATTGTTATTTCCGGCGGCCGGGGTATGCAAAATGGGGAAAACTTTTCTCTGTTAGAAGGTATTGCCGATAAGCTAGCTGCCGCGATTGGCGCTTCACGTGCAGCCGTTGATGCAGGCTTTGTGCCTAACGATATGCAGGTGGGCCAGACAGGCAAAATCGTCGCTCCTCAGCTGTACATTGCGGTGGGTATTTCCGGTGCTATCCAACACCTGGCCGGCATGAAAGACTCCAAAGTCATCGTGGCCATCAATAAGGATGAGGAAGCCCCGATTTTCCAGGTAGCAGACTATGGTCTGGTCGGTGATTTATTTGATATTTTACCTGAGCTGGAAAAATCGATCTAAGTCTCTATAAATAATCAGGGTTGCGCTAGCGACCCTTTTTTTCTTACGCTTTTTCGATATTTTACACCACCACTATTGAGTTTTCCTCACTTCCCATGCCGGAAGCGAGATAAGCATCTGCCTGCCAGTCATTTTCCCAGCGGTTTGCATCAATTAAGTAACGAAATGCATAGCGCTGATCTTTCTCCAGATTCAGCGTCTGAGTAAAACTACCGTTTTTTAGACGACGCATCGGGGGCACTGTTTGATCCCACTGATTAAAATCACCCACTAACTGCACAGATTCAGCAAAGCCCGACTCTGCTGCGGTTAATCGAAAAGTAACCTTACATACCGGTTTTGATTTTAGATATTGCTTTTTCAGGCCCATGGTTTACCTCAGGCATTTATTTTTGATGGGGGAATTTGTATAGAGTTTATACTGAAGAAATCGGGATTGGTATCCTTGCGTTGCGCTAATACTCTCGTGGTGAATAAACCTATAAACGATTTACTCAGTGTCGTTTATATCCAGTCATATTTATTAACAGTTTTGGGAAAGCAAAAAAGGTTTTTTCAAGGTACACTGCTGTCTCATAAATAAGAAACGTAATTGATTGGTTATAAAAACAAAACTATAAGCCAGCTAATTACTATACAAGCCATGTTGTGAAGGGATCTGCATGAAAAAATCGTCTGTGGTAAAGACTCTGTTACCAGTTATCATTATCGCCGCTGCTGTTGTTGTTCTGGTGGTACTTGTAATGAGTAAACAGCCGCCTGAGAAAAAAACGGCAGAGACCAAAGCGTTTCTGGTGGATACCCGTCAGGTTAATCGTGAGTCAGTAAATTTTGAGGTTCAGACTCAGGGTAATGTGTTACCTAAAAATCAAACTCAAATCAGTGCACAGGTAAGTGGGCGTGTGGCATCTCTGTCAGAGGTTTTTGTGGCGGGCGGCATGTTTCAAAAAGGGGACGTACTGGTCACTCTGGAACCACAGGATTATGAAACCGAACTGAAGCTGGCGGAGGCTGAGATGGCACAGGCCCAGGCTGCCCTGGCTGAGGAGGTTGCACGCGGCGAGGTAGCCCGTCAGGAGTGGCGTTCGGTGAATACTGAGGCTCCCCCAGAGCTGGGCCTGCGCAAGCCTCAGCTGGCGAGCCAGAAAGCTAACGTGAAAGCGGCTGAGGCAAAGCTGGAGCGTGCTCAGCGTAACCTTGAAAGAACGCGGATTCGAGCGCCTTACAATGGGCTTGTGGTTAGTCGTAATATTGATATTGGACAGTTTGTCTCAATGGGTACGCAAATTGGTACCCTGTATAGTACTGATGTAGCTGAGATTCGTCTGCCCGTAGCAGATAGCGATATGGCGTTTATCGATTTGCAACAGGGGTTGCGCGAACAGGAAAATGTAATATTACAGGCCAGAGTGAATGGTATCAGGCATCAGTGGCGTGCAGATTTGGTTAGAAGCGAAGGAATCCTGGATTCTGCCAGTCGCGTAAGTTATGTCGTTGCCAGCGTAGAAGACCCCTATAACCGTGATGACCAAAGTGAGCAGGATATGCCCCTTCGGTTTGGTCAGTTTGTGCAGGCAAGTATTTCTGCGGGCCAGCCCAGACAACTATTTGTATTACCACGCAGTGTACTGCGGCTTGATCAAACAGTACTTACTGTGAACGCTGACAATGAGTTGGAAATTAATCCTGTTGATGTCGCCAGAACCGATGCTGAGCACGTCTATATTGCCGAAGGTTTAAACGAGGGCGATCAGGTGGTGATCAGCGCAGTCCCGAATCCTTTTTCCGGCATGAAAGTTCGCCTGGCCAGTGAAACGGATACTCCGCCAGAAGAATCCAGCGATGCGCCAGACTCATCTGACGATGTAAAACTGGGAGCGCAGGCTAATGAGTAAAATCGATACCCATAAGGGCGTTATCGCCTGGTTCGCCCGCAACAGCGTAGCGTCCAACCTGCTGATGTGGATTCTGATTATTGGCGGCATATTCTCGATATTTACTATTCAGAAGCAAATTTTCCCGCCCATCGAAGTCAACGTCATTAATGTACGAGTCCCTTATCTGGGTGCAGCGCCTCAGGAAGTCGAAGAGGGGGTTATTCTCAAGATTGAAGAGTCTGTTGAGAATATAGATGGCATTAAGAAAATTACCTCCACAGCATCAGAAGGAATGGGCACCGTAAGTATCCAGGTAGAAGAGGATTACGATGTGCAAGAGGTGCTGGATGAAGTGAAGGTTCAGGTGGATGCCATACCGAGCTTTCCGGCTAATACTGAAAAACCTGTAATTTATCGCCAGAAGATGCAATCGGATGTTATTTGGGTTTCGGTTTATGGCGATGCCTCGGAGCGTGAGCTTAAAGAGTTTGCCAAAAATATCCGTGATGATATAGCTAACTTAAGTGGCATTTCTAATGTCGATATTGTCGGCGCGCGAGACTATGAAGTCTCAATTGAATTATCCGAAGAAGACCTGCAGAAGTATAACCTGACGTTCTCAGAAGTGGTTTCTCTGGTAAGACAGTCCAGTGTTGACTTACCCGGCGGATCTATCCGTACCGAAACCGGCGATATCTTGCTACGGACCAAAGGTCAGGCTTATAGTGGTTATGATTTTTCCCAACTTACGCTGTTGACCAGTTCCGACGGAACGCGTGTCAGGTTAGGTGATGTGGCTGTTATCAATGATGGTTTTGTAGAAGATAACCGCTTTGCATACTTTGATGGGAAACCGTCCGTGAGTATGCGTGTTAAAGCAGTAGGCGACCAGAATGCACTGGAAATTGCCGAGCAGGTAAAAAATTACGTCAGGGAAGCTAAGCAGACATTTCCTGATCACCTCCATGCAGATACGTGGGGTGACTCATCGTTTTACCTGAACGACCGCTTAAATATGATGCTTGAAAACATGGGCGTCGGCGCATTGCTGGTATTTATTGTCTTATCGCTGTTTTTACGGGTTAAACTGGCTTTCTGGGTGATTTGGGGCTTACCGGTTTGCTTTTTGGGTGCCTTATTTGTAATGCCGCTGGAGTTTGTTGGCGTTTCGATTAATTTACTTAGTCTGTTTGCGTTCATTCTGGTCCTGGGGATAGTGGTGGATGATGCCATCATTATGGGTGAATCGGCATACACCGAGATTGATAAGAAGGGCCATACTACCGATAACGTCATAGCCGGCGTTAAACGCGTAGCAATGCCAGCCACGTTCGGCGTGTTGACCACAATTGCTGCCTTCACACCAATGCTCATGGTCTCAGGCCCTTTCGGCGTTATCTGGCAGTCAATTGGCTGGGTGGTTATCATCTGCCTTATTTTTTCACTGGTAGAGTCGAAGCTTATTCTGCCAGCCCATCTTGTGCACATGAATCTGAAACCGCATGATCCGGACAAGCTAAATTCATTTCAGCGCTTTCGTAATATTTTCAGTGAAGGCATAAAAGTTTTTGTACACAAAAAATATGCCCCGTTTTTGACTAAAGCAGTTAACAACCGTTACATCACACTGGCTACTTTCATCGCTTTGCTGATTATAACCATTGGTCTGTTTGCCGGTGGCATCGTGCGCTTTGTGTTTTTCCCGAATATACCCAGTGACTTTATGACCGCCAGCTTTGAATTGGAGCCAGGTTCCTCTATCAGGCAACGTGATGAAACCCTGCAAACCATGCTAAATGCGATGTACCGTATGGATGAGAATGTGGAGCAGGAAACCGGTGGTGGTGTTATCAAACACGCTATCGCGTTTGATAACGGTAATACCGGGGGTGAGATTTTTGTCGAGCTGTCAAAAGGAGAAACCCGGGAACTGGCTGATTATGAAATCCATCAGCGCTGGCGTGAACAGATGCCGGAAATAGCTGGAGTGAAAACCCTCGACATCGGTGGAGGAGGCGGCTTCGGGGGACCTGATTTGAGCTTTGAGTTCACTTCAGCCAATATTGATGCACTAAAATCTGCCGCAGAAGAATTGAAGGCGCGACTGTCAGATTATGACGGTGTGAACGATATAAACGATTCGTTTGCCGGGGGCAGTGACGAGATCCAGCTTTCGACTACCCCACAGGCCGATGCTTTGGGTGTTAGTCTTCAGCAGCTGGGGCAACAGGTCAGGTATGGTTTCTACGGTGCTGAAGTACAACGGGTACAGCGGGACGATGAAGAAGTTAAAGTCATGGTGCGCTATCCCGAAGAGGACAGAACGTCTGTTGAACACCTACGAGATATGCGCGTCCGGGCGCCCACGGGTGATGCTATTCCTTTTGAGGAAGTTGGCGAGATTTCACTTGGAGAAGGCTTCGCCTCGATAATCCGGGTAGATGGTAGCCGGTCGATAACGGTCAGTGCTAAAGTTGATAAAGCAATTCTTGACCCGGGTGAAGTTACCCGTGATGTCGTGATGACCGTCATTCCTGATATTATGGCGCGCCACCCGGCAGTTAACTTCCAGTTGCAGGGTAATTCTAAAGAGCAACAGGAAGCCATGTTCAGTATGTTCCAGGGATTACTGTTCGCGCTGTTTGCTATATACACGCTTCTGGCCATACCGCTTCGCTCGTATACCCAACCCTTTATTATCATGGCTGTAATACCATTTGGCGTGGTAGGGGCAATTGTTGGTCATCTTCTGCTTGGTATGGCGGTCAGTTCTTTGTCCCTGTGCGGAATTATTGCTTTGTCCGGCGTGGTCGTGAATGACAGCCTGATCATGGTGGACTTCGTGAACCGGGCCCGGTCAGAGGGCCACCGTCTGATTGATGCGGCAATCAATGCCGGTACGCTTCGGTTCAGGCCGATTATCCTGACGTCCCTGACGACTTTTATGGGTCTTATGCCGATTGTTTTCGAGCGAAGTCTGCAGGCTCAGATTGTGATTCCGATGGCGATTTCGCTGGCCTTTGGTATTTTGTTTGCCACCGTTATCACCTTGTTGTTGGTACCTGCGCTGTATCTGATACTTGATGATATACGTGGCTTATTCAGGCGATCTGACAAAAAACCAAGGTCATCAGAACAGGCACAGCGGAGGGTTGAACAGCACTAGGTGAGTACCGTCGGGGACTATGCAATTATTGAAAACCACCTTTATTTAAGGTGGTTTTTTTGCAGAGGATATCGTTCACTTAAACATAAGTTATTGGTTTTAAGTGATATCACATCAGTATTATTTACGTATTGGTAACGTGATAAAAACCAAACTCTACCGCGTCAGTGACCCGTAACATTGAGGAAGTAAGGCTAGATCGAAAAAGGGGGCATGAAGCCCCCTTTTGCTCGATTCAGCAGTATCTAATAAAAGGTTTTCTTAACCTCAATGCCGATAATGCGAGGTTCATTAACGATACCGGTCAGGTTGTTGAAATCGATAGCACCTTTGACATTATCTTCATCGGTGATGTTGCGACCAAACAGCGCCACGGAATAACCATCATTAAAGTTTTCATAGCCTATGCGCAGACCGCCTTCGAAATTGTCATCAGTGGTAAATTCAACAGCTTCATAAAGGAATATGCTGGTCTGCCCCTGAAATGCCCAATCAGTAAATGCGAAAAACTCGCCATCATTGCCAGCCGGAATGGCGTAGCGTGCGGTAAAGGTGAAGATTTGCTCTGGTGCCTGCGGGAACGGGTTTCCGTCGATACTTGCACTAAAACCATCCGGACGCGGATCCAGCACCGTACAATTACCAGTGGCAGCAAACGCAGGGTTGGCACCACAAGGTAATACGGTGAGAGAGTCATCTTTGATTTCGGTGTGATTGTAGCTATAACCTGCTGTTAATGTCAGAGCATCTGTTGCCAGCCACTGTGTATCGATTTCAAAACCATAGGCCTCACCTTCATCGGCATTTACCAGTGCGGTCAGGTTATTGCCGCCGCCAATTGCCGAAAACTGCATATCATCGACTGTGTAGTAAAATGCCGCAGCATTAAGTCGCAATGTGCGATCGAGCATGTCTGATTTAAAACCCACCTCAAATGAGTTAATCGTTTCAGCATCGGCGACCGATGGCGGATTCTCAAAGGCTACGTCCCGACCTTGTATGGTCTGAGCCCGAAAGCCGTTCGCATAACGCGAATACACTGACATATCGTCAGTTATACGGTAATTGGCACTCAACTCATAGCTCATCTGACCGTCATCAACATCAATAGGATCATAGTCCTGTATCTGACATTCGGTGATGCCATCGTTGTTAAAGTCGAGGAATAGACAGGGCCCGTCTACATTTTGTTCGCCTACTCTTAATGACTTGTCATCATGGGTGTAGCGCACGCCAGCTGTTACCTCCAGCTTCTCATTAACCTGGTAAGAAGACTGCCCGAATACCGCCCAGGTAGTGTTTTCATGAAAAACAGTAGAGGCGCCGTACAACCCATCAATACTGGTAACACTAAAGGATGAGTCAAAGAAAAATGCACCCACCTGCCAGCTTACTGGTTTGGTTGTCTGGCTGGCAAATCGAAACTCCTGGGTGAACTGTTCAAGATCGTCCAGTTTATCCTGAGTAACGGCTGTAAACGGAATAAAGCCTGAGTTTTCTGTTTGTCCCTCACCGGCGCCGCCATCAATATCACCAAGACTGAAACCATCGGCCTGCTCCCAGGCGGTAATAGAGGTCAGCTCCACTGCATCAAAATCGTAAGACATCTTCAGTGAGGTACCGAATCCATCATATTCCTGCGGATTATTGTCTGCGCCATTACTATCAATATCACCGTCATAGTACACAACATCACGGTCATAATTTTCGTTCAGGTCATTACTGCCTTTATCAAAGATATTGGCCCGGAATATTGATGCGGTAGCCTCAAGCGAGCGTCCATGCATATTTAACAGCGCTGAAAAACGACTGGTGGGCTCAAACAATAGCTGGGCACGCCATGCGCGTTCGTCAAAACCGCCCAGTGCATCGTTCTGCCCGGTAAATGCATTGTCGATGTAGTCACTTCGGTGCTGTGAAAGCACCGAAAAGCGACCTGATAAGTCGTCGGTAAGTCCGCCACCCACAGCTGCTTCCAGATTAACAGTGTCGTAACTACCGTACCCGAGCTTCGCAAAGCCTTCGAAATCCTGAGAAGGCTTAACCGTATCGAACTTTACGATACCGGCGGTGGTATTGCGTCCAAACAATGTGCCCTGGGGGCCACGCAGAACTTCAACCTGCTGGACATCAAATAATGGAAAACTTTTCAGTACCACATTTTCCATGACCACTTCATCCATAATAATGGATACTGGCTGAGACGCTGCCAGGTCAAAATCTGTATTGCCCAGACCACGAATATAGAAACGGGGAGCAACACGCCCGTTGGATGACTCGGCGTAAAGACCGGGTACACGTACAGCGAGGGCAAGAATATCCTCGCCACCGGCAAACAGGCTATCAAGTTTTTCACCACTAAGTGTGGCAATAGACAAAGGCACTTCCTGAATAGACTGAGTTCTTTTCTGGGCAGTGACCGTTATTTGCTCTAGGGAACTGTCTTTTGCTTTTTGTTGTTGAGTCGTTCCGGCTTCCTGAGCCATTGCGGTGCTGCAAAATGCGGCACTGACAGCAAGCGCAAGAGAGGCAATACGATGTGTTTTCATGTGTTCACCAAGTGATGATAAAAAATTAGTGTGAGCTTTTTTTCGGTCAACTGATCGGACCGTCTGCGGGAGGGTAGTTTACTCGCTTTAGATAAAGTTTATAAGTAAAACTTTCAGCTTTGAACGAAAGTTGTAAATTTAGTGCGGTACATGGAGGGCGAAAAGCCGGTGCGCTTTTTGAATAAGCGGGAAAATGTACTGGGGTCATCGTATCCCACCTCAGTGAGGATCCGTTCTATGGTCCATTTCTGGTTTTCCAGCAATTTCCTGGCGTGATCTATGCGGAGGGTCTGAAGGTAGTGGCCAGGTGTCTGCCCTGTCGCCGCTTTAAAGCGGCGGTTCAGAGTTCGGGTAGTGAGGTTGTGCCGCGCAGCAAGTTGATTAAGCGACACTGTTTGGCTGATATTATCTGCCATAAACTGCTGAATAGTCTTTATTACATCATCCTGATGATATTGTTCACGACGACTACCAGCGTACATTGATTGATTTAACCGGGGTAAATCCAGAACGTGCGCTTTCGCCGTTTGCCGGGCGACATCAGCGCCGGCATAGCGCTCGATGAGTAATAGCGCCAAATCAAACCACGCCATCCCACCCCCAGCACAGAAAATATTTGAGTCGTAGGTATGCAGTTTATCCGTATTAAGATTAACTGCGGGAAATCGCTGTTTGAAATCAGCCGCAAATCCCCAGTGAGTTGTGGCTGCTTTATCATCGAGAATGCCAGCAGCGGCTAACAGGTATACTCCCGTGCAGTTAGCTGCAATATCCACCCGCTTATGATGAAAAGCACGCAGTACGGGCAATAAGGGTTGCTGCTGCGCAAGGACATGATCGATATTACCGCCAATGGTGGGAATAAGAAGTAGTTCTGGCGGGTGTCTTGCGTCGAGTTTGTCATCTGCATGAATCGTTACATTGTTGACACAGCGGACGGGCGCACCATTGGAAGATAATAGTTGTACGGAAAAAACGGGCGCAGGGGCCTCGCCGTGTATTTTTTGCCAGGTAACGCCGGCCTGGGCGAATAAATCAACCGCACCGGTAATGGCTGAGGCTAGTGCCTGGTCAAATGCATATATCGCGATTTTAGCCGGATGGCGGTGTTGCATCAAAATTTCCCATAGTTGATTATCAACACCAATGATGGGTGTCCTTTATCACCATTATTGTGTCATTTTTGACAGTAAAGGCAAGGTCAGACCTGTGTAACAATAAGTCCACATTGATTAAAACAATCAAACCATGGAGAGACTATGAAAAATAAACAATGGTTACTAGCTTCCCGCCCGAAGGGAGAGCCGACTAGCGATAACTGGCGTTATCAGGAAGTTGAAAGTCAGCAGACCGGTGACGGTCAGATAAAGGTAAAAGTTGAGTTTATTTCATTAGATCCGGCGATGCGGGGCTGGATGAACGATAGTAAGTCTTATATCGAACCGGTACAGATTGACGAGGTCATGCGCGCTGGTGCCGTAGGTGAGGTGATTGAATCAAAATCCGATGATTTTGCCAGGGGGGATAAAGTGTATGGCAATTTTGGGGTTCAGTCTGTTGCTGTCAGTGATACCAAGGGCGTGCATAAGGTGGATCCAGCTTTAGCGCCGCTGGAACGTTATCTGGGCGTATTAGGTATGCCTGGTATGACAGCATATTTTGGTTTGCTCAAAACCGGGCTGCCCGAAGCAGGTGAAACAGTCGTGGTTTCAGGGGCCGCTGGTGCCGTAGGCAGTGTGGTAGGTCAAATCGCTAAAATTAAAGGTTGTAGAGTCGTAGGCATTGCCGGAGGCAAAGAAAAATGTGATTACCTTATCAATGAACTGGGATTTGATGGCGCTGTAGATTACAAAAATGAGAAGCTACGTGATGGTCTGAAAAAACAATGCCCTAAAGGTGTCGATGTTTATTTTGATAATGTTGGTGGCGAAATTCTGGATACTGTACTCACCTGTATTAATTTGCACGCCCGAATTGTGATTTGTGGGGCCATCAGCCAGTACAACAACACCACAGCGGTCAAGGGGCCCGCTAATTATCTTTCACTGTTGGTGAACAGGGCACGAATGGAAGGTATTGTTGTATTTGATAACGCAAAAAACTATGGGCAGGCCGCACAAGAGATGGCCGGGTGGATTCAACAGGGTAAGCTTAAAGCCAAAGAGCACGTGGTAACTGGCATCGATACATTTCCTGATACGTTGATGATGCTGTTTAAAGGAGAAAACTTTGGCAAGCTGGTATTGAAGGTGGAACATGACGAATAAAAAAAACCTCTTTGATTTGACAGGGAAAGTGGCCCTGGTAACCGGTGCCAGTCGTGGTATCGGCGAGGCTATCGCGCACCTGCTGGCCGCATATGGTGCGCATGTTATCGTATCCAGCCGCAAGCAGGAAAGTTGTGAGCAAGTAGCGCAAGCGATTAATGACGCCGGTGGCAGTGCATCCGCGTACGCCTGCCATGTTGGCGAAATGGAGCAAATAGATAGTATTTTCGCGCACATCAGTAGTGAATATGAAAAACTGGATATACTGGTAAACAACGCAGCAGCAAACCCGTACTTCGGACATATTCTGGATACTGATCTGGCGGCTTATCAAAAAACTGTCGACGTCAATATCCGCGGCTATTTTTTCATGTCCGTGGCGGCTGGTAAGCTGATGAAAGAGCAGGGGGGTGGGGTTATTCTTAATACCGCCTCAGTCAATGGCGTGGTCGCCGGCGATATGCAGGGGATTTATTCCATTACCAAAGCGGCGGTAATTAGTATGACCAAATCATTTGCAAAAGAATGCGGCTCCCTCAATATCAGGGTTAATGCATTATTACCCGGTCTTACTGATACAAAATTCGCTTCCGCTTTGACCAATAATGAAAAAATCCTTAAAGGTGCCTTAACCCAGATTCCTTTAGGGCGGGTGGCCGACCCGGAAGAAATGGCAGGTGCCGTACTCTACCTGGTTTCTGATGCATCCAGCTATACAACAGGTGCCACGCTTACGGTCGATGGTGGCATGTTAGCTTAGTATTCGGGTATAAGCGGGTTGTCACTAATCAGGCAACTCGCTTATTTGACCTTGACCCTTACCGGACTGCCTGCAAAACTCATTAGTAGTAGCTATACAGGTAGGGGGTATTATCTATGTTTAGTCACAAGACCACTGGCCTGGTGGTAGTGGATATTCAGGGCCGCCTTGCAGAATGTGTAGACCAAAGCGATGCATTCGTCGCATCTTGTGAAAAACTCATATGCGCTGCCCGAGCACTTGATTTACCTGTTATATGGCTCGAGCAAATTCCTGAGAAGCTGGGCCCTACTCATCCTTCTATTCGTGAACTATTACAACCTTTGCAACCCATCACAAAGTATACTTTTAACGCTTTTGATACCCCGGCGTTTTGCGATGCAGTGGCATCATCGGGGTTATCTGACTGGTTAGTTTGTGGCACTGAAGCGCATGTCTGTGTTTTCCAAACCGCACTATCGTTATTTCAGCACGGTTACAATATTCAGGTACCTGAAGACTGCATAGCGTCACGAACATTCGCTAATAAAGCCCGCGCTATAGCCAGACTGCAGGCTTCCGGGGTAACCATCACCTCTCTGGAAATGTGTTTATTCGAACTTATCAAAGATTGCCGGCACCCTAAATTTCAAACTATTCTTAAATTAATCAAATAAGCCATGGGGGATTGTATAACCTATTTGCATTTCTGGATTGTTACTATATGGTTAATAATTAACGGAAGACGGTCAGTAAAGGGAATGAATGAAAAATTATAGTAGTGGGCTTATATGCCTTTTTGCGTTATCCGGATGCGTTGTTGTCCCCACGCCCGATGAAACAGTTCAGAATCGCTGTGAAATTTCCACCGACCACAAAACGCTGAAGATCGTGAACGGCTTTGAACAAACTAATACCTTTTATTCTATTAGTGGTATTGCACTCATCCCGATTACTGGCATCGTGTCAGGGACGTATGTGGCCGTTAACAACATATACAGGCTGGGCGAGCAACGCATTGTCTGTGGCCCCCAACAGTCCGCGTAATCACTGGCCCGGCACATAAATGGGCGTAAATGTGTCTCATCAGACTATCCTTGAGGTTATGGAAAACATGATTTATTTGCACGTACTTCTATCAGGTAACTCCCCTGTCAGGCATATGCGCGGCCGCGGGAAGTTTAATTGTTTGCTTGTAGATAAGAACGATGAAGTCGTTAATGCCACTTTCGGGAGATAGCATGGATTACGCGTATTGGTTTAAGTGTAGCTACGCACAATATAAAGATATTACCTTTGATGATGTAGACAATATGGTGCAAAAAATTAGTGCCGAGACACTTGTAATTCGTGATCTACTGAAAATGATCAGTTTTTTGCTCATCGTACTGCCGATTAATTTTTACCTGTTTTATTCTTCGTTTTTCATTCAGAAACCTGTGGCGTACTGGTCTATTTTAACCGCCTCCCTGTTATGTGGTGCAGTGGCTGCAAGGCACAGTGAGTACGCAGTTATTAAGCATTATCTGAAAACAGAATTACTGACTTACCGGGATGTAAAAAAACTCATAAATCCACATGATGCTGATTAATGCCAGTTAAGAGAAGTAAGATTGCTACTGATGGCAGTTGCCATCGTATCAATAATTGAAGCCTCAACCTGTTCAAGACAAAAGGACGTTTTTATGAGTAATCCAAAAATGTATAAGGCCACTGGCAGATTTGACGTTGAAATTACGCCCCAAAAAGATGATGTAGCTGCAGGCAGAATGGTTATTGAAAAGCATTATGAAGGCGAAATTCAGGGTGTGGGACGAGGCCAGATGTTAAGTAAGCAAGTTGAGAACGGGGTTTCAGTGTACTGCGCTATTGAAGAGTTTCAGGGTGAAATAGACGGTAAAAAAGGCGGCTTTACGCTTTTACACAACGGACAAATGCAGCAGGGGTCATCGCAGCTTGATATCACAGTGATAGCAGGCAGTGGAACTGACGAACTGAATTCAATAGCAGGTAAACTGCATATCAAACAGGTCGATGGTGAGCATACGTATATCTTTGATTATTCTTTGTAACAGGGAAAAACAATGTCAAAACCGGCGCGACAGGGTGTCATCATTTATTCTAACAACACAGAAGACCTTGCAGCATTTTATGAATCTGTCTTCGCAATGGACATTATCAAGACGTCAAAACAGTGGGTGACATTGGAATGCGAAGGATTGCACATCGTTGTCCATGTCCCACCACAGCAGTTTCCCCCTGAACGAATGAACACTATAAAGTTATTTATTTCAGTTGATAGTCATCATGACGCTCACCAAAGCGTTACCGAGGCAGGTGGGAAGTCATTGCCCGGGGAGTGGGCAAATCCGCTTTTTTCTGTTTCCAATATTGCCGACCCAGAGGGAAATATTG
Source organism: Salinimonas chungwhensis DSM 16280 (assembly GCF_000378185.1). Taxonomy (GTDB): domain Bacteria; phylum Pseudomonadota; class Gammaproteobacteria; order Enterobacterales; family Alteromonadaceae; genus Alteromonas; species Alteromonas chungwhensis. The sequence continues at coordinate 282,121 of NZ_KB899376.1, forward strand.
TTCAGCTTCGTGTGTTTGCTGCATCTGAGTAAACAATCTGTCATTTTATTTTAAAGAATTTATACGCTGTCAGCGATTTACTGCTGATGTAGTGTGCTTGCAATGAGGTCTTAACGGCTTTTATCGGCGAGGTGCATTAGCTGAAACTTCTCTAACAGGAGATAAGAATTAAAAAACAGGCGCCGGGTGAACAGCAATGGCTATGCGAAAAGACATCTTTTACACTGAGACTTTTATACACATGAAAAATGAACGTGAACAACACGACTTTTCTTAAGCCAAAATGCATTACGTGGATCGTTTTTTGTTTGAGCATGCTGGTGTTCGGTTTTTTTGCACTGGAAGCGAAAAAAGAAGTTTATTTTCTGTGTCTCAACTTCAACGAAGGTGATTCGTTTACCAGCGTGATGAATCAGCTTAATACAGTCAGTTTATCCGAATATTCAATTGACGATACCCCACAACAAAAGCGTATTACGCTAAATAGCCCGCTCAGCGCGTATCTCGTCAGCTGTACTATCATATTCGACCATCAGGATAAGGTTATTTTAATTTCCTATGACTGAATTTAGTGAATCAGAAACGATATTGCGTATCCCCTTTGATTAACTGAACGGTAAAGCGGTTTTGTTAGTCATGAAACTGACGGCCACAGACCACACTTTATAATGTCCAACGATACACGTATACCGTGCCAGCGGTAACGTAATATTGGAAACTACTGTTCTTTCAGGGCTGTTGTCGGCCGGTATTATCAAAAAGGTGGGTAATAATAAGAAATAGCCCATAGCCGATCCATGAAGTAAATATTACCAGAATAAGCCAGCCCGCTTTTTCTGCGCCTTTTGCTCGCTTTGAAAATCCGGTAAGCAAAGCCGGTAAAAAGAACGCTACGACCACTATCGCAATAATTAAAAATTGCCAAACGCTGATGCCACCCATTTAATCGTCCCTGTATTGAGGATAGAAACACACATTACCGCAACGTTGCACTACTGAAAAATTAAAAAATTTAAGTCCGGTAAATAACAGTGGCATTTTGCGGAGCGTAAAGTTAATTTAAAATTGTGAAGAATTGGCAGCGTGGTGAAGTGACAACGTTGGCGTTGCTAATCTACGCAACGACGTTTTATCTAATAATTGTTGCTATCAGCTATGCAGCTCAGCGGGTTTTTAATGACACAGAAGGAAAAAGGAGAGGCGCCAGCGCACAAGTGCGCCGGCTAAACACGCTACAGTACCGAAACCAAAGCTCTTGCCAGCGTATCGACATTTTGCTGATTGATACCGGCTATATTGATTCTACTGGATTCTACAAAGTACACACTATGCTTATCGCGCATCTCGCGAACTTGTTCGGGGGTAATACAAAGAAATGAGAACATACCTTTCTGGGTATTTATAAAGCTGAAATCCTGTTCTGCACCATTGTCATTAAGCTTTTCCACCAACATGGTGCGAAGACTTTGCATGCGATTACGAATACTGTTTACTTCGCTTACCCATTCTTTCTTAAGTGCGGTATCGGAAAGAATGATATCTACCAGTGCGCCACCGTAACTGGGAGGCATGGAGTAACTTCCGCGCGCCACGGACTGAATTTGCCCCTGAACAATATCCCGGGTTTTGGTATTTTCAGTAACAATAGCCGCCAGCCCTACACGTTCACGATACAGACCGAAGTTTTTACTGCAGGAGGCTGCAATAATGACTTCAGGTAAGTTTTCAGCCAATAAGCGCAGGCCATAGGCGTCCTCGTCCAGGCCATCCCCGAAGCCAAGATAGGCAACATCAATAAATGGAATAAAGCCTCGGTCTTGGGCCAGTTCCAGTACCGCATCCCACTGTTCATTAGTCAGATCTGCACCGGTAGGGTTATGACAACAGCCGTGGAGCAACACAAGATCACCTTTGCCGGCATCTTTAAGTGTATCCATCATGGCATCGAACTTTATACCAGCCTTGTCTTTGTCAAAGTAAGGATATGTTTCAAGCTGCAGACCCGCTGAACCAATAAGCGGAATGTGATTAGCCCAGGTGGGGTCGCTGACAAAAACACGGGCTTTTTCATTGGTTCGCGCCACCAGTTCAGACAATATGCGCAGCGCGCCACAGCCACCGGGTGCCTGGACCGCGGCTACCCGATCCTCTCTGAGGACAGAGCTTTCTTCACCTAGTAGCAATTCCAGCATGTTGTCGATGTAGCCCTGGTGGCCCTGCATGGTGATGTAGCTTTTTGTGGTCTCACGGTCCAGCAATATTTTCTGGGCTTTCGCGACAGAGGTCATGATGGGGGTATTACCATGCTCATCTTTATAGACGCCGACGCCCAGGTCAATTTTTGCAGCATTGCTATCTTTTTTAAAGGCTGTGGACAGGCCCAGGATAGGATCTGGTTCCAGATAAGGTAATACTTCAAACACAATAATTCCTCACGTTGCGTGATTGGTAAGCAAGAAAAGCATTATGCCATCGATGGTAAAAAATACGAGCCCTGTCAGTGTTTTTTTAGCCTTGGCGTCATTTATACAAACTGAAAATGTGCGGTTGTCTGCTCACGGATTTGTCCGGCCGGGGTATACGTGCGCTCAGTCCAGCTGGCACAACCGTTCCGTTTAACCAGAATAAGTGTAGATGCGCGTGTGCCGTAATCCGGAGACTGAATAAATATCGGCGAAAGACGCTTCTCCCACTCCACGGGAACACCGGTATCCGGTAACGTGCTCTGGGGGGCTTCAGTTTTATCTTTTAGCAGGGAAAACAGGGTTTCTTCAGACAGGACATCGTTTTCTGCGCAATATTGTGACAGCGCACTGACGCCTCGAGACACCTTCGGCCATGGGTCATTCAGGGCACCATTGGACAAACCATGGATTCCAGAAGTCAGTACTTCTACATCACCGGTCTGATTGTTATAAACCTGTAAATTACGCCAGTCACCATAGAGCAGATTAAAGCCGTTGTAGTTGTTTCTGCGAGCCTGTAGTGCCTGTTGAAAGGCGTCATCATCATATTGATGAGTTAAAAAATCGACTACCAGCTCTCCACGTGATTTAGCATCTGGACGCGCCTCGTCCGACCGGCGAATATTTGTTACGCCGGCAATGCGTCCGCTCCGTGTGACCCCCATCCAGGTTCCTCCAGCGCGTAAGTCTTTACCGGCAAATATAGGCGGGTGCGTCGGCCAGATATGTGAAGACTGGGTAGGGCGCTCGTGAAACTCGTCGCGATTAGCGGCAATTATCAACGGGTAATCTTTACGTTGATCTCTGGCGATGAATAAAATACACATGGGGCAATACGTCTCCTGTTAGCCTCGAGTGCGTTTTTCTTATAATACGTGGCGTGAGGCTTAGATCATACTGTGGCTGAACCCGTGTCTGCCTAAAATGATATAAAAGTATGCATTTGACAAGGTGTAAGCCAGCACATTTGAAAAAAATTGTGCTACCGTTGCAGCAAGCCAGATGAGACTTTTTGCAGGAGACGCCGCAGTGAAACAAACAGGCTTTACCACTACCCAGGTACACGCTGATCGAAAATGTAACTCCCCTCAGGACGGCGCCGTCCATACCGCATCAACAAATTCTGTATTATTTGAGTATAAAGATGCGCAGTCTATTGTAGATGTTTTCCAGGGTAAAAAGGCCGGTCATGTGTATTCACGTTCTTCCTCCGGAGCGGTAACAGCACTGGCTAATCAGGTTAACCTGTTAGAAAAAGGCGTGGGTGCGGTGTGTTTTGCAACCGGAATGGGCGCATTAAGCAGTACGTTTTTTTCGTTGTTTAAAAGCGGTGATCATCTGATTGTCAGTCAGTATTTATTTGGCAATACCCGCAGTTTGATGAATACTCTTGCAGATATGGGCATTCAAATCAGCTTTGTGGATGTCACCGCTTTACAAAGTATCAAAGAAGCCTATCAGCCCAATACCCGGGCGGTATTCACAGAAACTGTTGCTAATCCGGTGACCCAGGTTGCGGATATTCAGGCTATTGGGCGGTATTGTAAAGAACGACAAATTTTGTTGCTGGTGGACAACACCATGACTCCGCCTCCGGTGTTCAATGCACAAAAAGCAGGGGCCAGTCTTATTATATGTTCTTTAACCAAGTACGTCGGTGGCCATGGTAATGCACTTGGTGGTGCGGTTATAGATACCGGCCAATTCGACTGGCGGCAATTTGATAATATTAAACCGGCTTATCAGGTCGATGATGTCAGCCAATGGGGCCTGACCCAGATAAAAAAGAAAGGACTTAGGGATATGGGCGCCACGCTGGCACCTGAAGCAGCACATAAGCTCGCAGTGGGGATGGAAACCATGGGTTTGCGGATCCCGCGAAGTTGTGAAAATGCCAAACATCTGGCCACCTTTTTAGATAATCACCCGAAAGTTGATCGGGTTTATTACCCTGGGTTGGCAGATCATCCACAACACTTTATTGCCCGCGAGCAAATGGAGTCTGGATATGGCGCAATTTTAAGCGTAGATCTGGTGAATAAAATAGATCCTATTGCATTTTTAAATCAGCTTGAACTGGTCATTTGTGCAACGCATTTAGGCGATAACCGAACTCTTGCATTGCCAGTAGCAAGTACTATTTTCCATGAAAGTGGTGAGCAGGAGCGCCAGAAAATGGGTATCTCGGATACGATGATCCGCATATCGGTGGGAATCGAAGATATCGATGATATTATCGCTGACTTCGCACAGGCGCTTGACGCGTTTTAATACCATTCTGGCCGTGGCAGTCACTGCCACGGCGCCGCAAGTGGCTCACGAGCTTTCTTTGTTTGCCCTGAAGGTTTCGTAACGTTTTTCCTGCCGTAACAGTTTACTTTGCGGGTCAACGATCACGATGTCATCTGGTTTTACCCTAATATTCTGCGGACGGCTTAAATTCAATGTCTGCACTTCGCCATTGATGCTGACTTCAACGGGCATTGGAAAGGCTTTTGTCTGGGGGACGGTCCAGGACAGCGTCAGGCTGGAATCACTTCTGGCAATATTCAGCCGGGGCAGATCAGCTTCAAAAAGATAAATGTCAAAAAACCAGTCCAGAGATTTGCCATGATGTTTATTCATAATCTTTATAAAATCACGGGTATTGCGCTGTAGAGGTGAAAAGGTACCCGGGCGGGGTGAGACGGTGCCATAGACCAGCTCGCGTATGCCATTAAAAAAATCAGCATCTCCCATCAGATAGCGTAACGTGTGCATAACCCAGGCGCCCTTATAATAAAGATCCAGCCCCGGCCCTTCTTTGGCGCGGGCAACTTCATTTTCAGAGCGGATCATGCCAGAGACAAGCGGTGCATCATTGGCGATCGATTTGCGAATCTTATTCATATAAGCCAGATATGCCAGATTGCCATGCAGATACTGTGCATATAGCGGCTGCATATAGGTTCCCAGCCCCTCATGTAACCACATATGATCCCAGTTTGTATTGGTCATCTGGTTACCAAACCATTCATGTGCCAGTTCATGTTGCATTAACCAGTCGAAACCATATTCATCTTTTGCATAGCCGTTGCCATAGGCATTGATAGTCTGGTGTTCCATACCTTTATGCGGTGTTTGTACTATCCCCACTTTTTCATCACCAAACGGATAAGGGCCAATTACCTGTTCGAAAAAGGTTAGCATCTGGGGCAGTTCTTCAAACAATGTTCGGGCCTGTTGAGGTTTATCATCACGCAGAAAGTAGTAGACCATGGGAAAACGGTTACCGAAGATACTTTTGTAACCTTCCTCAAGCTTATCGTAGGGGCCGATATTAAATGCAATACCGTATGTATTGATAGGGGAGGTAACGCGCCAGTGGAAAGTATTTGCCGCTTCCAGTTCGGTGATATCGGCCAGATTACCATTGCTCACACCAACCAGATGTTTCGGCACAGTGATATTTATATCCGCTGTTTTTGGCTCACCAAATGGCTGATCAATACATGGCCAGATGAGATCGCAGCCTTCACCCTGAACAGCGCTGACTACCCACGGACTACCCTGCGGTGTCTGGGACCACACTACGCCGCCACTCCATGGTGGATTTGGCGCTGTGCGTGGCTGCCCGTAATAATCAATTTTTAAGGTTAACGGGAAACTGACGGCCTGGCGGGGTGTAATCAAAAGCTGACCATCAGGATTTTTAACATTACCGGCTGGCACTGGTTCTGAGTTTATCCACACCTGCTCAATTTTAAAGCGGGTATCCAAATCCACGGACAATGTGCGTTTTGGACGTTGTGCATCCAGGGTCAGCGTGGCTGAGCCAAATAGCACCTTGCGTTTAAAATCAAAATTAAACCAAAGCTCAGCATGCTCTATGGACAACCCTTGCTGTAACGGTGGGGCAAAACCACCGGATTTAAGCGTGTAGGGCGTAGAAAGCTCTCGTGAAGGCTCGCCTTTTATAATCGGGTCCCGACTTGCGCATCCAATTAAAACTACCAATGGGATAAGCCCCATCGCGAACATTCGCATGATGATTCCTGTAGATGGTTTATTAAATAACTGACAATAATGACCTGAATAATGTTCCGCGTACAGCCTTTCACAATAAATCAATAACGATTATCGCTGTGAAAATCAGCTATTCACTAACAACGCCATAAGCGCAATAAAGGTGACAATCACTCAGAACGCTACCTCCACCACAGCGTTCTGGCACCAAAGGACTAGCAGGTAAACTACTAAGGCGTGGTAGGTGCTTTTTCGGTAAGTTTTCAGTAAAACATCACGAACATAATGGCCTGTCAACATTGTAAATATTGATCAAAATACATGAATGTGAACACCGATATGTCCGAATAAATCGAATGCCTGATTCCATATAATGGCCTTTTAATTCGAACCCGCTAAATTACAATCAACTTTCAGTTAATCAATTGCATGGAGCCATAATGCGTAATGTCTTAGCCATTTTCTCAAGCCTTAGCCAACAAGACGGTAACTCCGCCAAACTTACCAGCCAGTATCTTTCGGAATTACAGAAAAATACTGACGTGAATCTCACCACACGGGATTTGTACACGCAAGAGGGGGGGCATTTGACAAAAGATGAAATGGAGGCATGGATGACAGAACCTGCCTCCCGAAGCGAAAGACAAACTGAGTTGGCTGCCATCTCTGATGCACTTATTGAAGAAGTAAAAGCGGCGGATGAAATTGTCCTTGGGGTACCTATGTACAATTTCGGCATACCTTCGGCACTGAAAGTATGGATCGATCGCGTTGCTCGGGCCGGGGTGACTTTTCGTTACACCGATAATGGGCCTGAAGGACTGCTTGAAAACAAACCGGTCACCGTACTGGCAGCTCGTGGCGGCCAGTATCAGGGTACAGAGATGGACACGCAAACCCCTTATTTGAAGCATTTTTTCAATTTTCTTGGTATTACAAATGTACGTTTTGTTTATGCCGAAGGGCTGGCAATGGGGGAGCAGGCTGCCAGTGAGTCATTTTCTCGGGCAAATGAAAAAATTGTTGAACTTACCAGAACCAGCGTTGACTAAATTATTGCAGTTAGCTAAAGCATAGGGCAATCGCCTTATGTTAGTTCGCTAAGGTGTGTTCCAAGTTGAGTGTGCTTGTTTGCCCCGCTGAAATAGCGGGGCTTTTTTATGTCTGGTCTATCTTGATTCACTCAATAACCCAAGTAGTAAAATAAGCAAGACGACTGCACATACATTTTCGATGAAGCTTGACCATCGTAAGAGCTGCCTGCTTATAATAGGTCACTCTAATAACAAGACAATAAGATGAGCACATGAAGAAACTTAAATCGTTGCTTGTGGCAGCGGCGGTGACATCAGCACTGGGTGCCTGCACCTCAACTTCAGAACAAACACCCGATACCGCTACTGCTAATCAAAGCGCCACAGCATCACCAGCGCCGGTACTGACGCCGCAAACAGAAACTCAGACAGATGCTAATCCAGCCGAGATAACGTTAAAAAAAATAATGGCCGATCCCCAATGGCTGGGGCGAGCGCCTCAACAGCCCGGCTTCTCAGTTGATGGCAGCCACATCGTTTATGAGCGAGAAAAAATCGACAGCGCGTTAATGGAGGTATTTGCTGCTCCGTTAACTGATGCAGATGATGCCAGTGCGGTTCCAATGCAAGACATTCATCGTTATCGGTTTGATGAAAAAGTAGAGAGTCCTGACGGTTCAGTGACTGCGTTTACGTATAAAGACAGCGTATTTGTGCAGTTTAACGGTGGCGATACTGTGCAGCTGACGCGCGGCGGAGCGCCTCTGAGCCATTTGTCGTTTATGACAGATGGCCGACTGATGGCACAAAGCGGTAGCAGCATTATCGCCATCGATTTACAGACAGGCCAGCGCACAGCCTTATTAAGCTGGGCATTTACAGAGAAACCCGAAGCGGTTGAGCCGCCCGCTGACTTTATCGCGCAAGAGCAAGTTACACTGATTGATTACATCGCGTTACAACGAAAGCAGCGCCAGGAACAGGAAGCCCATGACAAGGCATTGGCCAGGGCTAATCAGGCTGTGGCCCCGGAACCTGTTCACTTTGATCCCGCTTACCGGCTGGTGAGTGCTTCTGTCTCGCCCAAAGGGAATAAAGCGATAGTAGCTATTACCGAAGATAAACCCTGGCGCGGTGATAACGACATCATGCCCCATTATATTCAGGAAGATGGTCGGATTGATGCAAAAGAGGTCCGCCGTCGCGTTGCCGATGCCAAGCCAGAGAATCATCAGCTATGGCTGGTAGATTTAAAGACCGGCCAAAAACAGGAGCTTTCATACGTTAATCTACCAGGGTACAACGAAGATGTGCTGGCTGAAGTTAAAGCAGAAAATGCCAAAGCCAGGGGCGAGACTTATCAGGTCAATCGCTTGCCGCGAGACATCACACTACTGGAAAGCTGGTACTGGAGTGAACCGTCTATTCGCTGGCATCAAAACGGTGAACAGGTTGCTGTGATGCTTGAAGCATGGGATAACAAAGACCGCTGGATCGCCACTGTGGATCTCGAAAACAGCGAGTTAGTAACGCAGCGCCGGTTACATGATGATGCCTGGATAAACTATCGGTTTAACCAGTTTGGCTGGATGAATGACAGTGAAACGCTTTATTTTTTATCCGAAGAGTCCGGTTATTCTCACTTATATACACAAAAGCCCGGGGAAGCGGCCCGCGCTCTGACGCGCGGTCAGTTTATTGTTGATAAACCTACCCTTACCAGCAACGATCAGTTTTTCTATTATCAGGCAAATAAGGAGCACCCGGGCATTTACGAGATTTACCGGGTCAATATACAAACCGGCGAAAGCGAAGCGGTCACAGACCTCAACGGGATGACTGAGTATGTATTGAGCCCGGATGAAAAAACGTTGCTGTTAACCCATAGTAAGGTGACCCGGCCTCCTGAGCTTTATCTGAAAGCTATTGATGACAACACAGCGGCCCGTAAAATAACCAGCACTGTCAGCGATGCCTTCACTGATATGCCCTGGTCTGTGCCGCAAATAGTGGCGATTCCATCTTCGCACACTGCGCAGCCTATTTATGCCCGCGTATACCTGCCGGAAAATTACAAGCAGGGAGAGCCTCACCGTGCTGTGGTATTTAACCATGGAGCCGGTTACTTGCAGAATGCACATCTTGGCTGGTCCGGTTATTTTCGTGAGTTTATGTTTCACAGTTTGTTAACCCAGCAGGGCTATGTGGTGCTGGATATGGATTATCGGGCATCGGCCGGGTACGGGCGCGACTGGCGTACTGCAATATACCGGAATATGGGCGAGCCAGAAGTGCAGGACTTGCAGGACGGGGTGAACTGGCTGGTAGAAAACGCTAATGTGGATCGCGATCGAATTGGTACGTACGGTGGTTCTTATGGTGGTTTTCTGACCTTTATGTCGATGTTCAATGCCCCTGAGCTGTTTAAAGCGGGTGCGGCATTGCGACCAGTAACTGACTGGGCGCACTACAATACGCCGTACACTGCCAATATCCTCAACACACCGGATATTGACCCTATTGCTTATCGCAGAAGCTCACCGATCTATCATGCGGAGGGATTAAAATACCCGCTGCTTATTAATGCGCCTATGGTGGATGACAACGTCTTTTTTGCGGATACGGTCAGACTGGTCCAGCGTCTGATTGAACTGGAAAAAGAAGACTTTGAAACCGCGATTTATCCGGTGGAGCCCCACGGCTTTGTGCAGCCAAGTTCATGGCTGGACGAGTACCGTCGCATTTATAAACTGTTTGAAGAAAACTTATAGACAGAGATAGCAAAACGGCGCCACTTGGCGCCGTTTTTTTACGCGCTGCGTTTCAACAGTTGTCTGGTATGCATGGCGCCAAACAGCAGAATGCCGCTTAAAGCACCGTACAGATGTGCATCCACTGCCACGCTGGCATCAATCAACTCAGCCACGCCGGTACTGCTACCATATAGTTGCTCATAGATAATTTTCCCAATAACACCAGCCAGCAGCAACCAGCCGGAAAGTATTCCTCTGATAATATCTTTGCTCGCCCCCCAGACGAACACACCATGGAGGGCGCCTGACAGACCCGCATACCAGATAAGCTGAGGTGAAAACCAGTAAATGCCAAGGGTTGTTCCCAGGCTACACCAAATAAACACTTTCAAAAATACGGTAACTGAGAAATGTTCAGCGTAAAGCAGCCATAAAAGCGCCAGGCCGGCTAAATTGAGTAGCAAATGGTAACCATTAGTGTGCACGAAGTTACCAGTGATAACGCGCCAGGTTTCCCACCCCTGCAGAGCATACCTGTCATAGGCAAGAAGTGTATTGGTCGCGGGTTCAAGAAGATAACAGACCAGTGCGGTGATACCGACGATTAATGGCCCCATACTATATTTTGGCGAAACAGGTAGTGACAACATCATTCACAGTGATTTTTATTTTTATCCAGTCTCGCTATCATACCGAAAATTAGCCAGAATTTGTCAGCACTTTAATAAAAAAGGAATACAGACGATGAGTAACGTAATAACCAGCCTGGACGGCGGGATCCTCACTATTACTATCGACCGCGCCGATAAAAAAAATGCGCTGACCCGGGATATGTATCAAAGCCTTGCAAGTGCTTTTAACGATGCAGAAGAAAATGATGCGGTAAAAGTTATCAAGCTTAATGCCAATGGCGACTGTTTTACTGCAGGGAATGATATCAGTGACTTTGCCAATCAACAGGATAGTCAGCATATTGCGGAAGTTTCAGCATTTATGCGGGCACTGCTTTATTGTAGTCGGCCGGTGGTCGCCCAGGTCCATGGTATGGCAGTGGGTATTGGCACTACATTATTGTTGCACTGTGATCTGGTGTACTGCGAGCCTCAGACGCGTTTTGTGCTGCCGTTTGTTAATCTTGGGCTGGTGCCTGAATTTGCTTCAAGTTACATTCTGCCCCGGCTGGCAGGTCATCGAAAGGCTGCCGAGTGGCTAATGCTTGGCGACCCCTTTGATGCCGCGCAAGCCAGCCAGTTCGGGCTGGTCAACGCCGTCGTGGATAATGATACCCTGGCTGCCCACGTAGAGACGGTTTGCCAGAAACTGGCCCAAAAACCGGCATTTTCGTTAAAACATACTAAATCATTACTGGTCAACAACAAAGAGTCTATTGATCAGCACATAAACGACGAACTTGATGTTTTTTTGGAAGCTTTGACCACCGAAGCTGCAAAAGAAGCATTTGATGCGTTTTTGCACAAACGGCCTGTTAATCCGGAAAAATTCAGATAAGGAGACACCGCTATCTTGTTTTCATTTAAGTCAGGTATACGCAGTGTATTACTGTTTACCTCATTAAGTATCGCGCCGTTAACGCACGCGCAAACCATCGAGACCCGTGAACCCGAGGCTAATACAGGCTTCAGTCAGAAACAGGCATTTACCGCCCGGGAATATATGGTGGTGGCGGCTAACCCCTATGCTTCCTGGGCCGGCAAAAATATTATTGAACAGGGTGGCAATGCCATTGATGCTGCAATTGCAGTGCAAGCCATGCTCACACTGGTTGAACCACAGTCCTCAGGCATCGGTGGAGGCGCTTTTATTCTTTACTGGGACAATCAGCAGAAAAAACTGTATACCATTGATGCCCGCGAAATGGCGCCTGAGGCAGTAAATGCCTATTGGTTTATGAATGACAACAAGCCTATGGATTGGTTAGATGCTGTGGTTGGAGGCAAGTCTGTTGGGGTTCCCGGCGTTTTACGCGGGCTGGAACTGGCCCACGCTAAATTTGGAAAGTTGCAGTGGAAAAAATTGTTCAGTGATGCCATTACAAAATCTGAAGAGGGCTTTAAGGTCTCTGAGCGCCTGGCAAAGTTGGTCGCACTTGACTATCACCCCGGCCTGAAGCAGTTTCCCTCAAGCAGTACTTATTTTTTCCCCGGCGGCAATCCCCTCAAAGCGGGCGTGACAAAAACCAATAAACCACTGGCACGCACGTTACGCGCGGTTGCAGAGCAGGGCGCTGATTATTTTTACACCGGAGAGTTAGCCGGTAAGATTGCAGAAACGGTTAATACAGCGCCGATCAATCCGGGTAAATTGAGCAAGAATGATCTTAGCCGTTATGAGGCAAAAATGCGTCAGCCAATATGCGGTAATTATCACAGCAAAAAAGTTTGCGGGATGGCACCACCCAGCTCTGGCGGGATAAATGTCTATCAAATCCTTAAGTTGTTAGAAAATAAACAGCTCAGCACACTATCTGCAGACAGTCCGGAATTCGCCAACCTGTTCACGCAGGCCAGTGCCATGAGCTTTGCCGATCGAAAGATGTATGTTGGCGATACTGACTTTACTAATTTGCCATATGCTGCGCTTATTAACCCGGCCTACCTGGAGCGACGGGCACAGTTGATCAGTGCCGAGAAAAAGTGGCGCCCGGCGCGGGCGGGCAAACCTTACGACGATGCGAAAGTGACGCAGGGCATGTCGATGGAGCAGCCCAATACCAGTCATATCTCTATAGTGGATAAGCAAGGCAATGCGGTTTCTATGACCACGAGTATTGAATTTATGTTCGGCTCGGGCTTAATGGTAGATGGCTTCTTACTTAATAATCAGCTGACAGATTTTTCATTCGATCCGTCGCAAAATAATCAACCTGTCCCCAACCGTGTAGAACCCCACAAACGGCCGCGAAGCTCCATGAGTCCCTCTATGGTCTTCGATGAAAACGGCGAACTGGAACTTATCGTTGGCTCCCCGGGTGGCAGTCGTATTATTGATTATGTGGCTCAAACAATAATTGGCGTGCTGGATTTTGATCTGAATATTCAGCAGGCCATTAATATGCCCAAGGTTACCAATCGTAACGATTACACTGCACTGGAAAAAGGCACTGCAGCGGAAAAGCTCAAAGCACCCTTGGAAGCGTTAGGTCACAAGGTAAAAGTTATTGATCTGAACAGCGGCTTACATGGCATACAGATAAAAGATGGCACTTATATAGGTGGGGCTGACCCTCGGCGTGAAGGCGTCGCGGTGGGCCAGTAGCGCCTAGCCGTATTGTTCGCTTACGCGGTCAACTTTCCATTGGCCGCCCTGGCGAAGTAAATGAATAGTGCGAAGCTCTTTGATCGTATTACCGTTATAATTGCCATTGAAAAATAGCGTCACACTGGCCTTCTCGGCAAATTCGGTTCTGCCGATGCGGTTGCCGCCATCCGGCTTGATATTAACCTGCTCGTAATTAAGGTTCATAATGTGACGCTGTGCATTGCGATTGGTGTGATAGCTGGAAAGGATCCGGCGCATCGAGTCTGTACTTACCGCTAAGGCTTTATCGATATTATCATCGTGATAGATAGCCCTGGCGAAGACAATAGCTGCATATTCCGGGGTGCCGGCACTGACGTCGCCGTCGCCGTTGTCAGCCGTCTTATCGCAGGCTACGAGAAAAGTTGCAAAGGCTGCGACAAGTAAAAATTGAACCGGTTTATTCCAGACCATGATACAGCTTCCTTCAGGTAAGGGCGTTGATTAGTATGTCTTGCAGGCAAAAAACATATTTATCACAGTTTACTCAATAATGGGCAAAAAAAAAGCGAAGCCGGCGCTTCGCTTTTTACAAATGCCTGGGTGCCAGCTTACTGCACCTCTTCCTCATCACCGAATGCACCAGCGAACAAAGGACTGCTCAGATACCGTTCTGCAGCACTGGCCAACAGCACAACCACCATCTTGTCTTTATTTTCCGGACGTTCTGCAAAGCGCTTTGCCGCTACAACTGCCGCGCCCGAGGAAATACCTGCAAGAATGCCTTCTTCCTTCATCAGTCGATGGCACATTTCCATGCATTCTTCGTTGGTGATTTGCTCAACTTCATCCACCATGTCTAAATCCAGATTGCCGGGAATAAACCCTGCACCAATACCCTGAATTTTGTGGGGGCCGGGGGTGAGCTCTTCCCCATTTTTAGCCTGCGTGATAACCGGGGAGTCAGTAGGCTCAACCGCCACAGATACAATGGCCTTGCCCTGGGTTTTTTTAATATAGCGGCTAACGCCGGTGATAGTACCGCCTGTCCCTACGCCAGCAACAAATGCGTCAATTTTACCTTCGGTATCTTCCCAGATTTCAGGACCGGTGGTTTTTTCATGAATTTCAGGGTTCGCCGGATTATCAAATTGCTGGAGTAGCACATACTTGTCAGGATCAGACTCGACAATTTCCTGAGCGGCGGCGACGGCACCTTTCATGCCTTTAGGCGCCTCGGTAAGAACCAGGTTCGCCCCCAACGCCTTTAACAGTTTACGACGCTCCAGACTCATGCTGCTGGGCATAGTCAATGTGATTTTGTAGCCCCGAGATGCAGCAACAAACGCCAGCGCGATACCGGTATTGCCACTGGTTGGCTCCACAATTTCCTTGCCATCCGTCAATACGCCGCGCTTTTCGGCGTCCCAAATCATGTTTGCGCCAATCCGACACTTAACACTGAAGCTTGGGTTACGTGCTTCCATTTTGGCGTACACGTTGCCGCCTGTGACCCGGTTGAGCTTAACCAGCGGGGTGCCGCCAATTGCCAGTGAGTTATCGTCAAATACTCTCATTACTTATCCTTTATTCTCGTGGAATACGTTGCTGGTATTTCATCTAAGATTACGTCCAAAACGCAATGAATACACAATCGCTGACGTATTTTATTTCTGCATTTATATCATTGTGGCCATTGATAAAAAAGCAAAGTGATTTTTTGCTATATGATATGGTTATTTGTAGCAAGCACGTTACACTGGTCCGCTGAGATTTAGCAGGCACCTAAAAGGAGTCGTAATGGCCTTTACCGGTACAACCAACTATATCGCAAGCAAAGAATTGCAGCTTGCGGTGAATGCAGCAATTACCCTTGAGAAACCTTTGTTGATCAAAGGTGAACCAGGCACTGGGAAAACAATGCTGGCGGAGGAACTCGCTGGCGCGCTGGATACAGAGCTGATTCAGTGGCATATAAAATCAACCACTAAAGCGCAACAGGGGTTGTATGAGTACGATGCAGTGTCACGTTTGCGCGATTCACAGCTAGGCGACGACCGGGTTCACGATATCAGTAACTACATCGTCAAGGGCAAGTTATGGCAGGCGTTTGAAGCCGGTAAGCGTCCGGTTCTGCTGATCGACGAGATAGACAAAGCGGATATTGAATTTCCTAATGATTTGTTGCTCGAGTTGGATAAAATGGAGTTTTTTGTTTACGAAACGCAGCAACAGGTTAAAGCGACCCAGCGTCCTATCGTTATCATTACGTCAAACAACGAAAAAGAACTACCCGATGCGTTTTTGCGCCGTTGTTTCTTCCATTACATCCAATTTCCTACACCACAGCAGATGCAGGACATCGTAGCGGTACATTTCCCGGATCTAAAGAAAAGGTTGCTGGATGAAGCCATGCAGGCGTTCTTTAAACTCCGCGACGTACCGGGCTTAAAGAAAAAACCATCAACGTCAGAATTGATTGACTGGCTGAAGTTGTTGGTAGCAGAGGATATTTCACCCGATGCACTGCATGATAAGGATGGTAAAGCGTCTATCCCGCCCTTGTATGGCGCGCTGCTTAAAAATGAGCAGGACATTCATTTATTTGAAAAACTGGCGTTTATGGCGCGCCGCTAATGCTGATTGATTTTTTCTTCACCCTACGACGCTATAAGGTCAAAACCACAGTCCGGGAATTGTTGGATTTGCTGCGGGCTATGGAGGCACAGGTTGTCTACGCCGATCTTGAGGCCTTTTACTATCTTGCCCGCATGGTGCTGGTCAAAGACGAAACACAATTTGATCGTTTTGATAAAGCATTTGCTGACTATTTTGATGGTGTTCAAAA
The DNA here is from genome assembly GCF_000378185.1 of Salinimonas chungwhensis DSM 16280. Taxonomy (GTDB): domain Bacteria; phylum Pseudomonadota; class Gammaproteobacteria; order Enterobacterales; family Alteromonadaceae; genus Alteromonas; species Alteromonas chungwhensis. Next base: position 298,484 of record NZ_KB899376.1, read on the forward strand.
TATCGATTTATTTGGCGAAGACATCCCTGAAGACTGGCTTCGCAAAGAGCTTGAAAAAAACCTGACGGATGAGGAGAAAGCCCGGATCAAAGCGCTGGGTGGGCTGGATAAGCTCATGGAAACCCTCAAACAGCGTTTGGCAGAGCAAAAGGAGCGCCATCAGGGTGGGAATAAGTGGATTGGAACCGGTGGTACGTCACCATTTGGCGCGTACGGCTTTAATCCCGAAGGCGTCAGAATCGGCCAAAAAGGTAATCGGAACTTTTCAGCAGCAAAAGTCTGGGATAAACGCGAGTTCAAAAATCTATCCTCAGATGTTGAGCTGGGCACGCGCAATATTAAGATGGCGCTACGTAAGTTGCGAAAGTTTGCGCGAACCGGCGCCAGTTATGAACTGGATGTCCCCGGCACTATTCGCGAGACCGCGCGAAAAGGTGGCTTACTTGATATCCAGATGGCGCCGGAGCGGCACAACGCTGTAAAAGTACTGATGTTTTTCGATGTTGGCGGTTCAATGGACCCTTTCGTCAAAGAAATGCAGGAATTGTTTTCGGCGGTACACAGTGAATTTAAATATCTGGAATATTTTTATTTTCACAATTGTGTTTATGAAGCGGTCTGGCAGGATAACCAGCGGCGCCGTGATCAATTAGTTCCTGTATGGGATATTATTCATCGGTTCGGACCCGATTATAAGGTTATTTTTGTAGGGGATGCGACGATGGGGCCCTACGAAATCACCTATCCGGGAGGAAGTGTTGAGCACTGGAATGAGGAACCGGGGGCGGCCTGGATGGACAGACTGTTGAATCATTTCTCCAGCGCCGTGTGGTTGAATCCACAGCCCCAACAACACTGGCAGTTCTATCACTCAGTGGGGATTATGCACGAGATAATGCAGCAGCGAATGTTCCCGCTCACTCTGGATGGCCTGACCGAAGCCATTTCACGTCTTAGCCGACCGGGCTGAAGTATCCTGTGAACAAAGCACCAGGGCAGGCCGTATTCAGGGCAACGCAAATTAACACAATATTTTTTTGGCCATGAACCACCATATTTTTTATTTACTGCAACATTGGCTTGCCCATAAAGATGAGGGGCAGTGGTTGCTGGCTACTGTTATTAAAACCCGTGGCTCTGCGTACCGCAAAGCCGGGGCGATGATGTTATTTAGTGACAGTGGTAACCAGTTTGGGGTGGTAAGTGGCGGATGTCTGGAAAGCGACTTGTTTCATCATGCCAGAAAATGCTGGCTTAGCGGTCAAAGCCGGACGGTAACCTATGATATGCAGGAAGAAGGCGACGTAGCGTGGCGGCTGGGCATTGGCTGCGGTGGCGAAGTAACATTGTTACTGCAACCGCTAACAGCAGACAACAATTATTTACAGTTGCCTGACGTGGTTAGTGAGTTGCAGAGTCATCGGTCGGTAGTGTTAAGTCATTGCATCTGTGGGGCAGCTAATCAAATAAAGTTGTCTGCGAGCAATGATGCCAAGCATTGGTTCACTCATCGGTTAACGCCACCACAGAGCCTGTTTATCGGCGGTGGTGGCGTTGATGCTGTGCCTGTAGCGGATATCGCAGCCCGACTGGGGTGGCAGGTTACCGTCAATGACGAAAGGGCCCGCTACGCGCGTTCAGCGGATTTTCACGCCGCGTATCGCTGCCACTCGCTTACGTCAGACCAGCTACCCGACAATACTCAATATCATCAGGCGGGCGCCATTATCATAATGCACCATCAAGTGGGTCTGGATGCAAAAATGCTGGCAACCATCGCGCAGTGTCCACCCAAAGGGCTACGCTATCTGGCAGTGCTCGGACCGGGCCATCGCACGCAACGGGTGCTGGACGAAGCAGGCATTCAGCCTGCTGACTTACCCGTGGCGTTGCATTCGCCCGCCGGATTTAATATTGGCGGCGAGTTGCCCGAATCTATTGCACTTTCAATGCTGGCCCAGGCACACGCAGTGTTACATCAAAAGCCTCTGGAGCAGGCAGGAGAGCCCTGGTGATACAGCTTAGCACATTAATTCTGGCTGCTGGGAGATCGCATCGATTCAACGGCAACAAGCTACTTACACGAATGCCGGATGGACAGTTGATGGTTTTGCGGATAATTGCACAATGTGCAGCTGTGACAGAAAATATTATGGTGGTTACCGGCGCTCATCATAAGCAACTATCAAGACATCTGCCGGACAATGTCAATATTATCTATAACCCCGACTGGCATGAAGGAATGTCAGGCAGTATTGCTACCGGTGTACAACAGATTCATCAATGCTATCCGACAACCACACATATTCTGATAATGCTCGGTGACTTGCCAGCAGTGACAGCTCCTTCCCTTGAAGTACTTAAAGAAGTGGCAGAGTTGGAGCCAGAAAAAATGGTGGCCAGCTATTGGAATGGAAAATGTACTGCACCGGCAATATTTCCTGGTCAGTACTGGCCACACCTGCGTCAACTGCAAGGTGACAATGGGGCCGGTCGACTGCTGAATAATGGGCTCTATCAACAGCCGCCGCAAACATTTCCCGTGCCACACCCTGAGGCGGCTTTAGATATCGATACTACAGAGGCTTTGAAAAAACTCGCCCAGAGATTGTAATCTGACTTGCTTGCCCCATGTTAGGATAATGAAAAAAACGAATTCAGATTATTCCCTGCGACAGGCGATATTACTTTCAGTAATGGCCGTAACGGTCCTGTGGGTTGTTCAGTCTGCTGGTGTGTTGTTTAGCTGGCCGTTATCCCTTCTGGGAATTATTCCCCTGGATCCTGTCCGTCTATACGGTATTCTCACCGCCCCGCTAGTGCATTCCGGCTATGAACATCTTTTCAATAATACGCTTCCGCTTTTGGTGTTGGGCAGCGCGCTTCTTTACGGCTATCCCAGAACCCGGCTTTGGGTCGTATTGTTTGCCTGGTTGGGGAGTGGTATTGGAGTATGGTTGTTTGGACGTGAGGCGACGCATCTGGGCGCCAGTGGTGTCGCACACGGCATGTTTTTCTATTTGTTCGTCGTGTCTGTACTGCGCCGGGATGCACGTTCGGTAGGCCTGATGATGATAGCTTTTTTTATGTATGGCACCATGATTCTTACTATATTTCCCACTGAGCCTGACATCTCCTACGAGGCACACTTTTTTGGTGCACTGGGAGGGGTAATTTGCGCGCTTTTGTTATGGCGCAATGATCCAAAGCCTGTACGCAAAACTTACTCCTGGGAGAATGAAGAGGAACAGGACGATCCTGTTATACAGGATATGTGGCGCGATCCCGATGGAGAGCACGAACACCGGGATTGAGATATCTGTGTTACAACGCCCGGTTGTGCTGCATTAGCGTTAAGCGCTCATACCGGCGTTGCAGCACCCAGACCCTGACCCCCAGCATTACCGCAGCGCTGCTAAGGCCGATAATAAACCCAATCCAGAACCCGGCAGCTTCCATAGGTACATCCGTCAACCAGTCGGTACGACCCAATATAATGCCCGCTGGCAGGCCAATAATCCAATAAGCAAAGAATGTCAGAACAAACATGGCCGTCGTATCTTTATAGCCGCGTAGTGTGTTTGCCGAAATGACCTGTATAGCATCAGAAAACTGAAAAAGTGCGGCGTAGATTAATAACGAACTGGCGGTGTCAATAACCGCTTTGTCTGTCGTGTACAGCCGAATAATCAGACCTTTGCCTAAAACGGTGAAAGCGGCGGTCAGCACCGCTACACCCAGGCCGATTAGCAATGCACTTTTTACGGCTGTTGCCGCCTGACTGTAGTTGTTCTGCCCGATACGAAATCCCACCCGAATAGATACAGCCATGCCCATACTCAGCGGGAACATAAACATTAAAGATGAAAAATTAAGGGCGACCTGATGGGCAGCAACAGTGGTCGCCCCAAAAGGCGCAAGCAGAAGAGCGACCACAGCAAACAGCGTGACTTCAAACAATAACGTCATTGCGACAGGAAACCCCAGCCTGAAGGTGCGCACCATTTGCTTTAAATCTGGTAGAAATAGTATTGTAAACAACGCGTATTGGCGCAGGCGTGCACTATAGTGTGTGTAAATCAGCGTGCTGATAAACATAACTGTAATCACAATGGCAGTGGCAATACCGCAGCCGGCCCCGCCGAAGGCTGGCAACGGGCCAACCCCATAGATAAAGCAATAGTTAGCGACAATATTAAACAGTAATCCTATTACTGTGATAATCATGGTGGGTTTAGTATTGCCCAAACCCTCACAGTAATTTCGCAACCACTGATAAAGTGCAAAGGCTGGCATTGCGAGCAACACATACCGTACATATTCCAGCGTGATACTATAAAGCCCGGCGTCCATGGGAAACCAACGTAAAACAGTTGGGATAGCGGGGTACAGCACCAGGATCACAAGGCTGATAAGCAACAATAAATAGCCGGCCTGTTGGGCGGCGAATGCTACCTGATCGGATTGTCGGCTACCCTGGTAGCGCGAAATAATTGGCGGCAGTGCCAGCGCCAGTCCCTGTAAAAAACACATGAGCGGGATGGTGACACTAAAGCCCAGCGCTACAGCCGCCATATCCACCGCATTGTAGTGACCGGCCATAATCGTATCGACCACACCCATGAGCATTTGGGTGAGCTGGGCAATTAACAGCGGCCAGGTCAGCTGGACCAAACGTTTACTTTCCAAAGCAAAGCGTTTTGAAACTAAATTCACGATATGTATAGCCCCATCAATTTACAGATCTGAATGGCGAGACCTGCACCTGCGTTCCCGATTCAATAAAAGCGGTCTCTGCTGGCACCACAATATAAGCATTTGCCTGAGTCACCGTGCTCATGACGCCTGAACTCTGTTTTGCTAATGGGGTAACATGCCAGCCTCCATCCTGGTTTATTTCAAGGCGGGCCCGAAGAAATTCCTGGCGGCCTGGTCGCCGCCTGATAGAACTACCCAGCACAGCCAGCCCGGTAAGATCGTTTAGCGAACGTTGCTCTCCCTGCATCATTGCGATTAAAGGTGTCACCAGCTTTTCGGTAGTCACATAAGCAGATACCGGGTTACCGGGCAAACCGCAAAATACACATTTGCCTATTTGGCCAAACGCAAAGGGCTTGCCCGGTTTGATAGCGACTTTCCAGAAGTCTACTTCGCCGATCTCATCAAGAATGTCTTTAACGTAGTCGGCATCGCCTACCGAGACCCCCCCGGAACTAATCAGGATATCAAACTGCTTGGAAGCCGTTAAAAGCGTGTCACGTAATTTAGCGGGATCATCCACGCAAATTCCTAAATCTGTTATATCAGCCTGATAGGGATGTAATAAGGCTTTTACGCCAACGCTGTTGGCGTTATATATCTGCCCAGCTTCAAGTGGCGTGCCTGGTGTAATTAATTCATCGCCGGTGGCCAGAACCGCTACCTTCAACGCTGCGGTGACCGGACACTCACGCATCCCCACCGATGCCAGCAGCATGAGGTGACTGGCCTGCAGTCGTGTGCCTTTCTCAACGATAATATCCCCCTGAAAAATATCATTACCCTGCGGACGGATATTTTCGCCTCTGTCCGGCCATTGGGTAATACACACGGTGTTTTCACGTTGAGTGGTATTTTCCTGCATGACAACCGCATCTGCCCCCATTGGAACAGGCGCGCCAGTCATTATTCTGGCGGCATGACCAGGCTCCAGGGTAACGTCAGTGGCGTCCATTCCTGCAAAAATCGTCGTTACTACAGGAAGGCAGCTGTTTTGCTTACCGACGGATGTGTTTATTGCATAACCATCCATGGCAGAAACAGCCCGAGGTGGAACGCTCACAGGCGCAACAATATCCTGTGCGGTAATTCGCCCGAGACAGGTGTCAATATGACAAAGAGTAGTCTGTTTTACTGTTGGAAACTTCGCTTTAATACGCGCCAGTGCTTCGTCAAGCGACAACCAAGTGGATGTGGTCATCCGTGAACTCCCTGAACATCAGTTCAAATGCGGGATTATCCCTGAAAAGACATTACCTTGCTACCGATTTTACCAAACCGGAAAAGGTCGACGTCTTTGTTCTTGTACGGACGAGGTGAGGGGCCCTTTCGAGCCCCTGTCTTATGATGCTTCCAGGTTACTTATCCAAACGGTCTGATAAGGCTTTAATTGCAGATAATTTTCGTCATTATCTATGATGTCGCCACTGATCAAGTCTATCCAGTGGTCGGTGCCAAACAGATTAATATCGGACAACAAAACCGCCTGCTCAGTATCACTGATGTTGCTGATACTAAACAGACTCTGTTGTCTGTCCAGACTTTGCCGCCAGAAACCAAACACCTGAGTGCCGAGTTGCAACGTAAACTGTGTCGCATTTGGATGAAATGCTGGCTGCTTTTTTCTGATGCGAATAAGCTGCGATATCCGTGTCAACACCTTATGATGTTGAGAGAACGGTGAATCCAACAGTGCTTCCAGCTCAGATAAATCCCAGCGTTTACGATTAATTGAGCGGTTTTGCCCAGTATTCGCGACCTTTTCATAGTCATTAGATGTGCCCAAAAGACTATGAATATAGATGCCAGGTATACCTTCCATTGCCAGCATAATGGCATGGGCACAGATAAACCTGTCTACCTGATAACGATCCGGTCCTTTGATTGTTCCCTGAAGGGCATCAAATAAGGTGATATTAATTTCATAGGGTTTTTGCTGACCGTGGGCCGAAGCACGCCATGATACTTTGCCACCAAAATGCTGCATGGTATGAACCAGGGCTGAGATTTCCTCGTCATCCAGCAGTCCTTCCGCCGGACGCAAGCCGATACCATCATGAGAAGCAATGAAGTTGAAATAGGTTGTTCCGCTCTGTGCCGGCGGCATACTCATCATCCAGCTTTTCAGATAGCGACAATCTCCGGTTACCAGGGTGTTAACCAGCAATGGTGGCAATGAAAAATTATAGATTGCATGGGCTTCGTTGGCATTACCAAAGTAAGTCAGGTTCTCACGATTGGGGATATTGGTTTCGGTAATAATAATAATGCGCGGATCCACATGCTCAATGAGGGTGCGCATTAACCGAATTATTTCGTGAGTCTGCTCGAGATTGATAGAGGTGGTGCCAACGATTTTCCACAGAAATGCCACAGCATCCATTCTGAAAATCTTTGCACCTTTATCAATGTAAAGTCGGATAATGTCTATAAACGCCAGCAGTACCTTTGGGTTTCGAAAATCAAAGTCTACCTGGTCATGGCTGAAGGTGCACCAAACATATTTTGTTCCCTCACTGGTCTGGGTTTCCCTTAACAACGGGGAAACCCGGGGGCGGGTAACCATGGAAAGGTCATCATCAGGATTCGCAGTGAAGAAAAAATCACTACCCGGGCCTTCACCTTTGATGAAATTTTCAAACCACACACTACGGGACGAGCAGTGGTTGACCACGAGGTCGGCCATTAGTCCATAATCGTTTGCCAGACGACTGATGTCATCCCAGTCACCTAATGACTCATTCACGCTCGAATAATCAATAACCGAAAACCCATCGTCAGAGCTGTAGGGAAAGAATGGCAGGATGTGTACATTATTGATTGTATTGACACAGTACGTCTGAAGAAAGCGATGGAGTGTAAACAGAGGCTTTTCATGACCATCTGTAATACTGTCTCCGTAAGTAATCATGACAATGTCGTCTTCATCCCAGTAGTTAAAATGGGGCTGAGGCGGCGTGATGTCCTCATCACTGTTTATGCGCATTGACTGCATCAGTTGAGTGGCCAGTTCACCAACCGGCCTGTCGAGCACCACATCGGCATAAATTGCCTGTAAATGATGCGACACTTTTTCGTGTAACGCGTTCAGGTTGGCTGTCATGAGCTACTCCAGTAGTTCGGACGTATCTGCTTCCACTGCTTCAAGCAATCTGTCTAAAACATCCGGCACAGCACTTGTCACTCGATTCCAGCTTGGAATAAACGGCGTTTCCATTGGGCTCTCGAGAAAGCTCTGACCCGCTTTCATGATATTTTTAGCAAACATTTCCACCGCTTTTTCCTCACGATGGATATCCAGGTTCAGTCCATTCATGATGGCATCGTTGTGATAGGTTTCGACGAAGTCCAGAGCGATCCGATAGTATGTCGCCTTGATAGTCCTGAACATTTCCGTATTGAATGTAAAACCCTGGGTGGCTAATTTTCTGAAAACCGCTTTAGTGATATCGATGGACATTTTTGACAACCCGCCCTGATCGTTATTCAAAGACAGGTCCTGATGCTTATGGTCATAGGTTTCTGCAATATCAGCCTGGCATAAGCGGTTATGGGAGTAGTTTCGGTGCATTTCGGACAACACGCCGATTTCCAGTCCCCAGTCGCTGGGGATCCGGATGTCGTTGAGAACATCACGACGAAACGAAAATTCACCGGCAAGCGGATAGCGAAAACTATCCATAAATTCCAGATATTCGACGTCGCCTAAGGTGCGTTTAAGCGCGCGAAGTAAAGGCGTTACCAGCAATCGGGAAACGCGCCCGTTGATTTTTCCATCTGCCACCCGGGCATAATAGCCTTTGCAGAATTCATAGTTAAACATAGGATTTGCCACGGGGTAGATAAGCCTTGCCAGCAAGTCCCTGTTGTAGGTGACGATATCACAGTCGTGCAGCGCCACGGATTCAGCCCGATTTGATGCCAGAATGTATCCCATGCAATACCAGACGTTGCGGCCTTTGCCCATTTCTTTTGGTGCCAGGCCTAGCTCTGTGAGCTCCTCATCCAGCGCTTTCAGCCTTGGACCATCATTCCATAACACCCTGTGATGCTGGGGTAACTGATTAAAGAATTTAAGTGCATGTTGATATTGCGCTTTATCTGCCCGGTCCAGCCCAATCACAATTTCAGACAAATAAGGAACATTGGTAAGCTCATTGACAATATGCGGCAATGCCTCACCTTCCAGTTCAGAGTACAGGGAGGGCAGGATCAATGCCATCGGGCGTTTTTGTGAGAATCTTAGTAACTCAGCCTCCAACTCTTCAGTGGGACGTTTAGATAAATTGTGTAACGTTGTAACCACACCGTTTTGATAAAAATCGGCCATGGTACCTCCTAATCTTGTAATGAAAGCAGTTTTGTCAGCATTTCTGTCCAGCCTTCGGGGCCGAGTAGGGTACTGGTGTAGAGCTCTTCTTGTTTGTTGACCTGTGGAGCAGCATGATTGGGCGAGGCAATAATAACTGCCACATCTGCTGCCTCTAACATAGCTATATCATTCTTCCCGTCACCAAGGGCCAGCGAACGGGTAGGGGTATTGCGTTGACGGGTATATTCCTGACTCAACCATTTCAGAGCAGTGCCTTTGTCACAGTCACCTGAAATGTGGATGAAACGGCCACCTTCCAGTGGCTGCGCACCGCGTTCACTGACCATCTTGATAAATTCTGCTTTGCGCTCCTCACTGCCAAGCCAGAGCACCGGCTCGCCAAATTGCCTTTTGGCTGCGCGTGCTGCCGAAGCTTCGTCTAAACCAGTAGCTTGCTGAATAGCATCAATATCCATTTGGCTGAAGTGGGTAAACTCACCCTCAAACTCTGTTTTTATAGTTTCTAAGAGTTTTAACCAATAGGCTTTGGGGGACGTAAATGACTTACACCAAAAGCCATCCTGCCAGACAGTGCCCACCGGTTTTTGATCTAATATTCCATGGGGCACAAAAGCTGCTGCGCCATTTTCGATGATAAATGGACCGGTTAAACCGATATAGTCTCGCAACTCAATCATTTCAGCATAAGTCTTACTGGTACATGGAATGACCGGGATATGTTTATTATCCAACGCTGTAAGTGCAGGTTTAGCCGCTTCAAAACTGTAGGTATGGTGGTCCAGTAATGTGCCATCCATATCTGTAAACACGAGAGTGTCGTAGGTACTCATCAGTTCCCTTTAAAAGATTTTGTTATTGCGCGTTCACTATCCAGTTCAAATACGGTATCACATTGCCCCGGCAACATGCGTAATGCATGTTCAGTGAGACGTTGATAATGCTGTATGAAGCGGGCAATCTGCGCATCATTCATTATATTACTGTTTGTTGTATCGCCATACCGTGCAGCCAGCTTGTGTTCCTGCTCACATCGCCATTGATAGACATGATCAAAAGAAGGTGCCTTGAGCATGGCCCAATAGTCCATTTGTTTAAATAGTTGTTGGTATGTACCCGCGAGCTGGGTATTTACAAACCGGCGCCAGATACCCTCGGGATCTTCATCTTTTTCAAGCTGATTGACGGGCTGGGCCAGCTGGTGCTCCTCCTGGGGCGGCACGCCCCAACACCATCCCTCAATAAGAACGATGTCTGCGGGGGTATTGATCACCGGCCACTCAGATTCAGGGAAAGGGTTGTCCGTGGCTTTGTCAAAACGCGGCAATGCCACCTCCTGACTATTTTTCAGCGCCATAAAGGTAGATTGGGCCTGCTGAGTATCGTGAGTTCCCGGTACCCCCCGGGTAGCTAATAATGGATGAACCTTCTGGGCCAGCAACGTACGCTGTGCTCTGGACAGATAAAAGTCGTCAATTGACAAAACCACTACTGACAGCGCTTTTGTTTTCTTCAGATAAAAGGCCAGATAATCACATAAGGTAGATTTTCCCGACCCCTGACTGCCATTCACACCGACAAACAGCGGGCCCAATGCACTACGTTGGCGCAATGCAAGTTCATCAGCCATGGGGTTGAACCAATTTTGTGCAACCGATGTGTAACTCTGGGGTAAGCGATGCTCAGCTATAAATGGCGCAATATCCATGTCATTACCTGTATTGGTGCAAACTGCACTTTAACAATACTTTAAATGGTTACAACTATTGTGCCAAAATCAAGTTGTCTAAAGTAAAAGCAATTACTTACGTTTGGCAGTAAGCATAGCGCGTTGTGGGGCGGGATAACCCTCAATAGTCAGTGAAAGATCTTCAGGGTTTAGAAAATCTTGCAAAGACTGCCCGGTCATCCAGGCTGTAGCTCGCTGTTCCTCCACAGAGGTATGACTGACATCAGCCAGTGTTATATCGACAAAGCCCAGCCGCTCTAACCACTTAGAAAGTGCATTCACGCTGGGCAAAAACCAAACATTGCGCATTTGGGCATAGCGCTCTCCAGGCATGAAAACTGTATTTTCATCGCCGTCCACCACGAGTGTCTCTAGAATAAGCTCGCCGCCCGGCCGCAGTTGGTGCTTTAACTGCTCAATAAATTGAACGGGATCCTTGCGATGATAAAGCACCCCCATTGAGAAAACGGTATCAAATGCGTGTAAAGACTGCATTTGTTCAATACCCAAAGGCAGAAAGTGGATATTCTGGTTGCCGATAAAATGCTTGATAGCCTGAAACTGAATGAGAAACAGTTGGGTCGGGTCGATGCCATATACGCCACGAGCGCCAGCGCCTAACATACGCCACATGTGATAGCCACTGCCACAGCCTACATCCAGTACCAGCCGGTTGTTCAGATCACTGATATGGGGCACCACCCGATCCCATTTAAAATCCGAGCGCCATTCGGTATCAATTTTAATTCCGTGGATAGTGAAAGGTCCCTTCCGCCAGGGCATAAACTGCTTCAGCAAACCCGTAATCTGTTTTTGTGTATAGCTATCTACGTCTTGTGGCTGACCAGCGCTAACAGCATCTTGCACATCAAAAGACGTAATATTGGTTTGAGGGAGTTTTTCCAGTAAGCGACACCATTTATCAAACTCACCATGTTTTGAGTGAGCTTCCCACTGACTGATCTGCTGGGGGAGTGTTTCCAGCCAGTGGCTTAGCGGACTGCCAATTAATGAGCGATATGCGTCTTCAAACCATGCTGTGACAAGTTTATTCATCTGTTTTTCCCGACGCTGACTTAATAGCCACTAAAGACATGAAGTTATAACATTTATACCACATCACCACATCCATAAACCCTGCTTCTTTTAATCTGGATTCGTGGGTTTCGAACGTATCTGTAAGCATGACGTTTTCCAGCGCAGCGCGTTTCTGTGAAACCTCAAGTTCGCTATAACCATTATCACGCTTAAACTGATGGTGCAGATCAATAAGTAGTTCATTACCTGATAAGGTGGGATGGCTGATTTTCTCGGAGAGGACTAATATGCCGCCTTCATTCATACCATCAAAAATCTTTTTGAGTATGGCAAGTCGATTGTCGGGCGGAATAAATTGTAGCGTGAAATTCATTACTACCATAGATGCATTTACGATCTCTGTGTCCTGTGCCATCTGACACTTAACATCAATGGGATTGGGTAGAGAAAATGAGCGTACCATTCTTGCACATCGCTCGGTCATCGCCTGAGAGGCATCGATGGCGAAGATATCGCAGGGTGTATCGCTGGTGGCCCGGGCAATTGACAGACTCGCTGCGCCAAGTGAACAACCTAAGTCATAAACGTTCGTAGCAGAACCAACATATCGGGCGGCAAGTTCACCAATAGTATTTACAATTGTCTGATAACCAGGAACTGAGCGCTGAATCATATCCGGAAAAACGTCAGCGACGGCCTCATCAAATTTAAAATCTTCTACAGTATCCATGGGATTTGCAAAAATTGTATCTTGTTTGCGCACGCTGGCACTCCCGGTCTTAGTTTGAAATATGCTGATTTTACCTGTTTGAGCGTAATTTCCAATGAGAAGTGATTTATGTGGGTTTTTTCATCGCTTAACACTTTCAAGACGGTCATTGTTAGACTAAAGTGTTACCTGGATGTAGTTTTAGTTAAGGTTGATAAGTAAATCATGACTCATATTTTGGTAGCGGATGACCATCCTCTGTTTCGCGAAGCCTTACGTGGCGCGTTGGCCCCTTACTTTTCTGACGCAATAATTCTTGAATCAGACGGTCTGGACTCCACCATGCAGATAATGAATCAGCAGCGAGATATTGATTTAATACTGCTCGATCTCAATATGCCGGGGGGCGAGTACTTTAACGGCTTAATTACGCTCAAAGATGCCTATCCGGATACGCCGATAGCGGTTATTTCAGCCAGTGAAAGTACAGAGATTATTGCACAGGTAATGAGTCTGGGGGCGCAGGGGTTCATTCCAAAGTCTTCTGCCACTAAGGATATTGCTAACGCCATCGTACGCATCAAAGATGGCGAAACCTGGGTACCGGAAGAGAAAAAAGCTGAACTGGAGGTAGTCAATAAAGAGTTATCAGAGTTACTCAGGCGATTTCGTGAACTCACACCTAAGCAAATCCAGGTATTGTCTTTTTTACGGTCCGGCTTGATGAACAAGCAAATAGCGCATGAAATGAATGTGACCGAAGCAACCATCAAAGCACACATCAGTGCGATTTTAAGAAAGCTTGAGATAAATACACGAACACAGGCTGTTCTGTTAATGGATAAATTACAATTAAGCTAAAAAAACCCGGCTCATGCCGGGTTTTTTAATTAAATTTACCAAAGCATTATTTAACTTCTACACCGGCAGCCTGTTGATCAGCATGGTAGCTTGAACGAACCATCGGTCCACATGCTGCCTGCTTAAAGCCAATTTCACGGGCAAAATCACCTAATGCATCAAACTCGGTTGGATGGACATATTTTTTTACCGGGTAATGATGGCGACTTGGTTGTAGATACTGACCTAAGGTAAGCATATCTACGCCATGATCCCGAAGATCCTGTAAAACAACTTTTATTTCATCGGATTCTTCACCCATACCCATCATCAGACCCGATTTCGTCGGCACATGGGGATGCTGCGCTTTAAATTTCTTAAGCAAATCCAATGACCATTGATAGTTGGCACCAGGGCGGCACTCACGGTACAGACGTGGAATAGTTTCTAAGTTGTGGTTGAACACATCGGGCACACCGTTTTTGAAAATCTCCAACGCTCTGTCCATACGGCCACGGAAATCCGGCACCAGTACTTCAATAGTAGTGGAAGGGCTATGCTCCCGAATCGCATTGATACAATCAACAAAATGCTGTGCACCACCATCACGGAGATCGTCCCGATCTACCGAAGTAATAACTACATAGCGTAAATCCATCTCAGCGATAGTTTTAGCGAGCTTAAGCGGCTCCTCAGCACTTGGAGGCAACGGTTTACCGTGGCCTACATCACAAAATGGACAACGGCGGGTACAAATATCCCCCAGAATCATGAATGTAGCTGTACCGTGATTAAAACACTCCGCCAGATTAGGGCAGCTTGCCTCTTCACACACCGAGTGCAAATTGTTTTTTCGCAGTGTCTGCTTAATATGGTCGATACGATCAGTGGTGCGTGGAAGCTTGATTTTTATCCACTCAGGTTTGCGCAGCATTTCCTCTTTTTCAGTAGGAACGACAGTGACGGGAATATGTCTGACTTTTTCATCGTCGCGGAGTTTCACTCCGGCTTTGGGACGTGCATTACTCATCAAAACCTTCTTTGTACTCTGTATGCTGAATATTTAGTTCATTCAGTATTTTCTTAATAAGGGCAGGGCCAGCAACTTCAAGGCTGTCTGCACCTCCTAATGTTCTTGTGTCGGTCATCTCCATACCGGCATAGCCACAGGGATTAATCCGACTGAAGGGCTCCAGGTCCATATTGACATTCAACGCGAGCCCGTGAAATGAACAACCGCGCCGAATACGCAGACCCAGTGAACACACTTTCTTTTCATCCACATATACACCCGGTGCGTCTTTCTTAGCATAGGCCTCAATATTGTCGCTGGCCAGCAGTGCAATAACTGCATTCTCCATGGCATTAACCAGATGTCTGACACCCAGCTTACGTCTTTTTATGTCAAGCATCAGATAGATAACTTGTTGACCTGGACCATGGTAAGTTACCTGACCGCCGCGATCTACCTTAACTACGGGGATATCACCTGGCATCAATATATGCTCGGCTTTGCCTGCCTGGCCCTGCGTGAAGACCGGGTTATGCTCTACCAGCCAAATCTCATCTGCATCACTGGCTTCACGCACGTCTGTATAAGCCTGCATCTTCTGCCAGACGGGTTCGTATGCTTGTCGACCAAGTTGCCGCAAGATAAGGTCAGAATGTGTCATGCTCACTTATAATACAACTCTGACTAATTCAATTTTCGCCAGCTCAGTATAAATTGTTTCCATATGTTCTTTGCTGGTAACTCTTACACTTACCGAAACTGAGTGATAATTGCCTTTCGCACTGGGTTTTACCGACGGAGCGTAATCCCCGGGAGCATGTTCCTGCAAGCAGGCAATAACTTGCGAAGCCAGCTTCTCATCAGCCACGCCCATCACTTTAAATGTCTGAAAAGTCGGAAAATCCAGTAATTCATCAAAACGGGTATCCATGCGATATCCTTGACTGCAAATAAAAACGGCCAGATTGTAACAAATCTGGCCGCCTGAGAACTAGGATTAGTTGCTATTAAGGTAGTTTAGCCTTCCCAGCCCACCTGTAGCATCGCCCAATCCCAGACGCGGTCGAACAACCCGCCCTGATTAACTTCCTGTAATGTCACCAGTGGGTATTCGGCAACGTCTTTGCCTTCCAGCTGAATATAAAGCGTTCCTACCACCTGGCCTTTGTCCAGTGGCGCTTCCAATTTTCTATCCAGCTCAAAATTAGCTTCCAGGTTCTCCGCTTGGCCCCGGGGAATAGTAATCGGCGTGGCCTGATTGATACCCAAATCTACGGTTTCTCTGTCGCCCATATAAATACGATGAGAGACAAAGCTTTCGCCTGCTTTATAGGGGGTAACAGTTTCGTAAAACCTGAAGCCGTAGCGCAGCAACTTTTTGTTTTCTACTTTACGGGCCCGCTCACTTTCGGTGCCCATTACAACGGAAATCAGGCGCATATCACCCTGTTTGGCCGACGTTATCAAACTATAACCTGCATCGGAGGTATGTCCGGTTTTAATGCCGTCAACATTCATGCTTTTATCCCACAGCAGGCTATTGCGATTGTACTGTTTTATGCCGTTAAAACTGAATTCCTTCTCGCTGTACATATCGTAAATTTCAGGTGTTTCATCCACCAAAGCCTGAGACAGGATGGCCATGTCTCGCGGAGAGGTATAATGATCAGGGTCATGCAGCCCATGGCTGTTTACAAAGTGAGAGGAGGTCATACCCAGAGATTGCGCATGGGCATTCATCATGCTGGCAAACGCGCTTTCTGAACCAGCTACATGCTCGGCCATCGCCACACACGCATCATTACCTGACTGAATGATAATGCCGCGCAACAAATCAGATACTTCGACCTGTGTGCCGACTTCGATAAACATTTTTGAAGAGTCCGGAAATTTTTTGGCCCAGGCATTTTCTGAAATGGTGACTTGATCGTTCAGGCTGATATTACCTGCTTCAAGTTCTTTGCCTATAACGTATGTGGTCATCATCTTGGTAAGGCTGGCAGGGGCTAGCTGCATGTCCGAATTTTTTTCCGCAATGATGTGGCCTGTGTCGTAGTCCATCAGAACAAAGCCCTCTGCGTCGACATCTGGCGCAGGTGGCGTTACTACTGCAGCAGAGACGACTGTACTGAACACTGTCAGAGAGAGCGCCATAACTGACAAAAATCGAACAAATGCCGACTGGTTAGCGCGTTGACTATTATTATGCATGATTATTTAAATACCGTGTTGATGTTGCTAACTGGGTCTTGGCGAGGGATTCTATCGCAAGCCCCGGTATAGGACTAGTTTATAGCGGAAAAGTTTATCTTTTTTAGAAGTCAGTCTGACGATTTCCACGGTTCTGCCACATTGTTGTCAGAAACTGACCTCATCATAACCTTATCAGCGAAAGACTAGCCTATAATGTTTCTTCCACCTTGTAAGCATTGGGATAACCGTTATTTTTCAATTCTTCCAGCAGCATCTTTAGCTGAAAACGGTCTTTGAGCGGTCCTAGCCTCAGTTTATAGATATCATCAATAAGTGGAATCTGGGCTGGCACCTGATAGAGTGCAGATAAGACTGTTGACACAGACTTTGCTTTCTTCAGGTCACTCAGTGCAGCAACCTGGATGAACATTCCGTCATCAGTATTGGTTGAACGGGTATCTTGTTGCTTCAAGTCAGTCTCGTCGACGCTGAATTTAGCCGCCGCGTTGACCGCAACGGTGGCAGGCTCTGATGGTCCGGCTCCGGCATACTCTTCGTAAGTTACAGTCGGGCGGTTACCTACAGTAACATTATTATCTTTATCAAAATGAATGACCTCTAGTTTCACCCGCGCTGTGCCATGTTGCTGATACCCGAGTTTTTTCGCAGCAGCATACGACAGGTCGATGACCCTATCCGGATGAAACGGACCGCGATCATTAACTCTGACTACCGCTGTTTTGCCATTGCTAAGATTGGTAACTTTAACAAAGCTGGGCAACGGCAGGGTTTTGTGAGCGGCCGTCATCATAAACATATTATAAGTTTCGCCATTGGAGGTCAGGTGACCATGAAATTTTTGTCCATACCATGATGCAATACCTTCCTGGACAAATCCTTTACCAGACTCAAGAGGATAATAGCGGTTCCCAAGTATCTCGTAGGGGCGCGAATTAAAAGGCTTGTAGGGTTCATAGCGCGGCTGCATGTCTTCCATGAGTGGCGCTTCATAAGCGAAGGTGGGCTCAGAGTCTTGCTTTTGCGCGTACCTGCCAGAGGACTGACACCCGGCAATTATCATCACCGCGGCTACAGCTGTGATTAAACGAAATATTAACTTCATCATCGTGATAAAAAACGTTTCTGCGTTCCAATGGCCATCAGGATGCCAAAACCGGCCATTAATGTCACCATTGATGTGCCTCCATAACTAATCAGGGGCAGAGGCACGCCAACCACGGGCAGTAAACCTGAGACCATACCCATATTTACAAAAATATAGACAAAAAATGTCAAAGTAATACTGCCGGCGAGTAGTTTGCTGTAGGCATCTTGCGCCCGTGTGGCTATTATAAGCCCCCGGCAAATGATAAACAGATAAATGGCGAGCAGACCGATAACGCCAACCAGCCCGAACTCTTCACTGAACACTGAAAAGATAAAATCGGTGTGGCGCTCAGGTAAAAACTCCAGCTGCGACTGCGTCCCCTGAAGCCAGCCTTTACCCTGTGCACCGCCCGAGCCTATAGCAATTTTAGATTGTATAATGTGATAACCGGCACCTAAGGGATCACTTTCCGGATTCAGAAATGTTACTACCCGCTGTTTCTGATACTCCTTCATGAGAAAAAACCACATCACCGGAGCAAACGCACCAATCATGCCTGCTACCACACCAATCAGCCGCCAACTCATTCCGGCAAGAAAAATAGCAAAAATACCGGAACTGGCAATAAGCAGAGACGTTCCCAGATCGGGTTGGCGGGCAATTAAAACAGTGGGTATTACAACCAATATAAAACCTGTGACCACATGAAGGGTGCGCGGTGGCAGCGTGAATTTGCTGATATACCAGGCAACCATCATAGGCACCGCCAGTTTCATCAGTTCTGAAGGCTGAAAGCGAATGACTTTTAAATCAAGCCAGCGCTGTGCACCTTTACCCATATCGCCGAATAAAAGTACCGCGATGAGCATTAGCAAGCCGGCAATATATGCGTAAGGCGACAGGCGTCGATAAGCCATAAGAGGAATCTGCGCCATAATTAACATGACGCCCAGGCCCACGGCCAGCCGGGTAAGCTGCCTTTCCATTTGTGCCATGTCCTGTCCTGACGCTGAATAGAGCGTTACCATCCCCACGCCCATCAAAGTTAGCAGCCCCATTAACAAAATTACGTCAATGTGAAAGCGTTCCAATAAACGTGGCGTGTTGTTACTCAAAGTGGCTCGTTTATTTTTCACGGAGCGGCATCCTCCGGCGTTGCTTCAGGATCAGGAAAAGTTGTGGAGGAGATATTCGCAAAGTAGTAGTCCATAACTTGTCTTGCCACCGGCGCGGCATTAGAGCTTCCGCCACCGGCATTTTCAATTACCACGGTGACCGAAATTTCCGGCGCGTCGAAAGGAGCAAAGCCTACGTACATGGCGTTATCGCGCAGACGTTCGGCAACTTCGTCTTCTTCATATGACTCATTTTGGCCAATTGAAAATAACTGTGCTGTGCCGGTTTTGCCGGCGGATTCATAAAGGACATCATCAAAGGCGTGTCGCGCCGTACCCTCCTCACCATTAACCACCTTCCACATCGCCTTTAGCACGATATTCCAGTTCTTGTCTTCCTGCACCAGATAGGGACGCAGTGTTTTGGGAGATGCCAGTGCAACCTCGCCATTACTTTGCATGTAGCCTCGCAGTAATTGAGGGACGTAACGTGTCCCGCGATTGATCAGGGTGTTAACAGACTGATTCAGCTGAATGGGTGTCGCGGTCCAGAAACTTTGACCGATACCTACCGGGATGGTATCCCCGACATACCAGGGCTCATTAAAGCGAGCGCGTTTCCAGCCCCGGCTGGGCATATTGCCATCAGACTCCTCATAAAGATCTATACCCGTATAATCGCCGAAACCGAAGTCCGTCATCGCCGCACTGATCTTATCAATACCGAGTTTGTAGGCCAGGTCATAATAATAGGTATCGCAGGAAACCTCTATCGCTTTACTTACATTGACTTTTCCGTGCCCCCACCGTTTCCAGTCGCGCCAGACATGTGACACATTTGGCAACCTGAATCGTCCGGTATCTTTTATGGTGTAGTCACGATCAATTGTTCCGCTATCGAGTCCGAGCAACGCCAGATGTGGTTTGATAGTAGAGGCGGGGGGGTACTGACCCTGCGTCGCACGGTTAATCAACGGTCGGTCGGGGGAGTTGAGCAATGCTGCATAATTCTTACGACTGATACCATGCACAAAAAGATTCGGGTCGTAACTGGGATTGGAGTACATGGCCAGAATGCCACCGGTTTTGGGGTCGGACACCACTACTGTGCCGCGTTGCTCTTCCAGGGTTTTTTGCACAGCCATTTGCAGCTGCAAATCAATATTAAGCACAATATCCTGCCCTGGGGTTGGAGGATCCACATCCAGCGTGCGTATAATTCTGCCCTGACTATTTACCTCTACCTGCTGATAGCCCACTTCACCATGTAATTTATCTTCGTGAAACTTCTCAATACCCAGTTTGCCGATATCATAGGTTGCGGCATAATTTGCTTCCTGCCCAGCCTCGGTTATTTTTTGCAGGTCCGTTTTATTGATTTTGGCCACATAGCCAAGGATATGTGTGAGCGTGTCTCCGTAGGGATAATGGCGTGATAAGCGCGCTTCAATGGATACACCTTTATAATGATGCTGCTGCGCTGAAAACCGTGCGACCTCTTCTTCTGATAACTGCGTTTTTAACGCGACAGGTTTAAATCGGCGCTGGCTATTGAGGGTGGTAAAAAACTCTTCTTGTTCCTCAGCTGTAATATCCATAAGCACAGCGAGCTTTTTGATAGTTTGCTGAAGATCGTCGATTTGCTCCGGTATCACCTCAAGGGTAAAAACCGGCCGGTTTTCCGCTAGCAAGATGCCATTTCTGTCATAAATCAACCCGCGGTTGGGGGCGACAGGCAGCACTTTGATTCGATTGCCGTTTGAGCGAGTCTGATAGTCCTCAAATTGACTAACCTGGAGGCTGTACAGGTTGCTTACCACCACTCCGAGCATTGCCACCACAATAAGCAGCGCGATAGCGCAACGCCGGGCAAATAAATTGGCTTCGGCGCTATGGTCACGTATATGCTGGCGTTTACGACCCACTGTCTCTATTCCCGATGATAGGGGTGATTTTGCGTTACAGACCAGGCCCGGTAAAGACTTTCAGTGACAATAATGCGGACCAGCGGGTGGGGTAAGGTTAGCGGCGAAAGTGACCAGCGTTGTTCAGCCGCACAGATACATTCATCGGCCAGCCCCTCAGGGCCGCCGATAAGCAAACTGACGTCGCGACCATCCATCTTCCAGACATCCAGTTGTTTTGCTAGTTGTGGGGTATCCCAGGGGCGACCGGTTACTTCCAGCGTTACGATACGATTACTTTTCGGTACCGCGGCAAGAGTGGCCTGGCCTTCTTTCTGCAGAATCCGTTTAATATCGGCGTTTTTTCCACGCTTACCAGCGGCAATTTCGGTAAAATAAACTGGCATGTCAGCCGGAAAGCGCGACAAAAATATGTCTACGCCAGTGGTTACCCAATCGGGCATTCGGGTACCCACCGCTACAATCTGAATTCGCACAGTACAACGCTCTCTTAATTACTTTTTGAGAAAAAGAATGCGGGAAAAATTTGCCTGGACACCCACCTGCTGAATCAGGCCCAGAGTTTTTCCAACTGGTAGAAGTCGCGGGTCTCATCCTGCATCACATGGACTATGACTTCACCAAGATCTACCAGTACCCATTCACCGGTATCTTTGCCTTCAATGCTAAGTGGTGCATGGCCAGCATGTTTTGCCTCTACCTGCAGATTGTCAGCGATAGCCATAACATGCCGTTTTGAATTACCTGAGCAGATTATCATGGTATCAGTAACATTGGATTTGCCTTCGACATCAACTTCGATGATGTCGCGTCCTTTCATGTCGTCTATTTTATCAACAACAAAACGCTTTAGTTCAGTGTTCTCCAAAAGTTCTCCTCGTGAAGCTACGGTCTCAGACATAAAGTCTATTCTCTTTAATATATTGTAGTACAGATGGTTGCAACCAGTCACTCAACCAGGCAGTGTCAGACGGGGAGTGTCCCAGCGCATCTCTGAGTTGGGTGGATGATATAGGTTGCAGTCGGGTTTCGGCGAAATAGATATAACCAGCCGGCTGCTGGTAAAGCCGTGCCGGGTCGCTTATTTTATGGCCTGTTTTGAGCTTTACAAGCGCCGGCGCTAAATTTTTTCTCTGAGTTTGTCGGCGCATGACCACGAGGTGAGCAAGTTCGCTGAGCTTTTCCCATTCGTACCAATTGGTTAGGCTCTGCCAGGAGTCTTCGCCCATCACAAAAATTAATGGCGCATGTTCATCGCGCTGGCGCAAATACTTCAGCGTTTTTACTGTGTAAGACGGTTCATCTAGCGATAACTCAAGTAATTCTGGATACAGGTTATCTGTATTTTCTACAGCCAGTTCGACCATACGCACGCGATGTTGTTCCGATAAATCAGCAATCTGTTTGTGAGGAGGCAGGCGACAGGGCATCAATCCTACCGCTTCACAGTCAATCTCGCGACAAACATCCAGCGCTGCTTCAATGTGCCCGCGGTGGGGTGGGTTAAAGGTACCACCAAGAATACAGGTTGCTGTCGGTTTCATCAGGCACCCAGTGGTAGCTGAGCCGGCATACCCATAAACAACATAGTCAGATGACACAGTTTTATGTAAGGCCTGATTACCTGCTGTTGTTTGAATGCAATATCGGCGTCCCGTAATTGATCGCGTAAAGCAGCTAAAGCGTCAATGGACAATAAATTCAGCGCCTTCTGGTAAGCCGGCTGACGATTACGCCATATACCATAACGTTGCCACTGAATATTTTCACTACGGTTCATCGCCTGCTTCAGCTTCCATAACAACTGCCATTCCCGGGCCAGCGCCCAAAGTACGATCGTCGGCTCGACACCTTCACTTTCAAGGCGATAAAGCATTTTAATACAGCGTTGCCGATCAGCTGATAACATGACATCTATCAACTGGAATACGTTGAACCTGGATTGATCGACAATAACGCTATCGACCTGTTCGCGGGTAACAGATTTACCGGCATAGACCAGACCGAGTTTTTCAATTTCCTGATGAGCTGCCAGCATATTGCCTTCGGTATAATCAGCAATTAAACGCACAACCTCACGGTCTGCTGTAACAGAGAACTGGCTGAGCGTCTGCATTATCCAGTTATCCAGTTGCTGACCTTCAAGCGGATAAGCAGCTGAGAATATACCACTATCATCTAATGTCTTAAACCATTTAGCTTTCTGTACCTCTTTGCCGATTCGCGGGCCATGAATGATCAGTAATACATCGGTGCCAAGAGAAGGGGCGATTTGCTGAAGCACTTTACTCCCTTCTGCGCCAGGCTTTCCCGTGGGAAGTTCCAGCTCAATAACCTGAGCAGAGGAGAACAGGGACCGTGTTTGGGTAGCTTCAGTCAGCGTGGCCCAGCTGAATGCGTTATCTGCCACGAGGACGGTGCGCTCATCGAAACCCTCATTACGCGCTTTTTTCCGAACTGCCTGTAGCATAGAAAATTTCTGATGGGGTTCGTCGCCAAAAAGCATATAGCAAGGCTTTAGTCCATTGGATAGCTCCTGCTCAAAACGATTGGGATAAACTTGCATATAGTCCTACAGTTCACTAGCCTGAAGCGCAAGTCTGCGAATGATGCGGTCTGCTGCTTCATTTCGCATTTCGCTAACAACCAAATCCAGTTCTCTTGACTTGGCCAGGACGCGGTCTGGGTCATCCTGATAATCACGCATTATTTCAAAATAAGCCTGTATTGGATCATGTCCGGGAAAGGTAACCTGATAGCTTACCCCGTAAATAAGCTCATACTCAGCAACCTGGCCGGTGGAAAAGACAGACAGTAAACGTCTTTCAACTGTTTCAGGCATCAACTTGATAAGCACAGTGTCATTGTGACCTTTGGCCTTTACAGTCTGGTAAGCTTTCTGCGGGATTTGATAAACGTCCAGTCGATCTTCCAGTGACCTCTGTAACCGCGAATGTGGGGCAGCAGCGTTAACAGCTACAGCCTTTACATTCGCTGGCAGTGTTTGCGATCCACGCAAATGAAAGCCGCAGCCTGCCAGGGAAAGGCAGGCTGCAATGACAAATATGAAGCTATAGATACGAATCATCAGTTGGCAACGATATTGACGAGTTTGCCCGGCACAACAATTACCTTACGAATGGTTTTATCGTCCGTATACTGCTGGACATTGGGCTGCGACAGAGCAAGCTGTTCAACATCGTCTTTGCTGGCTGTGGCACT
Organism: Salinimonas chungwhensis DSM 16280; assembly: GCF_000378185.1. Classification (GTDB taxonomy): domain Bacteria; phylum Pseudomonadota; class Gammaproteobacteria; order Enterobacterales; family Alteromonadaceae; genus Alteromonas; species Alteromonas chungwhensis. The sequence goes on from NZ_KB899376.1 coordinate 322,463, forward strand.
GACTGTAATTTTCGCTCGCAGTTTACCGTTAACTTGCACAATAATTAGCTTTTCGTCCTCAACCAGAGCGTCTTTATCCAGCTCTGGCCAGCCGCAATGCTCTATTGGCGTTTCAAAACCGAACTGTTCCCATAGAGTATGGCAGATGTGCGGGGTAACCGGATTTAAAAGCTGTACAACCGCCTGCAATGCTTCGCGCATAATCGCCTTATCCTGCGGGCCTTCCTGAGAGGCTTTTTGCAGATGATTCAACAACTCCATGATTGCAGCAATTGCAGTATTAAATGTTTGTCTGCGGCCTAAATCATCCGTGACTTTCTCGATGGTACGATGTACTTCACGACGCAAATCTTTTTGGGGCTTGCTCAGCGCTGACGTATCCAAAGCAGGAGCACGGCCGCTGGCCAGATGGTCCTGAACTAACTTCCAGACCCGGCGCAGGAAACGATGAGCGCCTTCTACGCCCGAATCAATCCATTCAAGCGTTTGTTCTGGTGGCGCGGCAAACATCGTAAATAGACGCACTGTATCGGCACCGTATTGGTCAATAACCTGCTGAGGATCTATACCATTATTTTTGGACTTCGACATTTTTGTCATGCCGCCGTGAATTACCGGCTCACCCGAGCTTGTCAGCCATGCCTTCGTAATGCGCCCCTTATCATCCTTTTCGGTAGATACGTCAACAGGCGCATGCCAGGTTTTCTTACCGAGGCTATCTTCCGAATAGTAAGAGTCTGCCAAAACCATGCCCTGACATAGCAAACGCTTAAAGGGTTCATCTGAATCTACTAAGCCTTCATCGCGAAGTAATTTATGGAAAAAACGTGAATACAGAAGATGCAATATCGCGTGTTCGATACCACCAATATACTGGTCCACTGGCAGCCAGTAATTAGCCTGCTTTGGATTTAGCATCGCCTCCTGATTTTGTGCGCAACTGTAACGGGCATAGTACCAGGATGATTCCATAAAGGTATCAAATGTATCCGTTTCGCGCAGTGCTGGCTGACCCTGATAGGTAGTCTGTGCCCATGCCGGGTCTGCTTTGATAGGAGAGGTTACACCGTCCATTTCGACATCTTCTGGCAAACGCACCGGCAAATCTTCAGCGGGCACGGCTGCTGATTCACCATTTTCCAAATTAAGCATAGGGATGGGGGTGCCCCAGTAACGCTGACGGCTGACACCCCAGTCGCGCAACCGATAGTTTACCTTTTTCTTACCATGACCGATGCTTTCCAGTTCTCCGGCTATCTGTGCAAAAGCGTCGTTAAATTCAAGCCCATTAAAATCGCCAGAGTTAATTAAAACACCTTTGCCGGTGAATGCTGACTGATCAAGGTCACACTTTTCACTGCTATCCACCGCAGGTTCAACCACCTGCTTTATAGGTAGTTGATATTTATTAGCAAATTCCCAGTCCCGTTGATCATGACCAGGCACAGCCATGACCGCGCCGGAGCCATAATCCATTAGTACAAAATTTGCTATCCAGACTGGCAGACGTTCTTTGGTTAACGGGTGGATAGCGTAGAAGCCGGTGGGGCAGCCCTTCTTGTCCATGGTGGCCAGTTCGGCTTCAGCTACCTTGGTATTTCTGCATTCTTCAATAAATCGGGCTGCTTCTTCACTGGTAGCTGCTGCTTTTTCTGCCAGAGGGTGTTGAGCAGCAATACCAAGGTAGGTTACTCCGAATAAGGTATCAGGGCGCGTGGTGTAAACGTCCAGCGCGTTAAGCTCTGCGTCAGATTTTTCCAACTCAAACGTGATTTCCACGCCCTCAGAACGACCAATCCAGTTTGCCTGCATCGCGCGAACCTGTTCTGGCCACTCCTCAAGTTTTTCCAGGTCAGTCAGTAATTCTTCAGCATAGTCAGTAATTTTAATAAACCACTGAGGAATTTCTTTTTGTTCAACTAATGCGCCGGAACGCCAGCCGCGACCGTCGACTACTTGCTCATTAGCCAGAACGGTTTGATCGACAGGATCCCAGTTAACCGTCGAATTTTTTTTGTATACTAGACCTTTTTCATACAGGCGAGTGAAAAACCACTGCTCCCACTGATAGTAATCGGCTTTGCATGTGGTCACTTCACGATCCCAGTCATAGCCAAAACCTAATGAAGCTAACTGACCTTTCATATAATCGATATTGGCGTAGGTCCATTTGGCGGGCGCTGTTTTATTATTTATAGCAGCATTTTCTGCCGGCAGGCCAAATGCGTCCCAGCCCATCGGCTGCAGAACATTTTTTCCCTGCATGCGCTGAAAGCGGCTGACCACATCACCGATGGTGTAATTTCTGACATGGCCCATATGCAGCCTTCCGCTGGGGTAAGGGAACATTGATAGACAATAAAATTTTTCCTGGTCGGGATTCTCGGTTGCCTGGAAAGACTGATTTTCTTCCCAGTATTGCTGAACCTGCTGCTCAATCTCTTTAGGGTTATACTGTTTCTCGGCCATGAAAACTGAAACTTCCGCGTTGATTATGTGTAGATACAATTAGCCGCATAGAATACCCCAGTGGCCTGCCGACCCACAATAGCCGTCGTCGACTTTTCTGGCAGGAGCGGTTACTTTAACCAGAGTTACTCTGTTGATGTCGTGGTGCAAGGGTGTCGAAAGACGTTGGTCCGCACCGGCCATGAACCATCATGAATTTCCGATAAGGGAGAGAGCAAGCGTCGTTTGCCAGTGAGAACGAAGCTGACAGCCACTGCAGTGCATTTGATGTTAGCTGATTTCCCCAACTTAACGTGGCTTATCCTGACAACATCGGTACATAAAATGACCAATCATCAACGGGCATTCACAAATTCACAGCGTTTCATGGCGTTATCCAAAGAAGACTGGAATAATCGACTTATTATCTATAGTTGTCCTGTAAAACATCGTTGTTTTACAGCAACCAGTAATCCAAGAGAATAAATATCCTTATGCCCAGCGCTGATAAGATCGCAGCTATCTCTGTTGAAGAGCTGGCCCCAACGCTTGACGATGCGTTTATAGAAGAGACCATTAACAATCCTGCTGCCCGTGAAGCAACATTCGTCGGGCAGGAGAGAGCCCGTGAAGCCATGTCTTTCGGTTTGGGCATAGGCGCGCCTGGCTATAACCTTTATGTGATGGGAGAGCCCGCCACCGGCCGGTTTTCCCTGGTGAAATCTCATATTGAAACAGCGGCGACGAAACTCAACGCACCTGAAGACTGGTGCTATATCGCAAACCTTGAAGATGAACGCGATCCATTACTGCTTAAGTTGCCCGCCTCCCAGGGACGTCGCTTTCACAAAGCGATGCAGGGACTGATTGATGATGTCCTGGCCACTTTCCCGGCAGCCTTTGATATGCCCGGCTATCAGCGCCAGAAAGCGGCAATCAATCGCGCCTATCAGCAACGATATGATACGGCTGTGGACACTGTTGAGCGTTATGCCAATGCAAATCAACTGGTTATGCAGGAACAGCAGGGTACCATTAGCTTTGTACCAGTCATCGACGGTGCGCCTGTTACTGAAGCGCAATTCGCACAACTGGAGAAAGAACAGCGCAGTTATTTTTATGGCCTTATTGACGAACTTGAAAATCGTTTGAGTGAGAGTCTGATCAGTTTACCCGTTTGGCGGCGGGAGAATGCCGAAAAATTAAGAAACCTCAATCGGGAAACGGCTGACGCCGGGGTGCGTCCGCTGATTAAATCTCTTGAGCACAAATATGCTGATAACCTGGGCGTATTGAAATATCTGCGCCAGCTACGATCGCACCTGCCAGAGACCGTGGTTGACCTGTGGCTGGATGAACAGCGTGAGGAAAAGTCAGATGACCCGGATAAGCGCGGTTATCTGGAAGAATTGTATCTGCCCAACCTTCTGGTATCTCACAAATATGACGCCGGTCCTCCAATTATTTACGAGCCTAATCCCACTTATCAGAATTTGTTTGGCCGTATTGAGTATCACACCATGCATGGCGGCGTGTATACCGACTATCGCATGATTCGCCCCGGGGCTCTGCATCGGGCTAACGGCGGTTACCTGCTATTGGATGCTGACCAAATGGTTGAACAGCCCTACGTGTGGGAAGCACTCAAACGCACTATCAAGTCGGGGCTGTTAAAAATGGATCTGCCACAGCAGGAAGTCGGCATGGTCAACGCGATTACACTTAATCCACAGCCTATGTCGCTGAATCTAAAAGTTGTGCTGCTGGGCTCCCGGGATCTTTATTACACGCTGCAGGATTATGATGACGAATTCGACGAACTATTCAGAGTGTTAGTCGATTTTGATTCGGAAATCCCGGCCAATCCTACTAATTTGTTTAGCTTTATTGGCAAGGTGCAGCAGCATGTTCATGCTCAGGGAATAACATCAATATCGGTCAACGCTATGCGCAGACTTATACACCAGTCCTTACGCATGGCAGAGCACAAAAACCGGCTTTCTGCCCACGTCGCAGAATTGTTGGAACTGATCAATGAAGCGCTTTATTTCTGCCAGAAGCAGGGCGACACAACCCTTGAGGCGGAACACATCGAAACGGCCCTTCAGGCTAAAAAACGCCGTACTGGCAGAGTCAGTCAGTCCTTGCTGGATGACATCAAGGAAGGTCATGTATTAATAGCCACCGAAGACAAAGCCGTAGGTACCGTCAACGGGCTAACGGTACTTGAAGTAGGGGATACGGCTTTTGGTACACCGGCCCGGATAACCTCCACCGTTTATGCCGGAGCCAATGGGGTGGTGGATATTGAACGTGAAGTTGAACTGGGTCAGCCGATACACTCCAAAGGCGTCATGTTGCTAAGCGGCTTTTTGGGCAATAAGTATGCACAGCATTTTCCTCTTACGCTGTCGGCTAATATCGCCCTTGAGCAATCTTACGGCCATATTGATGGCGACAGTGCTTCACTGGGTGAGCTGGTAGCGCTTATTTCAGCCCTGACCGAGATACCGGTTTTACAAGGGCTGGCTGTAACAGGCTCAATTAATCAATATGGGGAAGTGCAGGCTGTTGGTGGCGTGAACGAAAAAATTGAAGGCTTTTTTGATCTTTGCCAACATCGCGGCCTGACCGGCTCTCAAGGGGTAATTATTCCGTATTCTAACCACGTCAATCTGGTTCTGGATACTACTGTAGTGAACGCTGTTGAACAGGGGCTCTTTCATATTTACCCGGTAAAAACCGTTGACGAAGCGCTCACACTGTTGATGGAGCGGGAAGCCGGCGGATTGAGTAGTCGAGGTCGGTATCCCAAAAATACGATTAATTATATGGCCGTCAATAGACTCTACAATATTGCGCTTATCGTAAATGGCGGAGAGGAATAATAAAAAGACGGGCACAGCCCGTCTTTTTTGAATCGAAGCGGGTGATTATTTTGGTGGCATACGCAGGCCGCCATCCAGCCGAATGGTCTCACCATTTAAATAACTATTTGTAATCATATGCTTGACCAGCCCGGCAAATTCTTTGGGATAACCCAGCCGTTTGGGGAACGGGACATTCGAAGACAATGCATCCTGCACTTTTTCCGGCATAGCTAACAACAGTGGCGTGCCCATCACACCAGGTGCGATGGTGTTGACCCGAATACCCAGCGAGCATAAGTCTCTGGCCATCGGCAGAGTTAACGAAATAATACCGCCTTTACTGGCTGCGTAAGCAGTCTGGCCAATCTGGCCTTCATAACCCGCCACCGAAGCGGTATTGATAATAAGACCACGCTCGCCATCATCATTCAAAGTGGCTTGCTGGCTCATGGCCTGAGCTGCCAGACGGGCCACATTAAAGGTTCCGATAAGGTTGATATCAACCGTACGCTGAAAATCCTCTAGAGGTGCTGCTGCGCCTTCTTTATCGAGAGTACGCTTAGCCGGAGCAATACCTGCACAGTTAATACAGACGTGAAGATCTCCAAACTTTGACTTAACATCGTCGATCGCTGAGCGAACCTGTGCTTCATCGCGCACATCTACATTATAAAAACGGGTATGTTCTGCACCCAGCTCGTTAACGCGTTGCTCGCCTGATGCAGCGTCCAGGTCGAATAATGCGACCCTGGCGCCTGCGTCTCGAAGTGCTACTGCAGTGGCGTGACCCAACCCCGAACACCCACCCGTAACAATTGCGGTAATTTGACCTACATCCATTTATATTTTCTCATTAACCAAGTTGTGCAGCAAAGCTTACCTGCTTAACAAAAAAATAACTATGCCAGGGCGTCAGGTTGTACTTTCACCGCCTACTGTTTTGGCAACTGAATTTTACGCTCTTCGGTTGGACGATACAGCACCAGCGCATGACCGATTACCTGAACCTTCACTGCACCGGTTTCCCTGACGATAGCATCATTGATGAGCGTTTTTTCTTCACGGTCATCGGTCGGTACTTTCACCTTAATCAGTTCATGATGATTTAGCGCATTATCAATTTCAGCCACCACGCCCTCAGTAAGGCCGTTTCCACCAAGCTGTACAACAGGCTTCAGCGGATGCGCTAAACCTTTTAAAAATTGTTTCTGTTTATTCGAAAGTTTCATTACCAGGATATCTTTAATTAATTGGGACTTGCGTCTTGAAAAGCCATATTCTAACGCCATCTTGACCACATTCCCAATCACAAAGTGCGGCAATGACGAAAAAGAAACATTCAGCCAGCAGTAAGCGTTGGCTTAAAGAGCATTTTGACGATCAGTATGTGCAGAAGGCGCAAAAGCAAGGGCGTCGGTCCCGGGCGTTTTTTAAACTCGAAGAAGTGCAGCAAAAAGATAAACTTTTTAAACCTGGTATGACGGTAGTAGACCTTGGCGCAGCCCCTGGTGGATGGTCGCAGATGGCGTCTAGTCTGGTGGGGCCTGAGGGGCAGGTTATTGCTTGTGATATTTTACCCATGGATCCCATTGCAGGTGTTGAATTTTTGCAGGGCGATTTTCGTGAAGAAGCAGTTCTCAACGCATTATTGAACAGAATAGACGGGAACAACGTAGATATTGTGTTGTCTGATATGGCACCTAATATGTCGGGTAATAATTCTGTTGACCAGGCCCGCTCAATTTATTTGTGTGAACTGGCGCTGGATATGTGTCACCAAGTGTTAAAACCCGGTGGCAGTCTGGCGATTAAAGTTTTCCAGGGGGAAGGGTTTGACGAATATTTAAAAGCGTTGCGTCAGACGTTTACCTCGATAAAAACCCGTAAGCCCGATTCATCGAGGGCGCGTTCGCGGGAAGTCTATCTGGTGGCTTGCGGCTATAAAGTGTAGTAGGCTAAAGGGTAGCGGTTAAAGGAACGTTATTCGTCCGGTTTTGTTAGCTGACCAGTTACTGCGTAACTTATCAGCAAAGACAGGATTATTCCGGTAATTTCAGAGGTTAGTAGCATTGAGCGATATGGCAAAGAATTTAATTTTATGGTTAGTCATCGCTGTGGTTTTGATGTCAGTATTCCAGAGTTTTTCTCCGGGAGAATCGGCACGGCCCCAGACAGATTATACAACCTTCCTTAAAGAAGCGAATCAGGGTAATATTCGTGAGGTTCGTATTGACAGCGAATCACAGGAAATTCGCGGGACAAAACGTTCCGGGGAAACCTTTGTCACGTATATTCCTTATTATGATGACAAGTTAATATCTGACTTAGCGTCTAAAGATATCCGCATATATGGCGAGCCCGCCGAAGAACCCTCAATCCTGACATCGATTTTCATATCATGGTTTCCCATGTTACTGCTGATTGCAGTGTGGATTTTCTTTATGCGTCAGATGCAGGGCGGTGGTGGCCGTGGTGCAATGTCTTTCGGTAAAAGCAAAGCGCGCTTGTTAGGTGAAGACCAGGTGAAGACTACATTTGCTGATGTTGCAGGCTGTGATGAGGCAAAAGAAGATGTTTCAGAGTTGGTCGACTTTCTGCGTGATCCAACAAAGTTTCAGAAGTTAGGTGGTAAAATTCCCAAAGGCGTGCTGATGGTAGGCCCTCCTGGTACGGGTAAAACGCTGCTTGCCAAAGCAATTGCTGGTGAGGCAAAAGTTCCCTTTTTCACGATTTCTGGTTCTGACTTTGTCGAAATGTTTGTTGGTGTCGGTGCCTCAAGAGTCCGGGACATGTTTGAACAAGCGAAAAAGTCCGCACCTTGTATTATTTTCATAGATGAGATTGATGCAGTTGGTAGACAACGGGGCGCAGGTCTTGGCGGTGGTCACGATGAAAGGGAACAAACCCTTAACCAGATGTTGGTTGAAATGGATGGTTTTGAAGGCCATGAAGGCATTATCGTGATTGCAGCTACTAACCGTCCGGACGTATTGGATCCTGCGTTGCTTCGTCCAGGCCGTTTTGACCGTCAGGTTGTGGTAGGGTTACCGGATATTCGTGGGCGTGAGCAGATACTTAAGGTTCATGCACGCAAAGTACCGGTTGCAGATAATGTCGACCCAGCGGTAATTGCCCGTGGGACGCCGGGGTTCTCAGGTGCTGATTTGGCGAACCTTGTTAACGAGGCTGCGTTGTTTGCGGCGCGCTCTAACAAGCGTGTTGTATCAATGGAAGAGTTTGATAAGGCGAAAGACAAAATCATGATGGGCGCTGAGCGCAAATCAATGGTCATGTCTGAAGAAGAAAAAGCTATGACGTCTTACCATGAGGCTGGCCATGCGATCGTCGGACGACTGGTGCCCGAACACGATCCGGTATACAAAGTTTCTATTATTCCACGCGGTCGCGCGCTGGGTGTAACTATGTATCTGCCAGAAAAAGATCGCGTTAGTCACTCGAAACAGCATCTTGAAAGTATGGTATCCAGTTTGTTCGGTGGCCGAATTGCAGAACAAATTATCTACGGTGATGATAAAGTTACGACCGGTGCATCGAATGATATTGAACGCGCCACTGAGATAGCCCGCAAGATGGTCACGCAGTGGGGACTTTCCAGTAAGATGGGCCCCATGCTGTATGCTGAAGATGAAGGCGAGGTATTTCTTGGTAAGTCGATGTCAAAAGCGTCAAGCATGTCGGATGATACAGCTCGTGCAATAGATGCAGAAATCAAGGCGATCATAGACTCGAACTATGACAGGGCGAAGAAGATTCTTGAAGAGAATATCGATATTCTGCATTCAATGAAAGATGCCCTCATGAAGTATGAAACTATTGATGCAAAGCAGATTGATGACCTGATGAATCGCACTGAGGTTCGTCCGCCAGCGGATTGGGATGATCGTTCCCCTGGTGATGGTGATAAACCCAGTGGTGGTAAACCCGCGCGGGAGGGCGAAATCAAAAATGATGGTGTTGATAAACCGTCAGTTGGTAAGCCCGGCGACTTGCCAGGATAAAACAAAAACGCCAGCATCTCTGCTGGCGTTTTTTTATAATAACGACCGATCTCATAGACCCACCTTTAAGTAATGCTATCCATTCATGAATAAAAAATTAAAATTTATTAATGACTCTGCGGCACCTTCTAAGTCTGTTGTTATGGGTGTGCTAAATGCAACGCCGGATTCTTTCTCAGATGGCGGCGAATATATGTCCTTGTCCAAGGCGTTAACGCGCTGTGCTGAAATGGTTGATGCTGGGGCCGCTATCATTGATGTTGGCGGCGAATCAACCCGCCCCGGGGCACCTTTGGTAGATGTTCAGCAGGAATTGGATAGAGTTGTGCCAGTGATTGAGGCTATCGCTTCAAGATTTGATGTGGTGATTTCAGTGGATACGAGTAAACCCCAGGTCATGCAACATGCGGTGGATTCGGGCGCTGAACTAATTAATGATGTGCGAGCCTTGCAGGAACCCGGCGCGCTGGAAACTGCTGTTCGTTGTGATGTACCGGTTTGCCTGATGCACATGCAGGGCTCGCCCCAATCTATGCAGAATAATCCGACTTATAAGGATATCGTTGAAGAGGTCCAGACTTTTCTTATGCAAAGAGTGGATGCTTGTTTGAACGCGGGTATAAATAAAGACAACCTGATTCTCGATCCAGGTTTTGGCTTTGGTAAAAGCCTGGCGCATAATTATCAGCTGCTGGCGGCTCTACCTAAAATACGTCAACTTGGCTATCCGATCCTCGTCGGGATGTCCCGTAAGTCTATGATAGGACAGGTTCTTAAAAACCAGGTTAATGAGCGATTAGCAGGTAGCCTTGCACTGGCGACTTTCGCGGCCCAGGCTAAATCAGAAATTATTCGTGTACATGATGTGAAAGAGACCGTTGACGTCGTTGAGATTGTGAATGCCTATCATGTATATACGCAACAAGGAGAACAATAAATGAGTGAGCGTAAGTATTTCGGTACTGATGGTATACGCGGCACAGTCGGTGAGAGCGTTATTAACCCTGAGTTCGCAGTAAAACTCGGTTGGGCCGCCGGTAAAGTGTTGGCGGGGCGTGGTACCAATAAGGTGCTTGTTGGAAAAGATACCCGAATTTCAGGCTATATGCTTGAATCTGCCCTGGAATCAGGTTTATCCGCTGCCGGAATAAATATTGGTTTACTCGGACCCATGCCAACCCCGGCAATTGCGTATCTGACACGAACATTTCGGTCAGAGGCCGGTATTGTGATCAGCGCCTCGCACAATCCTTATCATGATAATGGTATAAAATTTTTCTCAGCTGATGGCTTTAAGCTTGACGATGATATTGAGTTAGCCATCGAAAAAATGATGGATGAGCCTATGCGATGCGTCGCTTCTGACAAGTTAGGCAAAGCGGTCAGAGTGAATGATGCGGCTGGCCGCTATATTGAGTTCTGCAAAGGCACTTTCCCCTCGGATTTATCGCTGAAAGGTTTGAAGATTGTAGTGGATTGCGCTCACGGTGCGACCTATCACATTGCACCTAATGTGCTTTCTGAGTTAGGCGCAGACGTTATAGAAATTGGCACCGAACCTGATGGGCTTAATATTAATCACAAGGTTGGTGCGACATCTATGGCCGCGATTAAAAAGCGCGTGGTGGATGAGAACGCTGATTTAGGTTTTGCGTTGGATGGTGATGGCGACCGTATTATGATGGTCGATCATAAGGGCAATGTGCTTGATGGCGATAAAATACTGTATATCGTAGCCAGAGATGCGTTGAAATCAGGCAGATTACAGGGTGGCGTAGTAGGTACGCTGATGAGTAACCTTGGTCTTGAAAATGCGCTTACCCGACTCAGCATTCCCTTTGCCCGTAGTAAAGTTGGCGACCGTTATGTTATGGAATTATTGCAGCGCAAAGGCTGGGCCATCGGCGGTGAGAGTTCAGGACATGTATTGAATCTTAATTTAGCCTCCACCGGTGATGGAATTGTCGCTGGACTGCAAGTACTGACCTCCATGCTAAGAGCCAATGCGAATTTGTACGATTTAAGTAAAGGCTTTGAAAAATATCCTCAGGAACTGGTCAATGTTCGCTATACGCCGGGTGTGGAAAGTCCCCTTGAATCAGCCAGTGTTCAGGATGCTAAGGCAACCGCTGAGCAGGCCTTAGGCGATGGTGGCAGAGTGTTGTTAAGAAAAAGTGGTACAGAACCGCTGATTCGCGTCATGGTAGAGGCGCGTGAAGAAGCTGACGCTAAAACATGGGCAAACAAAATCGCAGATGTTGTTCGTGAAGTAGCCAATTAGCTGAAATTGGTTAGTTAATTAATTTTTCCACTTGTATAATCGGGCGTATCTCGTTAATATCACGCCCGCTTTACAGTCACGGTAAAGGTCTCAGGATGACAGAAAAAAGAACGCCAATGGTCGCTGGCAACTGGAAAATGAACGGAGATCGTTCACTGGTTGAGTCATTTACCAATGCGTTGAATGACAAAGCATTCGACAGAATGGATGTTATCGTCTGTCCGCCAAGTGTTTATTTGAGCATGTTTAATGCAGAGCATTTTCAAATTGGGGCACAGGATGTCAGTCATCTCGACAATGGAGCACATACTGGCGATATCTCGACAGAGATGCTCAAAGAATTGGGTGCCAGGTATGTTATTGTCGGCCACTCTGAGCGCCGTGAAGACCATAATGAAACAAATTTGCTGGTTGCAAAAAAAGTAGCCAGAGTTATTGAGTCTGGTTTGATTCCCATTATTTGCGTGGGCGAAGCGTTATCGGTCCGTGAAGCCGGTGAGGAAAAATTATTTATCGGTGAGCAGGTAGCAGCACTTTTTTCTGAAGTGACAGCAGACCAGCTTAAGCAAAGTGTTATTGCTTACGAACCTGTGTGGGCTATCGGTACCGGCAAGACGGCGTCACCTGAGCAAGCACAGGATATTCACCGGTTTATCCGTCATGTATTGTCTGAGCATGACGCTGACCTGGCGGATGGTATTAGAATTTTATATGGTGGTAGCGTTAAAGCTAACAACGCACAGGCATTGTTTAGTCAACCGGATATTGACGGCGGCCTGATTGGCGGCGCAAGCCTGAATACAAAAGATTTTATTGCAATTTGCCAGGCGGCAATTTGACGAGGAAGTTATGTTATACGAAGTGCTTTTAGTAGCCTACTTAGTGGTTGCACTTATTCTTGTTGGTTTTATTCTTATTCAACAAGGTAAAGGGGCTGACATGGGCGCCTCTTTTGGAGCCGGTGGGTCTAATACCGTTTTCGGTTCGTCCGGCTCTGGTAATTTTATGACGCGTACCACATCGATTCTGGCGGCCTTGTTTTTTATGGTGAGTCTGGCCCTGGGCAATTTGACAGCTAACCGTGAAAGCGCTTCTGATGAATGGAACAATCTGGAAGCACCTGCGCAAAATAGCGCGCCGGCGGCAACACAGCAAGATCCTGATGTACCGGTTAGTGATGATGTCGACGCATCTGATACGCCTGATTAAGAGTAATAAGTTTTTGCGGAAGTGGTGGAATTGGTAGACACGCCATCTTGAGGGGGTGGTGACTTCGGTCGTGCGGGTTCAAGTCCCGCTTTCCGCACCAAATAAAAAAGGCCTGTATTGATTTATACGGGCCTTTTTTTTATCACTGTTGCGTTTAGAGATTAACCAGGTCTCGCACTTTTAATCAGATAGAAGCTGCTATTGGTGTTTATAATTTCAGAGCTTGCTATAAAAAGAACTTCTCTGACGTTAATCTGATTTGGCTTTTGAGAACTCGATTAAAATCGACAATTATAAGTTAAAGATGTTCCCAATGGACCTCGAACGTCAATTTTTTACAGTTCGCTATCATTTATATCACGAGCTTTTCTTCCCGTTGTTGCCTACAGCCAGGTAGTTAAAGGACGTCGCGCATCGATTGCTTAGTTCAATCACTCTATATCAATATCTCTTTTGCAGTCAGCCTCACATTGCTCTTATGACTTTAATTGCATATTATTTTATCGCCAAACTTACTGTGAAGTAAGGACGGAAAGCTTCGGATCTCTACACCGAGATGGCCGGGTTGCATAATTTTACATTGCATCTTGTCCCGCTTGTAAGTTGACTAAGCGTTTGGCGTGGTCCTGGATGCCACAAACGATGAAAAGGAATATTTATGTTGAAATCCCGTATAGCGATAACCGCAGCATTAATGCTCGGCACACTTTCTTCCTCAGTCTCTGCTCAATACTTTTTTGTACCCGTTGACACGTCACTATTCGCTGAAGGTGAAGCGTACTCTGTGACCAATTACAGCTATTGGAAGGCCGACGTGAAATTTGAGGCTTTCTGCGATGAAAACAATGCTGCTGCGGTAAAAGTATCTCTTGTAAAGACAGGCCATACTAACCGCCCGCTGGTTATGATCGTAGAGTCGACGCATAAAGGCTTCAGCGGCAAAGTTGGCGCTAATACACTGAATAAGAAAGCCGGCTCCGAAGCGTCTATCACTATCAGCTCCGATAAGACAGTTCGTCCGCTGGGTCAAACCACGGTATTTCTGCACCAGTTAAACAATCTGAATGTCGAACCCGTCAAGTTCACATTTTCCCGGCCACATGTAAATTGCGGCTCTATTGGGGGCGCGACTTATAAAGACTTGTAGTGTAAGGCTCTTTAGATTTCTATCCTAGCTATCCGGAATGCCGGCCGAAGTAAACGCTAAAAAGAGAGAACGATGTTCTCTCTTTTTTAATCCACTGCAAAAATAAATTAGCAGGCTCCCTGGTCTATACACAACAGATTAGATCCGTTCTGCTGGTAAGTAGCAGAATCTGCTATACACCCTTCATGCCTTATTTATACCAATCAATATATTGAGACCGACTTTGTCTTCTTCGTTTAATACTATACTTTGTAATCGTTATTGTTATTTTCATTACACGTGATGACCGATTCTCTTCGGTGCCTGAAGCAGCCACAAGGGCGCAGTATTTTTTTTGATCAAATCAGCTATAAAAATACACCTCATAGCTCGGAAAGACATAGTTATCTAATTTTTTGTGACTTTTATCCATCCGAAGTCAACGCCCGACACACTGTAAAGGGCGCAGACTCCGCTAATAGCTTATACAAATTTGTTGCTGGGCTCTGCCAGGGGGATACCACCCCTGAGGGTAAATAAATACATAAAAAGTTTTAAACTATTTTTGTGTGGTACTGTCAGGTTATTTTACGGTATTACCGAGATTCAGCTTGCTTTTACCTTTAAAACAGTAGGTTATGATTTTGGTATCAAAATTGCTCAATAACGGTTTCAGGGATATGTCGTAATATCTGGATGATTAAATAAACGAATGTAGGTTACAAGCATGAGAAGTCTGTTATTAGCACTGAGTTTTTCAGTTTTCAGTTTTACCGCTCAATCAAGCCTGATGGAAGCGAATATTGTTGATAACTTTGCCAACGGCGAATTTATAGATGTCCCAGGCCAGAATAAAGGGCACTATGAAGTTCGCGATTCTGGTGGTGGTATATTACATCTAGGCAGTGAAGCGTGGACATACATTTCAACAGAAAGCTTATTCGGCCTAGATAGTTTTGTTCTGGATGACAAAACGCGCTACACATTGAATTTTGATATGCGGGTGAAGCAGGGTAATAACAGTCCGGCTATACCTTCTGAAATCGGCGGAATCATGCTCGCTAATGATAACGTTGAAAATATTGGTGGTGACGACGGTGTTTATGCACTAAATCTTTCTGGTAGCCAGAGCTGGGGGAGCAAAGCATTTAGGTATGATTTTGACAGCCTGAACAATGGCCGGCCAACCTGGCAGCGTTTCAATGTCGACCTGAATGATGTTTTCAATGGTGATTACCAGTACCTTGTATTTATCAATGACTGTGATGGCGACTCATGCAGCAACTCTACACAATTTAGAGATATAAGTGTCCGGGTGCAGGTGCCTGAACCTTATACAGTTAGCTTGTTCGCACTATCGTTTGTCGGGCTAGCCAGTCTGCGACTAAAGAAAAAACGTCACTTCCAGGCATAACAAGTTATACATTTAACGGCACGCTGATACCAACGTTATCAGCGTGTTTTTATTTATGACTACGCAGCCTTTCAATGGCTAAAGTCACTCTGCTTCATCCTGATAACCCAGGTTAATAAAAAGAGGTGTAAAATCTCTCTCTAAATAAATGCTGAGTAGTAGATTTACACTGACAATTTTAAAACAATACTTTTTAAGACTCACACTGAAACGGAAACCAGCTTGCACTGGAGATGAATGATCATATAAACCAGTTTCGACAGAAATGTACTTTTTACATATTGTCAGAAATTCCCTTCATGATTTTCACCCCTTGAACGAATCTTTTTCACTACCGAGACACGATCTGATTTGAATTACGGTAGCGTATCCCAGATGCAGCGGGGGCTTTAGCCTGTATTATAGTTCATTATGTTTATTTAATAGAGTAGGGCAGTGTGGCAAAGACCTTGCAACTACTGAATAAACTATTGAACTTATTCTCAATCTGAAAGGAACATGAAATGGATATCTTACGCATAATTTTATCAATTTTGCTGCCGCCATTAGGTGTATTTTTACAAGTGGGTATTGGTGCGCAGTTTTGGATCAATGTCTTGTTGACATTGCTGGGTTATATACCTGGAATCATCCACGCGGTCTACATTATCGTTACCCGGTAAGATTAAAAGCCTGGCGTTATGCCAGGCTTTTTTCATAAAGCCTTTTAAAAAGGCCACCAGTCTTTAGTCTTTGAAAGGCAGATAGGCGTTCTCAAGGGTTTTCAGATCCTGTTTGTTTATTGTACTTTCGATAATTATCTCGTATGTTGATTTTGCCTGTTGACGCAACAGCGGATGTAATCTGTCTGGCAAATGTTTCATTAGTGTTTGCAAACAGAACATGATATGCAAAGCGATGTCCACATGCCCCTCACCTGCTTGTCTTATCTGGTCAAACGCGGTATTTATAATGCCTTCGATACTAAACGTACGGCGTTTTATCCAAATCCCTGTTTCTCTGTTTATAACACAATCAGCGGGAAAGGAACGTTGCCCCATGTAAATGCAACTTGCAGTAAGTCTGTCTAAACACGAAATTGCAGTTTGGGGATCATTGATACCCGCTGACAATGCTCTCAATGCCAATTCTACCATTTGACTGATAGCAAACTCAGGATCTTGAACAGGTGTCCTCCTGTTTCCCAGTATTACTAATTCCAGGAGCCCTTTATAGTATTCAACCGGCTTTTGATACCGGCTGTGAATTACCATAATGGTGGCATCCGGAAATGCATAATCACCAGAACGTGCCCTGATTTCGATGCCCTCCAGTCCCTCAAGCTGAGTGCTCAGAAGTTTTTCATAATTAACCGTTTGAATATAACCGCTTTTTTGCATGGGAATTTCAATCTGGCAGGCCGAACTTTGCAAAAATGCTGACGGTACGGGCTGCTCTCTGGGTGCGTCTTCAGGCTTAGGTAATAGCTCATCTATATTGTTCATCAATTCGTTGTAGCAACGATAAATAACTTCATCAGCTTGTATAAACCGTCCGATATGATGAATAAAAAAGATGATTGCAAAAATATCTGCCACACCCATTATTACTGATATGCCACTGAGTATAGATAGCGCATCAGTGTTCTCATCAATACTGCTTAAGTGATGCAGTGATATCAGACAAAACACAAAGGTGGAAACCAGTAAACCTAAAACCCACTGAGTTCCTCTGTCCAACATGAAGGTGCGAAGTAACCGAGGGCCAAACTGTGAGGAAGCCATAGTAAGTGCAACAATCGTCATGGAAAAGGCGATACTGGTAGCGGTTATAATAGAGGTAGCAATGGTTGAAAGGATTTGCTGCGCCCCGGCCTGCGTCACAATCGGGGTTAATGTAAGTAAATATTCAGGTAGGGTAGCCCGCTGAATATAGCTAAGGCAGAGGTAGCACAATAAAAAAGACGTTAGCATCATGCATACCGGAATGAACCAGTAGCTTGTGCTAACGCCTTCCCACCACGTCCGGAACCTTACGGTCAGTTCCGGGAAAGTACGTTTTTTTGTCATTTATCTTCGTGAACCGCCACGTACCACTGAGGCAATTAGCGAGACCACTAAAAGAATGACAAAGCCATAAAACAGATATTGTGCAATGGTTGCTGCGGTACCGGCCGCGCCACCGAAGCCAAATATTGCGGCTATAATAGCAACTATTAAAAATATAAGTGCCCATTTTAACATGATTATTCTCCTGAGTTTTTATTATACTGCTTAGTGTTTAGCGAGTTCTTTTTGCATTTCTTCGCGATAATCTCCAGCCAGCTTACTCTTATCCTGCTCGTTAAGAACTTTACCTGCTACCTGAAAGAATTCCTGTTCCTCATCGGCTAAATGATGCTCTACTTTTTCCTGCAAAGACTTTAAGTGGGTCAGCCAGGCAGATGAGCCCATATCTGTATTTTCTAATGTTTCAATCAGTTCATCTATTTCATGGTGTTCTGCAATACCATGACGGGACATATCGATTGTCTGGTCAGATTCCATTAACTTAGAGTAGAAGTAACGTTCTTCTGCCACCGCATGACTTTCAAGCTGTTCTTTAAGCTGAGTAAAATACTCACGACGCGCGGGTGTATCACCACTAGTTTCAGCGAGAATCTTTAGTAAAGAACGTTGTTTTTCATGGTCTTCCCGTAATTCTTCAAATATTTTCATCAAACACTCCTGTTAGGGGTTACCCATAATCCATTGCTAATTCCATACCATTCAAGAGTGATAAATTAACGTAAAAAAAACAAAGGCTTGCACTGGATTGAACGAATGCACCCACGACTTGCATACGGGTAAACTCGTAGTTATTACACGATGCTGTGCAAATTCGTTTAGATACCTTGTAATACCATGGCATCGGCTAATCTTCTGAAGCCGGCGATATTGGCGCCGCGGGCATAGTTAATACGATTATTTTCACGCCCTTCATCAACGCACTGCTGGTGAATGTTGTGCATAATATCCTCTAATGTTTCATCTATGCTGGTATAAGACCCGCGACGGAAGCTGGCGTTTTGCGACATTTCCAGACCAGATATGGCTACGCCACCCGCGTTAGACGCTTTACCCGGAACAAAAGGTATTTCGCTTCTGTCGAATTCTTGTCTGGCTTTATCAGTACATGGCATATTAGCGCCTTCAAGCACATATTTAACCTTGTTCTGTAACAATGTTTTTGCCGCTTCGCCATCAAGCTCATTCTGCGTAGCGCAGGGCAGGGCGATGTCCATTTTTTCCTGCCAGGGGGTCTTTCCATCGTGCCATTGACCTTGTACCCGTTCAGCCAATGCAGTAAGAATATTATCTTTGTGCGCTTTGTTATCAATTGCCCAGTTTATATCAGCTGTAGTTAATCCTTTATCAACTATCAGACAGCCTCGACTATTGGACAACGAAATCACACAAGCGCCATGCTCAATAGCTTTTAAGGCAGCATGCAGCGCTACATTACCAGCACCAGAAATGCCGATGCGCATGTCTGCAATATTTTCATGATGTTCTTTAAGAACAGCCTGTAACATGTAAATTAGTCCGAATCCGGTTGCCTCCGTACGTACGTGGCTACCGCCAAAGCTGATATCTTTGCCTGTTATGGCACCACCAAACCGGTTATTAATTCTTCTGTACTGTCCATACAAATAGCCTATTTCGCGGCTACCTACATTGATATCACCAGCCGGGACATCTGTATAAGGCCCGATATGGCGTTGAAGTTCGGTCATAAACGCCTGACAAAAGCGCATGATTTCCTGATCGGAGCGACCTTTTGGGTTGAAATCAGCACCGCCTTTCGCGCCTCCGATGGGCAGCCCGGTTAATGCGTTTTTAAAACACTGTTCAAATGCCAGGAATTTCAAAATAGATTCATTCACTGTAGGGTGAAATCGTAAGCCGCCTTTATAAGGGCCGATCATCCCATTATGTTGAATACGCCAGCCCTGATTAATCTCAACGTTACCTTGATCATTAAGCCAGGGCACAGAGAAATGGATAATTCGCTCTGGCATGCTCAGGCGTCTAAGCACATCATTTTTTTTGTATGGCTCGTGAGCATTGAAAATATCAATCACGTCCCGGGCAAGCTCCCGGGTTGCTTGCAGATATTCTTTTTGATCAGGAAAAAGACCGGTTATCCATTCGTTAAAATTATCAAAATTAGATTGGTAGCTCATAGTTTATCTTTAGTTTGGAACTGTTGAACTTTGTTACCTGACGAATGCTCACATTGATCATAGTGATATGATAATAATCATGATTTATTGTAAGTAATGCTGTTACTCGTCCGGCTGATAACCAAATATATTCAAACTTGAAGGTTTTATATTAATAGTAATTTTTCGGTCCTTTAATATTTCCCCATCAAGGGCGTAATCAGCAGGCTCGCTAAACTCAATGGTTACCTTTTCCACCTGCCGGTGTTCAAGTCGGTCTGATTGTTTTTTGGTATCCTGGCTGCTGAAGACCAATTCAGCCAGTGAAAGAAACTGTTGATCAGCCTGCTCCTGTGGTTGTAGCCAGGTAATGTCTAATTTACCGTCGGTCATATCAGGTTCATCACCTCCCTGAGCGAGGGCTGTGGTCGTTGGAGCCGCATTTGCGACAACAAAACTCGGGGTTGTAATTGTTACAGGTTCTTCGTCATCAAATGTCACTTTGAGCTCCTGAACCTCATTTTGCGAAATGGCTTCCCACAAACCACGCAAATACGCCATCTGCCCGCCAGCATCTTTTTGCTCGCGATCAGCGGCAGAAATCATTTGTTCCTCAAAACCTGCAGCGGCCACAAGAAGCATAAGCCGGTCATTGCACTGAGCGGTGTCCATACGCATTGTTTTACCTTCCACGATGACATCACAAGCGTGACTGATTGGAACAAGTTTCGAGTAATACCCGTGAATAACCTGGCTAAGCGCATTAGCGGTCCCTAGCGGAATAACGCCTAATGTAACATCACGGTCTATACATGCATGAGCGACTTCTGCAATAGTGCCATCTCCACCACAGGCGACAACAATATTGGCACCCTGACTTATAGCTTTTTCTGCCATCACAGAGCCGTTGCGCTCTTTACTTGTTTCTAGAACCTTGACGCGAAAATATGGATTCAGCCGGGCCAAAACATCATTTTTTTCAATTTGCCATTTGCCGCCGCCGGCGACAGGGTTTGCAATCAGCACCAGCGACCTGTTCAATTGTAATCGTCCACCCTGTTTTATTTTCTTTAAAGCGCGCATCTGACCTTTGTTCAATCGTGCAGTACTGCGCACTGACTGAATTTTGTTAAGCGCATCAATGACCGATAACGTTGAATCTTTTGCCAATAAATATGCAGCCATGGTCAGTACAGAGCGCCCGCGGCCAAGGGCACAGTGGACGACAACCTTTCTACCACTATCAATCTGTTGGTCGATCCAGTTTATTGCTGTATTGAGCTGGTCCTCGGTAGGACTGGTATGGTCCAGCACGGGAATGTTCAGGTACGCGAGGTCAAGTTGATATGCTGTCCAGTCCAAACCGTCGAATTCTGCGGTGACATCTAAAATCGCTGTTAGACCATTTTCTTTCATTTGTTCAATATCTTTACTGAACAGTCGGCAGGCCAGAAAAAGATTGTCGTCGATTTGCTGTATGGGAGGGACTTTATCGTATTTGCGGGCAAAGTGATTATAAGCGCCAGCGCCTATTAAGAAAGGAATAAATGCCCAACGTATATAAAAAGGGATCGAGCCATCTTCCCGTTTCCTGAATAGGGAAGGAAAGTTAAAAATATAGGCGAAGCTAACGATGCCCAGTGAAAAAGCAATCCACCCGAAAAGTATTGCAGCGATAAGTGAAGGAATGAAAATAGCCAGCAACGTCGCAATTACAGCACCTAACACGTAATACTTTACCATTTTCAACGTTCTCTCTCCTTTTGCAGATTAATATTGTAGATGTCAGACATTGAACCGTCGCCCGTTCTTACCGTAATGAACATCAATGATGGTTACGCTGATTGCGTAATGAATAACAACGAACTAAGGCTAATGCAGAAATTTTGCCATGAATTCCAATACGTTAAATAAAGTTGTTAATTTTATATGGTTTCAGACCATATGGGTTCTGGTTATTTTTACTCAGTATGCATTTATTTGGCTGATAGGGCTTCTGTTTGTCGCATTTTTTATACTGTCTCCTGCACGCAGACGCGATATAGCCTTAATGATAACCGCGATGGTTTTTGGTTCGGTGGTTGACAGTCTGCTGACGATTTTCAACATTTTTGCTTTCAATTCGGCCATTTATTTTATTCCGATCCCTTTATGGCTGACCGCTTTGTGGGGAGCATTTGCGCTGACCTTGCCGTACAGCCTGAATTATTTACAGGGCAGGTGGTGGATTTGTGCATTTTTAGGCAGTATTTCCGGTCCGCTGAGTTATTGGGCCGGTGCGCGATTTGGTGCGGTAATTTTTCCACACACGCTGCTATATACCTTGGGTATACTCGCAATGGTGTGGGCCATCGTATTTCCTGCGTGCATGTATCTGACCAGCTGTGCAAACCGGTTCTTTAAAGAGCCTCATTGATATTAAGTAAACAATAGGAGAGAGCATGACACCTATCGTATTTGTCACCGGTGGCAACCGAGGCATCGGACTAGAAATTGTTCGGGGCTATGCGCAGGCGGGCTGCAAAGTTCTAATGGGCTGTCGGGACGAGGAAGCCGGAGAAAAGGTCAAGCAAGATATCGTTGGCGCAGATATCCAGGTAATAGAAATCGACCTTTCCAGTGAACAGGCAGTGATAGATAATATTACGCGTGCAGCAGCGGTATATGGACGAATTGACGTATTGGTAAACAATGCCGGTGTGATGGATGACGCCAGCTGGGATGAATTAGACATGGCCAAATTAAAGCGATCTATGCAGATACACTTGAATGGGCCTTTAGCATTGAGTCAACAATTGTTACCGGGAATGATTGAGCGCGGTTACGGCCGCATAGTGAATGTATCTTCCGGTTATGGGTCGTTTGCAGAGGGAATGGAAGGACCGATGGCATACGCAGTCAGTAAAGCTGCCCTTAATGCTATGACACTCAAACTGGCTAATGAAGTTAAAGAACATAATAACGTGAAGGTTAATGCTATGTGCCCAGGCTGGGTACATACCAGAATGGGTGGACGAGATGCTCCTCGCTCTCCTGAGAAAGGGGCCGAGACAGCAATATGGTTAGGTCAGCTTGAAGAGGATGGGCCGTCAGGGAAGTTTTTCAGAGATAAAAAAGAAATAGACTGGTAACAAAGAAAGCGCCGCACGCGGCGCTTTTTTTATGATGCAGCTTCAACCACCTTGTGGCTCGTCTTCGACAGAATTTCCGCAACATTTTTTACCGACTGGTTTTTCTTCATATTTATAATGACGGCATAATGTTTACGTCTTATGGCATGGCGTACCGTATCAATAATCTCGCTTCTGTCAGGACGTAAGCTTATGAGACCGGCCACAAACAGACCAACAAAAATCCCCGGGCTGATCATAGCGATATAGGTAAAAAGAGGATTGCTTTGCGTCAACGCCGGACCGAAACTGACTAATAACCAGCCAGCGATTAAACCAACGAGCAACCCTGCAGCACCAAGGATAAGATGGGCATACCACATATGCTTACCCAGTTTTTTGCTGTCTGCTTCAAGTTTTTGGCTAAACGTATCGTCCATTGGGCTGACAAAGGTTACCTGACTTTCAGTTACATCAGTAGCGTCCTCTACTTCATCGACGGATGCTCTTGCGGATGCCTCTGTATCAAAAACAGCGGCCACCTGGGTGTGTTCTGTACTTAGAATTGCAGCGCGCATTTCATCAAGATTATTTCTTTGAGTCATTTCATCACCATTTCATCTGGGTATCGGCTAATTGAAATTTACAGGGCGAAACGGTCGTCAGTATCTGGATCACCATTCTGTTTATCTGTGAAACAACAAGCAAGAATTGTACGAAGCTACAACCGCCTGTTTTTATTAAACAAACAATTTATTAGCGCCTTCTAGCTGCGGTTCACATGATTGTTGCAAGTACAATTTGCCTGAAAATTGAAAAATTTTCCGGTTACCAATCAGCGTCTTACTCAACCGCAATTTCGCTATTTACCGCTCAGGCCCGAAAAAACTTGCCTTCGGGAAAGGGGAAAGCCTATGGCAAACCTCTTGCTTTTAATTTTTATATGTCAGTCTCGGTAACTCCGGCAATTAAGGTTGTTATAGAAGAATAAGTGGCGACTGAAATTGTAAAACGGCAGTCAGTTAAAGCGATACTCGTGATTAATAAACATTATTAACTCGCACGCATAACGCTTTTCTCAATCGCATCACGATACATATGTATCTTGCACTGGAATCTGGTTTATATGTCACAATCTGATTTAAGTATTCAGAGAAAAAAGCGCGGAAAAGGATTTGAATACTTTTATGCCAGCGGGCGCAAAGTGCACGCGAAAAAAACGCTTCATCGGCTGCATAAGCTTGTTATTCCACCTAACTGGCAAAATGTCCGAATTGCCAGCGAACCATCTTCGGATTTGCAGGCCACAGGTTACGATGCAAAGGGTCGTAAACAATATATTTATCATGCTAACTGGCATGAGAAACAGCAGGTGGCAAAATTTGAAAGGTTGTCAGAATTTGGTGTAGCGCTTCCAGAATTCAGAAAATTTTGCTGGGAACAGGTTCGTTCTGAAGATTGGGGGCCTGACAAAACGCTCTCATTAGTTTGTTTATTACTAGATCACACTGGGCTACGCATCGGCAACCGCCATTATACTCAACAAAATAACACCCACGGCCTGACCACATTGCGCAGAAAACATCTGCAACAGGATGATGACCATGTCACATTATCTTTTGTCGGTAAGCATAATAAGCCTCGAAATGTGGAAGTTGAAGATAGCGAATTAGCGGAATTAGTGGCGCAAAGTGCTCAGGAGCGTGGCTACGCATTGTTTCGTTATGAAGATAACGCGGGACGATGGCACGATGTTGATGCAGATGATGTTAACCAGTTTATTCACGCCAATCTGGGCGAAGCGTATTCCTGTAAAGACTTCAGAACGTGGGGAGCTAGTCGGTTTGCCTTACTGGCACTGCCGGACGTGCGCCTTAAAATCCTGGAAAATTCACGCCGCAGTTGGCCTGCTACCTTAACCAGTCATGTCGCTGCAATGCTTGGCAATACACCGACGGTGTGTCGTCAATACTATCTGCATCCAAATATTTATCAGATAGTGGAGAAGGAAAATAGTCGGGATTCTGTTATTTCTAAGATGAGCACTATCTTGGACGAGTATGGCTTAAGTGATCACAGCGTGACTGAAACTGAAAAAGTATTAGGTCAAATTATAACCAAACAAAGCACTTGAAATATAATTCAGTTGAAATGAATAAAATTGTCAGTTTATTGCATGAAAAATCAGCTTGTTCACAGCTTGTTAACAATTTTTTTGAAAATTGAATGCTGTTTACAGGCCACGAACAATACGCGCGGCCCGCTACAAGACTGATGTTTTGATTGTTAATGAACAGATTTATAATCATTTAGTCTGAACAATGTAATTTCAGGCGTTTATGAAGCGCTTTATTTGCAATTAAATGTTTTTGACTGATATAGTTAGAACTCAAATTAAAGGGGCGGTGTGAATTCCCCGGTGCTAGCGTGCAATCAAATTGTCGAGCACCCCACCGCGACGTGTAATCAACAAGAGGAGTCCATACCGTAGTATGCCGATTGAAAGTTATATCTCTCTGGCTATTTATTTTCTGGCTATGCTGGGAATAGGGTTATTCGCCTATCGCGAATCGACCAGCGATATATCTGGTTATATCCTGGGTGGGCGAGCAGTGAGTCCCCAGGTAACCGCATTATCAGCCGGCGCATCTGACATGAGCGGCTGGATGCTAATGGGGTTACCTGGTGCAATGTTTGTCACCGGCTTTGATGCGATGTATATCGCAATTGGTCTGCTGGCAGGTGCTCTCGCCAACTATTTGTTAGTCGCACCAAAACTCAGGGTTTACACAGAGGTAGCAGACGACTCACTGACGGTTCCGGAGTTTTTCGCCAAACGGTTTGGCCGGGCCAACTCTCCCATCAGAATAGTTTCAGCCGCTATTATTGTTATGTTTTTTACACTTTATACGTCTGCCGGACTGGTTGCCGGAGGCAAGTTATTTGAAAGTGCCTTTAGCGTGCAATATCACTGGGGCTTGATCATAACTTTGGGCGTGGTCGTCTCTTACACCCTCCTGGGCGGGTTCCTGGCGGTTAGCATGACTGACTTTGTTCAGGGCTGCATTATGTTTATAGCACTCGTTCTCGTGCCTATTGTGGCATTTTCTGAATTCGATAGCGCCACCCAGATGACTGCCGCAGCTACAGAATCTGTGCCCGGTTTAGTTGCTTCGTGGGAAGCAATGACAACTGTAGGTATTTTATCGAGTCTGGCATGGGGCCTGGGGTATTTTGGTCAACCTCACATTATCGTACGTTTTATGGCTATTCGATCGGTCAAAGCAGTCAGCACAGCGCGCAACATCGGCATGTCCTGGATGCTGGTTACCATTATCGGAGCGCTGGCAACAGGTTTTGTCGGTGTGGCCTACGCAAATCAGTTTGGTCTTAAGGTTGATGACCCTGAAACTATTTTTATTCTATTTTCACAAATCCTTTTTCATCCGCTAATCAGTGGATTTCTGATGGCAGCAATTCTTGCTGCTATTATGAGCACAATCTCGTCCCAGTTGCTGGTGTCTGCGAGTTCGCTGACTGAGGATATTTATCGGGTTATTTCCAATAAGAAGGTGAGTGAAAAGAAAACCGTCACTATCGGCCGCTTTGGCGTAGGGGGGGTCGCGATAGTCGCACTGCTACTGGCAATGGACTCATCGAATACTATTCTTTCGCTGGTAAGTAATGCCTGGGCAGGCTTTGGTGCTGCTTTTGGTCCATTAGTTCTGTTTTGTCTGTATAAAAAGAACCTGACTGAAAAAGCCGCCCTGTGGGGTGTAATTACTGGTGCTGTAACAGTCTTGTTCTGGATATATGCGCCGGTACTAGAGGATGGCAAGGCACTTAGCAGCGTAATTTACGAAATTGTTCCCGGGTTTATTGTCAGTACGGTAACCCTATGGGGGGTATCAGCAGTTGATCTTACACCTGCTGAGAATGTACAGAAAATGTATAGGCAAGCCAGTCAGGAACTAGCAGAACAACAGTCTTAAGGTGATAGAAGCTATGAATCGTGCAAATTGGAAACGCATTGTTATAAAAGTTGGTAGTGCTCTAATAGCCCCAAATCAACAGGGTTGCAGCAGCCATTATCTGCTGAGCATCGCGCAGTTTATTGTCAAGTGTCGTGCTGAGGGGATTCAGGTTGTCCTGGTTTCTTCTGGTTCGGTGGCCGCGGGCTCTCATATGTTTCCAGACCAGGAAGATATAGATATTGCCGTAAAAAAAGCGATGGCAGCAGCAGGTCAGACGGAAATGATTTCGACCTGGGATAAACTGTTTGACTTCCCGTCAGCGCAGATCCTCCTTACTCACGCAGATCTGCGTGACAGAGAGCGTTATGTCAGTATTCGTGAAACATTGTTTTCTTTATTAGACAATCAGATTCTGCCTATTGTTAATGAAAACGATACTGTCACAACGGACAAATTAAAAGTTGGAGACAACGATAACTTGTCGGCAATGGTGGCTGCTGCAGCTGACGCCGATGCCCTGATTATCTGTTCTGATATTGATGGTCTTTATGACAAAAATCCCCATGAAAATGACGATGCCAAATTATTGTCGTGGGTTGAAAATATCGATGAAAGTATTTACGCCATGGCTGGCGGTGCCGTTAAAGGTGGTGTTGGTACCGGCGGTATGAGAACTAAGATTGAAGCGGCTGAAAAAGCGGTCTCCCATGGTATTGATACATTCATTATCAATGGCTTCACGGAACTTTCATTCAATATGTTATTGGATGGTAAGAATCCGGGTACGCACTTCCAGGCCTACGAAGTGCCCATGAAAGAAAATGTCCACTGGATGAAACATACTTCTAACGCGCAGGGCGAAGTCATTGTTGAAAGTGATTTCGGTGGTTCGTTGGGAGAAAATTCTGAAGAATTAACAAGTAGCGAAATAATTGATGTTAAAGGCGAGTTTTCGGTAGGTGATACCATCCTGGTCAGAAAAGATGATGGTACCAAGCTGGTAAAAGCAAGATCTAATTACAGCAGCTGTCTGCTTAATTTTATCGCTAAACAGGACAGTGAAGAATTCGCCTCTGAGTTCGAAGAAAAAACCGGTCCGATTATTTCAAATCAGCATCTAGCAAATTTGGAGAAAGAATGAGTTTAATTACGCAATTATCACAAGACGCAAAGAAAGCCGCTCAAAAGCTGGCGATTCTTGATACTGCCAAGAAAAACGAAGTACTTAAAGATATGGCGGAAGCAATTCGCGCCAACAAAGATAAAATCAAAGCAGTTAACGAAAAAGAAGTCGCCCGTGCGCGAGAAAATAATCTTGACGCGGCGATGATAGACCGCCTGATCCTGGATGATGATCGTATCGAAGATATGGCTGCCGGTATTGAGGTTATTATCGGCTTGGAGGATCCTGCTGGACAAACCCGTGACTTCGGAACCAGCCCGGCAGGTATCAAAATACGCAAGATGCGAATACCTCTTGGTGTGGTCTGCATGATTTACGAAGCTCGTCCAAATGTTACAGCAGATGCCGGCGCGTTATGTTTCAAATCTGGTAACGCAGTAATTCTGCGCGGCGGCAAAGAAGCCCTTGACTCTAGTCTGGCTATCGCTGAGCTTTTACAGGGGGCGCTTGAAAAGCACGGCTTACCTAAGGCTTTAATTACCGTTGTACCAAATCCTGATCGTGCGTTGATGCAAGAATTGATGGAACAGCGTGATTATATTGATGTAATCATTCCCCGTGGCGGCGAAGGCTTGATTAACTATGTCACTGAGAACTCCAAGGTGCCGGTAATTCAGCACTTTGAAGGGGTTTGTCATTTATATGTTGATAAAGACGCTAACCTGGATCAGGCTCTTCAGTTATTGCTTAATGGGAAGACACAACGCACCGGTGTTTGCAATGCGCTTGAAGGTTTGATTGTGCATAAAGATGTTGCGGCAGAATTTTTACCAAAAGCAGCTGCAGCGTTAGCTGAGCACGAAGTGAAAGTGCATGTTAACCAAGCTGGCAGCGAATATTTTGATGGCGCTGATGTTATCGGTGAAGAAGACTATGGCACAGAGTATCTGGGCCTGGAAATAGCCGTTCGGGTTGTTGACGACTTTGATGCTGCCATTGATCACATTGCTGTATTTGGAAGTAATCACACTGAAGTCATCTGTACCGAAAATGAAGAAGCAGCGAATAAATTCCAACTTGCTGTTGATGCATCAGTAGTGATGGTCAATGCTTCATCACGTTTTTCTGATGGCAGCCAGTTGGGTTTGGGCGCAGAGATTGGTATTGCAACGACCAAGCTACATGCTTATGGCCCTATGGGTCTTGAATCATTGACTACAGAAAAATATCTGGTTAATGGCGAGGGCCAGATCAGAAATTAACGCCTTGGGATTGTTCCCTAATAAGGCTTTCGTCATAATGAACACCGGGTTATTTAACCCGGTGTTTTTTTATTTGCATTATGCGCAAACCGGCATTTATCAGGAGACGAAGATTGCCTTATTCCGTGGAACTATTATGGCAACAAATTACGGCGTTCGCCGCTGATAATAAAATTATCACATCCGCTATCATTATCGTTTTATTTCTGGGTTTGCAGCGCCTTGCCCTTAAGCTTATTCGTTTACGCAGCCGGCGTCGGGGTGAAGACCGTCGTCACACGCTCAATATTCTGGAACAAATCAGCAACGGCTTTCTATTCATTCTCATCATTCTGGTTTGGAGTTCGGAGATACAGAGTCTGGCGATTTCAATTGCAGCCTTCATGGTTGCCATTGTGATTGCAATGCGTGAATTTATTCAGTGCTTTTTAGGTTTTATTTATTACCTTGGTGCCAAGCCTTTTCGGGTGGGCGATTGGGTCCAGTTAAATAAAATTGTTGGCGAAGTTGTCGAAATGGACTGGGCTAAGACGGCACTGCTTGAAGTGGATGAAGAATCACATGATTATACTGGCAAGCATGTATATGTGCCAAATAGCCACCTGGTTACGCAGATGGTTAAAAATCTGAATTTTTTGCGCCGCTATAAATTACATGCCTTTACTATCACCAGCGAGCCAAAATTAAACCCATATACTTTGTTACCCTCCTTTGTAGCACGAGCCAAAGCACACTGTGATTTTTACCGGGATGTTGCCGAACGATATAAAAGTCTGATAGAGCGGCATATGGAAGTGGAGTTTATAAAAATCGATCCCACCATCGGTGTAGAAACAAATGAACTTGGCAATATTGTCATATCAGTGGCGCTGTTTTGTCCTACAGACGAGGCCCATGATTTGCAGCAAAAAATTTCTGCTGATTGGATGTACCTGTGGCACCGCGCATTGGCTGAACAAGAAGCAAGCCCAGAACCAACCCACAATTAATCCTGGACCTGCCAGTCACGTTGATGCGAAAAGTGGCTGGCTAAAAAGCTCATCTGGTCTGCCAGTATGCGTCGGTTCATCAAATAAAACCGTTCGTAAACATTTGGCCGAAATGGCACTGCCAGAAGTGGCATACCTGCCTCTTCCGGCGTGCGAGCAGCCTTAGCATGGTTACAGCGGCGACAGGCGGTGGCAACGTTTGTCCAAATGTTCTTGCCGCCTCTGGAGCGTGGAATAATATGGTCTCTGGTAAGGACTCGCGGTGAAAAACGCTGGCCACAATAAAGACAAATGTCGTTATCCCGCCTAAACAGATAACGATTAGTTAGCGCTACTTTTCCTGACAGATCTGTTACTTTGCCATCACATGCAATAATGGAAGCCAGTCGCAATGTGCTTTGAATGCCCAGCCGGTTATGACCGCCTCGTAACAGCCGTGAATCGTGCCCCAGCTCAAACAATACTTTATCCTGACAATACAGACGGGCAGCTTGTTCCGGATGAATCCAATCCTGTGGCATTCCCGCTTTATTTAAACGCAATATAAGCATAGATGACTCCTTCAGTCCTCTATATCCATCATACGCCACTTTATGGCAAATTGATGAAATTACGAACAGAATTGTAAATTTTATGATTTTTTTAATATTGCGCCCGTGCGGGCTGGATGAAAAGTTCGAAGTTGCTTGGCATTCTCTAACGCCATTGTTAGGGTATCGGCATATTTATAAACCCTGATTTACAAAAAAGACGTGGCGATAAGCAAACCGCTAGCTGGGATTGGTGTATCTGCTGATGGTATTGAACTGATTTCAAAGCTATACTAAGCGCCGCGTTTAAAAGCGAAATATATATACAGAGACATAAAGGACAAATAGTGACTCCTATTACAAAATCATTTCAGTATGGACAGCATACTGTCACTCTTGAGACAGGCGTAATCGCTCGTCAGGCAACAGCAGCAGTTATGGCCAGTATGGATGATACATCCGTTTTGGTGACTGTTGTTGGTAAAAAAGAAGCCAAAGAAGATCAGAGCTTTTTCCCACTAACGGTAAATTACCAGGAAAAAGCCTATGCAGCTGGTAAGATTCCAGGCGGTTTTTTCAAGCGTGAGGGGCGTCCATCTGAAGGTGAAACCCTTATAGCACGATTGATAGATCGACCCATTCGCCCACTTTTCCCTGAAGGCTTCAAAAATGAAGTACAGGTAGTGGTAACGGTGATGTCTGCAAATCCTGAAATTCCTACTGATGTCATTTCCATGATTGGAACGTCAGCAGCACTGGCAATTTCTGGTATACCGTTTAGCGGCCCTATCGGAGCGGCGCGTGTTGGCTACAGCAATGGCGAGTATATTTTAAATACACGTGCTTCTGAGCAAGAAGACAGCGAACTGGACCTGGTTGTAGCGGGTACCCAGGGCGCTGTTCTGATGGTAGAGTCAGAAGCTAACATGCTTTCTGAAGATGTTATGCTTGGCGCTGTTATGTTCGGTCATGAACAACTTCAGACTGTGGTAGATTCAGTTAAAGCATTCGCTGATGAAGTAGGTACAGAAGCCTGGGACTGGCAGCCTAAAGCTGAAAACACCGAATTGAAAGAAAAGGTCAAATCAGCAGCACACAGCGGCATGGTAGAGGCGTATCAGATCTCTGACAAACTGGCTCGCAAAGATGCCGTCAATGCTGTCACTGAGAAAGCGTTGGCAGACATAGTGGCGCAGGACGAAGCGCAGGATCAGAAAGAAGTTCTGAACTTGTTACATGATCTTGAAAGCGACGTTGTTCGCTCGCGTATACTGGCAGGTGAGCCACGTATTGATGGCCGGGACCCGGCTATGATCCGAGCCCTTGATGTGGCGACGGGTGTCTTACCGCGTACTCACGGTTCTGCGTTGTTCACTCGGGGTGAAACTCAGGCAATTGTTGCAGCAACCCTTGGTACAGAGCGTGATGCGCAGATGATTGATGAGCTTCAGGGTAAACGTGATAGCCGGTTCATGCTACATTACAACTTCCCTCCTTATTGTGTCGGTGAAACTGGCATGATGGGCTCACCAAAGCGGCGGGAAATTGGCCATGGTCGCCTGGCGAAACGTGGTATCCAGGCGGTAATGCCCAGTGAAGAAGATTTCCCGTACGTTGTTCGTATTGTATCCGAAATCACTGAGTCTAATGGCTCATCTTCTATGGCATCAGTATGTGGTACGTCACTGGCCTTAATGGATGCAGGTGTACCTATCAAAGCGTCGGTTGCCGGTATTGCGATGGGGCTGGTTAAAAGCGATGATAATTTTGTTGTACTTTCCGATATTCTGGGCGACGAAGATCACTTAGGTGATATGGACTTTAAAGTTGCCGGCACCACTGAAGGTATTACCGCCTTACAGATGGATATCAAAATAGAAGGTATTACTAAAGAGATCATGCAGATCGCTCTTAAGCAGGCCAAAGAAGCGCGCTTGCATATCCTGAAGGTAATGGACGAAGCGATATCTGGTCACCGTGATGAACTGAGTGAATTCGCTCCGCGGATCTATACGATGAAAGTTGATCAGGACAAGATTCGTGATGTCATCGGTAAAGGTGGCGCGATGATTCGTCAGATCACCGAAGAATCTGACACAAATATTGAAATCGAAGATGATGGAACTATCAAGATTTTTGCCACTGAACGTGCTAAAGCTGACATAGCGATCAGTAAAATCGAGCAGGTTACGGCTGAAATCGAGGTTGGTAAAACCTATCACGGTAAAATTACACGTATCGTCGATTTCGGCGCGTTTGTAGAAGTGTTGCCAGGTAAAGAAGGGCTTGTTCACATTTCACAAATTGCCCATGAGCGCGTGAATAAAGTGACAGATTATTTGTCTGAAGGCCAGATGATTGATGTTAAAGTGATGGAAATTGATCGTCAGAACCGGGTTCGTCTGAGCATTAAAGAACTGCTTGAGAAACCGGCGCCTAAAGAGCAAAATGAACAAGGTGAATAATTACCGCTGTTAGTACAAAAGGAGGCCAGTGGCCTCCTTTTTTCTTGGGAGAAAACTATGGATAAACAAACACAGACAGAAGTCGAAGCCGCGACATTCAGAAAGCTGCTTGAGCACCTGGACGACAATAAGGATGTACAGAATATCGATTTGATGATTCTGGCGGATTTTTGTCGTAATTGTCTGGCGAAATGGTACAAACATGAAGCTTCATTACGGGATGTAGATATTGATTATGAAGAAGCCCGTAATACTATTTATAAAATGCCGTATGCTGACTGGAAAGCGCGATACCAGCTTCCAGCAACACAACAGCAGTTAGATGCGCTCAATGCCCGTCAGCAAAAAAACAAGGCTGACGGGTAATCGACATTAGGTTATTAGCCTGCCAGCGATGAATCGCGAAACGCGAACGGTAATAACTCGCCCACAGATACCTTTTGCAGGCTGCCTGACCGGGTACTCATATATACAGGTACATCGTCTGATGCGAACTCAGCAATTTTTTGCCGGCAGCCGCCGCAAGGGTAGCAGGCAGCATCGTTTGGACTGGCTATGACGACAGCCTTAATCGACTGAGTACCCGAAGTGATCATATTACCGATGGCCGTTGCTTCTGCACACTGACCCAAAGGGTAAGCCGCATTTTCCACATTGCATCCGGCATAGATTTTACCGTTTGCGCCTAGTACGGCGGCACCAACTTTGAAATTAGAATAAGGCGAATGGGAGTTTTGCTGCGCCTGTCGCGCACTATCCACCAGGTTTTGAATAATTTTACTGTCCATTTTATTCCTGCAAAAACACCGTTAGACTTTACTTTTTTTGACAAATGGGCGAAGGTTGCGCCAGTCATTATCAACAGAGCCCGGCCATTATCTTCAAAACAGGCCTGCTCCGGGTAAGCATAAGCCTGCGCGCGTTTTACCTAATTATTAAAGTGATGCCATTTTTAACATGCACAAACTGATAAGTCTCATTCTTTTTTCTTTCTTACTGACCATGCTGACCGGCTGTAGCCAAACGCCGGTGACTGAGTCGCGCGGGCAACAGATGGGTAATTTACTATTGGCTGAGCCAGTACCGGTGAGCCCACGCTCGCAGATGGCGATTATCCGATACAATCAAATTCTTGCCAGTGCCGATCTATCTGACGAAGAGCGAGCGGAGCTGACTTATCAGCGGGGCATGCTTTACGATAGTGTGGGCCTGGGTGGCCTGGCTCAGTTTGATTACAGCCAGGCATTACAGTTGAAACCGGATATGGCTGAGGCATATAACTCAATGGGAATACATTTTATCCAGCAGGGTGAATATATCCAGGCCTACGAAGCATTTGACTCCACTTTGGATATTAATCCTGATTATGATTTTGCTTTTTTAAATCGTGGTATAGCGCTTTACTATGGTGATCGCTCAGATTTAGCAATACCTGATTTACGCACATTTTATAACAATGATCCCTCCGACCCCTTCCGGGCTCTTTGGCTTTATTTTGCGATGGCGGCTGTTAATGAAGTGGACGCGCAGGCTTATTTGGCAGACATTCGGAGCAATATCTCACAGAATCACTGGGCACTCAGCCTCGTCGATCTATATCTTGGCAACGTAGGCGAAGATCATCTACTTGGACAACTCATTGACGGCGTATCCAATCAGCGTGAGCTGACAGAACGGTTGTGCGAGGCCTATTTTTATTTAGGCAAGTATCACAGCAGTCAGCAAAATCAGGGCATTGCAGCAAACTATTTCAAATTGGCATTAAGCACTAATGTGTACGATTATGTAGAACATCGTTATGCCCGAAAAGAATTAAAGCGTTTGCGCCAGCCTGACTCGGATAGTCCTTAGCCAGCTTATGCGTGGTTTAGTCATAGCGTTACTGGCAATGGTGCTAGTCAGTGCAGATAGTAGTTTTCATCTTCCTCAGCTACTGGAAAATGCCCGTGATGCTGCTAAGCCAGAGCCTTTATTATGGCAGGCTTCCTTGCGCGGTAGTAAACAGGCACAGCGCGAGCTGGTTTTGCTGTCTATAAAAACGCAGAACAAATTCTGGCTTGCCAAGCTGGTGGGCTTACGTAATCCAGAAGCTGCCTGGGCTCTCTATGAACTGGACAAGAACAGTGTCAATAGTGAGCGACTTTTGAACCTTGCTGCCCGGGGAGATGTCCCCGCAGCTCAGCTTGAACTGGCTATGGCGAGTGATAGTATTTCCCAGCGCGAGACGTGGCTGGTCCGTGCTGCGCAAAATGATCATGCACCGGCGCAGGCAGCACTGGCAGATCTATACCTGTTAAGCCAAGCTGCTGAAAAGGCACGGCCATGGCTTATTGCTACCGCTCAGGCTTACCCGCAAAGTGCATTTCAACTGGGCAGAATGTTGTTTGAGGAAGGTCAGACGGAGCAGGGGACCGCATTACTTCGTCAGGCATCTAATGATGGCCACAAAATGGCTTCGCGGCTGCTTACTATTATCAAAGAGTACAGTGTGCAAACGCCTGATGCGGTGACGTTAACGCCCTGGCCAGAAGACCGCAAGTGCGCGCAGAAAATCCAAATGTTTGCCACGTCATTATCCAGTATAGAGCGTGCCAGTCAGTTGTATGAGTCATTTTTGCAGGATGAGCGTCTTGAAACATTGCCGCTTTGTTTACAGGCACCTATATGGCTGAGTCAAAATAGTATTGATTGTTCCTCGGACTGGCAACGTTCCGGCCGTATGGGATGTGACATTCGGCAACTGGCGAAGCCGGTGGAAGCGACTCAGGCAACCCATGTAATCCTGGTGGGAGATGCCGGCAAGGCAAACGTTAACAACGGTATTATGTACCTCGATTTATCAGACAGTTACTCAGTAATGGTTCATGAACTGGCGCATTTTGCTGGCTTTGTCGACGAGTACCCGCTTGCAGAAAACATTGCCGAGCAGTACTGTCATGGTGCGAAAGTCCCTAATCTGGTGTTTGATGGCAGGCTTACTTATCGTCCCCAATCGACACTGGCAAAATGGCTTTCACTTAAACCTTCTACGGGCATTGCCAACGCATCATCATGTCGGGCGCTTGGCGTTAATGCTTACAAGCCCAGCCGTCAGATTACGTTCATGGAACACCACGATAGTGGTGTAATACCAAAAATCTATCTGGCACTATGGAAGCAACAGTTATTAAAGCCAGATCAGCAACGCCCGGTTTTCATGAATCTTTTCCAGCGCTTTCATTATGCCGGCGACCAGCAACGCGCCGGGGAGTGGCTGGCGCGTTACAATGCATTTAACGCCCTCCCGGATACCGAACAACCCGCTGACTAGCGGACCATTTCCTCACGCAGTTCACTCACCCACATGGCTGTGGCACCACAAATTGCGACCGGCATGACGATAAAATTGACCACCGGGATTAACGAAAATATATTGACCATCATGCCAAATGTAAGTGCCCGGCTCTTATGCTGACCAAGATGCAGACGCATTTTATCAAAAGGGACTTTGTGATTGTCATAGGGATAATCGCAATACACAATAGCCTGCATCCAGGCAGAGAATAAAAACCATATAAGCTGTCCAATCACAGGGACAAACAGAAAAATGAGAAAAAATCCGGCAGCCCGGGGGAGATACCACAAAAACTTTGAAAATTCCCGGCCCAGTGTTCGTGGTATATCTTTTACCAGGCTCATCACACCTTCATCGCCCATATCCTGGCCGGTTAAATGGCGTTCCACTTTCTCCGCTAGAATGCCATTAAATGGCGCTGCTATCCAGTTCGCCAGTGTACCAAAGAGTAACGCAAATACTAATAGAACAGAGACCACCGCAATTGGCCAGAGTAAATAAACCAGCGCCTCTTGCACCCACCCAAGCCATTTTGGAATAAGATCAATTAAATAAGCGATGCCCATTTCAATCTGTCCGAATAAAAAATAAAAGGCGG
The DNA here is from genome assembly GCF_000378185.1 of Salinimonas chungwhensis DSM 16280. GTDB lineage: Bacteria > Pseudomonadota > Gammaproteobacteria > Enterobacterales > Alteromonadaceae > Alteromonas > Alteromonas chungwhensis. The sequence continues at coordinate 359,398 of NZ_KB899376.1, forward strand.
TGGCGAATAACAATAAATTCACCGCCAGCGGAATGAAAACAAAACGCTTTAGTCCTTTCGTTCTAATCAGCGAAAATCCGCTGGTAAAATAGGCCACACCACTTCTAGCTATCATTTGTGCTCCTGCCACAGAAAAATAAAACATGTAGTATACATTACGCTAACCCCTGCAGTTCAAATCTGAATTGTTACATCTTGTGAGTTCTGATACAGTCCCTGAGTATAATAATGCAAAAAATACCCCCCTGCGGTGAGTATGATCCTTCCGTTTCTCAGTACGACAGAATGTTCGTCTGTTGCACGCGGTTATCTGGCTGGAGCGCCTGTTCGTGCGACTGACTAAAATTAAGCTGGCAGGCTTTAAATCGTTTGTCGAGCCTACCACCATTCCTTTTCCGGGTGAAATGACCGCAGTTGTTGGTCCTAATGGCTGTGGCAAATCAAATGTAATTGATGCAGTGCGCTGGGTGCTGGGCGAAAGTTCGGCCAAAAATCTGCGTGGCGATGCCATGACTGACGTCATTTTCAATGGGTCGTCGACACGTAAAGCTTTGGGCCAGTGTTCCGTTGAACTTATTTTTGATAACAGTCAGGCGCGCATTGCAGGTGAATACGGTAAATACAGTGAACTGGCGGTTAAACGTCTGGTCACAAGGGATGCCCAGTCGACGTATTTCTTAAATGGTAGCCGGTGCCGTCGTAAAGATGTTACCGATATTTTTCTGGGTACCGGCCTGGGGCCACGCAGCTATGCCATTATAGAGCAGGGAATGATATCCCGGTTGATAGAATCGAAACCCCAGGAATTGCGCGTATTTCTGGAAGAAGCCGCCGGCGTTTCAAAGTACAAAGAACGGCGTCGTGAGACTGAAAACCGAATCCGGCACACTCAGGAAAACCTGGAGCGGCTGGATGATGTACGTGGTGAGCTGGCCCGTCAGTTGGAAACACTACAACGCCAGGCAGCAGCAGCCCAGCGTTACAAGACCCTCAAAGCAGAAGAGCGCCAGTATAAAGCGAAACTTACTGCAGCGCGGTGGTTGAAGTTAGATGAAAAAATAAAGTCGGTTACAGCAACTCAGCGTGCAGAGCAGCGTGAGTTAGATACGCTGGAAGCAAAATATAAGGGTGAGGAAGCCGGGCTGATCCAGTACCGGCAAAACGCCGATAATTTGCGCGCTGAGATGGACGCGCTACAGCAAAAAACATTTACGCTGGGTAATGAAATTACCCGCATAGAGCAAAGCGCACTGCATAGTAAACAGCGCGCTGAGCAGATAGAAAAAGAGTTAAGCGAACTTAACATACACGAAAGTACACTTAACGACGCTATCCAGGAAGCGCGCGAGACTCTTGACAGGGCACATCATTCAGTAACCTCACTGGAGCCTGAGCTGGCAACCAGTGAAGCGCAGCTGATGCAATGCGAAGAGTCACTGGAGGATGCTGAGCAAGCCCTTGATGATTTTAGCCAGCATAGCCGGCAGCATGAAGATGAGCATGCTGATACCAAACATCGGGTGCAGCGGTATCATAGCCAGATTCAGTCGCAGATCGATATGCAGATGCGTAATCAGCAACGTATTAGTGCATTGCGTGCAGAGATAGCAGAGTTGAAGAGTAGCCTGCACGATGAGCAGGTCAGTCAGGCCGAATCTACAATTGATGCGCTTACTAATGATATTGCCCGTCTTGAACAATCCCAGCATATCCGAAAAGAACAATACCAGAGGCTAAGTGAGCAATCTCAGCAAGAAGCCGAAAGTCTGGCCGCGCTTAAAGCGCAGCGCCAAAATCTGTCTTCCCGAATTGCCGCCATTGAAACATTGCAGCAAGATACGCTTGAGCAGACACCCGCGGATGCAACACCCTTATGGCGCGACCTGGATATCCCTGATTCTTTACACGTCGCGGTGGAAAGCCTGCTGCAATTTTTTCATCAACCCGTGCGTAACGATAACGCTGAACTTCTGGAACACTCTTTACCCGCGGGACATACCCTGGTAACCCGGTTTCTTTCTCCCCAGGAGATGCTGCGAAAAGACTCACTGGCTGCGCGTATCAGTCCTTCTCAGCCGGTGCCCGCGCTGTTTAATCAGGTAATTATAAAACCTGATCTTGAGAGCGCCCTGACTGCTGCGACCACGCTACAGGCCGACGAAATTGCGCTCAGTGAACAGGGATATCTGGTTACCTCGCAGTGGCTATTTGCTCCTGCTGAACAAAAAAATGATGGTGCATTGCGACGTCAGGATCAGCTCAACACGTACACAGAGCAGCGAGCCTCACTGGATATGGCAATCGCCAACGCTCAGGGTCAGTATGAAACATTATTGCAGCAGGTCGACGAGGCACAACTGCAATTTGAAAAGGCAAAAAGTGAACTGCAGCGCCTTGTCGTTTCCCGGGATACGGCGAAAGAGCGTCTGGCTATGGCCGTTACACACGCAAGTCGCCAGCAAAGTGTGCTGGACAAACGTCAGGCAGAGCTTGATGCTGCTTTGGCAACAGAAAGTCAGGACGCGATTCAGCTGGAACAGCTGTCTGAAGCGCTGTATGAGAGCGAACAACGGCTTGAGACGCTGGTACGTCAGGTTGCAGAGCAACGGTCAACAAAAGAGACATTGGAAGCAGATGTGCGCTCAAGGCGCTCAATGCTGAGCCAGTATCAGAATCACCGTCACCAGCTGGAGCTGGCGCTTAATCAGCAACAGCAGCTTGTTGAACGGTATAGCGAGCAAGTTACACGTAACCAGAATCAAGCGCACGATTATGCGTTACGTCGCCGGCGCCTTGATACTGAACTTACTGACTTGCGTGAACCTATCGATGATCAAAACGACCGTCTACAATCACTATTGGTGAAGCGCGATCAGTTAGAAATCGACATGTCACAGCATCGCAAAAAGCTCAGTGAACTTGAAGCCATCATTAGCGAAGCGACCAGGGACCATCAGTCAATAGGCGCCAGTATCACCCGACGCCAGCATCATATTGACAACCTGACTATTGAGATTGAAAGTAACAAAGCCCGCAGCGATGCCATACTGGAGCAAATGTCAGGTACAGGCTTTACCCTCAAACAGGTGCTCGCGCAGCTTGACGGGAACGCAGATGAAAAATTATTGGAAAACCATCTTACACAAACCAGTCGCGCGTTATCGAGGCTGGGTGCAGTCAACCTGGCAGCAGTAGAAGAATATGAGGAACAGGCAGAGCGTAAAACTCATCTGGATACACAGTACGATGACTTGAATGAAGCCTTAGAAACCCTGTTAAGCGCGATCAGAAAAATCGATAAAGAAACACGCATCCGCTTTGCTGATACCTTTCATAGGGTCAACGAGGATGTAAAAGCATTGTTTCCTAAAGTATTCGGGGGCGGTTCTGCATACCTTGAACTGACTGATGATGACCTGCTCGAAACGGGCGTAACAATCATGGCACGGCCACCGGGTAAGAAAAATAGCACAATTCACCTATTAAGCGGTGGAGAAAAAGCACTAACCGCATTATCATTGGTGTTCGCAATTTTCCGGCTGAACCCGGCGCCGTTTTGCTTACTCGATGAAGTCGATGCGCCGCTGGATGATGCCAATGTGGGACGTTTTTGTAATCTCGTATCAGAAATGTCGCAGACAGTACAGTTTATATATATCACCCATAATAAAATTGCTATGGAAATGGCGACGCATCTCACTGGTGTGACAATGGCAGAGCCAGGAGTGTCACGCATGGTAGCTGTTGATGTCGACGAAGCCATGGCATTTGTAGAATCATAACAAAGGGCGACTTAATTAAGATGGAAGATGAATTACGTCTGTCGTTACTGGTTGTAGGTACACTCATCATATTAGGTGTACTTGCCCACGGTATCTGGAAAATCAGAAAAAATAATAAAGCAACGCCGCGTGAACGTGTTGAACCGGGTGAATGGGAGTCGCAATCTTCGCGTCAGGAGCCGGGATTTGATCATGATGGCTGGGATATGCCTGAAGAAAAGGCGCAATCTCAGGGTAACTTCGACGAATTGGGAGTTGGCAGAGTCCGGGTAGTCAGTGCCAGTCAGAATTCGGTCAATAGCGATAATGCTGATGGGGCAGAACGTGAGTCGAGTTCCGGTGATGATGAGCTTAAAAAACGTGGCACCTCAACAGAAGCATCATCAGATAGTGCAGGCGAAGATGTGAATCATGAGGAAAAACTCTATGGCTCGGTGGTAACCAATCCTAAGCCACATATGTCGGGTAATCAGAATGCTAGCGCCCAGCACAGTGATAGTGAGCAGTCGATTCCCGAACCGCCAGGGTTTTTACTGAAAGGCACTGATAAAACAGTCAGCGCTGAACCAGCTCCCGCGCCTGAGAGCAACGATGGCGAATCGTTCAGTCTGGATAGTCCGGATGCTGATACAAAACCGTCGCAGCATACTTCAGGTCATACATCGGAACGGCTTTCAAGAAAGCGTCAGCATAAGCCGTTCTCTGGGGCGCAAAATGCTGATAACGGCGATGATCAGATGCGAATTGAGTTTGATGAGCCTGCCGCGGCCAGCAGCGATGAACAGCCATCCGCGTCACGGGACGCTGAAGCGCCACAGAATACCAACCCACCTTCACAGGAAGTATTGATACTTAATGTGCGTGCTGGTGAGGGTAATGACATTTCAGGGGCAGCATTATTACCACTGCTTCTAACATTGGGGTTCAAATTTGGTGATCAGGATATTTTTCATCGCCACGTTAATTCCAATGGAAAGGGGCCGGTACTGTTTAGTCTGGCAAACATGTTCAAGCCAGGTAGCTTTGATATTGATAATCTTGAAACCTTCACCACCCGTGGTGTCTCTTTATTCATGATTTTACCCATCGAAGGTGATGCGCATCAGGTTTTTAATATGATGCATAATGCGGCACGCAAGATAGCGGACGAATTTGGGGCTAAGGTGCTTGATGGTAAACGAAGCGTTCTGACCAAACAGGGGCTTCAGCAATATATAGAAAAAATAAGAGAGTTTGAGCGGCGCAGCCCGCGCGCCTGATCCATTTGGCCATCCCTTCAGGGGTGGCCTTTTCATTTGCAAATAGCGCGTACACATCATGTCAGAAAAATCGCAACATCCTAAGCAGGACATTGAAGAGTTAAAAAGCTTACTTCGACACTATAACCATGAGTATTACGTCATGGATACTCCCAGTGTTCCCGACGCCGAATACGACCGTTTGATGCAGCGACTTGTATCGCTGGAAAAGCAATATCCTGAATATAAGACAGCAGATTCGCCCAGTCAGAAAGTAGGCGGCGAGGCGCTTAGCGCCTTTGAGGAAGTCAGTCATGAAGTGCCGATGCTATCTTTAGATAATGCATTTGATGATGACAGTCTGCTGGCATTTGAAAAACGGGTTAAAGATCGACTCAAAGATGATACAGCACTCTCGTTTAGCTGTGAGCCTAAGCTTGACGGACTGGCTGTCAGTATCTTGTATGAGAACGGTTCACTGACGCGTGCGGCTACCCGGGGGGATGGTCAGACAGGCGAAAACATTACGCAAAATGTGCGCACTATTGCCAATATACCGTTGCGTTTGAATGCTGACGAGGTGCCCTCCCGCGTAGAGATACGGGGCGAGGTGTTCATGCCCAAGCAAGGGTTTGAGAAGTTAAATGCCAGGCAAAGAGAAAAAGGTGAAAAAGTCTTTGTTAACCCCAGAAATGCTGCCGCCGGTAGTCTGAGGCAGCTAGACTCAAAAATAACCGCAAAACGTCCGTTGATGTTTTACGCGTACTCGCTGGGTTTGGTAACGCCAGATGACTTTACACTGCCTGATACCCACGCTGAGCGTTTGGCACTGGTAAGAAGCTGGGGATTACCGGTCTGTCCTCAGGTAGAGACAGCGCAGGGCGGGCAGGGGTGTCTGAGTTATTATCAACATATTTTAAAAATACGCGATGACCTGGCTTACGACATTGATGGCGTGGTATTCAAAGTCAATAATATAGCACTCCAACAGCGACTTGGTTTTGTGGCCCGCGCACCGCGCTGGGCGATTGCGCAAAAATTTCCCGCCCAGGAAGAAATCACTCAACTGATTGATGTTGAGTTCCAGGTGGGGCGCACTGGCGCAATCACCCCGGTGGCCCGGCTTGAGCCTGTATTCGTAGGGGGCGTGACGGTCTCGAATGCAACATTGCACAACCAGGACGAAATCACGCGACTTGGAGTCAAAGTACAGGATCATGTGGTTATCCGACGTGCAGGAGATGTTATTCCGCAGGTGGTGTCAGTGGTTGAAGCCCAGCGTCCTGACAATGCTTATGATATTGTATTTCCGACAACCTGTCCGGTGTGCAATTCGCAGGTTGAAAAAGTAGCGGGTGAAGCGGTCGCTCGATGTACCGGCGGGCTCATTTGCGCGGCCCAGCGTAAACAGGCCTTAAAGCATTTTGCGTCCAGAAAAGCGCTGGATATAGATGGCCTGGGCGATAAGCTCATCGAGCAATTGGTTGACGCCGACCTTGTCAGGCATCCTGCTGACTTTTTTCGTTTGAATATGTCTGATTTGATTGGCCTTGAGCGTATGGCAGAAAAATCGGCTGCTAATTTATTGGCATCGCTGGATTCGGCGAAAAAAACAACGCTTCCTAAATTCCTTTACGCGTTGGGAATCCGTGAAGTAGGCGAAACCACTGCTAATAATCTTGCCCAGCATTTTAAAACCCTGGAAAAGATTATGCAGGCCAGTGTCGAGAGCTTGCAGGAGGTTAATGATATCGGCGTTGTGGTTGCACAGCATATCTTTAACTTTTTCAATGAGTCTCACAACAGTGACATTGTTGATGCTCTGTTAGCAGAAGGAATTGAGTGGGATGCAATTAAGGTCTCAAACGAAAACCAGCCTCTGGCAGGTCAAACCTGCGTATTAACCGGGTCCTTATCTAAAATGGGACGCTCTGAAGCCAAAAACTTGTTACAACAGTTAGGTGCCAAAGTAACCGGCTCCGTGTCGGCAAACACTGACTTTTTGGTGGCGGGTGAAAAAGCAGGCTCCAAGCTTACCAAAGCGCAGGAGCTTGATATTGCGGTCTGGGATGAAGGTAAACTTATTGCAACGTTGGAAAAATTTGAGGTTTACCAGGCATAAACACGAGAAGCGCTATGCTTGTTCTGCGTAGCGCTCAGAATGTTTCTTTTTGGTTCTTTCGTTTTTCTCTACGTGCATCCCATGCTTTTTTTACTGAAAAACGCCAGACGCAGTTTAAGCCAAAATATCCCACCGCACCGGCAAAAACCGAACAGATAGCACATCCCACCAGGAAGGCCGGGCCAATGGTGCTGATACTTTCTACTACCCACTGCCAATTAAACTGAAACTCAAAATGCGTTGTTTCGGTCCCAAGTACAGTCGTTCCCACCTTGTATGCAGCGTAGAATATTGGCGGCATGGTAAATGGGTTGGTGATCCATACTGTGGCTACCGACAAGGGCAAATTAGCCCGAAAAGGAATGGCCATTGCTGCCGAAAGCCACATCTGAAAGGGGACTGGCCAGAAGGCAAAAAATAATCCAATACCAAAGGCACCGCTGGCTGACTTACGGTTAAGGTGCCACAAATTTGGCTCATGCAAAAGTGAACCAAACATACTCAGTGCACGGTTTTGCTTAATTTTTTGGTGGTCAGGCAAAAATCGTTTAATAAATTTTCTTGGCATATTTGGAATCAGGGCCGCAAGTATGCAACAGCACAATATTATGGAAAGAAAAGCCACGCTCGTCTTGGCGGGTTTTTCTCTTGCCTGTTTATCTGCAGGTTACTGGCCTGTTTTACCTCATCCGTTGTTACTGACAGTTGTTTTAATCGCTGCCTGTTTGTTCCACACATTCGCAGGACTGAGACGACATTTGTCATTTGTACCCCCGCTTCTCCGAAATAGTTTGCTGGGATACCACAGTTATTCGGCCAGCACCCTGATGATTGGACTTGCAGCAGGAAGTTTATGGATGGCGAGTTTAGGGTATTGGTACCTGACTTGGCAACTGCCTGAACAAAATAATCCACGTAATGCACAAGTTACGCTACTAATCACTGCCACAGCGATCTATGAGCAGAAAACCTGTCGGCTGACCGGTATACCGCAAACTGGCCGACTTATTGATCAGTTGTTAAAGCCTAAATTTCAGCTTTATTGGCGTTCTGATAGCAAAACATGTCCTTACGTAGGTGCGCGGATTCATGTAAAGACACGACTCAAACCACCCCAGGGGGTGGTAAATCCAGGTGCACCCTTACGTACTAAACGTCTGCTCGCGCAGAGAGTTGTAAAAACCGGTTATATAAAATCCGTTTTGTATACCGAACCCCGTCAAGCCTCCAGTTTGCATCAACGAGCAGTTACCTTATTAACTAACAAAAATCTGAGTGGCTGGGCCCTGGCATTGCTGGTTGGCAACAGAACCTTTCTGACCCAACAGGACTGGGAATTACTAACGCGAAGTGGTACAGCACATTTGTTCAGTCTGTCGGGCATGCACCTGGGGCTGGTAGCGCTGTGGGCTCTATTTATCAGTAAAGGTATACTTCCCATCGCCAGAGCGTTTGCTGGTGGACGTGAGCAAGTGAGCATACGCATACCGGTTCTTATTGCCTCGGCGGTACTATGCACTATTTATGCAGCGCTGGCGAACTGGCAGTTACCGGTAGTACGCGCGTTAATATTGTTGAGCGTGTTCGTTGTAATGCAAACTTTGCAGCGCCAAACCCGGGCTATGGATACATTATGGCTAATGATAGCGTTGTGTTGTTTGCTATTCCCTTTTTCGGTGTATTCAGCCAGTTTTTACTTAAGCATAGGGGCGGTGTCACTAATCTGGTATTTCGCGTGGTGGGCCGGGCGACCCAGATCTGACATAAAAGGGCGTTTTCTGTGGTCGGTTAAACTCCAGCTTTTTCTATGCGTTTTTCTCACGCCCGTTACGCTGTTATGGTTTAATGCGCAGTCTTTAATCGCACCCATTATTAATCTTGTGGCCATTCCGGCTATAACCTTATTGCTGCCAGTAGGTTTGATAAGCCTTTTTTTGATGCCGTTTCATTCACCTATGGCTGATGCGTTGCTAAGGGTGTTTGATGATGCACTCGGCATACTGATGACAGTCATTCGCACAATGGCACAGTGGTGGCCCATGCTGACGAGTTACTGGCCGGCTCCCAGCTTTATTGCAGCCTTTCTGGCGTTGCTCGTAATCTGTTTACCTCCGTTTAGAACAAAGTGGCTGTGTATTGGGTTGCTATGTATACCAGCACTTTCTTCATCATTGTCGTTTAACCCCAACAAGTGGTACCTGCATGTGTTTGATGTGGGTCAGGGGACTGCGCTTTTAATTTCCAGAGGAGAGCAAGGTGTACTCATAGACACAGGGGCCTCTTTTTCCAGTCAAAGTCTGTTATTACAGCAAATAGCGCCAGCTCTTGAGCATATGCAAATAACGACCTTGCAGAATATTCTGATTAGCCATCACGATAACGATCATGCTGGTGGTCTTAAGGATATAACGCGTCTGTCACAGGTTGGTTGGAACACCGTTATCAGCAGTCCTGTAGATGATTGCCAAGCTGGCATGACATTTACCCTGCAGGGAATTAATTTTTCAGCTGTGTGGCCTGAGTCAGGTAATCGTATAAAAGGTAACGATTACTCCTGTGTCATCAAAATCAGCGATGGGGAGCATACTATTCTCGCACCGGGTGACATTGAGCGCTGGGCAGAATATCAACTGCTATATACCAACCGTTTATCAAAAGCCGATGTCCTCATCGCGCCACATCACGGCAGTGCTACTTCGTCGGCCAATGCGTTTGTACAGAAGATTTCACCAGAGTGGGTGGTTTTTACACAGGGCAGAGATAATCGCTGGAATTTTCCGGCACGCCAGGTGAGCTCACGCTATCAAGCGTTAGGTGCACACATCATGAAAACATCTGAATCCGGCTATATTCGCTTTGAGTTTTCACCCGGTGCAGTTCCAAAGATTAGGGAGTGGGTCAAACATAATCGACGCTGGTATTATCGCTGATTCAACCAGGACATCGCGATGGTGCCACATATCGCGGCTGTGTATCCGACTATGGAAATGAGCAGTAAACAGTTACAATAGCGGCGATTTATAACGTGGTGAACAAATTACATGCAACAGATGGACTATTCCAAAGGTCAGGTCAGGCGCTTTTTAGGTTATTTGCGTGAATACAAACTTGAATTCTCAGTGGCCATTATCGGTATGATTGGCTACTCCGCACTGGATACCTTTGTCGTCGCGCAGCTGAAAACATTGATTGACGAGTCGTTGACCAACAATGACAGTGAGTTTCTCAAAATAGCGGCGTACGCTATCGTTCCTCTGTTTATGTTGCGTGGTATTTTTAATTTTATGGGCACCTATACGCTGGGTTGGATAGGTGCCAAAGTTGTCATGCGTATGCGTCAGCAATTGTTCGAAAAATATCTGCACTTACCTGTATCCTTTCATGATACTCAGGCAGTAGGAACACTAATCAGCAAAGTTACTTATGATACAGAGCAAGTGGCAAATGCAGCTGGCAAGGCATTTCTTACACTGGTCAGAGAGGGGGCCCTGGTTATCGGGTTGCTCGGTGTGATGTTTTATTATTCATGGCGTCTTTCATTGATATTTTTGCTTATAGGCCCGGTTGTGGCCGTTATTGTTATGGTTGTCAGCAAGCGTTTCCGTAAGGTCAGTCGCAGCATACAGCAATCTATGGGAACCGTTACTGCAGCAGTAGAGCAAGCTGTAAAGGGACATAAAGTGATTTTGATGTTTGGCGGTCAGCAAATAGAAAAAGATCGTTTTGAACGCAAGAATAATCACAACCGACAGCAAAATATGAAATTGCAGGTAACCCAGATTCTAAGCGTATCCTCGATTCAGGTTATAGCTTCTATTGCACTGGCTTTTGTATTGTATATGGCGAGTCTGCCATCGATGATGCAAGATCTTACCGCAGGCACGTTCGTTAGTGTGGTTTTTTACATGGTTATGCTGTTAAAACCGCTTAAACAGCTAACTACGGTTAATAATGAGTTTCAAAAAGGCATGGCAGCCTGCACCAGTATCTTTGAGGTACTTGATCAGGAGCCGGAAATCAATACCGGTAAGAAAAATCTTGAGCGCGCCCACGGCAGTATTGAATTCAAAGATGTCACATTTACCTACCCCGGTAAAGAAACGCCAGCACTTACCGATATTTCATTTTCAGCTGAACCGGGGCAGACCATCGCATTGGTAGGGCGCTCTGGTAGCGGTAAATCCACCATTTCTTCATTACTGACGCGTTTTTACTCGCCTCAGGAGGGTGAGATTACTGTAGATGGTATCCCGTTAGAGGATATTGAGCTCACTGCCTTACGCCGTCAATTTGCGTTAGTCTCGCAACATGTGGTGTTATTTAATGACTCTATAGCTAACAATATTGCCTATGGCGCCAATCAGAATGTGAGCCGTAAGGAGGTTGAAAAAGCTGCTTCAATGGCGCATGTGACCGAATTTGTGGATCAGCTACCCGACGGCTTCGAAACGGTCATTGGTGAAAACGGGCTGATGCTATCCGGCGGTCAGCGTCAGCGCATTGCTATTGCCCGGGCTATACTTGCCAATGCGCCGATTTTAATTCTGGATGAGGCGACGTCGGCGCTGGATACAGAATCTGAGCGGTTGATTCAGGATGCACTTGAGACACTTCAGCGATCCTGCACCAGTCTCGTAGTGGCGCATCGATTATCGACGATTGAGAAGGCTGACCAGATTATGGTGGTCGAACAGGGTAAAATCTTGGAGCGCGGCAGGCACGAAACGCTTCTGGCGAACAATGGCCCGTATGCGCAACTTCATGCACTCCAGTTTGGTGAGAGTCATTAAGGATTATCAGTGAATATGCTTGAAAAAGCCTGGTATTCGAAAGCGCGCTGGGTGTGGGTGTTATGGCCTCTGAGCGCGCTATTTTGGACAATCAGTACTTTGCGCAGATATCTTTTCAAAGCGGGGTTCTTAAATCAGATCAAACCTGCGCGGACCATTGTCATTGTTGTGGGTAATATCAGTGTAGGCGGAAATGGCAAAACCCCTGTTGTACTTGCTTTAGCCGAATATTTAAAGAAAAAAGGGTGGTCACCCGGCGTATTGAGCCGTGGTTATGGCGGCACTCAAACTGAATTTCCGCATCTTGTGGCAAGTAGCGACGGTCCTGCGCTGGTTGGCGATGAGCCTAAACTTATTGCGGCGCGCACGGGGCTTCCGGTTATTATCGATCCCAAACGTCCCCGGGGCGCCCAGCGCCTTGCCCAACAGGAAAGCTGCGATGTGGTGATTTGTGACGATGGGTTGCAGCACTATGCACTGGACCGTGACATAGAGTTAGTGGTGATGGACGAACGGCGCTACGGGAATGGCCATTTGCTACCCATGGGGCCGTTAAGAGAGGGAACATGGCGGCTTGATACGGTAGATATGCTCATTCACAATGTTGACAACTTTAAGCGGGCAGAGCTATTGGGGGTCAGTACTGCCCAATTTCACATGCAGCTAACCCCCGGTGAAATCGTTAATGTAAAGCATCCCGAACAGCGCCTGAGTATTGCGGCGTTTGTCCAGCGGTATACCGCCTGTGAGGCATTGGCGGGCATTGGTAATCCAGAACGTTTCTTTACCCAGCTTAAACAGTTGGGTATTAATTGCAGAACAACGCACTCTAAAGCAGACCATCATGCCTACTGTGCTGCGGATATTCCCCCGGGGCCCGTAATTATGACAGAGAAAGATGCGGTTAAAGTTGCTCAGATTGGTCATGATGAGTGCTGGTACCTTGAAGTCTGTGCCTCATTGCCCGACACTTTGTATAAACAACTTGATAAAAAGCTTGCTCATCTGGCAGGTTGATTAAGGAATCAAAAATGGTATTTGATATTAAGTTACTGGATGTTTTGGCATGTCCCGTTTGTAAAGGGAAGCTTGTTTTAAATAAAGATAAGACACATTTGCTGTGTCGGTTTGATCGCCTGTCTTATCCGGTTAAAGAGGGGATACCTGTGTTGATTGAAGAAGAAGCAACACAATTATCCAGTGACGAACTAGAGCAGCAACAATAGGGTTAATGATGTCTTTTGTTGTGATTATACCCGCAAGGTACGGCTCTACAAGGTTTCCGGGAAAGCCTCTGGCTGATATTAATGGCCGGCCCATGGTGCAGCACGTGATTGAGCGCGGGTATGAAGCCGGCGCTCAGCGGGTGATTCTCGCCACGGATAACGAGGATATTGCCTCAGTGGCAAGACCGCTTTGTGAAGTGTGTATGACACATCCTGACCATAACTCAGGAACAGAGCGTCTGGCGGAAGTGGTCAATCAGCTGGGGTTACCCGATGAATCAGTTGTGGTTAATGTTCAGGGTGATGAGCCCTTTGTGCCTGCACAGAATATTCGACAGGTAGCGGTAAATCTCGCTAATAATGGTCAGGCCAGTATGGCTACGCTGGCAACACCCTTCACGAGTGCAGAAGATATCGCTAATCCGAACATGGTAAAGGTAGTGGTCAATGCTCAGGGCGAAGCGCTCTACTTTTCCCGGTCGGCTATCCCGTTTGACCGTGCCGCCTTTTTAAAAGAACCGGCCACAGCGAATCCATCTGATTATCTGCGTCATATTGGCTTATATGCGTATACCGCAGGTTATATCAAACAATATGTCAGTTACGCTACGACTGGTTTAGAGCTTACTGAGTCACTGGAACAACTCAGAGCCCTGTGGTACGGCGATAAAATACATGTTGACGTAGCAACCGCCCCACCGCCTGTGGGTATCGATACTCCGGCGGATTTAGAAGCACTACTTAAAGATTTGGCAGCCACTCAGGGACATTAATACTATGAACATTGTGATAACAGGCGCAAACCGGGGGATTGGGCTCGCTCTGACCAAGGCATATATCGGCCGCGGTGACCATGTTTATGCATTGTGCCGTAACAGCAGTGATGAGCTTAACAGTCTCAATGCAAAAGTGATATGTGGTGTGGATATCGGTAATCCCGACAGCCTGTCGACCAGCTTAGAGCCGCTCACGGGAGTTGAGATTGATATATTAATCAACAATGCCGGGGTATTGGGTAGAGAATCACTGTCTGACTGGGAGCCGGCAACAATTGATTATCAATTCAGAGTGAATGCCCTGGGTCCTTTATTGGTGACTCAGACACTATTACCTAACATGCATTCAGGCAGTAAAATTGGCCTTATCACTAGTCGTATGGGCTCGATGACGGATAATGGGTCCGGGGGTTACTATGGTTACAGGATGTCAAAAGCAGCATTAAATGCCGCCGGCGTGTCGTTGGCGAATGATGTCAAGAACCGCGGCATAGCGGTCGCGTTACTGCATCCCGGATTTGTGCAAACTGATATGGTCAACAACGCTGGCGACGTGGATACAGCTACGGCTGCCGCTGGTCTCATGCAACGTTTAGACGACTTGGACCTGGCATCAACAGGTATATTTTATCATGCAAATGGTGAGATACTGCCATGGTAAAGCGGGTAGTGATGTTATGGTGTACGTTCCTCTTTACTGCAACTTCTGGTCAGGCGGCGGTTGATCATTACTGGTCTGCAGGTCCTTCTCTGCCCGTCAAAGTTCAGGAAATTTACCCGGCGGTGAACAAGTCAAGCATTTATGTCGCTGGTGGGTTAAGCGAAAGTAAAAACGGTATTGTTGTTCGCGATAACGTTTATCAGTTAGACGCCAAGACAGGTAAATGGCAAACGCTGCCACCTCTTCCTGAGCCTCGTCATCATGCTATGCTGGTGGCTGAAGATAACGCGTTGTGGTCATTTGGCGGGTTTATAACGGCCGGTGGCGGGCAGTGGGTCAATACAGATACCGTACTGCGTTTTGATAAAGCGACGCAAAGCTGGGAACAGAAAAGCCCGATGCCAGTAGCATTGTCAGAAACCGTCGCGGTAATGCTTAACGACAAGCTACATCTGATTGGTGGACGAACAATTAAGGGAAGGGCCAACGGACGCTGGCACGATCACAATGATACTGACTGGCATGGTATCTATGATGCCACAGCGGGTGTATGGAAAACTGCCACCCCTCTGCCTACCCCCAGAAATAGTGCTTGCGCGGTAACCTATATGGGTAAAATCCATGTGATAGGGGGCCGCCAGGTTGGTGGTGGTAACCTGGACACCCATGAAATGTACGATCCAACCACTGCCCGTTGGAAAACACTCAAGCCGTTGCCGCAAAAACAAGCAGGACTTGCATGTGTGGCATATCGTCACAGTATTTATGTATTTGGCGGTGAACACTTTGTTGATGAAGGCGGGGTTTTTTCCGAGGTATGGCGTTACGATATTGCTCGTAAAAAGTGGGGGCAGATTTCCACCATGCCCGTGCCCAGGCATGGTTTAGGCGCAGTCGTGCTCGATGACCAGATTTGGCTGGTTGGCGGTGCCACCAAAGCCGGTGCTGCGGGAACCAGCTCCGTGGTGAGTAAATTGAAAAACATGAATTAGTAAGGCGGCTTTAATGCCGCCGTTTTTTTGTGTTTATTCTGTGTCTTCAACAGGTACAGCCCAGATATCATGCTCATCAGCGTGAATAATCTCAGCCCATAACCGGTCACCAGGTTTTACATCATAAATGCCGTTTAAATGTACCACGCCATCCACTTCCGGCGCATCAGCAAAGGTTCTGCCAACGGCGCCTTCGCTGTCCACACTGTCAATTACAATTTGATATTCTCTGCCAATGCGTTGCTGCAGTCGTTCTGCACTGATCCGCCCCTGAATTTCCATAAAGCGGGCATGACGTTCCTGTTTTACTGACTCGGCAACCGGATCCGGTAATCCATTGGCCACAGCACCTTCAACCGGTGAATACATAAAGCAGCCAACACGATCAAGTTGTGCTTCCTGAATGAAGGTCAAAAGCTCTTCAAATTCTTCATCCGTCTCGCCGGGAAATCCCACAATAAAGGTTGAGCGTAGAATAAGTTCAGGACAAATCTCACGCCATTTTTTAATTCGTTCAAGGGTACGATCGGCACTACCAGGTCGTTTCATCAGTTTAAGTATTCGCTTACTGGCATGCTGCAACGGAATATCTAAGTAGGGCAGAATACGACCTTCATTCATCAGTGGTATTAAATCATCCACATGGGGATAGGGATACACATAATGCAGGCGCACCCACATATCGAGCTCCCCAAGTTTCTGACAAAGCTGCTGCAAGTGTGTTTTTACCGGCATACCATTCCAAAAGCCAGTCCGATGCTTTACGTCTACACCATAAGCGCTGGTGTCCTGTGAAATAACCAGTAATTCATTTACACCGCCAGCTTTGAGCCGTTTGGCTTCGTCAAGAATCTCTCCAACCGGGCGGCTGTTCAGTTTGCCCCGCATCGAGGGAATAATGCAAAATGTGCATTTGTGATTGCAGCCTTCGGATATTTTCAGGTAAGCATAATGACGGGGGGTCAATTTCACACCATGATCCGGCACCAGGTCGGCATAGGGGTTGAACTCAGGTTTCGGCAAGTGTTGATGGACCTGGTTAACGACCTCTTCATATGCATGAGGGCCGGTGACTGCCAATACATTCGGATGTACCTCACGAATCTCGTCGTCTTTGATACCCAGACAGCCAGTTACAATAACTCTGCCATTTTCGGCCAGTGCTTCGCCAATAGTATCCAGCGACTCCTGCACTGCTGCATCAATGAAGCCACAGGTATTCACAATAACTAAGTCAGCATCATTAAAGGTTGGCACGACGTCATAGCCTTCAGTGCGTAGCTGTGTCAAAATCCGCTCAGAATCGACCAGATTTTTAGGACAACCCAGACTGATAAAGCCAATTCTGGAATCTGCAGTTTGTTTAGCACGTTGCGTCTGGTCAGCCTGCAATACCTTAACTGGGGTACTCAATGTGGTGGTGGGGTTAGGAGAAAATTTCTCTACTGTCATGGAAAACTTTACGTTAAATGCCTGATACGGTAATTGTACCATCAAGAACGTGCATCACTCACCCTCAAACAGTGAATAAAATTAAGAAACCGCCGTGCTGTACGTTGTATTTCACTACGTCTCGTTTACCATAGGCTCTAACAGTTTTATCTTCGCTGACGAATTACCATGGCTGCTTTGCCTTTACCTCTCCATTGTTATGATGACGCTGGCATTATTAAACCGCCCAGGTGGCTGTACTGGTTGTTACTGATAAATAGCGTCGACTGGACTTTCTTTATTTTTTCAGTGGCAAGTCGCCAGCATACCTCACAGTTGCTGGGATTGTTTTTTCCAGATCGTTCGCTGCTGTGGTACAAACTTGCGGTGACTCTGCCGTTTATTATTACTGCTTTGCTATTAGGTAACCGGCAGCGGTTATGGAAAAAATCATTGATAAACTGGTACCGTCTGATTCCCTGGTTAACCGTTGGCGGTGTTGCCGGAAGCCTGACTGTAGTCTTGCTGCAACTCGCTGGCACTCACTGGTATTTTCAACCGGTGATGGCCGGTCAAATCTGCGCGCTTTTTACGCTGGCGACATTGATGTTTAAGAGTAAGCATGTCGCCCTGATGCTGCAAGACTGGAAAAAGTAACGCAACGGTTGGGTTAATTTGTATGATTCTGACGGGCTTTTTCAAAATAGCGGTATACACTTATCTGACTATCATTTACCAGTCGCTGATAACAAATACCTGCAAAGGCGTAAGCTCTATCACCGAGGGCGAGCAAAACGTGAGGCTCATCGGAATCTGCATTCTCATATTTCCACAGACCACCCAATTCTTGACGGAAGACTTCCCCTAAATAGGCTCCATAAATATTACATATTGTAAAAACTGCCGTGTCTTCCAACGCCTCATCTTTAAACTTCTCAAGAAACATAAGGATGATGTCATCAACGAGCTGGACACTTTGGCGGGTGAAATCAAGCTCAATATCAAATACTGTTTTGGCTGTTTCTACCGCATTTTGCGCTGACTCTTTCATCAGCAATTCAAGTTCTTGTTGTTCCATTAGTATTCGTCATTTTTCCTAAACGGGAATATCTCAAATACCGGTAATCTTATTGATGATGCGCGAGGCGGCAACCATACCGAATGTAGCCGTGACGGTAGTTGCTGCACCAAAACCACCCGAACAATCCAGTCGTGTACCGTTTTCCATCACTGACTTATTAAAACACACGCTACCATCAGGTTGAGGATACCTTAACTGTTCGGTAGAGAATACGCATTCAATACCAAAGCGCCGTTTGGTGTTTTTACTGAAACCGTAGTCGCGGCGCAGCACAGAACGAAGCTTTGCGGCCAGCGGATCCTGAATGGTTCTGGCCAGATCGGCACAGGTAATTTGCGTCGGGTCAATCTGGCCGCCGGCGCCTCCTACTGTCACCACCGGTATTTTCTGCCGTTTACAACTGTAAAGAATAGCAGCTTTTGCCTGAATACTATCTGTGGCCTCAATCACGGCTGTAAAACCATCATGTATATAACCGCGCACGTTATCCGGTGTTACGAAGTCTTCAACAGCATGAACACGGACGGCAGGATTGATACTGCAAATACGCTGAGCCATTATTTCTACTTTTGGTTGACCCACAGTTTCATCAAGGGCGTGAATTTGACGGTTAATATTTGTCACACACACATCATCAAGATCAATAAGTGTAATCTCGCCAATTCCCGAGCGGGCCAACGCCTCAGCGCTCCAGGAACCAACGCCGCCAATACCGATAACGGCCACATGTGACTGCGCCAGCCGTTTCGCTGAGGCTTCACCGTAGAGCCTTTGAATGCCACCAAACCGTTGTTTATCCGTCATATCTGCCTGCTAAATTGCTGGGTATAAGGGGTTTTATAAAGCCGATAGTGTAACAAAAAGCCTAATGTGTACGTAGCCGTTGACACAGAAAATTTGCTGCAAGTGGATATAAGCAGGTTATCGTCAATCCGAAACCGTCTAAAAGACGTTTTACACAGATATGTTAATTAGAAATATCAACTTCCTGAGAGGATACAATGGGTTTACTGGTAAACGGAGAATGGCAAGATAAGTGGTATGACACTGACAATAATGGTGGCAAGTTCAAACGAGAAGAAGCAACATTCCGGGATTGGATAAGCGCAGAAGAAGATGCAAAATTCCCGGCTGAATCCGGTCGGTATCATCTTTACGTTTCACTTGCCTGTCCCTGGGCCCACCGCACACTCCTTTTGCGCAAACTAAAAAATTTGGAGACCCATATCAGTGTTTCGGTGGTGTCTCCTGAAATGCTGGGGGAAGGCTGGACGTTTGCCGGCTATCCGGGTGCTACCGGTGATACCCTTTATCAGAGCCAGTACCTCAGAGAATTGTATACGCGGGTGGATCCACATATTACTACTCGGGTTACGGTGCCCTTATTGTGGGACAAAAAACAGCAAACGATTGTCAGTAATGAGTCTGCAGATATCATCCGAATGTTCAACAGTGCTTTTAATCAGATAACGGGCAATAGTGATGATTATTTTCCTGAGTCATTAAGGGAAGAAATAGAGCAGGTGAACGCGCTGGTTTACCACAACATTAATAATGGCGTTTACAAAGCGGGTTTCGCCACCACGCAGCAAGCGTATGAAGAAGCAGTATCGGCATTGTTCAGAGCACTTGAAACGGTTGAGCAGCGCCTGGCGAGTCAACGCTACCTGGCTGGTCATCAAATCACAGAGGCAGACTGGCGCTTATTTACGACACTTATTCGGTTTGATGCAGTCTATCACGGGCATTTCAAATGTAATCTTAAGCAAATTAGCGACTTTCCCGCGTTAAGCGGATACCTGCGCGAATTGTTCCAGTATCCAGGGGTGGAAGAAACCGTTAATTTTGATCATATCAAACGGCACTATTATTTTAGTCACACGATGATTAATCCAACACAAGTAGTGCCTCTAGGTCCACAACTTAATCTCAGTGAGCCTCACGGCAGAGATGCACTATTCCCGGAGTAATTAAATAAAAGGTTGGTGGAGTTCTCGTCGTTGGTGTAATGGTCCGATTGTTGCTAAATCTGATTAATAAAGACATCACAGTACAGCGTGACTAACGCGGTATTTTTGTGCAACTAAAGCATGAGAGAACCAGATCACGGTACTAAACGCATCTTTTTTATCATTATCGTAGTAATAATGGCGATTAATCACGGCGTTACGTTGATTGAGCATAATTGCTCTATTAACATGATTTTAAATAAACGTCGTAGCTGTAATTTATAGGACAGAATATGAAACCAGTAATTTTAGCAGGAGGCTCTGGTAGTCGTCTGTGGCCCAAATCCCGGGCGGCACTCCCCAAGCAGTTTCTCGCGTTAACCTCGGAGCAGTCCATGCTACAGGAAACGCTTTCACGACTGAAAGGCGTGGAAACCCACAAACCAATTGTTATCTGTAACGATGCGCACCGGTTTTTGGTGGCTGAACAGCTTCGTCAGCAGAATGTTGACCACGGTGGGATTTTGCTCGAGCCAGTTGGCCGTAATACGGCTCCTGCTATTGCGCTGGCAGCGTTGCACGCGCTGCAGAGCGATCCTGATGAGGTGCTCTTAGTGCTTGCCGCTGATCATCTAATCAAAGACACCTCCGCGTTCCACAAAGCGGTTCACAACGCGCAAAATCTTGCTGAATCAGGGTATCTGGTAACCTTTGGTATTGTTCCTGATTGCGCCCATACCGGGTACGGATATATTAAAGCTGCGCAGGAACTGGACCCTGGGTTCGCCGTCGAGCAATTTGTCGAGAAACCTGATGCGGCAACCGCTCAGGAATATGTCTCGTCAGGTAACTATTTTTGGAATAGCGGTATGTTTATGTTTAAAGCGGGCCGCTATATCGAAGAGCTGGAAAAATTCCACCCTGATATTCTTAAAATATGCAGACAGGCGATTGAGACAGAGACTAACGATTTGGACTTTATCCGTATCGACGCCGATATTTTTGCTACCTGCCCTGACGACTCCATCGATTATGCGGTTATGGAGAAGACGGAAAAAGCTGCCATGGTGCCCCTGGACGCGGGCTGGTCAGATGTTGGTAGCTGGTCTTCATTATGGGACGTGGCCGATAAAGATGCCAACGGCAATGCCGTGGTGGGCGATGCAATTTTAGAAGATGTGAACAATAGCTATATAAATTCTGAAGGTCGCCTCATTTCGGTTATTGGTCTTGATGATGTGGTGGTGGTGGAAACCAAAGACGCAGTCATGGTGGCTAACAAAAACAATGTTCAGGATATAAAAAAGGTTGTTAACCGACTTAAAGCGGAAAAACGCCCCGAATTTGAATTTCATCGCGAGGTTTTCCGTCCATGGGGCAGTTATGACTCTATTGATAGCGGCGCGCGTTTTCAGGTAAAACGAATAACGGTGAAACCTGGCGAAAAACTCTCCGTGCAAATGCATCATCACCGGGCAGAACATTGGATTGTGGTATCGGGAACGGCCAGTGTAACCGTAGGCGAAAAAACCAAAATGGTCACTGAAAATGAATCTACCTATATTCCCATTGGTGAGGTTCATGCACTGGAAAATCCGGGCAAGATCCCGCTGGAATTAATTGAAGTCCAGTCCGGTGCATATCTGGGAGAAGATGACATTGTGAGATTTTCAGATCGCTATGGTCGCATAGAAAAACAGGACAAGTGATGACGACAAGGATTACATGTTTTAAAGCATACGACATCCGGGGCGAACTTAACCAACAGTTGGATGAACATATCGCCTACCGCATTGGCTACGCGTTTGCTGATGTTCTTGCCGCCGGGACAGTAGTCGTGGGTGGGGATGTAAGGTATACCTCTGAACCATTGAAGCTGGCACTAAGTGCAGGCCTTATTGACGGTGGTGCCAGTGTTATTGATTTAGGCATGACGGGGACCGAAGAGATCTACTTTGCCACTAAGCATTTAAAAGCGGATGGCGGTATTGAAGTTACGGCCAGCCACAATCCTATTAATTATAATGGTATGAAGCTGGTCAAAAGCGGCTCCATTCCGATCAGTGGCGATACCGGCTTGCAGGCTATACAACAGGCCGCGGAGGGTTTGGATAGTGATGAGGTTCAAAGCCGGCTGACTTATTTTACGCAAGGCAAGACCATTGACCCATCAGCATTTTATCAGGGCAATGGCCATATTTCGCGTACTCAGATTGAAGCGACGGGGCAATATCGTCAGGACTCCTGTATGCAGGCTTACATTGATCATATCCTTGGTTATGTTAATTCGAAAAATTTCACGCCGCTGCGGATTGTTGCCAATTCAGGTAATGGTGCGGCGGGTAAAGTGATAGATGCACTGGAAGAAGCGTTTCAGGAAAAGAAAATACCCATCGAGTTTATTAAAGTCCATCATGATGCAGATCCTGATTTTCCAAATGGTATACCTAATCCGCTTTTGACTGAAAACCGCGCTGATACGTCGCAGGCAGTCAGAGAAAATAACGCTGATTTTGGTATTGCCTGGGACGGCGATTTTGACCGGTGTTTTTTGTTTGACGCAAACGGCGACTTTATCGAGGGCTATTATATTGTCGGTTTGCTTGCTCAGGCCTTTTTGGACAAAGACCCATCGGCCGCTATCATCTACGATCCTCGTCTTTGCTGGAATACAGAGGATATCGTGGCGCAAGGAGGCGGCAGACCGGTTAAGTGTAAAACCGGGCATGCCTTTATAAAAGAAAGAATGCGCAAAGAGGATGCGGTTTATGGCGGGGAAATGAGTGCTCACCATTATTTCAGGGATTTTGCTTACTGTGACACGGGTATGATCCCCTGGCTGTTAGTGGCCGAGCTCCTGTGTACCAAGGGGCAGACCTTGTCTGAAATGGTAGAACAACGCATCATGAAGTATCCCTCATCGGGGGAGATTAACAGTAAGCTTAAAGATGCTGATGCTGCTCTGGCACGCGTAATGGCGAAATATAAATCTGATGCTCTGGTTGTCGATGACACTGATGGCATCGGGCTTGAATTTGAAAAATGGCGGTTTAACTTGCGTAAATCAAATACCGAGCCGGTGATCAGGTTAAATGTCGAGTCCCGGGGAGATATTCCTCTTATGGAACAAAAAACCGCAGAGTTGTTGAGCATCATTCGGGCTGAATGATAAAAAAAGGCACCTCATGGTGCCTTTTTTTTATCGGAGCATGAAAATCATTACAGCATGGGCCAGAACCACCACAGTGGTTAAACCAACTCTGAAGGTGATGTAACTCATTATCTGCTCTTTCGGTAAAGCGAGAGTGTATTTGTCATAAATCAGTATTGCTAGATATGATAGCGATAAAATTCCCAACGTGCGGATATCGCTGCCCAAAATCAAACACAGCCATCCAACGATTGTTGGCAGCATAGCGACATATAACTGATGATTTGTCTTACCACCGGAAATGGCATCATACCAGTGTATCCCGCCAAAAAACGAGAGTAATACTGCTGAATAAAGCGTGAAATAATGGGTTGCTTCATAAACGCCCATTACGCCCAGCAGCGCGAATACTGGTAACCCAATAAAAGGAATGAGTCCCGCAATACCCAGAAATAAAGCCGGATAGGGCATGATAATGCCTCCTTGTCACTATTGTTGACGAGATTAAACAAAAATAGCGCCATGAAGGCGCTATTTAAATGGTCTGGTCTGGAAAAAACGCGCTATTTATTAATAGGGCTGAATTTACGCTGACTGTAACCTTTGTAAAGTTGACGAGGACGACCAATTTTTTGTTTGGAGTCGCTCATCATTTCATGCCAATGCGAAATCCAGCCAACCGTGCGTGACAGTGCAAAAATACACGTGAACATATTGGTAGGAATGCCAATGGCTTTGAGGATAATTCCAGAGTAGAAGTCCACGTTAGGGAACAGTTTTTTCTCTGTGAAATATTCATCTTCAAGGGCAATGCGCTCCAGTTCCATGGCCACATCCAACAATGGATCCTGAACATCTAACTCTTTGAGCACTTCGTGACAGCTTTCACGCATTACAGTGGCACGAGGATCATAGTTCTTATAAACACGGTGACCAAAGCCCATTAAACGGAATGGATCGTTTTTGTCTTTAGCTCGCTCGATAAACTCTGGAATGCGATCAACACTGCCAATTTCTTCAAGCATATTCAGACATGCTTCGTTGGCACCACCGTGCGCAGGCCCCCATAACGAAGCAACACCTGCCGCTATGCAGGCATAAGGGTTGGCACCCGAAGAGCCCGCCAGTCGAACAGTTGAGGTAGACGCGTTCTGCTCATGGTCTGCATGCAGTGTAAAGATACGGTCCATTGCACGCTCTACAGCCGGACTAATTTCGTAGTCTTCTGCAGGAACAGAGAACATCATGTTCAAAAAGTTGGCAGCGTAGCTCATATCGTTACTCGGGTAAACAAAGGGCTGTCCAATGTTGTACTTGTAACACATTGCCACCAATGTGGGCATCTTAGCGATTAGACGGTGCGCGCTGCGCATCCGTTCTTCTGGATTAGAAACATCAAGATCGCTGTGATAAAACGACGACATCGCGCCCACAGTCCCGCATAACATAGCCATTGGATGGGCATCGTTACGAAAACCGTGAAAGAACATGTTAATTTGCTCATGCACCATAGTATGGCGAGTAATTGTTGAGCGAAATTCCTCGTGCTGTTCTTTACTCGGTGCTTCACCGTTTAGCAGCAAATAGCACACTTCTAAGTAGCTGGCATCGCGAGCTAGTTCTTCAATAGGGTAGCCCCGATGCAATAACACACCATTAGCACCGTCAATATAGGTAATCTCGGACTCGCAAGAACCTGTGACCATAAAGCCTGGGTCGAACGTGAAATACCCTTGTGCGCCTAATGAACGTACATCGATAACGTCTTGTCCTTCGGTACCGGAATAAATCGGAAGTTCGATTTCCTTATCACCGGCTTTTAAAATGGCTTTCTGATCTGCCATAAATTGCTCTCCTCAGAATGGTTCTGTTTTCAGCAACATCATCAAAAATTCGACGTCTTGCTGGGAAAAGTGGCGTATTTGTACTTTATTCTGCATGCAGAAGTCAATTTAAATGCATATTTGTACAATTAATATTCTAGATTGTCTGTGGTGATATACATTATGACCACTTTACGGCTTTTATATCGATTAAAAAAACTTCACGGCGAAAACGTATTTAAAGCCATAAAATAAAGACGAATCCCGCTGTCGTTGACAGAACGGTGTACTATAGTCTTAGCCTGCCCCCGAAGCTTATCGTTTCTCTTTAACCTGCAGTAGCGGCTATATCACCAGGTTCAGTGATTATCTGGCACCGGATTTATACTTTAGTTATGGTACGTTCTGATCAGTTTTTGACAAAGAGGCATATTTATATCTGCTAATTACGCTCTGGTCGAATAGAGCGACAAAAAATTGTAATTATACAATGCGGTAGATATACTCAAACCAGCTTGAAAACGGGAGAGAACATCCTTGTGTTTCAAGTAACTTATAGTTCACAAATTGTTAACAACTCAATGGATGAGATAATTAACATTAATAAATTGAATCGCTTGCTCAGGACATAAAAATAACGAGTGGTTCATTGTCCCTACGGATATAACAGGCATACATTGTGAAAAAGCAAAGACCAGTAAATTTAGAGCTCAATACCATTAAATTTCCTCCCTCTGCTATTTCGTCTATTCTTCACCGTATCACCGGCGTCGCAATGTTTTTTGCGTTGCTGTTTGTAATCTGGGCTTGGGCGGTATCAGTATCGTCACCTGAAGGGTTCGAACAGGTTCAAAGCCTTATGGCTGGCGTCTTCGGTAAGATAATTGCGATCGGCACCTTATCAGCATTGACTTACCATATACTTGGCGGTGTTCGTCATATGGTAATGGATATGGGTTATTGGGAAGAATTGGATTCAGGAAATATCAGTGCTAAAGCAATTATTGCGCTGTGGATTATCCTGACCATCGTATTGGGAGTAGTACTATGGTAACGAATCAGGCAAGTGTAAAACGCAATGGCGTCCAGGACTATGTATCACTGCGCACCACCGCGGTAATCATTCTTGCGTTTACTATCCTTATGACGTGGTTTTTCATCACTACCGATAACATTACCTTCACCGAATGGCAGGGGCTTTTTTCTGGTCTGGCGATGAAGGTATTTACGCTGGCGACTTTGATTTCCATCATGATTCACGTTCGAATCGGTTTGTGGCAGGTATTGACGGATTATATTAAGTCAGTAAAAGTTCGCGGCCTGCTCCAGTGGATTTTGAACCTGATCGCTTTCGCTTATGTTTTAGTTGGTCTGTTTGTTCTGTGGGGTGTGTAATATGAGTTTACCAGTACATGAATTTGACGCCATCGTCGTTGGCGCTGGCGGTGCAGGTATGCGTGCTGCACTGCAAATATCGCAGTCGGGGAAATCCTGCGCACTGCTTTCTAAAGTATTTCCAACTCGCTCTCACACTGTTTCTGCACAGGGTGGTATTACAGTAGCGTTGGGCAATTCCCATGAAGATAACTGGGAATGGCACATGTATGATACCGTTAAAGGTTCTGATTATATTGGTGATCAGGATGCGATAGAATACATGTGTAATACCGGTCCCAAAGCAATTCTTGAAATGGAAAACATGGGGCTGCCATTCTCGCGTTTTGAAAACGGCAAGGTGTATCAGCGTCCGTTTGGTGGCCAGTCAAAAAACTTTGGCGGCGAACAGGCGGCTAGAACGGCTGCCGCTGCTGATCGTACCGGTCATGCGCTGCTTCATTTGCTTTATCAGCAAAATGTCAAAAATAAGACAAAAGTTTTCAGTGAATGGTATGCACTGGATTTGGTTAAAAATCAGGACGGTGACATCGTAGGCTGTACAGCTATTGATATTGAAACCGGCCAGATAGTTTACTTTAAAGCTCGGGCTGTGGTGTTGGCCACAGGTGGAGCGGGTCGAATTTACGCGTCGACTACTAATGCCCACATCAATACCGGAGATGGTATCGGTATGGCTATGCGCGCTGGTGTATCGCTTCAGGATATGGAGATGTGGCAGTTCCATCCAACTGGTATAGCAGGCGCCGGAACACTGGTTACCGAAGGTTGTCGTGGTGAAGGTGGTTATCTGCTTAACAAAGACGGTGAACGCTTCATGGAACGATATGCGCCAAATGCTAAAGATTTGGCTGGACGTGATGTCGTCGCCCGTTCAATGATGACAGAAATTCGTGAAGGCCGTGGTTGCGATGGACCACAGGGTAAGCACATAAAACTTAAGCTGGATCATCTAGGTAAAGATGTGCTTGAGTCACGGTTGCCGGGCATCCTGGAGCTGTCCAGAACATTTGCGCACGTTGACCCTGTTAAAGAGCCTATACCAGTTATTCCAACCTGTCATTACATGATGGGTGGTATTCCTACCAATGTAGATGGTCAGGCGTTGCGCGTTGATGAGAATGGTAAAGAGCACATTGTTAAAGGCCTCTTCGCTTGCGGAGAAATAGCATGTGTGTCGGTTCACGGTGCTAACCGCTTGGGCGGGAACTCACTGCTTGATTTGGTTGTGTTCGGTCGCGCCACAGGTTTACACTTGGGTGAAAAGTTAGATGAGATGGATCCTAGCCGCGACGCCAGTGAATCAGATCTCGACGCAGCAATGTCCCGGTTCAACCGCTGGGAGAATTCAGAGAAGGGCAAGGGTGAAGACCCGGTTCAGATCAAAAAAGATATGCAGGAGTGCATGCAGCTTAACTTCTCAGTATTCCGGGAAGGGGATGCTATGGCCGATGGCCTCAAAGAGCTGCGTGAAATTCGTGAGCGCTTGCACAATGCTCGTTTGGACGATAAAAGTAAAGATTTCAACACCCAGCGTATTGAGTGTCTGGAATTAGATAACTTGATGGAAACCGCGTACAGCACAGCAGTAGCAGCAAACTTCCGAACTGAAAGTCGTGGCGCGCATAGTCGTTTTGACTATCCGGATCGCGATGATGATAACTGGTTGTGTCACTCCATTTATCGTCCGGAAGATGAATCAATGTTGAAGCGTGAGGTGAATATGTCACCCAAGCTAAGGGAAACATTCCCGCCTAAAGCGCGCTCATACTAAGAGAGGTTACCAGTTATGAAGCTAGATGTTTCAATTTATCGATACAACCCTGAAGTTGATGACGCTCCGCATATGCAGGATTATCAACTGGAAGTTGAAGACGGCGTTGATCTGATGGTGCTGGACGTGCTGCTAAAGCTGAAAGAGCAGGACCCGACTCTGTCACTTCGCCGCTCCTGTCGGGAGGGCGTGTGTGGTTCTGATGGTGTAAATATGAACGGCAAAAATGGTCTTGCCTGCATAACGCCGGTATCAGCGTTGGGTAAAGGTAAGATTGTTGTTCGCCCATTACCTGGTTTACCGGTGGTGCGCGATCTGGTTGTTGATATGACACAGTTCTATACACAGTACGAAAAGGTCAAGCCGTTTCTTATTAATGATGCAAGACAGCCGCCTGCTCGCGAGCACTTGCAATCACCTGAAGAACGCGCAAAACTTGACGGGCTGTACGAGTGTATTTTATGCGCATGTTGTTCGTCGTCCTGTCCATCGTTTTGGTGGAATCCAGACAAGTTTATTGGCCCGGCAGGTTTGTTGCACGCTTATCGCTTCTTAATCGATAGCCGTGATACAGCGACAGAAGAACGTCTTAACGATCTTGATGATGCTTTCAGCGTATTCCGTTGCCACAGCATCATGAATTGTGTAAGCGTTTGTCCGAAAGGCTTGAACCCGACCAAAGCGATTGGCCAGATCAAGTCAATGCTGTTACAGCGGGCTGTTTAGTTATTTTTCTGTAAAGATAGGCTTTACAGATTGTGATGCTCTAAATGGCCATCCGGTAGCGGATGGCTATTTTTTTATATACGTGGCCTAAATGGTTGGTTCTGTTGTATATAACAGTCATAATAGCGTCTCGTGTTATTTCAGTTTCTATAAAACGTAGCAAGGCACAAAAATGCAAGAAAGCGTGATGAAAGCATGGTGGGATTCGTCGCACATGGCTGGCGCCAATGCCGCCTATGTCGAGGAGTTGTACGAAGCATATCTCGAAGATCCGCAAAGTGTTTCAGATTCCTGGCGCAAAATCTTCGATGGCCTTCCAAAAGTTGAAGGCGCAGAATTAGAAAAAAATCATTCAGTTATTCGTGAGCAGTTCAAAAAACTCGCTTCTCTGGGCCCCGCGGCACGAATGACTCCATCCTCAGATGAAGGTTCCAGTTCATCTGATGGCCGTCAGGTAAAAGTCCTCCAGCTCATAAACGCTTTTCGTTTTCGCGGCCACCAACATGCCAATCTAGACCCGCTAGGTCTGTGGGAACAACCACGCGTAAGAGATCTAGAACTAAACCATCATAATTTGTCTGAAGAAGACTTTGATATTCGGTTTAATACCGGATCGTATTCCTATGGTGGTGAATCGATGACGCTGGGTGACTTATTTAAGTCTCTCAACCGAACATATTGCGGTTCTATCGGTGCGGAATACATGCATATCACCGATACAGAGCAGAAACGCTGGCTACAGCAAAAGATTGAGTCTGTTCAGGCTAAACCTGAGATAAGTAAAGATCAGAAGAAGCAGATATTGAAAGGTCTGATTGCCGCTGATGGAATGGAGAAGTATCTTAGTTCCAAATTTCCAGGGGCTAAGCGATTCTCCCTGGAGGGCGGAGATGCCTTGATTCCCATGCTTAAAGGCCTAATTACTGAAGCTGGAACTGCCGGCGCCAAAGAGGTGGTTGTCGGAATGGCTCACCGTGGTCGCTTGAATGTCCTGGTTAATGTGTTGGGTAAAAATCCTTCCGTTCTGTTTGATGAATTTGCCGGAAAGCACGATGATAGTCTGGGGTCTGGTGATGTAAAATACCATGCCGGTTATTCATCCGACTTTGCTACTCCTGGCGGTAATGTTCATCTTGCCTTAGCGTTTAACCCTTCTCATCTTGAAATTGTAAA
Source organism: Salinimonas chungwhensis DSM 16280 (assembly GCF_000378185.1). Taxonomy (GTDB): domain Bacteria; phylum Pseudomonadota; class Gammaproteobacteria; order Enterobacterales; family Alteromonadaceae; genus Alteromonas; species Alteromonas chungwhensis. The sequence continues at coordinate 389,488 of NZ_KB899376.1, forward strand.
TCCGGTTGTAATGGGGTCAGTACGAGCACGCTTACTACGCCGTGATAATGATTCAAGCAGAGTGTTGCCCATCACTATCCATGGCGATGCTGCGATTGCCGGGCAGGGGGTTGTGCAGGAAACATTTAACATGTCTCAAACCCGCGGTTTTGCCGTAGGTGGTACAGTAAGAATCGTAATCAACAATCAGGTAGGTTTCACTACGTCAAAGTTGGAAGATGCCCGCTCTACCCAATATTGTACTGATATTGCAAAAATGGTTCAGGCGCCAATTTTTCATGTAAACGCCGATGACCCGGAAGCGGTAGCGTTTGTTACTAAGCTGGCGCTGGAATATCGCAATAAATTCAAAAAAGATGTAGTTATCGATCTGGTTTGCTATCGCCGTCACGGCCACAATGAGGCGGATGAACCTAATGCTACTCAGCCATTGATGTATCAGAAGATTAAGAAACATCCGGTTACGCGCGTGCTTTATGCCGATCAGTTAATAGCTGAAGGGGTTATAGAGCAGCGTGATGCTGATAAGATGCTTGAAGATTACCGGGCTGCGCTTGATCACGGAGCTTGTGTTGTTGATGAGTGGCGACCCATGACGGAGCATTCAGTAGATTGGTCTCCCTACATAGGCCACGACTGGGATGTTGAATACGATCACGAAATCAGTATTGAAAAGCTGGTAGAGCTGGGCGAAAAAATCAGTAGCTATCCCGATGATGTGCAGCTTCAGTCACGAGTGAATAAGCTTTATCAGGATCGTAAGACGATGACAGCCGGTGACAAGCGTATCGATTGGGGTATGGCTGAAAACCTTGCTTACGCAGATTTAGTTGATCGCGGTACAAGCATTCGTTTAACAGGTCAGGATTCCGGTCGAGGAACATTCTTTCATCGTCACGCTGTTTTGCATAATCAGAATGATGGTTCAACCTACATGCCTTTGCAGCATATCCGCGAAGGTCAGGGCGAAATAGAAATTTATGATTCCGTGCTATCAGAAGCTGCTGTAATGGCTTTTGAATATGGTTTTGCAACTGCTGAACCAAGTTGCCTTACCATTTGGGAAGCGCAGTTTGGTGACTTTGCAAACGGTGCCCAGGTTGTTTTCGACCAGTTCCTAAGTTCTGGTGAGGCAAAGTGGGGTCGTTTATGTGGTTTGACCGTGCTGTTACCTCACGGTTACGAAGGACAGGGGCCAGAACACAGTTCAGCCCGTCTTGAGCGTTTTCTGCAGTTATGTGCTGATCATAACTGGCAGGTTTGTGTGCCATCGACACCGGCGCAGGTATTTAATATGCTTCGGCGGCAGATGCTTCGTCCTATGCGTAAGCCACTGATCGTAATGTCACCAAAATCATTGCTACGTCACGCACAGGCCACTTCTTCCCTGGAAGAATTAGCAACGGGCGTTTTCCATAATGTTATTGGAGAAATTGACGATCTGGACCCGGCAGATGTCAAACGAGTCGTCATGTGTTCAGGTAAAGTCTACTACGACCTGCTTGACCAACGCCGTAAAAATGAACAAACAGACGTAGCCATCATTCGTCTGGAACAGCTTTACCCCTTCCCGTCAGAGGAATGTGCTAAAGTAGTGGCGAATTACAGCCATGTAAAAGATTGGGTTTGGTGTCAGGAAGAACCTCAGAATCAGGGTGCCTGGTATAACAGTCAGCACCACTTTTGGGCAACGATTCCTGAAGGCGCCAAACTTACTTATGCAGGACGCGAAGCATCGGCTTCACCTGCTGTAGGTTATGTTTCAGTCCACAACCAGCAACAAAAAGCACTGGTTGAAGACGCACTCACGATTAAATAAGGAACAGTGATGACAATAGAGATTAAAGTTCCGGTCCTACCTGAGTCAGTTGCCGATGCCACCATAGCAACCTGGCATGTTAAGGCCGGTGACAAGGTTAAACGCGACCAGAACCTGGTTGATATTGAAACAGATAAAGTTGTCTTGGAAGTTGTTGCACCCGCCGATGGCGTGATTGGCGAAATTATCGAAGATGAAGGTGAAACGGTTCTGGGCGAGCAAGTTATCGCTAAGTTAGATGAAAATGGCGCGGGTAACGAAAAACAGGGCGACAGTGAGTCTGAATCAGAACCCAAGTCAGAGTCAGAGAATTCTGAAGCGTCTGAAAAGTCTGATAAAGATGCGTCTTCAGATGATGACAAGTCAGCAGAAAAAACCACAGCTAAAACAGACAATAAAAGCGGTAAGACCAGCGATGTTAAAGTGCCTGTGCTCCCTGAATCTGTAGCCGATGCTACTATAGCGACATGGCATGTTTCAGTAGGCGAGCAGGTTAGTCGTGATCAGAATCTGGTTGATATTGAAACAGATAAGGTTGTTTTGGAAGTGGTAGCTCCGGCTGACGGTTCTGTTTCAGAAATTCTGGCAGAGGAAGGGACGACTGTTTCCGCTGAAGAGGTTATCGCTAAATTTGCTGAAGGTGGTTCATCTGAGGGCACTTCTCAGGTAGATGAAGATTCTACTGATGAAGGTGTTGAGAGTGATAGTGATGCACTTAGCCCTTCAGTTCGTCGTTTACTATCTGAAAAAGGCATCAGCGCTTCAGAAGTTAAAGGTACCGGTAAGAATGGTCGAATTACTAAAGACGATGTCGAAAAGTATCTGAAATCCGATAAAAGCAGTGGTAGTAGCAAAGCATCATCTGCCAAGTCTGAAACAGAGTCTACACCTTCAGAAGCGCCAACTGGCGAGCGCACCGAAAAACGTGTACCGATGACACGTTTGCGTAAAACCATTGCTAATCGTCTGTTAGAAGCGAAGAACTCTACGGCAATGCTTACCACGTTTAACGAAGTGAACATGAAACCTATCATGGATCTTCGTAAACAGTATCAGGAAAGTTTTGAGAAGCGCCACGGTATCCGCCTGGGCTTTATGTCTTTTTATGTAAAAGCAGTGACTGAAGCACTTAAACGTTTCCCTGAGGTGAATGCATCTTTAGACGGCGACGATATTTGCTATCATAACTACTTTGATATCTCTATTGCTGTCTCTACCCCTCGTGGCCTGGTTACGCCAGTACTAAAAGATACCGATACGCTGGGTATGGCCGGTGTTGAAAAAGGCATTAAAGAACTGGCGCTTAAGGGTCGTGACGGCAAACTTGCTATGTCAGATTTGCAGGGCGGTAACTTCACCATCACTAATGGTGGCGTATTCGGTTCGTTGCTTTCCACACCCATTATCAATCCACCCCAAAGCGCTATCCTGGGCATGCACAAAATCCAGGATCGCCCAATGGCGGTTAACGGGAAAGTCGAAATCCTGCCTATGATGTATCTTGCGTTGTCTTATGATCACCGCATCATTGATGGTAAAGAATCTGTTGGTTTTCTGGTAACTGTAAAAGAAATGCTGGAAGATCCAACACGTCTGCTATTGGATGTTTAAGACTTTCGTCTCAAAGAATTGTGTGCAGGTGCGAGCAGCAGGTATGCTTGTATCGCATCTGGCACAACGCTGGCCGAACAGGTAGAATTCGGCCGGTCAAATTAATCAAGTCGCGTTTAGCGGCTTTTGTCTTACTAATAATCGGAAAGAAACACCATGAATTTGCATGAATACCAAGGTAAGCAGCTATTCAGAGAATACGGCTTGCCTGTTTCTGAAGGATACGCTTCTGATACACCTGAAGGTGCTGTTGAAGCCGCGGATCGCATTGGCGGTGAAGAGTGGGTCGTAAAATGTCAGGTCCACGCAGGCGGTCGCGGTAAAGCGGGCGGCGTTAAGCTGTTTAAAAATAAAGACGATATCCGTGGGTTTGCAGAAAACTGGCTGGGAAAAAATCTGGTAACTTTCCAGACTGATGAAAATGGTCAGCCGGTTAGCAAGATACTTGTTGAATCCTGCACTGATATTGCCAACGAACTTTATCTGGGCGCTGTGGTAGATCGTGCTACCCGTCGCGTTGTGTTCATGGCATCCACCGAAGGTGGTGTAGAGATTGAAACAGTTGCAGAAGAGACTCCAGAAAAAATTCTGAAAGCTGAAATTGATCCAATTGTTGGTCCGCAGCCCTATCAGGCGCGTGAAATGGCTTTCAAATTAGGCCTGGAAGGCGATCAAATCAAACAGTTTGTTAAGATATTTCTTGGTCTGGCCAAAATGTTTGAAGAACTGGACGTTGCACTGATTGAAATTAACCCACTGGTTATCAATACTGATGGTAATCTGCATTGTCTGGATGCCAAAGTTGGTATCGACGGCAACGCGTTGTATCGTCAGCCTGATGTAAAAGCGATGCATGATCCTTCTCAGGAAGATTCACGTGAAGCACACGCAGCGCAATATGAACTGAACTATGTTGCATTAGATGGCAACGTTGGCTGTATGGTTAACGGTGCAGGCCTTGCGATGGGTACGATGGATATCGTAAATCTGCATGGCGGTAAACCTGCAAACTTCCTGGATGTGGGTGGTGGCGCTACCAAAGAGCGTGTAGCCGAAGCATTTAAAATTATCTTGTCTGACGATAACGTAAAAGCTGTTCTGGTTAACATCTTTGGCGGTATTGTTCGCTGTGACATGATTGCAGAAGGTATCATTGGCGCAGTCAAAGAAGTGGGTGTAAAAGTGCCGGTAGTGGTTCGTCTTGAAGGTACAAACTCTGATCTGGGTCGAGAAGTTCTGGCTAACTCAGGTCTGGATATCATTGCTGCTGAATCGCTGACTGATGCAGCGAAAAAAGTTGTTGCTGCAGCGGAGGGCAAATAATGTCTGTTTTAATTAATAAAGACACAAAAGTAATCTGTCAGGGTTTCACTGGCGGTCAGGGAACATTCCACTCTGAGCAAGCGATTGCCTACGGCACCCAAATGGTGGGTGGTGTTACACCTGGTAAAGGGGGTACCGAGCACCTTGGTCTGCCAGTATTTAATACAGTACGTGATGCAGTTAAAGAAACCGGTGCCACAGCATCTGTAATCTATGTTCCTGCCCCTTTCTGTAAAGATTCGATTGTAGAAGCTGCCGATGCGGGTATTGAGCTTATCGTTTGTATTACCGAAGGTATTCCTACACTGGACATGCTTTATGTAAAAGAATACGTAGATGCAAAGGGTGTTCGCTTAATCGGTCCTAACTGTCCGGGTGTTATCACGCCGGGAGAATCGAAGATCGGTATTATGCCAGGGCATATTCATAAACCAGGCAAGGTAGGTATTGTTTCTCGCTCTGGAACCTTGACTTATGAAGCTGTGAAGCAAACAACTGACGAAGGCTTTGGTCAATCTACCTGCGTAGGTATAGGCGGCGACCCAATTCCTGGATCTAACTTTATCGACATTCTTAAAATGTTTCAGGATGACGCACAAACTGAAGCTATTGTCATGATTGGTGAGATTGGTGGAACTGCAGAAGAAGAAGCGGCTGCCTTTATCAAAGATAATGTGACTAAACCGGTCGTATCTTATATTGCTGGTGTTACTGCGCCTCCGGGCAAGCGGATGGGCCATGCTGGCGCTATCATCGCTGGCGGTAAAGGAACAGCAGATGATAAGTTTGCAGCCTTAGAAGATGCAGGTGTTAAAACTGTGCGTTCTCTGGCTGATATTGGCAAGGCGCTTCGCGAAGCAACTGGCTGGTAGAGCTTATTCTATGTGAAAAATAAAAAACCCGCCGTCACGGCGGGTTTTTTATTTGCTTACTATTCACCTCGCGAAGATATTCGAGGTCAAACTCATCTTTGATCCTGCTCACCCTTCCCGGCGACAACATCTACTTTATACCTTATAAATGCCGCTCTGTATGAAATGATATGTATTAAACACCTGTTAACATTTGCCGAAGAGAGCGACGATTCGTTAAAGATTTATTAAAAAAACTAAGATTGAAAATCACATAGAAAATATAAAAAACAATAAAAAACAGAAAGATAAGATAGAAAAAATAATACCAGAGTGTCTTTTAAAAATCCGGCTCTGTTAATCAGATGTATAAATAAAATTATGAATACGTATGCATAACATTGTAGCAAAGAGGGGATGGATATAGGATTTAAACCTGAATTTAGACATCTGGCCTGTCAGAGAGACAACAACAGAGACAGGGTTGTGTGGATAGTAATGGGACACTATAAATGAAACACTTTAAACCTAACATGATCAATGCTGCACTTATCGCCAGTGGCCTTAGTGCAATATGTACCCCTGCGCTTGCTCAACAAAATGATGACACTGCGCAACCGAATGAACCGAACGTAGAAGTCATTGAAGTTTCTGGCATCCGTGGCAGCTTACAGCGTGCCCAGGCCATTAAGATGGACAGCACTTCTATCGTTGAAGCGCTATCTGCTGAAGACATCGGTAAACTTCCTGATACTAGTATTGCAGAATCGTTAGCACGTTTACCAGGGGTTTCCGGTGAACGTCGAAATGGTCGTACCAGCGGGATCTCCGTACGTGGTTTTAATGAAAACTATGTAGGCACCTCCTTAAATGGCCGTGAGCTTTTAGGTATGGGTGATAACCGCGGGGTAGAATTCGACTTATATCCTACAGAAATTATTTCCAACATCCTGGTCTACAAAACGCCTGAAGCCGGCATGGTAACTCAAAATATCGGCGGTTCCATTGACTTACAAACTGTTAAGCCTTTGGTTGCAGATCAGACATTTACCATCAACGGCACTTACGAGCAGAATGCCGAAGATGCCGCAAACCCTGATTATGATGACAATGGTCATCGCGTATCGGTCAATTATGTTGACCAGTTTGCTGATGATACCTTGGGTGTAGCACTGACATTTGCAACCATGGAATCACCCCGACAAGAGCAGCAGTTCCGCGGTTGGGGTTACCCTAATGCTGAAGCCGGCACTGGCGCTGAAGGCGTAGATATTCCAGAAGGAACCGCTATTTTAGGTGGTCACGACAGCTTCGCCCGCTCTGCGATGATGGAGCGTGACTCGCTTGCTGCAGTCATCCAATGGTCGCCGGATGACAACATCAACATGCAGTTTGATGCACTGTACATCGACTTTAATGAAAATGATGCGCGTCGCGGCCTTGAAGAAGGCGGTCCGGTATGGGGCGGCGTAGATTACACCGTATCTGAGATTCAGAATGGGTTAGCAACACGTGCCTATCACGATGGCTTTTTCAGTGTTATTCGTAATGATGTCCGCGAACAGGAAGCAGAACTCAAGACATTTGGTTTGAACGTTGAATATTTTGTCAACGACAACTGGACAATTACCGGCGACATCTCAACCGGTAAAGTGGACAAAACCATCACCGATGTTGAAAGCTATTCAGGTACAGGTCGTGCAGGAATGGAAGGGCGTACAGCGACTGCCCGTTCCTGGGAGATGACCGGTGACGGCGTAATGTTTTCTGATCATCCTACCATTCCAGCAGTGGATTTGACTGATCCTTCTCTGATTCGTCTGGCAGGTCCCCAGCCGTGGGGACAAACCCTTATTAATGAAGACGGTCAGCAACTGTTTGCACCTGATGCGCAGGATGGTTTTGTCAATCAGCCTGTATTTGAAGAAGAACTGGATTCTCTGCGACTGAGCACAAAAGGCTTCGTCGAATGGGGCGTGTTTACCGGTATTGAGATTGGTGCAATCTACTCAGACCGTACAAAATCAAAAGATAACAACGGTGCCTTTTTGGTGTCTCCGGAATACCCTGGAAGCGCTGCTATTCCAGAGGTACTGGGTGTGACCTCTCTTGACTTTGTAGGTATCGAAGGTGTCTTAGCCTATGATGCGTTGGGTTTGTATAACAGTGGATATTACGACGAGCTTGACGCGCAGCAAATCGAAACGGGCCGTCTGGGCGATACCTATACGGTAGAAGAAAAACTGACCACCTTTTATACTAAGCTGGATATCGATACGGAAATCGACAATGTTTATATTCGCGGTAACGTAGGTATTCAGGTCGTTCAGGCAGACCAGGAGTCCACAGGTTTTGCTGCAACTAAAAACGAGCTTGGGTTTGTCGAGTCCCTGCCGGTTTCAGGTGGCGCCGATTACACTGATGTGCTGCCTACTTTGAACCTAAGCGCTGAGTTTGCTGAAAATCAGTTTGTGCGTCTAGGTCTGGCTAAGGTACTGACTCGTCCTCGTATGGACGATATGCGTCCAAATAATCAGGTGTCGTTTGCCTTCCAGGATGCGCGAATCAATAGTACAGATATCGATAACTCCCCCTGGAGCGGCAGTGCTGGTAACCCTGAGCTGAAGCCGTATGAAGCCAACCAGATTGATTTGGCTTATGAGAACTATTTTGCTGACGCCGGGTACGTAGCGGTCTCATGGTTCTTCAAGGATCTGAAAAACTGGCATAGAAGCAACGCAGTTGAAGCTGACTTCAGCGAGTTTTACATTCCAAGTGTGCACCAAAGCTCTACCGGTGAGGCGCCTCAACTATTTGTTGGTCAGCGTTCACGTCCGGAAGATGGTTACGAAGGATTTGTCAGAGGATACGAGATCCAGGGAAGCTTACCGGCTGATCTGATTCACGAATCTCTCGAAGGCTTCGGTATGTTTGCCAGTGCAACGTTCCTTGATGGCAAAGCGGATCCTGCACCAGGAACCACTGAAACCCGTATTCCAGGTCTGTCTGATGAGAATTACAGTCTGACACTTTATTACGAAAATGCCGGATTTGAGTTCCGCGTGGCTGGAACAAAGCGGTCAAGCTACCTGACCGAAACGCGAGGCCTGAGTCTTGCGCTGTCTGACTCTACTAACCAGGGTGGTACCTTTATTGATGCACAGATTGGTTATGACTTTAGCGAATCGGGCATTCGTTCACTGGAAGGGCTGCGTGTCACCTTACAAGCACAAAACCTTACTGATGAAGAAGACTTGCAAACAGCAGGTACAGATTCCCGGCAGGTAACGCTTCGCCAGACATACGGCGCAAACTATTTGTTAGGGTTTAATTACTCTTTCTAATTACCTTTGAGTTAAAAAAACCGCAGTGCGCAAGCCTGCGGTTTTTTTATTTCCTATTGTATACCAATGGGTTTATCGGTTTTTTGCACACGAATAGCTCACCTGGTTAAGGATAGTTTTTGGACCTTCAATAAAATTGGTCCGAAGCCAAGGAGTAAGCATCTGCGTCTAGGGATCTGGGTTGATGCTTGCCTAAAAATAATGAAATGCCACTGCCGAACTGACTTTTTCCAGCACAGACAAAAGCGCCCAGCTATTAGGCCGGGCGTCATTGTTTATCGATTGTTGTGATCAGGGCATTATCGTCAAGTCATCTATTTGTAACACAGCGCCAGTGGCTTTATTCCATTCCGGAAACATCATGATCAGGTTAAGTTTATCCAAAGACAACCCCTGACTCGCAAGATCTGCCAGTGAGAAACTGTATTGCTGCCATAGACCCACCTGCGGCACCGCACCTTCCAGGTTCATTGATATCGGTAATTCGGCAAATGTACCGTCGCCGCCTTCTACTTTTAGCAATAGACTTGCTGAAGCGTCATCCGGCGCTGACACCATCTTCATTGAAAATGTTAGCACACCGCCCTGAACGGCTGTTGCATCGTGTGGCTTATTGGCTCTGAATCCGGAAACCGTAGGTGCCGGTCCGAAGTAATCAAGCTGAGCAACATTTCCACGTTCGTTATCGTTAACGACACTAAGGTTTGCATTTGCACAGCAATCCCACAATGACCATCCTGTTGCCAGCGCTTCGTCAAACACACTAAACGTGTCAGTGATTGTGACAACATCCGGGGTCGGTGATGTTTCGCCGTCGCCTGTAAGGACAATGTTGTCAATTTGCATGACCACACCCTGCTGGTTACCCCACGCTGGGAATATAACCAAAGGCGTATCCACACGTGACAGATCCAGTGTAGAACCGGGATTATCGATCAGTTCGGAAACTGGAATATCATAGTGTGTCCAAATGCCTGTATCCGGCGTTTCAATGGCAAAGTCGCCGGAGGAGCAGGGATGACCACAGTCCATTTTAATGAAAAAGTCCTGATTGGTTCGCGGATCGTCGACAACTTTCAGATCAAAAGACAATGTGTCAAAACCCGTGAAGTCAATTTTCTGAGTTTGGCCTTCACCATTTACCGGTGTTTGAAAGTAAACCACAGATTCGTTGGTGTTAAAGGAAAACTGTTTTACGTCGCCATAACCGCCATCTGCGCTGACTACCTGTTCAACATCGACACTGCCACTGGCGACATATTTACCTGCCGCGAAGGGAGGATTGTCGCTGTCATCGAACACAATTACCTCAGATTTTCCCGCTAAATCATACTCGTAACGAACGTTGTCTACCTGTACCGTCATTGGACCATTTGCTTCTAATACAAAAGGATTAAGTACCTGCGCCAAGTCCGTGGTATTACCCGGTGCAAACCGATTGCCGGCTTCAACAATATCGGAAATATCAATACTTACAGACTGCCACTGGCCATCATCCGTGAGTGAAACTTGCGTATCTCCAACTGCTGGCCAGCCACTATCGATTTTAACCAATAACTCAGCGCCAGGGGCCCGATTCAGTGTACGAATATCAAATTTCAGTTTTCCAAGTTGTTCAAAATGCTGCAAGTTAATGGGCGCATCTGCGTTGAAAAAGACATTACCTACATTTCCCAGTTGCTCCATGGTAAAGACCTCACCACGATCTTCGGCCGACTCTACATAGCTGGTGACCGTTCCGTCAGGGTTGTAGCTTTGTATAGAAAGTTTTTCGCTAAAAGCATCATCAAAAAGCATAAATACCGGACCTTCACCGACCAATGAGGATTCGCCGGGCAGGGGAGGTGGTTCAATACCCTCGGGCAGATGCGGATTATCGCCGATAGTGGCACATCCCTGACCCGTGGCAGGGTTTATCGAGCATTCATACACCCGCACAAAATCAACTTCCATGGTTTGTGGAAAGACGGATTCATCGATACCTGTTTCGTTAGTATTGGCTGCCCAGTTACCGCCTACAGCCAGATTTAGCAATAGATGGAAACGCTCGTTAAAAGGCGCATCGCTCACGCCGGTTTGCCATTGTCCACTTTCATCCTGATACTGGGTATACCAGCCATCCTGTGTTTGGGTCGCAAAATGATAGCCGTCAACATACCAGCGAATTTCTCCCTGCTCCCATTCAATTGCATAAGTGTGAAAACCATCTGCTGGATTAATGTTATTGGGCAAGCGGTGTTCTGCCTCTACATAGACATTGCCCGGCCAGGTTCGGCCAAAGTGCAGGGTGCCATAGACACGATCTTCGGGCATTCCTGCTGCAGCGGGATCATCAGAAGGCGTTTTGAGGTTGACCGCTTCCATAATATCTATTTCACCTGACGCGGCCCACGTACCGTATTTATAATCGCTGGGCAACATCCAGATAGCAGGCCAGGTTCCCTGACCGTAGGGTAATTTAGCGCGAATTTCAAAGCGACCATAGGTCCAGTCTCCCTGATTAAGCGTGCGCAGTCTGGCAGAAGTATAAGGCAGGGTAGCAAGGCTGTCCGGATTACCCTCGGGATTATCCGGGCCGGTAAAGTCTTCGCGTTGAGCTTTTATAACAAGTTTACCATCCTCCAAAAACGCATTTTCAGAGCGATCGGTGTAACACTGTTGTTCGTTGTTCCCGCCACCCCAGCAATTTTCTTCAAAATTCCATTTATTGGTATCAATAGTATTGCCGTCAAACTCATCCTGCCAGATTAGTTGCCAGTTGTTGCCCGGACCACTTTCCTGCATTAGGGCTACATCGAGCACCAGACGCTTGCGCGCAAACGCCAGATAAACAGGTACGGTGACGGTTTCGCCTGGTTTCAATGACGTCACATCAACCGGAACATACGAGATATCACCATCAAGTTGCGCGTTGGTAACCTCATGCGTACTGTTATTCACATGCAGGCGTAAAGGCATCGACAAGGTGTCATCACTGGTATTGGTAATTTTGACCAGCACACTGAACTGACGATTTATGCGATCAAAGGCCGCTCTATGCTGTTTTACCTCAAGATTTTCCTGAGCCGGTTGCCATTGCGCCATGGCTGTATTCACAGGTAATTGAGTCAGCCCGGCAACCACGGCAAGGCGAATTAAATGATGTTTCATGATGATGCTTCCTGTGCCGGTGTCTGTAGCGCGCGTCTGCCAATCAGCCCAAATGCACACAATATCAGGGGTAATGTAGCAGGCGCTGGAACATTGATTTGATTGTCTGTAGCCTGAATAGAGAAGCTGTTAATGGTCATACTAGCCTGTTCAAAATCAAAGTTACTGAACAGCTGTATTTCCAGCGTCCACCCTTGCTGATTATTGAAACTACCATCAAGCAGGATATCACCCGTGTAATTCATCAAACCGTTTATGTCTGGCTGCCCGAACAGGCTACCCAGTTCTCCGCCAGCGTTATAAAGTAAACCAGAGCCATCACCGAAGCCAATAGTAAAGTAGTCAGCAGTTAATGGCGGCTGATCATCCACTGCACTGGCTACAGAAAAATCATATTGAAGAACCAGTTGCGCATTTTCATCGGTGGTAAAGTCAATCGGTTGATAAAGTGTGTTTACAAATGCATCGCTGCGGTCAGCATAAATAACGGCACTACACCCATTATCACTTTCAGCGATAGCAAAATCATCACTGTTAGCCGGACCACCGTCGGTGTCAGTCTGCCAGCCACTTAAATCACAAGTTTCGAAATTGCCATTGGTTAAGAATGCAGCTTGAGCCGGTTGCCAGGCCAGGGCCGTAGCTAAAATCAATGTTGCCTTAGTTAGTTTCATGTGTATCCCTCGTTTATGATAGCGCTTACATTTTGGTGTGATGAATAAGGCCCATCTCATTCAACGGCACCACAAATGATTGCGCTTACAATTTAACCAAACATAATATAAATGGCAACACTCTATTTACAATTGCGTGCAAGGCATTAACGCGTTCACAACCTAATTCTGGCGCCAAGCTGCGCAGTCCCGGACCCGTGGTCGCAAACGGGAGCACGCTCAGCAATATCTGAAAGTTGTTAATTCAAATGGTGCTTTCGGTAGTATGCCAGTATGGTGATTGTCTGTAACGGGACAGCGGAAGCCCAAATTGTACGGGTGCTACACAATGATCCCGCCGCCGGCGTTATGCCAGATGCAGACGCAGGCCACGAAAGTGAAATAGCTTGCGCACTTGAGTATCATCTAAATCTGCCAATGAACGGAGGTTGCTATGACGAGTAAAAACTTTCTTCTTGTGCCAGGTCAGCTTGCGCTGGCTGACTGTCGTCGGTCTGTTAAAGAACATTTTAATCTATCATTGGATAAAAGTGCGTACGCCGGGATTCACGCCTCACATCAGGCCGTAAAAAATATACTGGCCAGCGGAAGTATAGTGTATGGCATCAATACAGGATTCGGGCTGTTAGCAAACACCCGAATCGCTGAGCAGGAGTTAGAGCTGTTGCAGCGTAGTATCGTCTTATCTCATGCCGCTGGGACCGGGGACTTGATGCAAATCAGCACAGTCAGATTGATGATGTTGCTGAAAATCAATTCTCTGGCCCGGGGATTTTCCGGTGTCCGGCTGGACGTGATTGATGCTTTGATAACCTTATTCAATAACCAGATCTGGCCGGCGATTCCGCAAAAGGGATCGGTAGGGGCTTCGGGTGATTTAGCTCCTCTGGCGCACATGAGCGTAGTTTTGCTCGGAGAAGGGGAAGTTATCATGGGAAACCGACGATGTCCGGCGCGAGAGGGGCTGGAACGGGCAGGTCTTACCCCGCTTGTTTTGGCGCCGAAGGAAGGCCTTGCTTTGTTGAATGGCACCCAGGCATCAACCGCATTCGCACTGGAAGGTTTGTTTAAAACTGAGAATGCGTATTTCAGTGCTGTAGGAATAGGCGCTTTGGCGGTAGATGCTGCGCAGGGATCCAGAGTGCCGTTTGATGCGCGGATCCATATTATACGAGGTCATCGCAGTCAAACGGATACTGCTACATTATTCAGGCAACTTTTAGACACTTCGTCAATTGGTAATGCCCACCATGGGTGTAAAAAAGTTCAGGATCCCTACTCGTTACGATGTCAACCTCAGGTTATGGGCGCCGTACTGCACCAAATTCGAAACGCCTGTGAAATATTTATTACTGAAGCTAACGGTGTATCGGATAATCCATTGGTGTTTAGCGATGACCAAGAAATTCTCTCAGGTGGCAATTTTCACGCCGAAACAGTCGCTATGGCGGCTGACAATCTTGCTATTGCGCTGACTGAAATTGGCGCGCTATCCGAGCGTCGTATGGCGCTGCTTATTGATAGTAGCCTAAGTGGTCTCCCCGCATTTTTGGTTGATAATGGCGGGATTAACTCGGGATTTATGATTGCACAGGTCACCTGTGCGGCTCTTGCCAGCGAAAATAAATCATTGGCGCATCCAGCGTCAATTGACTCTCTTCCTACTTCAGCAAACCAGGAAGATCATGTGTCTATGTCAGCATTTGCCGGTCGCAGACTCAAAGATATATTTGATAACGTAGCAGTTATTTTAGCCATAGAGTGGTTAGCGGCGGCGCAGGGGATCGATTTCAGACGTCCTTTGCGTACCAGTGAACCGCTTGAAGCAGTGCATGCTCTGTTAAGAGAAAAAGTGTCTTTTTACGATAAAGATCGTTATTTTGCGCCGGATATTGAGGCTGCTACTGTGCTGATCCAGGATGGCAGACTTTGGGAATTGGTGAGGGAGTTAACTGAAGGCAAAGACCTTGACGAAAGCCTTACAGTCAGCCGTTAATGACATTGTACGGTAACTTTGGCATACTTTGCCGCCCGTATTCTGGTCAATGATAAAAAAATGAGCGCGAGCACAGAATTTTCTCCCTGGGGTTTAGTCAGTTTGGGTCTTATTAATCCTAAGTCTGCTACCAATGTAGCATCGGTACTCAGAGCTGCAGGGTGCTATGGCGCTTCCAGTGTGTTTTATACGGGCCAGCGATATGGCTACGCAAAGGATTTTAATGCTGACACCCGGCAAATGCATAAAAAAATTCCTACCATTGGTGTTGATACCATTAAATCGGCTGTTCCAAAAGGCGCTGCAACGGTCGCAGTGGAGCTAGTGGAAGGTGCAACTCCACTGCCAGCCTTCGCCCATCCTGAAAACGCTTTTTACATTTTCGGTCCGGAAGACGGTTCGGTTAACCAGTCAGAGATTGACTGGTGCGATGATATTGTTTATGTGCCTACAAACGGATGTATGAATCTGGCCGCCACGGTCAACGTCTTACTGTACGACAGGCTGGCAAAATCTCCGTATTCGCACTCAGACACGCTTATCCGCGGTAGTCGGGACGTTAACAATCGTACAACCCGGGTTCAGCGTTAGTGGCATAGCGACACAATGCATAGGTGTAACTTTTTTGCTACACATTCATCTATATTACTGATATAAAAATAGAAAATTACCCTGTTAAAAGTTTTTTCAGTACTGCCAGGTCATTTTAGCTTTTTCGGTGATGCTTATTTGCAACAGCTTAGATGCTACAATTCCTTTATCTTTAATTTATGACTAACACAAAGACCTGTGTCCCAATGTCAACCATACTAATTTTAATTAAACTTTAGTCTATTTCCGACATAGGTGGGTAGCGTAAATCTGAATTATCCCTATCATCCTTTTTTAGTATTTAGGATGAGAATTAATACCTAAAAAGATTAAAACAAATTACTGATTTATATACTGTTAAATTAAAATTATGTCATTGGCACAATGTAGAACAGTATCCCTCGAGTTTAATTGCTAGGTATGAAATAAGTTCACACCAACTACATCAAATTTTCACAAACACTATTCTAGCGCCAGTCTGGCACAGTTGTTGTAATGGTATATTCACAGAATAATATTCAGCTTCATTTATGTAATTTCCCATTGTAAATCAGCCCGGTAAATTAAGAGAGAACTGCAATAGTCGGTTTACTTTGTTGGTGTACTGGTGCAATGTTATCAGTTAAACGGAATGATAGTGATATGGTAGTACATGGGACAAGGATGATATTAATGAAGTATTTGCAACATTCAAAAGAGTAACGGGAGCCAAAGTGAAACGTCGCTTGCTAAATGCTTTTAAAAGAGTACACAAAGTACCAGGAATCAAGCATATGATTCGCCCTGTTGTGCGTCGCAAAATGAATAAAATTATCGACGCAGCTGCTGATCATTTCTTTGAACACTTTACCCTCGTGGTTGCTAATGACGAAAGCGAACAACGAACCTGCTTTCAGACACGTCATCAGGTTTATTGCGAGGAGATGGGATTTGAGCCCCCCCGCGAGTCAAAAATGGAAGTGGATGAGTTTGATGAATTTGCATTGAGCTGTTATATAAAACATAAAGCCACAGGTGATTGCGCGGGAACGATTCGATTGGTGATGCCGCAGCATCCTGGCCAACTGTTGCCGGTGGAACAAAACTGTCCTGAAGCAATTCGTATGGATGAGCACAGCCCTAAAAGGTATCCGCGTTTTCAGGTATGTGAAATCTCCCGACTGGCTATACCCAAACAATTCCGTCGTCGTCATTCTGATAGCAACGTTTCTCCGGTTACCGGGAAGTCGTTAAACGGTGGTTTTAAATCCAATGCCCCTGGGCGTAACTTTCCTTACTTATCATTAGCGTTGTATTTTTTCGCTGCCAGCATTTGTATCTTGCGTGACATCGAAAACGTATATGTAATGATGGAACCGCGTCTTGCCCGAAGCCTGCGTATGCTTGGTATTAATTTTGAGCAGCTTGGCAGTGAAATTGATTATCATGGTAAGCGTGCTGCATTTCAGTTATCGCCCATGGAATTTATGCAGCAAATATCTCCTTCGTTGCAACGCTTTCAGCGTAAGATTATGAATGAGCTGGAAGAAGTGCCAAATTTCGGAGCAATTTTTCGTCATCAGCCCTCAATTCTTACCCGGATACACGAAGAACAGCGCGCTGCGTAAACTCGCTTACTCTTCATAAGAAAATCGTTCTTTTAACTGTTTGCCAAAGCAGTTATAAGAACGATTTGTCATATTCGCCTACGCTGGCTTATTCAATCTCCGCATTCCTTAGCTAACATTCACTTACTCCCTGATGATACAAAGTTTGTCATCGTCAGTTGGTGACAATGGACCGCCAGAGCGTTGTGCTGTCTGCTTGCAAAGTAAAGCGCCATCCATACGATTTTTTACTACATTTTGATACTACCCCGGTTACGCGTAACCATTAGGCAAAGTTCTGGTACACGCAGAGCCTTTGATTATGCACATCGGCGGCTATGGGTATTTGTCGTGAATACGTATGCAAAGTCTTGGTATATATCCGTTAGTGAGGGTAACATCCTGTTAACCTGTTCATGTCGCTGTGGCTACACCGGTTTTACAATCAGACAAGTTAATCTGAAAGCACTGACCGTAAAGTATTTTCACGTTTTATTGCAGTGTGCAGCACACAATCAGTTTTCGCTAAATCTGGGAGCTAACCAGATAACGTGTCGAGTAGCCGGATGGATTGAAAGCCGGGAGAAACTAGTGGAACGGTCACTATAGCGGCGGCTAATCCGGTAAGTCATCGGTGCGGCGTGTCTCAGTCTGGCTGTTACGATAAACTTACTAAAATAACCATAAGTAGTGGTATCTATGAAATCAAAACAACCCGGCCTGAATTTCTGGCAGATTTGGAATGTCAGCTTTGGCTTTCTGGGCGTGCAGTTTGGTTTTGCCCTGCAAAATGCCAATGTGTCCCGCATTCTGTCTGATCTTGGTGCCGATCTTCATTCTTTGTCGCTTTTCTGGCTGGTAGCGCCGATTATGGGCTTAATCATTCAACCCATTGTGGGGGCAGCTTCTGATCGAACATGGAACCGGCTCGGCAGACGTCGCCCTTACATTCTTGCCGGTGCAATAGCTGCAGCTATTGGTATGTTTTTAATGCCCAACGCACCACTTTTTGTAGCGCTGATGACACCTATGATTTTTGGCGCTCTCATGCTGGCCCTGATGGATGCGTCCTTTAATATCTGTTTCCAACCATTTCGTTCACTGGTGTCCGATATGGTGCCGCCTCGTCAGCGCAATATCGGTTATTCAGTACAATCTTTACTTATCAATATCGGCGCAGTGATTGGCTCACTTTTGCCGTTTCTGTTAACGAATGTGATAGGCCTGGAAAATACAGCGCAGTTCGGGGAAGTTGCGCCTTCAGTCATGTGGGCATTTTATATTGGTGCCACGGTGTTGCTTGGTAGTGTTATCTGGACGGTCATTCGTACTAAAGAGTATGCACCAAAAGAGTACAACCACTATAAAGAAATCACCGATGAGCCTGAACAAATTCAGCCTAAGCAGGGGCTTGGCAAGCGTCTACGCGCCTTTTTTACATTGGTAAAGAGCATGCCAACTACCATGAAACAGTTAGCCGTAGTACAGTTTTTTTCGTGGTTCTCACTGTATATCATGTGGGTCTACACAACGCCGGCTATTACTCAGCATATCTGGAATGTAGATAAAAAATGGTTTAACCCAGATTATCTGTCAACGCTTTCAGTTATTCCTCAGCAGATTGTGCAGGCTAAAGGGGCTGCAGGTGACTGGGTAGGCATCTTGTTTGCGGCATACTCTGTTTTTGCTGCGATATTTTCTATCTTCCTGGCACGGCTAGCCGATCGCTTCGGGCGAAAGTTTGTGTATAGCCTCTCATTGTTCCTCGGCGGCTTAGGGTATGTCAGCTTTTTGATATTTCAGGATATGACACCCACCAATGTCAATCTGTTAGTAACGGAAGTAACCGTACCACTGGGGGCGGTCAAGCTGTTGTTACCGATGGTTGGTATCGGGATCGCCTGGGCAGCTATTCTTGCCATGCCTTATGCCATGCTCGCAGGTGCATTACCACCGCAAAAAACCGGTGTATACATGGGTATATTTAACTTTACCGTGGCTATACCTCAAATAGTAGCAGGTCTTTTCTCTGGCTATATTTTATCGGCCGTATTTGCAAATGAAGCCAAGTACATCATTGTGGTAGCTGGCGTGTCGATGATGGCAGGAGCAGCGGCCGTCTTTTTTGTTAAAGAGCCGGACCAACCTGCGGTCACGCAGCCTTAAAGGAGAGTCTAAATTGAAACTGTTTTATCGTCAGATAATTGCCGCCAGTGTTGCGCTGGCCCTTACTGGATGCGCTCAAACCTCATCGTCAGTATCCAAAAGTTCATCGTCAGAGCCTGCAACTCCCACTATTCGGGGAACTGACAATCCGTTTGCCAAAGAAGCCATTTATTTTGTGGTTACTGATCGTTTTGTAGATGGCGACCCGACGAATAATCAAGAAGAGCAGGGAGGAGACCACCCAACCTGGAATCTTGAATTGGAAGGACCACAAGGTAAAACCGCCAATGTGGGTTACATGGGCGGCGATCTGCAGGGCGTGCTTAACAATGGTGATTACATAAAAGATCTTGGTTTTACCGCCGTGTGGCTGACGCCCATTCTGGATAATCCCGATCAGGCCTTTACCGGCGATGAACCGGTTGCATTTGGCGAACAGTTTAAAGACGGTGGGAAAACAGGTTACCACGGTTACTGGGCGACTAACTTTTATAAAGCAGACGAACATCTGGTTAGTGATTCACTGTCTTATGCTGACTACACACAGGCGATGCGTGAACAATACGGGCTCAAATCAGTTTTTGATATTGTCGCCAATCACGGCTCGCCGAGTTTCTCGATGCCTGAGGATCAACCTGGTTATGGCGAGCTTTATGACGCTGAAGGAAAGCTTGTTGCTGATCACCAGAATCTGCATCCAACCGAGCTTGACCCCAACAATCCGCTACATGCATTTTTTCACCCCTATCCGGACTTAGTAAAGCTATCCAATCTGGATGAACATAATCCAGATGTTCAGAAATACCTCATCAATGCTTACTTATACTGGATAGAGCAGGGCGCGGATGCATTTCGAATTGATACCATCCGTCATGTGTCTCACGATTTCTGGCGGACCATGTCTGACCGTATTCGTGCTGAGCATCCGGACTTTTTTATGTTCGGAGAAAGCTTCGAGTACGATGCCAATGCTATCGCTCAGCACACCTTACCGAAAAACGGTGGGGTAAGCGTGCTGGATTTTCCGATGCAAAAAGCCATGAACCAGGTTTTTGGAAAAGACGATGCAGCGTACACAGAGCTTGAGCCGGTCTTACATTTAACCCATGGTCCTTATAATAATCCTTATGAGCTGACCACCTTTTATGATAATCATGATATGCCACGCATGCAGGCCAGTGATGAAGGCTTTATAAATGCTCACAACTGGCTATTTACTGCCCGTGGTATTCCGGTGGTTTACCAGGGCTCAGAAATTGGCTTCATGCGAGGCACTGCCGAACATGCCGGAAATCGCAATTATTTGGGGCAGGAAAGGATTGATAGCGCAGAGAGCTCTGAGATTTATGGCCATCTTAAAACTATCGCTCATATTCGTCAGCAAACCCCGGCATTACAGCGTGGGTTACAGATAAATCTGAACTTTACGGACACGACAGCGGCGTTTTACAGGGTAGTTCAGGACGAAGATGCCCGGCAAACCGCCCTTGTCTTGTTAAACAAGGGCGATAAAGCCGCATCGTTTGATATTGACCGCTTTGTTCAGGCTGGTTCGTGGCAGGAACAGATCACGGGTGAAACAATGCGCCTGAATGAGAATCAGTCACTGCAAACGTCGGTCCCGCCAAATGGCGTGCGCGTATGGCTATTAGATGGCCCGATTAGCAACAACGCATTGTTACAAAAGGCGACAGCGCAGTTAGAGCGCCAGTAAAATGCCTATTGGCCAGGTGCGCCGCAAGAGCGGCGCACAATAAGCTCTGCCGGCATAAGATAATCACTTACCGGCTCTTTATTAATTGCTTTTATTAATGTATTGACGAGTAACTCTCCGGCCAGCGTAGTGTTTTGCTTAACGGTAGTTAATGCAGGTGTGGTATAGGCCGATATTGGAATATTGTCATAACCGACCAGGGCAATATCTTCAGGCACCCGCAAACCAGCTTCACGTAGCGCATCATAAGCGCCCACTGCAATTAAATCTGATGCACACACTACGGCTCTGGGCAGCGGCGACACGTTTAGCATCTGTTGTGTTGCCGCATACCCGGATGCTTCAGTTGAATGGGCCGCAAACTGCTGTAGATTGTCGGCCAAACCATTATTACTCAATGCATTGATAAAGCCTTGATAGCGGGCACTAAATTCAGGCGCATCGACACTGTTGTCGCCGATAAATGCAAATGTTTTGTAACCGAGGTTGATAAGATGGGTAGTAATATCAAATCCGCCCTGATAGTTGTCGCAGCCGATATTTACGCCCGGGTGCTCATTATCCTGAGCGCCCCAGCGAACAAAGTGCGTGCCCTGTTCCTCCAGCTGATCAAGTTTGTAACGATAAGAGCTGTAATCACCGTAGCCAAGTAAGATGATGCCATCAGCTTTATTGGAATCTTCGTATTCGGCATGCCAGTCACTTTTCATGTTTTGAAAAGAGACCAGTAAATCGTAGCCCTGGCTGGCGCTGGCACGTGTAATACTGCCTAACATCGATAGAAAAAATGGGTTAATCAGCGAATCATCGGTGGTCGGGTCCTCGAAAAGTAAGAGTGCCAGCGTATTGCTTTTCTGTTTACGCAGATTACTGGCGTTTTTATCCACCTGGTAGTTGAGTTCCCGCGCAATTTCGACGATTTTATCGCGGGTTTCCTGGCTGACCAACGGGCTATTATTTAACGCCCTGGACACCGTTGACTGAGAAACACCAGCACGGTGCGCAATATCAAATGAGGTTGCTTTTTCTTTCATAATTACTGTTTTTGGCTGGACTTGTTCACACCATGTTGGTGCTAAGATACCACAAAATCTGTCTTCGCTATGGACCTTGCTGCCCACAGCATCTTAAAGTTCAGCGCAATCGACGTTATTTTAAGCAGTTAATGCCATGCAGTAATGAAAAAATATCACCTGTATGAGGGTGATGATATACTCAACGTGTTTATTTTTAATAATGTAGCAAAAGGGGAATTCGCGAATGGCGGAGACTGAAAATCGTCCGACCAATTTTATCCGGCAAATTATCGATAAAGATTTGGCGTCTGGGTTGCACCAGCAGGTGAAAACGCGTTTTCCACCCGAACCCAATGGCTATCTACATATTGGTCATGCCAAGTCTATTTGTCTGAATTTTGGCATTGCTGAAGATTATCAGGGTACCTGTAATCTGCGGTTTGATGATACCAACCCAGCCAAAGAAGACATTTCTTTTGTAAATAGTATCAAGCAGGACGTTCACTGGTTAGGGTTTGAATGGTCTGGTGAGGCGCGTTATTCATCAAACTATTTTGACCGCTTGCATGGATTTGCCATTGAGCTGATTGAAAAAGGGCTTGCCTATGTCGACTTTTCCACGCATGACGAAATGCGGGAGTTACGCGGTACGCTCACTGAGCCCGGTACGAATAGCCCTTATCGTGACACCGATGTTGAAACAAATCTGCAGGCGTTTGCGAAAATGGCCAAGGGTGAATATCAGGAAGGGCAATGCAGTTTGCGGGCTAAGATAGATATGTCCTCGCCGTTCATGTGTATGCGTGATCCCGTCATTTACCGGGTGAAGTTTGCCCATCACCACCAAACGAAAGACAAATGGTGCATCTACCCGATGTACGATTTTACCCACTGTATCTCTGACGCGATCGAGGGCATAACACATTCTCTGTGTACACTTGAGTTTCAGGATAATCGACGTCTGTACGATTGGGTCATCGACAATATCACCATCGATGCCCGCCCGCGGCAATATGAATTTTCAAGACTTAATCTTGAATACACTGTGCTGAGCAAACGTCGGTTAATTCAATTAGTTGATGAAGGCCATGTAAGTGGCTGGGATGATCCACGCATGCCAACAATCGCCGGATTGCGTCGGCGTGGTTATACCCCGGGTGCGGTCAAAGAATTTTGTAAGCGCATCGGTGTGACCAAAATGGACAACCTGGTTGAAATGGGCATGTTGGAAGCCTGTATCCGCGACGATCTGAATGCAAACGCACCAAGGGCGATGGCGGTACTCGAACCCGTAAAAATTATCATAGAAAATGTTTCTGATGACCATACTGAAACTTTGCAGGCACCGAATCATCCCAATGATGAGTCCATGGGTAAACGCGAAATCACTTTCAGCCGAGAAGTATGGATAGAAGCTGAAGATTTCAGGGAAGAAGCGAACAAAAAATTCAAGCGACTGGTGCTGGGTAAAGAGGTTCGTTTACGTAATGCTTATGTAATAAAAGCAGAACGTGTCGAAAAAGATGATGCCGGGAATGTTACGGCTATTTACTGTACTTATGATGCAGACACGCTCGGTAAAGATCCCGCCGATGGCAGAAAAGTGAAAGGCGTCATTCATTGGGTCGATGCCAAAACGGCCATCCCTGCACAATTTCGTTTGTATGACAGGTTATTTGAAGTACCTAATCCGGCTGCTGAAGAAAACTTTGTTGACGCTATTAATAACGATTCTCTTGTTACTAAACAGGGTTATGTTGAAAGAAGCCTTGCCACAGCAAGTGTGGAAGATGGAAACTGGCAGTTTGAACGTACTGGCTATTTTTGCTGTGACAAAGATTCAAGTGATGAGCAGCGCGTATTCAATCAAACGGTTGGTTTGCGGGATACCTGGGCCAAGATTGAAAATAAATAGATTGTGAGAACAATTCAGAAAAAAAGGCTACCTACAGGTAGCCTTTTTTGTATCTATCATGCCATGGTTATTTAGGCTGACAATCCAGTGACTTACCATTAACCGTTTGGCTGTCTTTTCCCATGAGGTACAAATACAGCGGCATAATATCGGCAGGTGTTTTAAGCGTTTGTGGATCTTCTGCCGGGAAAGCGCTGGCACGCATGCTGGTGCGGGTCCCACCCGGATTAATACAATTAAAGCGCACATTACGATTTTCATATTCGCACGCCAGAACTTGCATCATACCTTCTGTGGCAAACTTTGATACCGCATAGGTTCCCCAAAAAGCACGTCCTTGTCGACCCACACTTGAGGTTGTAAACACCACCGAGGCTGCGTCAGAGAGGCGCAATACCGGTAATAGCTTTTGCGTCATCAGCGCGGTACCATTCAGATTGGTTTGAATAACATCCTGCCATTCCTGCTCCGGAATATCTTCAAATGTGCTGAGATGGCCCAGTATAGATGCATTGTGTAAAACCCCATCCAGACGGCCGAACTGCTCCTCAAGGGTACGCGCCATATCTTCATAGTTTTTAGCCGTGGCCCCTTTAATATCCAGCGGGATAATTGCCGGCTCAGTATCGCCCGCCGATACTATCTCATCATAAACCGCTTCGAGCTTGCTGACAGTGCGCCCTAACAGGATACAGGTAGCGCCGTAACTGGCGTAGGTTCTGGCGGCCTGCGCGCCGATACCGGCCCCGGCCCCGGTAATAAGTATTATTTTATCGCGTAAAAGCCCGTCTGGCGCCTGGTAGTCATGCATAAGCTCTCCTGATTAAACTGTGTGGCGCAAGGATAATACGGGATGGAAAAGGATGGAAGTCATTGTCTTTATAATCGGCAGCCATGCTACTTGGTACAGACTGTAAATAAAGAAAATAAAAAGTTAACAAAGTTTTGCAAAGTTGGTGCAAAGTCAATAAGATTGCTTTAATAGAAACTGGTCTTACATGTTGAAATTCATGTTTAGATTTCTTTACCGTGGACTAACTGACTGCTATTACCGTTAATAAAATCAGGGTGTTAGGCGGACAATAAAAACAATGAGTCATAGGGAGAAACAATGAGAAAACTACTTATCAGTTCCAGTGTTGCCATGGCATTGGGGTTAGCGGGGTGCGGAGGCTCAGGCGATACCATCGAGGATATTGAGGCTGAAACGCCCGATCAGACACCCTTTTCCCGTATTGTCTTTGATCCGGCTAACGGTAATCTGAACACACCGAATGATTTGCTGATGCTACCAGGCGACGATGGTTTTTTTGATTACACACTAAATATACCTGTTGCTAATCCTAATGATTTTAGTGATCCCAGCGCGGCATTAAATACTCTGGATGGCTGGTCGACTCAGCACCCCTTTGTGATTAATGTTCAGACGCCCGGAGATGCCGCAATTGATGAAAGTACGCTGGCGGCAGGGATTTATATTCACGAAGCGACGTTGGGACTTGATCAAAGCGACCCGGATTGTGCAGCGGCTGAAATTCCGTCTTCTGGATGTAAAGTGGGTGATGCTCTGACTTTCGGTACAGACTATACATTAAGTCTGGTAGATTCAGATACCATTTCAGTCGTTCCGTTAAGGCCTCTGAAATCGGCACAGGGTTATATGCTAATAATGACCACCGGGTTAAAGGATACCAGTGGTAAAGCGGTAATGGGCTCTACCACATGGGATCTGGTTAAACAGGATATAGACACCAAACCATTGGCTACACCGTCTCAATTACAATTGCAGACATTGGTCAATACCTACATCACACCGCTGGAAGATGCTGGTTTCTCCCGCGAGGAACTGACTTACGTGTCAGCATTCACCACCCAGTCTGTAGGACAGTCACTGGACACACTGAAAAAGGTCGGCATAGCTACTTACGCGCAAAGGTTGGCGGGTGGTGATCCCGCTGCCGGACAATCGCTGCCTGCTTTACAGGTAGGTGATGCTGAGGGCGCCCCCAACGCCATGGAGGCACTTCAGCTGTTAAATGATGATGTGCTTAGCGGTGCGGTAATGCAAGGTGCAGAAAGCCTAAATGAGACGCAAAGAGCGGGGATAATGGCAGCACTGGATGCCGGTAGTTTCGACAGTCTGCAGACCTGCAGTGGTCTGCTTGCCACCGCGTCCGGCCAACTGGCAGATGCGTTTGGTCCACTCAATGATTTCGCCCAGCCACTTGCCGGCAATCTACTTGAAGAAGTAGGCGCACTCTGTGCTGCAAAGCACTATGCGGGTAACATCACGCTGCCATACTATCTGGGCGTGCCTACCGCCGAAAACCCCATGGCGCCGGTAAATGAATTCTGGCACGCGGCCTGTGACAGTGGCATTGTCCTGGCTGCCGTATCAGATGAAACTAAAGCGGCTGCTGAACCTGGCCCAAACCATACTGTTTGTCAGCAAATTGGCCTGGCAGATTTACGGGTTAACGGTGAAAAGCTTGACCCGGCCCGTAATATCACACGCTTTAATCCGTTGCCTGCTGCGACCAGCGCGCAAACCCTGGATGTTCAGGTCACGGTACCAGATCCGGCTGCCGCCGGAGCACTTGGCTTTGACATCAGCCAGCCCGAGAGCGGCTGGCCAGTGGTGATGCTTTATCATGGTATTACCAGCAAAAAAGAAGATATGCTAGCTATTACCGGTACATTATCCCTAGCTGGTATTGCAACGGTGGCTATTGATCAACCACTGCACGGCTCGCGTGGATTTGACGTTGATATGGATGGCAACGATGACATCAATGCCACCAGTATTACGCCGGTTCATTATATGAATCTGGGTAGCTTGCCAACCGCCCGGGACAATATTCGTCAGAGTATCGCAGATTTGCTTGGCTTGCGTTTGGGTATGAATGCCCTTAGCGATAACACGTCGGCACAGGATGTTAAACTTAATATTGGTGATGTCTCTGTAATGGGCGTTTCGCTGGGTGCTATTACCGGTGGTAATTTTGCGGCGATTGCTAATCAGTCAATGGGTGATGAGCTGGCTGCGCTTGATGGCGCTTATGCAATCAATGTTGCGTCTCTGGAGTCACCAGGAGGCGGTCTGGCTCAATTTCTCATTGAATCTCCTTCGTTTGGACCGTTAATTAAAGGCATCCTGTTAACCGAGTCTTCACCTGAATTCCGGGGGCTGCTTGAGCAGTTATACGGAACAACAGATGTTGAGCGTGAGGAATTGACAGCAGCGGTAGCTCAGTTTGAAGGTGCGCTGACACCAGAACAGGCGGCCGGGGTCCAATCAACCCTAAGCCAGTTTGCCTTTGCTGCTCAGACGGTACTGGACTCTGCAGATCCCAACAATTATGCACAAACGTTGGGTGAAAACACGCCGGTTCATATGATGACAGTTGTGGGAGATGGTAGTGAAGAAAACAAACCTGACCAGGTAATTCCGGTAAATACCAGTTTGCCGCTGTCTGGACAAAATCCGTTGGCACGTATTATTGGTCTTGAACAGGTGTCCAGCACCAGTACCGGCGAGCCGGTATCCGGGCAGGTCAGATTCACAGAAGGCGCACACGCCTCAAGTTTGAGTCCAGACGCCAGTGCTGCTGCAACAGAAGAAATGCAGCGTGAGGTAGCTACGTATATTGCTACAGATGGCACTGTAATCCAGATAACCAATGAAGATGTTGTCGCAAACTAAACAAATGACGTTATCAAGGCCAGCATTCGCTGGCCTTTTTTTGTGGGTTAAACACATGACAGTCGTCACGGCCATTGAACGCTGGTACACTTACGCCGGCTAAAATTCTAAAACACACTAATCTGACAATCAGTAGCAGGAGTCAAACTTGGAGTTTCTGTACGAATATGGGCTGTTCCTGGCAAAAGCCGTCACCTTTGTCGCGGCGTTCGTCATTATTGTTGCCTCTGTTGTAGGGGCGGCTAACCGGCAAAAACCCGGTAAAGGTCATCTGGAGATCGCTTCATTAAATGAGCAGTTAAAAGATATCACCAACTATGCACGGTCAGTCTTGCTGGATAAAGCGAGTATGAAAAAACTGGCCAAGCAGCAAAAGAAAGATGCTAAAGATCAGGATAAGCATAAACAGGATCGTTCGCGGTTATTTGTGGTGGACTTTAAAGGTTCCATGGATGCCCACGAAGTTGAGCGACTGCGCGAAGAGGTCACCGCTATACTTTGCGTTGCAGAGCAACAAGACGAAGTACTGGTAAAGCTGGAAAGTGGCGGGGGTGTGGTCCATGGATACGGATTGGCAGCGGCGCAACTTCACAGAATTAAAGATAAGGGTATCAAGCTTACAGTGTCAGTAGATAAAGTCGCGGCAAGTGGCGGCTACATGATGGCCTGTGTGGCTGATCAACTCCTGGCGTCACGGTTTGCCTATATCGGCTCTATCGGCGTTCTTGCGCAAATGCCTAATTTTCACAAAGTATTGGAAAAGAACGATATTGAGTTTGAGCAACACACGGCAGGTGCTTACAAACGCACACTAACGATGTTTGGTGAAAATACCGACGAAGGCCGGGAGAAGTTTCGTGAAGAAATCGAACAAATTCATGTGTTATTTAAAGACTGGGTGAAAGAGCAGCGCGAAGAAATGGATATTGAAAAGGTTGCTACCGGTGAGTTCTGGCCCGGTGTGAAAGCTAAAGAGCTGGGCCTGATCGATACCATTATGACCTCTGACGACTATATTCTTTCAGCCTATCCGGCTAAAGAAATATATAGTGTTAAATATTCCCACAAAAAGAATATGGCCGAGAAGCTGGGCATGTCGTTTGCCAGTGTGGCGCAACAGCAACTGATGCGGTTATGGAGTCAGACTCGTACCTGGTTTCATTAATTACTACCAATGACCAAATCCACCAAAATTCAAATTTTGGATGTGGCTGAAGCCCTGTTTGCCGAACAGGGCTTTAATCAGACCTCCATGCGCGCCATTACCAGTGGCGCCAATGTTAACCTGGCCTCAGTGAACTACCATTACGGTACCAAAAAAAATCTGATTCAGGCAGTTTTTAAACGCTATTTTGATGTCTTAATGCCCCACATCGAGACCGTGTTGGCAGACTTACCGCTTCAGACCGGTCGCGCGGGTGTGGTTACACTGTTAAATGCACTTGTACCGCCTATGCTGTCGTTGAATGCCATCAGGCCGAACGGCACTGCGACGTTTGTGCTGTTATTAGGCAAAGGCTATAACGAAACCCAGGGGCATTTACGCCGCTTTATCATGGGTCATTACGGTGTTGCTGTAAAACAACTATTGCTTGAAATTCACCGGCGTTTGCCCGAGGTGCAGGATGAAGATTTATTCTGGCGCCTGCATTTTGCGATGGGGGCTTTTGTATTTTCAATGTCTTCCTCCAGCGCGCTCACCCAGATAGCCCAGTCAGACTTCAATGAAGATGTCGATGTGGTGGGCGTGATAGAACACCTGATACCCTTTGTTGCTACAGGTATTGCCGGTCAATAACACCGCATTCTCAGCGAGACTTTGTTACACTGCTGGCCCTTATTTTCACCGTGAACAGGAGAATGTCTATGATTAGCAGAACGGAATTAGGGCGGGTTCTTGATGGCTTGCTAAAGCCTGCAGATATAAAAGACTATTGCCCCAATGGCTTGCAGATTGAAGGTAAAGATCGCATTAAGCGAATTGTCACCGGCGTCACCGCCTCTCAACGATTAATTGATGCCGCCATTGATCACGATGCGGATGCCATTATTGTTCATCACGGTTATTTCTGGAAGGGTGAGGGTGCGGCTATAACCGGCATGAAAAAGCGGCGTATTAAAGCATTACTGGAAAATGATATTAATCTTTTTGCTTATCATCTGCCCATCGATGTGCACACCACGTTGGGCAATAATGCGCAATTAGGCAAATTACTGAATTTCGAAACTGCCAAACCTCATCCTGATATTTCCCCTCAGGGTATTGTATTTGAAGCGCGACTGACGACACCGATATCTCAGAAAACCCTGGCCACACAACTGGAAAATGTATTGGGTAAAAAGCCATTGGTTGAAGGTGATGTTGATCAGCCAATCGCCACTGTTGCCTGGTGTACCGGGGGCGGCCAGAGCTTTATTGATAAAGCGGCGGAAGCCGGTTTTGATGCATTTATCAGTGGCGAGGTGTCTGAGCCGACAATTCATAGCGCCCGGGAGCAGCAAATTCATTATTTTGCCTGCGGCCATCACGCAACAGAACGTTACGGGGTAAAGGCTTTGGGTGATTTTTTACACGAAAAATTCGGCCTCGATACTACCTTTATCGATATCGATAATCCGGCATAGCTGAATCGACAATGAAAGCCACTGACCAATATTTTGATGGCATTGCGGATAAATTTGTTCGTAATATCTACGGCACCACGAAGGGTAAGCTCAGGCATTTGTTGTTACTGGATGCATTAGCGCCTTATTTGTCAGGCCCGCCTCAGTCTGTCATCGAAATTGGTGGTGGGACCGGGATAATGACAAAAGCGCTGGCAGACCAGGGGCATAATGTCACATTAACGGATGCATCAACTGAAATTCTTGCTCTAGCCAGGGAGTTTCTCAGTGATACATCCGGTATCGATATTAAGCACAGTCGGCTGCAAGAGCTGAGCACACTCCATCATTATGACCTGGTGGTTTGTCATGCTGTCCTTGAGTGGCTGGCGGATCCGTTCGAAGCACTTTCAATATTGGCCGAAAAAATACCCTCTGGCGGGAGACTTAGTCTCAGCTTTTTTAATCGGGATGCCGCATTATTTACCAATGCGGTGTACGGCAATTTTGACTACATAGCACGTGGTATGAAAGTGAAAAAACAAGTACGGCTGAATCCCACCAATTCTCTGCGTCCGGCTGAAGTTATTGAATTTACTGAGCGGCATGGTTTTCGAATTTTATCGAAAACCGGAATCCGCTGCTTTCACGATTACATGCACAATAAACCTGACACTGAAGAAGTCTTTGCTCAGCTGTTAACACTGGAGCGCCAGTACTGCGATGTTGAGCCCTTTTGCTGGTTGGGTAAATATTTTCATCTTATGTTAGAAAAGTGCTAGACGACCCTATTAGCCTCAGGCAGTGTATCATTGGCCACATCACTTAAGTTCTTAAGTGTGGTCGTTGCAATTTCGTGCATTGCTTCACGGGTAAAAAAGCCCTGATGACCGGTGATCAACACATTAGGAAAGGTCAGCAAGCGCTCAAACACATCATCATCAATAATCTCCATAGAACGATCAGCAAAGAACAGCGATGATTCCTGTTCGTAGACATCAATACCGAGGTAACCTATTTTTCTTGATTTAAGTCCCTGAATCATTGCTGCGGTATCGATAAGTGCGCCACGCGAAGTATTAATCAGCATCACGCCGTCTTTCATTTGCTTGATGGTGTGCGCATCTATCATATGCCGGGTTTCGTCGGTTAGCGGGCAATGCAGCGTAATAATATCACTGTTGCTGACTAACTGAGGCAAAGGCACATATCGGGCTATCGCTTTGATCTCTTCATCAGGGTAGGGGTCGTAGCACTGCACGTTACAGCCAAATCCGGCTAAAATCCGGGTGATTGCTTTACCAATATGGCCTGTGCCTACCACACCCACAGTCTTGCCATGCAAAGTGAATCCCATAAGGCCGTTCAACGAAAAATTACCTTCCCGAACACGATTGTAAGCTCTGTGCGTACGCCGATTCAACGTTAGCATCAGGGTAAGGGCATGTTCGGCGACAGAATGGGGAGAGTAGGCAGGTACACGGCTTACTGCAATATTGTGAGATTTAGCTGCCTGTGTATCAACGTTATTGTAACCGGCACAGCGCATCGCGATATGGTTAACCCCTTTGTCGGCCAGCGCACTGATCACCGAGGCATTAAGATCATCATTGACGAACACGCAAACCGCATCTAGCTCATCGCACAATGACACAGACTGTTCATTCAGTGCAGCTTCAAAGAAACGAAGTTGAATGGATTTGGAGGTTACAGCCTGAAAGGTTTCTTTATCATATTGCTGACAGCTGAATACACCGACAATCTGACTCATTTCATTTAGCTCCCTGGAAAAAGACCTCGTCTATGATGAATGATGCTTATGCGCCAGCAACTTTTATGGCAGCATACGTTCTTACATATAATCACCACAGAGTATAGCAATGAAAAAGGTCAGTTTTTTAGGTTTAGGCGTAATGGGTTTTCCCATGGCGGGGCATTTAGCTGACGCCGGGTATCCGGTAACCGTGTTCAATCGCACCACCTCAAAGGCAGCAGACTGGTGCGCGCGGTTTGCCGGCAAGCAGGCATCGACGATTGAAGAAGCCGCCAGCGATGCTGATCTTGTTATTATGTGTGTGGGCAATGATAAAGATGTTGAAGAGGTAGCGGATAAGGCAATCAACACGATGCATGCCGGCAGTATTTTAGTTGATCATACTACTGCTTCAGCAGATATCGCACGGTTACTGGCAAGAAAATGCGCAGCACGGGAAATTGGCTTTTTAGATGCTCCCATATCCGGTGGACAGGCTGGTGCACAAAACGCCCAGCTTACAATCATGGTAGGTGGGCAGGAAAGCGTGTATGACAGCGCTTTGCCGGTATTGGACGTATACGCACGACACGTGCAGTTGATTGGCGAAAATGGTAGCGGACAACTGGCAAAAATGATGAACCAGATATGTATCGCTGGTATTGTACAGGGTTTGGCTGAAGCGTTGCATTTCGGTGAACAGGCTGGATTAGACTGTGGCCAGGTTATTGATGTTATAAGCAAAGGTGCGGCGCAATCCTGGCAAATGGATAATCGGGCTGCAACGATGATTGAAGGTAAATACGAGTTTGGCTTTGCGGTGGACTGGATGCGCAAAGATCTCAATATTGCCCTGCAGGAAGCCCGAAAAAATGGCTCAACGCTGGCGCTGACTGCGCTGGTTGATCAGTATTACGCCGATGTTCAGAAGTCAGGGGGGAATCGATGGGATACATCCAGTTTACTTACCCGGCTTCAAAAATAATAACCTGGCCGATATCTTTTGATGCGACGGTAAGAACCCGGCGGTTTGATGGTGCTTACTGCAACCGGAGCGGTCAGGACTGAGCACTGCGCTTCTCAATAGCATTGCGCAGCTTGCTCAAGCGGGCCTGGTTAGCAGCAGATAAGGAAGCCTTTTCCAATAATGCCAGCAATGGCGCGAGACTAACGGTTCTGTAAGTCGACAGGTCAGCCTCAGTCATACAATGTAATAAATTTAAGCCAAAAGCAGCAGTCTCTGGTAACAACCGGTAGGCCTGATAAAAATAGTACGCAGCCTTGAGGTAGTCTTTTTGTAAAAAGGCATCGGTCCCTTTATCGTTTAGCTCAAACGCCTGTTCTGCTGCTATACCCAGCTGTTGCTGGGCAACCAGCAGGCTATCCTGATGCAGTGTTCGTTGTGCGAGGCTAAGATTATTTCGCGTTCGTGAATGCACCACCGCCAGTAATTCCCGCGCTTTTTGCGGCTGCTGCAGGGCAAAATACACTTTTGCAGCGATAATCAATGCACTAACGTCAGCTCGCGAAAAATAGCTGACCTCCTGCTCCTGCATTAATGCACGCGCCCGATTAATATCCTCATCTAAAATGGCACAATATGCAGTAAGCACAGTTTGCTTTTGTGCACTTTGCGCATCGTTACTGTACCGGCTGGCAATGCCCGTAAGCCGTCTTGCCTGGCTCAGACTTTCTGTTCGGTTTGCTGCTGTCTGGTGTTCTGCAATAGCCAGATAAAATTCAGCCAGCTCTATGGTAAAGTCACTGAATGTCTCTCGCGCAGTACGATTAGCCTCTCTTTTCTTCTCCAGTAACTCAATACCTTCTATAACGCGATCCTGACGTTGGTAGGTCAGCGATTTCAGTCTGGTGGCCGGTACGCTTAATGCCGATATCTTTATATGGTCAAGATAGTACTCTGCCTGAGAGTACGCCTGTTTTTCAAAGCTCAGACTGGCCAGCCACTCAAAGGCTTTGTCCCGGGCCAATGCTGACTCTTCAAGCGCGCTGAGATCATCCTGACAATGCGTCCAGTTTCCCTCGATATATAAACATTTTATTTTCCCCCACTGAGCCCATAAAACGCGATTACTGTCTGCTAAGATTGACTCATATAAGGCGCGCGCCTGTTTTATCTGGCCTGCCTCAAACAACAGCTGCGCCCTGAGTTTGGCAACGTCATTTCTCAGCCGGGCTGGTATAGCTTGCCGTGATGAGGCCTCCAGCAACTTAAGTGCTCGCAGCGGTTCATTATTATCCAGCGCATTCAGGGCGTTTCCTGCAAGTTGGCGATACTCTATATAATGATTTATTCCCCGGGAAAGCGTCTGCATATTATAGGGTTTGATCAGCAGCAGATCAGGCTGAGCATCGATGATCTGCCCAATTGTCTGAGGTTGCCTGTCGGACGTAATGAAAATGATACCCGTGCTGGGTTTAATAAATTGAGCCTGACGTAACTTGCTAAGCCACTCAACGCCAGTTTTACCTTGTCCCAGAACATAGTCGAAGATAATAATTTCAAAGTGCTGGATCCGCAGTGCTGACAGTAACTCATTACCCTGACTAAAACTGCTGACTTCAAACTGGTCAATACGAAGAAGGTGACTACGCAAATTAGCTCTGGCTGTCGCGTTATCTTCGAGAATAGCAAGACGGTATGTCATTTTAATCTTCTTTAACAACTACAAAGATAAATCGCGCCTGATAAAAATACAATTAAGCTTTGTTCAACGCAGAGAATTGAAGCATAACAGCTGGTTTTTTATCCGTCATCAAGACAGTGTAATTTTATCTCGTCTGATGTGTTGATTCATCCATCGCAATCTATCATTTTTCATGTCACATTATGTTTACAAAAATACAACCTTACGTTTATGGTTAACGTTTACGTCAAGGGGAGCCAGCGTTAAGGTGTCCCTAACGTCCGTTTATCAAAGGAATCAGCGATGAAACATGTACCTTTATTTATCAATGGTGAGTTTAAAAGCTCAGAAGCGACTTCACACATTGATGTAACCAATCCTGCAAATAACGAAGTGATTGCGCATGCTCCTTGCGCCACTGAGAGTGAAATCGAACAGGCCATCGCTTCTGCAAAGACTGCTTTTGAAACCTGGAAGGACGTACCGGTTACGGAGCGTGCGCGGTTAATGATGCGTTATCAGGCGCTACTCAAAGAACACCAGAAAGAAATAGCAGAAACCCTAGCGCTGGAAACCGGAAAGACATTCGATGATGCCATGGGCGATGTTTGGCGTGGTATAGAAGTCGTTGAACAGGCGATGAATGTGCCATCGTTAATGATGGGCGAAACCGCCGAAAATGTCGCGCGTGGTATCGATACGTACAGCTTCACACAGCCGCTGGGTGTTTGTCTGGGCATCACCCCCTTTAATTTCCCGGCCATGATTCCATTATGGATGTTCCCGTTATCCATCGCTTGCGGTAACACGTTTATACTTAAACCTTCCGAACAGGATCCGTTAACGCCAATGCGTCTGGCTGAACTATTTAAAGAAGCCGGTGCCCCTGACGGCGTACTAAACGTAATTCACGGCGGTAAGGAGCAGGTTGAACCACTGCTGACCCACCCAGAAATTAAAGCAGTTTCTTTTGTGGGCTCAGTACCGGTGGGTCAGTATATTTATCGTACTGCTACTTCACATATGAAGCGCGCGCAATGTTTTGCCGGCGCCAAGAACCATACGGTAATCATGCCTGATGCCAATAAAGAACATGTACTGAATAATCTGGTTGGTGCCTCAGTAGGCGCGGCCGGTCAGCGCTGTATGGCTATTTCTGCTGCTGTCTTTGTTGGTGAGGCACAGGAGTGGATTCCTGAGCTTGCAGACCGTATCGCAGCGGTGAAGCCCGGGCCGTGGGATGATAAAGATTCTGCATTCGGACCGGTTATAAGCCCGCAGGCGAAACAGCGTGTGTTAAAACTTATCGAGTCAGGAAAAAAACAAGGCGCGACCTGCCTGGTAGATGGCTCGGATTTCACCGTTAAAGGGTACGAGAATGGTAACTGGATTGGCCCCACGGTATTTAGCGATGTTACTGACGAGATGGATATTTACAAAGAAGAAATCTTTGGGCCAGTACTCTCTATTATGAATGCCGATTCTCTGGATGACGCGCTTAAGCTGGTAAACAATAACCCCTATGGTAATGGTACATCGATTTTTACAGCCAGCGGCGCTGCAGCTCGTAAATATCAGCACGAAGTGACGGTAGGTCAGGTAGGCATTAATATTCCGATTCCCGTACCGCTTCCATTCTTCTCGTTTACCGGTTGGAAAAACTCATTCTATGGCGATTTGCACGCTTACGGTAAACAAGCAATTCGTTTTTATACTGAAACAAAAACCATCACTTCCCGCTGGCTTGAAAATGATATTCCGGGTGGCCCGAATATGACAATTTCGTTGGGGTAAATAGCAGTTATGAATTTTGAACTCACCGATGATCAACAAGCTTTTGCAGATACCGCACGGCAATTTGCTCGTGAGGTTCTGGCACCCAATGCCGCGCAATGGGATAGGGACCATCATTTTCCGGTCGACGCTATTCAGCAAGCCGGAGAATTAGGATTTTGCGGGCTCTATACGCCTGAAGACGCAGGCGGTCTTGGTTTAAGCCGGTTAGACTCATCGATAATCTTTGAGCAGTTGGCGATGGGATGTACCACCACCACCGCCATGTTAACGATACACAATATGGCGACCTGGATGATTGCCACATGGGGAGGGACGGCGGTTAAACAGCAGTGGTGTGAAACGCTGGTTACCGGCCAAAAGCTGGCGTCTTACTGTCTGACAGAGCCTGGTGCAGGTTCGGATGCCGCATCGTTAAAAACCACAGCCCGTAAGGAAGGCGACGGTTATTTACTAAATGGTTCCAAAGTATTTATTTCCGGTGCCGGTAGCACAGATGTGCTGGTGGTTATGGCAAGAACCGGCGGTGAGGGCGCTTCCGGTATATCCGCATTTGCCGTGCCGGCGGATGCCGATGGCATTTCCTACGGCAAAGCTGAAGAAAAAATGGGCTGGAATGCACAGCCTACCAGAATGATCACCTTTGATAGTGTCCGGCTGGATGCTGACTGGTTGTTGGGCGAAGAAGGCGAGGGTTTCAAAATTGCGATGCGGGGCCTTGATGGTGGTCGTATCAACATTGCCACCTGTTCTATCGGCACCGCTCAGCAAGCGCTCAATACAGCGCGTGAATATATGCAGGAACGCGAACAATTCGGCAAACCCATTGCTACTTTTCAGGCCCTGCAATTTAAATTGGCTGATATGGGGACAGAGCTTGTTGCCGCCCGGCAGATGGTGCGCCTTGCTGCCTGGAAACTGGATAATAATGATGCTGATCGCACGACCTATTGTGCAATGGCCAAACGGTTTGCCACCGATGTGGGCTTTACAGTGTGTAACGAAGCGCTGCAGTTACACGGTGGCTATGGATATATCAAAGAATACCCCCTTGAGCGGCACGTACGGGATGTGCGCGTGCACCAGATTCTGGAAGGTACCAACGAAATAATGCGGTTAATAATTGGCCGCCGATTAGTCGCAGATGAACGAGAAGTACTGTAAAGCCCTAAGGAGTTTTAATGAGTGAGAATAGTCAGACATTACCCGTTATAGTCAGTGAACTTACACTGGCTAAGGGCAAAGTGGCAGGGCAGCTGACCCTCAACAAACCCAAAGCACTGAACGCGCTGGATTTGGAGATGGCTGAAATTATGTTGGGCGCTTTGCAGGCGTGGGCCACTCGTGATGACATCGCATTTGTGTTGATGGATGCAGTGCAGGACAAAGCATTCTGTGCCGGTGGAGATATCGTTAGTATGTATCAGGCCATGCAGAAAAACCCTGACAGCGTACCGCACTTTGTTAAAACATTTTTTGCAGTGGAATATCGTCTGGATTTCACCATCCGCACTTATCAGAAACCCGTTATTGCCTGGGGCCACGGCATAGTGATGGGGGGCGGCATGGGTCTTATGAGTGGTGCCTCACATCGGGTAGTTACAGATGCCTCCAGGCTGGCGATGCCAGAAATAAGCATCGGCCTTTATCCAGATGTTGGCGGAACTTACTTTTTGCCCCGTCTGCCAGGTAAAACCGGCCTGTTTCTTGGACTTACAGGGGCAAGTATAAATGCCACTGACGCACTTTATGTCGGCCTGGCTGATCACTACTGCGCAGCCGGTGACAAGCAGAATATTCTGGATGTGTTGGCAAACGAAGAGTTGTCTGACAGCGCCTCTGTTGATAAAGCTATCAGTGCAGCTCTTGCATCATTTGCTGTCAATGAAAGCGACCGTATAGCCGGCCAGGTTGAAAGGCACCGTACGCAGATCGATAAAGTGTGCGATGCGTCCACATTGGCAGACGCCGTGCAGGGCATACAGGCATTATCTGCCAGCGATGATAAGTGGCTGGCCAAAGCACAAAAGACATTGGCAGGTGGTTCACCAATCACCGCCCATATTGTGTATGAGCAGATTCGTCGTGGGCAATCAATGACGCTGGCTGAATGCTTCAGGGCAGAGCTTGGCATTTCCTGTCGTTGCGGAGAGTATGGCGAATTTCAGGAAGGAGTTCGCGCTTTGCTCATTGATAAAGATAATAAGCCGGCATGGAAATTTAAGGATGTCGAATCGGTACCGGAAGATGTGGTCAATTACTTTTTCAGTGATCCCTGGGAAGGCGAACCACATCCCTTAGCCACACTGGGAGAAAAATAATGCAAAAGATAGCTTTTATCGGTCTGGGTAACATGGGTGGCCCCATGGCCGCCAACCTGCTTAGCGCCGGTTGTGATGTAACGGTTTTCGATCTGGTGCCTGCTGCTGTTGAAGCAGCCTGTGAAAAAGGGGCTAAATCCGCAGCCAGTGCGCATGAAGCTGTTGCTCAGGCTGACGTTATTATTAGTATGCTACCAGCAGCGCACCATGTTAAGTCACTGTATCTGGGTGAAAAAGGTATCATTGACCACACGCAGCCACACGCACTGATTATTGATTCAAGTACTATAGATTCAGCCAGCGCCACCGAAGTGGGTAAGGCAGTAGAAGCTGCTGGTCGCCACTTTGTCGATGCGCCTGTCTCCGGCGGTACAGCTGGCGCTGCAGCGGGAACGCTCACTTTTATCATGGGCGGTACTGAAGAAGCGGTAGCCCTGGCCAGACCTGTACTTGCGCACATGGGGAAAAATATCTTTCACGCAGGCCCGTTGGGCGCTGGACAGGTAGCCAAAATTTGTAACAACATGCTGCTGGCTGTACTAATGGCAGGCACCAGTGAGGCGTTACAGATGGCGGTGGATAATGGTCTTGACCCAAAGGTTATAAGTGAGATTATGCTGCAAAGCTCTGGGTCCAACTGGACTCTGCAGAAATATAATCCATGTCCGGGGGTAATGGAAAATGTACCATCATCCAATGATTATAAAGGGGGATTCATGGTCAAGCTTATGAACAAAGATTTAACCCTGGCCATGAATGCTGCTGCGCAAAGCGGATCAGCAACGCCTATGGCTTCGTTAGCGCAAAGTTTGTACCGTTTGCACCAGAGTAACGGTTTTGATGATAAGGATTTTTCCAGTATTTTCTCCATGTACTCCTCCAAAAAAT
Source organism: Salinimonas chungwhensis DSM 16280 (assembly GCF_000378185.1). Classification (GTDB taxonomy): domain Bacteria; phylum Pseudomonadota; class Gammaproteobacteria; order Enterobacterales; family Alteromonadaceae; genus Alteromonas; species Alteromonas chungwhensis. Next base: position 428,952 of record NZ_KB899376.1, read on the forward strand.
AGAAGTTTTGGATAACCGGGTAGCGCAGCTGCCCGGTTTCGCTTTTTATCGGTTATCTGCTAGCATCTCTTCCCTGAATTTGTACTTTGGATTGTTTTACATGTGGCAATGCCCACTCTGTCAGCACGCCCTGGACACCTCGTCTACTACATGGCGCTGTGACAATAATCATACATTTGACCAGGCAAAAAGCGGATACATTAATTTACTGCCCGTTCAGAATAAAAGGTCCCGTGAACCCGGCGATGATAAAGTCATGCTGACAGCCCGGCGTGATTTTCATCAAACCTTGGGTTATAAACCTTTAATGCAGAAAATCGTGCAGATTATAGGGGCGCATTTTAGTGAGAAAAATTCACTCACCGTGTATGAGGCAGGCTGCGGTGAAGGAGCCTATTTGCGATTTATCCAAAAAAACCTGATACACGAAGGGGCTGTTTTTACCGCAGGCAATGATATTGCAAAAGCTGCTGTTGATATGGCTGCAAAGCTTGATAAGCGTGGGCAATTTGTTGTTGCAAGCTCGTTCAGTCTGCCGGTGATGGAGCAGACTGTAGATGTGTTGCTGCTGGTTTTCGCGCCCGGTGACCACAATGAATTCGCCAGGGTGCTGGCTGATAAAGGTGTGCTTATTACTGTTGATCCTGGTCCCGAACATCTTATAGAAATGAAAAAGGTTATCTACGAAACCCCTGAAAAACATAGCCCACCGTCAGCATCGTCCGGGTTGCTCAACATAGTTGAAGAACTACCACTAACCTTTTCTGTCAGTCTCGAAGATGACAAACGAAGAAATGGACTGATTGGTATGACGCCCTTGTGCTGGAAACTGAGTGAACAAACGTTAGCAACTTTGCACCATGCTGTAAAAACAGTGACGGCAGATTTTGTTATTCGGGTTTGGTGTAAACATTCATGAATCAAAACGACAAACCAACCCGACTGCTTTTTCTTGATCGCGACGGTATCATTAATGAAGACAAAGGATACGTTGGCAGTATCAACGATGTCTCATTTATTCCGGCCATCTTTACTGTTATTGCAACATTTGTAGATCATGGTTTTTTACCGGTAGTGGTCACAAATCAATCCGGTATTGGTCGTGGTTATTATTCGGAAGATGATTTTTTTTCCCTTAGCAGGTGGATGCAGGATAGATTTACAGAGCATGGCTTACCGCACATTCCGGTTTATTACTGTCCTCATCATCCCACTAAAGCCTTGCCGCCTTATCAACAAGAATGCCAGTGTCGAAAGCCTGGTGCTGGTATGTTGCTTAAGGCTGCCAGTCAGCTAAATGCGGATTTAAGCCAGAGTATTTTAATCGGCGATAGCTGGCGTGATATTCAGGCTGGGGTTGCGGCCGGTCTTCCAAGCCAGTGCTATGTTAATAAGCAACCAGCGCCAACTCTGAATGCCTCACGTATTTTCCAGACGCAGAATGTGGCGGACATTGCCGCCAAAATTCCGGATATCATTGCCGCGTCGAAAAGCGGGTAAGATGTTTTATTGCGCGGCTGAGCAAATCAACATTCAGATTATCTGTGCTACGCGATTGGGTTGTCAGATCAGTAATTTCGTAACTACCATTACTTAATACCTCAATACGCTGGTTATTGTGCATAACCACGATACGCTCTCCGGATGTGCTCACCAGCCAGTTTCTGGTTGGTGCCAGCAGATTTTGGCCCGTTGAATAGTGCGGCACCGGCGCTGTACATCCCAGTGCGTTTAACACCGTTGGCGCAAGATCTTCAGTACTGGCAAGGCCCTGCTGGATGTCCAGATTGGTCAATAGCTTGCCTTTAGAAATACCGCCTTCTGGATCAAAGCCAGAGGCAATAAGAATATTGCTCTTAGCGAAACTCTCCCGCCCCAGCATCTGTACTATTTGATCAGCAGGTAAAAAGGCCACATGTAACCCATCGTGGCTATTGCTAATCGGTTGCCGGAAACTTTCAAGCGTAGTGCCAGGTAATGTCGCATCAGTATGAATAGATACCGCAGTCTGCATAGCCACTGGCAACGCCAGCAAAACCGGACTTTCGGAAGACACCGTATCACGATAAATTTCAGGGACGCCAAACAAGGTAGTGACAATCAGGCCTTGCAGCGTCGAGGCGGTAGAATAATATTCATCCATTGTTGTCAGATTGAACTGTTCAAACGCTGGTAGCGGTGCTGAATCGGTCTGCACGATTAACAGGGTATTAATGTTTTCTTTGATCGAGCAATAAACAGGCTTAACCGGATAGGTAACCTTATGTATGTTCGGATCAAATTGCAGCTGCTTGCGTTCTTCATACCGAGCTAAATCCAGTAACCCATACCGGGACATGGTGGTTTTCGCCGTGGCAGGATATGACAGTGGAAACATATTATCCTGCTTTATTATGGGCTGATACAATTGCGCATCGGCCCATACATGAATGGCATGGCTACTGACAAAGCAAATTACAAACAACCCGGTAACCGGTCTGCCAATATGATACTGCTGCAGGCGCGCTATACGTTTCCAGATAGCATTGGCCAGAATAAGCTGAAAGCCTAACCACACCAGGAATAGAAGCGCCAGAAAGCCCCAGTCCTGGACGGTAAACTGACTCATCTGGGTTTGTGCTTCACTTTTTAGCAGCGTGGCAGAGTTGATGCTGATATGAAAACCGGTACGGTTATAAAGAAGCGCGTCAAATGCCAGCAATGCCAGACCAATTGCGGCGATTCCCGAGGCACTGGCCTTTATCACATTGGGCCGGTTTACCAGGTAGCACAGAGGCAAGACAAGTATGACGAACCCCGAAAAAGTCATAAAGCTAATATGACCAAGCCAGTTAGCAATTAGATATGCAGTGCCCAGCGCAGTATCGGGCAACGGAGACGAAAAGACAAAAACTGATGCGATAACAATAGCAATGGCAATATTAACCAGGGCGAACCAGTGGCCCCAGTTAACTAACTTTGTCACCCGCTGGCGGCGTGGGGATTCAGCTAAAATCATGATTTCTCAATATTATTATTTGACACTCTTAACTAACACGTCAGCGAATTTTTCAGCCATTGCCGATCTATCTTGCTGTTTTACCTGGGTCTTTAAAATATGCGTAATTACATTTCCCAGCACCATCAATGATAAATCCCGGTCGGCCTGATTTTCTTCGAGCGTTTCGATAACCTGATTCATTAACGCTTCAAATTCGGTGTCCTGATAACGGCTGTTCTGGGGCATCGCGACATCTCTTATGTGTAATTTATTCTTTTAAAAGAATGATAATATCAATAGGAGGATTATAATCGTTGTTTGAGTGATAACAATCATTCATTCATAATTCCTTTCTTTGAACTTCGTAAATTTTTCAATTTTTAATCAACGGGATGCGTTTTTTAATATGAGTGCACTTATACACCACTTTGTTGTTCATCGTCTGATCGTCAATGAAGAGGAAAAAATTCAGGCAGTGCCGCGAGATAAATGCCTGTCTGTTACACCTCAAATAGAGCATCTTGCGCATCAGATTAATCACAGTTTCAATGCCAAACCTGGTAAAGGCGTGGGCCATTTTTCTCAGCAAAGCGCTGAGGAATCCCCAGAAGAGCCAGCAACAGATAAGCCGACTTTTGCATCGTCACTGGCGGACTTTATGAGAGTGCAAAAGCAGGGTGTCGATGACCTCGAACCACGTTTTCATAACTTTTCGATAAATGCCACTGACCGTTTGATTGAGTCGTTGATTAATGTAGGTAGTGTTGAAACCGGCTTTCTTATTTTTTGTCAGTACGAATACCTGGCAACCCAGTATCTGATGATTGCACTGCTCAATACACGTGCACACGTCGAAGTTGACCAGTCGCTTGAGTTATACGAACGGGAACATCTGGATTTAGCTAAAATGCAGCTTGCAGTACGTATTGATTTGACCCAGCTTGACACCCAGCCCGAACAGCAGCGCTATATCAGTTTTATTAAAGGGCGGATGGGGCGCAAGGTCTCAGACTTCTTCATGGACTTTATTGGTTGTGAAGAACTGGTTGATGTAAAACAGCAAAACAAGCAGCTTATTTCCTCGGTGGATGCCTATTTGGCCAGTGAGAATCTGGACCGCCACGAACAAGAGCAACATCGGGATGAAGTAAAGGCCTACTTTAAAGAAAAGATTGATAGTGGTGAGTCAGTATCAGTCAGTGAGCTTTCCGGCCGCTTGCCCCAGGATGCAGAAGAAGAACGTTCATTTGAGCACTTCACCCAGAATTTGGAAACACCGTTGGAAAAAGACATACAGCCAGATCCTGCAGCGTTACGTCAACTGGCAAAATTTACTGGCGCCGGTGGTGGGGTGAGTGTTAGTTTTGAACGCAAGCTATTAGGCGATCGGGTCATGTATGATCCACAAACAGACACACTGACCATTAAAGGAATCCCGCCAAATCTCAAAGATCAGCTGAATCGCCAGTCTGGAAGTTAAGCTCTGATATCTTGGGGTGAGCGAAGACGAATTTTCCCGTATAATTTATTAAATTTTTAGTTGTAAGGCTCTTATGCAACTTTTTGTAAACGATTTAACCGTGATGGATTTTTCTTATTTATGCCCCCAACGGGGCATGGTAGGAGAAAGCTGGATTGTTGATGTTATCTTAGATGGCGATCTCAATGACGAAAGCATGATCCAGGATTTTGGCAAGGTAAAAAAAGGTCTGAAACGTCTTATCGATGAATATGTCGACCACAAACTGTTGGTGCCCGCGGAACATAACGGTGCAGCCATTACGCATTTGGACGAAGATCAGGTAGAAGTACGTTTTACCTTGGATAGCGGTGATGTCATTCAGCTTTTCTGTCCGGCAGAAGCTTATGCATTTGTTTATTCGGATAGCGTTACCATGGATTCAGTCGGGCGTTACATGCGGGAGGTTATTGCCACCCATCTGCCTGAGAACGTAGCAAACATTGAGTTGAAATTGCGCGCTGAGCAGATACTGACGCCTTTCTATCATTATACCCATGGCCTGAAAAAACACGACGGCAACTGCCAGCGAATCGCTCATGGACACCGCTCCAGGATAGGCATATTCATTGATGGTCAGGCCTGTCTGGAGAGTCAGCAATACTGGTCACAGCGGTGGCAGGATATCTATATTATCACCCGTGAGGATATCATTGATTACGATATGCGCCGCTCATCCGGGGCATTGGACAATCCGCTGGATTATTATTGCTGTGCATATGAATCCTCTCAGGGCTACTTTGAGCTGCTTATCCCACGTAAATTCTGTGAGGTGGTAGAAACCGATTCAACAGTAGAGTGCCTTGCTCAGTATATCTTTGACGAGCAACAGAAACGGACCGGCCAGGGTGAACTGCGGGTAATGGCCTATGAGGGCGTGGGAAAAGGTGCAATGGTTGAAGGCAAGGTATGAAAAAGATAGCAGGGATACTCGTTTCTTTAGGTATCGCAATTACCAGCTATAGCGCGGTAGCGAATGAACTTGTGTTCAATGGCAAGCTTACGCAGGGTAGTCTGATACGTGGCCAGTTACCCGCTGGTAGCCAGATAACGCTCAATGGTGAGACACTAAAGACAAACAGTCAGGGCAAGTTTGTCTTTGGTTTTGGTCGAGATGCCGACCTGTCACATTCGCTAAAATGGACATTGCCCGACGGCACTACCCACAGCCGCCAGATCAAGTTAGAGGCGCGGGAATATGTAACCCAGCGAATAGATGGCTTAGATCAGAAAATGGTCACGCCCCCAGAGTCTGTTTTAAAGCGTATTCGCCAAGATGCTGCCAATGTTTACAAGGCGCGGGCGGGGAAATCTGACAGTGACGCCTTATTTACCGGTTTCATCTGGCCTGCAGAAGGCCCGGTAACCGGCGTCTACGGCAGCCAGCGTATATTGAATGGTAAACCCGGTCGTCCTCACTATGGGCTTGATGTAGGTTCGCCTACCGGTACGCCAGTCGTCGCGCCGGTAAATGGCACTGTGACGCTGGCAGATGACCTTTACTATTCCGGCAACACCGTTGTGCTGGACCACGGTATGGGGGTTTTTAGTACCTTTCTTCATCTGGATTCAATGGGCGTCCAGGTGGGAGATACGGTTAAGCAAGGTGAGCAAATTGGTACTATCGGGTCAACAGGACGCTCCACCGGTGCGCATCTGGACTGGCGAATCAACCTTAACGATAAACGGTTAGATCCGCAGCTGTTGGTGCCGCCCCGAGACTAGGGCGGCCTTTATTCTGGTGGCCATATCAGACCGGTAAACCCAGCCACTGATGCAGTTTTTTGCGGTCAGTGATGACAAAATAACAGGCATCGTTCACTGCTTTTTGCGGCACAAGATTCAGGCTAAGCAAACGGCCTTCCCGGATCACAGTGAGCATTATCGCGCCTTTTTGTTTATTGTTTACGAATCTTTCCAATAGCTTGTCATCGACAACATAATTGTCGGCGGCAATTATCACATCGTTATTCTGTAACCCAGCCGCGCTGGCCGGCGTATTATCCATGATCTGAGCTACTGTGACCCCGGGGGAAGCATTTTTAATATTGGCGCCGAAATGCTGATTCTGGCTATGCTCAGGCCCCTTAACACCGCCCTTGTCGGTCATCCCGCGTTTAGGCCGGTATACCATAGCAATACCAATGTCATCCAGCCAGTTTTCCAGCGGCACATCGTTAGTGCCGTGGACGACCTCGTCAAGATAGGTACTAACATCTATATTGAGGAAGTTGTTACACAGATGTTCAATGACGTCGTCAGGCGTGCCGGACTCATCTTTACCATAATGTGTCCATAGTAACCGCATGAGGTCATCCAGACTATAACGCTGCTGACTTTTCTCCCTAATCAGCAAATCCAGCCCCATGGCAATAATGCCACCTTTTGTATAGTAGCTGACAATATGATTTATCGAATTAGCGTCCTGTTTATAAAATCGCGTCCAGGCATCAAAACTGGACTGCGCTGCGCTTTGCATATGCCGGCCACCACTTTGTAACAGGCGCGTTATATTCTGACCTACAATCTCAAGATACTTATCCGGCGATATTAGCCCGGTACGCGCCAGCGTCAGATCATCGTAAAAGCTGGTAAAGCCCTCATAAATCCACAATTGTTCTGTAAAAACTTCTTTACCCATATCCGGCGATACCATTGACGCGGGTTTAATGCGTTTAACATGCCAGGTGTGGAAAAGTTCGTGGCTACACAGGCTCAGAAATGTTGTGTAGCCATCGGTTTTTGTCGCTGGCTCTCCTGACAGGGGCAACTCAAACCGGGGGAAAAGCAAGGCGGTAGAGCTGCGATGTTCTAATCCCCCGAATCCATCATTACTCAATAATGTCATAAAGACATAACGCTCTACCGGGTAAGGCTTATCAAAAAGATTAAGGTGATGCTGGCAAACCGGTATCATATCCTGGCAGATACGTTCGATATCCAGCGGATCGTTGCCACTAAATAGCATCACAAACTCAACATCATCCACAGTAAAGCTTTTGGTTAAAGCCTGACCAATAAAAATTGGGTGGTCAATAAGTTCTGCATAATCGCGAGCCTGATAGTGCTTATTCTTTACTGGCATGGTGGTTTCAATAAGCCAGTTTTCGTCTTCCGGTGGCGCAATTTCAAGGCTGTGAGGACGGGTTTCCATGCCGCGGACCTGCAGAAAAACCGACGTACCATTACAAAATGCATACTGGTCATTGATAAATGCCGATCGTACAGACAAATCAAATGCAAAAATTTGATACTTTACAGTGAGTTCCTTCCCCTGGTTTTCCACCTGCCAGGTTTGTTTATCCACTTTTCTAACCGGCAAGATTCGCTCGTCCGAAGATTTTGCCTCAATTGACACGATGTTCCTGGCAAAATCTCTAATCATATAACTACCGGGTATCCATGCCGGTAACGTTAGCGTGATGCTGGTAGATTCAGAATTCGGAATACGCAGTTCAACATTGAACAGGTGCTGCGATTTTGATGCAACAGACAGTGTGTAGTGCGGATGTTGAGGTAGTTCTGTCATAGTCAGTTCTTTTATTGCAAAGTTAGCTCTATGATGCCCAACAATACCGGGATTGTCAGTAGCAGCGCGTGTTTCGATGCATTAAACTGGAGATAAGATGCAGCGTTATTATTTTAAGGACAGCGATGGCATTACCACAAAACGACCTGCAACTATTGAGAAACATGTCTGTAGGCGACGCCGTTGACATGCAGGTGACGACGCCTACAGCGCCCAAACGAGTGCGCACCCGCTACCTGGGTATGGAAGAAGAGCAGGGAATGTTTTTTGCCGTACCCTCGTCGACGCGCTGGGCGGCTATAAAAGATTTATTGTTGCCGGGTAACTCATTAATTATCCGTCATGTGATAGAAGGCGATACCGGTACCATCATAGCTTTCAAAGTAAATGTATTGCGTTTACTTAATAATCCTTTTTCATTGCTGGTCACTTCATTTCCTGATGCACTTCAGTCTCAGGGTCTTCGTGCCGTCAGGCGAGGTTATCCGGGTATTGCAGTAACGGCTATTGGTGAGGGCTTTGACCACACAGAGGCAGTGATTACCGATATTTCGCCCTCGGGCTGTCGTATCGCGATTCTGCAGGCAAACGCCCCTGAAGCTACTGATAACAAAAGATTAACATTAGGCTATCAACTGGGCGATAAACCACTTACTATAGAAACATTGGTAAAAAATGTGAGTCGTGAGAGTAGCTACGTCTATATGGGGCTGCAATTTGTATCCGGCCAGGAAAGCGTGGCCCTCTTGCTGGAACGACACATATTACATTATGAGTAAAAAGGTGGGTATTTAGATGCGTCAGATAGAGCTTTTGCTGGACCGTTACGGTGAGAGTCACCAGAACAAAACCAATGTAGTTATACATGCTATTGCAGTCCCCAGTATTTACTTTGTCACGCTGGGTTTGCTTTACGCTATACCGGTACCTGATTTACTGGCACAGTTTGATGTTACCTGGGCTCATATCATTGCCATTCCTGTGCTGTATTATTATTTTCTGTTGTCCGGTCCGATAGGCGCTGCGATGACATTACTGACACTGGCGTGCTTTGGCGGCATTGCAGTGCTCGAAGCAGCGGGGCTTTCTGTGTGGCAATTTTGTCTGGCGTTGTTTGTTGTGATGTGGATCCTGCAGTTTGTGGGGCATAAGGTTGAAGGCAAAAAACCCTCATTTTTGGAAGATCTGCGCTTTTTACTGGTTGGCCCGGCCTGGTGGTGGGTTCACTGGCTAAAACGGATGAATATAAGTTACTAATCAGCAGGGGCAGATGACAATGTGCGATAAGCCGTCGGTGGTTTACGATTAGTGTGGCCGGATTTTGTTAAATTAATGCGTATAATTGCACTTAACATACAAATCATCCGGTAGTTGCGTGAGCCGCTGGCAGAAAACATTTGAGAGCAACGAGCGACTTTTCTGGGCATTCCATACCATGGGGTGGGCAGGGTTTGCGCTCATTTACTATATCGGCTCTTTTTTACACGACGTTCGCCCGATCTGGGTTTTCATTATTCTGTTGAACGCTTATGCCGGGTGGCTTGTCACTATTCCTCTTCGTTATATCTTCCGCCGTGCCCGTAAGCTAGCCCCGCTCAAAATGCTCGGTGTTGTGTTGCTCGCCTGTTATGTCACTGCGTTACTGTGGGCAGTCGTCAAAAATATTAATTATTGGGAGATATATAAGCACGGTTACCGGCCTGAAGAATGGTACATGTATTTCACCAACACCATAAACTCGATGATAATGATTGTTTGTTGGAGCGGGCTTTACTTTGGCATCAAGAATTTTCAAATGCTGCAAAAAGAGAAGCAAAATGCGCTCAAAGCCAGTACTATGGCGCATCAGGCTCATATAAAAATGCTACGTTATCAGTTAAATCCCCACTTTTTGTTTAACACGCTTAATGCAATTTCAACGCTAATTTTACTTAAAGAGAACAAAACTGCTGAAGCAATGGTGTCGCGTTTAAGTAACTTTTTGCGCTACTCCCTGGATAACGATCCGATAAAACGGGTCCCCCTTAGCCAGGAAATTAAAGCATTACGTCTTTACCTGGAAATAGAAAAAGTCCGTTTTGATGACCGCTTAGAGGTAGAATGGGATATCGAACCTGCCTGTGAAAACGCGTTGGTCCCAAGCATGATTCTTCAGCCACTTATTGAAAATGCGATTAAACATGCCATATCAAAAATGGAGAAGGGTGGTAAAATTGCTATATCGGCTAAGAATTTTGGCAATGACTTATTGTTAGATGTTGCTGATAATGGTCCGGGTGCGGATATTAAAGATGGCCAGCTTTCCAGAGAAAAGGGTGTTGGTTTGGTCAATATCAGGGAAAGGTTGCAGTCTTTGTACCACCGAAACTTTGCGTTTTCTGTGGAACATAATCAGCCAACCGGCGTAAGAGTCAGACTACGCATCCCCAGTGAAGTAAAAGAATGCAAACTATGAATGACAACGTGATAAAAACGATAATTGTTGACGACGAACCGTTGGCACGCCGTGGCTTGCGTGCCCGGCTGGAGCGCTACGAGGATGTCATGCTCATCACAGAATGCCAGAATGGTCTGGATGCGGTAAGCGCCATATCCCAGCACCGACCTGATCTGGTATTCCTGGATATTCAGATGCCCGGATTAAACGGCTTTCAGGTGATTCACAAACTGCAGGAGCTTAATCAGCCCATCCCGCTGATTGTATTTGTCACAGCTTATGACAGTTACGCTATAAAGGCGTTTGATGTGCATGCACTGGACTATTTGCTTAAGCCTGCTGATGATGAACGGCTGGATGAAGCAGTCGCTAAAGTCAGGGAATATTTGTCTAACCAACACCAGGATGAGCAGTCTCGAAAACTGGCAGCATTGGTCGCTGATCTTACGGGCGATGACTTTGAGGACATACTTCGGAAACTGGCCAGTGGCGAGGCCATTGATACGAACCCTTATCCTGAAGTATTGGCAATTAAAGATGGCTCAGAAGTTACCCGCGTAGCGGTACAGGATATACAATGGATAGATGCTGCAGGTGATTATATGTGTGTCCATGCAATTGATGGAATGCACATTATGCGTAAGACAATGAAAGAGCTTGAACAGGAATTGAACCCGCAGTGGTTTGTTCGGGTGCACCGTTCTGCAATTGCAAATATCCGATTTGTTAAAAAGCTGGTAAGCCATATCAGCGGAGAGTATCACCTGATTTTACAAAATGACACAGAGCTGAAAGTGAGTCGTAGCCATCGTGATAAAGTTAAAGCTGCAATGAAAATGTGATCAGGCCGGTGCGCATATACCGGCTGCAGGACATTATTTATAGCGATGATTCATCAGCGTGGTCATCGTTGTTAAAGAATCCTCATCCAGGGCCTTCGTTTTTTCCCAGGTTTGTGGCAGTGGTACCGTGACGGATCTATGTTCATTTGTGCCGACCATCACGCCACTAACCGCTGTTCCCACCAAAGAGACCGCATAAGTGCCCAGCTTTACCGCTAAGATTCGGTCCTGGCTCACCGGCGTTCCCCCGCGTTGCACATGGCCAAGAATAACAGGCTTAGCGTCCATTTCGCTTCGTTTAGCCAAACGTTCACACAGATCATTAATACCGCCGGGCCAGACATTTTCCGCAAGTACAATGACATAGCTCACAGGCCCGCGCTTCTGCTGACGTTGTTTAATCTGTTTGCTAATTTGAGCCAGGGTCTTTTCTTCATCCTCAAACAGCTCAGGCAGGATGACATAATCTGACGCTGAGGCCAGCGCTGCATTAAGCGCAAGAAAACCAGCGTGTCTACCCATTACTTCCACGAGAAATACACGATCGAATGCGTCAGCTGTATCTCTGACCTTATCAATGGAAGATACTGCCGTTTCAATCGCCGTATAATAGCCGATGGTAGCGTCTGTACCGGCAACATCATTGTCAATGGTACCCGGTAAACCAATAATCTGCCCTGACCATAATTTACCCAGCGCATGCGCGCCACGAAACGATCCGTCTCCGCCAATAATAAATAGCGTATCAATACCTGCAGATGTCAGATTATTTGCAGCGCGTTGTTGTCCCTCATGCGTGGCGAAGGGCTTGCAACGTGCACTATGTAAAATCGTTCCCCCCTGCTGCAAAAGATTGTGCATACGTTCACAGGTTAATTTAATGCGCTGGTCATCGAGTAAACCGTTGTAGCCACGTAAATAACCCGATACCTGATAACCCTGCCGGTCAGCGGCAATCACAATTGCTCGTATACAAGCATTCATCCCCGGGGCATCACCACCGGAAGTTAAAATAGCGATATGTTTTGTCACAATTTGAAACCTTTTAAGTCAGGCGTTTGGCAACTTTATACGTAAACTAGGCTCTTAAGCAAAGTGAACAGTCTGAATATCTGTTTTATTCGTATCTCAGGCATAACAGATTTGTCAACGACCATCAAAAAACGAAACATTCAGGAAGATTAATGAAAAAGTGGCTTTTATTGATAGTAATTGTGGTGACGGGCGGATGCTCCTCAAAACTTGCTTATGACAATCTCGACTGGCTTATCTACTGGTACATGGATGATTATGTTGAGCTCAACGACAGACAGGAAGCAGTATTTGATGAAAAGCTGGATGCCTGGATAGACTGGCATCGAAGCGAGGAATTATCAAAGTACGAACAACAACTGCAACAGCTTCAGCAACATATTCGCAATGATGAGTTAGATAAAGAAACCATTGCTTATCATCTGGACCAGGGCAAACAGCATATCGATGCTATCAGAAATAAACTTGCTCCAGAGCTGGCCAAGCTGGCCACCCGGCTCGATGACGAACAGATTGTCTACCTGTTTGCTGCATTGGAAAAAGAAAATGAAGAAGAGGAAGAGAATATTAGGGAAGCGCAAGAGGAAAGCGCAGATGAGCGTCTCGAAGAACTTACAGAGGACATAGAAGAAGAATTTGAAGACAGACTTGGTGATTTAACTGACCAGCAGGAAGACATCATTGCGCGTTATGCCGCACAATTTAATCGTTCAGGAATGCATTGGATAGCGTTTCGTCGGGATATTCAAAATGCTGCACGCCGCTTGTTTATAACCCGCGATAGTAACGAAAACTTTGAGCAGGATTTGACTTATCTGATGAATAATCCTGATGAATACCGCAGTGATACTTATCTGGCATTGCGAGATGAAAATCGTCAGCAGTATCTGAATATGGCCAGCGAACTGGCCCCGACGATGACACCTGACCAAAAAGAACATTTACTGGATAAAGTAGATGAATGGCTTGAAGATATACGGGATTTACAAAAATAGACCTGGCCGCCGGCTGTGATGCCGGCGTAATCTGAAAAAGATAATTGTCAGACGTCAACCACTCCACCACCGTACAAAAATTTTCAGTTAGCCATTTTTATCATTCAGTGAAGCTTGCCTGGAATGAGCAGATGATCCGTACTCAGGCAAATCATTTTCTACGCTACTGCCCATACTCCGACCTTACTACCGAAACTACATTCTCGTAAAAACAGGCTTTGCATACAGTACCCACAGCGCGATAAACGCATCGTGCTAAGTGGATAAACTGTGTTTTCCCACTCTATATTTTATTAAAGAAATATTGATGTGAACGTTTTACATATTGCCACTGATGGACTCAATAACATCAACAACGGTGTATTTAGTCATTGGGCGTATCGCTGTTGTAGTGTCAACATAGCGGGGTTCGATCTTTCTTTTTAATTTTCTAATTCGGAAAGTTGCGATGGGCGTTAACACAGTACGGATTTGAACGGATGCCTGCGTTCAACCGGTTGTAAAACGCAGGGGGTAAGCTACTGACACGCCGAGAATTATTTTATCTATTTGTGACAACCATATTATTACTGTCTTTTTGTCGCTGTCATATACTTGCTTTGTAAAAGAGTAGTCTAGCTGATCGGTGGCCCGTGACGTTCAGTTTTGTGGCGGTCAGTTGTATTATGCCATCGTTCAGTGCAATGCCTGCGGTAAATGATTCTATGTAAAGATGAAGAGCAACATTAACGTGGTAGAAGCTATAACGCTCTTTACCTTTGAAGTGATGCGGAATTTTGTACATTTCACGTTAACATTCTCTGGAATATGTTTTTTTAAAGAGCAAAAAAATCGATGTCTCGTAATTATTCCGGCGGTTGCCCGCCTTATCAATCTGGCTTTGCTGGTTATATCAACTGCAGTATACGTACTTTTAAGAATTTATGCGGCATTCGGTTTCGAGTATTTTGATGTTTTCAGTGATAAAACTTCAGGTATCGATTAATTGTATGAGAGTAAATGAGCGTTTTTCATAAAAGCATATATCTCTTTCACGGCGGACGAGCCTTTACCGGCTCTATTTATATATCAGAGGATTTTTTATCACTATTTTTTTCTAATTTTTTCTCTCTTTTAAGTTTTTTTCTTGCATTTTTTTCAGTAACAATTTTTATCGCTTCATCTCTGGTCAGGTTAGGGTGTTTATCAACAAGCTCTTTTACTCTTTCATCAAATTTTGTCATCTCTAAACCTCATATTTTATGGTTTCAAAAAAGCATCAGTTGCAGCCTTTTTTGTATGGCTTGCTACGTAACGGCTCACGCAGGACCGCACCTGGATAAGCGATTCCAGTAATGTGGCAGAATGTCTCTGGATTTGTATACCCGTAAATATCTACGTACGGGTATATAGATTTTCACCAGCCTCCCTGCAGCCGGGGCTTACAGCAGGTTTTTGGGAAAGTACTCAGATACGACGCTACGCGTTACTACTAAGCATAAAGTATATCAGTAATAAAACATGCTTGACTCAGATTATATGTAAAAAGGCAGTTGCTTTCGATGTTAAATAATCTTGTTGCCGGTTATCGACTAAGCGTGGACCCGAATTGGGGACTCCGCGGACAAGCCACACAGAGTGAATAATTTGTTGTATTTGTGGAAAGAATCAACATGAGCACAAGGCCAGCACATTCTGTGAGGGAAGTTCTCAACACAGTAACTGCACCGGATAATCCCGATACATTACGATGGTTTCTGAAGGGCTAGCCTGCGCGCGTAGTATAATTTCTTAAACATGCATTAGTAACTCAGAGTGAAGCTAACACAAGATAGTTACTTAGATTTATGCTTATCGACAGCATAATGAACAACCATCCTGGCCAGGCCTGCACCCACGCCTGAAATCATCGCCCACGTAATGGCTTCTTTGAGATCTATTTCCTCACTGGATTTATCTTTAGGGGCGGGCTCGTTGGTAATTTTTTCCCAGGATTTTTGCACACTTTTCCGTGTTAACATACTCGCAGATGCTGCAGCAAGCCCTATACCAATGGTACTAATTAGGTGTTTATTGCTCATAGTTTCCTCGATGCTCCGCTAAAGGACAGATCTTGAATAAAATGCATTACGCATTCTTCGTGATACTTACAAGCTTATGTAAGTGTAAGAAAATTCTTGCAAGTTATGTACCGGTGGGGGCAGAGCCTAGCGCTGATGAGCGCTATAATAACCACCTTGTAGCGTGTCTTAGTTTTTTAGCAAAATTCAGATTAAGGATAAGGCTTGAGCGAGATCTCAACCTACGAAAGTATTCCCGTCTCCCGAAACCAGGCCCCGCTATCTACTGTTCGCTTAGTGACGTCATCATCTAATACTAAGGCATGTTGATTGACGTTGAGGCCTGCATCACTAAGCTATCCTGCTTGCGTAAATTTTCCTGTGCTGACTACCTCGGCACCTAAGGAACGCCCGAAGACTGTTGCAATACATAGTGGAAAGGTAGCAAGAACAGTGCGCTGTTCGTCTCACTTTAGATCGGAATAACTTTCGTCTATACAGCAACAAAGCGGGAGAGGCAGGACTGGCAAGGTCTAACGAAACATTTTATGTTTTGTTTATGTTGGGTATTAATTGCCTGACCCGAGTAGCTCATCAATTTCCTGGCGCAAGCCATCAAATTTCTGTTGGTGCTGAGGTTTGAGTGGAATATCGTTAAGTAACTTATTCAGTTTCCGGCACTGAGAAACCAGCTCATCATTACTGGTCTTACGGCCATGGGTCAGTTTCAAAATACATTGGATCAGGTTAAGCGCAACCCCTGTATTGAGTGGAGCAAAACCCTGAGCCAGGTTAAATTGTTCGCGTGCTTGTTCAAATTTCCCCTGCTGATATAAACTTATCCCCTCGCGATTATGCTGAAGATAGGCTTTATGTCGCTGGGCCGAAGCATCAGAGATCTGCTGTACAGGTACAAATGCATTGTTGTCTTCAGGCGTGTTATTAAGCAAGTTGATAATCGGCTGCGCGTCTTCGAACTCTCCCAATTCAAGCATTACATTCAGCGAATCCTGGGCATATATGACGGGAAATGAGTCGTATTTAGCGTCGATATCCCGCTGCGAGATGAACAGAGCATGCTTGGCATCGATAAATTTTCCATCCAGCGCGGCCATTCGGGCCATAACCATTTGTTCAAAAATATCGAAGTCAAAATCAGGGTCTAAACGGCTTATGCGCTCATCATGTCGGCCCCGCTGTAAGTGCAGAAGTGCCTCTTGCTGATAACGGTTTTTAAGTCGTTTTTCTTCGGTATGTTCAGCGACATCCAACATACTTCTTATATAAGTGCACCAGTGAGCGATATGTTGATTGGCCGTGTGCCTGGTAAGCTTCCAGATAGCCGCGCATGCTTCATGCGCAAATACAAAATCATTATTTTTTCTTGCGATATCGCAGGCCGTGATAAATCTGGGTAAAGAGTATGGCGATAGCTTCACTGCATGGGTAATAGCAGCAATTGCTGCATCGCCTTCAGCAAGTTGTTGTCTGGCGCTGGCAATAATATCGTAGGCCTCGGCCGAAAAGCGATTTTGTTTAAGTATCTTTTCGCATAGCGCCAGAGCCTGTTGAGGCTCCTCACAAAATAAGTACGTACGGGCCAATGCGATTTGAATCCATAATGCGCTTGGCACGTTTTCGTAAGGTGTTAATAACTGACGGGCACTTTCAAAATCTTCCTTCTGCCAATATAATTGGGTTAACAAGAGCTCCGTGGAGTGAAGGTAACTCGTATTCAGCGAAATAATTTCGCGGCACGCTGTGATTGCTGTATCAATCTCTTGATCATGGATTGCGCGATAAACGGGTAACAGCGCCTGACGCTTACGCCAGGCTCGGTTGATGCGACTTTTCAACTGCGCCTGGGAAAATGGTTTTACGATATAGTCATCCGGACGCCGCTCTATTGAGCCAAGTACTACGGGCCGGGCACTGTCAGCACTGATGAGAATGAAAACTGCGGACGGCTTTATCAATCTGACCTGGCGAAGCTCTTCTACCAATTCAAAGCCGTTTTTCTGATCGCTGCCTAAATGTAAATCAGCAATCACGATATCAAATTTTTCCTTGCGACAAGCAGTCAACGCTTTCTCGGCTGCAGTATGGGTCACTACATCTTTTGCACCCATGGATTGCAATAGCCCTTTCAATAACATTAGGAAAGGGCGCTGGTCCTCCACAATAAGAACCCGTTTGTCAGCATACTTCATAACACAAAATCCGATCCACACCGGGCGACCACAGGAAAAGAAGTACATTATACGCATTAAGGCCGGGGTTTTAGCAATGCCCGTTTAGATTAAAGGTTTAGTCTGATATACCGATAGCAAAGGTAGAATAACCGGACAGGCATAATTTGTGGCGCACGTGAATTTACAAGCCAGCGAGTTGCACAGGCAAAATCTTGAGTGGGGCGGGCAACTAAACCGTGCTTCATCAGATGCGCAGCTGTTTTCCTTGTACCTGGCGATGCATCTGCAGCCAGGCAACCCTACCATTGCCTTCGAGCCCTCATCAGACCAGGCTAACGATACATCGTCAAAGTCAGAGTTCATCAGCCATTATCGTCGGGCCGCAACCCAGCCGGATCAGAATGATATTAAGACAGCCAATATTTACAGCAAACTTACAGCTTTTAATGATACGTCTTCGGTAATGCTCTGGCGGGCCATGCACCCTGATCCTCTTTCGGTAAAAGATGACCACCGACATGTCGCGCCAGAGGTACTGGCGAACTGTAGTTATGCGACTCAGCAGAGATGGCGGTCTGAAAGCCCTGACACTACGCTTACCGAAACCCCTGTAATGCTGGACGAAGTTATACGCGGCTCGGAATCGCTACTAATCTGAGCTTCGGGTAGATAATCGCGTTGGAAATTTTTCTCTCTTTTTGCTATATTCGCCGCCGCATTTTGCACTGGTTTTACGTTCCAACTAGCAAAGGTAGTTAATTTTATGTCTCAATATATCGTTTGCGCGATGTACAAATTCGTCACGCTTGAAGATTTTCAGCAATTACGGGCTCCCCTTTTAGCCAAGATGGAAGAAGAGGGGATAAAAGGTACGTTGCTTCTTGCTTCTGAAGGCGTCAATGGCACCGTATCGGGTACCCGACAGGGCATTGACAATCTTGTGGCGTGGCTAAACGCCGATACCCGCATTAATCCTATTTCCACCAAAGAGTCTCTTCACGAAGAGCAACCGTTTTATCGCACCAAGGTTAAGCTTAAGAGAGAGATTGTCACTATGGGGGTGGAAGGCATTGATCCCCGCGAAACGGTAGGCACCTATGTAAAGCCTTCTGATTGGAATGCGCTTATCAGCGATCCGGATGTATTTGTAGTCGACACGCGCAATGATTATGAGATTGATATCGGTACCTTTAAAAACGCGGTTGACCCTAATACCAAAACGTTTCGTGAGTTTCCTCAGTACGTAAAAGACAATATGGATCCGAAAAAACACAAAAAAGTGGCGATGTTTTGTACCGGGGGAATTCGATGCGAAAAATCCACTGCGTACATGAAGGAGCAGGGCTTCGAAGAGGTTTATCATTTAGAAGGCGGTATTCTTCAGTACCTTGAAGACGTACCCAAGGAAGAGTCGTTGTGGGAAGGTGACTGCTTTGTATTTGACAATCGGGTAGCGGTGAATCACGATTTGCAAAAAAGTCACTATGAGGCTTGTTATGCCTGTCGCCTTCCTATTACAGAGCAAGACAAGCAAAGCGAGAAATACGAGCCAGGTGTTAGCTGTCCACATTGTTACGGCACGCATACTGACGATCAAATTGCACGCTTTCGGGAACGCGAAAAACAAGTTCAGCTGGCAAAGGCCAGAAACGAAGAGCATGTCGGTACTGAAGCTCGTGAAGCGATGGAAAAGCGTCGTCAGGAAAAAGCTGAAGAGCAGCGCCAGCGTGCGTTGGAAGCCAGACAAAAACAGGCATAGACAGCCAGCAATGAGGGCGGTACACTGAAAACCTGATTATTAAGACGTAAGAAATAGGGATAACCAGTGAGCGCCCAACTTTCAGAAGAAAAAATCGCTGAAATAAGAAGCGATTTTAGTTTTTTTGACCGCGATGGTAACGGTCAGATTGATTTGACTGAATTTATCGAATTATTAACTGTTTTGTCGCCAAAAACCAAAGCCAGTCATGTTGAAGAAGGCTTTAAATTAATTGATAGTAACAATGATGGTTACATTGATTTTGAAGAGTTTCTATCTTGGTGGCAGGAAGGGTGGTGGGAATATTAATTTCCCGTATGAATAGTAATTAAGCCTGATGTTATCAGGCTTTTTTTATGTCTTAATCAAATCTCTTTTTATAGCCAGTGGCGATATTTTTCTATTTTCAAGGCTATTCTATTTATTACTTAAGTACAGTATCTCTACCGAAGATGGATGCCAGGAGAGTGACGTTATATTGTATGAATTACGCCCATCTAAGATGTTTACTTAACGTCAGATTTCTATGAGCAGCGTTGGCGAATGAAAACAGCCAGTAGACCAAACCCTGCTCTTAGCACTGCAACGCTTAAGCCTACAAGCATAAACTGACCGGTTAATAACAGTCCCGCCTTTTGCAAAAGCGGTAGCTCTTCTGTAAAAAGCGGGTGCCAGAGGTATGCCAGCGTCAAGTTGCCCGGATACAGTAAAATATTATAGCCCGGCAAAGGACCACCGCGCATATCCCACATTGACCAGTGCAATATAAATGTGAAGAGTCCAATAAGAGTCGCCACAAGCCCGCCACACAAGCCAACATACAGACTGTCGCATTTTGCACAGTAGCGACATTTTATCGACATGGAACCCCCAAAAGGTTAAGGAACAGAATTATTATAATACCTCAAGACGCAAGATGTTAAATCGGATTTTCCGTGAGAATATTCGCACAAACTACAATGCGGGTAACCTGGCGATTAATACCAATTGCCTATCTGAACCGTTGGCATGATGGAAAGGTAAATGAAACTACATTGTTGTATTATTTCTATTTTCAGTATCGACCAACAATTGAGTAATAGTATTGGTCTTCAAAATTGCTGAATAGTCGTTTTGTAAACGTTTGATTATTATCCTCTTTAAAAACTTGTTACGATTAATATACTAATTATTTATTACTAAAATTGCCTTTGTCGCTATGTATAATTGATAATGTTTATTATTGTTGTAAAAAGGATGTTTGTAGTGCGTCAATTGTCAGTAATCGTTATCACAAAAAATGAAGAAGACAGAATTGGGAGATGTCTGGATTCTGTAAAAAATATCGCCAGCGAAATAATAGTATTTGATTCAGGCAGTACTGATAACACAGTTGAAATTGCAAGAGAATATACCAGTCATGTTTTTATCACTGATTGGCAGGGATACGGTATCCAAAAACAACGTGCATTAGAAAAAGCAACATGTGAATGGGTTTTATCAATAGATGCTGACGAAGAAGTGGATGAAAAACTCGCCAAAGCAATAATTAACTTGTTAGAACAAGATGTTATAAAATATAAAGCCTACAAAGTAAGATGGAAAAATATTATTTTTGGTAAGGCAACTAGATTCGGTAGGACAGCCCGAGCTCCGATGCGACTGTTTGAGCGCGCTAATGCAAAATTTGATGGGGCAATCGTCCATGAGAAGGTTGTTTATGAAGGTGGCGCAGGCTTAATAAAACAAGGATACCTGAATCATTACTCCATTCGAGACTTTGAACATCTTTTGTATAAAAACAGGCTCTATGCACTTTTGATGGCAAAAAAGAAGCATGAAAAAGGGAAGAAAAGCTTCGGACTGCCAGTGGCTGTAGTCAGGGCATTAATCAGCTTTATGCAAATATATATTTTCAGACTTGGGATATTAGATGGAAGCCGGGGGCTATTATATGCGATCATGTTTGCCCAATATACATTTAATAAATACGCAGGCCTGTGGGCTTATGAACAAGAAAAGGATCTGTGATTGGTAGAGATATTGATGCCCGAAAGTAATATAAATACCCCGCTATATTATCAATAACAATACATTCTTTTCATAAGCCAACCCGGCTAAAAACAGTCGTCTGTCTGGTATTCGCAAATGACGGTTGGCAATCAAGATGAAGTGCTGGCAGTTCAGCCCGCCAGCTACAATTAATCATCGTCTTGTTCAGGCGATGGTTGTCTTTTTTTGC
The DNA here is from genome assembly GCF_000378185.1 of Salinimonas chungwhensis DSM 16280. Lineage (GTDB taxonomy): Bacteria > Pseudomonadota > Gammaproteobacteria > Enterobacterales > Alteromonadaceae > Alteromonas > Alteromonas chungwhensis. The sequence continues at coordinate 450,497 of NZ_KB899376.1, forward strand.
GTTTTATGGGCATTTGGCCAACGTCTTTACCGGCTGTGGTATCCACACGTTTTTTGGCCGCAGAGGGTACCCTGCCAGGCTTAGCTACCTGTTTCGGTGACTGTTTTTGGTCGGCTCCGGTTGATGATTTTTTCTCTTTCTTACCCGTAAAACGGGCGGGCAACTCAGGATGCGCTGCACAACTTACCGGGTAGTCCACATGAGCTTTAATATTTTCGAAGCTTTGCCAGTCTCTCGGGCCCACCAAAGATAATGCTGTACCTTTCTGCCCGGCCCGTCCTGTCCGGCCAATTCGATGGATATATTCATCTGACTGTTTGGGCAAGTCAAAGTTAATAACCAGCCCGACTTTCAACAGGTCGAGGCCGCGGGAAGCTACATCGGTGGTGACCAGGATACTGTGCTGACCGCGACTGAATTCACTCATAATTTGAGCGCGTTGATTTTGCGGTAAATCTCCGCGTAGCGCGACCGATTCCATATGGTGAGTATTTAGCAGCGCACTGATACGGTCAGTATCTTCGCGGGTAGCGGTAAACACAATTGCCTGATTGTATTCGGTATCACTTAAACATTGCTGTAATAATGCATCTTTGTGGTCAATATTATCGGCAAAGTACATACGTTGACTAATGTCCTGATGGACCGCTGTGGCCAGTCCTACACTGATGCGGACAGGCGCTTTTAGAAGCGCCTTACTGATGTGATCCAGTGCCAGGTTATCTAATGTCGCAGAAAACATCATGGTTTGCCGTTTGCGGTGATCAGCATATTGATTAATCATGTTTAGCTGAGGTGCAAATCCCAAGTCGAGCATGCGATCTGCCTCATCAAATATCAGCATTTCCAGACCATTGATGAAAAATGTCTTATCCTCAAGATGATCAGCAATCCTTCCCGCTGTACCAATAACAATGGCCGGACTTTTTCGCAGCACTTTGGTCTGCGTGTTGTAATTTTCGCCACCTACAATTAACGCACAGGGAATATTCAGCTGTGACACCAGGCTCTTCGCTTCACTGAAAACCTGTTTAGCCAGCTCCCGGGTTGGTGCCAAAATCATCGCTCTGGGATCTTTTTTACTTAACGCTTTTTGGGTCAGTAGACGATTAATCAGCGGCACGAGAAACGCGAGCGTTTTTCCTGATCCGGTTTGCGAAGAGGCAATAACATCCTTACCACTCATCGCTGGCAGGAGAGTTTTTTCCTGAATTTCAGTTAAGGCTTCAAACCCCTTACTTTCAAGACGTGAAACTATTTTATGATGTACAGGAAGATCGCTGATCTGCAAAGCAAAGCCCTTTAAGTGAAGTCAGGCGCATTATCTATCAAGCAGCGAACAAATAAAAGACGTGAAAAGAAATAGAATAAAACCGGGCGTCGGATTTTCCAGAGCACCCGGCTAAATTGTTATACCTTCATTTCGGGAATATCGCCTTCAGCTATTAATTTCCCGGCAGTTTTGTCACGAATCTCTTCTACGCTGACACCTGGAGCGCGCTCCTGTAAATGGAAAGCACCATCTTTAACTTCCAGTACGGCCAGGTCGGTGATGATCCGGGTAATGCAATTTACGCCGGTCAGCGGTAGTTTACATTCAGACAACAATTTAGAATTGCCATGTTTATCAGCGTGAGTCATGGTAACAATGATGTTCTTTGCACCTGCCACCAAATCCATGGCGCCGCCCATACCCTTGACAAGCTTACCTGGTATCATCCAGCTGGCGATGTTGCCATTTACATCAACCTCAAAAGCACCTAAAACAGTGAAGTCGACATGGCCACCACGAATCATTCCGAAGCTTTCAGCCGAGTCGAAAATAGATGCGCCTTTGATTGCGGTAACCGTTTCTTTGCCGGCATTGATCATATCCGCATCTACCTCTTCTTCGGTAGGGTACCGGCCCATTCCAAGCAACCCGTTTTCAGACTGAAGCATTACATCAATCCCCTCAGGGACATAATTCGCGGCCAGGGTAGGGATGCCAATACCAAGGTTGACGTAACTGCCGTCCTTAAATTCCCGGGCAACCCGTTTTGCAATTTGATCTCTGGATAATGCCATCTCAACGCTCCTCCTTTGCCAGTACTTTTCGCTCAATACGTTTTTCGAAGCTACCTTTGATAACTCTGTCCACGTAAATGCCAGGAGTATGAGTATGGGCAGGATCCAGTTCGCCTGCTTCCACAATTTCCTCGACTTCTACCACAGTGATTTTACCCGCTGTAGCTGCCATAGGGTTGAAGTTGCGTGCAGTATGCCGGTAAATGCAGTTGCCATAACGATCGGCTTTCCACGCTTTTACAATAGCAAAATCTCCGGTTACAGATTCTTCCAGAATATACGGACGACCATTAAACTCTTTTACCTCTTTACCTTCGCCCACTGGTGTACCGTATCCCGTGGCAGTGTAAAAGGCCGGAATACCAGCGCCGCCGGCACGCATCTTTTCAGCCAGCGTCCCCTGGGGCGTCAACTCTACCTCTAACTCATTGGCGAGTAATTGCTTTTCAAATAGCGCATTTTCGCCCACATAGGATGAGACCATTTTTTTTATTTGGCGGTCTTCCAGCAGGATTCCAAGACCGAAACCGTCAACCCCACAGTTATTCGATACAACCGTAAGGTCTCTGACGCCCATCGTCTTTATCTGACCAATCAATCCTTCCGGGATTCCACACAGCCCGAAACCACCGGCAATCACGGTCATTCCATCCGTGAGTCCCTGCATCGCTTCTTCATAGCTGGTCACGACTTTATCGAAACCTGACATCTGACGCTCCTTTCATTATGGAAAATACAATTAAGAGTATCTGCCCTTGCAAAAATTTTGTAAAATTAATTTTATATCAGTATTAATAAATAAAATTTATCAATTATGTCTGTTTCGTACCGTAATATGCTGGCGTTTCTGAAAGTCGCTGAATCATCAACCTTTGCTGAAGCTGCTGAGAAACTACACCTCACTCAGCCAGCGCTATCCAGCGCCATCAAAAAAATGGAAGAGCAGTTAGGTGGTAAGTTGTTTAGCCGCAGTACGCGCCGGGTACAATTAACGCCCGAGGGTGAAACCCTGTTGCCCAGCGCCCGGCGTTTGATTCACGAGTGGGATGATACGTTGGAAGAGATGCAAAACTTATTTTCTGTCCGGCAGGGGAAGCTTACCATTGCCGCGATGCCGTCATTTGCAGAGTCCAGGCTGCCTGAGCTTTTAAGAAAGTATCATAGCAACTTTCCCAATATTCGCTTGCGGATATTGGATGTTGTCATGGAAGATACAATTGATGCGGTATTAGCCGGCCGGGCCGAAATTGGTTTTACCTTTGAGCCAGAGAGCACGGAAGGATGTGTGTTTACGCCGCTGTTCAATGATGCGTTTGTCGCGGTACTTTACCCGGCACACCCTTTAGCACAAAAGCGCTCTGTGGATTTTGTACAACTGCTGAAAAGTCCACTGATAGCAATGAACCGGGGCTCGGCGGTACGTAAATGGACAGAACAGATTTCGCAGCGTTACGGCGCGCTGAATATTATTGCCGAGACTGGCCAGTTGGGTTCCGTGGGGCAACTTATCGCACAGAAGATGGGCGTTTCAGTTATGCCGCAATTGTGTCAACGCCAAATGGAGCGCAATGGCTTAATATGTCTGCCTATCAACGATAACCCGCTGGTCAGACGGGTAGGTATGATTCGGGCTAGCCGGCAGGGTTTTTCTGTGGCGGCACAGGCGTTGTGGGACCACTGTCTGGAATCACTGGCCTGAAGCCGTCAAACGCTATGCGACAATCATTGTTAATATAGTTAAAGGACATTGGATAGGCGGCTATATCAGTAAGGTATAACTGCACGAGGAAACTACCAGAGATAGACACGTAAGGAAGGATACCGTCTATTTCTCACTCGTTAAAAGGAAAATTGACAGACGTTACACCGTCCATTTTCAGCAACCATTGAGTAACAGAGTATCGTAAAGCTGCGGCTTTCGTGGGATCCTGATATTCAGGTACCAGCCAATAAAATGAACTAAACTGAATGTCATTCTTATTTACAATTGTTGGCGTAATATAGATGCAACCTATAATCTGATCAGACGCATCAAATATGTGGAAGGTGAAATTTTCGCCAGCATCAAACTGATTCAAATCGTTTATCAGGGTTGCCAGGTTTTGCTCTTGTGTAAGATGATCACCCGGCCATGTGTCGTTATTTAGTAATTCATGGATAAACGCTTTGCTCTTCATCAACGCCAGATAGTCTGATTCATTGTATTGAGGAGAGACCTTAACGAGCTCCAGACTATCAAATCGCTTTTTGACAGGCATATTATTAATAAGCTGACCGTTCACATTAAAACAGTAAAATAAGCACAATCCAATGCAAACATTTTTGAGCATTTACCGACTCTTTTATTTCTTGATTTTGTATAGGTAGTGATTCTGTCGGCAATACTTAAAATTGAGAGAAAATAAGATACTGTTTCTTAAATTAGTATGGCGACAAGACAGGCCTTCAAGTCATTTTCAGGCGTGTACCAATGACACGCTGTAAATGTAAACTAAGGCTAACTTAAGTTATATAACGTCAGCGAGTGTAGTTGTAAGAAGTGAAGGAACCATCACCACTTTTTCTTAGGTGCAAAAAGCTCATCAAGCTCATCACGTTCTTCTTCTTTTCGCTTGGCACGGTCTTCAGCATTGGCAGATTTCAAATTGTTCTGAATGCTTTCCAGCCACTCATTGAGCTGGTTTAAACGCGCATTGATATATTCGTCGCGCTGAGTCTGGCCCTCAAGCGCCCCGATGGCTTTCTCAAAATATTGTCTGGCTGATCCTAGCATTCCTGATTGCATCGCACCGCGCCCACGTTTTATGAGGGTTTCTACATTTGTTTTAAGTTGCAAACGCTCTAGGGCTTTATCTTCTTCAATGAAACTACGGGTATCAACGTTACCCTTAGAATGCTCCGAGCGCAGCAACGTACGCAGCTTTTTAACCGCCTGTATATACTGAATAATCATTTTGTCATTATCAGGCAACGAAAATTCGTTCAGGCTCTGGGTTTCGGGGATCTCTTCCTGCGTTCTTTTTTCTGCTTCATCCAGTCGGCGTTTGATATCAGTACCGCCGGCGCCAGCGTCCCCCATTGCCTTTAATGCGTTATATAAACGCTTGTAAAGGATCTGCATCAGACGAGCTGATACCGGCATGCTGCTACACGCCATGATAATGTTCTCAGTTTCATCCACGATAACCCGTTGCCTGGACATCTCTGCGCGCCGTTCCGACTCTACTTTAGCCCGGTGCTGTTGCAGGGCATTGATAAAGATGGCGGCTATAATAAGCACGACTATCATGATGATTATAATGGTGAACATGGATATGGGTTCCGATCGCTTTCACTGTGTCACCGGCCCGTTGGCCTCAGACATTCTTTTTTCTTATAACGGCAGAGTTTACGGTATTTTTACCACAAAAACACTCCCACCCAGTCGGCCGCCGTTAGATAAGCATATCTCGCCGCTCTGACCTCGCTGACTGTGAGCACTGGCGATAAGTCTGGCAAAATATAAGCCAAGCCCGGTGCGCCCCTGGCTGACGGCATACCGAGACAATTCTGTAAGACTTTGCTTTAACATGGTTTCAGGGTATCCCTCGCCGTCATCTTCAATAGTGATACACAATGTGTCATTTTCTCGTCGGGCACTTATGTGCAATGACCTATTTCCATATCTTAGTGCGTTGATTACTGCATCATTTACCAACAGATAAATGAGTTCGCCGTCCATGTACCAGGACAAATCCGGATCGCAGTCAACTGTAACGGTAAAATCCCGTTGCCGCACCGACAATTTTACCGCGCCAAGCACATCTTCAAAAATATCTGCCACAAAATGCTCATCGACAGTTATCGGCAGGGTTTCCAATTGCGCGCGATACAGCGACAGAATTTGGACCAGGCTGGTGTTTAACCGGGTTGCTTCATAGTGCACATCCGCGACATGTTTGCTGGCATTTAAATTAGTCGGTGCGATGCTCTCGGAAAGCTCTTCAATCGATTGAATCAGCAGGCAAAGTGAGTTTTTCATGTCATGTACGGCAGCGGCCAATACAGTAGAAAATCCAATTTTTGGGTCAGGCGATGCGGTAGGTTCTGGCATATAGGTTGTATCATACTTCAGTTGGCACATATGCTAATATTCACTATAAATTGAATACTTGCCTTTGTTTTTGATATAAGGGTAATGGTGTAACTGAAAAAGGCAATAGAAATGCATGCCGGTTTTGGTTATAACACTAACACACTTACCAGGAAGCGCCAGTAGCGAAGGGCCATTACGCATGAAATTACAGCAACTCAGATACATTGTAGAAGTCGTCAATAATAACCTGAATGTATCGGCTACGGCAGAAAGCTTATACACGTCTCAACCGGGCATCAGTAAGCAAGTGCGCATGCTGGAAGATGAGCTGGGCGTACAAATTTTCGGACGCAGCGGCAAGCACCTGACACATGTTACCGATGCCGGCCGTGATGTAATAGATATCGCGCGTCAGATTCTGGCCAAAGTGGAAAGCATTAAATCAGTGGCTCGTGAACATACATTGCCGGACCAGGGAAAGCTAAATATTGCCACAACACATACGCAGGCAAGGTATGCATTACCCGATGTTATCCAGGGGTTTATGCATAAATATCCGCGGGTTTCCTTACACATGCATCAGGGGACGCCGTCGCAGATATCGGATTTGGCAGCAAAAGGCGAGGCTGACTTTGCGATAGCGACCGAAGCGCTGCATCTTTACAATGACTTGGTAATGTTGCCCTGTTATCACTGGAATCGCAGTGTCATCGTTAATAAAGACCACCCACTGTCTAAAAAAACCAGCATTGATATAAGCGATATTGCTGAGTACCCGCTGGTCACTTATGTGTTTGGTTTTACCGGTCGCTCTGAACTGGATCAGGCATTTGAGCGTGCTGGCCTGAATCCTAAAATCGTATTTACCGCAACCGATGCAGATGTAATTAAAACCTATGTAAGGCTGGGCGTAGGGATTGGAGTTATTGCTTCGATGGCAGTCAGTGAAGAGCTGGATAGTGATCTGGTTAAAATTGATGCCAGTCATCTGTTTGATTACAGTACCACCAAAATTGGCTTTAGAAAGGGGTCTTTTTTGCGCAGCTATATGTACGATTTTATTGAGCGCTTTGCCCCGCATCTGACCAAGGACAAGGTAGAAAAAGCGATGATGTTAAAAAATAACGATGAAGTCGAAAAGATGTTCAAAGGTGTGACGCTACCGGTAAAGTAGCGTCCCATTATTATCTAACATTCGATGATATTTACAGCCAGACCGCCTCGTGCGGTCTCTTTGTATTTTGTTTTCATATCGTTACCGGTATCACGCATGGTTTTGATAACTTTATCCAGCGACACCTTATGTTCACCGCTGCCACGCATTGCCAGACGAGACGCATTGATCGCTTTTATTGCGCCCATGGCATTACGTTCAATACAGGGAACCTGAACCAGTCCGCCAACGGGATCACAGGTTAGTCCCAGGTTGTGTTCCATTCCAATCTCAGCGGCGTTCTCCACTGCCAGAATGGAGCCGCCCATTATTTCGGTCAGCGCACCAGCCGCCATGGAACATGCAACGCCTACTTCTCCCTGACATCCTACCTCAGCGCCGGAAATTGAGGCATTCTCTTTGTACAGGATACCAATCGCGCCCGCTGTTAATAGGAATCGTGCGGCGGTCTCTGTATCAACAGGGCGGATAAATTTGTCAAAATAGTGCAGTACGGCTGGTATAATACCCGCGGCACCGTTGGTCGGCGCAGTGACAACGCGACCACCGGCTGCATTTTCTTCATTTACCGCCAGAGCAAACAAATTAACCCAGTCCATGGTCTGCATAGGATCAGTTGTATGTTCTGTCTGCAAACGACGATACAGTGCCGGCGCGCGACGAACCACCTTCAGTCCGCCGGGTAAAATACCCTCGCTTTCGATACCACGCTGTACGCTGTATTTCATGGTCTGCCATATTTCATATAGCTTATCTTTTACTTCGTGTACCGGACGATGTACTGCTTCATTTTTAAGCATTAATGAACTGATACACATGCCGTTAGCTTTGCACATTTCTAGCAACGCTTCAGCGCTCTTAAACGGGTAGGGCACTTCTGCCTGTACCGACATGGCGTGCTCTTTAACCTGGTCAAAATCTTCGTGTCTGACCACAAATCCACCACCGATACTATAATAAGTCTGCTCTTTAACAAGTGCATCCTTCTTGTAGGCATAAAATGTCAGTGCGTTAGCATGACGAGGCAAAGATTTGCGGCGGTGAAAGACAATGGCATTTTTATTGGGAAATTTTACCTCATGGCTGCCATTGAGCAGAATCTTTTGACAGTCATGTATATTTTCCAGAGTAACGTCAATGCTATCCACATCAATAGTCTCTGGCGATTCGCCCAGTAACCCCAGGATAACTGCTTTGCCGGTACCATGGCCCTTACCGGTTTGACCTAAAGAGCCAAACAGTTCCACTTTAATGCTGTCAACGTCTTCAAGCTGACCATCGTGAGCTAACTCTGATACAAACTCTGCACCGGCTCGCATTGGTCCTACTGTATGAGAACTGGACGGGCCGATTCCGATGCTGAACATATCAAATACACTAATCATAAATGTGATTAAATCCCCAATGAAAATCTACGCCAGATCTTGCCTGCATGTCGGTACAACTACAATACAGAAAAGCTAATCAGCAGATAAGAAAAGCTAATTCAATGTAAACAAATCTTGATAACACTGTTGCGTATAAGGGTATACCATTACGCAATCAGCCAAGATGATGTGCCAGGTTTCGCAAAATTGCAGCGGTTGCCCCCCAAATCATTCGGTTCTGCCAGGGGATAAAGTAAATTGGAAAACGCTGTCCTTCACGGGTCGTGTGATGGACCAGGTGATTATTTTTTTCCATAAGGTGAGATAATGGAACATCAAAAACACTGGCCACTTCATTATCGTCTATCTGATACTCAAAGCTGGGCTCAACAAATCCGATAACCGGTTTAATATGATAGCCACTGATGGTGCGATAATTAGGCAGCGCGCCAATCACTTCCACATGGTGCGGTGGCAAGCCTACCTCCTCATACGACTCGCGCAGGGCAGTATCTACCAGCGACGCATCCTGCGCTTCATAGCCGCCGCCGGGAAAACTTATCTGGCCGGCATGATGGCGCAAATGGTGAGCGCGTTCAGTAAGTAAAACATGTAAACCATCAGGAAAATCCAGCATGGGGATCAACACGGCAGCATCCCGGCCGCGACGAGTTAGGGGGAAGTCGGGCTCCTGATGAACGGCGCGGGCATGCTGAAAGCGGTTTATAAATTCTGACTTATGCACGATATTTATCCAATACAGGCAGGATGCGAGAGACTTTGTCCAGGGTCTCCTGATATTCAGCCTCAGCATTTGAGTCAAGCACGATACCGCCTCCCGCCCAGCAAAACAGTTGACCATTTTCGGCCAGCAGGGTGCGAATTGTGATGCTTGAATCCATATCCCGCTTTACACCATAGTACATGAAACTGCCACAATATATGTTTCGACGATTTGGCTCTAATTCCTCAATTATTTCCATCGCCCGCACTTTAGGCGCGCCAGTAATTGATCCGCCGGGAAAAGCACCAGCCAGCAAATCCAGTGGACTGGCATCATCTTTGAGCTCACCTTCGATAGTACTGACCAAATGGTGTACGGCAGCGTAGGACTCTAACGCAAAAAGATGCGGAACATTTACGCTGTGCGCTTTACAATGTTTACTTAAATCGTTTCGCAGCAGATCCACTATCATCAGATTTTCAGCGCGATCTTTTGTGGCGGCAAGTAAATCCCGGGCACTCTGTTCATCTTCGTCAGGCACAGAAAAACGCGGACGTGTTCCTTTTATTGGCTTGGTCTGGACCTTGTTTTGTTTAACACTGATAAAACGTTCCGGCGAAATACTTAAAACACACCCCGTAGGCAGTCGCATAAAGGCTGAAAATGGTGTGTTGTTTTCAAGTTGCAATGCCTGATATGCCTGCCACTCACTGCCACTGTAATGAGCGCTGAACCGCTGCGCCATGTTAATCTGATAACAGTCACCGGCCACTATATATTTATGTATGCCAGCCAGTGCACCGGTATACACCTTCTGGGTCATATTAGATGACCATGCACTGTTTAACGCGAATGGCGGCTGAACCTGTGAGGTGATGCCTTTTAACTGCGTCGCTAAACCAGGAAGGTGGCTAAGTCGGCAGTGGTAAAGCGCGCCAGTACGACTGTCTGCTATAACCGATTGCTCAAAGATACCAATGGCCATATCCAGGCAGTCGTATTCATCAGCATTGGTAGCGGGCAGGGCTTCATAGAAACGGCCTAAATCGTATCCGCACAGGCCTGCTGCGCCCACTAAAAATGGCAGCATGTTGTACAACTGAGTATCGTTGGTGGTTAGATGACTCACCGGCAAATGTTGATGCATCAACGCATCCACGCACGCCAGAGGTGCCACATCGCTATGCTCGACTCGGTTATTGTGTCTGTCTTCCACCCATACGCTATCAGCTTTGGCACTTACCACCCATGCCGGCGACCACAGCATAATATGGAAGCGCCCGGCACTGCCACTATCTAGTAACATTGCATATGGCTGTTGCTCAACCTGTTCAAAAAGTTGATAGATTGACTGGTGGGAACGAATAGGTTCTATAATTAGCTGTTGTTCAGCCTGATTCTTCATAACGACAATTTGGATTTTTATTAACAGCGTCTGACAACACTGATAATTAACATAAAGGATAACCTGCGTTTTGTTGGTGCCGCAGGGACAGATACGCTAGTATACGCATTTTTACACGGCACACACCACGAATAAGCAAGTAAAAGAGGACGTCATGACCGTTATCCGTCAGCAAGACTTTATTGACAGCATAGAAGATGCTTTGCAGTTCATTTCATATTACCACCCTCTGGATTACGTAAAAGCGGTTGAACAGGCTTACCTTAAAGAAGAAAGCCAGGCAGCGAAAGATGCTATGGCACAAATTCTTATCAATTCCCGGATGTCTGCAGAGGGTCATCGACCTCTTTGTCAGGATACCGGTATCGTCACCTGCTTTGTTAAAATCGGTATGGGCGTTAGCTGGGACAACACTGACCTGACTGTACAGCAAATGGTTGATGAAGGTACTCGTCGCGCCTACACCAACCCGGACAATCCCTTGCGAGCTTCTATCGTAGCCGATCCGGCTGGTGCGCGAACCAATACTAAAGACAATACGCCAGCGGTGGTTCATATTGATATGGTTCCGGGCGACCAGGTAGAAGTGATGATCGCAGCCAAAGGTGGCGGCTCTGAGAATAAATCGAAAATGGTTATGCTTAATCCCAGCGATGATATTGTGGAGTGGGTGGTTAAAACGCTGCCCACGATGGGTGCTGGCTGGTGCCCGCCGGGGATGCTTGGTATCGGTATTGGTGGCACAGCAGAAAAAGCCTCTGTGCTGGCTAAAGAAAGCCTGATGGATCCGGTAGATATTCAGGAACTTATGGAACGGGGCCCGCAGACCACAGATGAAAAGCTACGCCTGGAAATTTTTAAGCGGGTAAATGATTTGGGCATCGGAGCACAGGGATTGGGCGGACTGACTACCGTAGTTGATGTTAAAATTAAATCAGTGCCAACACATGCTGCGTCTAAGCCAGTTGCAATGATTCCAAATTGTGCGGCTACCCGTCATGCCCATTTTCATCTGGACGGCAGCGGCCCTGCTGAGTTGAAGGCGCCAAAGCTGGAAGAGTGGCCGGAAGTGACTTGGGAAGTTGGGGCTAATACCCGCCGGGTAAATCTGGATAAAGTGACCAAAGAAGCTATCCAGGATTGGAAAGTCGGTGAAACAGTGCTGCTTTCCGGCAAAATGTTGACCGGCCGTGATGCTGCTCATAAACGTATTCAGACCATGATGGAAAATGGTGAAGGTTTGCCTGATGGCGTGGATTTGACGAACCGCTTTATTTATTACGTGGGCCCGGTTGATGCAGTTGGAGATGAAGTGGTCGGGCCTGCGGGCCCGACCACCGCTACGCGCATGGATAAATTTACCGATATGATGCTTGAACAGACCGGCCTTATCGGCATGATCGGTAAAGCCGAGCGTGGGCCTGCCACCGTTAATTCTATCGCTAAACACAAAGCTGTCTATCTAATGGCAGTGGGCGGAGCGGCTTACCTGGTATCCAAAGCCATTAAAAAATCCCGCGTCGTTGCTTTTGAGGATTTGGGGATGGAAGCAATCTATGAATTTGAGGTTGAAGATATGCCTGTGACGGTTGCTGTGGACAGCACCGGTGCCAATGCGCACGAAACAGGGCCAGCCATATGGAAAGCCAGAATTGAAGAACTTGACAGTGAGTTGGCTAAATAAAGCTTAGCTGTTATAGGATTAAACGGGCACCCCAGACGGTGCCCGTCTTTGTATTTGCAGGTGAAAAAGAATGAATACAGAAGCAATGATGCTGCTGGGTGGCGCCTGTGCTGCCGGATTACTGGCTGGTGCTATTGTGACGTACGCTGTTACGCAGCGCCGTTTCGGTAAAGAACGCTCAGCGCTCAGTGAGCAAGTCTTAGTGTTACAGCAACAAACTGAACAGGCAGAATCATATTTTAACCAGCAACTGACAGCGAAACAGAACGAGCTGACCGCTGCCCAGGAACGCTTATATCAGTGCCAGATACAAGTAGGGGAGATGGGCCAGAAAGCGGCACAGTTAACGCGACTGGAAGCTGATTACCGTGAACAGCAAAATGCGTTGAGCCAGACCCGGCAGTCATTGTCAGATCTTAATGCCAAATATGAAGCCCAGTCTGCCAGTTTTGAACATTCCTCACGCAGTAATGAGGAAAAAATAGCCATGCTGGAAGCGGCTGAACAACGCTTGCAAACCCAGTTTGAGAACCTCGCGAATAAAATTTTTACAGAAAAAAGCGAATCCTTCACTCAGGCTAACAAGTCAGGCATGGATGCGCTGCTAAATCCGCTAAAAGAGCAACTGGAAAGTTTTAAACGGCAAATTAACGATCAGTACAGCCGCGAGGGTCAGGAACGCGCATCGCTGAAAACAGAAATCCTGTCGCTGAAATCTCTGAACCAGAAAATCACCGAAGAAGCTGCTGCATTGACCATGGCCCTGAAAGGCGATAACAAAAAGCAGGGCAATTGGGGGGAAGTGGTGTTAGAGCGGATCCTTAAAGAGTCCGGCTTACGAGAAGGTCATGAGTTTGAAACCCAGGTGTCCGCCCGCAGCGCCGAGGGTCGCCTACAACAACCGGACGTAGTGGTACATTTGCCCAATGATAAAGATGTCATCATTGATTCCAAAGTCAGTCTTTCAGCCTACGAACGCTATTTTAATGCAGATGATGAAACAGCCCGTCAACAACTGTTAAAAGAACACGTCGCGTCATTAAAAGGGCATATTAAAGGCTTGGGTGCCAAAGATTACCAAGAACTGGCCGAACTCAAGACGCTGGATTATGTACTCATGTTTATTCCGATAGAACCTGCCTTTTTGCTGGCTATAGAACATGAGCCTGAACTGGTTTCTCTGGCGCTTAATCACAATATTATGCTGGTCAGCCCGACCAATTTGCTGGTTGCCTTGCGCACCATTAATAATATATGGCAGTACGAATACCAGAATCAGAACGCCCAGAAAATTGCGGCACAGGCAGCTAAACTGTATGACAAGTTTTCCGGCTTTGTGACGGATATGGATAAAATTGGGAAATCTCTTGAAGTGACCCAAAGACACTATGACAGTGCATTTAACAAATTGACAGCGGGCAAGGGTAACCTGGTCAGACAGGTGGAACAGTTCCGGGTCCTTGGCGTTCAACCAAGTAAAAAACTATCGCGCGCCATGTTAGATGCTTCCAGTATGGATGATGAAACAGACGTTGCAGTAAAGTAGCCCAGTAAAAGGAGAGCACCGTGTGCGGCAGACTCAATGTAACAGATTCACCCGGCGTTAACGCCTTATGCGATCAGCTGGAAATAGCATTGTGGCCACAAATAGGTATGCGGTATTCCCGGTTTATCAGGCCCACTGAACAGGTTTCCATTGTCATGAAACAGGGCCGGCAACATAACATGGTCAACGCGATTTGGTGGTTACTGCTGGAACGTGAAGGTCATCGGTTCAAGCCCTCTCGGTACACCTCATTTAATACGCGTTATGACAAACTGAATAAGCCAGGTACTGCCGGCTACCAGGCATTTCGACAACAGCGTTGTATTATTCCTGCCGGTGGATTTGGCGAAACTATCACGGTCAACGGTAAAAAATACTATCACGATTTGCTTGTTGCTAATGATGAGGCGCTGGCCATGGGCGGGCTCTACCGTATGTGGACGGGTAAAGACGAACTTGGCCGTACTTTTACTGAATATTCATGCTCGATAGTCACTTTGCCGCCACATGATAAACTTGGCCATGTTCATAAAAAAGCCAGCCCTTTAATGCTTAGCCTGAAAGATGGCAGTTTGCAGAGCTGGCTCGATCCGTCTGTTAGCACTGATGTTCTTACCGATTTACTGGTTCCGAAAATTCGCCAGGAACTGACCGCACTGCCTGTGGACAGCCCCTCAGGATATAATCAGATCAATTCTTCATTTTCTATCACCAGCGATGTGTAATCATTGTCTTGACCAGGCACGCTGGCAAACCATTATAAGTAAGCAACACAGCACAATATAATGCATCGAGCCACCCCCGGCATCACCTCCACCGGACGATCGGGCTGGCGTGATTTGCACCGTCACAGAATCAGTGGCCTGATTAGCAAAACCATCGTCAACTGTTACTTGTAAGGTCAATGTTGTTGCTTCACTGATACCTGACGCCCGTAAGGTAACCGTTTCAGACTGCGCATTGCTCAGCGTGACACCGGACGCAGCCTCAACCTGCCACTGAAATCGCAGTTCATCGCTATTGGCGTCACTGGCAGTGGCCGATACCTGTATGGATTGGCCAGCCACGAGATTGACTAGCTCCGGCCCGTCAATGGTAACCCGCGGCGGAGCATCAATTTGAACGCCGGTAAAACTGGCAGCTGTTTCTTCCTGCGTATTTAACACGTTGGTCACACGTGAACGGACCTGGATGTCTAATGGGCCTGGCATCGCATTTTGTTGCACAATGGCTTCAAATTGCAGTTGTTCAATTACCTGTACCGCATTGTCCATCGGATAGAAACACAGCACATCACCATTGGCTATATCCATGGCGTTATCGCTTGACCATACTTTTCTTTTGTTGTTAATCAGTGTCGCTGATGCTCCTTTAGCAATTGATGGATAAGCCATGACAATTGCAGGCTGGCTATCGCGTTCAGATGAATCAAGCATTAACAATACGTGCGTGCCTGCATCGGGTGTGGTCCATTGGACAATGGTCTGATCCTGAGCGTTTTGCAGAACACGTGAGGCCATATTCTCGGTATCGCCACGGGCACTTATTACCGCGTTAATCTGCGCAAACGCATTGTTAGCATTGCCTGGCAGAGCAGATAAGGTGGGATCAAAGTTTACCGCCCCCTCACGCAAAATGGTCATGTAACTGAAGGCGTTACCCATATAGCTTGAATCAATGTTATAAGTTTTGAATGCAGCGGTATCAGCCTTGGCTGGCTGCCAGCCAGCCAGCGTATTGAGTTGCTGTCCGCTTTGATGACATTGTAAATCGGTATCTCCGGTCGTCATTGCCACGTTATGTTCGGGCCGTTCTACAGCCGGCTGCGTAACCTGCCACGTCAGCACATTGTCGCTGACCGAGGCAGCTCCGCTTACACTGTCTTCAACCAGCGTTAGCGTGTCTCCCAGCAAAACATCAATAACGTAGTCACGGTCTTGTTGCGTATCGTTAGTCAAAATATTAACTGTAAAAGGCACCCTGTCACCGGGTGCTACCCTGGCTGGTGCAGATGAGGTCAGGTAAACATCGTCTTGCTCACGGACCAGGTCTACTGTCGTTAAACCGATATCACCAGTGGCCTGCGCACTACTATTTAGTTCAAATGCACCGTAGTATCTGTCTCCAGGTTCGGCTTGCGACAATGCCCAGCTTATCTGTAAATCAAATTCTTCTTCTGCAGCCAGCGTCGCGGGTGCCTCTACAGTCAGATTGGATTTTTCCGATCGGTCCAACACCGCAGTAAACAAAGTGAACGCATCGCGTGCTGCTCCTGAGCCCGCCCAATTCTGTACTACAACCCAGTAGTCGCCGGCATCTGGCTGGTTCAGATTAATGTATTCCACCACACTGAACGACGTGCTTTCGGCAACAATTTCAGTCTCTTCGGGTAGACCATTCTGGTTTTCATCAAAAACCACGTACAGGTCCAGATCCTGAGCACTGGATTGTGTAATTTCAGCCACCAGTCGCAGATCATTCTCCGTTACTGTCACGGGGAGTAGGTAAAGGCCGTCTTCTATGTCATCAAGCACGGCGCTATTATCGGAATCTGGTGCCAGCATTTGTTCAGTCCGGCTACCGTTTATCAGACCAAATGAGGTCACGGTGAGCGCATCTACTTCAGAGGTGTAAACATCTTCAATTGACAAGCTGTCATAATCACGGTGCGCCTGGATATCCACAGAATCAGGGATAGTACCGTTACTGGCGAAGGCGACCACGGGAATGTGCAGGTTGTTGCCACTGGCGTCGGTAATGGCAATCTGGCCAAACCCGCGTTGGTTACTGCTAAGTGATTCAGTATTCATTATTATAGTCAGAATTTGTGATTCACCGGCAGCGAGATTAAATGAGGCGGGCGACACTGAGACAAGGAATCCGGCGTCCTGTGAAATAGCCTCAGTGGTCCAGGTTCCGTCCTGCGTAGCAGTTACCGTGCGTTGCCACTGACAATTCGTAAAGCATTCGCTATCAATAACAGCTGGCATATTCAAATCTCTGGGATCACCCCCTTCAGCCGGGTTGGCTGCAAGATACCGAGCCGAGGTTTCTTCCATTATGAGTGAGGAGCGGATTGCGGCGTCCACCTGCACCCGCCCGGCACCCATCTCAAACCAGTTTGCGGCTCGTCCACTATTGCCACTGCTGACGGCCGTGTGCGCTGTTAACATCATTGCTGAACGAATCTCATCTGGCGACCAGTCAGGATGGACGGCTTTTATCAACGCCGCGGCCCCGGCAACATGCGGGCTTGCCATTGATGTTCCCGATAGATAAGCAAAATCGGCCGGCGCCGGATCGGAGATATCATGGCCGTATTGTTCATCAGAATACGCCGCAAATATATCAACGCCCGGGGCTGTAAGGTGAGGGGTAAGGGTACTGATTAGTGAGTTAGGCCCCCGCGAAGAAAAATCAGCGACGATATCAGCAGCGTCAGGATCTACCGATATACCACCATCAGCGGCCGTAATGGTTGCGACATGATTGTCACCACTGGCTAACCAGTTTTTTAAGGCCGTCGCATCTGAAGCATCGATGTGGATACCGGGCACAACGTAGGTGTCGTTGGCCAAATTGGTAGCGCCACCTTCTACATTGGCCAGTACAAATCCGCCAGCACCACCGGCTGCCACATTTTTAGCTTTTTCAATGCGCGCGATATCGCCCCTGTCACAGACCACGATTTCTCCGTTGAACGTTCCCGCTGGGTAGGGCTCCAAACACTGTGCCGGATCGTTACCGGGATCGTTGTCGTTAGGAACATTGCCAGCATAAATAACCGGAGCCCTGATTTCGCCGGTATTACTGGATCCCGTTATCGGAGCCGGTGTAAACGTGCCACCGTTAAAGCTGTTGATTTGTTTCTCGTAATCTACCAACCGGCCGTGAGTACTGGCGCCGACTACTGTCATCCAGGGTGATTGTTTTTCGGTGGTATAAGCGTCTGGCCCCGAGTTACTGGCAGAGTGAGTGGTAAAGATGCCTGCGCTATGCGCAGCAAGCCAGGCCTCGTTGACTGCACCGGTCCAGGGATCCCCCCCACCAGAGATAGAAAAATTGATAATATCCACAACGCCAGAGGCAATGGCATCTTCAATGGCGCGGGCTATTACAGAGTCATAACAGCCGTTATAGGTATCATCATCTTCACCGGGCAGACATACCTGAAATGAAACAATGTTTGCATGCGGCGCCACGCCTGCTATCTGGTCATAGACAAAACCGGATTCTATCCCTTCACTCTGGTTTTGACCTGCATCCGGCAGCACCTCGGCTACGTTGGTAAGAATATTACCAGCAGCTGTTGCTGCGACATGAGTGCCGTGACCGTTATAGTCTTCACCGTTGGCAGGAAGTACCCGCGCAAAGATGTCCTCATCGGAATAAACATCGGTTATTGCCGGATAGCTGTACACCCCAATGAGCTTATCATTACATAATGTGGCAAACCCTTTATTGCAATCACCCAGATAACGCCCCGGGCCCAATGGGTTCGTATGTGTATAACCGTCAGCACCGGTAGCAGCAAATGAAGGATGACCGGTATTAATTCCGGTATCCAGCACAGCCACAGTAATTCCCTCACCAAGAGTTTGTGTTGCTGCACCTGACAGACCACTCCAGATCGACTCAGCGCCAATCAATAAAGGCCCAGTGTCAGTGGTAAGCTGCCTGACTGCGTCAGCTTCAACTTTTTTGACACCGGGGAAGTTACGCAGCATAGCAGCTTGTTTTGCCGAAGCATTAATCGCAATGCCATTAAATGCATAGCGATAGTGCGTTAACACCCTGAATGGCCCAACAGCGTGTTGCATACTGGAAATATGAGCGCTTTGTTCTTCTTTGAGCCTGGCAACGTATTGTGTTACATCACTACCAGCGGATACGGCCCGGCGTTTGTCCGCCGCAGTCAGTGCGCTAAGTTGGTGCCTGCCGGCGGTTATAATATTTTCATGGTAGTTAACTGCAGAAGGTGCATCAAAACGAACAATGAATATTTCTTTTGACGCATCATCAGTCTGACGCGGTAGCGCATGATTGTACGCGGTGACTTTATTGTTAGAAACCGGGTCTATCTGTTCAAACTTAGCAGGCGCGACAGTTGCTCCGGTAGTAAGTAGCAGCGCAGCCAGGGCGGAAATCATCGACGTCAAAATGCAACTCCGTATACTGACGACCAGTTTAAAGGGTAACTATACCAGTACAATGATGAATAGTAGATGAATTAAGCGTCATCAATCGTATCAGTGCATCCCTGAAAGAGGCATCATACAATACATATAAATGTTAAATTATATGAGTATACTTTAACGGCAGGTTAAAATGTTAGGATGTAAATTCTATTTTGTCATGGTTAAAAAGGACAGAATGTCTATTTTGAGCTAATTCATGATGGAAATAGCAAGATGTGTAAATCCAACATGCACTAGCATAGTTTCTCATAAATAGACCGTTTTTCTTACCTCAACGCAACAAGAGGGATTCACAGTGCAAGACAGAAATCATCTGGCACGGGTTAAAACCACTCATCAGGTACACATCATTGAAAATGGCCTGATTGATATACCCATGCTCCAAATCCTTAAGCCTGACGGCACCCTGCATGAAGAAGCACAAGAGCCTGACTTGAGCAAAGATGTTGCTCGTAAAATGTATGACACCATGGAATATATCCGGGTGCTGGATGAGCGCATGATCGGTGCGCAACGTCAGGGCAGAATCAGCTTTTATCTGGCATCAACAGGTGAAGAGGCGGCGGCTGTAGGTAGTGCTGCTGCGTTATCGCCTGACGATATGATCATGTCACAGTATCGTGAACAGGGTGCATTGGCCTATCGTGGTTACACGACTTCACAATTTATGAACCAAATGTTCAGTAACGAGAAAGACCCTAACAAAGGGCGGCAGATGCCCATTCATTATGGGGACAAAGCACTCAATTTTATGACCATTTCATCGCCACTGGGCACCCAGATCCCGCAGGCGGCCGGCTATGCATATGGTCAGAAAATGGCGGGCAATGAGGCGATTACAATCTGCTACTTTGGTGAGGGTGCGGCCTCAGAAGGTGATTTTCATGCCGGTCTTAATATGGCTGCGGTTTTAAAGTGTCCGGTCATATTTTTCTGTCGTAACAACGGTTATGCGATTTCCACACCGGCAGACGAACAATTCGCCGGGGATGGCATAGCTTCACGTGGTCTGGGCTATGGCGTTAAAACGATTCGTGTGGATGGTAATGATCCACTTGCAGTGTTTGCCGCCACTAAGCGGGCCCGTGAACTGGCGTTGGAAGAACGTTGTCCGGTTCTTATTGAAGCAATGACTTATCGACTGGCTGCGCATTCGACCTCAGATGATCCCACTGGCTATCGTTCTCGCGA
Organism: Salinimonas chungwhensis DSM 16280; assembly: GCF_000378185.1. Lineage (GTDB taxonomy): Bacteria > Pseudomonadota > Gammaproteobacteria > Enterobacterales > Alteromonadaceae > Alteromonas > Alteromonas chungwhensis. The sequence goes on from NZ_KB899376.1 coordinate 470,928, forward strand.
TGAAGAAGATAAGTGGCGAGCCAAAGATCCCATCCAGCGGATGGCGAAATGGTTACAACAGAAAGGCTGGTATGATGAAGCGGCCAATAAGCAACTCATTGATGAAACCCGTCAGGAAGTGCTTAAAGCCCTTAAAGAAGCAGAAAAAGTACCGGTAAATCCCATTGAAGATATCGTCAATGATGTTTATGACAAGGTCCCCTGGCATCTTGAAGAGCAGCTTGATCAGCTTAAAAAACACATTAGCCAGTATCCTGACGCCTATCCTAAAACATCAGGGAGAGTGAAGTAATGGCGAAAATGAATCTTTTGCAGGCAATCAACAGTGCCCTTATAACTGTTATGGATCAGGACGAGCGAGTGATGGTTTTTGGTGAAGATGTCGGCCATTTTGGCGGCGTGTTCAGAGCTACCAGTAATCTGCAGGAAAAATATGGCAGAGATCGGTGTTTCAATACACCATTAACGGAGCAGGGTATTATTGGGTTTGCCAATGGACTTGCGTCTCAGGGCTCAGTGCCGGTAGCTGAAATTCAGTTTGGCGATTATATTTTCCCTGCATTCGACCAGATTGTGAATGAAACCGCTAAGTTTCGGTATCGCTCCGGGGGGCAATTTTCCTGTGGCACGCTTACCATCCGTACTCCATATGGGGGCGGCATTGCAGGCGGACATTATCATAGTCAATCTCCTGAAGCCTTTTTTGCGCATATACCGGGCATGAAGATTGTTATTCCCCGCAATCCTTATCAGGCGAAGGGATTGCTTCTGGCGTCTATTCGCGACGACAATCCAGTGTTGTTTTTAGAGCCTAAGCGCCTTTACCGGGCTTCGGTAAGTGATGTACCCGATGAGGATTACGAGCTGCCACTTGGTAAGGCTGATACAGTGCAGGAAGGTAACGACATTACCCTGCTGGGCTGGGGTGCACAGATTGAGATCTTGCAAAAAGCGGCAGACATGGCGCTGGAAGATGGTATTTCCTGTGAAATTATCGATCTCCGCTCAATATTGCCCTGGGATGCCGACGCGGTGGCAGAATCAGTCATGAAAACCGGAAGGTTGCTAATTAACCACGAAGCGCCACTCACCGGTGGTTTCGCCAGTGAAGTGGCGGCAACCATTCAGGACCGGTGCTTTTTGTACCTGGAAGCTCCGATTTCCCGTGTTTGTGGTTTGGATACGCCGTATCCGCTGGCACATGAAAAAGAGTACATGCCAGACGAGCTGAAAACCTATGAAGCCATCAAGCGTACACTTAAGTACTAAGGGTCAGGAATGACAACAGAATTTATTTTACCGGATATCGGCGAAGGCATTGTTGAGTGTGAACTGTTGGAATGGCTGGTGGCTGAAGGTGATACCATCGAAGAAGATCAGCCGGTGGCTGAAGTGATGACGGATAAAGCCACGGTTCAGATTCCTGCAATGCATGCTGGTATTGTCAAAAAGCTTCACTACAAAGTGGGTGATATCGCAAAAGTACACGAACCGCTGTTCGCCATGGACATTGACGGTGACGGCGAGTCCGCTGACGCTGAGCAGGCGTCAGCGAGCGAGCAAAATACGCAAAAGAATGAAGAGGCAACGCCGGGACGTGAAAATAATGCTGCAAAGGACGAAACAGGTCAGGGCGATATAGAAGACTTTATTCTTCCGGATATCGGTGAAGGCATTGTCGAGTGTGAGATCGTTAAATGGCACGTTGAGAAAGGCGATGTCATTGAAGAAGATCAGCCGGTAGTCGAAGTAATGACAGATAAGGCCATGGTTGAAATACCGGCAAAACATGCCGGTAAAGTCCATGAGCTTTATTATCAGCAGGGGGACATTGCTAAAGTCCATGCCCCATTATTTGCGCTACTTGTGGAAGGTGCTCAATCTTCGGCCACTGAAGCGTCAGGTAGTGATGCTAAGCAGTCATTCTCGACAGATCAAAACCAACCAACTCAGCGCAAAGCCGCTGAAGATAAAGCGAGCAACCAAAAATGGCCGGATGGCGAATTTGAACCGCCAGTGGAAATACCCGGCCGGGTACTCGCTAGTCCGGCGGTTCGACGCGTCGCCCGCGAAAAAGATATTGACCTGACTGCTGTAGAGGGGTCCGGTAAAAAAGGCCGAATTTTAAAGAAAGATGTGCTGAATATCGGATCACAGCAATCTTCTTATAAGGCTGATGCAGCAAACGTTGAGGGTGAGTCGGAACCGGCTCCGACGACTACGTCAAGCGGGGGAACGCGTACCGAGCCAGTTAAAGGCATTCGGGCGGCAATGGCGAAACAGATGACGGCCTCGGTGCAGACAATTCCGCATTTCACCGTCAGTGACGAGTTGCAGATGGATGCGTTAATGGCGCTGCGTAACGAATTGAAGCCGGTATTTGCTGAACAGAATGTCAAACTGAGCTTCATGCCATTCTTTGTTAAGGCATTGTCACTAGCGCTGACAGAGTTTCCTGTTATAAACAGTCAGCTAAATGATGATGCTACAGAGCTGACGTATTTTGATGATCATAATATTGGCTTTGCGGTGGACTCAAAAATTGGTTTGCTGGTACCTAATATCAAGCGCGTACAGGATTTGACCTTATTTGAGCTTGCACAGCAAATGCAGGAAATTATTGATAAAGCGCGCGACGGTAAACTCGGTGGAGATACGTTAAAAGGTGGCACTATCAGTATCTCTAACATTGGCGCTATTGGCGGCATGACAGCTACCCCGGTAATCAATAAACCAGAGGCTGCCATCGTGGCGCTGGGGAAAACGCAGAAGCTGCCGCGCTTTGATGAACATGACAACATTATTGCCCGGCACATGATGCAGGTTAACTGGTCCGGAGACCACCGCATTATTGATGGGGCGACTATGGTCAGGTTCAATAATCTGTGGTGCAGTTATCTGGCCAATCCCACCCGTATGTTGATGCACCTGCGCTAATCTTGATGGAGTGCGACTCACGTCGCACTCTTGTTATTTATTCCCCGGCACAGGTAATATAGCGGAATCACCCGTTTTTCCAGGATTTTTGTGCTTAGTTACCGTCATGCCTTTCACGCTGGCAATCATGCCGATATTCTTAAACATCTGACATGGTTAGGTGTTATTTCTCATCTGAAGCAAAAAACCAAGCCATTTGTCGTGTTTGACACCCATGCAGGTGCCGGAGAGTATCCGCTAAGCAGTGAACAGGCTCTAATGAACCGAGAGTTCGACAGTGGCATTGCCCGTCTTGAAAATCTGACCCCGGCCAGTGCATTGCTCAATGATTATCAAACAATAGTAAACCCGTTATGGCAAGCCGGTATCTATCCCGGCTCCCCTGTCATCACCACAATGGCGATGCGGGGTCAGGACACAGCCCATATGATGGAGTTACATCCAACAGAGTTTCCGGCGCTACAGAAAAATATGTCGGAGCAGAATAAGCAAACCCCGACCTCTGCAAATGTTCATTTGCATTACCGCGATGGTTTTGAAGCACTGATAGCACTTACACCACCAACGCCTAACAGGGGCGCGGTACTGATAGATCCGCCGTATGAGCAAAAATCTGAGTACGAAAAAGTCACTCAGTCAGTAGATGCAATGTTTCGTCGCTGGCATAACGCCCAGGTTGTCTTGTGGTATCCGTTACTGTCCGACCGGGCAAAAGACAAAGTATTGGCCTGCCAGACCATGATAAATAGCGTATCGAAACTGGGCAAGACTTGCTTTAGTGCTGAACTTACGGTGGCACCCAATACTTATGATGCTGGAATGTATGGATCAGGGGTTTGTGTGGTGAACCCTTCGTGGCAACTTGATGAGCACCTTACGCAGGCTATGAAAGAAGTCTGTAAAGCCATGGGTGAGAGTACGCATTTTTCACTAAACTGGCTGAAACACGAAAACTCATGACTGATGCTGCCGGCGCGCTAAAACATTTTTATATTCCAGAAGAGCAGTCCATATACCTATTAAGTCATGCTGATGCAAAAAAGCTTAAAGACTGGGTTAATTTATGTATAAAACAGCTTGCTCAGCTTGGTTATTCAGATATTGGCCTTATCGGTAAGGGGGCTTTTGGGTTTGTATTTGCCGGCATATCTGGCGATGGCGAACGGCATGTGTTTAAGTTTTCGCGCATCACCTTACCGCAGCATGTCAGAGACCGGCTGGAAGATGAGGCGTTTATGCTGTCTCAGGTAGACCATCCCAATGTACCGGCTTTGGTTGCTTTTCAGCAGGTAAGAAAGCAGGCTATTCTGGTCATGCAGCGAGCCGAAGGGGATGATCTTGAACAGTTAAGCCTGAATGTTGGCCCCCTGTCGGCGCGTATTATCGTTAAAATTACCGTACAACTGGCCCAGATTCTTAAAGCATTGCGTGGGCACCGGGTTCAGGAAGAGCCAAAGCCTATTGTGCACGGTGATATTAAGCCTTCAAACCTGGTTTGGGACCCGATCGGTGAGCGTGTGCAACTTATCGACTGGGGCTCATCGGTTTTCGCACAACTAGACAGTGAAGGGCAGTTTGTTTCAGGCAATGTTATGGATCTGATGTCATCGGATATGCAACAAACCAATGCGCGCCTGGGTGATGTATATTTTATTGGGGATGAACAATTGAATGGGGCTTTGTCTTCGCCGCGTTTTGACGAGCAAGGGCTCGCCAGTACCATTTATGCACTGGCTTCTGGCCAGTCCAGCCGTTTCGGGCGCAAAGTTATCACACCTCAATCGCTGGGTTTACCCAAGATGCTGGCCAATATCCTGGCGCATATGCTCAGCGATGATTTGCATGAACAACAAAAAGGGGCCGACTATCTGTTTGCTCACATCCATGTACTTAATCACATGGTATTTGGTGATGATCGGCCAGTACGCTTTGTACCGATGATTCCGGTTTGGATAAGCAGTCAGTCTAAAGATATTGAAACTGTGGTTTATAGCTCCAGAAAGTCGTATTTACGACAACATGCACCCGAAGCAGATGCTCAGCTGAAATACGTTAACGATGCGCAGTTTGAACGTTATTACAAAAACTATCTGATGGGGATGGGTGAAACAGAAAAAGGCTTTATTGCCGCGGTCAGCCGCTTAGGAAAATTTCCGGTGGTTGGGGGAATGGCAATTCGGTGGGAACCGGATGGCGTGTATGTGGATTCCAGTCTAAACCTGTATGATGAATCGAGACAGGCAGCATTTGAACAATCGGTTAATAATGTGATCAGTCTGGCCAGAGCCATTCATCGCTCTGGCATTTTTAAATGTTGTATGTTCAATGCTAAAGATACACTTCACATAGAGCGTGACTCACCAGATACTGCCTTTATGCCTTCGGCAACGTGCAAGATCCCTTTTGAATTATCACGCACGCCGGCGGTAAAAGATAACAGCCGCACGCACTCTTACTTTGAAGATGGCGAGGATCCGGATGAGTTACTTAAACTTCCTGAGTCGATTATGCAGCGCCTGGAACAGCTCAATAATATTCATCATACGGGCTGTATTATTTTTGAGGCGCTTCCGGCCCACCTGAAAATTCACAGTTATTATATGTTGCTGGACCACAGTAAACAGGCTGTATTTGAGCAACTGCTGGCGGAAATTGTCGCCGCTGTGCCACAAATCAAGGGGCTGGGCATATCCGGTTTTATGAAATTACCCTATAAAGATACCCGGCTTTTTGAGCACAGAACACAGCAGCCTGAACGGTATTATCCCAGAAACCCAAAAGTTATTAACGAAATGGAGTAGAAACATGTCAGAGGTAAAAATGTCCTCGCTGTTTGAGCTGGAGCTCATAGAAAAAGGACTGTTCCGCGGACAAAGCTGGGATTTAGGCTTTAGAGCATTGTTTGGCGGACAGGTCTTAGGTCAGGCGTTAGCTGCCGCCCATCGTACAGTAGATGAAAATCGTGTTGTGCACTCATTTCACACTTATTTTCTATTGCCGGGCGATGCTAAGAAACCCGTGGTGTATGATGTGGAAGTAGTGCGGGATGGACGCAGCTTTTCGGCGCGCCGGGTGAAAGCCATTCAGGATGGCCGAAACATTTTTTATATGACGGCTTCATTTCAAACCATAGAGGATGGCATGACTCATCAGTACGCTGATATGCCGGATGTGCCTGATCCTGACACGCTTGAGTCAGACATAACCTTTTACGAAAAAAATTACCATAAACTCTCCACGGGCATGCAAGAAGCACTGAGCTATCACAAACCCATAGATATTCGTACCGTTGATGCCGCCAATTCTTTTAAAGCTCAGGCCCGGGATCCAGTCCGACACGTATGGCTTAAAGTGCGTGATGTGATGGATGATGAGCAGGGACTGCATCAGGCAACGCTGGCTTACGCTTCAGATTATCATTTTCTGAGTACCTCTTTGCAGCCACATGGGATTGCGGTATCAGATAAAAATCTGCGCATGGCCACAATTGATCATGCCATGTGGTTTCACCGTCCGGTGAATTTGAATGACTGGTTGTTGTACGCTATGGAAAGTCCTTTCACCGGCAACAGTCGTGGGATAGTAAAAGGGCAGATATTTAATCGCCAGGGCGATTTGGTCGCCAGTACTATGCAGGAAGGAATGATTCGCAAAAAAGGAGCTGAGTGATCATGCTTTATCAATTGAGTGACAAAAAACCAGATGTGTCTGAAGGTGTTTATATCGCACCGGGCGCCCATGTTATCGGCGATGTAAGGCTCGGGGAGAATGTTAGCGTATGGTTTAATGCCGTTATTCGGGGCGATTCAGACACCATTGATGTGGGCAGAGACTGTAACATTCAGGATGGCAGTGTTTTACATACTGACCATGGTGAAAAAATGACATTGGGCCAGGGTGTAACCGTTGGCCATAAAGCCATGCTGCATGGCTGTACAATCGATGATTATAGCCTGATTGGCATCAACGCAGTGGTTCTGAACCGGGCAAAAATTGGTAAGTTTTGCGTTATCGGCGCCAATACGCTGATCACTGAGGGGACTGAGATCCCTGACTATTCGGTGGTTATGGGTTCGCCAAGTAAGGTAGTTAAAACATTGGATGAAGACACTGCGAGCATGCTCAAGGCGTCCGCCCAACATTATGTGAAAAATGGCCGTCATTTTAGTGAGCATCTCACCACAATTAGCGGGTTAGCTGACGGGTTATAGTATCCATAAAAAAAGCCCAGAACTTGCGTTCCGGGCCTAGGGGAATGGCTCATTGCTGAGCCGTGCGCTAACTATTGCAAAGGGAGAAGTGCTAACAATCGTTATAGCAAATTAATCATAGCTCACAATTGTTCGATTTATAAACAAAATTTTATGAATTTTTTTTGACTTCTTATCGCCTGATAAAAATGTATTTCATATCTTACGGCGGGACAAGCATTTTCTTAACCGGTCCAACCTGTGAGTATGCCAAAACCGGTAATCATAAAAATGTGTTTCCTGATCCTCTACGCGGATCAGGCCTTACGGATCACCAGCCTGCCAGGCATCTATATTCATCACAATGATAGTGGTAATGCATACATTGAGCTTTGCTGAATATGCTGACACAATCGCGATACGCATAAACTACCAGGAAATGATATGGCTTATCCAACTTTTATACCGCCGGAACGGACACTTATGGGCCCAGGCCCCTCAGATGTGAGTCAGCGCGTTTTAAACGCGATGGCGCGCCCGACTATAGGCCATCTGGACCCGTTATTTATTGACTTGATGGATGAGATCAAAGCACTTCTGCAGTATGCCTTTAAAACCAGCAACGCGCTGACCATGCCAGTTTCTGCGCCAGGGTCAGCCGGCATGGAAGCCTGCTTTGCAAATTTGGTGGAGCCAGGTGATAAAGTCCTGGTTTGTGTTAACGGCGTGTTCGGTCAGCGTATGGTCGAAAACGTCATACGCTGTGGCGGGCAGGCTGTTGTAATAGAGGATAGCTGGGGCTCGCAAACAGATGCACAGAAGGTTGAAGATACGTTAAGCGCACAACCAGACATAAAAATTCTTGCATTTGTGCATGCAGAGACTTCTACAGGTGTACGTAATGATGCTCAGCAATTATGCCGGTTAGCACAAAAATATGATTGCCTTAGTATTGTGGATGCGGTTACCTCGCTGGGCGGTATCGAAGTGGATGTAGATGGCTGGGGTATTGACGCTATTTATTCTGGTTCGCAAAAATGCCTTAGCTGTGTTCCGGGTTTATCGCCGGTGTCTTTTGGCCCGCGGGCGGTTGAGTGCATTCAAAGTCGTAGCACACCTGTGCAGAGCTGGTTTTTGGATATGAATTTAATTATGGGGTACTGGGGCCAGGGGGGCAAACGTGCCTATCATCATACTGCGCCCGTTAACAGTCTGTATGCCCTGTATGAGTCTCTGCGAATGCTTAAAGAGGAAGGGTTGGAGCATGCATGGGACAGACACCGCAGCGGCCATGAAAAACTGTTAAAAGGCCTCAGTGATCTGGATATTGAATTTACTGTTGATGAGGCATACAGACTACCTCAGCTTAATGTGGTCAATATTCCTAAGGGTGTCGATGATGCCAGAGCCCGTCAACAATTACTGGAAGACTTTAACCTGGAAATTGGTGCGGGCCTTGGCGACCTGGCCGGGAAGGTCTGGCGTATTGGTCTGATGGGCTTTGCCTGTAAAGACCGAAACATTGACCACTGTATAGCCAGTATCGCAAACGTTATTCGCTGATACTAGATGTTTGCCATCGTTTTGAATATTAAGCCAAATTTGGAACGATGGCGATTATTACCCAACCCACAATTAATGCCAGGGCGAAACTAAACAGCGTACCCAGCATCATATATTCGGTCAGGCGCATATCTTTCGCCTTAGACAAATCGCCAATCCGAAAGACTGTCTTAGTGGCAACTAAGAACCCTAATCCGGTGTATTGACCCACCAGTATAAAAGAAAGAGCTAGTGTACGCTCAACATAGCCAATCCAGCGTCCGGCATCACCCAGGCTGCGGTTTTCTGCAGCGGCCAGAATTTTTGTATGCCGGGAAAGTATCTGCGCAATCAGAATACTGGCTGGGTTAAGAATCAGAATATAGCCAAGAATATATATTAGTTTTTCCGGTTGCCTGAGGGTTTTTGCCAGCGCTAAAAGGGTTTCAACCGTTATCTGTGAAAGAAATACAGTTACTGCAATAACCACTATAAAGTGGGCTATCTGATCGAGAATAAAAGCCTTCAAGCCATGGCGGCCTGATTTGGCCCAGTCTATAAGCCAGTGCGTTACAGCAATAATTGCGCCCCATAAACATGCCTGCATAACCGAGTAATCAGCAATCAGAAGAGCAATTAACGCCAGAATAAAGTGCACCAAACTATGCTTATACAATGCTGCCGCGCGAATACCATAAGCATGTCGGTTATCAATCCAGGCGGCTGGCTGCAAATAAAAGTCGCCAATAAAGTGTGCGGTGAGCAGTAAAAGTAGCAATGTCACTTACTTTTCCTTTTGCATCTGCTGTTGTATCAGGTTGTTCATGTAATCAATAAATCCCGGTAGCAGGTCAGCCCCGGCTGCGCTTAACCGCTCACTGATGTTTTGGCGGGATGTCGCCAGCTTATCAGCCAGATTTTGGTGAGTAGGAAAGTCTTCATACACATAATCGTAAAGCAAGGTAGTTTGACTGGTATTAAGTCGGTTCAGAATATAGCTCAACTGTTGACATATAACCGTCAGCGCCGGCGTTTCTTTATGCAGAAGATTTATCGCCAATTGACCCGGGCGCATTTTATCCAGCGTTCGCCCGGCCAGTATAAATGTTTCGCCGTTGGCTTTACCGGGATCTTCGCCGGTCAGTTCACCTGGACCGTAAGCCAGACTGATTGTACTTTGCAATGGATGTGACAGGTTCGCACTGGCTAACCATAACTTCAGCTTGAGGAGGGTAGTCACGGCGGCTTCAGGATGTTCAAACGCAACTTGGAACTCATCGCCTCTGTAAAGGGAGTAAATAACATTATGCTGATGCTTCAACCCCTGCAAATAGTCCTCGATATCTGCAATAGTTTGCGTGTAGTCTTCCGGTGTTAGCCGGGTGGAGCCGACCAAGTCAGCATTCAATACCGCAATCATCCTATTTTCCTTGTCTTTGTTACAGCTATCTTCTTTTACTATTTTTCTATGCATATACTGCAAGGCTATAGGCTTGCTATTTTAAATGCAAGTTTATAGCCTTGCGCTAAAGGTTTATGATTTAGCGTTAAACGGTTTCTGATACACTGCCTAAAAGGAATAAAAACAACAAGCGCGAATGATTCATAAAATTTGGTTAACTTTCATTCTGACTGCTTTTCTGGCGACTTGCTTTCAGGTAGTAAGTGGCACTAACGATGCCGGTTTTGCTCAGGTAATGACCGCAGTTAACAGCATGGCCGAGTTAAGTGTAGAAATAGCGTTGGGTCTTATCGGTGTGCTGGCGTTCTGGCTCGGCATTTTTGAAGTGGCAGAAAGGTCTGGGATGATTCAAAAATTTGCCCGATTACTTTCACCTTTATTGTGCAAGTTAATGCCTGAGCTGCCCAGAGACCATCCTGCGCTTGGTAGCATTACCATGAATTTATCGGCTAATGTAATGGGCCTGGACAATGCAGCTACGCCGTTCGGCATTAGGGCAATGCAGGATATGCAGAGTCTTAATCCTCATCGTGAGACCATTTCCAATAGTCAGATACTGTTTTTGGTTCTTAATACCTCATCAGTGACATTGTTCCCCATTGCAGTCTTTTTATACCGGGCAGAGCAGGGTGCAGCCCTGCCAACGGATGTATTTATCCCTATCTTACTGGCCACCAGCGCCTCGACCATCGCTGGCGTCGCAGTTACCGCTTTGGTTCAGAAGATCAATTTATTTCAAAAGACCATTATTATTTATGCCACGCTGATATTTGCAACGTTAACTGCCATAGTCATGTACTTTTCGACGCTGGCCACGGACGTATTGGCCAGTCAGTCCTCAATGGTGGCTAACTTCTTATTATTAAGCTTTATCGTTACAGTCCTACTGGCCGGCTATAAAAAGCAGTTAAATACTTATGATGTATTTATCGAAGGGGCGAAAAAAGGCTTCGAGGTGGCAATTTACCTGATTCCCTATTTATTAGCGATGTTGATAGCAATTGGTATGCTGCGTGCCAGCGGTGTTCTTGAGCACATCTCAACGCTGATAGCCAGTGGAGTTGCGATGTTAGGTGGGGATACGCGTTTTGTTGATGCACTGCCAACTGCACTGATGAAGCCGTTGTCAGGCAGTGGCGCCCGGGCATTAATGATAGAAACAATGCAATACCAGGGCGCTGACTCTTTTGCCGGAAGACTATCCTCCGTATTGCAAGGCTCTACCGAAACGACATTTTACGTGTTGGCTGTGTACCTTGGTGCAGTTGGGATAAAACATGCCCGGCATGCGGTAGCGTGCTGCCTGGCGGCCGATGCCGCCGGTATAATAACAGCTATCACAGTTAGTTATTGGTTCTTTGGCTAGCGGTTGTTCATTCAGTATTCACGTTGAGGTATTCATAGTGTCAGCAAAAATTCACCGTCACACGTTAAACAGGAGTTGTTTATGACCAAATATAAATGCGGCCGTTTTTTATCTGCAATCTGCTCAGTTGCAATCACAGCACTGGTTTTTTCTGCATCCGCACTTGCTCAGCAAAGTAAACCAGCGCAGATACAGGTTCAGGGAAGCGGAAGCGCCTCTGTAACGCCGGATGCTTTCACAGTGACTTTTGTACTGGAACAAAAAGGGGAGACAGTAAGTAAGCTGAACACGCAGCTGCAGCATCACCTTAACCAGCTGACCGACTTTTTACTTGAGCAGGATGTGCCGGCTAAGCAAATTCAGTCAATGCAGGTAAGACTGGCACCTTGGTATGAAAATGCCAGAGAAGGCAGAAAGCAACAGGGTTTTATACTTACGCGCGAAATTTCAGTTACGCATAACCATATTGAACACTATGACAGAATTATAGATGGTGCGCTCAAGCGAGGGGTAACCCGGATAAGTCAGTTTGATCTTATTTCACAGGATCAGCAAAATGCGTTTAAGCAAGCCTTGATAAATGCTATCCGTGACGCCAAATCCAAGGCTGCGCTGATTGCCGGAGAGCTTGATGTAAACGTGGGCGATGTCATTGACGTTACTCAACAATATGGCGGAAGAATAATGACTTCCAGCAAGGCAAGTATGGCGATGGCTGATGAAAGCGGCAGTATGCCAGGTCAGCAGCAAATAGAAGCAAATGTAAGTGTCACATTTGCACTTAATTGAATTTTAATGGAGAACAATGGTGTCCGAACAGATTTATGAGCGTTTAGTAAAACAAGCTGAAGCACTGGTCAGTGGCGAGCATGATCTTATCGCGAATATGGCCAATCTGAGCGCTCTGCTTTACAACAATCTGGAGCAGGTCAACTGGGCAGGCTTTTATCTTTATAAAGAAGAACAATTAGTTCTGGGGCCATTTCAGGGTCAGCCAGCGTGCATACGCATTCCCATGAATAAGGGGGTATGTGGAACTGCGGCTCAGCAAAATAAAACGCTCGTGGTGGAAGATGTCCACACCTTCGATGGACATATAGCGTGTGATGCAGCCTCTAATTCAGAAATTGTTATACCACTGTATGTTAATAACCAGTTGCTGGGAGTGTTAGATATCGATAGCCCGGAGATAGGGCGCTTTGGAGCAACTGATCAGACCGGTCTCGAAAAAATTGCCCGAATTTTAGAGACAACGCAGTTATGAAGGATAATGTAGACATTCATGTTGTGCTTGCAACGCCTCAGGATATGGATGACTTTCATACCGATCCGGTGGAAGCCGCAGAACGTTTAAATTTTATCCTGCATGGTGTGTATGACAACGCTGATGAGGATATCGATACCGAGCGGCTTGAACGAATATTGCACTATACTTGGGAAGAGTGGCACCGAAATGCCAGTTTATTAGACATTGATGATGATGAATTACTGGATTGGGTTGACCACACGCTGGCAACTTGGGATGATGCGGATAATTCGGAATTTTACTAACTAGCGTTAAATTAATGGAATCAGCAGAGAAGTTTTCTAACAGCAAAGAAGTTATTGCCTATTTGGCAGAGCGTTTTCCTCACTGTTTTTCTACCACCGGCGAAGCACAGCCGCTGAAAATCGGTATCTTTCAGGAACTGGCGCAACGATTGGAAGATGAGGAACGTATCAGTAAAACACTGCTGCGCTCTACATTAAGACATTACACTAATAGTTGGCGTTATCTGCATAGCATCAAAGAAGGCGCCTACCGCGTGGACCTTGATGGTAATCAGGATGCCCAGATAGAGAAAGAACACGCCGACCACGCCAGGCAGCAACTTGACGAAAGCAAAGCCAAGGCAGCAGAGAAACGCAAGGCGAAACAGCAACAGGATGGTGAAAAACGTCCGCCCCGTCGTAATACTGCGAAACCTGCTGTCGGACCAGCAAAGCGGGCGAACGAGACAAAAAAGGGAACTAAACCGAAATCTGATAGACCAATGAAGACACCCCCGGCACGTTTGTCTGAGTCCGATCTTCATGCCGGGACGAAAGTGACGGTTAAGTTGGGCAAGGCACCAATGCCTGCCGTAATTACTGAAGTTGCCAAAGATGGCATCCATGTTCAGCTTGATACCGGAATGGTAGTAAAAGTGAATTCGGACGCATTACGTTTGGCTGGCTCCAAGAGGTCGTAAAACATGAAAGATATCCTTCGTATTTCCATTGCAACTGCATTTCTGACCATGGGGGTTGGTGCGGGTGCTGTTACAACAACACCTGATGTTGAAGAGTTGCCTATTCTGCAACAGGAGACTCAACATAGCGTTGCGGCGAAACGGGTGAGTGCATTGTTCACCCGGGCGCACTACAAGGAAATAGCGTTGGATAACGCATTGTCGGAAAAAATCTTCAGCCGTTTTCTCAAGGCATTAGATAACAACAAGCAAATTCTGCTTGCTTCCGATGTCGAAAACTTTTCCCGCTATCAAGACGATTTTGATGAGGCGCTGACCCGTGGCAATTTAAAAATCGCGTATGATATGTTTAATCAGACCTCAGAACGTCGTATGCAACGTTACGAGTATGCGTTGTCTCTGCTTGATGAACCGTTTGATTTTGAGAAGAAGGACGATAAGTTTTATTACGACAGAGAAGACGCCACGTGGGCCGAATCAGAAGAAGCCCTGAATGAAATCTGGCGTCAGCGTGTTAAATATGATGCGCTTAACCTGATTCTGGCGGATAAAGACTGGGAAGAAGCAAAAGAGCTTCTTACTAAACGATACAAGCGGGCTATCAAGCGCATTAAGCAAACGCAAAGCGAAGACGTTTTTCAAACGGTCATGAACAGCTTTGCACGCAGTATTGAAGCACATACCAGTTATCTTTCCCCCCGCAATGCGGACCGCTTTCAAATGGAAATGAACCTTTCATTTGAAGGTATTGGGGCAGTTCTGCAAAGTGAAGAAGATTTTACTGTTATAAAAAGTATTGTTCCGGGTGGGCCGGCAGATAAGTCAAAGGCACTTAAGCCTGAAGATAAAATCATTGGTGTTGCCCAGGATGACGATGAGTTTGTTGATGTGGTTGGCTGGCGACTGGATGAGGTTGTCGAACTGATTAAAGGTCCGAAGGGCTCCACGGTGCGATTACAGGTTCAAAAAGGAGCCAGTGAAAGCAAATCCATGTCGGTAGTCGATTTGACCCGTGACAAAATCAAACTTGAAGATCGCGCCGCGAAATCAGAAGTCTACGAGCCTGAAAGTGGTCCGCATCAAGGTGAAAAGCTGGGCGTTATTACGATCCCAAGCTTTTACAATAATCTGCATGAGGATGTCAGTAAGGAGCTCGACAAGCTGAATGCACAAAACGTTAAAGGGATCATCGTCGATCTGCGCGGCAACGGTGGCGGCTCACTTACTGAAGCAACCTTGCTGACTGGCCTGTTCATTGAAAAAGGTCCGGTGGTCCAAATTCGCTACGGTGAGGGCAAAGTCAGTGTTAATCGGGATACAGACGGTGATGTTGCTTATGAAGGTCCTTTGACTGTGTTGGTTGATCGTTACAGTGCGTCTGCCTCAGAAATCTTTGCTGCTGCCATGCAGGATTATAACCGTGCATTAATTATCGGTGAGCAAACTTTCGGAAAAGGCACCGTGCAGCAACATCGTGGTTTAGGTCGCATCTATGATTTGTACGAAAATCCATTAGGCAGTGTGCAATTCACTATTGCTAAATTTTACCGTATTGACGGGGGGAGTACGCAGCATAAAGGCGTAGTACCGGATATTAAGTATCCAAGCCCGATAGAACCGGCTGAATGGGGTGAAAGTCAGGAAGAAACGGCACTTCCGTGGGACAGCATTGACCGGGCAAATTACGCAACATTTGGCGCCGACCAGGGTGCGGTAGATGTACTGACGGCCAAGCATAATAAACGCATCATGGAAAACCCTGAGTTCAAATATATCTACGAAGATATTGAAGACTATAAAAAGAAGAAAGATCGTGACTATGTCTCCTTGGTTAAGTCGGAGCGACTGGCGGAAAAAGAAGAAGAAGAGAATGAAGAATTGTCTCGTGCCAATGAGAGACTGGCTCGTCTGGGTAAAGAACCGATAGAGTCAATGGACGATTTGCCAGAAGATATTGAAGAGCTTGACCCTTTCCTTGACGAAGCAGCCAACATCACATTTGATATGCTGAACACTGGAAAGTATGCAATAAATCATAAATAAAACGGTAAAGTCAAAAAAGGCTGGTGTTGAGCCAGCCTTTTTTATGTGCTTAGCACTCATAATAAAACAACAAAACAATAATAAACAGGAACACAATCATGGCTATGCGAGGTGAATTCTCGTCGCGTATCGGCTTCATATTGGCCGCAGCGGGTTCTGCCGTAGGGTTAGGGAATATATGGGGCTTTCCGACACAAGTTGCCAGTAATGGTGGCGCAGCATTTGTGCTGGTCTATCTGCTTTTAGCGTTTGTACTGGCGTACCCCGTACTCATGGCAGAATTGATCATTGGCCGGGCCAACCGATCAAATATGGTTGATGCACTGGGGAAAATTTCTAACAGTGTTTTGGGCAGAGCAACAGGTATTTGGGGGTGTGTGACTGTCTCCATGATTCTGGCCTTTTATGCCATTGTTGGCGGCTGGATGCTGGCTTATTTTGCAGATGCCGGTGTATCTATGGTCGGGGCAACATCAGTCTCTGACTGGCTAATGGGCTTTTCAGTACCCCGAAATATGATTTTTTGCGGGATTTTTCTTACCCTGACTTCTCTGATTGTGCTTGGCGGAGTCAGAGCTGGCATTGAGAAGTGGTCGGTGCGCCTGATGCCGACACTGGTTATCATTATTTTGATGTTGATCGTCTATGTAAGCTTCCAGCCAGGCGCTGTAGAAGGGTGGAGCGCTTACCTTGTTCCTGACTTTTCTCGTGTTTTAGAACCAGATTTGTTGATCAGTGCGATGGGCCAAGCATTTTTCTCTATGTCCCTGGGTGTGGGTACCATGCTTGTATACGGCTCCTATGTTAGTAAGGAAGAAAACCTGCCTTCTATTGGCGCTTCCGTGGCGTTAGTGGATATTGGTGTCGCCATCATAGCGGGTATGCTCATTATACCGTCAATGTATGTCGCCCTGCATAACGGTGTCGAAATTTTCTCACCTGATGGTGCACTGATCGAGGGTGATAAACTTATCTTTACCGTTCTGCCTGCACTTTTTGATTCAATTGGCAGTGTCGGACTCTTTGTCTCTTTTGCCTTTTTTGCACTGATGGTTATCGCTGCTGTTACTTCGTCAATCTCTATGCTTGAGGTGCCTGTAGCTTACATGGTTGAAAGCCGGGGCATTGCGCGTCAAAAAGCAGTATGGTTGATGACGGCAATTATATTTTGTTGCAGTACTATTATCATTTTCAATTTTGAAGCGCTGTTCGGGCTTGTCATTGCCGCCACTACGCAGTGGAGCCAGCCTTTGCTGGGACTGGTATTGTGTATCTTCGCTGGCTGGGTATGGCGACGGGATGCTATTTTGCAGGAACTTAAATCCGGCAGTCCTGATGCAGAAAATGGTATGTTCTGGAAGATCTGGCCATGGTATGTTCGGTTTGTCTGTCCGGTTGTAATTGCCATCATGTTTGCACGTACGGTGCTGTAAAGCGGGATAAAAATAATAATGAATAAAGATGTCAAAGCTCCATCCCTACTGGATGCTCTCCTGCCTGTTATAGCACTTATCATTATGATGAGTGCTGCAGTTTATTTGTTTGGCGATAACTCCTCGTTTGGTCCCAACCAGATTGCACTGTTACTGGGGACCGGCCTTGCAGCAGTAATAGGCATGAAAAACGGCCATAAGTGGAAAGATATTGAGCAGGGCATTGTTAATGGGATATCCATGGCGCTGGGTGCCTGTTTGATTTTACTCGCTGTAGGCTCTCTCATCGGTACCTGGATGCTGGCGGGCACTGTACCAACTCTCATTTATTATGGTCTGGAATTACTTAACCCTTCTTTTTTCTATGCTGCCACCTGCCTGATTTGTGCTGTGGTTGCAATGAGTATCGGTAGCTCCTGGACTACCGCGGCAACCGTCGGTGTCGCGCTGATGGGCGTAGCATCGGGCATGGGTATGTCAGAAGCGGTTACTGCTGGCGCGGTTATATCCGGATCCTATTTTGGCGACAAAATTTCGCCACTATCGGAAACCACTAATCTTGCACCTGCGGTAGCAGGCACTGATTTATTCGAACATATTCGTTACATGCTGTGGACCACGATTCCCAGCTTTTTAATAGCATTACTGGTTTTTGTATTTCTGGGGTTCAATGAATCCGGGGATGTTACTGCTCAACGTATTGAACAAATGCAGGCGCTGTTGGATGAATCATTTACGCTGGGCTGGCATTTGCTTATTCCGTTAGTCGTTTTACTGACTCTCGCGGTACGTAAGATGCCCGCGTTCCCGGCCGTGTCCATTGGTGCGCTGGTTGGTGCGTTGTGGGCTGTTATATTCCAAAGTGATGTTGTCCTTAATATGGTCGCGACCGGCGATAATGGCGCGGTAGGAATGCTCAAGGTGGTCTGGAAAGCACTGTACGACGGTGTTGCTTTTGCAACCGGCGATGACAACCTTAATAGTTTGTTAAGCAGGGGCGGTATGTCTTCCATGCTTAATACGATCTGGCTGATTATTTGCGCCATGTCATTTGGTGCCGTGCTGGAAAAAGTCGGCTTATTGAAACGAGGCGTCACGACAATTTTGCGCGGGGCTAAATCCGCGGGTGATATGATCAGTCGTACCATCCTTACGTGTTTAGGTACCAATCTTGTAACAGCAGACCAGTATATGGCCATCGTTATGCCGGGCCGGATGTATAAAGAAGAATTCGAAAAACGTGGATTACATCAGCTTAATCTTTCCAGAAGTCTGGAAGATGGCGGTACATTGACCTCGCCGCTGATCCCCTGGAATACCTGTGGCGCTTACATGCAGGGCGTGCTCGGTGTACATCCGTTCGAATACATCTTCTACGCCGTTTTCAACGTAGTAAACCCGATTTTGGCGGTGATCTACGCCTATGTCGGTATTAAAATTCTTCAAATTAAGCCTCCTTTTGACGCAGAAGCGAAGGAGTCAAACGCATAATCCCGGGAGGATTAATGAGTATGCAGGCCAAAAAACGGGCGGATTATCAGCCGCCCGCATTTTCTATTTCTGATGTAAAACTAGATGTCAGACTTCACCCTACCGCAACTAACATCATCAGTACGCTGGCAGTTGCGCGTAATGGTTCACATGATCATGCGCTTGAATTAGACGGTGATAAGCTAAAACTTATTAGTGTAGAAGTGGCTGGTGAAGCATTCGAACACTTTACACAAACCGATGATAAACTGGTGCTGGAAAATGTACCGGATACCTTTACGCTAACCATTGTCAATGAGGTTGATCCACAAAATAACCAGGCGTTAGAAGGGCTTTATCTTTCCCAAAATACCTACTGTACCCAGTGCGAAGCCGAAGGCTTTCGCAGAATAACGTATTACCTCGACAGGCCTGACGTTCTGGCGACGTTCGAAGTTACCATGCATGCGGACAAAGAGACGTATCCAACACTATTGGCAAACGGTAACCTGATCGATAAGGGTGATAATGAAGATGGCACCCACTGGGTGAAGTGGCAGGACCCATTTCCTAAGCCCTGCTATCTTTTTGCGATGGTCGCCGGCGACTTTGACCTGCTTCAGGATACATTTACCACAGCTAGTGGTAACGATGTAAAGCTCGAACTGTACGTGGATAAGGGTAAAAAGCATCGAGGTGATTTTGCCTTAGCGTCTCTGAAGCGTGCGATGAAATGGGACGAAGAGACCTATGGCCTTGAGTACGATCTTGATATTTACATGATTGTAGCCGTCGACTTTTTTAATATGGGAGCAATGGAAAACAAAGGCTTGAACATTTTTAACAGCAAATTTGTTCTCGCTGATCAGCAAAGTGCTACTGATGAAGACTTTTTCAATGTAGAGTCCGTCATTGCCCACGAATATTTTCATAACTGGACAGGCAACCGTGTTACTTGCCGTGATTGGTTCCAGTTGAGCCTCAAAGAAGGACTAACAGTATTTCGGGACCAACAATTCAGCGCTGATATGACCAGCGCTCTTAGCAACCGTATCAAACACGTTCGCGTAATGCGGGAGCATCAGTTTGCCGAGGACGCCAGTGCGATGAGTCATCCTATTCGGCCTGAAGAAGTTATTGAGATGAATAATTTCTATACAGTGACTGTCTACGATAAGGGCGCAGAAGTTATACGCATGTTTCATACTCTGCTCGGGGAAGACGGTTTCCGCCGTGGTATGGATGAGTACTTCCGGCGCCACGATGGCCAGGCGGTAACCTGTGATGATTTTGTTGCCGCGATGCAAACAGCGACCGAACTGGATCTGACACACTTTGCCCGCTGGTACTCACAGTCTGGCACCCCGGTTATTACAACGACCACACGCTATAGCGAAGACAGCAGGCTGATGGACATTACCATTGCGCAACATACACCACCTACTGCAGATCAAGGCACCAAGCAGCCTTTGTTTATTCCCGTTGCGTTTGACTGCATCGATTCAAAGGGCAATCATTACTCGGATGTGGACAGCAAAGTCAAAGATGGTGTATTGATGCTGGACGCTCCCTCAGTCACATTGCATTTTACTGAGGTTGATGAACCGCTCATTCCAGTATTATTAGGAAATTTTTCTGCTCCGGCTAAAGTAAAAAATGCTTTAAGTGTCGAGCAATTGCTTAGTATTTTTAAGTACGCCAATGATGCGTTTAATCGGTGGGATGCCCTGCAGTCGGTATATAGTTGGTGCATCGATGAATTCGAACAGGGGCAGGGTGACCAGATATCTGCAAGCGTCTGGCAGGCTTTAAGTGATGTGATTAGCAGCGAAAAAGACAATCTCGAGTTATTGGGAGAATGTCTGGTTATTCCGTCGTTTGAAACGCTCAGTCAGGCGCGGGTGCTGGTCGATCCGAATACATTAAACCCGGCGCGCGAATTATTTTGCAAGGCATTCGCAACGCAGCTTGAACCAGAGCTAACCAACTTATATGAGGCCATTGAAACAGGTACTTACGCATACAATCAACAGGCGGTAAATGCCAGACGTTGCCGTAATGTTGTTCTTGGTCATCTTGCCCGAACGTCAAAAGGCGCCGAACTTACCAGTGAACAGTTTACCTCGGCTGACAATATGACCGATTCACTGGGTGCTTTGAAGGCGGCACAGGGTGCTGTTCCCGAGACATTTGAAACATTGATGCAGCAATTTGAGAAAACCTGGAATAATGATCCTTTAGTTTTGGATAAATGGTTTGGCCTACACGCAACCACTGAACGGGATGATATACTCAGCCAGTTATCGCTGCTCCAGCAGCACCCTCAATTCACTATCAATAATCCGAATCGGGTGCGAGCGGTAATTGGCACTTTTGCTTTTTTCAATACAGCAGGATTCCATGATAAAAGTGGATCGGGTTATAAATTTGTCACCGATTACTTGCTGAAACTGGATGAAGTGAATCCCCAGGTGGCGGCTCGAATCGTTACACCGCTAACTCAGTGGCATAACTATGCGCCTGCGTATCAAACCCTGATGAAGACACAGCTGAATCGCTTGCTGGGAAAAGAAGGTCTGAGCAAAGATCTGTTTGAAAAAGTCAGCAAAAGTCTGGCTTATGAGACGATAAGTGAGCGCATATAACTATTATTTTTTCTCTCTGGCTGCGACTTATCGCGAGTGTGAGAAGCTCTATCGCAGCCCGGGGGGAAACATATTACTCACGTCAGAAAGCGGGCACCGGGTCCAGGTGCCTTGTGCCACATTACGCCCCTTCCTTACCTCTATAGGAATACACGGACGCTTTAGACTGACTGTTTCTCCTGCCAACAAAATCATTCGCTTCGAAAAAATTCAGTAATATTATTCGCTAGTGTGACATTGCGTGCCATCCCCATAATATAAAACCCTGCTCGTAATCAAATTGTTAACTGGTACGATTAGTTCTTGCGATTCGTTGAAAATGATGTAATGATTTTGTTAATCGTTATGGTAGGTTAACCTTACAGCGCCACCACAACGTCAACTTGGGAGAATAAAAATTATGACAACAAGGTTACGCGCATTTAACAAATCACCTGTCGCGGCTGGCGTAATTGCTCTGTTGGGCGTTGCTTCTACACCCACGCAAGCAGCAAACTGGCAGATTGGCGATGCGAATGTCACGCTAGATTCAACATTTACCTTGGCTACCAGTATTCGAGTAGAAGACAGGGATTACAGTCTTATTGGTAACAGCAATCATCCACAGTTTGACTGGTCAGGATATAATGCTGCTAGCAATATCATTTACCCAAGTGCCGACGTGTGGGCACTGTCTGGCGATGGTTCCTACTCCACAAACGGTGATTTGGGCAATCTTGCTCACGATCCCGGTGAAGCTTTCTCGACTCAGATCGCAGGTAACCATGAACTGGATGTTAACTTTGGCGATTATGGCTTTTTTGCCCGGGGTTTCTGGTTCTATGATTTTGAACAGGAAAACGGTACATCAGCTAACGCCAACCCGATAACCGGCGAACATTACGATTTGTGTAAAGATTCTGAAGCCAAAGATTTGCTATGTGCAGATATTCGGTTACTTGATGCATTTTTCTACGGTGACTGGTGGCTGGGTAACAAGCCATTGACCGTTCGTGTAGGCCAACAGGTTATTAGCTGGGGCGAAAGTACGTTTATCCAGCATGGTATTAATACTACAAACCCTATTGACGTTACTCGTGCTCGCGCACCGGGTGCCGAATTGCGTGAAGTGTTTATTCCAGTAGGCATGGTCTACGCGTCTTTGGGATTAACCATGAACGTTAGCGTGTCAGGTTATTATCAGTACGAATGGGAGCGCAGCTGGCTGCCTGTGGCAGGCAGTTATTTTGCCACTAACGATTTCGCTGGTGAAGGCGGTCAGTTTAATAACGTACAACTTGGTTTTAGTGGTAACCCGGATATCAATCTTGATACCTTGCTTACACAGCTAAATGAATTGGGGGCTGCGCTCAATGGTGGTGCTGATCCCTCTCAGATATCTCAGGCATATCTTGCTTATCCAACCAAAGTTGCAGTGCGCGGGTACTCTGACCAGGCGCATAATGATGCGGATGATCAGGGCCAGTACGGCCTTCGTCTTACCTGGTTTGCTGAAAATCTAAACGAAACAGAGTTTAGTTTTTATCACATTAATTATCACAGTCAGAGACCGCTGATTTCAGGCGTAACCTCTGATTTTACCCAAGAGGGTATTGCCAGTGATATCGCATTTCTACAGCAAAATAACATCACTCGTGAAAATATCACTGAATTAGGTGCATTTACCCAGTCGCGTTTCTTCTATCCTGAAGATATCAAGCTTTATGGCATGAGCTTCAATACCAACATTGGTACCACTGCATTCGCCGGTGAATTTGCTTATCGCAAAGATGAGCCGCTGCAAATCGATGATGTGGAATTGCTCTATATGGGCATGCCAGAACAGTTAGCGAATGCCGGGTTACGCCCTGACTTAGCCGGCATCTCTCAGCTTAATAATATTGGCCGTGATGTAGGGCCGGGTGAGACCGCTCAGGGGTTCGTATTTTCTGATACCTGGCAGGCGCAGTTTACGCTTTCTCACGTGTTTGGCCCAATGCTTGGCAGTGACAACCTCGTTTTGCTCGGCGAAGCTGGTTACGTAGATGTCATGGATTTTCCGGATCCAAATGTACTGCGTCTGAATGCTCCAGGCACCGCGCGTACGCCTTCTTTAGAGCCTACACCAAGTGGAAATCCACGGACCGGGTTACATGAAGGTCTGTCAGACGGACCTGAGGATAATCCTTTTGCCACAGATTCTGCCTGGGGCTATAGACTTTTAGCCGTTGCAGATTTCAATAGCATCATGGCAGGCGTAAATATGCGCGCCCGAGCGACCTTCTCCCACGATGTTGATGGTACGACGCCTGATCCGCTGTTTTTGTTCATTGAAGATAGAAAGTCAGCTAATATCTCATTAACGTTTGATTATCTGAATAGATGGTCTGCAACGGCATCCTACAATACCTTTTTTGGTGGTGTAGGAACTACAAATCAGTTATCGGATCGCGACTTTATTTCTTTCAACATCAAGTATGCAATCTAAAGGGTAGTTACTATGATAAGAAAATTTGGCTTTATCGCAGCAACAGTTTCGTTAGCACTGGCCAGTACGGCAGCTATAGCAAAAGTATCACAGGAAGAAGCAGATAAGCTGGGGAATTCATTGACCCCGCTGGGCGGCGAAATGGCTGCCAATGCTGACGGCAGCATTCCTGCATGGACCGGCGGCATTACCGAAGCGCCAGCAGGGTTTGAAGTCGGCGACCACCACCCGGATCCATTTGAGGGTGATGAAGTCTTGTTTACCATTACAGCAGACAACTACAAAGAATATCAGGAGCATCTTTCAGAAGGGCAGATAGCGCTATTTAAAGCCTATCCAGAAACGTTCGAAATGCCGGTATATAAAACTCGTCGCTCTGCCTCAAATCCGCAGTCGGTTTATGAAGCAACAAAAGAAAATGCTACCAGAGCAGAGCTTATTGAAGGTGGAAATGGGCTTAAAGGCGCGGTTATGGGCATTCCATTTCCGGTGCCTGAAAATGGTTTGGAAGCAATCTGGAATCATATCTTACGATATCGTGGCGAGGCGGTTCAGCGTTATGGTGGTCAGGCAGCAGTAACAGCATCTGGCGACTATAACGTGATTGGATTTGATGAGCAGCTGTTAATTAAATATGCTCAGGATGATATGACGCCTGAAGAGCTGCTCGATGAAAATATATTGTTCATGTTTAAGCAAAAGGTCACCAAGCCTGCGCGTCTGGCTGGCACGGCACTACTGGTGCATGAAACGGTAGATCAGATTAAAGAGCCTCGTCGCGCCTGGACATATAATACCGGACAACGCCGGGTCAGAGCGGCACCGAACATTGCTTATGATACGCCGGGAACAGCTGCTGATGGCCTTCGTACTACCGATGATTTCGATATGTTTAATGGTTCCCCCAACCGTTATAACTGGGAATTAAAGGGTAAAAAAGAAGTTTATGTTGCCTACAACAACTACAAACTACATGGTGAAGATGTATCTTATTCGGATATTTTGACCCCAAACCATATTAATCCAGACTTAACCCGCTGGGAGAAGCACCGTGTTTGGGTGGTAGAAGCCACTCTTAAAGAAGGTTTTCGTCATGTTTATCAAAAACGCGTATTTTTCATCGACGAAGACAGCTGGCAAATACAGATAGCCGATATGTATGATAACCGCGGCGAGTTGTATCGTGTGGCTTTTGCATACGGGGTTAATTATTACGATGTGCCTACACAGTGGTCAACATTAGATGTCTACCATGATTTAAATTCACGTCGTTACCTGGCGATAGGTCTGGATAACGAAGAAGAAATCTATGACTTCAATATACGTCCTCGTGATGTAGAGTTCACACCTCAGGCGCTGCGTCGCGAAGGCATGCGATAAACGTCCAAACTGGCAACCGTACGTGCGGTTGCCTTTTCATTTATATTTTCAGGATTGTTTCTCATATGAAAAAACCACTGGCAGCATTCGCTGCGCTGGCAATTAGTACTGCTGTTTTTGCTCAGGATGCCTACCAGGCTCCGCTAGTTGAGCAGTCATTATTGCTTGATATTACGGCAGGTGAGCAGGTTGTCATAGTGGGAGAGCGCGGTCATATTTTACTCTCTTCTGATGGCGAAACATTTGCACAGGCGAATGTGCCAACCACTGCCACACTGACAGCAGTAACACTTATCGACAACCACATCTGGGCCGCAGGTCATGATGCCACCATTATTCACTCTGCAGATGGCGGTCAAACATGGAACCTGCAATTTGAAGCGCCCGACAAGCAACGTCCCTTTCTGGACATTACATTTTTCAATAAACAGCACGGCGTTGCAGTAGGCGCTTATGGCATGTTTTATCGTACACAAGATGGCGGTAAAAAGTGGCAGTCAGAACAACATGTGTCGTTACTTGATCCTTACGACAGGGAATATCTGGAAGAGGTAAGAGCTGAAGATGAAGCATTCTATCAGCAAGAGCTGAACTCTATATTACCTCATATCAACCGTGTTACGTTGGTCGATGATCGCTTATATTTAGCCGGAGAAGCTGGAACGCTGGCTTATAGTAACGACATGGGGCATACCTGGCAGCGGTTTGAGGTCGATTACACGGGCTCATTTTTTGACATTAAGCCCCTTGATGCATCTACGCTTCTTGCTGTTGGCTTGCGGGGAAATATATTTGTAATGCGGGATGACCAGCAATGGGAATATGTGAAAACCTGCTCAACAAGCACCCTTAATTCTATTTATCTGGAAAACGATGACACTGTTTATGCCCTGGGTAACAATGGCATGGTGGTGTCATTGTCCCGGCCGCTTCCGGTAAGTCAGCATGATCCTTATGCCAACCCGGCAAACTGCGAACCTGCGGAGGGGGTTTCAGCCAGACAAGTCGCCAACAAAGCTGCCATCGTCAATGCTGAAGGCTTCCAGGGTAAAGTCATCGCCGTTACTGCTAACGGTATTGAATCGCTAAATTTACAATAAGAAGTTGCCATGTCGAGTATTACCCACTTTTTAGAAAGGCTGATTTTCGCCAACCGAATAATCGTTATTGCCTTGTTTGCCATAGTTACACTTTTTCTGGGCTATCAATCCTCGCAAATCCGTTTGGATGCTGGTTTTGAAAAAAATATTCCCCTTAACCATGAATATATGCAAACTTACATGGCTCACCGCAAAGATTTTGGCGGTGCTAATAGTGTCTATGTTTCCGTGTGTGATAAGAGCGGTAATATCTTTAATCCGGTCTTTTTCGACACCCTCAAAAATGTTCACGATCAGCTTTTCTTCATCAATGGTGTAGACCGTTCATTAGTGGTATCACTGTTTTCGCCATCCACCCGTTTTACCGAAATCGTCGAGGGAGGTTTTGCTGGCGGCCCCGTCATCCCGGCTGATTTTGACTCGAAAAACCCAGCAGCGCTGGACAAGGTTGCCGCAAATATTGAGAAAGCTAATATTGTCGGGCGTCAGGTAGCGAGCGATTACAGTTGCGCTATGGTCACCGCTCAATTACTGGAGCTGAACCCGGAAACGGGCGAACCTTTGGATACGTTGGCGCTGGCAGAGCAACTGGAGAACAAATTACGCGGTCAGTTTGAAAATGATCGCATTTCTATTCACGTCATCGGCTTTGCGAAAATGATCGGTGATGTTGCTGACGGTGCCAAAGATGTAGTGTTCTTCTTTGCTATCGCGTTAGCTATTACCGCGATCATGGTTTATTTCTTCTCTCGAAGTGTCATGTTGACAGTACTTCCGCTTACATGCTCATTCATTGCTGTGGTCTGGCAAATGGGATTATTGTCGCTGTTAGGCTTTGGTATTGATCCGATGTCTATTTTGGTGCCATTTCTCGTTTTTGCTATCGGTGTGTCTCACGGCGTACAAATGATCAATGCAGTAGAGAAAAAAGCGATAGGGGGGGCCGGCGCTAAACATGCAGCTATGTTCGCGTTCAAAAGTCTGCTCATACCCGGTGGTATCGCGCTGCTCTCTGATACCGTAGGCTTTATGACATTGCTGGTGATTGATATAGGTATTATAAGAGAGTTGGCCATTACCGCCAGTATTGGGGTAGCGGTAATCATCCTCACTAATCTTATTCTGCTACCGGTACTGATGAGCTACTTGAAACTTGACCACAAATACGTGGCTAAGTTTGAGGGTAAAGAAGCGCATTCGCTACGTTTCTGGCAATTTGTATCACGTTGTTCTGATAAAAAGCCTGCTTATACTATTCTTGCGATAACAGCGCTGCTTCTCGTTTTTGGTCTATATCAGTCGCAGCAAATGAAAATTGGTGACTTACATGCAGGCGCACCAGCTTTGCATGAATCCTCCAGGTATAATCAGGATACATTTTTAATCACTGATAAATATGAGGTTACGGTAGATTACCTTTCTGTCCTGGTTGAAACCACCGGAGATGCCTGTACCAGTTACGACGTGATGCGCTCCATTGATGATTTTCAGTGGAAGATGGAAAACGTCCCTGGCGTACAATCAGCCGCTTCACTGGCCTCAATTGCTAAAGTGGTTAACGCAGGTTATAACGAAGGCAACGTAAAATGGGAAGTATTGCCACGTAACCAACAGACATTGGTGCAGGCCATAGCCAGAGTTCCAACCTCATCGGGCTTACTCAATGGTGATTGCTCCGTTATGCCCGTTATCCTGTTTATGGAGGATCATAAAGCAGAAACCATTACCCGTGTCGTGGATGCGGTAAAAGCGTATCGTAAGCAATACGAAACCGATGACCTTAAATTCAGCCTGGCCTCAGGACCGGTTGGTGTAATGGCAGCGACCAATGAAGCTGTCAAAAATGCTCAGATACCTATGATGGCATACGTATTTGGCGCGGTTATTCTGCTTTGTCTGCTTTCCTTTCGCTCACTACGCGCAACACTGTCTGTTGTTCTGCCACTTTATGTGGTGTCGGTGCTGGCTCAGGCACTGATGACATTTTTAGAGATCGGCCTGACAGTTTCGACATTGCCCGTCATTGCGTTGGGCGTGGGCATTGGTGTTGACTATGGTATTTATATTCTGTCCACCATGAGCTATCGACTTAAACATGGAGATAGCGTACAACAAGCTTATCTGACCGCCTTGCAAGAACGGGGTAGTGCGGTCCTGTTTACCGGTATTACTTTGGCGGTAGGCGTAAGCACCTGGGTGTTTTCATCTCTGAAGTTCCAGATGGACATGGGTATTTTGCTCACCTTTATGTTCTTGGTGAACATGTTGGGCGCTATTATCGTATTACCGGCATTGGCTAGGGTGCTTTGGTTTAAGCGTAACGAAGACTAGCCACCCGAATGCAAAATATTTTTGCATAGGTAAGCACCAGAAAGGCCCGTTAGGGCCTTTTTTATAGGTGTTTTCTGCATACTTATCTATGCTGTTAATTTAACGTTAAAACAGGCCTTTTAATACGTTCCTGTTTTAGCGAAAATGGTTAAGGTTTTTCCGCACTTACGACAAACTTAAGGTTTATACATGACAGTCACCACCAAGCGACACTCTGTACTTCTTGATAACGTTTTTTCGCTAATTGATAAAAAGGTGGATACAAACCAACAAGCGCTGGTGAAACAGTTCGGTGAGCTTCTTTATAAAAACATCTCTAACGAAGATTTGGAACACCGTAACGACAGCGACCTGTATGGCGCCACTCTCAGTCTCTGGAACACGCTCTACGACTTTGATGAGACCAAACCCTACATCAAAGTTTTTAATCCCGAAATCTCCAAACATGGCTGGCATTCAAGCCATACCATCGTAGAAATCGTCGTAAAAGACATGCCATTTTTAGTTGATTCTGTGCGCATGTCTTTAAACCGTTTGGGAATAACTGCGCATCTTCTGCTACATAGTCCGATAGGCCTCAAACGTGACAAAAATGATAAAATCACTGAATTTAAAGAGCCGGGTAAGAACGGTAAAGACACCCGTAAGGAAACCGTCCTTTTCATTGAAATAGATCGGCAGACCTCACGTAAAGATGTTGAGGCGCTTACCAAAGAATTGCATTCTGTAGTAGATGAGGTTTCTCTGGCAGTTAATGACTGGCAGGAAATGGCCAATCAACTTAAAGCCGTTAAAGACGATACTAGCAAGTTAAACTGGCCGGTTGACGAAACCGGACAAAAGAAAATCAAACAATTTTTGGACTGGCTGGGCGACCATAATTTCACCATGATGGGTTACCGTTTCTACAGTGTAAAAGCTATCGAAGGCGATCATCGCTGGATACCAGATAACGACAGTAGCCTTGGTCTGATGAAAAACTCGATCAGCGACCGTGAACGGCTGTTATCCAAACTTCCGGCCTCTGCCCGAGAAGAGGCATTAAGCGACAACCCGCTGATGCTGACCAAAACCAATACCCGTTCCCGGGTCCACCGCCCAGCGTACATGGATTATGTCGGCGTAAAAGCCTATAACGACAAAGGCCATGTAATCGGGGAACATCGTTTTCTGGGTCTGTACTCCGCCTCCTTCTACAATGCCAGCGTTACGCAGTTGCCTATATTGCGCGAAAAAATTCAGGAGATTTGTGACTTAAGCGGTTTTGAGCCCGGTACGCATGCTTATAAAGCATTTGTCAATATCGTAGAAACCTATCCGCGAGATGAATTACTGCAGACCCCCGCCGAAGAGCTCAAGCAAATTGTAATGGGTATCTTTCAAATGCAGGAGCGCGGTATTACGCGACTGTTTATTCGCAAAGATGTGTTTGGCCGGTTTTTCTCCTGTATGGTGTTTGTGCCCAGAGAGCGTTACAACACCCAATTGCGTAAAGAAACCCAGGCACTATTGAAAGAGTCGCTGGGAGCCACTGAAGAAGTCGAGTTTACTACATTTTTCTCAGAATCGGTTTATGCCAGAACGCACTACATTGCCAGGGTAGACAATAACAACGCGGAATATGATGTGAAGGAAATTGAACAGAATATTATTGAGCTGACAAAAACCTGGAATGACCGACTGGCCTCAGCCATCAGTCAGGCTCATGGTGAAGCCAGCGGAAAAGCACTGGAACGTAAATATAATAATGCGTTCAGCCGAAGCTACATGGAACAGAATTTACCCAGTGTGGCATTAGTTGATATCGGCAAGCTGGAATCGCTTAACGATGAACACCAGCTGGATATGCTGTTTTATCGGCCTCAGGAAGAGGGCAAAGACAGCGATGTTGTAAAACTCAAGCTGTTTCATAGAGCAGAGCCAATACATCTGTCTGATGTGTTACCAATGCTGGAAAACTTTGGCTTGCGCGTTATTGATGAAAGTCCGTTTAAAATCACTTGCTCAGAAGGGGAGCTAAATTATGTGATGGACTTCACTATGTTGCATAAAGCAGGCGATAAACTGGATATGGAAAAAGCGCAAAGCCTTTTCCAGAATGCTTTTGCCAAAGTTTGGAAAAAGCGTTTAGAAGATGATGCTTTCAATCGGCTCGTACTTGGCGCCGGGCTGACCGGTCGTAAAGTTACAATATTGCGGGCTTACGCAAAATATATGCGTCAGACTGGGAGTTCCTTTAGCCGCGATTATATCGCCAATACGTTGTCAAACTATCCAAAAATTGCCAAATTACTGGTGACATATTTCGAACTTCGCTATCACCCACATAAAACACGGACTAAAAAACGCGAAGAAACCGTGCTTAATGAAATTAAGGCCCAGCTTGACAATGTTAGCAACCTGGACGACGACCGGATAATTCGCCGTTATCTGGATTTGATGCAGGCTACTTTGCGGACAAACTTCTACCAAAATGATAGTGAAGGTAAAGAGAAGCCGTATGTTTCATTTAAAATGGCGCCGGAGAAAATCCCGGAAATGCCACTACCTTTGCCAAAATTTGAAATATTTGTCTACTCACCGAAGGTCGAGGGCGTGCATTTGCGCGGCGGCAAAGTTGCCAGAGGGGGCCTGCGCTGGTCTGATCGGCAGGAAGACTTCCGTACCGAAATTCTGGGTCTGGTAAAAGCACAGCAGGTTAAGAACACGGTAATCGTGCCGGTAGGTGCAAAAGGCGGTTTTGTCTGTAAAGATATTCCTGCTGGCGCCAGTCGTGAAGAAATTCAGGCTGAAGGTAAAGCCTGTTATCGGACGTTTATAAGAAGCCTGCTCGATATTACCGATAACATTGTAAACGGGGAAGTGGTTCCCCCAGAAGATGTTGTACGTCTTGACGATGATGACCCTTATTTGGTTGTTGCCGCTGATAAAGGCACTGCAACATTTTCGGATATCGCTAATGGTATATCTGATGAATATAATTTCTGGATGGGGGATGCCTTTGCTTCAGGCGGCAGTATCGGTTATGACCACAAAAAAATGGCTATTACTGCACGTGGCGCCTGGGAATCGGTTAAACGTCACTTCCGTGAGATAGGCGTTAATTGCCAGACTACCGAGTTTAGTTGTGTGGGTATCGGTGATATGGCAGGGGATGTATTTGGTAACGGTATGCTTCTGTCTGAACATATCCGTTTGATCGCAGCATTTAACCATATGCATATCTTTTTTGACCCTGATCCCGATGTGGCAAAAAGCTACGCCGAGCGTCAACGTTTATTCGAAAATCCAAGCCTAAGCTGGGACGATTACGATAAAAAGCTTATTTCAAAGGGTGGCGGCGTTTTCAGTCGCAAAGATAAATCTATCAAGCTCACGTCAGAGATGAAAAAGTGGCTGGATACTCGCCAGACCACCATGACGCCGAACGAACTTATTCACAATATTCTTAAGATGTCAGTGGATCTTATTTGGAACGGTGGCATCGGTACCTATGTGAAAAGTAAAAAGGAATCCCATGCAGAAGTTGGCGATCGCGCCAACGACGACCTACGTGTCAATGGCCGTGATGTTAAAGCCAAAATAATTGGAGAGGGCGGTAACCTGGGTCTGACTCAGCTTGGCAGGATCGAATATGCTGCTCAGGGTGGTCGGGTCAATACCGATTTCATTGACAATGTGGGTGGCGTGGATTGCTCAGATAATGAAGTAAATATCAAAATTCTGCTGAACAACCTTGTAAGCAATGGCGATCTGACGATTAAGCAGCGCAATAACTTGCTGTTTGAAATGACCGACGATGTGGCCAAACTTGTGATAGAGGATTGTTACCGTCAGACCCAGTCTATTTCTATTACCGAGCTAGCCGGGGTTTCTGCGTTGAAAGAGCAGCTACGTTTCATCCACGGACTGGAACGTGAAGGGCGTCTTAACAGGGAACTTGAGTTCATACCTTCCGACGATGAAATCTCTGACCGTGTTGCAGAAGATAAAGGCTTGACCCGGCCGGAATTAAGCGTATTGATCGCGTATGGAAAAATGGTTTTGAAGGATGAGCTCAACATCCCGGCTATTACTGAAAATCCTTACCACGGTCAGCTCTTAATAGAAGCATTCCCTAATGTATTGCGCGATAAGTTTGAAGAGCAGATGCAACAGCATCCACTGCGTGGTGAAATTATCGCCACCAAGCTTACCAACAATATGATCAACGATATGGGTCTCAATTTTGTTTTTCGTATGCAAGAGGAAACCGGCGCAACAGTGGACGAGATAGCTAACGCTTACAGTATCGTTAAAGGAATTTTCAATATTGGTCCGTTGTGGCGCCGTATTGAAGAGCTTGATACGAAGATTGATGCTAAGTTGCAGCTTAAAATGCTTGAGGAAGCGCGACGTATTATGCGCCGGACAGCGCGCTGGTATATTCGTCATGGTAATCAATCGTTAGGTATTCAGGAAGCCATCGATGCGTATCGTGGGACCTGCGAAAACTTGCGTGAAAATCTTGAACAGTATCTTGTAGAAGCAGAATTCGCCACGCTGAATAAAAATACAGACTCGCTTATTGAGCAAGATGTACCAAAAGATATTGCCTTTCAGGTTTCCAGTTTCTCGAACTTGTTCTCAAGTCTGGATATTGCGCAGATAGATGAGTCTTCTGAGCATAAAACATCTGTCATCGCGAAATTGTATTTTCAGTTGGGCAATCAGCTTGAACTTCACTGGTTCCTCGATCAGATTAATAATCAGGCTGTCAGTAACCATTGGCAGGCACTCGCCCGGGCATCATACCGTGAAGAACTGGATTGGCAGCAGCGTTCTATCACTGCAAATCTGTTGCAAAGTCGTCCTGATGCCTCTGATGCCGACGAAATACTGAGCAACTGGATGGACAATAATCAGGCGTTACTTAAGCGTTGGTATCATATGATGTCTGAGTTCAAGACCAGCTCAGCGCATGACTTTGCTAAGTTTTCCGTCGCTTTACGTGAATTGATGCTTTTAAGCGTGAAGGCTAGCCATTAGAATAGAGCCATTCGTCTAAACAAAGCCCTGTCTGACAGGGCTTTTTTATAGCTTGTTGAGATATGCCAACCATAGCCCAGAACCTGTTACTCAAAATTGAACCGGAAAAAAGTCACGACTTAGCCCTTAAGTGGTTGAAACGTACACAGCACACACCGTTTAAGTGGCTGTATAGCCAGTCGCAAGTAAACAAGCCGTTGACTGTTGCGGGTGTTGACTTTCCCAATCCCGTTGGGCTAGCTGCCGGTCTGGACAAAAATGGTGATTGCATCGATGCGTTTGCAGCCATGGGATTCGGATTTATTGAAATTGGTACGGTAACGCCTAAACCACAGCCGGGTAATCCAAAACCCCGGTTATTCCGCATCGAAGAAAAACAGGCGATCATCAATCGCATGGGTTTCAATAATAAAGGCGTGGATTATCTGGTTGAGAATGTCAAAAAAGCAAAGTTTGATGGCGTAATCGGTATTAATATTGGCAAAAACAAAGATACGCCAGAGGACAAGGCACTGGATGATTATCTGATTTGCCTGAATAAAGTTTATCCTTATGCCAGCTATATTACGGTGAATATTTCATCTCCCAACACCCCAGGTTTACGGGAATTGCAGTACGGTGATGCGCTGGACGCGCTGTTAGTTGGCCTTAAATCCGGTCAGGAAAAGTTAACCAAAACCCATGGTCGTTACGTCCCGTTATTTATTAAAATCGCCCCTGACTTAAATGATGCACAGATTGACAGTATTGCCGCCTCATTATTGCATGCAAAGATGGATGGCGTTATAGCGACTAACACGACATTGAGCCGCGAGTCGGTTAAGGGTTTAGCTCACAGTGAAGAGGCCGGCGGCCTTAGTGGTGCAGTTCTCACAGAACAGGCGACTTACGTGACCCAACGACTTAATCAGGCCCTCGACAGAGCAATTCCTATTATTGGGGTAGGCGGCATAGATAGCCCGAAAGCTGCCCAGGACCGATTCAACGCCGGTGCATCTCTGGTTCAGGTATACTCCGCGTTTATTTATCAGGGTCCTGAACTGATAAAATCCATTGCTCGCGCTATTTAATTTTTCCTGACGCCGGCATAGTCTGGCAAGGCACCAATATGAATACCATCTTAGTTACCACCAGTCGCGGACTGGACGAGCTGCTCAGGCAGGAAATCGAAACGCTATGTCCACAGGCGGAAGTAAAAATGTCGCCCGGCGCGCTTAGCTTTACTGGTTCTCTGGAAAATGCCTATACCCTGTGCTTATGGTCCAGGCTTGCTAACCGCGTAATTTGGGTTTTAAGCTCAGGTAAGTGTGATTCAGCAGAAGATTTGTACGGATTGGCAGACAATGTTGACTGGCCGCAGCATTTACGTTCCAACGATACGCTGAGCGTACAATTTGTCGGTACCAATCGAGCCATCAACAACACCCAGTTTGGTGCCGTCAAAATAAAGGACGCCATTGTTGATCAGTTTTTGCAGGAATGTTCCCAGCGTCCGTCTGTTGAGCGCAAACAACCTGACTTACCCATCTACGCCAGATGTCAGCGCGAACAGGTGACGCTGGGTATCGATTTGAGCGGGAATAGTCTTCACCAACGAGCCTACCGCCAGCAAACCGGCGATGCGCCATTAAAAGAGCATATTGCCTGTGCGATGTTAATGCGCTCGGGCTGGGCTCAGGATACCGCAAAACCCCTGGCAGATATGATGTGTGGCTCTGGCACCCTGGCCATTGAAGCCGCCTATATAGCGCGTAATATTGCGCCGGGGATTAAGCGCTCTTATTGGGGCTTTAACGGCTGGCTAGGCCATGACAATGTAACCTGGGACAGGCTGGTCACTTCGGCAATCGAGGCGCAAAAACCATCCTCAACCACAATATTTGCCTCTGATATCAGTAAAAATCTGATAAACATCGCCCGTAAAAACGCGGATGAGGCAGGGGTATATCAAGATATTCAGTTTGCCAGTCAGGACGCGACAAAAGCCGCACCACCGCACAAGGATAAAGGGTACCTTGTATCAAACCCGCCATATGGAGAACGGCTGGGCGAGCTCACGGAGCTGTTGCCTCTGTTCTCACAGTGGGGTAAGCATCTTAAAACTGCCTGGAAAGGATGGCACATAACACTGCTTTCAAGTAACCGTGATTTATTGCGCGTATTAAAACTGCGGGCAAGTAAAGACTACGCCATGAATAATGGCAAGCTTGAATGCCGGCTGGTTAACTATATTATGGACGCTGCTAATTGTGAGCAGTTTTCCGGTGATGCCCAGGACCATGAATTTGCCAACCGAGTGCGCAAAAACCTGAAGAAGTTGAAAAGCTGGGTGAAGCAACAAGATACCAATTGCTATCGTATTTATGATGCAGACTTACCTGACTATAATGTCGCTATCGATCGCTATGACGACTGGCTGGTTGTACAGGAATACGCTCCTCCAAAAGATATCGATGAAAACAAGGCTCGTCGGCGCTTGCAGGAAGTATTACTTCACTTGCC
Source organism: Salinimonas chungwhensis DSM 16280 (assembly GCF_000378185.1). Classification (GTDB taxonomy): domain Bacteria; phylum Pseudomonadota; class Gammaproteobacteria; order Enterobacterales; family Alteromonadaceae; genus Alteromonas; species Alteromonas chungwhensis. The sequence goes on from NZ_KB899376.1 coordinate 507,055, forward strand.
AGCAGTCACTGGAGTACCTGCATCAAAAATATCGCTGAAAGTAAGAGAGCGTCAGAAGGGGACTGCTCAGTACGATAAGTTTGATCAAAAAGGTGTCAAAAAAGTTGTTTACGAAAACGACGCGAAGCTATTGGTGAATCTGACTGATTATCTTGATACGGGTCTTTTTCTTGACCACCGTGATACCCGTAAACGTGTTCATCAGATGTCAAAGGATAAAGATGTACTGAATTTATTCGCTTACACAGGCAGTGTGTCTATTTTTGCGGCGTTAGGCGGTGCACGCTCGGTATGTACAGTAGATATGTCTAAAACCTATTTGGACTGGGCCAGAGAAAACTTCCGGCTAAATAATCTTAGTGGTCCCTATGTATTTGAACAGGCCGACTGCACTCAGTGGCTCGCCAGTCACCGTGGTCAGTATGACCTTATTTTTGTTGACCCGCCCTCATTTTCAAACTCCAAACGAATGCAGTCTACCTGGGATGTGCAGCGTGACCATGTCGCCTTGCTGACAGATGCATGTAAATGTCTCAAGGCAAACGGTACAATTATTTTTTCAAACAACAAGCGGGGCTTCAAACTTGATAGCTCCGCAATGAGCGCACTGGGGCTGGGGGTTGAAGACATCACTGCGCAAACCATTCCCGGTGATTTTGCTCGTCATGCAAATATTCACAAATGCTGGATTTTGAAAAAATGTTGATCACTCTGTACACCGGTCCGGCCTGCTCAATATGTGATAAAGCCCTGGCGATGTTGCGCACGCTGCGTCCTACCCCCTCTGTTGAAACGGTGAACGTGCGCACAGACAGCGACCTGTATCATCGCTATGGCGCGCGTATTCCGGTTATTATGCGCAGTGATACTCAACAGGAGTTAGGCTGGCCCTTCGATCAGCAAATGTTGAAAAGGTTTATTGAATGAGTATTTTGCAATTAAAAAACATTACCGTTATTTACGGTAATCCACCGCTGTTAAACGGTGTCGACCTGATCGTGCAGCCCGGTGAAAGGGTGTGCCTGGTGGGGCGCAATGGGAGTGGTAAATCTACCCTGATGAAGGTAATTTCCGGCGACGTAATAGCGGATGATGGGCAACGTATTATCGACAACCAGACTATAGTCGCCCGGCTTGAACAGGATCCTCCTCAAACTACCGATGTCACACTTTACGATTATGTGGCCGAAGGTCTGGCTGATGTAGGTAAAGTATTAAAAGATTACTATCATCTGGCGCGGGTTATTACAGATGATCCCAGCGAAAAAAATCTCGCTCGGCTGGAAACACTACAGTCAGAGATAGAATCCCGGGATGCGTGGCAAATTGAACAGCAAATTTCTCAGACTCTGACCATGCTCAAGTTGGATCCTGACGTTTCGCTGACCACACTTTCAGGCGGCTGGCGGCGTAAAGCGGCATTGGCAAGAGCACTGGTTCGCGCCCCTGATCTATTGTTGCTGGACGAACCCACCAACCATCTGGATATTGAGATGATCCGATGGCTGGAACAAAGCCTGGTCAATTTTCAGGGCGCGATTGTGTTCGTCAGCCACGATAGGGCGTTTATCCGCAATATGGCTACACGAATTGTCGATCTGGACCGCGGGACGCTGGCCAGCTATCCGGGTGACTATGACAGTTACTTACAGAAAAAACAGGAAGATCTTGAGGTTGAATCATCTCAGAATGCTGAGTTTGATAAAAAGCTAGCACAGGAAGAAACCTGGATCCGGCAAGGGATCAAAGCCCGCCGTACCCGCAATGAAGGTCGTGTCAGAGCGCTTAAAAAGTTGCGGGATGAGCGTAAGGCTCGCCGTGAGCTGCAGGGTAATGTTGTTGCCAGTCAGCATCAGGGCGTGCGTTCAGGAAAAATGGTTTTTGAAGTTAATGACTTGTCTTATCAAATTGAAGGGCGTCCTATTGTCGATAACTTCAGCATTAATGTTCTACGCGGTGACAAACTCGCACTTATCGGACCCAATGGAAGTGGAAAGACAACCCTGATTAAGTTGTTACTGGACCAGCTTACCCCACAATCGGGCTCAGTTCGACAGGGCACGAATCTGGAAGTTGCTTATTTTGATCAACATCGTTTTGGCTTGGATTTGGAGCAGTCTGTTATTGATGCCGTAAGTGATGGCAAACGAGATCTTATGGTTAACGGGCATCCGCGCCATGTTATCAGTTATCTACAGGATTATTTGTTTACGCCCGATCGCGTCAATGCACCGGTCAAATCGTTATCAGGTGGCGAGAAAAACCGTCTGATGCTGGCTAAGTTAATGCTGCGACCCAGCAACTTACTGGTGCTGGATGAACCGACCAACGATCTTGATGTTGAAACCCTTGAGATGCTGGAAACATTACTTTCTTCCTATCAGGGCACTGTGTTACTGGTTAGTCACGATCGAGAATTTGTGGATAACGTTGCGAACAGTTGTGTGGTTTTCGAGGGGCAGGGTAAATTGAAGGAGTTTGTTGGCGGCTTCACCGACGTTGAGCAATGGTACAAGGCTCAGGATGTACAACGTAGCCAGCAAAAAAAGAACTCAGCAAAACCAAAGTCAGATGAAACTAAATCGGATAAAGAAAGCTCTAAGGCAAACACTTCTGTCAGCAAGCCGAAAAAGTTATCATATAAAGATCAACGGGAACTGGAGCAGCTTCCCCAACAAATAGAAGACTTGGAGAATAAAGTCAGTAGCTTACAAGAACTGGTCAACTCCCCAGCGTTTTTCAAACAGGATAGCGAGAGCACAGCCGGAACGTTAAGCGAACTGGACAATACAGAAACAGCGTTGTCACAACTTTATACGCGCTGGGATGAATTAGAAAGCATGCTGGAAGAGACTCAGCAGTAAATAGGATAGTACATGAAATTAAAACAGCTTGCCGCCGCCATGCTTATGGCAACAGGCAGTGTGTCTGCACTGGCTGCTACGTACGATGTCACCCCTTTACCCGTTACCGATATCGCGAAGAGCAATTTTGGTAAGTCTATCGACAATACCGGAGCTATGTTAACCGCGGTTTCACAAGAGTTTAATCCGCGTATCGATCTTGCGTTACTTGAGGAGAGCGGTTTTTTTAATGTGGTTACCACGCTTGAAAACCCCGAAGATGCGCAAAATGGTGTATTCACATCGGTAGACTACCAGATTATAGTCAATTTTTTGTTAAATAATCAGAATCAGGCGAGTATTGTGTACCCGTCGCTGGCATCTTTTCGTTCGTATGTCACTGATACCGTAGATGCTGAACTGGTGCCGGGTCTGGATCGTTTGATTGACTCTGGTGAGGGATTTACCCAGAGCGCTGAATCCATTGCCAGGGACAGTATCAGTCGTGACTTTATTGTCGGCTCATCAGAACTACCATTTGAACGGGTAGAGTACACTGATGAAGATGGCGAAACTGCTTATGCGCTAATCAGCGAAGGTCTGGAGCAGGCTTATGCGCAGGTAAACGGGCAAACAGTACGACTGCCTTCACCGGATGATTTGTTAAATGGTTACGCCACCGCTTTTGCTGTCAATGAAAGCTTTCAGGTGGCCGGATTCGGTACGACTGATTTCACAGATGCTATTCGCGAAGACATCGAAGAATGTAGCGATGATGAATTACGCGGTGATACACCCATTGAGTTGTGCCTGAAAAATATCGTCTACCAGCGCCGCTCAAACGGTAACTCCGTCAGTCTTGTCTATCCGTTGAAAGTTGCTTCTCAAATTCGTCCTGTGATATGGAGCCTTAATGCCTCAGGGGACATTGTTGATATTACCAGTTACCCGCTAGTGTATGAGCCTGAAGGCGAACAGCTTGACTCATATAACTATGGCCGCGCGTATGACATAAATAACAACGGAATCGCGGTAGGTATTTCTGCTACTGATGAAAATACAATTCTTTCTCGCCTTGGTGCAAACCGTACCCGTGAACGCGGCGAGGTTGCTGCCGTGTTTAGCAATGGCGAAACCACCGAGTTACTCAACCGAGAAGAGAATCTGCAAAGCCGCGCGATTTCCATTAATGACACAAACTGGATTACCGGTTATGTCACCCGCGAACCGAACAGTGTCGCCCGCAATTTCTTATTCGCCCATAACCTGGATACCGAAGAAACTCTATATCCGCAGGGCTTTTTTGAAAATGCTCAAACTGAACCAGCCGCAATCAACAACAATAATATTGTTGTTGGTGCCTCTCAGTTTGAAGCTGTGGCTTCAGGAGTCACGCCGAAAACTCACGCCTTTATGTACAAAATCGGCGATGACGCTATTGTGGATTTAAACAATCTTACCAGCTGTGATAGCGAATACTTGCTGGTTGATGCCCTGGATATAAACGACAACAATGAAATTATTGCTAATGCACTGATTCGCCGGCCTTCACAGTTTGTTGATGGCGAAGATATTCTCGAAGATGGTGAACCGGCATTTGAGGATCGCATTGTTGCTGTAAAATTAACACCTAATCCGAATGGTGAAATTGAAACCTGCGATGAAGACGACATTGGTAATGTGGAAGATGAAAAATATGAACGCAGTGGCGCTTCATTTTCGTTTAGCGCATTACTGGCACTATTCGGCTTTGCCGGCTTCAGACGACTCACTCGTCGATAATCTGTATTGGTAATTTAAGCCCTGCAATTTTTACTTTTTGCAGGGCTTTTTTTTGCCTTTTGTCATAGGCAATGTGTTCAGAGCAAAAATATTCAAAATAAAAAACTCCCACAGTTCCACAAGTTAGTTTATGTCAAGAGAATTTTTTGTGAATTTTACTTGAACCTTCGCGCTACAATGACTATCACATTATTGTACACGAAAAAAAACAGCACTCGTCGACAATCTAAGCTTAAGGTGACTGCATTGATTGTGTACATAATCTGACAAAAGAGGCTAATCAATGAAACGACAAAAAAGAGACAAACTGACTCGCGCCCATGCGAAAGGGTATCAGGCTGGTATCAGCGGTCGCTCTAAAGAAAACTGTCCATTTCAATCGTTTGATACACGTTCACATTGGCTAGGAGGATGGCGAGAAGCCGCAGAAGACCGTAGTGTCGGTCTAACGGTACGTTAAATCTCTTTGACGTTTAGGTAAGCCCCTTACCGGGGCTTTTTTATTTTTACTAAAAATTCGATGTATCCTGAAATAGGCCAACCTTCAAATCTTTCGCAGCGTATATCTCACGCCCATCGACCTCTACCGTTCCATCAGCCAGGCCCATAAACAAACGCCGTTTTACCACCCGCTTCATAGTTATTTTATAAGTCACTTTCTTGGCCGTAGGCAGAATCTGCCCGGTAAATTTAACTTCACCGACACCCAGCGCGCGACCCTTGCCAGGACCACCGCTCCATCCCAGGAAAAAGCCTACCAACTGCCACATTGCGTCCAGGCCCAGACATCCTGGCATAACAGGGTCACCGGGGAAGTGACAGTCAAAAAACCACAAGTCAGGGTGTATATCCAGTTCAGCAACAATCTCGCCTTTACCATAGTCTCCGCCTGTATCTTTGATGGAGACGATACGATCCATCATAAGCATATTGGGGGCTGGCAGCTGGCTGTTTCCGGCACCGAACATTTCGCCACGACTGCAGGCCAAAAGATCTTCCCGACTAAAGCTATCTTGTTGTTGAGACATAAACTCTCTTCTTGTAATGGATTAAGCGCCATAATTTAGCGAACACTTGTACGCTAAACAACTCTGAACAGTCATTTTCTTGAAGTTTTTAGTTTTTACAAGGTAACCGAACAGATAATAAACAACAATTGTCGTTTAAAATAAAGCACTGACCGCCAAACTTCGACTAGGCGGGAGTAATTTTCTGTGTAGTATAGACACAGACGTGGTTAGTGTTTAACGTGTTGAAATGGCAAATACGAAAAAAATCAATTCACAGGCGAACGCAGACAAGCAACGTCGTTTTCGTGATAAGCAGCGTGAAGCAGGCAGAAAAATGGTCCGCGGGTATGTTTCTCCCGAGGCAACGACGTGTTATGACGAAATGCGTGATAAAACCGGATGGAGCGATAATGAAATGTTGTCGAACGCAATACGCATCATGTACGCGGCTCATAAGTGCGGCCAGATCAAACTGCTTAATGAGTGGTTGAAGGACCATAAACGATGATTAAGGCTTGCGGTCTGGTAGTGTATGTCTGGCAAGAATTCGTGCTGCTTCGGTGATTACATCCTGGCGCTGTCGGAACGCCCACAATCGTTCCCTTATATTTGCGCCATGCTCATCAATATTGATTATCGGCGCATTGTAAGGAGCGACAATATTGATACCCTCGAGCTCAGCCACCAGCGGTGGTAATTTCCAGGGTTCATGAATATATTGAACCGGAACCGGTTGCAGTTCAGGTACCCATTTTTTAATAAAAATGCCGTCTTCATCCAGTTCACGGGACTGCTTTACCGGGTTATACAGCCGCAGGGTGTTGGTACCGGTAACGCCAGCCTGCATTTGTATTTGAGGATAATGAATGCCCGGCTCAAAATCTAAAAACTGGCGAGCCAGAAACTCAGCAGGGCGACGCCAGTGAAGATTCAGCCAATGGCAGGCAAAGCTGACCACCATCGCACGCATTCTGAAATTCAAATATCCCGTGGCTATAACGGCGCGCATACAGGCATCCACCAATGGAAAACCCGTCCGACCACGGCACCACTTTTCAAACAGATATTGAGCAACCGGCCCATCCTCATAGTTGAATTCTTCGTACGCTTTATTCACACTGCGAAACTCCATCCTGCTTTCACTTTCAAATTTCTGAATAAAGTGATCGTGCCAGGCAATCCGGTCGCCAAATGCTTTCATGGATAAGGAGTGGCGCTTTTCACCGCGGGCACATTGACGGGCATACTGATACACCTGGCGCACAGTAATATTGCCAAACGCCAGGTAAGGGCTGAGTCTGCTACAGCTGCGCCGGGCTGCTTCAGGAAACGAAATATACCGATGATAGTCTGCACAGCGCTTGCCAAAAAAATGCTTCAGTACAAACCACGCACGGCGTTCTCCGCCAGGTTGTAATTGCTTAGCGCTGCAAGGCAATGGGTGAGTCATATAGCAAGCAAAGCTACCCTGATGCCAGTTCACCGAAGATAAATGAATATCCTGACTTGGCTCATTGTAAAAATCTTGCCAGTTTTTACGCCAGTTCTTGCGATTAGTCAGGCCCCGAACCACAGCATTTTGTCTGTGCTCTGACCAGGAGATCTGGTGTACTGAGCACCATTTATGTAGCGCAACATCACGCTTAAACGTGTTGTTAAGACCAATTTCCATGTGAGAATGAATGGCCTGTATGGCAAAAATGTGTCGGAGATCCTCAAATACCGCCACAGCCTCACCATAAGCAACGTATACCTGACTGTTATATGGACGCAATTGCGAATTGATATCCCCTAAACTATCCATGATAAACTGCCAGTGGCGAGGGCTGTAATGAGGATCATCAAGTAGTATCGGTTCTATAATATAAAGAAGCAAAACACGTTTACCGCTACTGGCAGCAGTAACCAGGGCAGCATGGTCGCGTAGGCGCAAATCACGCTTTAACCAAACGATGTTAACGGATGTTTTGGTCATCGAAGCCAGTAATCGATGAATTCGCGGTGAGGGTCGTACCGTTCAGTCTGCGCAGCAATATCAAATTTTCTTTGCCCTCTGGGATCACTGCCACCTCCGGCAAGATACAACCAGTTTCCCCAATTGCTGGCCACATCATAATCAATAAGCATATACTCAAAATAGGCAGCGCCATAACGCCAGTGCTGATTCAGCTCATGAATGAGATAGCTGGCGCACAGTTGCCTGGCTCGGTTAGATAAAAACCCGGTGGTATTTAACTGCCGCATGCCAGCATCAACAATGTCACAGCCGGTGTTTCCTTCGCACCATTTTCTCACCTCTGTTTTGTCATAATGAAGGTTCGGGTTGTGCTGCTTGAATCCGCCCGCAGCGAAGAAAAGATGGCCGTGCTTTTTCAGTTGAAGGTGAAAAAACTCACGCCACAGTAATTCAAAATACAACCAATATGTTGATTCGTTTTTTTCTACGTTTTCTTCATATTTCACGATGCGGGAAGCCACTCGGCGGGGCGAAAGCATGCCACTGGCTAGCCAGGCAGAAAATTTACTGGAAAAATCCCATCCCAGCATGCCATTACGGGTGACTTTGTATTGAGAAAGATGCTGACTACCTTCGAAATAATAGTCCAGTTGAGCAAGGCCGAACCGCTCACCACCGTGCCAGTCTTTTGTTAAAAATGCGGTGGGCTCACTATTTTGCTGACAGTTTGATTCGAACACTGGGGGCTTAAGACTTTTCACAACTGCCTCAGGTGCTATCGGACTGACAACGTCCTCAATTTTCTTGCGCCACGGAGTAAAGGTGTTATCCACGCTCTCAAGCGCCATGGGCAATGCGTTTATCCCGAACAGCGTTTCCTGCGTTTGCATGTGCCAGCGCAATAACGGGCACTTTTGCTTAATTTTACTCAGTGTTCGCTGCTCATAAACACCGTCCAGGGTTGTAGCACCGATATCACTAACTGCATATTGCTCACAAAGCCGCGCAATCTCGTTAATCGTATCGCCATTTAGAACCAACAGGTGTTGACCGAGATCATCAAGCTGGGCCCTTAGGTCCCCGAGACCCTGCTCGATAAATTGTTTGCGGTGTGGTCCCATCCGCGACCAGCCAAACTCTGCAGTCTTAAAAAGTTGTTCATCAAAAACATAAACGAGAATTAACGAATCAACAACTGAATTTAATTTAATTAAAGCGGGCATATCGTCAAGACGCAAATCCCGTGTGAACCAGTATAATCCTGTACGTTGTTCTTTCACCATTGTTGTGCGCTTAACTGAGATCAATTGATGGCTGAATACGTATATCTGGTAAACAAAGACCATCAGAATAGGGGATACCGTGACAGTACCAGTAAGTCTAATGTGGTTCAAAAAAGACCTGCGGGTCAAGGATAATCCGGCACTGAATGCAGCCTGTGATTTAGGCAAAATTATCCCGATATATATCTATGATACAGGGGCTCCGGATGGCAGATTGCCCGGTGGCGCGGGGCAGTGGTGGCTTCACCAGTCTTTAACCCGGCTCAACGAGCGATTAAATGGTCACTTACAGGTTTTCAAAGGCGATGCCAAAACGTTGATTCCGGAACTGATGGAAGCTTTTAAGGTAAATACAATTTTCTGGAATCGCACTTATGAGCCCTGGGCTATTCGCCGGGATAAAGCCATCAAGAAAACTCTGGAGGATAAAGAGCTCAAAGCTAAAAGTTTCAATGGCAGCCTTTTGTGGGAACCGATGAATATTGAAACCAAAAGCGGTACACCTTATAAAGTCTTTACACCATACTATAAAAAAGGTTGTCTTAATGCTGCAGAGCCTCGCTATCCTCATGCGCCACCTGATCGAATCACTTATAGCGACGTGCCGAATAAAGGCGAGGGCATTGACGCTCTGAATCTCATGCCGGATATTCATTGGTATGACGACATTCAGAAACATTGGCAACCAGGTGAAGAGGGCGCCGCAGATCGGTTAAGTACATTTCTCAATGACGATGCGACTCAATACCACGAACAAAGGGACCTGCCAGCCATAGATGGCACATCAGGCCTGTCGCCACATTTGCACTGGGGAGAAATATCCCCCAATCAGGTCTGGTACGCGGTTAAAGATAAATTCGGTGATAGCGAAAATAAAGACATTGATACTTATTTAAGCGAGCTTGGCTGGCGTGAGTTCAGCTACTATTTGCTTTATCATTTTCCCAATATTGTTGATAAAAACTTTAATAAGAAGTTTGATAATTTTTCCTGGCGATACAGCAAGAATGAACTGAAAGCCTGGCAACAGGGTAAAACCGGCATTCCCATTGTAGATGCCGGCATGCGCCAGCTCTGGCAGCGCGGCTGGATGCATAATCGCGTCAGAATGATAGTGGGCTCGTTTTTGGTTAAAAATCTCTTGATGCACTGGCATCACGGTGAACAGTGGTTCTGGGACTGCCTGGTGGATGCTGATTTAGCCAGCAATACCGCAGGCTGGCAATGGGTAGCGGGTTCGGGCGCTGACGCAGCCCCTTATTTTAGGATATTTAATCCGGTTCTGCAGGGGGAAAAGTTCGATAAAGAGGGTGAATACGTCAGTCAGTACTGTCCTGAGCTTAAAAACCTGCCCAAAAAGTACATCCACAAGCCCTGGGATGCACCAGATGATGTATTGCAAAAAGCTGGCGTAACACTGGGTGACGAGTATCCCGAACCACTTGTGGATTTAAAAGCGAGTCGCCAGCGGGCCCTCGATGCCTTCGACGAAATAAAAGGAAGTTAATGATGGCAGGGGCATTACGACTTATTCTGGCGGACCAGCTCACCGACTCTTTACCCATTATCCAGGATACAGATAAAAGCCAGGATGTGGTGTTAATGGCAGAGGTGAAAGAAGAAGCTACCTATGTAAAGCATCATAAAAAGAAAATTGCTTTTTTGTTTTCAGCAATGCGGCATTTTGCTCACGCGCTGGAGGATCAGGGGATTACGGTCCGGTATCGCCGCTATGATGCAGACGATAATCAGGGGAGTCTGTTACAGGAAGTCAAGCTTGCCTTGGACGATACCGGGTGCAAGAAGGTAATGGTCACATCACCCGGTGAGTATCGTCTTTTGAATAGCATGTATCAGTGGGAAAATATGCTGGACGCCCCGGTGAAAATCATGGACGACCCGCGTTTTTATGCTACTACGGACGATTTTTCCCGATGGGCCAAGGATCGCAAGTCGCTTCGCATGGAATTTTTCTATCGTGAAATGCGCAAAAAGACCGGTATTTTGATGGATAGCGGTGGTCCCATTGGTGGCAAATGGAATTATGATGACAAGAACCGTGAGTCCTTGCCTAAATCGAAGTCCGTGCCTGCGCCCACAACATTTTCGCCCGATGAGATAACCAAAGACGTTTTGAAATTAGTAGAAACTACATTCCCCGACCATTTTGGCGATTTAACACCATTTCAGTTTGCAGTTACCCGTGAACAGGCACTTACGGTACTCAACGAATTTATCGAACAGCGGTTACCCGAGTTTGGTCAGTTTCAGGACGCGATGCGCAATGATGCCCCCTGGTTGTTTCACTCTCATATCTCGTTTTATTTAAATTGCGGATTGCTGCTACCGCAGGAAGCCATTGAGCAGGCAGAAGCTGCTTACCAGGCCGGCGCCGCGCCTCTGAATTCTGTGGAGGGTTTTATCCGCCAAATTCTTGGCTGGCGGGAATTTGTCAGAGGTTTTTACTGGCACTATATGCCCGGCCTGGACAAAGACAACTATTTTAACGCCACACGCGATTTACCATCCTTTTTCTGGGACGGTTACACCAACATGAACTGCATGCGCCAGTGCATTACCCAAACCAAACAAAATGCCTATGCCCATCATATCCAGCGCTTAATGGTCATAGGCAACTTTTCGCTGCTCACAGAGTTGTCTCCTGAGCAGGTTCAGCGATGGTATTTGCTGGTGTATGCTGATGCATACGAGTGGGTAGAGCTACCAAATGTATCAGCCATGATCCTTTATGCCGATGGCGGTAACCTCGCCAGTAAGCCATATGTGGCCAGCGGTAGCTACATCAATAAGATGTCAGATTATTGCAAAAACTGTGGCTATAGCGTGACTAAAAAAACCGGTGAAAAGGCCTGCCCGTTTAACTATCTATACTGGCGTTTTCTGGATGCGCACAAAGCTAAACTTAAAGGAAACCCCCGAATGGGATTGGTGTATAAAAGTTACGAGCGAATGGGGGAAGAAAAAATTCAGGTAATGCGAGAAGACGCGGCAAATTTTTTGAGAAAGTTAAGCAATAATGAAGAAGTCTGAATTACCGAAAAAGGTATGCCCGGTATGTCATCGACCCTTCACATGGCGCAAAAAATGGGAAAAAACCTGGGGTGAAGTTAAGTACTGCTCAAAACGCTGTGCTGGTCAGCGTAAAACTATAAAAGCCAGACATCAGAACGCTGACGGCTAATGTACAATCGCACCCTGTTCCATCAGAAACCAGCTTCCTTTTTTAAAGCGCATTATGAAAAATTTTGCCAGCTTTATTGAGTTGGGGCGAAGCTCAAGTTTGACAGTGACTGAATCAATTCGGTGACATTGAAGAGATGCACCATTACTTAAATAAGTGGCAATTTTTTCTGACTCACTGGGAAACCAAACATCACGGATCAGGTAGCCAAAAACTTTACAAAACAAACTGATAGCATCAATCATGGTATTGTCATAAGTGTCAATACCAATACAAAAATCATCGGAACAAGACTCGCGCATGTGCATGTACCACTCCATTGTTTGAAATAGGTTGTACTGCACACCTCAACTATTTTCTAGTGTAGTGCGCGTCGAATATAAATGCCACAAAAACACTTAAGAACTGATGATAAAATAAAAATTAGTTGATCTGAGATAAGTTTTTTCGGCTTAAATAAATAGATTATCTAGTTTAAGAGAAGTAGGGCAGTGCCATCGCCATTTTCCAGTTTATCGCTCTGGCAACAGTTATAAATCGTTTTAAACAGCAAGTCTGTTACGTTCGTTATCCTGCACAATAGAGCCACAAGCTCTGCAATCTGCCTCCAGCCTTGCCGAGCAAAACTGGAAAGTTTTAATTCTGTATTGTGTTAAAGGGGGAGTGGACAGAACCCTTAGCAGTTTAAAGCAAGCGTAAGGCCGTATTCTGGACCAAAGTGCAGTTTACCTATTTTGATAAGTGACTAAGATTAGTTCGTCACAAGAAATGAATGACAGTTTATCAATCAAAAGGAATTACTTGATGAAAGAGTTAACAAAATCAGATATCCAGGATGTCAGCGGTGGAATAGCTCCCTGGGCCATCATAGTCGGTATTGGCGCTTACGGATCCGCATTGGAAACAGCGTGGACATTTGGTTAAGGGTTAGGTTCAGGTCTCTATGACGCATTTCATCCATAAACTATATACTGGAGAAAAAAATGAGAGATTTGAACTTTACTGAGTTACAAAATTTTTCAGGTGCTGGTGCAGTAGACAGTTTCGGCTACGGCGTTGGATATACCATAGGTAGTGGCATACGAGAGCTAAACAATTTCGGTTATTAACTAGGTGGTGCAATCTATAATTGGTCGCATCCATAAATATAGTAAGTTAAGTTAGATATTATGAAAAAAAAATTTACTTACAGTCTCAGAGCTATCGCGTGCATACCCATTTTAGGAGCGCTGGCTGAAGCTTTTTTTCATGCATACAGTCAGGATGTCTTTCTATTTTCGACAAATTCATTTCTCTCGGCTATGGTCATGTGTCAACTTTACGCATTTATTGAAGTTTACATCTTGAATCACAATAAAAATGAAATTGTTGGCAATTAAGTTATAGATTGAGCACCGGTCGATGAAGATCGATTGGTGTTTTTTGCATTTGCCGCCGTTTACTAAGGCAAAGTGATCTCCAACACATAGGTCATCAGAATAGCCATCGCACAGCTGATTTTGTAGGCGTTGCCTTTAAAGGAATCTTCGAAGAATTTATGACTTGATGGAGAAAACAACTGCAGCGCATTTTCCAGCATAACACTGAAATAAAGCAACTCAGCGGCAGACCGATAAAAATCGAAGTCCGATATGTCTGGGTTGCTGAGCTACTTAAAAGCGGCGATGTTCTCAATAAAGTTCAAATCTCTCATTTCATTCCCAGATTATCTTCTAGTGCTTTGGCTACCGATTGGTATCACGTTGCCAAAACCGGACAAGCAAGGTTGGTGGCCACATGGCATGACTCGTATTGAATGGGTTAAACGGCCAGTCGCTTATCTGGCTAAATATCTGTCCAAAGACGATGTCGATGCATTCCCAAAAGGCTGTCGAATTATGGGCTGTGGCGGTTTATCTGAGCCGGCCAGAAATGAACGTTGTTGGTGGTTGATGCCAACCTGGGTAAAAGACATCGCCAGCATCGAGGACAAAACCTCGGCGCGCAATCGGTGGAGGGATTGTGCTGAAAAGCTCAGGTGAAATTGTGCCGTCGCCTTGGAAGGTGCGCATTACCAACATCGGGATCTTCATTATTAAACAGTGATAGCGAATGCGAAGAACGACGCGGCATGCCGTGAGGGCTCGCCGCGACGGACTGAAGCAGACGCGTCACGCAATAGCAGACCCAAACACCCATAACGCATAATACTTAACTGCGCATAATACTTAACTGCGCATAATGTATATTATGTTAAATAGAGTATTATAATGTATATAGCTATCTGGTAAGGCACTGTGGACACTGCGCCCGACAGCTCATGTAATAATTTGGTATAGCACTTTACTGGCTTTGTCATAGCAAGGTTGTCACAACTCTCATTTTACTTTTAGTCATCACTATTGATTCAAGCGCTTAAAACGCAGCTTTTATCAAAAATAATTCGTTGCTTGGCCTGGCGACATTAGCGATTTAGTGAGTTATTGCCTTTATCGCTCCATCCTTTAATTCTTCTTTAGAGACTTCGCTATCTAGCCCACAGGCTTCTCACCTGATTTAATAAGTAAATTTTTGAGTTATCAGCAACTCGTGTACAGAAAAATCGAATGCGTGTATTGCCGTGAATTTCTCTCAGATTGAACGCACGGTCGCCTTAATCCTGTGCGTGAAGACAAGCTAAATGTTTGTAGCGCAGTTATCTGAATCACAGGCCGGTTAACAATAAATCGCGAATGTATTGGAGGTGTCGAATGTTCCTTAACATCATTCGGTACTAAGTAAGGCACATTGTCTTAATGTTAGTGCAACGATAGCCATACGATGCCAAGCACCTTTAATGCGCCAAAGTAATATCTTGCATATACGCTTGCAGCCCTTTATTTCTGCGGCATTTTAAACGTATCAATAAATTTCAGATAATTAAAAAAACATAAACCAGTGTATATATATACACATTTATGAGATTCATTTATACTTGACGATCAATTTGAGATCTATCACGCATGATAATTCCAGTTATCATGCGTGATAGAATTATTTTCCTTATAAATCATTACTTTATTATGAAACTCCCAATTGCCAATGCTGCGTCCTTTACCAGTGAGTATCGTCATGCCGTAAATCAGTATTTCAACGAAATATTCACTCGTTTGCCCAAAAACACTCAGCGTGCCTACATCAGTGACTTCAATGAGTTTGTAATTTTTTGTAAGCAGTCTGGCTTACCGGGATTTACCGTTTCGTTTGAGAACAACGAAAACTGTGTAAAACGTTATGTAGAGATGCTGTGCGAATCACCGCTAGCTTACCGAACGATAAAACGCCGGCTCAGTGCGTTAAGCAAATTTTTACGTATCGCCAAGCTCCCCAACCCCATCATTCAGTCTGTCTATTTGAAAGATTTTGTCCGGCTGTCACTGGCTGAGAATGAAAAATATCAGTTTAGCCGACATCAGGCGGTACCGCTGACATTGGATTTACTGGAACAAATTAATGATCGTGTTATTCCTGATACACTTTTGGAAATGCGGGATTTGGCGATGGTGAATCTGATGTTTGATGCCCTATTACGGGCTGATGAGATTGTCCGTGTTTGTGTTGAAGATCTCGATAAACGCAATAACGCCCTACTCGTTTTAACCTCAAAAACTGATCAGTCAGGTAAGGGGCAATACCGTTACATTTCTCAGGCAACACTCGACATGATTGATGAGTATGTTAATGAAGCAAACTATGACAAACAACATCAGTGCGAGCGCTCTATGGATGATCCAAGAAGAATTAATAAAGGGATTCTGTTCAGACGCTTATCTAACAAAGGACACGCACTCCTTCCTTATGATGAGGCTAACCAGGGTAAACAAGCCAATAAGTTGGAATACTCCAGCATCTATCGTATATGGAAGCGTATCGCCGGACATGCTCAGATAAAAGAAAATATTACCCCACACAGTGGTCGGGTTGGCGCGGCTGTGTCACTGGCTGAGCACGGTGCAACACTTCCAGAGATGCAACTTGCAGGCGGCTGGCGTTCACCGGAAATGCCTGGTCATTATGGTCAGCAGGCATCGGTAAGCAAGGGTGGAATGGCTAAACTGATTAAGAACAAAAACAAGCCGCGACGATAAAACGTTAACTCAGTTTAATCTACGGAATAAGTTGCTACGTAAGGGAAAGAAACGTTTTTGTTGCGAACTAGACATGATTTTTTTTCAAAACTGGGATGAACTGGCGCGAGTGGCAATAAGCACCGTGCTTATTTATATGTTATGTGTCGGTATGGTTTCTGTGTTCGGAAAGCGGGCCAGTGCCAAAATGAACAATTTTGACTGGATAGTGACAGTGGCCATGGGTTCAATGCTCGGCTCATCGGTA
Source organism: Salinimonas chungwhensis DSM 16280 (assembly GCF_000378185.1). Taxonomy (GTDB): domain Bacteria; phylum Pseudomonadota; class Gammaproteobacteria; order Enterobacterales; family Alteromonadaceae; genus Alteromonas; species Alteromonas chungwhensis. The sequence continues at coordinate 523,485 of NZ_KB899376.1, forward strand.
TTATTTAAAAAAGTGGTTGTTCTGGAGCTTTTTCTGGCGCTTTTCCTGCTACTTGCACTGCAATTTTCTTTCAATAAACTCTCCGTCTATTTTCTGACGTCACGTAAAACAATGAAGAAGTCCCCTGCTCTGCTTTATTTTAGTGGAGAATATGTTGAGCAAACGCTACAACGTGAGCGTGTTACCAAAGATGAGGTGCGCACAGGGATCCGAAGTCAGGGGTTAATCGATGAGAATGACGTGAGTGCCGTTATTTTGGAACCCAACGGCGAGCTGAGTATTATACCTGCAAGTCAGCACAGAGCTGATGACCGTGACGATAAAGCAATCGAAGATGTTGTTAAACATGATCATTAATTTTCATCTGAGCACTTGCAATAATACATTTTTGTTGCAAACTTACAGGACCTGTAGTTCAGAGTTGTAACAGTGTATTTATGAAGTTCGAAAATGTCTCGGCTAAAAACCTCCCTATTTTTGTGGTTGAAGAAAATGCCCGCGAATTATCTTGTACTGGTTGTCGGAATGGCAAGATGCTTGATTTTGATTTCACCATGGCGTTTCAGCCGCTGGTTGACTTAGATGCAGGCAAGGTTTTCAGCTATGAAGCGCTGGTTAGAGGACTCGATAATGCGCCAGCCGGGACAATTATAAGTAAGGTTAACGCTGAAAACATTTACAAATTTGATCAAACCTGCAGGGTTAAGGCCATTGCACTGGCTGCTGAGAAAAAGCCTGACACAAATTTGAATATCAACTTCTTACCTGGCGCTGTGTACAGGCCACATATATGTATCCGCACCACCCTGATTGCTGCAGAAAACTATGGTTTCCCGCCACAAAATATTACGTTTGAACTGGTTGAGACAGACCACGTCAGTGATATCAATCATCTTAAAGAGGTTATCAACTACTATCAGAAGATTGGATTTTCTACCGCTATCGATGATTTTGGCTCAGGATACGCTAATCTTGATTGGCTGGCCGAGCTGTCACCGGATAAAATCAAGATAGACATGTCCCTGATCAGAGGCATCAACGAACATCGCAAGAAGCAAATTATCTTATCTACTATCAAGCATATGGCTGAACAGATGGATATTACTATTCTTGCAGAAGGCGTTGAAACAAAAGAAGAAAGAGATTATCTCTACGAGTTAGGCGTAACCAAGCAACAAGGTTATTTTTTCGGAAAACCCGCCTTTGAGGCATTTGAACCTGTAAACCCCGAACTTCTTCGGTAAACTAACCCTATAAATTAATGGACCTAAGGCGGTGTGAAAATAAAATACTGCCACAGGGAGGAAATACCAGGGAGTTAGTCAGGTAATGAATAAAAAAACAGTGCTCGTTCTTGCGGGGCTTAGTGTGGTAGCGGCAGGCGGTCAAATTTTTACGCAGTCGCGTTTTGAATCCTCACTCAATGATCAGATAGCGATTGCCAAGCAGACTTATCGCCCCCAGGGCATATTAATTAACAAGGAAAATATTGATAATAGTTTATTCGGGGCCAGGAACACGTTGAGTGTTACCCTTACCGATACCTATCTGAGTCAGTATAATCTTGCAGATTCAGCCCCTCTTTCGTTCACGCTAAATAGCGATTGCGCGTTTTATCCTTTTTATGTTGTCTGTGATTCTCAGGTTAGCTCTGATAGCGAACTGCTATCGACCATAGGCTCAGTAGGCCATGAAGCCAACTTTTCAGTAAATGTGCTGTTTAACAGCACAAGTGCAACACTTTCTTTTGATGAGTTTTCGGTTGAGGAAAATGACGGTACATTAACCATTTCCCCGCTGACGTTATTCTATGACGGTGACTTATCGATGAGCAGTGCAGAATTTCAGCTGAAGTGGAAAGGAATGAATTTATCAGGGTCTTCCAGTGGGACTGCTATTAATTTGCAGAATATGTACGTCAATAGCGAGATGACGCGCATTGCTGAGAATGTCTATGCCAGCGAAACGGAGCTGACGGTGGAAAGTTTGAATATTACCTCGGCCACTTACAATGCCAACTATCATATTGAAAATATCCGATCGATTACCGAAATTGAACAGGAAGACAGTGATACATTCGAAGCGGCGTACGCATTATTTATTGACCGGGTTAGTGCTCAAAACCAGACGAATGCTATTGAGAATTTTGCTTTAAACGTTAGTCTTGACAATATCAGCAGTCAAACGCTGCGCTTTATGAATCAAACCAGTGACGATAGCTCTTCAGCGCAAACTGATAAAGTATTGGCAGAGCTTGGTCAGTCATCTCATAACATTGCTGTTGAATCATTCCGTTTTGATATTGCAGATGCGCCATTTAAAAGTGAAGGGAACTTTACATTAGCTCCCTATGACGCGTCGGCTATTCAAAGCGCATCAGTCTTGCAGAAAATGACTGGTTCACTAAATCTGTATATTGGAAAATCCATTAATCAGGCATTTCCCATGGCAATGCCGGTTATCGAGCAGTATCTGGAACAAGGTTTGTTGACCGAAGAAGAGGATCAGTTCCAGGCGACTATCAGACTTAAGCAGGGATTGATTTCAGCCAATGATATTCCGTTGTATCAACTGTGACGTGTAAAGGTTCTGTTTAAACGCATGCCCAACGAGTAACAGCACAGCGAAAGCTGTGCTTTTTCGTGGTAAACAAAAACTGTTTACCACGCCTTTGCGTAGGAATGACATCGTCACTCAAAAGGAGTTTTAAATGAGCAATCAGATCAGCGAACATCATGCTAAGACACTTATTCAGGTAATAGACCAGTCGTCCAACTGGAAGCTTCATCCGGAAAAAAAACGGGCTTTTGCAAGTACAGATGAAGCACAAGAATATGTAGAGTCGCATAATGAGCCGTTATGCATCAGAGTCCCTATTGCAGGAACAGATGATCACCTCACGGTCAAAGTTACTTCCAGCGGTGAAGATATGGTATTTTCTAATGTAAGTTTTGAAGAGCCGATTGAAAAACAAGTCCATTCATCCCACCTAAAACTCATCTCCAGCACAGTCACAGAGATGCTCAATGAGCGACTGCCTGAAGGCACTAAGGTTTCTTCTTTTTAAAAGTGTTGAGCAGGGGCCGTTCAGGTAAGTAATATCGTGCCCCATATTGCCCCTGCCAATATCAGACTAACAAAAACAGCCGCCGAACCGATATCTTTCGCCTTTGCAATCAGCACATGGACTTCTGCGCTGACTCTGTCAGCTAATGCTTCGACCGCTGAATTTAGAAGCTCAGCAATAATGATTATAAATAAAGACTGTATCATTAATAGCCGTTCTACCAGGGTGACTTCCAGCCAAAACGTGATGGGGATAAGCAGTGCCGTTGCTGCTAACTCTTGTCTGATAGCAGCTTCACTGGCAAAAGCCGCCTTCAATCCTTTGAATGAGTAGAGAGTAGCGAAATATAGCCTTACAAATCCGGTGCTTTTTGTTTTCATTAGCGCGGCATTACCTGTTGTTTTTATCGCCAATTTGCATGACAACTATGACAGAGGAATGAAATCTGCTCAACAGTGGGCGTTTCAATGCATCTTCACCGTAAGCACGTCTATTTCGCTACGCTGAATAACAGCATTAGCCACAGAGCCTAGTAACCTGAATACACCAGAGCTACTGTGAGCACCTAAAATAACTAAGTCGGCCGAACATGCCTTGGCAAGGCAGTGAAGTTCATCGGCTACACTACCCACTGCAGTGTGAATCGTGGTGTTTTTCGCTGGTAGTGATTGGGCGATCTGAATAAGCTTTTTCTCCGCCTGCACCCTTACCTCTTCAGAAAAGTCTCTTTCAAGATAACCACCGTACGGGGCAATACTATGTTGGGGCTGAACCACATAAGCCACGTGTATCTTAGTATCCTGGCTGCAAACGCGAAGGGCCCGGTCGATCACTGCATTGACATCGTTGAAGACATCCACTGCTACCAGAATACTTGTGTAACCGCTCATGATCCCCCCCTATGTCAGCAAACAGACTTTGTTTCATGGTCAATATCAGCCAGGAGGCTGGCTGGCATAAAGCTTTGTGCGCTTGCTTCTATAACGTGCAGTTTGAACGCTTCAGGCAATTGTTTCTCATTTTCTGTTAACAAACTGCCCCGTTTAACTAAAGGGAATATTTCATCATAGCGTTTTACACTTTGTTGATTAACGCGCCTGAAAATATGAGTTCGGTTAAGGTCCGTAATTGACTGATGGCCGGTAGATGACAGCATATCCATTAGAGCGTGAACGGTCTTTTTATGATACTGGAACACTCGCACAGATTTATCAGCCAGATCAAGGCCTTTAGCAAGTCTGGGATCCTGGGTTGCTACTCCCGTTGGGCAGCGGTTTGTATTACAGGATAAAGATTGAACGCACCCCAGTGCCAACATCATGCCGCGAGCACTGTTGCAAATATCGGCGCCTAAGCTGAGGTTTTGCACAAGGTGAAACGCAGTAAATACTTTCCCTGATGCTATAAGCCGAATTTCATGTCGTAAATCAAAACCAATAAGAACATCATCGACAAAAGCCAGCGCTTCGCGCAATGGAAAACCTACCGAGTTGGTATATTCTAGAGGGGCGGCGCCGGTCCCTCCTTCGCCGCCATCCACAGTGATGAAGTCTGGCTTTATTCCGGTTTTCTTCATGGCTTTACAGATGGCAATAAATTCACTTTTCCGGCCCAGCGCCAGTTTAAAACCAATAGGTTTACCGTTACTTAGCGTTCTTAATTTCTGAATAAAATCCATCAATTCTAATGGTGTACCGAACGCAGTACGCCGAGGCGGTGAATCTACTTGAGTATGTGGCTCTACCCCGCGAATCCGGGCAATTTCCTCACTGTTTTTGTCTGCCGGCAGGATACCGCCGTGACCAGGCTTGGCGCCCTGGCTTAACTTTATTTCTATCATTTTGACCCGTGGGTGTCGGGCTTTTTCCTCGAATTCTAATTCATTGAAAGAGCCGTCTTTATTCCGACAGCCAAAGTAACCAGTCCCAATTTGCCATACTATGTCGCCACCATTATCGAGATGATAAGGGGTAAGACCGCCCTCGCCTGTATTATGATAAAACTTCCCCTTAGCCGCACCTCGATTCAACGCCGTTATGGCGTTGCTACTAAGACTGCCAAAGCTCATAGCCGAGATATTCAGAACGCTGGCCAGGTAGGGTTGCTCACAGGCTGAACCGCCGATCCATATTCTGGGATCCTCATCCATCTCTTTCACTCCCATCGCTGAAAGTGAGTGCGCAATCCACTCATAACCATCAGCGTAAGTATCCATCTGTGTCCCGAATGGCATACTATCCAGAGAATCTTTTGCCCGCTTATATACGATGCCACGGAACATCCGGTGGATGGGACGGCCCTCGGTCTCACTCTCGAGCAAATACTGCTGAACATATGGACGTAATCCTTCCACCGTCCAACGGACCCGACCCACTAGGGGGAAATTTTTTAAAATCGAATGGCGTGATTGGGTAATGTCTCTTAAGACAAATATGGTAAGGGTAGTGGTTAGCAATAAAAACCACCAGGCAGGAGGCCACAGAAAACCTAAAGCGATATTGATAATGAGCGTGGTGAAGATAAAAACAAGAATGGAGTTTCTCATAAACGCTTAGTTTAACAATTTACAGCTAATATGAAATGTATCTTGTATGAGATCATTATGAGATGCGGTAATGTTTCGCGCCCCTCATTACAAATTACTATTTCCATGTTGTCAGCTTTCATCGATGTCAGCCATATGGTAAAAAGAAGTATCTTAAAAGTCGCGTTTCAATATCGATTTTATTGAGAAATCATATTTTTAAGCAGGCTTATGGTATTATAAATTCGTTTATCAGGGTCACCATCAGGCATGTGGATTTTACTCGCCTTTATTATATTACTTGGCTTTGTTTACTGGTACACCTATCCCCGGCTCGGGGAAGTTCTGCTGGTCGCCTATCAAAAACGCGCAATGCAACAGGCGCGATTAGTGCGACGGCGGTATTCGATAAACGGAATAAGCTTGAGCGTTCTGGAAACCGAAGGCACACGGGATAAACGCAAACCTCTACTTATGATGGTACATGGTTTTGCCGGCGATAATAATATCTGGCTTTCACTGGCTGCGCTGTTTAAAGATGAATATCATATTGTTATCCCGGATTTACCAGGCCACGGCCACACCGGGTTTTCACCGGAATGGCACTATAAAGTGAGTGATCACGGAAAGTTACTAACAGCGCTTGTCTGGCGTATGGGTTACCAAAAAGCGACATTAATTGGCAATTCTATGGGAGGGTATGTCGCTGCGTGGATGGCAAAGCATCAGGCAAGTGCGGTCGCTTCTTCTATTTTGTTGTGCCCTGCCGGTATGCCCTCTAAAACAAAAAGTCGGCTGGATATCATGCTGGATAAGGGGCAAAATCCTTTTTTCATCACCAGGCGGCGGGGTTATCATCGTTTGTTATCTATGGCGATGGCCAGTGGCCCATATATTCCCGGTATTGTTAAAGATGTGCTAGCCGATCAGCATATCGCCAGAGTTAGCGAGTATCAGCAGGTTTTCGATGACTTTGTTTCGTCTGGGTACATTGATGAAAAGGAACTGGCCAGTACGACCACCCCCGTACTGGTAATTTGGGGAGGCCGCGACGGGCTGTTGGATGTTACTGCATTAGATAATTGGGTCCACTGCCTAAACTGTGATTGGGAAATATTTCATGATGTAGGCCATATGCCTATGGCAGAAGCTCCCGGCCGCACCTACCAACGTATCCAGCATTTTCTAAATGCAAAAAAACAGCGTCAGGCTGCCTGACATTTTAAGAACGCTATACCCGAGTAGTAGGGATTTTTCTTCGTTATGGATTATATATTTCTTCTGTTTGCATTTATCTGCGGACTGACAGTTAAACTTGCAGGTATTCCCCCCCTGGTGGGTTATCTGGCTGCAGGATTTATCTTAAACGCACTGGGCTTTACTGCCTCTGACGAACTTCAGGATATCGCCAGTCTTGGTATAACCATCATGCTGTTTACCATTGGCCTGAAACTCAATGTAAAAGATCTTAGCCGGCGTGAGGTATGGGCAGGCAGCATTTCCCATACATTAATCTGGGTGGGCGTGGTTGCAGGTATTTTATATGGTATCGCCGGACTGCTAACGAGTCTCACCGGCCCTCTAGATTTTCAAAGCGCTGCACTAATTGCCTTTGCCCTGAGTTTTTCCAGTACTGTATGTGTGGTTAAGATTTTGGAGGAAGCTGGTGAAGGCAAGACCCGGCATGGCCGGCTGGCAATTGGCGTTCTGGTTATGCAGGACGTATTTGCAGTGGTCTTTATGGTCGCCGCTACAGGCAAACTTCCGTCAGTGTGGGCTTTAGCGTTACTGTTAGTTTTTCCGGCGCTACCATTACTCAACCGCATTCTCGATCGTTCTGGTCACGGCGAATTGTTACCTTTAACCGGCTTTATCCTGGCATTGGGGGCGTATCAAGTCTTTGAACTGGTAAGTATCAAAGGTGATTTGGGGGCGTTGCTTATTGGTATGTTGCTGTCCAGACATTCTAAGGCCACCGAACTGTCAAAATCACTGTTAGCGTTTAAAGACCTCTTTTTGATTGGCTTCTTTCTATCCATCGGGTTAACCGCCCTGCCCGACTTACCGATGCTGACCATGGCAGTGATAGTCTGTCTGTTCCTGCCCCTGAAGGCTTTTCTTTTCTTTGGCATCATGACCTTACTGCGGTTGCGCGCCCGTACCAGCTATCTAACGAGTCTGGTCCTTAGTAATTTCAGTGAATTCGGACTCATCGTCGGCTCGCTGGCGGTTTCCTTGGGGCTGTTAGACGATAAGTGGCTGGTGGTACTGGCATTGAGTGTTTCAATATCGTTCGTTATTACCAGTTTGCTGTATCGGAATTCGCACAGCCGGTATATCAAAATCAAAGAAAAACTCGCTTATTATGAGCGCAACAAACGCTTGCCAGGAGATATCTATCCAAGTATAGACGATGCCCAGTTTATGGTCATTGGCATGGGCCGGGTCGGAATGGGTGCATTTCAGTCGCTAAGCAAATTGGTTGATAGTCGGGTTGTGGGAATGGACGCTGACAGAGTAAAAATTCAGCGCTTAAAAGCCAACGGCATGAATGTTATCTGCGGAGATGGCGAAGATATCGATCTGTGGGACAATCTGGATATCTCTAATGCAAGACTTGTATTGCTGGCCCTTCCTTCCATTGAAGATGCAATTAATATCACCCGCCAATTAAAACATGCAGGTTACCAAGGGAAAGTCGCTGCGATAGCCCGGTATGAGGATGAGGTTAATCATCTGCTGGAAAATGGCGTAGATAAAGTTTTTAACTTTTTTACAGAGGCTGGATTGGGTTTTGCAGAGGAGAGTCTCGCATATGTTCATGCAAATCAGGACATTGTGGTACCGGCCAAATAGAAACAAAGAACAGGTTGATAATCATTCACATTTGTATGCTATTGTTTTTTAAAGTAATTTTGACTTTTTCCAGACTGAGCACTATACTCTGTGGCACATTCTCTATAAGGATTTTTCCATGCAAGGTGATCGGCAGGTCATAGCATCACTGAATGAGATTCTCACCAGTGAACTGACATCTATAAACCAATACTTTTTGCATGCCCGGATGTTCAAAAACTGGGGCATTCATAACTTAAACGAACGCAATTACAAAAAGTCTATAAAGGACATGAAACAGGCGGATGACCTGATTGAACGTATCCTGTTTCTCGAGGGATTACCCAATCTTCAGGCATTGGGCAAATTGTATATCGGTGAGACACCGGTTGAAATGATTGCCTGCGATACCAAATTTCAGCTGGAGCAACTTCCACTGATTAGGAATGGTATTGCTTTATGTGAACAAAAACAGGATTACGTCAGCCGGGATATTCTTGAAGCAATTCTTGAGTATGAGGAAGAACATCTGGATTGGCTGGAAACTCAGGAGTATCAAATAGACGCTATGGGTCTTGAAAATTATCTTCAGGCTCAGGTTAACGGAGACGACTAATGAAAGGCAATGCACAAATAGTATCAGCATTAAACGAGCTGCTTGCCTATGAGCTTGCGGCAATGGATCAGTATTTTATTCATTCTCAGATGTATCTGGACTGGGGACTTAATAAGCTTTATGAGCGAATCGATCATGAGTTTGATGACGAGCGGGGTCATGCTACCAAGCTGATTGAAAGAATGCTGTTTCTGGAAGGTACGCCTGATATGCAGACGCGAACTGGTTTCCAAGTTGGCGAGGATGTTCCTTCTATGCTCGAAAGTGATCTGCGCGTGGAATATGAAGTCGATGCCAAATTACGTGAGGTTATCGCTGTGTGCGAACGCGAAGGGGATTTTGTTACCCGGGGCATTCTGGTAGAGCTTCTGGATGATACAGAGATGGATCATGCACACTGGCTAGAACAACAGTTAAAACTAATCAAGATGCTGGGTTTATCAAACTACCTGCAGACGCAAATGTAATCAGCCTGCTGGAGCATCGAAGAAAATGGTTAGAGGGTCTTTGCGGTTCTCTAACCATATCACCATACGCCAGCGCATAGTTGGCTGACTACAACTTCCCAGCATAAACCAACCTTCAAGTTTTCTTCCCGCGTTGGCTTTGATAAACACGGGCACTTTTCCCATATACATATCGTCCCCCTCTAATAAAATATCCTCAACAATAACGTCTTTAGGGACCCGTAATTCAAATCCGATTTGTTCCTCGGCACGGGGCGGATTGTTAAAAGTAATATGGACATCACCTGCCGCTACTGTTAAATCGCAACGCTGATTTGCCATTGTACAGCTGTTAGTCGATGAGGTTTGTGATGAAAGGTAGAGCCATACTGCCGCTATAACCACAACAGCAACCCCGAAAATTATCGCTAACTTTGTCAAACTACTTTGTTTTTTCATAAACTTTCTGTAATTACTACTTTGCTATTAATTTAGTATGCTTATTTATTGACATGAATCAATCCTGGCGATGATGTGCTATCTTTTTGTATCCAAAAACATTATCATCGCGGTGCAATTGACCAAACCGGGCACAACTTGCACAACAACTGAGCCTGTGTACATCGAAGTGGAAGATTCAATAAAATGAGTGAGATAAGCCAAGCACAACCGACTTACAACTATAAGGTTGTTCGTCAGTTCACTATCATGACCATCATTTGGGGAATCATAGGTATGGGGCTGGGTGTCTTTATTGCTGCCCAATTGTTTGCTCCTGCACTAAATTTTGACGTTCCCTGGCTAACCTTTTCCCGTTTGCGTCCACTGCATACTAATGCGGTGATTTTTGCGTTCGGGGGCAGTGCCTTGTTTGCCACATCCTATTACGTGGTTCAGCGAACCTCTCAGGTACGCGTTTTTTCAGACAAGCTCGCCGCCTTTACATTTTGGGGCTGGCAAGCAGTTATCGTTGCTGCGATTATAACGCTTCCACTTGGTATGACGTCTTCAAAAGAATACGCTGAACTTGAATGGCCTATTGATATTCTGATTGCACTGGTTTGGATCGCTTATACGATCAACTTTTTCGGTACTATCGTCATCCGTAAAGTCTCTCACATCTATGTGGCCAACTGGTTTTACGGTGCATTTATCCTGACGGTGCTGGTATTGCATATTGGTAACAGTATGGCTATACCAGTCTCGTTTACAAAGTCTTACTCGCTCTATGCCGGCGCGGTGGACGCAATGATGCAATGGTGGTATGGACACAATGCTGTAGGCTTTTTCCTGACCGCAGGTTTTCTGGGGATGATGTATTACTTTGTGCCTAAGCAAGCCGGCCGCCCGGTCTATTCATATCGCTTATCCATTATCCACTTCTGGGCGCTTATATCCCTTTATATCTGGGCCGGCCCTCACCATTTGCACTACACTGCCCTACCTGACTGGACCCAATCGTTAGGTATGGTGATGTCAATCATTCTTTTTGTACCCTCTTGGGGCGGCATGATAAACGGCATCATGACATTGTCGGGAGCCTGGCATAAACTCAGAACCGATCCTGTACTACGCTTTTTGGTGGTGTCTCTGACCTTCTACGGTATGTCGACATTTGAAGGTCCGATGATGGCAATCAAGACGGTAAATGCGTTATCACACTACACCGACTGGACCATCGGACATGTTCATTCCGGAGCATTAGGCTGGGTAGCCATGGTGTCTATCGGTTCGGTTTATCATCTTATCCCACATCTGTTCGGACAGCGCGCTATGTACAGTACTCGTCTGGTTAATGTGCATTTCTGGCTGGCTACTATTGGCGTCGTCCTATATATCGTAGCGATGTGGTTCTCGGGGGTATTACAAGGGTTGATGTGGCGCGCAGTAAACGCTGACGGCACCCTGACTTACAGCTTCGTAGAGTCGCTGGAAGCTTCTAAGCCTTATTATGTTGTGCGCTTTATCGGGGGCTGTTTTGTCGTCGTCGGAATGCTGGTAATGGCCTATAATGCTTACCGGACAATTCGGGCACCTAAAGGTAGTATCGCCGCTGACCCGGCCACGCAGCCAGCATAAGAAGGAGTTGTCAGGTGAAAAGAAATTTACACGAAATTGTTGAAAAAAATGTTGGGCTGCTCACGATTCTCATTCTGGTAGCTATTAGCTTTGGCGCTATGGTGCAAATTACACCCTTGATGTTTCAGCAGCAAGTTATGGAGCCGGTGGAAGGGTTGACGCCCTACACTGCTCTGCAACTCGAGGGACGCGACATCTATATCCGTGAAGGCTGTGTAGGCTGCCATTCACAAATGATTCGCCCTTTCCGCGCTGAGACCGAGCGGTATGGTCACTATAGTGTTGCCGGTGAGTCAGTTTGGGAACATCCCTTTTTGTGGGGGTCTAAACGGACCGGACCAGACTTAGCCCGAGTGGGTGGTCGTTACAGCGATGCATGGCATATTGCACATCTGAGAAACCCACGGGACGTGGTTCCCGAGTCCAACATGCCGGGTTTTCCATGGTTGCTTGAAAATACATTAAGCGGTGAAGATACCGCAGCAAAAATGGAAATATTCAGAGATTTCGGCGTACCCTACACCGATGAAGATATTGCTGGTGCTAAAAAAGCCGTTCAGGGAAAAACAGAAATGGAAGCGCTTGTGGCCTATCTGCAATCACTGGGAACACATCTGAAATAATATGAATCAGGGTTTAATTGGCACTATTTTTACAATTGTTGTTTTTATTTGTTTCGCCGGCGTAGTCTGGTGGGCGTTTAGCGGTCGGAATAAAAAGAAATTCGATGACGCTGCGAACCTGCCCTTTGCAGATGAAGACAAAGAGCGCATAAAAAAAGATAAGCGGGAGTCTTGAGCTCATGAGCACGTTTTGGACAATATGGATCTCAGTGATCACTTTAGGAAGCATCATTGGGTGTTTCGTTCTGCTTCGTTGGTGTCTGACGAATTTTACCGGCGTTGAAGAAGGTAAAAGTATGGGCCACGAGTTTGATGGTATTGAGGAAGTAAACAACCCTCTGCCAAAATGGTGGACCATCTTATTTTACGTCACTATTGTTTTCGGCCTTATATATCTGGTTCTTTATCCTGGTCTGGGCAGCTATAAAGGCTTGTGGGACTGGAAAAGCTCTAACCAGAATATTCAGTCGCTTGAAGAGTCTCGTCAGGCTCGACAAGATGCCATGGAAAGCGGAGACTACGTCCAGTATGACGTAGAGCTCACCAAAGCGGCAGAACGCTTTGATCCGATTTTTGAAGCCTTTGCACAGGTACCGGTAGAAGAACTGGCATTTGACGAGGATGCTGTCAAAGTAGGCCGACGACTGTTCTTGCAAAATTGTGCACAATGTCACGGTTCAGATGCCCGTGGTCAGAACGGGGGGTTTCCTAACCTTACCGATGACGACTGGTTATATGGCGGCAGCGGCGCAAAAATTAAAGAAACGCTTATTAATGGCCGTCAGGCGGCTATGCCAGCCTGGCTTGATGCAATGGGCGAACAAGGTATCGAAGAAGTTGTAGCTTACGTTCTCAGTTTAAGTGGACGTCAGGTTGATCAGCAGTTAGCGAATAAAGGCGAGGCTCGCTTTGCCGTATGCGCTGCCTGTCATGGTCAGGATGGGAAAGGTAATCAGGCGTTGGGTGCACCAAATCTTACAGATAACACTTGGCTGTATGGTGGTAGCAAGCGAGCTGTTACAGAAACACTTAAGTATGGACGTAATGGCGTCATGCCTTCGTTCAAGAAAACTCTTGGTGAAGACAAGATTCATGTTGTCGCGGCTTATGTTTATAGCCTTTCTAACCAGCCAGAATCTGAGTAATACTTTCATGCCCCGCGCCAGCGGGGCTTTAACCTTCTGTGATTTTGTCTGGCTCGCCGGCCCATGTTTTTCATTCTCAAACTCATACTTCGTTAATTTACGGGCAATATTAGATGGAAAAACCCTGGTACAAGCAATTCTGGCCCTGGTTTTTGATTGCAGTGCCAGCTATAACAATGATCATGAGTGGGGTTCTGCTCAACCTCGCTATATCCACTGAGGACAGCCTGGTTGTGGACAATTACTACAAACAGGGTAAAGCTATCAATGCCAGTCTGGCAAAAGAACATGAAGCCCGGCGCCGGAATATCTCCGCAGATGTTACTATTGACGATGGCGCTATTGCGTTACAATTCCACTCCGGTATTCCTCGCGATGGCCAGGCCATCCGCTTATCGTTTTATCATACTACTCAGCAAAGCAAAGATTTTTCAGTATTATTGAGCCGCGATGCCAGCGGAATGTACCGCGGTTTTAGTGAGAATATGGTAGCTGGAAAATGGCAAATGACGCTTGAGCCTATTAATTCAGACTGGAAAATAAGAAAACAGATATGGTTGCCCGCCAAACAAACTATCTCCCTTAAACCCTGATGCCAGCACAACCCTGCCAATGTTACCACTGCGGTGAGCCTAATGATCCGCGTCGCCCTTATACAGCAGATGTTCTTGGAGAAACTCGCCATTTTTGCTGTCCCGGATGTCAGGCTGTTGCAGAGGCGATAGTTGAAAATGGTTTACAGGACTACTACCAGTTTCGCACAGAAAAAGCGGAACAGGCGCAGCCACCCGATGAAGAACTGCTGTCACGATTAAATATGTACGATGATCCTCAGTTGCAGGAGGATTTTGTCATTTCCAGTGATAACGATAAAGAAATCCAGCTTACCGTGGAAGGTATTACCTGTGCTGCATGCGGTTGGCTTATCGAAAAGCAACTGTCACGAGTAAACGGCGTCCGTCAGGTTTCAGTGAATGTGGCCCAGCGTCGAGCCTGGATTAGGTGGTCAGGAGAGCACACCAGTCTGAGCGCATTAATAAAGCGTCTCGGGCAGATCGGTTATAAAGGTTTTCCCTTCCAGGCTGATGAACACGAGGCCTCTTATGCTGCCGAGCAAAAACAGTTTATAAAGAAACTTGGCCTTGCTGGTCTTATGACTATGCAGGTAATGATGTTAATGGCGGCTATGTATTTTGACCTGCTGGACAATATGTCGGCGCAAATGGAACAATATTTTCACGGCGTCGCTTTAATTCTCACCACGCCAGTGGTCTTCTATTCCGGGTCTGCCTTCTATCTGGGCGCATTTAAAGCATTACAGGCAAAAACAGTCAATATGGATGTGCCGGTTACAATAGCTATCGGTGTGACCTATTTTGCTGGTTTAAAAGCGACATTTAGTGGGAATGGAGAAGTGTATTTTGAGTCCATCTGTATGTTTGTGTTCTTGTTGTTGCTTAGTCGTTTTGCTGAGCACCGAAGCCGGCACAGGGCCATGCAAATATCTTCCAATATGCTTCAGTACATTCCTATGACAGCCACTGTTTGTGATAACGGGGGTTATCATAGCTGTCTGGCGAAGCGCCTTAAAACAGGCCAGACAGTAATGGTCAAAGCGGGTGAAGTCATTCCTGTTGACGGAGTGATCTGTGAGGGGCGCACCCATGTCGATGAGTCAATGTTAACCGGTGAGTTTACACCGGTTGGCAAAGATACTGGCGACAACGTTTATGGCGGTACGCTCAATCACCGGGATACAGTTCTGATCACGGTAACCAAAGCCTTAAAATACTCTCTGGTCAACCAAATACTTCGCCTGCAGAGTCAGGCAATGGCGACCCGCCCCCGCCTGGCCCGGGCGGCAGATCAACTTTCCCAATACTTTGTGACTGCTGTTCTGTTAATTGCCGGAGTTACTTACTGGTACTGGTCTGAGCATCAACCGGACGAGGCAATCTGGATCACTGTTGCGGTATTGGTTGCTACCTGCCCCTGCGCGCTTGGTCTGGCAACACCGACAGCGCTCACCTGTGCGGTGGCTAGCCTTAATCGACAAGGTGTACTGGTAAAACGGGCTGATGTACTTGAGTCTGCGGCCGCGTGCTCAATATTGGGGCTGGATAAGACCGGGACGCTAACCAATGGTAAATTTTCTGTGGTGGATTGTTGGTATCATTCTCACTGGAATAAGACGGATATCCTGAGGGCGATGGCAACTCTAGAATCACGTTCCGAGCACCCTATTGCCAGCCTGTTCGACCGAAACGATATCCTGCCTCTGAGTGATTTCAATATTGTGCCAGGTTTTGGTATCAAAGGCACGGTGGATGGAAAGACTTACCGGGCAGGCTCACGTCTGTTTTTCTCTTGTGCGTTGCCTGACCTGGCTTTTGAAGCAAACATTTATTTATCCTGCGACGAGGAAATTATTGCCGCCTGGAAAATCAGCGACACTATCAAACCAGGCGTTAAAGATGTTTTGAGGTCTTTCAGCGGGCTCAAGAAAGTTATTTTAAGTGGTGATACTCAGGCCAGTGTGTCTGAAGTGGCAGAGCAACTGGATATCGACCACTATTACTTTCAGCAAACGCCCGAGCAGAAGCTTAATACTGTTAAACAGTTTCAATTTGATAAACACAAATTTATGATGCTCGGTGACGGTATAAATGATGCCCCCGTACTAGCCGGGGCTGATGTGTCCGTTGCAGTGGGCAATGCAACGGATATCGCTAAGTCTTCTGCCGATATTGTCCTTTTATCTCCCCGGCTTGATACCCTGGCAAATGTCGTGGCACTGGCCCGGCGCACAACATCGGT
This sequence comes from Salinimonas chungwhensis DSM 16280, assembly GCF_000378185.1. Classification (GTDB taxonomy): domain Bacteria; phylum Pseudomonadota; class Gammaproteobacteria; order Enterobacterales; family Alteromonadaceae; genus Alteromonas; species Alteromonas chungwhensis. Next base: position 539,637 of record NZ_KB899376.1, read on the forward strand.
GATCAGGCAAAACATGGTCTGGGCACTAGCCTATAACCTGTTGATTCTGCCTCTGGCAATCAGCGGCATGCTGGCCCCATGGATGGCCGTGATCGGAATGTCAATAAGTAGTATCATCGTAGTATTCAATTCAACCCGATTGCTCAGGTAGTTATATATGTCTATCCTCTATGTGCTTATTCCCCTGGCAATAATTATCGTAGCAATTGCCATCGGAGTCTTCTTCTGGGCTGTGCGCAGTAATCAGTTCGAAGATCTCGACCGACAGGGTTACAGTATTTTGTTTGATGATGACCTGCCGCCTGAAGAAAAAAAACTTGCTGATGAACGTAAGAAAATGAATGAATGAGCTTACTGCCTTATCAGCATTTCTTATCGGTCTGGCAGGTGGCCTGCACTGTCTGGGTATGTGTGGGGGGATTGCTTCTGCCCTGCGTCTGGCCGTCCCCGCTGATGCTAGCCACTGGCCTTATACCCTAAGCTACAACGCCGGTCGGATTTTTAGTTATACTGTCGCAGGTGCTGTGGCCGGTGGCATTGGTCAGATGTCGTCGGAATACGTGCCGTTTACCGGCCCATTGCTCGCTCTGTTAAGTGGGTTTATGCTGCTAGCCATGGCTGCATATCTGGGGCGTTGGTGGATGGGGCTGACCAGACTTGAACACGCGGGACAGGTGGTGTGGCGGCGCATCCAACCGCTATCAAAAAAATTCATCCCGTTTTCCTCCCCCCTGGCGTCGTTGCCCTACGGCATAATATGGGGGTGGCTGCCTTGCGGCCTGGTGTACTCCACATTAACATGGGCTTTAGCCAGTGGCGGCGCCATTGAAGGTGCTCAGGTAATGCTCTGTTTCGGGCTTGGCACGTTACCGGCACTGATTGCCACAAGTCTGGGGGCTCACTGGTTAGTAACAACCCTCCGGCAACCAGCGGTGCGACAAAGTGTCGCCGTATTACTGGCACTATTTGCGGCAACATTGTTGTACAATGGGTTTCGTATGTTATTTATGATTTTAAACTGATAAGGAAGCAGTTATGGCGACCCCGTCTGATTTTTCTATTCATTGTCAAAACTGTAGTTTTAGTCATCTTTGTTTGCCGGTTGCGTTGAACAAAACCGAGGTAGAATCACTGGATGACATCATAGAGCGCAAAAAGCCTCTGCACAAAAATGATGTTCTGATTCAGGCTGGTGACAAATTTCATGCCTTATTTGCAGTTCGATCAGGTTCCTTCAAGTCTTTCATCAGTGACAGCGATGGGGAGGAACAGATTGTGGCATTTCACTTACCGGGTGACATTATTGGTTTTGACGGCCTTCGTGCGCAGGAACATCAGATTTATACCAAGGCGCTGGAAACCGCCATGGTATGCGAACTGCCTTATGAAACGCTGGACGAGATGTCAGTCAATTTTCCTAAGTTGCGTCGGCAAATCATGAGTTTCATGAGCGCTGAGATTAAACATGATCACGAAATGATGCTGTTATTAAATCGCCGCACCGCTGAAGAAAAGCTGATCTATTTCATTGCTCGGCTGTCGGCTCGATTCGAAGAGCGTGGTTATTCACACCGTCAGTTTAATCTTTCCATGACAAGAAATGAAATCGGTAATTATCTGGGCTTAACCGTTGAGACTATCAGCCGCTTGCTCACCCGTTTTCAAAAGGAAGGTATCATCGAAGTCTCCGGTAAACTGATTACCATACTCGACTTTACGCGTATCGAAGAGAAAATGCAGGGCATTTCTCTGACGTCTGCTTGCCGTTGATTTTTTGATTTAAAACAAGGCTGCACCGGTTTCTACAGGCTACACTCAATGTAGTAGTGTTGAAAATGATGCCGGGAGGCCGCTTTGATTAATTATACTTCAATACTGGTCGTCATTGATAACGACCTGGATACGCAACCGGCTTTATCCAGAGCCCTGGAACTGGCTTCGAAAACCAGTGCGGCTATTACCGCCCTAATGGTTGCCTATGATTTTTCCTACGAAATGACCACCATGCTATCCCCCGGTGAGCGCGATGCTATGCGCACCGCAGTTATTAAAGAGCGGACCCAGTGGGTTGAAGATTTGATTGCACAATACGATCGAAACATTGAGATCGAAGTGGTAGTCAAATGGCAGAGCCGGCCCTTTGAAGCGATTATTCGTACTGCCATGGCGCACCATGCGGACATTATTATAAAAGCCAGTCAGACGTCTGATGATTTAGCTTCTGTGATTTTTACGCCCACCGACTGGCATTTGATGCGTAAAGCACCGATGCCTGTTCTGATGGTTAAAGAACATGCCTGGCCGCCCCAGGGCAATATACTGGCCGCCGTTAATGTTGGCACCGAAGATAAAGAACATGCTCAGCTCAACGAAAAGCTGACAGAGATAGCTAAGGATTATGCTAAATTGATAACTGGTAATGTGCACCTTATAAACGCTTATCCGAGGGCACCAATAAGTATCGCTATAGAAATTCCCGAATTTGATACAGAGGCTTACCATGAGTCGGTAAAAGAACATCATGAACAGGAAATGGCAGCACACGCGAAAAAATTTGCAGTGGATATTCAGCGTTGTCATGTAGAAGAAGGTTTGCCTGAAGATGTGGTGGCCCGGAAAGCCTGTGAACTGGACGCTGAACTGGTGGTTATCGGCACCGTTGGGCGCGCTGGTCTCTCAGCTGCTTTTATTGGTAATACTGCCGAGCACGTTATAGATCGGCTTCATTGCGATGTTCTGGCCGTTAAACCTGATGGCTTTGAGTCACCGATGCAATCTTAAAGGATGTGTTAAAAAATTGCCGTTCAGGATGACGAAGGGGCCTGTGCTTTTGTATAATCCGGTTTTTGTTATTCAAGATGTCATCTATGAGCCAGTCAGCCAGTACCCCTACCGGGGATCAAAGCGCCCAAAGTAAGCAAAAGTACAGTTTCAATAAACTTCAGAAACGATTACGCAGGAACGTGGGCAAAGCCATTGCCGATTACTCTATGATCGAAGACGGCGATAAAGTAATGGTGTGTCTGTCCGGTGGCAAAGACAGTTACACGATGCTGGATATACTGCTTTTTCTGCAGAAAATTGCACCTGTGAATTTTTCTATTGTGGCGGTGAACCTGGATCAAAAACAGCCTGGCTTCCCGGCGCATATTCTGCCTGAATATCTTGATAATCTGGGGGTTGATTACCAGATAGTTGAAGAAGATACTTATTCAATTGTGAAAGATAAAATTCCAGAAGGCAAGACCACCTGCTCGCTCTGCTCTCGTCTGCGACGTGGAATTTTGTACCGCACCGCCACTGAGCTGGGCGCCACCAAGATAGCACTCGGCCACCATCGTGATGATATGTTGGAAACACTATTTTTAAATATGTTCCACGGCGGAAAACTAAAATCGATGCCGCCAAAACTTGTCAGTGACGATGGTAAACATATTGTCATACGTCCTCTTGCCTATTGCAATGAAGCTGATATTCAAAAGTACACAGAGGCGGTGGCGTTTCCTATCATTCCGTGCAACCTGTGTGGCTCACAGGAAAACCTGCAACGCCAAAATATTAAGCATATGTTGCAAGACTGGAACCGCAGATATCCAGGTCGTATCGAGTCGATGTTCAAAGCTATGCAAAATATTGCCCCTTCTCATCTACTCGATCGCGAATTGCATGACTTTGATAACATTGAACGCTCTCATGAAGCAGTGGTTGATGGTGATACGGCTTTTGATGAACCGTCATTTGATGATCCTCCTGCACACAATGCCCATGGCGTCGTTCAGGTGGTAACGTTAGCGAAGTAGGTTGTTATGAAAATTGGAATTGCATTAGGCGCTGGCGCCGCCAGAGGATGGGCGCATATTGGCATTATTCAGGCGCTTGAAAAGCTCGGTGTTAAAATTGATATTGTCGCAGGTTGCTCGGTTGGTGCTTACGTAGGAGCAGCCTACGCAAGCGGCAAACTGGAAGAATTGAAAACCTGGTCCTGCTCTCTTACAGAATGGCAGGTAATATCGTTGATGGGTATCGGAATTCGGCGGGGTGGCCTCGCCAGCGGTCAAAAAGTTTTCAACAAACTTCGCGATGATTTATGCGCGCCCACTTTTGAAGAAATGCAAAAGCAATTTGCGGTAGTCGCTACCGACCTGCACTCTGGCCGAGAAGTAATGTTCAATGCAGGGCCAGCCAACGAGGCAATACAGGCCTCATGTGCGATCCCCGCGCTTTTTAGTCCGGTGTCTTACGAAGGACGCTGGCTGGTAGATGGCGCCGTTGTGAATCCCGTGCCTGTTAATTTGTGTCGACAAATGGGTGCTGATTTTGTGATCGCCGTTAACCTTAACGCTGATTTCAAACCACAAAGGCTGGAAAAACCGGCTGAAGAGCATGAAGCTAATGAGCGAAAAACCGACCACTTCTTGCAGAAGAGCTCCACGGCCATCCGTCAATGGTTCTCACCGGACAAAGGCCCGGATGTGGATACACCGCCGGGCATTCTCAGTGTGATGAGCAGCTCATTGGAAATCCTACAGGCCAGGGTTACTCGTTCAAGGCTGGCTGGTGACCCGCCCGATGTTTTAATTGAGCCCAATCTGGCCGATGTCGGCTTGCTGGAATTTCACAGAGGGTCCGAATTGTGCCAGAAAGGCGAGGAAACAGTTAATCGGCTGGCCGAACAAATACGCTACCAGCTGGTGCTGACCTGATATCAGTCACGGGTCGCAATTGCAGTTACGCGTAACGGTTTTTCAGGCAAGGTCAGCGATTTCCCCTGCTCTATCCACTCTAGAGGAAGTTGCAAATACCCACCATTAATAGCAGGTGCATCTTTTAATGGTCGGCTCATCTGCTCATTAGCAAACTGCACGGTCAGGCCTTTTACAGACGGCATCATAAACGATAGAAAACTGCCCATTTCATTAAAGAATGCGTCATATTGCTCTACCAGCATCGCCAGCTCTTCCGGGGTGTACTCGGTTTTCAGATACGCTGGCTTTGTTTGCAATTGCACAGACATATCGCAAACATTGGCAGGCTCTGCCAAATCGACGTGTACCCTGGCCGCCGCCAGTTTAAGCGCTTTTTCGTCAGGCAATGTGAAGCGCTGCTCGTCGGTAACTGTAATAGGCAGTATCTTCTTATCAGTTACAATCTCAGCGTCCTTTATCTCGCACAGTCTGCCTTCACCAACGCGCATAAAGCCAAATGCAAACTCCAGCGCCTGCACATCATCACTGTTTAGCTTGCGCAAGTGACTGTAGAATTTGCTGTATTCAATTTCCAGGTTTTCCGCTATAACAGGGCCGGTAAACAGCGTTACTGCTAGAGCGACTACAAGATTCTTCATTCGCTGGCTTCTCTTATTCACTAATATATTCACGATTAAAGCGCATCATTGCCTGTAGCTCTTCAACGTACGCGGCACCTCGCTGGGAATAGTTCATCAGACCTTCTGCCAGCGCCATCCCTGAAATGTCTTTCTGATTACGGCGTAATCGGGCACGAATGTCACGTAAATCACTATACGCGTTATGACGATTGAGGTTGCGCATATAGGTGTAAGTGGCACGTGACAAATTATCAAATTTGGCCACTTCGTGTGAGGCGCCTTTGGTCCGTCTGGAAGGCACAAATCCACAGCCTTTGCGAAAACACCACAGACCAAAAAAGTTATACCCTTCCTGTGCAAAACGGCTGGTTCCCCACGCTGATTCATTAGCAGCCTGCGCTAAAACCAGCTCTTTAGGCAGTATATCGATGCGATTCATCAACGTACTTAAGCGTTCGTCGGTTGATTTTTCCGGGCTGATTTTGTATTCATCGACCAGCCAGTCGATGCGTTCTATGTCATCCTCGTCCAGCTCTTCACCACTGGTTAGTTGGCGTTGAAGCGTTTGCAAATAATGGCGCAGCGAGAGCAAATACTCATTCTGCTTGTCTACCTCTGGTCCGAGGTAGTCGTAAAACGCCGCTTTACGGCTTTTTACGTCGTCAAAAGAAGCGAAGTCAGGCACCGGTTCAGAGGCCTGCTCAGACTCAGGCACATCCAAAATGTCCGGTTCGCTGGTAGCAAGGATCCATGCATTGATAACAATTACTGCCAATACGCCCAGCGTAATCAGAACAATTTTGGTGGTTTCACGTTTATGCATCAAATGTAGACTCTTGTTCATTGCCGTTTTTAGATTTTACTGTCGAATCCCCTTGCCCACTGCCAAACAAGTCTTCATACAATAACCCCAGTGTGGCATAGTAAAACGGCATAACCCAAAGTAAAGCAAGACCCAATGTGAACAGCGATATGAGTGCCAGCGCGACAAAAATGACAAGTAAGACGCCGAAGCCCGATAAATAGCGATTCACCACACGACACGACAACAGTAGCGCGCCGGTAATAGACATTTTCTTATCAGCGATGAGCGGCAGCGTAAAAGACGTTGCTACCAGCAAATAGAGGCCAGGGATGATAAGTAATGCAAACCCCAGTTGCGTTAACATCGTCATCAGTAACTGCGCTATTGCCAGTGGTAATACTGATGGTACATAGCGGAAAAGCTCAGAGAACCCTCGGTTTTGGTGTGAGCCCGTTTCAGCCATAAGTACTGTCATCGCTGTAGTAATTGGTGTCACCAGAAAGATTACGGCCAAATTGATCATAAACTGCTGACCCTGGCTTATTGTAGCCAGTGCATCTAACGAGTACTGACTGACCAGAATCATTATCAGTACAGCGCAGATGACAAATACCACGCCGCAACCTGCTAACAATAGCGAATAGTTGGTTTTAACCAGTTCATTAGCTCGAGTCAGTATTTCTTTGACCGAAAATGCGTAGTCGCCATCCAATGCTCGCTGAAGATTATTCTGGCCTGATGTTGGAGTCGTATTAGACAAGCTTACCTCGAAATTTATTTCTTACCATCAGTAGTATACGTGAAAAGCGGCGGTGGTGTTACCCATACCAGATTAGTCTCACCGCCAACCCGAGTAGCAGTACTCCCATGGTTCTGTCGAGCCAGTAACCTTTTGCGCCAATCAGCTGGGCGACTCTGCTGGTACTTAGCAGATAAGATAAAAAACAAAACCACAATCCCGTCGCCACGGCCAGATAAATCCCATACCCAAGCTTCACACTAAAAGAGGTATCTACATCAATAAACGCGGTAAACAATGATAGAAAAAATAATGTTGCTTTCGGATTTAGACCATTGGTAAGAAAACCCGTCCATAGCGCTTTTTTTACAGACAATGTCTTTGTCGCAACGGGTGATTTACTGTCTGTCGGGTCTTCCTGATTTGTCGGCCCGCTTCGCAACGCTCCAACGGCAAGGTAGATTAAGTAGGCCGCCGCCAAGTAACTAATCACCGTATATAGCCACGGCGTAGTCTTAATTAAAACGCTAAGACCCACAATTGAATATGAAACATGGACCAGTATGCCAAGACCAATACCGATGCTGGTAAACATCGCTGCCCGACGTCCAAAGCTTATACTATTTCGTACGACGATAGCAAAGTCCGGGCCTGGACTCGCCACCGCCACCAGATGAATAAGCGCAATAGTTATAAACTCCTGCATGCGCTAGTTTCCTTCCAGCAGATTTTGAATAAAAGCCGGTACAACCTGAGAAGCAGGCCCCTGTTTGAATTCATCGAAGTCAGTTGGCCGGGTAGGTGCCTCAATATTCAACTCAACGGTTTTAGCACCGTATTGTTTCGCCAGTTGTACAAACCCAGCTGCAGGGTAAACCTGACCAGATGTACCAATGGCAATAAAAATATCCGCGGCTGCCAGTGCTTCGCCAATTTTATCCATATGCATAGGGACCTCACCAAACCACACAATATCTGGTCTTAAAGCGCCTGGTGGATCACAACAATGACAGCCGGTGGTACCATCAAAGTTACCAGTGTAATGAACAGCTTTGCCTGAAAGGATACATCTTGCTGAAAGCAATTCACCATGCATGTGGATCACCCGACGGCTGCCTGCCCGCTCGTGTAAATTATCCACATTCTGGGTAACTACCAGGCACCGTTCGCCCATCTCGGCTTCCAGTTCTGCCAACGCCACGTGTGCTGCGTTGGGCCGAACATCCGGCTGTTGCAGCTGCTGTCGACGTAGGTTGTAGAACCGATATACAGCCGCTGGATCCCGTTCAAACGCCTCCGGCGTTGCCACATCCTCTACCCGATGCTTTTCCCACAACCCATCATTATCTCGAAATGTGTTAAGGCCCGACTCTGCAGAAATCCCGGCCCCCGTTAAAATCACCACGTGCGGTTTCATGCGCCCGTCTCCACAGGCAGGCTTGTATCAGCGCCCCACTCCGCCCAGCTGCCATCGTATACCGAAACCTCATTGGCGCCGCAATACCGCAAAACAAAACCGATAATGCAAGCGGTAATACCTGACCCACAGGTGCAGATGGTCGGTCTGTTAAGCACTATTCCTTTATCTTTCAACAGTTTTTTCAATTCATCGTGGGATTTGAATTGTCCGTTATCTTGCAATACGTCACGGTAATGCAGGTTCATCGCACCGGGGATATGGCCGGCGCGCACTCCCTCTCGCGGGTCGGGTTCTGCACCGCTAAATCGTGCCGGACTACGGGCATCTATAATTTGGATCTGTGCGTCTAACGCCGCACGCACCGTATGGCTATCTACAAACCATCCCTTTACTGGCGCGGGTTCAAAAATCCGGGTGGCCGGCAAAATCGGGGCCTGGTTAGTCAAGTATCCTGCATCACGCCATGCGGGCAGTCCGCCATCCAGTAATGCCACATTGTCGTGACCAAGGGCTTTCAACATCCAGAAAACTCGGGCCGCGCAAAACATGCCCCGGTTATCATAAACCACAACCGGCTGTTGCATACTTACTCCACGCTGACCGAATAACGTAGCCTGAAATTCCAAAGTGGGTAACGTATGAGGCACCCCGGCTGAAGTTGTACTACCATCAGCATCCAAATCAAGACCAACGGAACCCGGAAGGTAATCGGTGCTATTATCCGGCGAATTATCACCGGGGTTATGCATAAGCGCCCTGATTAGCACCATAGGTTTGCTGGTTATCAGATGATGTAGTGAGCCTGGCTGTACTAGCGTATCAGCGTTAAAGCTGGCCATAACTATTCCCTTCGTAAATTAGTGGTTTTAGATGATACGGGTCGTCGCTCTAAAATTAAATAGTGACGCTGTTGTCTGTTTTATTTAAAAAGGTAGCTATTCGCTTCTGGTTCTGTAATATAAATTCCAAAAATAATAATACTTATTCATTGTAAGCTGCGAAAAAAACGCAGTATATTTATGAAACCAGTGTAATTATTTCATGATTACACATACATAATAAAAAGAATATTCATCTGATTGCCTTTAGTTACAGCAAGTTAAAGCATTTGCCAGTTGGTTTGGAATTTGCTTTATCGCTCTACAGAAAGATTGGACACGCGAAGTATCCACTCAAACCAGTACTTAAGAGGACAATAAGATGTCAAACTGTTTTAGCGTAGTGACCATAGTAAAAAACCGGACACAACAGCTCGCTAATCTTATCAACAACCTCGAGGCAGCGGACGCTAAACCCTCTGAGCTTATTATAGTCTGGATGACATCACCTTCAGACAGTTCACTGATTCAAAGCGAGCATTTTGATATTCAGCATCGTTTTGCCACATCTGAAGACTTACCTATTGCGCAGGCCCGAAATAAGGGCTTTATGTCATGCTCTCATGAGTACATTTTTCACCTGGATGTAGATTGTTTATGCCCACCTGGTTTTTTTGCTGATACATTACATCACTGGCAAGAGAATCGCCTGTATACCGCAAAGGTGGTTCAGGTTGAGTCTATGCAGGACGATGCCAGCTACCAACAGGTTAAACAGGCAGATAGTCAGCATATCTACGATACCCAACAAGCAGTACCTGCCAATACGAGTTTTCGCTCTGCGGTATTCGCAATCCGTAAAACTGATTTTGAACGGGTTGGCGGATTTGACGAGCAGTATCATGGTTTCGGTATTGGTGATATTGATTTTGTAACCCGTTGCGATGTTGCCGGTCTTAAGCTGGCCAGGCTGAAAACACAAGTATTCACACAATATCGTTCAAACTATCAATACCCTATCAATCACCTGCTGGATATTGTGACCAATGCCAATGTTTTTAAACATAAATGGGGGTATTACCCGGCTACTCACTGGCTTGCTGCTTTTGTTAAAAATGGCTTTGTGAATAAAGACTACGAGCGCAAAGGGTTGTCTATTTTACGCATGCCCACTCAGGATGAGATTTTCGCTGCGTTAAATGAACATGCTGAACCCGATGTACCCGCAAATGCCGCACAAATGACTGCGTAGATCTCTTGCAGTCTGCTCATGACGAGCAGACTGTGGTGCTTTGCATAAGAAACAGCTACTATATAAAGATTATATTATACTGCCTTCGGAGTTGTCGTAAATGGCCGGTAGCGAAGCAACTACTAACAAAAACAAAGCGCAAAAATATCGTTTTTTTATCAAAGATAATGTTGTTTTCGACATTCCCAGTGATGTCTACTGCCCCAAGCAGGTTGACGACTGGTGTAAAGCGATTATAAAGACAGCGTCGCAATTGGATAAATGGATTATTCTCAGTATTCCTGACATTTCTCACACTATCACCCACGATGCCGCTGTAAGAATGAAGAAAGATCTTTCTGCGCTTGACGCGCACGGCTGTCAGGGAGTATTAATACTGACCTCAACGGTAAATGCAAAGATTTTTGCGCACGCGCTGGCCGGTAGCAAGGATGGCCTGACCATTACCACCTCGGAATCTATTGAAACACTCTGCCAGCAGGCACAGGAGCTACTGGGGTCCGATGCTGTACTTAACTATGTAAATGGGTAATTATCCATATGTGTAACTGGCTCGATGAAAATACCAATCGAGCCGGGCTCACCTCATAACATGAAGATTTTTGTAGTTAAGAGATATAACCAGCTGTGCGTGCCTGTTCCTAACCTGACAGAATAAAATTTTCTGTCTTTTAGCTGATCATTGCGTAATGATTGAAAGCCCCCTTCTTCCTCTGCAGATATTAACGAATCGAAAACTCAGAAATTCAAGAATTTTAAGTTAATTAGCCTGTAATTTACAGGATGGGTGAAGTCAAAAAGTTAAACGCTGATTTTATTAAGATTGTTATCATCACTCAGCGAAATAAAGGTGATGCTGCTTGATGAATGACCTTGCCTGCAGTTTTTCTCAACAAAATGCACGATCGGCTTTTGAGAACCCAGCAAATTCACCTGTACATGCTTCATTTGATTCTGAACCAGGCCAGGGTATTGTTGAGCGTCAATGCGACAGGCGAGTGAATTATTTTCTATCGAAGGTTTTTTGAAAGTTACGATTAACAGAGGGGCAAAGAAATGCCTGCTAAAGCTACCCGACGTAGCGGATATAGCAATAACTACATATCAATACAGAAAGCGCTAAATAGCTATTCATTTAAAGAAAGAAAAATGGTGCCCGGGGCCGGACTTGAACCGGCACACTCTAACGAGCGAGGGATTTTAAATCCCTTGTGTCTACCAATTTCACCACCCGGGCATTGGGTCAGCTTGCGCTTGGTGCAGGTGTAGAACCTGTTCGCTGTAAAGCAATATGGAGGCGGAACCCGGAGTCGAACCGAGATCCACGGATTTGCAATCCGCTGCATAGCCATTCTGCCATTCCGCCATATCTGTAAGGAAAACAAGATAAGTAACTGGCAACCACTGTATTGCGAGGCGTCGCGATATAGAGTTACCTGAATATCCACATTCCACTCAAACATTTAAATATCTGGCGAGAAACAAGATGCGTAGCTGGTAACCACGTTGCCGCGATCTGTCGCAATAACGAAACCATCAAAACATCAAATTTCAATCAAACATTTATATATTTGGAGCGGGAAACGAGATTCGAACTCGCGACCCCAACCTTGGCAAGGTTGTGCTCTACCACTGAGCTATTCCCGCACTTTTAATTCATTTTAGATTGGCTGGTGCCTCTCTAAAACGTGGGATGCATTCTACCTGCCCCTCGCTGACTGTCAATATGAAATGGCAGTAATTTATGGATTTTATAACTGTTTGCTAGTTTTTTATGCATTTTGCTTATCTGGCAAACAACTGTTTGAAATCAGTCCCTTCCGGTGAGATGACGAGATGCGGCAATTGTATAACTGCACATAGACCATAACGACAAAACAGCAGCCACATATAACAGGATATACCCTAGCGTAACCCAGAAAATCGGGACACCCATAAAGGTTTCAAGGCCTGATAACAAACCAATAAGCGCCAACATTTGCGTGGTTGTTTTAGCTTTGCCGATAAAAGATACCTGAACTAACTCTCTTACGCCCTGACTACTCATCCATTCTCGCAAGGCGCTCACATATACTTCTCGAATTAAGAGAATTATGGCGGGAATGGTTATCCAGAGCGAGGCATAGTTGTGGGTTATCATCAATAATGCTGCTGCTACAATAAGTTTATCCGCCACCGGATCTAAGAATGCACCAAAGGGGGTGCTTTGTTTCAGTTTACGGGCCAGATATCCGTCAAACCAGTCAGTAATCGCTGCCAGCCAGAAAATAAACGCAGCCGCCTCATGGGCCCAGCGCCACTCCAGAAAATACACCAGTACAAAAACAGGAATAAGGGTAACTCTGAATAGCGTGATGATATTGGGTACTGTCCACATAATAACTTCTCTGTTAACACCACTTTGCCAGTGGCAGGACCATATACAGGTGATAGTTAGCCATGTAAGTGGTCGTAAATTATTTCAGCCAGGTCCCGGCTGATGCCAGGAACACTTGCTATTTCATCTTTACTGGCTTTTTTAAGGCCTTGTAGCCCGCCCATAAATTTCAAAAGGGCTTGCCTGCGTTTAGCGCCTATTCCCGGTACATCTTCCAACGTAGATGTATTACGAACTTTCTGCCTGCGATTACGATGACCGGTAATGGCAAACCGATGCGACTCGTCCCGTATATGCTGAATAAGATGCAATGCGGGGGCGTGACTTTCCATCGGGATGGTTTCATGCGAATCAGCCAGAATAAGTGTTTCCAGTCCCGGCTTTCGGGTAGTGCCTTTCGCTACACCAATGAGCATGGGACGCTTATCGTCTGGCCAGTCTTCAAAAAATGTTTCAGCCTGCGCCAGCTGCCCCTTTCCGCCATCGATAAACAGGATATCGGGAATTTTAGCTACTTCGCTCACCGTTTTATAACGCCGCTTCAATGCTTGCGCCATTGCTGCATAATCATCACCCGGTGTAATACCTTCTATATTATACCGGCGATAATCTGCTTTAAGCGGGCCTTCCCGATTAAACACAACACATGATGCCACAGTTTGCTGGCCCGATGTGTGACTAATATCAAAACATTCCATACGCTGAATAGGTACTTCACGTTCAAGGGTTTCTTCTAAATCAAGATAACGGGCATGTACCGACTTTTGTTCAACATAGCGCGCATCCAGTGCGCTCTGTGCATTGCTCTGCGCCAGTTCCATGTAGCGCCGTTTTTCTTCCCGTGCACCGCGGAACAATTTGACCCGGCGTCCAGCCTCTGTACTTAGCAGTTCAGTGATGGCCTCTTCATCACTCAACGTTACGGGAAGCACAATTTGTTTGGGAATAATTTTGTTGCCAGCCAGATAAAACTGCAAAAAGAACGCTTCGAAAATCTCATCTTCTGTCGCAGTTGGGGGGACTTTAGGAAAAAATGCTTTACTGCCTAACAGCTGGCGATCCCTTATAAACATTGCCTGAATGCATGCCATATTGCCTTTCACAGCAAAGCCAAACACATCCATTTCATCCTGAGTGCCGGCTACCCATTGTCTTTCCTGAACTTTTCTGAGTGCACTGATTTGATCCCGGTAACGGGCGGCCGCTTCAAAATTAAGATCAACTGAGGCTTTTTCCATGCGTTCAACCAGCGCCCCAATGACTTGTTTATTCTTACCCTTGAGAAACATGCGCGCGAGATTTACCTGTTCGGTGTACTCTTCGTCTGACACATACCCTTCAACACAAGGTGCGCTACAGCGCTTCATTTGATATTGCAAACAGGGGCGACTTCTGGCGCGATAGTAGCTATCCTCACACTGTCTTACCGGAAAAATTTTCTGCATTGAGCGCAAAGCTTCGCGCACCGACCAGGCACTTGGGTACGGTCCGAAATATTCTCCTTTACGTTTTTGCGGCCCCCGGTGAAAAGACAGCCTGGGATGCTCATGATCGGACAGAAAAATAAATGGATAGGATTTATCGTCCCGTAAAACCACGTTGTATCGGGGTTTGTACTTTTTGATAAAATTATTTTCCAGCAGAAACGCCTCGGTTTCGCTGTTAACTACGGTGACATCCATATCGGCAATCTGACTGACCAGAGAGCGGGTTTTGGCGTTATCCACCTGCATTCTGAAGTAGCTGGCCACCCGTTTCTTCAGATTTTTTGCTTTACCCACGTAGATAACTTCAGACTGCTCGTTATACATGCGGTATACGCCAGGCTGATGAGTCAGGTGTTTTAAAAATTCAGTGGAATCAAACGTTGCCATGCAAGCCTTACAGCGCGTTAGGATCAATAAGCTTATGTCGATATGCCAGGTGCGTCAGTTCCACATCGGTAGACACCCCCAGCTTTTCAAACATTCGATAACGGTAGGTATTTACCGTTTTGGCGTTGATGGAGAGCTCTTCTGCGATATCAGGCACTCGCTGACCACGGGTTAGTCGCATAGCAATATTCAGCTCACGGGTGGACAAAATGTCAAACGGATTATCTGAGTCTGCTGACAGTTTGCTAATCGCGATACGTTGAGCAATATCCGCCGGCAAATATTTTTGGCCGGATGCTACCTTGTAAATAGCGCGAATCATCTCCTCATGCTCAGCATCCTTAGTCAAAAAACCAAACGCACCAATTTGCATTACCTGAGCAGGGATCGGATGTTCTTTATGCATTGATAAACATATCACCCGTGTATTTTCAGCCATCCTTAGTATCTTGCGCGTTGCTTCCAGCCCACCCATACCTGGCATGTTGACATCCATCAGTACTACGTCGGGCGCATTTTTTCGGCACGAGGCAACAGCGTCTTCTCCACTACTTGCCTCTGCGATCACAGAAAAGTCTTTGATATCGTCCAGAATCCGTCTGATACCTGTTCTGACCAGCTCATGATCATCTACCAGAATTATTTTTATCAAGTTTTACTCACCGATAGTCTTAATAATCATTGATATGCAGGCGTACCCGCAGCAAGGACATAATACCATGCTGCCCTTGTGTGTGAAGTACCTTGGTGGTTTCCATATTTTACTGTACCTGTAAAATCGCCATCAGATTGTCATTCGTAATATAGCAACGATGAGATCAAAACAGAGAAGGTGAAACGCTATGTCTTATTCAGCTATCAGCGATGCAAGCAGAGAGACAGTGTCGTTTAAAGCAACCTGGGCGGGCGTTAAAGCACACTTCGAAAAAGCTGCAAATGGTGACAGGGTCGAAAAAGCACTCCCAACTGTAAGTTTACAATACAAACCCATATTGGGAGCGCATCGTGTTGTTTATCATTGATGCGGTAAATCAAACCAAAGCGCTTCCGTGTCCTCCCCTGCACGCAGCATCACATTTTTTTCGTTCTGAATACCATAACCGTCACCGGCCGCAAAATACTTGTCAGTGCCGTTAAGCTGGCCTTTTATCATATGCAAATAACCACTTCTGCCCTCTGCGGAAAACGTTATTTCTTC
This sequence comes from Salinimonas chungwhensis DSM 16280, assembly GCF_000378185.1. GTDB lineage: Bacteria > Pseudomonadota > Gammaproteobacteria > Enterobacterales > Alteromonadaceae > Alteromonas > Alteromonas chungwhensis. The sequence goes on from NZ_KB899376.1 coordinate 555,446, forward strand.
ATCTTTCTGCAGCTTTAATTTATATATGGAGACATCCTGATTTATAGAAATCGCTGTATCGCTACCCTGAGGCGTAACAATCGGTGTAAGCGGCCCGTTTGGTATTATGGTTTTCTGCGCGTAGCTAGGGCTAATACCGTGTTTTTGAGGCTGTATCCATATTTGTAGCAAATGAGTCGGAGTCGTAGAAGAAGGGTTGAATTCTGAGTGCAATATACCCTTGCCTGCGCTCATACGCTGGATATCGCCTACCGGGATAATTGCCTGATTGCCCTGACTGTCTTTATGTTCAAGCTCTCCATCTATAATATAGGTAATAATTTCCATATCACGATGGCCATGGGTATCGAAGCCGTAACCCGGCTTGACCACATCCTCATTAATAACCCTAAGGACGGAAAAGCCCATGTGCTCAGGATCATAATAGTGCCCAAAAGAAAAACTATGGCGGCTTTGCAGCCAGTCTATCTCAACCTGACCTCGTTCATCAGCGCGTCTTATGTACTCCATAACAATTCCTTAAAAAATAATAGAGAGATAGTGTAATCACAGATACGGTAAAGCAACATTATCAAAAATTTGTTTTGGCGTTCTATTTTTTAGAATTCTTACAAAGGCGATTTACCAGGCTGACTATGGTTTGAGGATGGGTGGCCAGATTAAGCCTGAAAAAACCCGGTAAAAACTCGGTATCGCCAGGGCCTAGCGCCAGGTGATAATCGTGCAGCAGCGTATGGGCCGGATCGGCAGATAAACTTCTGGCGTCTAATAACGCAAAGTACGTCCCTGCGCCGATAGTTACCGACAGGCTATCAGGTAAGCGTGGGATGTGTGTGTTGAGTAAATCCCGGTTATCAGTAATCACTTGTTTTACAGTAGCGAACCACTCATCGCACGACTGGTAAACAGTATTGAGTATATGGCAACCCAACGGGCTGGGCGAAAGATGTCGCTGGTTAACTATATGCTGAAATGTATTTCTTTGTTCCGGACTGGGGACAATTGCATAAGCGGCATTATCTACAGCAGCCAGATTGAAGGTTTTGGAGGCCGAACGCAGTACAATAAGACCGGGCCAATTCTGTGCATCGGTATTCAGCAGCGATATGAAGGGGGCATCGAAGGTAAAATCAGCATGAGCTTCATCGCAAATTATAATAATATTATGACTGTGACAATAATCCACCAACGTTTGCAGCTGGTCATATGACCACACATGGCCGGTGGGGTTTTGCGGATTACACAGCAACACCGCGGTAGAATCAGGGTCAATGGTTGTCACATCCAACGACCATGCTTCTTGCGAGTTAAGCGTCATAGACACAACGCTAAGTGCTCTGCCCTGCGCGCTTACTGCATCGTACAACGGACTATAAGTGGGTGAGACAACAGTGACTTTGTCGCCGCGCCCTGTAAAACAATCGACACAGTGATATAACGCATCCACGATGCCCGCACACGGGACCACCCAGGACTCATCAATAACAACTTGTTGGGCGCCAAGCCACTCACATATCGAGTTTGCTACTGACACATGCTGATATCCTGCCTGGTTACCGCTAATAAAAGCGCACACTGCATCCTGCACCGGCTTAGGGATCGCGATATCCATGTCGGCGATCCACATCGATAACATGTCAGGGTAAACCACCCCAAATTTCGCTTCTACCCCATCGTACTGTAAGGCACCCGAACCGCGCCGATCAATAAACAGACTCACTTCACTTTTTCAAATACATTGAACTCAGAAATGCTGTGCTGATATTTTCGCTTTGTTTCACGAATGACAAACTCGACATCAATGGGGCCATCCAGACGCTGACATTCATCTAACGCCCGCTCCAGCGCATCGGTTGAAGTTAATGTTTCACCTGTGGCTTCTTTAAAACCGCCCAGCCATTCGTCACGTTCGGTATATTCTGTTAGCCACGTAAATGGCGAGGCCACCACAAGAATTCCGCCTTTATTCAAGCGTGACTGAACATCTTTAAGTAATTTGCGCGGGGAATAAACGCGATCCAGAAGATTCCCCATAAAAATCAGATCGTAGCCTGAATATTGTGATTTCAAGTTACATGCATCTCCCTGGGCAAAATGAACCCGCTTAGCATAGTCACTGAGCCCCAGGTTCTTCAGTTTGCGCGACTTAAAGGAAGTCAGCTCACCTTCGTCTATCAGGTGATAACGAATTTCACCACGCTCCTGCATCGCAAACGCAGTTTTGATGAAACGGGCGGAAAAATCGATTGCATCCACATGGAGAAATTTTCTGGCCAATTCAAACGAACTACGACCAACCGCACAACCAAGATCCAGCGCCTTATTAGTAGCTCTGCCCTGCGCATATTTCAGGCAATGTTCAGCAGAGGTTCGTGCAAAGTTGGGTACACCAAAGTATTCCTCGCCGTAATGAAATTCGCTGTACTGAGAAACCTGCGTATCACTTTCATAATCAAAGTCTGTCACTGTAATATGATTAGGTGACTCTACATACCGAAAGCCAGCATGCTGGAAAAAGTGACGCCTGAAAGCATAACGGCTATCCCGGGTCGCTTCGTTGCCAGTAGATACCCAGGAACCGCCTTTAATCAGGTTGTGTTTGTTGTCGAATGTCGGCGTGGTGAAATCATCATACAAAGGATGCACTTTGAACCCCGAAAACGGATAAATAGGGGTTTCAGTCCACTGCCATACATTCCCTGCCACATCATAAAAGTCCCCGTGTCGATTGATATCAACGGGTTCTGAAGAAGCGCTTTTATTTAAATTGATATTCATGCCATCATTAAAACGCACCTGCTCAAGGCCGCAATGATCCCTCAAACGCTGCCATTCATTTTCTGTAGGTAAGCGTATAGGTTTATTTTCACGGGCAGCCAACCAGTTACAAAATGCTTTTGCTTCGTGATAATTTACATCAACGGGCCACGACAATGGCAGTGGAAGTTCCTTAACCATGGCTCGATACATATAGCCTTCATCGGTTTTGCGCCAGAACACCGGGTGTGCGGCATTCGTAAAGTCTCGCCAGGCTTTACCCTCTTCTTCCCAACACGCATTTTGCTGATAGCCACCCTGCTCGACAAACTCAAGAAATTCCGCGTTACTAACCAGATGAGCAGACGCTTTAAATTCGGTTACGTCTTCTTTTTGCATGCCATATTCATTATCCCAGCCGTAATAGTCCCCTTCCGTGGATTTTTGGTTGACCACACTTCCTGCGCTAACGGGGAGCAGATGATTTTCAGGTACGTCGTTGTGCAACTGCGACGGCATCCAGTCATCCTGGGGCTGAATAAATTTGAGATCTAACTGACGCAACAGTACCGAAGACGTTTCCAAATGGATTCGCTCATGTTCGATCCCCATCAAAATCGGCCACATAGGGCTTTCCCAGTCAATGGGCATTGAAAAGGACTGGGTATTGATCAAATCGCCTACGACTTTTCGAACTTGCGTGCGGTAATCACTCACAGCATCGACACAAGGCCAGTCATAATTATCGTCATTAAGATCATCCCAACTCATCTCATCAACACCGACTGCAAACAGTGATTCAAATTCAGGATTGATGCGCGTATTTAGCTGTTTAGCCAGGACCAATTTATTGATAAAAAATGTAGCGGTATGCCCGTAATAGAAAATCAAAGGATGGCGCAGCGGATCAGGGCGCTGGTAAAACGCTTCATCGGATTTCAGATTACTGAATAAGCTTTCATACATGTCGCAGGTGGCGTGAAAATACGCCAGAATCTCTGCCCGTTTCTCTTCGACTGACCCCGTGCGCAGATGGGGGGTGTGTAACGGCGTCATGGGACTTCCTTATAACAACTTCATTTTGCTATACCATACCAATTTACACTGATATATCTCACATATTTTTTTAATGTGAAAAAGACAGATCAAACTAGTGATTTCGAGAAAAATATTACGCTTTTAACAGGTTTTCAGTTTAATCATACAAAAGAAGTTTGCGTGAACAATTGTTCACTTCTTACCAGGGAGGATTCTGGGATTTAAGAAGCAGGAATGAAAAAACCCACCTTGCGGTGGGTTTTAATTTGGCGGAGAGGGAGGGATTCGAACCCCCGGAAGGTTTGACCCTTCGCCTGATTTCAAGTCAGGTGCATTAAACCGAGCTCTGCCACCTCTCCAAAACTGATTGTCTTCACATCAATGTGAATAGGGTAAGCAAGTAAGTCTTTTGCTCATTAGCAAATTACCTAATAGCTTTACCGCTGAAATACCGTATTAACTTCACATACGCTATCTCTAATATGGCGGAGAGAGAGGGATTCGAACCCCCGGAAGGTTTGACCCTTCGCCTGATTTCAAGTCAGGTGCATTAAACCGAGCTCTGCCATCTCTCCGAGAAGTGTTGCGTATCTTAATGAAATTTTTTTGGCTGTAAAGTCTTAATTAAAAAAAAAGGGTTAACTGATGGTCATTTAGCCAATCAGCACGTGAAATAAACAATATCTACAATGACATCCGACTGCTATAATGTTTCGTATAAATTTGTGATTCAAACACTTGAATTCGGGAACTAAAACCCATACAACGTACTCAAAGAATCAATTAGCTGATTTAGTTAATAGTCAATCCTGTTGGAGGAAAAGATGGACAACCGTTCGATGTATGCTAATACATCTCAGCCGTCGGTGCTGGAAACAAACAAGGTGTTGCGTAACACCTACATGCTACTGGCTATGACTCTGGCATTCAGTGCAGTATGCGCAGGGGTAGCCTTGGCAGTTGGCGTCGGTCCACTGGCGTCCATTGCTATGATGATTGGTGCGTTCATTACGCTTTTTGTGGTTCATAAAAAAGCAGAATCATCGTCAGGTATCTACTGGGTTTTTGCCTTTACTGGTCTGATGGGAGCGTCACTGGGCTACACCCTGCAGTATTATCTGCAATTTGGCGGTCCAATGCTTATCATGCAGGCGCTGGGCGCAACGGCATTAGTGTTTTTTGCACTTTCTGGCTATGCCCTGACCACCAAGAAAGATTTCTCATTTTTGGGCGGATTTTTAATGGTTGGTCTGGTTGTAGTGATTGTTGCTGGTATCGCGAATATCTTTTTCGCAGTACCTGCAGTAAGTCTGGCACTTAACGCAGCAATCGTGTTTATTATGTCAGGTTTGATATTGTTCGACACCAGCCGTATTATTAATGGCGGTGAAACAAATTATCTGCGCGCAACTGTCGCGCTTTACCTGAATATCTATAACCTGTTCACGTCGCTTCTACACCTTTTGGGTGCATTTGGCGGTGATGACTAACATTATCAGTTAAGGAAAACACCCCGCTCTGTCGGGGTGTTTTTGTATTTATGGCTCGCTACTCTATATTGATAACGCATTCTCCCGGTGAGATATCACACACCATCGCCGCCCAGCGTTTCGCCAGGCAGGTTGCTGGTGCTGGTCATATGCTCAGCAATATTTTCTTTTACGGTAATGGCACCTATCACGCCAACGCATTTATGCAAATCCCCAGTGACGAACATCAAAGTTACAGTGAGTGGTGCGACATAAGCCGGGATGCCAGGTGCCCACTAATGGTATGCGTCACCGCAGCTGTTAAACGAGGTTTGCTCTGTGCAACTGAGGCTCAGGATGCTGGCGTTACAGCAGTGACCTTACAAGCGCCATTTGAGCAAGTTGGGCTTGGTGAATTTTTTACCCAGTTACACGATTGTGACCATCTGGTGCAGTTCTAATGGCAAAGATACTCATTCATTTCTACAGTGCACCATATACATCGAACACCTGTGCCGAAGGCCTTGATTTTGCTATTGCAGCAACCAACTACGGGCATGAGGTTTCAGTTTTATTTTCAGATCACGCTGTGCACATATGGCAACCTGAGCAGTCACCTGCGCCGGGGATAAAAAACCTTGCAAAACGATTAAAAGCTTTACCACTTTTTGATATTGAAAATTTGTATATCTGCAGTATGTCAGCCAGTGCTCACGATTTGCAGATAAGCTCGCCGTTAGTTACTGCCTTAGACGGCGAACAAATAAATCAATTGATTCTAAACGCCGATCACGTGGTTACTTTCTGATGGTTATTGTTATAAAAAGGGCTCAGATCAGCGATGCCAAAAAACGCCAATTGGCTTTATTATCAGCTCAGCATGCTGTGCTATTAATGGGTGACGGCGTTTATTTGGCGCCGCATCTGCCTGAATTACGCTGCCGTTGTTATATTTATTCTCTCGATGCAACAGTACGTGGTATCCGCAACTACGAACAACAGTTGGCTGACGATACAATGCTGGTTACACTTTCCCACACACATTCGCCCTGGGTAGTTTGGTAATGAAAGAACAAAACACATTCGATTGGAAAGGACAGTCAGTTCCGGTGGACAAGAATGGTTACTTGCTAAATGTCTCTGACTGGCAGGAAGACATGGTGCCGGTGCTGGCAGCACAAGAAGGTATTATCTTAAGCGATGCCCACTGGGAAGTAGTGAAATTTGTCCGTCACTTTTATATGGAATACGACACCAGCCCGGCAATACGGGCACTGGTGAATGCAATGAAACAAACCTATGGACCAGATAAAGGCAACAGCCGCTATCTGCAGCGGCTTTTTCCCAAAGGGCCGGCTAAACAGGCGACTAAACTTGCTGGGCTGCCTAAACCGGCGAAATGCCTTTAGAACTGCAGTCTGTGGAATTGAAAAACACATAGACTGCTCTTCGCAGAGCATGACGATCCCTTTTGTATGTTTTTAATAGTAGTAGCAGAGTAAAAAAGCCCGGTAACAAACCGGGCTTTTCAAAAAGAAGGAATAATGAATTGAGGAGTATCTTAACCCGCAGTAATTGCCTTAAGCCCACCCATGTAAGGCACCAACACCTCTGGGACCAGAACGCTCCCATCAGCCTGCTGATAATTTTCCAATATAGCCACTAATGTGCGGCCCACAGCCAGTCCAGAGCCATTTAAAGTGTGCAATAATTCTGGTTTATTGGTTTGTGGATTGCGATAGCGCGCCTGCATACGTCTTGCCTGAAAATCCAGCATATTCGAACAAGAAGAAATTTCCCGATAAGTATCCTGAGCAGGCAACCATACTTCCAGATCGTAGGTCTTACAGGCTCCAAAACCCATATCGCCGGTACATAACAATACTTTGCGATATGGCAATTCCAAACGCTGTAAAATTGCCTCTGCATGCTGTGTCAACGCTTCAAGCGCATCAAAACTGTCTTCGGGCCTGACCAGCTGAACAAGCTCTACTTTTTCAAACTGATGCTGACGTATGAGGCCCCGGGTATCACGGCCGTATGAGCCAGCTTCGCTTCTGAAACAAGGGGTATGGGCCGTCATTTTTAAAGGCAACTGCTTTGCTTCAAATATTTCATCGCGACCAATATTAGTTAGCGGTACTTCCGCAGTAGGGATCAGCGATAATCCCTGACCTTCTTCAGTTGCAGGCTGCGTGTGAAATAAGTCTTCACCGAATTTCGGTAACTGACCGGTTCCAAACAAGCTGTCATGATTGACCAGAAAAGGCACGTAGGTTTCTTCATAACCATGCTCTTCGGTATGGATATCAAGCATGAACTGAGCGAGTGCACGGTGAAGACGAGCAATTTTACCGCGCATCACCACAAACCGGCTGCCTGTCAGCTTAGATGCCAGCTCGAAATCTGCTCCCTTGTCTAAATCATAAGCCACATCGACGTGATCTTTGACCGTGAAATCAAACGACTTTGGCGTGCCCCAACGACTGACTTCAACATTTTCGTCTTCACTTTTACCTACGGGGACAGACTCATGGGGCAGATTCGGAATGCCCTGGGTCATTTCGGTAACTTTTATCTGAATTGCGGCGAACTCGGCTTTAGTAGCGTCGAGCGCATCCCCCAGCTTGCCCACTTCCGCAAGCAGTGGCGCGATATCTTCGCCCTGTGCTTTAGCTTTTCCAATTGACTTACTGCGCACATTACGTTCGTTCTGCAGATCCTGCATCTTTACCTGCAGTGATTTGCGCTGCTCTTCCAGGGCATTAAATGCCTCCACGTCCAGTTCAAAGCCGCGGCTTTTAAGACGTTCGGCTGTGGTTTCGATATCGCTTCGAAGACACTTTGGATCTAACATGTGCTTATTTTTATCCTTTCGTCATTACTATGGCTAACCAGCCAGCCAGTAGACAAAGCGTGACATTGAGCAATATATTCGCTGCCGCCTTTATCCAGAGGCCATATTCCAGCAGGGCCAGTGTTTCAATTGAAAATGTAGAAAATGTGGTAAGTGCTCCCAGCAGACCAACTCCGACAAGCGCGCGGTAGGGGGACTCCGCCAGGTCATATTGCTCGATGGCCACATATAACAGTGCCAGGCAAAACGACCCGAGTATATTTACTGCAAGTGTACCAAAGGGAAGAGATTTTCCAAACCAGGAATCCAGCTGATTGGTGAGAAAATAACGTAGGCAGGCTCCCAGAGCTCCGCCGGCGCCTATATACAGATAAACAACCCACCCATTCGACACCTTAGCGCTTCCTGTTACTCTGTTGGTTAAGCTGATCCAGAAATTGACGCTTGGCCTGGAGGGTTTTCTCCATACCCCGCTCTTTAGGTTCATAAAAGCGGGTGCCCGAGAGTTCTTCCGGCAGGTATACTTCCCCGGCTGCAAAAGCATTAGGCTCATCATGAGCGTATCGATACCCTTCCCCATGGCCGAGTTCTTTCATGAGCTTTGTCGGTGCATTACGCAGGTGATTGGGCACCGCATAGTCTGGGGCTTCACGAGCAGTTCGCATGGCGGCTTTAAATGCGGTGTATACCGCATTACTTTTCGGCGCCAGTGCGCAATAGACTGCAGCCTGGGCTATAGCACGCTCTCCTTCAGCCGGTCCCACCCGGTGAAATGTATCCCAGGCGCTTACGCATAACTGCATTGCCCGGGTATCAGCATTGCCAATATCTTCTGAGGCAATGGCCAGAAGTCGTCGTGCGACATATAAGGCATCGCCTCCACCATTTAATATCCGCGCGTACCAGTAAAGTGCCGCATCCGGATCTGAGCCTCTGACTGACTTATGAAAGGCTGATATCAAATCATAAAAAGCGTCACCCTGCTTATCATAACTGGCAACTTTTTCCCCGACCGCCTGCTCGATATCAGATAAAACAATAGTCTGCGCACTGGTAAAATCAGCAGCCAGTTCAAGGTATGTTAATAATCGGCGGGCATCGCCTCCGCACAATCCGATTAATGCCCGGCGGGCATCTGCTTCCAGACTCAGCGAACGGTCACCCAGACCCCGTTCAGCATCACTCAAAGCACTGTCCAGTAAGTCATTAAGCGCATCTTCATCCAATGCTTTGAGGACATAAACCCGTGCTCTGGAAAGCAAGGCCTTATTAAGTTCAAAAGAGGGATTCTCTGTGGTAGCTCCCACAAACGTAACCGTGCCTGATTCGACGTAGGGCAAAAAAGCATCTTGCTGACTCTTATTAAAGCGATGAACCTCATCTACGAAAAGCAGCGTTCTTTGCTGATAGCGTGCATCGGCTTCGGCCTTTTCCATCGCCGCACGAACATCTTTCACTCCTGCATTAACGGCAGATAAGCGAATAACATTGGCGTTAGTGTAGCGGGCGATAAGTTCAGCCAGTGTCGTCTTCCCGGTGCCTGGAGGGCCCCACAGAATCATAGAATGGCAATGTCCGGCCTCCAGCATTTTGCGCAGGGGTTTGCCTTCGCCCACCAGATGCGCCTGACCGGTATATTCATCCACAGTGCGCGGCCGCATACGAGCGGCCAAAGGCGCAAACGGCTCGCTATCCTCAAATAACATTACCGCTGATCGTCTATGGTATAGGTATCAGGAATGGTGACTTCAAATTGGCTCAAAGCAGGCTCAAACTTTGTCTGAATGTGGTTGAACTCAAGCACACTTGTTTGCCCCTGAGCATCTTTCATAATCAGACGGCTAAGTATATCGCCGTCAAAATACAAATGCAGAGCCTGAATCTGACCAGTGCCGTCTACCGGCGTAATGCTATAGGCTGAATCTGACATCTTTTGAATAGTAAATTCAGCCCATTGTTTTTCATCGTCAGTCGTTAACAAAACGATTGGATTATCCTGAATGGCTGAAGTCTGATCGATGATAGTTACCTGCTCAACAAAGGTGTCTACATTCCAGACGGCACGCCCATCCGCAATAAGCAAAGTCTGGTCCGGGCGCTTGGTTTCCCAGCGTAATTTATCCGGTCTAGCCATCGTCAGCGCGCCGCTGGCTTCATGAATTACGGTGCCATCCATATCCTTTACAGTTTGCGTAAAGTCAGCTTTATATTGCTGCATGGTGTCCAGCTTACTCTGCAATGCAGATTTAACATCTTCTTTGTCACTGGCAAGAACGTTATAAGATAACGCCATCCAGCTTACTGCCAGGCCAGTCAGTAACAGTTTCATGGTACTTTTCATGATTAACTTTCCTAATCCTTTGGTGGTGGGGGCGCAACAACCTCACGGTTACCATTGTGTCCCGGTGAACTTACGACGCCACTTTGCTCCATTTGTTCCACCAAACGTGCTGCTCGATTGTAACCAATTCTGAATTTACGCTGTACGCCAGATACGCTCGCCCGACGACTTTCGGTAACATAAGCCACTGCCTCATCGTAAAATTCATCAAATTCCTGATCGCCCCCCTCAGGTTGTTCACCCGGCAGTAACACTTCCGCGCTGGCCTCAGGATTAAGAATCTCATCGATATATTCAGGTTCGCCACGCTTCTGCCAGTCGGCAACAACCGCGTGCACTTCGTGATCGTCGACAAACGCACCATGAACCCGCGTAGGTACAGGGCTACCCGGTGGTAGATAAAGCATATCCCCCATTCCCAGCAGCGCTTCAGCGCCCTGCTGGTCAAGTATTGTACGCGAGTCAATTTTACTGGACACCTGGAATGCAATACGGGTAGGAATATTGGCTTTTATAAGCCCGGTAATTACATCAACAGAAGGTCGCTGTGTAGCCAGCACTAAGTGGATACCCGCTGCCCTGGCTTTTTGAGCGATTCTGGCAATAAGTTCTTCCACCTTTTTGCCTACGATCATCATCATGTCGGCAAATTCATCTACCACCACCACGATACTCGGCAACTTCTCTAACGCCGGCGCTTCTGTTTCCATACTTTCTTCTGAACGCCACAGCGGATCTTTTATAGGTTCACCAGCCTCTATGGCCTTTTTAACCTTTGTATTATAACCTTTGAGATTTCTGACACCTAGCGCAGACATCAGTTTGTAACGGCGTTCCATTTCCCCTACACACCAGCGCAGCGCATTGGCCGCTTCTTTCATGTCAGTCACCACCTCGGCCAGCAGATGCGGAATTCCTTCGTAAACTGAAAGCTCCAACATTTTGGGATCGATCATTATCATCCTGACATCTTCGGGCGTCGATTTATAAAGCAGGCTTAGAATCATAACATTCACACCCACTGACTTACCCGAGCCTGTTGTACCGGCTACCAGCAGATGAGGCATTTTAGCCAGGTCAACCACTACCGGTTTGCCACTGATATCTGCACCCAGAACCATTGTTAGTGGGGAGGAATTGCTCTGGAAGGTCTCACAGCTAATTACCTCACTTAAACGCACCATTTCCCGGGTCTTATTGGGTAACTCTAGCCCTATTACAGATTTGCCGGGAATCACTTCCACCACCCGAACGGAAATAGCCGACATTGCCCGCGCCAAATCCTTGGACAGTGCAGTGATTTTACTCACTTTAACACCTGGTGCTAAATCCAGCTCAAAGCGAGTGATTACAGGGCCGGGAAAAACGCCCACAACGTTTGCCTGAATATTGAAATCTGCCAGCTTTTCCTCGACCAGCCGGGACACGGCATCCAGTTCTTCCTGCGTAATAGGGTTTTCATGGCGGTCCGGACGCTCCAGCAGGTCCACAGAAGGCATAGGCTCCTGGCTTTTTTCGTTATTAGTTACCGACGGTGCCGCAGCTTGTGGCTGATGAGTGGCTTTCTCTCCTCCCCTGCCATTGCCGGACGGTTTAACTTTTTCTTTCAGTGCGGAAACAGAAAAGCGCGGTTTAGTCTGTTCCTCTTCCTGCGGGCGAGCATTTTTCGCAGAAACATCAGACTGCTGGGTGGTCTCTGCCACTTGAGTGTCGTCGACATGAAACGGTGGCTCATCATCAACATCAAATATTTCATCGGGGATCCCAAAGGTAGGCTCCGAGCGCTGCTGTTGCGGTTCAGCCGCCTGCTTAAAGCTCGCTGTTTCAGGCGGCGGCTCGGCGCGCATACTGGTGACGTCCAGCTCATCTGAGTCAGGGGACGTTGAACGTTTGGAAAATGTTGGCAGACTCAATCGCGGGGCTTCAAAATCCAGCAGCTGCTGAGGAGCTTCCCAGGCTTTTTTGCCCGTCCATAACACCAGGTGACCCATACTATCGATTATCGTTAACCAGCTAATACCTGTCATTAGCGTAAACCCTGTGCAAAAAAAACACAGGAGTAACAATATGGTCCCCGGTACATTGAAATAGGGAATCAGCGCAGAGCTGATAACATCACCGACAAAGCCGCCGGCAGAAAAATTAAACAGATCATTGAAGTTGATACTGGCTATACCACTGGCCCCCAGGCTTATCAATAATGCACCGATAATACGCAGGCCAATAGTTAGATAGTCAAAATGTTCCAGATGCTTCACATGCTGGAACAAAAACCAGCCCAGAAATGCCGAGCAAAATGGCAGTAAATAGGCCAAATAGCCAAAACTGAATAGCAAAAGATCGGCGATCCAGGCGCCTGTCGCCCCTACCCAATTATGGACATTAAGCTGCAGTCCAGCCTGACTCCAACCCGGGTCCCCCGGATGAAAAGAAGCCAACGCCAGTAGTAAATAAAAAGCAAATACGCAGGCAATGATCATACCTGCTTCCAGCAACCGCTGAATCCCGGAAAGTCGCGCCATAACCCTAAATTTCTTTTAACCGTCTCGTGCAGCTACGCACTGTTATTAATCAGCATCCATGTATTTATCTTTTGTTTTGACAAAGATAAAACTGGCTTCGGTTTTTTTATTATAACGCTAAGCCTACCACAAAGATTTCAGATGCACCTATCTTAAGCTGTACAAAAACACAGATTTTGTTATTTCAGGTTAATTCTTACCCGGGTGGTGCTTTTTACTTCTTCCATCACAACATACGTTCTTGATTCACTCACGCCGGGTAGCCGCAATAATGTGTCTCCTAACAAGCGTCGGTAACTGGACATATCTGCCACACGTGCTTTTAACAGAAAATCAAAGTCGCCAGACACCAAATGACATTCCTGAATATCTTCATGTTCCTGTACGGCGCTGGAAAATTCGGCAAAAATGTCGACCGATGTTTTGGTTAACGTGATTTCGACGAATACCAACATGGCCGCACCCAGCTTAGCAGGCTCTACCATTGCCCGGTACCCGGTTATATAGCCTTGCGACTCCAGGCGCTTAACACGTTCCAGACACGGGCTTGCACTAAGCCCTATCTTTCTGGCCAGTTCAACATTGGACAACCGCCCGTCCTTCTGTAGTTCGTTAAGAATATTGCGATCTATTCTGTCAAGGTCCTTGGGTGTTTTAACAAGCATAGATAATTCTGCATTTTTAAATTATTGCAGAATATTACACCGAGGAAGTTTTGTTTTCAGCACATACTTTGCTTTATTTGCCAGTATACTGCGCGATCTCAATCAGTCATTCATACAGAGGGCGCTTATGCTTATTGGTGTACCCAAAGAAATTAAAAATCACGAGTACCGAATTGGTCTGACCCCAGCTGCAGTTAAGGAGTTTGTTACTCATGGCCACAGGGTAATGGTCGAGACAAACGGCGGCCTGGCGATCGGTTTTACTGACGAGATGTACGAGGCTGCGGGGGCCTCAATTGCTGCGACACCAGAAGCCATTTTTGCTGAGGCAGAAATGATTGTAAAAGTAAAAGAGCCACAACCTGACGAATGTAAAATGTTACGTAAAGGTCAAACTCTCTACACCTATTTACATCTTGCTCCGGATCCTACCCAGACTGAATTACTGGTTGAGTCTGGTGCAACCTGCATTGCTTACGAAACTGTCACCGACGATCGCGGTGGCTTGCCATTGTTAGCACCTATGAGTGAAGTTGCTGGCCGGATGTCTGTTCAGGCCGGCGCGCACTATCTGGAAATTGCTCATGGTGGCTCCGGCACGTTGCTTGGCGGCGTTCCGGGTGTTGCACCGGGCAAGGTGTTGGTGATTGGTGGCGGAGTTGTCGGTACAAATGCAGCCAAAATGGCTCTGGGGCTTGGTGCTGATGTAACGATTCTTGATCGCTCTTTACCGCGTCTGCGCCAGCTTGACGATATTTTCAATGGACGGATTAAAACCGTATTTTCTACGGTTGATGCTATTGAACATTACTCATCGAAAGCGGATTTGGTGGTAGGTGCGGTACTTATTCCTGGCGCAGCAGCACCTAAGTTGCTAAACCGCGAGCAAATTCGTGCAATGAAGCCTGGTTCGGTGTTGGTAGACGTTGCCATTGACCAGGGCGGTTGCTTTGAAACATCTAAAGCCACCACCCATCAGGATCCTGTCTACACTGTAGACGAGGTGGTTCACTATTGCGTTGCGAATATGCCGGGCGGCGTTGCCCGGACCTCAACGATGGCATTAAACAATGCCACCTTGCCTTTCGGACTTGCTCTGGCCAACAAAGGCCCTGCGCAGGCGATGCTGGATGATCCTCACCTGATGGCTGGTCTTAATGTGCATGAAGGTAAAGTGACCTATAAAGCAGTTGTTGATGCGCTGGGTGAACAACTTGATCTTACATATGTACCCGCTGCCGACGCGCTGCGTGGTTGATCTTTATTGCTGTTTCGAAAAAAACCATCCCGCGGGATGGTTTTTTATGTTCTGACTCATTTTTCTAAACTATCAGTGACTTGCTGTAAAACGTCCAGTGGATTAGAAGCTTGCGTAATAGGCCGTCCCATTACCAGATAATCGACCCCCGCTGCGATTGCGTCTGCCGGCGTCATTACACGTTTTTGATCACCAGTATCGCTACCGTGAGGCCTGATTCCGGGGGTAACTAATAAAAAGCCAGCCGGTATAACTTTGCGCAGTGATTCAGCTTCTTTAGCGGAACATACAATGCCATCCAGCCCCGATTCCACTGTCAGGCTAGCCAAACGACCGACTTGCTCGGCCACACTTACATTGCCGTTAATCTGCTCCATCTGCGCATTGTCCATGCTGGTGAGCACGGTCACAGCAATAAGTTTCGTCTGCGGATGGCTGCTGCCCCGCACTGCTTTTAGAGCCGCTTCCATCATTGGTTTGCCGCCACTGGCATGAACGTTAACCATCCACACACCCAGTTCGGCTGCAGCTTTACACGCCTTAGCCACCGTATTGGGAATATCGTGAAATTTCAGATCCAGGAAGACCTCAAACTGACGGTCAACCAAGTCTCTGACAAACTCAGGCCCGAATAAAGTGAACATCTCTTTACCAACTTTCAGCCGGCACATTTGGGGGTTAATTTTATCAACAAACGCTAACGCTTTGTCTTTATTATCGTAATCCAATGCCACGATAATTTTGGGATCTACGCTACTCACCTTACTCTCCATCCAGCCCTTTTATCGGCTTAACTACATTCCACTTTTTACAGGAAGGACACAACCAATATAGTTTTCGTCCCGAAAAACCACAGCTGACGCAGCGATACTGAGGGCGCTGGGCTATTTGATTTTCGACCAAATCTTTAAGTAACTGCAGGCTTTGTGTGGAGGCCTTATCGTCAATTTGGTCAATGTACAGCCCCATGAGGGTTTTGAACCCTTTCATGGTAGGTCGTTTGTGAAGTTGCTCCAGCAAGTAGTTTGCTGCCTGAACAGTTTCTCCTTTGCGCAATAGCACGTCGACCATAGCCAGATAGGAAGTTGCGCATTCTTGCCAGTGTGACTCCAGCTGCCGGGCGAATGCATCCCAGTCACCTGTTTGTTCAGCAATGATTTCGAGCTTGGGTACAGCCTCGCTGAACCAGCTAATATCGCGCTCCGCCACCTGAACAAAGTACGCAGTGGCGTCTTTATATCGCGCCTGTTCCATCGCCATCTGGCCTAACAACAGCCATGGTCGGACAGCACGCTCATCAGCATTTACAGCGCTTTGAAGTAGTTCCAGTGCGACGCTGTCATTGTCACTTTTTCGCTCTATCAGGGCCTGTTCACAGTAAAAGTGCGCAAGTCTTTCACTTACATCGTCATTATCGCCGTGGCAATCTACCATTCTGCCAGCCAGCTCAATCGCCCGGCGCCACTCTTTGGTAGTCTGGTAAATGTTGAATAATTGCTGCTGTGCAACGACATAGTGTTTGTCACTGTTGAGCAATTGCAAAAACGCATTTTCCGCTCGTTCAAGAAAACCAGCCTGAACATAATCGAGACCAAGCTCTTTAAGGGCATTTTCACGCTGAGTAGATTGAATTTCTTCGCGGGAAACAAGATTTTGATGGACTCGGATGGCGCGATCAATCTCGCCCCGATGTCGAAAAAAGTTTCCCATTGCTATATGCGTTTCTACCGTATCACTGTTCAGATTTATCATCTTAATGAGGGTGTCAACCGCTTTATCAGGTTGGTCAGACAGCAAAAAATTCAGACCACGGAAATAATGTCGGGATAATATGCTGGACTGTTCCCGCTGCGCCTGGCGAACACTATTGCGCCCCATAATCCAGCCATAACCTGCTGCGACGGGCAAAAGTAGGAACAGCAACTCAAGCATATTAGTTGTCTTTTAAGGCCTTTTTCAAACGACTTCGGGTGCTTGTCAATTGCACTCGTACTGTTAGCCAGCTTGTCAGCATAATGAGAAACCCAATTATTACGCCAATTGCCAGCGATATCGCAATCAACGTGGATATCCTTATTTGCGCTTTCGCAATCAGATAATTGACCGAGATAATAGCTTCATTCTGGGAGCCAATAGCAAATGCCATAACCAGAAGAAACACAATAATCAGAAGTGAAATAATTCCTTTCAACACAAGCGCCCTGTTTACTTAAGGTGCTCATGAGCATAGCAAATTGGTGGACTTGTTGATATCACTAGTTACTATATTTGAAGTAAAAAAACACGCATTATCGTCTTTGCCAAAGGTTATTTTGCCGCCTTTCCCACCACAGGGACTGGCGTCTTTTTCTTTACCAACACTGGTTTCAATTTAGCGCTCGTAAGTGCAGTCTGAAGCGCTGACTCATTGCTAAGATAAATCACGTGCGTATAGGACCCCTGCATATTCAGCATCTTTTCATACATCACCTTATCTACCTTTGACAGCTGTGCCAGGCGTTTTTTGGTCATTGATGAGACTGAATTATCACACTGTCTGGCCTGAATTCTGGTTACGCATAACTCTGTTTTCTCTTCGCTAAGGTGTAAACTGATGTTTTGTCGCAGAGATTTGTACAGGTAGTCATCTTCTTTTATGTAAACGAGTTTCTGATCAGCCTTTCGCTGACAATGAATTACACCACTTTGCCATGACTTTGATTTGAGTATCGTCTGTAATAATGCTGATTTAGGCTTTGACTCTCCCTGATCGGCAAAAAAGCCGTGCAGAGGTGCAATGTTTTGCTCTTGTGAGAATGGGTAGAGATCCTGAGAGTCTTCGTCGATGTACAGTGTCTTGATTCTATCAAGTAAAAATCGGTTAGCTACACACAGAACACTTGCTGATGGGTGATGCCGCATCGCAAGCTCCCATACGAAACGCTGCATCATACGTTGTAAACGAGCTGTGTCTTTGCTCCTGAAATAACTGGCATTGGTTTCAAGATATTGCAAGATAGCCTGTTCAACTTTAGCCCCTACGGGTAGCTTCAGACGTAATAAACCGGTTTTTTCACAGTAATACACAACCTCGTAGCGCTCATTTTTGATTCGAAAGTCGGGGGCAGAGACTTTTACCACTGCGGAGATTTTAGCTTTAGGCTCTGGCCGGGACAGGTATAATCTCATCCCATGAGCAGAAATATCTGTGAGTTTGGCTTCTGCAGTGCTTAACAGGCCCATTTTTACTGCGGCAGGTTTATTGATATTGTAGCGCGGCTCATTGCGGCGATCTAAACCGTCTTCAACCACAAAGTCTATTTTGTGTCGCTTTGTATCCGCTAATAAGTCTTTGTGAACGGGCCCCAGCTGACATGGCTCTAGCAACGCCTGCGGCGTTATTCGTTCGCTGATATCGGTGTAAAACAGAATATGCGATAACGTGTCAAGATCGCTGTGTTCGCCACGGGTAATATCATGCGTTGCAAAAGCGACTTTTTTATTTTCTTTATCAATCGCACTGAGTCTGCAGTGAAAGCACTGCATATCTTTTTCTCGTGACAGTAAATAAATAATGGGGGTGAAGAGGTTATATTCCAGTAATTGACGATGGGTTGCTTCAATCTGCAGTTCGCCGTGCTTTGTTTTCAATGTTCCCCTGAACAAGAAAGCTTCAGAAAAAATCTCCAGTTCCTGAACTAAAGCATTGAAATTTGATTTACCCTCAAACGCAGTCAATGAATTATATCCGCGGTTTTGTTTACTGTTTGCGTTAGTAAACAGAGCGAGAACCGGTAATAGCACGCTTCCGCTGCGTTTAAGTGCCACTGGTACCCATGGGCTATTGATCAAGACCCGGTCCCGTTCAAGATCCTGCATGGCACGTTCAACTTCCAGGTCACGTTTCAAGGGATGTTGGTATGCCGCGCCCTGAATATACTTGCTAAGGTGAGAAGCAACTTTCGATTCATCATCATTGCTAAGCGTGAAATGTGTCTCATACTTTTCAGTATCTTTGTTAAAGGTAAGCCTAGCCACCCTATACTCAAGCAGCCGATCCTTACCATTTGCACCAAACACCTCGGGCATCTGAAACGCATACACCTTGTTCTTTTCTATCCGTGGCGGACGCTTGCTTTCCAGAACCATAGTTTCACTTGCTAATGCAGCTACAGTGAAATTGCGACCTTTTTCAAACTCAGGACAGGCAACCTGAAAATTTGGTGCAATAGCAATATCATCACCAAATTGAATGTCTTTTAACGATTGTGTTTCCACTGTGAACGCATCGACAATTTTCTTGTACTGTTCTTTTTTAATATGGGCCTGATAGAAATCAGAATTTGTGATGGACTCGAAAACGCCTACCGTGTAGCGGTTTTGATAAAAAGAAGATTCTGTTTTTAGAATATGCGTACCCACCTTATCCAGGCGCATATCCACACCGAAATGTTGAAACTTAATAACCGGAAACTGGGCAAAAGCGGAATTATCCGCCGGAGCATCCGTTAAAGAAGATAAACGAACGACTTCATCACGAACTATTTTGCGAACACTACTAGGAATACGCTTGGAGAAACGGTTGAGGCCTTCCAATAAGCGATTTTCTTGTTCATAGGGGATCAAAGCCCGAATCAGAGCCTGATATTGTTTTATAATTTTTTGTTCTTCACCAGGCATGACGCAATACTGATATTTTGGTCTTAGCCTGAATAATATATAACCCTTTTATAACAGTGGTCAATAGACAGTTAGTCTTAATAATCCAGAGCAAAAAATCAGATACAAAAAAGCCGCAATTTACATTGCGGCTTTTTTAATTGAATTACCTTTGGCTACTAGGCTATTGATGCGTCGACACGTTCCCGAAGTTCTTTACCCGGCTTAAAATGAGGTACATATTTTCCGTCTAATTCGACGGTTTCCCCGGTTTTGGGGTTGCGACCTGTTCTCGGTGCCCGGTAATGAAGAGAAAAGCTACCAAATCCGCGTATTTCTATGCGTTCACCCTTTTGCAGTGTTTGTGCCATTTGCTCAAGGATTTCTTTGATCGCCAGCTCTAAATCTTTAGCAGGAAGGTGACGGTATTGATCCGCGAGCCGCTCAATCAGTTCCGACTTGGTCATAATAACCTCTTTGTCTTTAAATGTTTAATCAGCTTCTTCACATCAATATACGCCAGATAATTCAATCTGGCGCACCTTTTATCGCATTATTCGCCTTTTGCGGCTTTAAATGCTTCTGCCATTGCGCTGCCGAAACCGCCATCGTCTTGATTAACTTTATCGATAGCTTCTTTTTCGTCAGCCTGGTCTTTCGCTTTAACAGAAAGATTTACTGCACGGTTCTTACGATCGACGCCCATGAATTTGGCTTCAATAGACTCACCGACGTTAACAACTTCTGATGCATCTTCAACACGATCGCGAGCCAGGTCAGCAACACGGATGTATCCGTCTACTTCCTCTGCAAGGTTAACCGTGACGCCTTTAGCATCAACAGCGGTAACGGTACCGTTAACAATAGTACCTTTCTTGTTTGCAGCAAGATACTGGTTGAACGGATCTTCTTCGATTTGCTTGACGCCCAGAGAAATACGCTCACGCTCAGGATCTACCTGCAGGACCACTGCTGAGATTTCGTCACCTTTTTTGTAGTCACGAACCGCATCTTCGCCAGATTTGTTCCAGCTGATGTCAGACAGGTGAACCAAGCCATCAATGCCGCCGTCAAGGCCAATGAAGATACCGAAGTCAGTAATTGACTTAATCTTACCGGTAACTTTGTCGCCTTTTTCGTGGGACTTGGCAAATGTTTCCCAAGGGTTATCGATACACTGTTTAAGACCCAGAGAAATTCGACGACGCTCTTCGTCAATTTCCAGAACCATAACTTCAACAGTGTCGCCCAGGTTAACAACCTTAGACGGATGGATGTTTTTGTTAGTCCAGTCCATTTCAGAAACGTGAACCAAACCTTCAACACCGTCTTCAATCTCAACGAAACAACCATAGTCAGTCAGGTTAGTTACCTGGCCAGAGATCTTAGTACCTTCTGGGTAACGCTGAGAAATATCCTGCCATGGATCATTGCCCATTTGCTTCATACCAAGAGATACACGCTGCTTCTCTTTGTCGAATTTCAGGACTTTAACATTGATTTCATCACCAACGTTGACGATTTCACTTGGATGCTTAACACGCTTCCAAGCCATGTCAGTAATGTGAAGCAGGCCGTCAACACCGCCCAGGTCTACGAACGCGCCGTAGTCCGTCAGGTTCTTAACGATACCTTTGATTTCATGACCTTCTTCAAGGTTAGCCAGCAACGACTCACGCTCAGCACTGTTTTCAGCTTCGATAACAGCACGACGGGAAACAACGACGTTGTTGCGTTTTGCATCAAGTTTAATAACTTTAAACTCTAGCTCTTTGCCTTCAAGGTGAGTAGTGTCACGAACAGGGCGTACATCTACCAAAGAACCGGGCAAGAACGCGCGAACACTGTTAACTTCAACAGTGAAACCGCCTTTAACTTTACCGTTAATAACACCGATAATGGTTTCTTTCTCTTCGTACGCTTTTTCAAGCTCTACCCACGCTTCGTGGCGTTTCGCTTTTTCACGAGAAAGTACAGTTTCACCGAAACCGTCTTCAACGGCATCAAGAGCAACATCAACAGAATCGCCGATTTCGATCTCTAATTCGCCGTCTGCGTTTTTAAATTGGTCTGCTGGGATAGCACTTTCTGATTTCAAGCCCGCATCTACCAGTACGATGTCTTTATCGATAGAAACAACAGTACCTTTTACGATAGAACCTGGACGTGTTTCCAGTTCCTGTAAGCTTTCTTCAAAAAGTTGTGCAAAATTTTCAGTCATAAGGTCAGTTTAATTAAATAGTTGAAATCCACACTACATTCCGGCTAATGTGGGGTTATTAAAATTTATCGCTACATCCGTATTGCGATTAGTTGCTTTGGTGCTATCCGCCGGTCACGTTTTAAGGCAAGAGGAGATAACTTCCATCGCTTTTTCAAAGACCTGGTCAATATCCAGATCCGTAGAATCAATTACTAAAGCATCCTGAGCAGGCACTAATGGCGCAACCGCGCGTTGTGTATCACGCTTGTCGCGAGCCTCAATATCGCTCAAAAGGCGCGCAATATTAACATCTGCGCCTTTCTCTTTCAACTGGGTATAACGACGCTCCGCTCTGGCCTTTGCGCTGGCGGTAAGGAATATCTTCACCGGCGCATTGGGGAAAACGACTGTACCCATGTCCCGACCGTCAGCAACGAGACCAGGCTCCTGCTGAAACGCCCGCTGACGACGCAATAACGCTTCACGTACCCTTGGCAACGCCGCAACCTTTGAGGCTACTGCGCCAATTTTTTCTGTACGGATGTCGTCAGTAACATCTTCGCCTTCCAGGATAATTCTGGTCGTCTCTTTATCTGTTTCAAAGCTCACGTCCAAACCTGTGGCCAAGGGTACTATGGATTCTTCATCGTCATCCGGGATATCATGATGTAACGTTGCCACTGCTAAAACCCGGTAAATTGCGCCACTGTCTAAAAAGTGCCAACCCAGTTTCTCAGCAAGCAAACTACTAAGCGTTCCCTTACCAGCCCCGCCAGGACCGTCAACCGTGACTACGGGAATCGGATGCATACCTGCTCCAGTTATTAATAAAAGGTTAAAATCGGCCGCAATTATACGCGCTTAAAAGGTATTGGCAATGGCAGATCTACGCGGATCTGCCCGCTCGCTCGCTTTTATTAGTTGGGGTTAATATTTAATCCGAACAAAGTGAAGCAAACCGGTCAAAATAGTCGGGAAATGTTTTTGCTGTGCATCCCGGGTCATTAATGGTCACTGACGAGTTACTCAGAGCAACCAGCGAAAAGCACATCGCTATACGATGATCATTATATGTATCGATTTCTGCATGTCTGATTACAGCCGGTGGGACTACAGTCAGGTAGTCTTTACCTTCCACTACCTCAGCGCCCAGCTTTTTAAGCTCAGTGGCCATGGCATAAAGTCGGTCCGTTTCCTTGACTCGCCAGTTATAAATATTACGTATGGTAGTTGGACCAGAGGCAAACAACGCCGTAGTAGCAATCGTCATTGCCGCGTCGGGGATATGGTTCATGTCCATATCTATGCCGTGTAGGGTGCCACCTGTCACTTCAATAGAGTCATCGTGCCAACACACAGTCGCGCCCATTTTTTCTAAGACTTCGGCAAAGCGAATATCACCCTGGACACTTTGTTTACCAACGCCGGTAACGCGCACCGTGCCACCTTTAATCGCGCCGGCAGCCAGAAAATAAGAGGCGGAAGAAGCATCACCTTCCACCATAAACTGGCCGGGTGATCTATATCGCTGGCCAGCAGAAATGTAAAATTCTGCATAATCATGATTTTCAACCACCACACCAAATCTGGACATGGTATCCAGCGTAATATCAATGTAGGGTTTGGACACCAGAGTGCCCTTTATGCGAATACGACTGGCGGAATTGAATAAGGGGGCGGCCATCAACAGCGCTGTCAGAAACTGGCTCGACACACTCCCGTCAACCTCAATGATATCAGCATGCAATGCTTTGCCATGAATAGAAACTGGCGGATATCCCTCATTTTTCAGATAGCTTATATCTGCGCCCGCCTGGCGTAAGCTGTCCACTAAATCTTTAATTGGACGTTCTTCCATTCTGGGTTCGCCGGTCAGTTCAACCTGCACGTCACTGGCAGCAAGGGCGGCACACAATGGACGCATGGCTGTCCCGGCATTGCCCAGAAATAAAGATAATTTTCCGGCATGGGCAAAGCCGCCACCTAATCCCCTGACTTCGCATACTGTTTTATCAGCACTAAGTGAATAACTTACCCCCAGAGATTCAAGAGCCGCTAACATATGACGAATATCATCGCTATCCAGCAGGTTAGTCAGCGTGGTGGTGCCTTCACTCAATGCAGCCAGTAATAAGGCTCGATTTGACAAGCTTTTCGACCCGGGAACATTGACCACGCCATTAACAGCGGAAACGGGATTTAACGTTAACTGTTTCATCATTTCACCCATACTGTCGTTCGAAGTCAGTCATAAAATCAACCAGCGCCTGAACGCCCTCTACTGGCATAGCATTGTAGATACTAGCGCGCATACCACCAACAAACCGATGGCCTTTAAGTGCTTTCAGGCCAGCTTCATCGGCCAGTCTGAGGAATGTTTTATCAAGGTCAGGGTTTGCTAATTGAAAGGGAACGTTCATTTTAGAACGGCAATCCGGATGCACCTGAGAGCGATAAAAGTCTGTACTGTCGATGGCGTCGTACAACATGTTCGCCTTATGGTCGTTACGGCGGGCTATGGCGGTTATCCCCCCCTCCTCTTTGAGCCACTCAAACACAAGCCCCGCCAGATACCAGGAAAAGGTAGGGGGGGTGTTGTACATAGAATTGTTGTCGGCTGTCTGGGTGTAATCCATAAATGATGGTGTGACGCTTTGCGGTCTGCCCAGCAACGATTCGTGAACAATAACCACAGCAAGCCCTGAAGGCCCTATATTTTTCTGTGCGCCTGCGTAAATAATACCGTAACGGCTTACTTCCAGAGGTTGCGATAAAATGCATGAGGACATGTCCGCCACCAACGGCACCTTACCGGCATCCGGCAACCAGTCAAACGCCACGCCATCAACCGTTTCATTAGGGCAAAAATGTAAATATGCGGCGTCCTGGGGAATGGCGGAGGCGTCAGGTTTTTCTACAAAGGCCTTGCCATCGCGCTGAGAAATTTCACTGAGGATCTCGGCATGGTTAAATTTGTCAGCCTCGCTCACCGCCCCTTTCGACCATGAACCGGTTACCATGTGCAAAGATGTGTCCGTCGCAGCAGAGATATTCAGGGGTACTGCCGCAAACTGACCACGACCTCCCCCCTGCATGAACAGCACCTTATAATCATCAGGGATGTCCATGAGATCACGCAAATCCTGCTCTGATTTTTGCGCCATTTCGACAAAGTCAGCACCGCGGTGACTGATTTCCATCACTGACGCGCCGCCGTTGCGCCAGTTGGTAAACTCTTGCTGAGCACGTTGCATAACTGACGGTGGTAGCATGGCCGGACCGGCACTAAAATTAAACACCCGATTCATTGATTATTAATACCTGTAAACAAAACAAGCGGCACGAAGCCGCTTGTTAATTAAAAGAATGATTCATGCACTCCGTACCAGCAGTGCATGAGGTTACTCTTCTGTCGATGGCTTCTCATCACTGTTTGACAAAGGCGCGTCTTCGGCGGTTTCCACTGCCACAACCTCACCGTTTTCATCCAGTACTATTTTATCTTCGACTTCTTCAATCCGTTGCAAGCCGACAACAGATTCACTTTCTGCTGTACGGATCAGACGTACCCCCTGAGTGTTTCTGCTCACAACCGAGACTTCCTCAACCCGGGTTCTTACCAACGTACCCTGATTGCTGATTAGCATGATTTCGTCCGAATCATCAACCTGCACGGCGCCGACAACTTTACCGTTGCGTTCAGATACCTTGATTGAAACAACGCCCTGGGTTGCCCTGCTTTTTGCCGGGTAGTCAGCTAATGGCGTTCGCTTGCCAAACCCATTTTCAGTGGCAGTTAGGATGGCTCCCTCACCACGCGGAACAATAAGCGACACCACACGCTGGCCTTCCTGAAGTCTGATCCCACGAACTCCAGTCGCAGTTCGGCCCATCGGACGCAGCGCCAGAAGTTCTTCACCTGTTTCTGGATCACGTTTCACGTCGCCCGTTTCTGAGTCACGTAGTTTCTCATTAAACCTTACGACCTTACCTTCATCACTGAACAGCATAATGTCATCGTCACCATGAGTGATAGCAACGCCAATCAGCTCGTCACCCTCATTGAGGTTAACTGCAATAATACCGCTTGAGCGAGGGCGTGAATAAAGACTCAGATCTGTCTTTTTCACCGTGCCGTTAGCCGTAGCCATCAGCACAAATTTGCCCTCTTCAAATTCCTTAATTGGCAAAATTGCAGTGATACGCTCGTCTGCTTCCAACGGTAATATGTTAACTATTGGGCGGCCCCGGGCATTACGGCTGGCAAACGGCAGCTGATACACTTTTAACCAGTATAACCGTCCACGCGTTGAGAAACACAATATGTGGTCGTGGGTATTGGCAACCAGTAATCGCTCGATGATATCTTCATCTTTCATCTTCGTGGCTGATTTACCTTTGCCCCCGCGACGCTGTGATTCGTAATCTGACAGCTTCTGATATTTCACATAGCCTTCGCGGGATAAGGTAACCACCACTTCTTCTCGTTCGATAAGATCTTCTATATCGATATCATGGCTGGCAGCGGTAATTTCAGTACGACGGGCATCACCGAATTCGTCACGCACCTTTTCAAGCTCTTCACGAATGACTTCCATCAGACGCTCTGGTGAGCGCAGGATATAAAGCAACTCGGCAATTTGATCCAGCAGCTCTTTATACTCACCTAAAATCTTTTCGTGTTCCAGACCGGTAAGCTTGTGCAGTCGCAAATCCAGAATAGCCTGCGCCTGTTGTTCGGTTAGGAAGTATTTATCATCACGAATGCCAAATTCGGGTGCCAACCAATCAGGGCGGGCAGCATCATCACCTGCGCGATCAAGCATTTCCGACACATCACCAAGTCGCCAGCCCTGCGCGACTAGGGCCTGTTTGGCCTCCGCCGGACTGGGGGATGCTTTAATGAGCTCGATAATCGGATCGATGTTGGCTAACGCAATAGCCAGACCTTCCAAAATGTGCGCGCGGTCACGGGCTTTTCGCAGTTCAAAGACAGTACGGCGGGTAACGACTTCCCGACGATGCAGAATAAAGCATTCCAGCACTTCTTTAAGATTGAATACTTTCGGCTGGTTGTTATCCAGCGCTACCATATTGATGCCGAATACCGTTTGCAACTGGGTATTAGCATACAGATGGTTCAGCAATACTTCGGCTGATTCATTACGCTTGACTTCGATTACAATGCGCATTCCGTCTTTATCAGACTCATCGCGCAGAGCAGAAATGCCTTCAATCCGCTTCTCTTTTACCAGTTCAGCTATCTTTTCGATAAGCCGGGCTTTATTCACCTGATAAGGAATTTCGTTAACGACAATCGTCTCTTTGCCGTTATCTTCCGTCTCTATATCCGCTTTAGCTCGCAGATATATTTTACCCCGGCCGGTACGATAAGCCTCTTCGATACCCTTGCGACCACTTATCTGGGCAGCCGTGGGGAAATCTGGACCCGGGATATGCTGCATTAAATCATCAATGGAGATGTCAGGATCTTCAATTAATGCTATGCAACCATTGATAACTTCATTGAGATTATGCGGTGGGATATTAGTCGCCATACCAACAGCTATCCCGGAAGAACCGTTCACCAGCAGGTTCGGCACTTTAGTAGGTAGCACTTCAGGTATAAATTCAGTGCCATCGTAGTTCGGCACAAAATCGACGGTTTCCTTGTCCAGATCGGCGAGCAGTTCATGGGCAATTTTCGCCATGCGAACTTCGGTATAACGCATGGCCGCTGCAGAGTCTCCATCGACCGAACCGAAGTTACCCTGACCGTCTACCAGCATGTACCGCAGTGAAAAAGACTGCGCCATCCGAACAATGGTGTCGTAAACGGCGGAGTCACCATGCGGGTGATACTTACCAATAACATCGCCGACCACGCGGGCTGACTTTTTATATGGCTTGTTGAAATCGTTTTTCAGCTCGTTCATCGCAAATAATACGCGACGGTGAACAGGCTTCAGGCCGTCTCGCACATCCGGAAGTGCACGGCCTACAATAACGCTCATCGCATAGTCGAGATAAGAAGTCTTAAGCTCCTCTTCTATATTGACGGGGAGAATTTCTTTAGCGTTATCAGTCATAAACTGCTTTTTCCCTTAACTTAGGTTTGCTGTGCGCGATTTAAATATGCCCCAGATTCAGCAGAAGGCTGAACGCGCACATTCTTATTATTGAGGCGATAGAACAATCCCTGAGTGTACCACCGCCCGGACAAATAATGTAGCGGTTAATCATCCCAAAACTCAAGCAGGATGTTAAGCGGTGATTTTTCGTCCATACACGCCAGCCAGTGGCACGAAACAATGCACATTAATGTGATTTTGCGCTATGTTATAGCCCCTCATTGCCGAGAAGGACTTACCGATGTCGAACGTGGATGAACAGGAAATTTCTAAATTTGGTGAGCTTGCCTCACGTTGGTGGGACACAGAAGGCGAATTTAAACCGCTGCATATGATTAATCCGCTACGGCTTGATTTTATTGCCGGTCATGCGCATGGCCTGTTTGATAAACACGTGTTAGATATCGGTTGCGGTGGCGGCATTCTGGCAGAATCTATGGCCAGGATGGGCGCACAGGTTACCGGCATTGATATGGCGGAAGCCTCGCTGGAAGTGGCCAGACTGCATGGACTTGAGTCTGGCATTCACGTAGATTATCACTGTGTAACGGCTGAACACTATGCCACCGAGCATGCCGGCAAATTTGATGTTGTGACCTGTATGGAAATGCTTGAACATGTCCCGGACCCAGCTTCAATTGTTCAGGCATGTGCAAACCTGGTCAAGCCAGACGGGCATGTGTTTTTTTCTACGCTGAACAGAAATCCCAAATCGTATTTAATGGGCATTGTAGGTGCAGAGTATATTTTGAATCTGGTACCAAAAGGTACGCATCAGTACAGTCGCTTTATCCGCCCTTCTGAGCTGATGTCAATGACCGATCAGGCAGGGTTGACAACCTCCCACGCCACCGGATTACATATGAACCCGCTGACCCAGCGATTTTACCTGTCAAATAAGAACATAGATGTCAATTATATGATTCATACCACCTTAGGATAAAACACAAGATATTGTGCTTTGTGTTTTTGAAAGGCACTATATGTCCACAAATTATAAACTAAAACAAAAAAAGAATAATAAATTTGCTTAACAGTTTTTTCGATGAAAACAGCTTGCATTCTGGATAAATGACGCTTGTGTCATCTTGCTAGGTTAGTTATCACTAACATCTAAATGTTAGTGTTTTGATCGCTGGTTTAAGCACCAGATATTGGGTTGCAATAGACCTTAAACCTCACTATCTTGTGCTTAATCTCAATCCTGGCTCTGCCAAGTCTCGTCCGGGATCATCTGTCCCGATAACCGACAATGTTTGCAGAGACTAAGGATGTGAATGTGCTCTTAAGGTGGCAATACCTTTAAAGCATCTGCGTGAACAATTAAAAACTCAAACTCACGGGCTTTGCCCACGCACAAAGTGCTAACAGACAACAAACGGCCAGTACTAATGAATAACGATTTACTTGTCACCAAACGCCACGGTGAAAAAGAGCC
The DNA here is from genome assembly GCF_000378185.1 of Salinimonas chungwhensis DSM 16280. GTDB lineage: Bacteria > Pseudomonadota > Gammaproteobacteria > Enterobacterales > Alteromonadaceae > Alteromonas > Alteromonas chungwhensis. The sequence goes on from NZ_KB899376.1 coordinate 584,763, forward strand.
CATTGACTTGGAAAAGATTCACAAAGTTATCACCTGGGCAGCTGAAGGATTAAACAATGTTTCTGTCTCTCAGGTTGAGATCAAGGCGCACATCCAATTTTATAATGGTATTAAGACCAGTGAAATTCATGAGACGCTGATTAAATCGGCAGCCGATTTAATTTCTACTGAAGCGCCGGATTATCAGTATCTTGCGGCAAGACTCGCAATTTTCCATCTGCGTAAGAAGGCATATGGACAATTTGAGCCGCCAGCCTTGTATGATCACGTTGCAAAAATGGTGGATGCAGGCAAGTACGATACGCATTTGCTTGAAGATTACACCCCTGAAGAATTCGCTGAGATGGATAGCTTTATTGATCATTGGCGGGACATGAACTTCAGTTACGCCGCGGTTAAACAGCTGGAAGGTAAATATCTGGTTCAAAATCGCGTTAATGGTGATATCTACGAAAGCGCTCAGTTTCTTTATATACTGGTCGCAGCTTGTCTTTTCGCTGATTACCCAAAAGCTACCAGGCTGGACTATGTTCGCCGTTTTTATAATGCGACATCAACCTTCAAACTTTCACTGCCTACTCCTATTATGTCTGGTGTGCGCACCCCTACCCGTCAGTTTAGCTCCTGTGTATTGATAGAAACCGGCGATAGCCTGGATTCAATCAATGCCACTGCATCTGCTATCGTCAAGTATGTCAGTCAGCGTGCCGGGATTGGCGTTAATGCCGGGCGCATCCGTGCTTTGGGTAGCCCAATTCGTGGCGGCGAAGCTTTCCACACCGGGTGTATTCCTTTCTATAAATATTTCCAGACTGCTGTAAAAAGCTGTTCGCAAGGCGGCGTTCGCGGTGGCGCAGCGACCCTGTTCTACCCGTTGTGGCATATGGAAGTAGAATCATTACTGGTACTTAAGAACAATCGTGGTGTGGAAGAAAACCGGGTCAGACACCTTGATTATGGGGTACAGTTTAATAAGTTAATGTATCAGCGCATGATGAAAGATGGTTATATCACGCTGTTCAGCCCTTCTGATGTCCCTGGCCTTTATGATGCGTTTTTTGCTGACCAGGATAAGTTCGAAGCGCTTTACGTTAAATATGAAAACGATGAATCAATTCGTAAAAAACAAATAAAAGCCATGGAACTTTTCAGCCTGTTCATGCAGGAACGTGCTTCCACTGGCCGCATTTATTTGCAGAATGTTGACCACTGTAATACCCACAGCCCGTTTGATCCCAAAGTGGCCCCGGTTCGCCAGAGTAATCTGTGTCTGGAAATTGCCCTTCCAACCAAACCCTTGCAGCATGTTAATGATGAAAATGGTGAGATTGCTCTTTGTACTCTGTCTGCATTTAACCTGGGCGCTATCGAGTCTGTGGACGAATTTGGTGAGCTTGCCGATTTAGCGGTGCGCGCACTGGATAGCCTGCTCGATTATCAGGATTATCCTGTTCCGGCAGCTTACAACGCCACCATGAACCGCCGAACACTGGGTGTGGGGGTAATTAACTTTGCCTACTTCCTGGCCAAAAATGGTGTTAAGTATTCAGATCACAGTGCCAATGGTTTGGTTCATCGCACCTTTGAAGCCATGCAGTATCATCTGCTTAGAGCGTCAAATACCCTGGCAAAAGAAAAAGGCGCATGTCCGAAGTTTAACGAAACCACCTATGCTCAGGGCATTATGCCCATTGATTCATACAAAAAGGATCTTGATGCGGTCTGTAACGAACCCATGCACATGGACTGGGATTCGCTTCGTGAAGATATTAAAACCCACGGTTTGCGTAACTCCACCCTTTCTGCGTTGATGCCGTCGGAAACCTCGTCACAAATTTCCAATGCTACCAATGGTATTGAGCCGCCACGGGGGCATATCAGCATTAAATCCAGTAAGGATGGAATACTGAAGCAGGTGGTGCCGGAGTACGAAACCCTTAAAGAAAAATATGAATTGTTGTGGGATATTCCGACCAACGATGGTTATCTGCAGCTGGTCGGTATCATGCAAAAGTTCATCGATCAGACTATCTCTGCCAATACCAACTATGATCCAGGTAAATACGAAAGTGGCAAGGTACCAATGAAGCTGTTGCTGAAAGATTTGCTTACTGCCTATAAGCTCGGAGTGAAGACGCTTTATTATCACAACACCCGTGATGGTGCGTCCGATGCCAGCTCTATAGATGCCAAAGCCCAACAGCAAAAGCCTCAGGCCCAGGAAGCCGTAATGGCTGAAGACGATGATTGTGCAGGCGGCGCGTGCAAAATATAGCGCGCCTTTGCATTTTCCCAACGCTTTTAATACAGAATCAGGTAACCGGGACTTATGAAATACACCACTTTTAATCAGCAAAGCGTTAACACTCTTGCCGAACCAATGTTTTTCGGTATGCCAGTGAATGTGGCGCGTTACGATCAACAAAGACACTCTATCTTTGAAAAGCTCATCGAGAAACAAATCAGCTTTTTCTGGCGCCCTGAAGAAGTCGACGTTACTCGTGACCGTGTGGATTTTCAAAAGCTTACTGATCCAGAAAAACATATCTTTATTTCTAACCTGAAATATCAAACATTGCTGGACTCAGTGCAGGGCCGCAGCCCCAACATTGCGTTTCTGCCTATTATTTCTCTACCTGAACTGGAAACATGGGTCGAAACCTGGTCATTTTTCGAGACTATTCATTCCCGCTCCTATACCCATATTCTGCGTAATCTCTTCTCTGACCCCAGTGATATCTTTGATGATATTGTTGCCAATGAGGAAATTAAGCGCCGGGCATCGGATATATCTCGTTACTATGATGATCTGATATTTGCCACTCAGCTCTGGCAGACGCAGGGAGAAGGTACCCATACCGTTAACGGCGAAACACATGTTATTAGTCAGCGTGAGCTGAAAAAGAAACTGTATTTGTGTATGAACTCAGTTAACGCACTAGAAGCTATACGGTTTTATGTGTCGTTTGCCTGCACCTTTGCATTTGCAGAACGCAAGCTGATGGAAGGCAATTCAAAGATAATTAGACTGATTGCACGCGATGAAAACCTGCACCTCACATCAACGCAGCACATTCTTAACCTCTGGGCCAAGGGTAAAGATGACCCGGAAATGGCTGAAATTGCTGAAGAATGTAAGGAAGAAGCACGGGAAATTTTCATGTGTGCGGTGGAGCAGGAAAAAGAATGGGCGGATTATCTGTTTAAAGATGGCTCAATGATCGGGCTTAATAAGCAAATCTTGTGTGAATATGTAGAGTATATCGCCAACCAACGTATGTCAGCGATTGGTCTGGACACGCCCTTCGATGTAAAAAGCAACCCCCTGCCCTGGATGAATAATTATCTTAACTCGGACAATGTTCAGGTAGCTCCGCAGGAGGCAGAAATCAGCTCATATCTGGTCGGACAAATTGACTCAAGTGTTAGCGAAGACGATTTTGCAGACTTTGAACTATAATTTGTTTGTACATGTCGGTACCTGATGAGACGTTCCACATCGACATCGTCGATGTGGGATCTGTCACAGCGTCTACAGATAAAACATTGCTTGAGTCCATTGAACGGCAAAATATAGACGTTCACTATCACTGCAGAGAAGGTTTTTGTGGTGCATGTCGGACTAAACTGCTATGTGGAAGTGTTACTTACACCACCGATCCGTTAGCCTTTATCGATGATGATGAAATTCTTCCGTGCTGCTGTATTCCCCGTTCACCGCTTAAGATCGATATTCCCCGATAATAAATTTGGCCCGCTGAGTTTATCGGGCGCGATAATGGATAACCAATCCTACCCCGCCTAATGTTGCGACTGCCGCAATGATCATCTTTAGTGTGATCGCCTCACTAAGCACTGCCCATCCCAGAAGCATTGCAATGACAGGCACACTAAGCTGCAATGTGGCAGCCATAGATGCACTAAGTTGCGGTAGTACTTTATACCAAACTGCATAGCCGGCTCCTGAGGCGAGCGCCCCGGAACTAACTGCATAAAGCACACCAGCAAAAGAGTCGAAATCCGTCATATCAAAGGGTAAGAGAAAAATCAGAAACGGCAAGGCCCGAACAAAGTTACCGGACGTCATTAACAATGGTTGTCTGGCGGATTTACCTTTTAGTGAATAAAGGCCCCAGGCAACGCCTGCTATAATCATTAAAAAAGCCGGTAACACCGCTGGCGCTTTCGCCCCGGGCAGTAACAGAATGAGTAAACCGCTTAATGCTAATACGAATCCCGCCCACTGCAGAAGTAAAAAACGCTCCCCGCGCAACAGGCCGTAAGTCAGCATAGTTAGCTGAACAGCCCCAAACAGCAGTAATGCACCTGTACCGGTATTCATGCCAATATAAGCAAAAGAAAAGCCCGCAGCATAAGTAAATAGTAATAAAGCACCACTCCAGCTACCCTGGAGACTGCCCGAACGGGAAAAAAACCTGGTGAGAAAAAACAGGAATACCGCACCGCTGGCTAAGCGTACTGAGGTGAAAGTTGCCGGTGAGATGGAGGTTGTTGTCAGTGCCATACGGCACAACAGTGAGTTAGCAGCAAAGGCCAGCATTGCAATGGTGGTAAATGCACTCACGCGGAAACTAGCAGAGATCACCACAGGTATTTGCTTCCACTAAAAAAGGGGAACTTTTGTTCCCCTGTAATTTATTACAACGAACTAAAGCTCAAGCCCTAATCGTTTTGCGACTTCAATGTAAGTTTCTACCACTGAGCCAAGCCCCTGACGAAAACGATCTTTATCCATTTTATTGCGGGTCGCCTTGTCCCATAAGCGACAACCGTCAGGCGTAAACTCATCACCCAATACAATTCGGCCCTGGCTATCGACGCCGAATTCAAGTTTGTAATCCACCAGCATCATGCCACCTTCATCAAACAACCCGCTTAATACTTCATTGACCTTGAAGGTCAGCGCCTTCATTTGCTCAACCTGCCCTTCTGTTGCCCAGCCAAATGACATGATATGGTAATCATTGATCATTGGGTCATGCAAGGCATCATTTTTAAGAAAAAACTCAAACACCGGTGGATTGAGAACAGTCCCTTCTTCCACACCCAGTCGCTTGACCAATGAACCTGCTGCTACGTTTCGCACTACACATTCAACCGGTATCATATCAAGCTTTTTAACCAGCGAATCATTGTCAGAGAGTAAGGATTCAACCTGCGTGTCAATGCCCGCTTCCTCAAGCTTACTCATTATAAAATGATTAAACTTATTGTTTACCTCACCCTTGCGATCGAGTTGCTCGATTTTCTCGCCATCAAAGGCCGATGTATCGTTTCTGAAATGAAGAATGAGCTTATCTGCATCATCAGTTAAAAATACGGTCTTAGCTTTACCACGATAAAGTTCTTCGCGCTTTTCCATCTTGTGTCTCAATCTTAAATGTCCAGATTATCTTGGGTCATAACCTCGGAGAACGGGTCAAATATATCAGTCACTTGCCTGGCATCAAAAGGCTGGCTTTCATTGTCCATAAAGGTCACCACCGTATCGTTACCTTTCGGTGCGATAAGCAGTCTGTAATCGGCTTCGTCCAGAAGATCATTATCACCGGCGAATAAGTTACTCCACCAGCCCTCATCATTACCATTAAATGTGACAAATAATAATCCGGTGGATTTGTCTAAATCTTTCACATCAAAGCCCAGTTTACGAAGAACCAGAAGCATGCGGGGCCACACAACGTCATACTTGCCTTTGACCAGAATCGCAGGCTCACCACTGTTATTGAAACCCATCTCAGTCTCTAACCCCTGACGAATTTCAGCTATGCGGCGGGTGTTGTCCAGCTGGATCTGATATTCGTAATGAGAGATCACTTCGTTAAGTATCTCAACTTCTTCACGATGACGGGCAAATTCACTAATATTTTCCACGGTGTTGCTACCGCGTTGCTCCTGAAACTCTACCAGCTCAGTTCGCAAAGACGCGGTACGACCGTGGGGCTTCACATCCAGCAGAAATTTAAAACGACGTTTTCTTTCTGCATCAATATCTGATGACCACGCGTACCAGGGGCTGTCTTCGTCTTCTACTTCCTCGGTCAATACAAACCAGTCTGTAACCAGCACATTTTCGGCGTCATTGAACTGGCTGATCCCCACTTCCTGTTTTTCAAGAAAGCTTTTTACAGCATCCCAGATAGCTTCACGAAGAGGTTGACGATCATCCACTTGGTCAAAGGTAACCACAGCGCCCTCTGTCCCTTCCTGAATATGTGAACCGGTTACCAGTGGATGTACCAACGCAGGTGAAATGATGCGTAAATCACGACCAACCAAACCTTTATTAGCATCATCGCTAAGCTCGGGCAGCTCATATTCACTGGAGAAATCGGGTGTTTCCAGACTTTCCGGTACTTTTAGTTTTTCTTTTTGTTCAGCTTTTAAATATTTATAACTACCCGTTGCAGTTGTTTTTTCCAGTTGGCTTGAACATCCGGTAAGAGACAGCACAACAAGACCACTTACCAAAGCCAGGGATCTATTCATTGATATTCCTTTTTAACCTTTTAACAGGGCGTGTTGTTTTAATAGTTGTTCGATATGTTTTTGGTTAGCAAGTTCCGGTAAAACCATCGGCAAACGTAAATTAGGACTCTCGATAAGTCCCATTTTATATAATGCCCATTTGGGAAGCACCGGGTTAGGCTCAACAAACAACGCCGTGTGAAGCTCATTAATAGGCTTATCGATTTCGCGACAACGCAGATGGTCACCGTCCAAAGCAGCCTGACACATGTCTGCGATGGCTTTAGGTACGATGTTGGCGGTAACAGAAATCACGCCGTGACCACCCTGACACAAAAACTCACAACTGGTGGCGTCATCACCACTTAGAAAAACAAAGTTTTCATCCGTCAATGCCTGCATTTGTTTCAGTCGGTCAATATCACCAGTGGCATCTTTAATCCCAACGATATTTTTATGCCGGGATAATTCTGCCACCGTCCCGGCCTGCATATCAGCAACCGTCCTGCCAGGCACATTGTACAACACAACCGGCACGTCGGTGGCATCGGCAATAGCTGTAAAGTGAGCTACCATGCCTGCTTGTTTGGGTTTATTGTAATACGGTACCACACTAAGAAAACCGTCTACGCCAACCTGGGCCATTTGCTCGCTCAGAAAGATGGCCTCTGCGGTTGAGTTAGCACCAGCGCCGGCCATTACAGGTATCTTTTTATCCACCATTTTAACGGTCTGGCGGACTACTTCGACGTGTTCGTCAAAAGGCAGCGTGGGCGATTCTCCGGTTGTACCGACCGCAACAATACCATGGGTACCCTGATCGATATGAAATTCGATTAGACGTTCCAGTGCCGGGTAGTCAACCTTGCCGTTATCATGCATCGGCGTAATTAGTGCAACATAACTGCCTTTAAACATAGTGTCTCCGCTTTTGGTGAGCGCACATGTTAAATATTCACCCTGCTAAAAACAAGCGCGGCAAAGGGTTTATTTAGACTATTTATCTGAGCAGTAGTACTGGTCAGATAAAAAACCTCTGTGCTAACATCATCCCATAGAAAATAATGCATACCATCTATGAAGCAGCAACTTATTGTCACCATTCTGGGTACCGACCGTAGCGGCATTTTAAGTGAGATTTCCTCGCTGGTAAGTGAGACCCGCTGTAATATTCTGGATAGCCGCCAGGCCATTTACGGGAAGGAGTTCTCCCTGACTATGATTCTGGAAGGCGATCATACCGCTATTACAAAAACAGAGTGTCTGCTCCCCCCTTTGTGTCAGCGCCTCGATTTGCTATCCATGATGAAACGCACCAGTCACCACGAAAAGCAGAATCTTGAGCATTTATTTGATGTTGAATTTACCGGAACTGACGCTGAAGGTCAGATAAAAAATGTTACTGGTTTTTTTGCCCAGAGACAGTTGTCAATCAGTGCTTTCAGGCAGCGTGTGAGCGTTGATGAAACCACTGGCCAGCAGATCATGCGTTGTAAATTTGTGGTCAATGCATCCACTGATGTCGATTTTGAACGCTTGCAATCTGATGTAATGGCCTTATTTGATTCTTTATCGTTAACAGGCAAAGTGGTTGATAAATCCAATAAGGAGTCATATGACAATGCTACAGGCTGGTGAAAAAGCCCCCCAATTTACATTGCAGGATCAAAATGGTGAGGCAGTTTCGCTGGCCTCCTTACAGGGTAAAAAAGTGCTCGTTTATTTTTACCCTAAAGCTATGACCCCAGGCTGCACAACACAGGCGCAATGCCTGCGAGATTCAAAATCATCACTGGATGAACATAATGTTGTTGTGCTGGGAATAAGCCCTGACCCGGTAAAACGCTTACCCAAATTTGTTGAAAAAGAAAATCTGAATTTTACGTTGCTCTCTGACGAAGACCATGAGGTTGCAACACAGTTTGGTGTTTGGGGGCCAAAAAAATTCATGGGTAAAGAGTATGATGGTATCCATCGGACCAGCTTTATGGTTGATGAAAACGGTACCATTGAACATGTGTTTGATAAGTTTAAAACCAAAGAGCATCACAATGTGGTGCTGGACTATCTGAATAAATAAAAAGTGTGGCGCTTCCAACCACTTGGAAGCGTCTTTTTTTGGCCCCTCAGAATTTAGCCGTGCTTTTCAATACTATCGAGTAACGGGCTGTGATGATGACGGATGGTCACACTGATATCCTCAATAATCTTAAGCAGCGCGCACATCGGTAGTCGCAATCAATATATATCCCGGCACCTGATGTTGCCGGCATTATATTTAGGCGGGATGCTGTTGGGCGGGTGGATTGCTGCTCCAGGCGGTTATCAGAGCCTTAACCAGCGTGGCGAGCGGGATGGCAAAAAAGACGCCCCAGAACCCCCACAGACCGCCAAAGAAAAGTACCGCAACAATAATGTACAACGGATGCAGGCTTACCGCTTCGGAAAACAGCAAGGGTACCAATAAGTTACCATCCAGAGCCTGAATAATACTGTATGCAATCATCAGATACCAAAACTCCGGCGTTATCCCCCACTGAAACATCGCCACTACCCCCACCGGAATGGTAACCACGGCAGCGCCGATATAGGGTATTAGTACCGACAGACCCACCAGCACGCCCAGTAGAATGGCATAACGCAGATCCATCACCACAAATGTGATACATGACACGGCACCGACTATAACAATCTCAATAACTTTGCCACGAATGTAGTTTGCTATCTGGGTGTTCATTTCCTGCCCGACCTGCGTAATCAGACGTCGTTCTTTGGGCAGCACCGATGAAATACTATTGATAAAAAACATCTTATCTTTGAGCATGAAAAAAACCATTAAAGGTACTAAGACGAGATAAACCAACAATGCTGCAACGTCACCCAGGGAACTGACCGAAGCTGAAATAAGCTGCTCGCCGACTTCCACTAACTTATCGTTGAGCCCTTCCATCATTTGATGAATCTGGTAAACCTGAACGTAATCAGGGTACTTTTCCGGTAAGGTTAACACCCAATCCTGTGCTTTTTGCCAGATAAGGGGAGTTTCCTGGATCAAATTAATACTTTGCCGGGATATTACCGGCATCAGACCAATGAGCAACAGTACACTGACCATCAAAAAACCTAATAAAACAAACACGCTGGATATGGTGCGACTCAAGCCAATACGGACCATCCTGCTGACTGGCCAGTCGAGCAAATAGGCGATAACCGCTGCCACCAGCACCGGCATGATTAGCCCGCCCCACAACAGCAGTGCCGCGGTGGTCAGGATAATGAGAATGAGCAGCATAGCTGCGTCAGGATCGGAGAACTTACGGCGGTACCAACGTCCGAAGACGCTAATCAAACTCATGTAACAATCTCACGTATAATCGGTTAAAGCAGGCATCATAGGTGAAGGCTCAAACGAGAGCAACTGCCAAATTCCGGGGCGGCGATAAATTCAGGACAAGCAACGGTTTGCCACGATTTAATACCTTTGTGTTACCGGTTATAGTAGTAAATCGTAAACCGGTACGGCAAAATACCGAAAAGTCCAAGAAAAATGAAACTCTATCCAGACCGATCGGCTCTAAGACATTAATCACTGGTCGGTACTCTATGTAAGGGCGTAATGAGAGCATTAGTGAAAAATATCATCCGGACAGGCCTGCTATTTGGGGCCCTGAGTCTGTCTGCAGTGGCACAGGATATCAGCTACAAGAATAAAAATGCGTTGCCGGAAATTGGCGTAGTAGCCTCCAATGCGCTCTCTCTGGACAAAGAAGAAATTCTGGGCGATGTAATGATGCGCCAGATCCGCGGCCAGGCTCCCCTCGTCATGGACCCGGTTCTGGATGAGTATCTTCAGGACCTTGGTAATCGTCTGGTTATTCATGCAGACAGTGCGAAGTTCCCGTTCCGCTTTTTCTGGGTTAATAACAGTGCTATTAATGCCTTTGCCTTTTTTGGTGGGCATATTGGTGTACATACTGGCCTTATCCATAATGCAAAGTCAGAAAGCGAACTCGCTTCTGTGCTTGCCCACGAAGTCGCCCACGTCACACAGCGGCATCTGGCCAGAAAAATGCAGGCGCAGCAACGCTCTGCACCACTTGCGCTGGCTTCAATGGTAGGCGGGTTGCTTCTGGCATTAGCCAGCCCGGAAGCCGGAATGGCCGCACTGGCCAGTTCGCAGGCAGCCTCTGCGCAAATGCAGATTGACTATACCCGCTCTAACGAGGAAGAGGCCGACCGCATCGGCATCACAATGCTTGCCAGAGCTGGCTTTGATCCTAACGGTGCCGCCGGTTTTTTCTCCACGTTAAATGAACAATATCGGCTTGTTTCTATGCCACCGGCACGATTGCTTTCCCACCCTCTTACCGAATCGCGTATTGCCGATGCCAGAGCTCGGGCTGCAAATTATGAACAGGTCCGAATACCTAAACGGCTCGCATTTCACCTGGCTCGGGCGCGTGTGATGGCTCGCTACACGCTGGACGAAAAATTCAGTCTGGAATATTTTGAGGCGGCGGTTGAGAAGAACGATTATCCTATGGCTGAAGCCGGACGGTACGGCCTGGCACTGGCGTATTTGCGTAATAATAAGCCACAAAAGGCACGGCCCATTATTGAGTCATTGCTCGCTGAGCATGGGGAGAACCTGTTTTACCTGGATGCGGCCACAGATATTTCATTAGCTGAGGAAAAATTCGATGAGGCAATCGAACGCCTCCAGCCTCATCTGGAACGCACTCCCCGTAATCAGGTGTTAGCACTCAATCAGGCAAACGCGCTGATTGAAGCTGGTCAGTACAAGCGTGCTATTTTAATTCTTAAAGATTTCATTCTGGTTAATGAAGACTATGAAGTTGCCTATCAGCTTCTGACTGAAGCCTACAAGCGCGCGCAGGACCGCAAAGACATGCATCAGAGTAAAGCGGAAGTTTTTGCACTAAACGGGGCTTATCAGCGGGCCATTGATGAATTGCAATTTGCCTATAACTACACCGGCGAAAGCCATCTTGAGAAACAGAAAATTCGGGCCAGAATAAGACAACTGCGTGAAGATGAAGAACGTATAAAACGGCTATGATTGTAGATCGCTGAGAATCTCATTCAGTTCTTGTTCGGTAATTTCGCCCATAATAGTTTTGGCAAGGGTACCTTGCGGGCCGATAATGTAGGTAGCTGGCAAGGCTGGTGGTGTTTTTACAGGTAGCAGTGATACGCTATCTGAGATAATCATTTCAGGCTTAATATTATATTTTTCTTTGAGTGCATTAGCCTGGTTTACACCGGTACGGTCGTAGTTGATAACAAACAGCCGGGTATTATCAGGCAGTGACTGTGAAAATTGATTCAGCTCAGGCATTTCGCGCAGGCAAGGTGCACACCAGGGCGCAAAATAGTTAAGCACAATCCACTGGCCTTTTAAATCATGCCAGTTATATTGCGTACCGGCGGTAGTAGTGAAGTCTGGCGCATCACCTTGCTGATCCTGGCCGATCAATACTCCACCCACCAGAGCCAATAAACCTGCTGTAAAGAACAGTAGGTTTTTATACCTGGTTATCGGCTTGATGTTTTTCTTGTCGCCCTGCATAGTCATATACTTAATCTCAACACTTTGTTTAATAAATGCCAGGCCACAGTTTAAACCTGGTGCCAGGCTAGCAAACTGACAACTATATGGACCCGCTAATGCCCATTATTCGGATATTGCACAATCCGCGGTGCTCAAAAAGCCGCCAGACACTACAGCTTCTTCGTGATAACGGCATTGAACCGCAGATTATCGAGTATCTTAAAACGCCGCTAAGCGCGTCTGAATTGTCTGATGTGTTTAAAAAACTACCCATTGATAATATAGAACAGATGATGCGCCCGAAAGAAGCAGAATTTCGGTCAGCCGGTTTGACAAAAGGCCAGGTTACCGTAGAGCAAGGGCTTAGTGCGATGGCTGAGTATCCTAAACTTATGGAGCGCCCGATGGTCATTACCGATAACGATGCCAGGCTCGGACGACCTCCAGAATCGGTTTTGGAATTATTATCATGACTGAAATCCTGGTACTTTACTACAGCCGTCACGGAAGCACAGAAGCACTGGCTCGTCATATTGCCAAGGGTATCGAAAAAGGGCATTGTCAGGCTCGAATTCGCACTGTGCCACCCTTACGGGATTACCAGTCTGCCGAGATTCAGCATGTGCCTGAGGATGGGCCGCCGTTTGTTGCAAAAAAAGATCTTCATGAGTGCGCAGCACTGGCACTAGGCAGCCCCACTCGCTTTGGTAACATGGCAGCGCCTTTAAAACATTTTTTAGACAGCACCAGTGATGAATGGCTCAAAGGCCAGCTGATTGATAAGCCCTTTTCAGTTTTCACCTCTAGTGCCAGCATGCACGGGGGTCAGGAAACTACCCTGCTGACTATGGCAATTCCGCTACTTCATCAGGGTATGATTTACTGCGGACTGCCATACAGCGAGTCGGCTCTGCATGACACCACCACCGGCGGCACCCCTTATGGCGCCAGTCACGTCAGCGGTCATCAGTCCAGCGGGTTGAGCGACCATGAGAAAACCCTGGCGATTGCTCAGGGACTCCGACTGGCCAGGATTACGCTAAAACTGGAAGACAACCAATGATGAAACCCGAAACGTTGCGCTATCGGCGGCTGGCGCTGGTCAGTTATCTGCTGTTGTTGCTATGGGTTGCGCTGTGGCACTCCACACTTCGCGAGCCCCAGCCTTACTCTCTCCTGTTCATTTTCCTGCTTTATATTGTGCCCTTACTGTTGCCTATGCGAGGAATATTTAAAGCAAAGCCGTATACCCACGCCTGGGCAAATTTCATTACTTTGTTCTACATCATTCATGGGATAACGGTTGCCTACGCCGTTCCTCATGAGCGCTGGTTTGCCATCACTGAACTTGTGCTCAGCACATCAATGTTTGTAGGCTGCAGCCTGTTTGCCCGACATCGCGGCAAAGAGTTAGGGTTATCCCTGCCTAAACTTAAACAGGTAATGGAACAAGAAAAATCACGATTTAAGCAATAAGGCTATGAGTATTCTTTTGCGAGCGCTATTAATTACTCCGGTTATCCTTTTAGGTGCCTGCGGCGGCCAGGACGAAAGCGGTTCTGCGCCCCCGCCTTCGACAGATAACGGCGCGACAGATCAATCAGCAATAGTCCTTGAGGTAGTGGGCGATACCCACGTCGCTGCCGGTGACAGCATAGGTTTGGTGGTTTTAGCCAGTGATCGCAGTAGGCTTCGTGACGTCAACTGGACATTTTCAGACAATATCAAACCACTGGCGCCTCATACTCAGGCAGTAGGTTTTGATGCGCACGCACCAGGCACCATTTCTTATCGTGTTACAGCCACTACCAGCAATGGTGAGACACTTTCTGCCAGCGGCACGTTAGAGATTGCAAATACCGCTGCATCAGCAGTTAACGCGCGACTAACCCACCAGGCAGTAGAGCTGGGTAATGTGTCTCTACGCACTGACCTTGATCAAGGGCTTAAGCCACAGAAAATTGAATGGCAGCAAACTCAGGGTCCAGACGTTGAATTAACCACCCGTAGAGGCGCTACGCTTTCCAGTGATGTTTTTTTTCAGGCGCCGTCAGTGGAGAATGACACGCTGTTGGCGTTTACTGTCCATGTTACGTTAGAAGATACCACCACGCTTACCGACAACGTATGGGTGGTGGTAAACGACACCGCTATTGCTGATGATGGTTATTTTCCTTCAAGCGGCATCTATCCAACTACGCAGATGCGAGCATACCGACCACAAAGCCCATGGTCGGACGCTTTGCAGGCGTGCATATATACCCCGACGCTAAGCCAGTCCTGTTTGTTCAACAGGCTACCCTTGCTGGGTCAGCAAACCACTGCCCCGACCATCGCGGATGTCATGGACAGAACGTTAGTCTCTCACGAGTGGATGGGTGATGCATTTAAAGCATTTTTGACACATTCAGAAGCAGGTCCGGACATGTTGAAGTTATTACGGGCCACCACCGCAATAGTCATAAGCTATGATATAAGGCCTTCATTTTACTGGAGTGCTACCGGCGCTATTTATCTTGATGCTGATAACGTTTGGCTTACCCCGGAGCAACGCGATACCGTCAACACGCAGCCAGATTATCGCACTGAATTTGATGACGACCTGTCATATCAAACCAGTTGGCGCTACGTCAAAGCAGGCGACTATTATTACCCACAGCCCGGTCTGCCCCGTTCGGAGCGAAGATCTCGAACGCCTAAGCAGCGTGAAGCAGCACTGACCTGGCTACTTTACCATGAGCTGGCTCACGCAAATGATGTGTTCCCCTTGTCGGTGTGGTCAACACTTGCGCTGTCAGATTCACCCTTGCGGTACGCTAACACCCACAGCAAGATATCAGACACGCTGGCAGAACAGTATCCACTGAACTCTGAGATTTTACTGGGACTGGCCAGAGTAAGCTATGGTGGCGCACAAAGCACGCTGGTACAAAGAAATTATACCGCTGAGGATGTGGCTACTGAGTTTGAGCAGGACGATGCAGTATCAATGTACGCCTACTACACGCCCCGGGAAGATTTCGCGACCTTGTTTGAACGGTTTATGATGCAACATCGGTTAAACGTTGATGCAGATGTGGGTATTTTCAGCGGTCAGGCAGGAACAGCAGAAAATCTGCTGCTTACATGGGGGCAACGCAACCGCATCAATGAGCAAAACCTACAACCCAGAGCAGCATTTGTCGTAAGTAGCGTTCTGCCGAACATTAATGCAGGCCAGGCGCAGGCAGCTATGCCTTCGCCGTTGATGTTACCTGCCGGCGAAAACTGGTTTGACACACTTTCAATAGGAATAAATTCACCAAATGCTGCATTGAAACCGAAAAAAATGTTACGTGTAACCCGGTCGCCAGTCTTCGAACGCCATTTACCGTTGCCCGCGATCCACCATTAGCTGCGACTTAGTTCGCGTTTTATCAGGGCAACCGAGATTCGTCTTTGTTCCTGTAAAGAGCGAGTATCTAAACGCTCCAGCATTTGCATAAGGTTTGTGAGATTACGATCGTAGTGATGTAATAAAAAAGCAATTGCTGCATCGGAGAACTGCAGGCCTTTTTGACGCGATCTGAGAATCAACGCCTGCTTGCGCTGATTGTCGTTAAGCTGATGAACCGCAAAGCTGGTACCCCACTGTAACCTTGATTGCAAATCCGGTAAATTAAACGGGATGCGCCGCGGAGGCTGACGGGCACTGAACAACAAAACTGTCTGACGGTTTTCCGTAACCCGATTAATTAAATCAAACAACGCCTCTTCCCAGGCCGGCGCTTTGCTAATAGCGTGAATATTATCTAACGCAATAACATGCAGCGCCTCGAGTCCATCCAATATGCAAGGCTTAAAAGCTGCGTGCTGTTGAAGATTCAGATAGATATGCGAAACCTGCCGGGCACTAAGCATATGGGCTGTCGCATACAGCAAGTGACTCTTACCCTGCCCGGAGCCACCGAAAAGGTTTATCAGAGGCAGCGGCTGCGCAGCTAACGCAGTTAATGAGGGAATACGCTGCCAGTAAGGCGCCTGGTTGCCTATTTCTCTAAGCAGCGTGACTAACTGCCGGTTGTTCGCACTTACAAAACTGTCAAAGGTTTCATCAGCAGGAAGCGATACCGGCAACGACAACTGCATGATTATTCGTTCCAGTAAAAGTTATGTCCTTCCAGCGGCCTTCCAAATGCATCCCGAACGGGCTGCAGTTGAGAATCCATTGACAGTGCGTTGATAAAGTCTGACACCGTTCCGGCCAGTTTTATCTCAAACACTGCCACTGAACCGCTCTGTTTGGATAGCATTGCATGTTTCACTACGCTCATCTCAGTCAAAAAACGCTGGGCATGAACATACTTGTTAAGGCCATCAAGATTGGCTACAGAAATTGATACTGTCGTACCCTGTGTTTCATCCTGCGCATCAAATGAAATAGCGAATCGCTGACCGAGATATTCACCGTAAATTTCAATAAAAGCCGCAATGGCTGCTTTGGCGCTGGCAGCGCGCACGGTACCAAATTGCGAATCACTGCCTTCAAGCAGAACCCATTCCAAAGCAAAATCCCCCTCGCCGACCCGGGCTGGTAGCACAGGCGCTGACGCAGGTTTAGCTGCGTTCTGGCTAGTATTATCGCTCTCGCTCAATGCTGTAGCTGAACCCATTGTCTGACCGTCTGGCAGCAGCTCTCTGGCATCGCTGGAAACCGTAGCAGATGCAGAGGGCGCTGGTGTGGTGTCAACGTCATTAGAATAGGAGAATGCTAAGTTACTCTGGGATAAGGCTTGCTCGAGTTGTTCTTCAGTACTTAAGAACGTCGGTGTGCTGGCTTCAGCCTTTTCATGAAGTCTGGCACCAATAATAAAATCCGGGCGGTATCGCTCCGATGCCTGATTCAGCACCCGGCTAAAATGCCCCCACACATCGTACACCGATATATTGCTGTTATCGGTGAGATCCATCAGGGGCAAGGTAATCGGAATGCCCCGCTGGCGGGTGTCCTTATTAATTTGTGCTGCCAGCTCACCACGCTGCCCTTCCCGCAGGATCCATTTATCATCCCCTTCCTCGGTCGCCAGCCACAGCAAAGTATCAGGACGTCGCTGGCCCCACACTGGTAAAGAGGCATCCCGCAATAATTCTACCAACACCTGACGAGAGAATTCGCCTTCGTAAAATTGCTGACCATCTTCATAACTGAACTGATAAGCGCTCAGATAACGGGCCGGTGACTTTAATGCCTGCTTTACCGCCGGATGCGTTATTGTTTGTGCTGACCCGCTCATTTTTATCAGTACTTGCTCAAGGGCCTGTTTAAGGGCTTCGCGTCGCGATGAAACACTCTGATCAGAAACCGGTACTTTGGCTTTATTAGTGACTATCACGGTACTTGCCGTTACAGGTATAGAGAAAACACAACATAATGCGGTGGCAAGCAGTACACAGCGGATAGCTCTGCTTTGGCAGATACGGGCTGTTTCTTTAACTTTTCGGGTGAACATCAACAGATTCCGGCCTTGTTAGTTTGCATCTTGGGCAATAATTCTACTTGCGCTTATTGTGGTCTATTTAGCGGCGGTTTTCATCAATATTTTGACCACCGGACAGCGGGGCCTGTCCACAACGTTGGACTTAAAGTCACTTACTGGTAGAATTCGCATTTTTCCATCCTTCTGCATCAGGGCATTAACCGTGAGCGACAAAAAAACCTCCCTTAGTTACAAAGATGCCGGCGTAGATATCGATGCCGGTAACCAGTTAGTCGATCGGATCAAATCAGTCACTAAGCGGACGCACCGTCCTGAGGTGAAAGGCGGACTGGGCGGCTTTGGTGCGCTGTGTGAAATCCCGGCGAAATACAAGCGACCGCTACTGGTCTCTGGTACCGATGGCGTAGGCACTAAACTTCGTCTGGCCATGGATGCAAATCAACATACCGGCGTGGGTATTGATCTGGTAGCGATGTGTGTGAATGACTTGATTGTACAAGGCGCTGAGCCTTTGTTCTTTCTCGACTATTACGCCACGGGCAAACTGGATGTCGATACTGCTGCGTCAGTGGTAACCGGTATTGGCGAGGGCTGCGAACTCGCAGGATGTGCGCTTATCGGGGGCGAAACGGCTGAAATGCCCGGCATGTATCACGACGGCGACTATGACATAGCCGGTTTTTGTGTGGGTGTGGTTGAGGCCGATAAGGTTATTGACGGTACCCAGGTTGCTGCCGGCCAGAAACTTATTGCGCTGGGCTCATCAGGTCCCCACTCCAATGGCTACTCACTGGTTAGAAAAGTGATTGAGGTCAGCGGTGCTGATCTGGATACAATGCTGGGCGAACGTTCACTAAAAGAGCATTTGTTAAGCCCCACCCGAATTTATGTCAAACCGGTACTCGAACTGCTTGAAAAAGTTCAGGTAAAAGCGATTTCCCACATCACCGGCGGTGGCTTTTGGGAAAATATCCCCCGCGTATTACCAGCTTCTGCCAAAGTGGTTATTGAAGAGAAAAGCTGGCAGTGGCCTGAGATTTTCAACTGGTTACAGAGCAATGGCAACATCTCCGATCATGAAATGTACAGAACGTTTAACTGTGGGGTGGGACTGGTGCTGGTTGTGGAAGACCAGGATGTTGAAGCTACGCTTTCTCAATTAAATGAAGCTGGCGAAAATGCCTGGTTGTTAGGTCATATAGAAGATCGCAATGGCGATGAGAACCAGGTAGAGATCGTTTAGCCGATGACTGCTAAAAAAAATATCTGCGTACTTATCTCCGGTTCAGGATCGAATCTGCAGGCGCTGATGGATGCCTGTAGTGCCGGTAAGATCAACGGTCAGATTGTTGCTGTTATTTCCAATAAGCCTAACGCATATGGTTTAGAGCGTGCCAGAAAAGCCGCTATCGCGACCCATATAGTTAGTTACGATGACTACAGCAGCCGGGCAGAATACGACGCAGCACTGAGCAGGCTGATTATACAGGTAAATGCCGATTGTATTGTTTTAGCAGGTTTTATGCGTATTTTAACGCCTGGCTTTGTCGACCGTTTCTCAGGTAAGCTATTGAACGTTCACCCATCGTTGCTGCCAAAGTACAAAGGGTTGAATACACATCAACGTGCTATTGACAATAAAGACCCCGAACACGGTGTGAGTGTCCATTTTGTCACGGCAGAATTAGACGGCGGGCCAGTGATCGTTCAAAGCCGTGTACCGGTATTTGAATATGATACCGCAGAGGAATTGGCCGAACGTGTCAACGAACAGGAGTTACGCATTTATCCGCTGGTGGTTAAATGGTTCTGTGACGGACGTCTGGCAATGAAGGATAATAAGGCGATATTTGACGATGAATTTCTTCCGGAGACGGGTTACGCAAGCGACTAACAAAGCAGCGCTGGTGCTGCTCACATTGGGTCTGACAATATCAGCAAAGGCACAGGAGCCCGAGGGGGCTTCTGCTTTGCCAGATTTGGTTCCGTTTGAGGCAACTTACACGGCGTTCAAATGGGGGGATGATGTGGGTAACGCCACCATGAAGCTCGAGCCCTTAGCAGATAAGCAGTTTTCGCTGACTTACTCTTCTCGCGTCTCAAAGTTTTTTTTGTCCGATGAACGCTTTGAACATTCCATTTTCATGGTTGACGATGACAGTCTGGTACCATCGCAATACCATTACACACGCACTGGAACAGGTCCGGATTCAGAAATAACCATTTCTTTTGAAAAGTCGCCCTCTCCTACCGTTGTCGTTGAAGGCAAGGATAATCTGGTCTGGGAGGATGAACTGGACAATCAGCTTTACCGCATCGATCTGGGCCGACAGCTGGCTATTGATAAGCGTGATTTAGGCTACGACTTTATCAATTATCGCGGGCAAAAAAGACACTACGGTATTCGTATTTTAGGAAACGAAACACTGGCGCTACCTTTCGGTAAACTTGAAACCATTAAGGTAAAACTGGTGAGAGACTCAAAAAGCCGTCAAACTTACGCCTGGTATTCACCTGAATTAGATTATCAGCTGGTTCGGTTACAACAATTTAAAGATGGTGACGAACAGGGTGATATAAAGCTTAAAGCTTACAAACGTCTGTAATGCTTAGCACCGTACTTCCTGCTTTACTCTCGAAAGCGCCTTAACGGCGCTTTTTTCTTGATCTTTGGGTCGTGAGTATATAGCTTAACCAAAGCTGGTCAGACCTCGAATCTTTAGATAATTCGTTTCTCGTAGTAAACTGACTGGTGTAACGCCGCATTTTATCAGGAGTGTAAAAATGGCAGAATTTATCTGGTTTTTAATTGTATTGCTGACCCTTTGTGTGGCCAGCTATAAACGTCTGGGGTTGGTAAATACGATAGCGCTAACAGCAGGCGTCATGTTTATCGGCACGTTGTTTGGCGACATTGGTTGGCTTGGCTGGCTTGTCTTTTTGCTCGTGGCTGTACCTTTGGGTGTGTCGGATATCCGCAAAAAACACATTACCAAAAAGCTGTTGGCGTTTTATCAGAAAGTGATGCCTGAAATGTCTCGCACCGAACAAGAAGCGATTGATGCGGGAACTGTTTGGTGGGACGGCGATATCTTCAGCGGTAAACCTGACTGGGACAAGCTGCATGGGATTCCCAAAGGGCGACTGACCCAGGAAGAGCAAGCGTTTTTAGACGGGCCGGTTAATGAAGTCTGTCGCATGGTCGATGAATGGGAAATCAACCATAAATTGGCGGACATGCCGCCAGAGATTTGGGATTTTCTCAAAGAGCACAAATTTTTTGCCATGATCATCAAGAAAAAATATGGTGGTCTTGAGTTCTCTGCCTACGCTCAGTCCCGGGTACTGCAGAAGCTGGCCGGAACCAGCGCTGTACTATCCAGTACTGTTGGCGTACCTAATTCGTTAGGTCCGGGTGAGTTGCTTGGTCATTATGGCACCAAAGAGCAACAGGACTATTATCTGCCACGTCTGGCCAGTGGCGAAGAGATTCCCTGTTTTGCCCTTACCGGTCCCGAAGCGGGTTCAGATGCCGGTGCCATACCCGATGTTGGTGTTGTATGTAAAGGTGAGTGGGAAGGCGAGGAAATTCTGGGTATGCGTCTTACCTTTGACAAGCGCTACATTACCCTTGCACCTATTGCTACAGTTATTGGTCTGGCATTTAAACTTCAGGATCCTGATGGCCTGTTGGGGGACAAACAGGACTTAGGCATTACCTGTGCGCTGATCCCCCGTGAAACAAAAGGTTTGGATATCGGTCGTCGTCACTTCCCGTTAAACACACCTTTCCAGAATGGTCCGATTCGCGGCCAAGATATTTTTGTTCCGCTTGATTACATTATCGGTGGTCACAAAATGGCCGGCCAGGGTTGGCGCATGCTGGTGGAGTGTCTGTCAGTGGGTCGCTGTATCACCCTACCATCTACGGCTGCCGGTGGTGCTAAAACCGTCGCCTTGGCAACCGGGGCATACGCGCGGATTCGTCGCCAGTTTCGTTTGCCCGTCGGCAAAATGGAAGGTGTCGAAGAAATGCTTGCACGAATTGGCGGCAATGCCTATCTGATGGATGCTGTTACCCGGTTTTCTACTGTGGGGGTTGATTTGGGTGAGAAGCCCTCGGTCGTATCGGCCATTTGCAAATATCATCTGACAGAAAAAATGCGCCAGGTAATTAATGACTCCATGGATGTTCATGGTGGTAAAGGGATCATGCTTGGGCCGAATAATTATCTGGGTAGAGCTTATGAGGGCGCACCAATATCAATCACTGTGGAAGGGGCGAATATTCTGACCCGCAACATGATGATTTTTGGTCAGGGTGCTATGCGCTGTCATCCTTATGTGCTTAAAGAAATGGAAGCCGCTAACAAGGATGATCGTCACGAACAACTTAATGAGTTTGACAAAGCTGTATTCGGTCATATTGGTTTTGCAATGTCAAATAAGGTACGTAGTTTGTGGTTTGCATTTACCAGCAATTTCTTCAGCTCTGCGCCCTTCTCCGATGATACAGCGCGGTATTACAAACTGCTGCAGGGTTACAGCTCTAACCTGGCGTTCATGACCGATGTTTCGATGGGCGTTTTAGGTGGTGATCTCAAGCGAAAGGAACGTCTGTCGGCGCGTCTGGGCGATATTTTATCGGGCATCTATCTTGCCAGTGCTACACTGAAGCGCTATGACGAAGAAGGCCGTTTGCAGGAAGATGCACCGTTGATGCACTGGGCGCTGCAGACAACGTTATACGACATTGAAACAGCAATTATTGAGTTCCTGGATAATTTCCCCTCGCGTCCTATCGCTTTGGGTCTTAAAGCAATTATTATCCCGTTTGGTCGTCGCTGTGAGCGTCCTTCTGATCGTATGGAACATAAGATTGCCGGTATTTTACAGCAGCCTTCAACCGCCCGCAGCAGATTGGGCGACGGACAGTACCTTACCCGTGAAGAAGGAAGTCTTTTTGGTGATTTAGAGCAGACATTGGATAACGTATTGGCCGCTGAACCTGTGTTCGAGCGAATCTGTAAAGAAAAAGGCGAAAAACTGCCGTTCACCCGACTGGACAAACTGGCGGACGAAGCGCTTAAAGATGGCATTATCAGTGAAGAAGAAGCCAGCTTGCTTAAAGAAACTGAAGCGGGCCGCTTACGCACTATCAATGTAGATGACTTTGACCACGAAGAGTTAATGGCAGCATCCGCTAAAAAAGGCCGTAATAAAGGTAAGTCTGCAGCCTGATTCAATAATACAGCGTGATGTTTGAAGCAAAGCCACCAGCATTTAATGTCGGTGGCTTTTTTATTTGCATGACAGTCAATCGACGGCCTTTGCCCAGCGATGGACGTCACCAAGAATACCTGGCTGGTATTCAGATCGCCCTAGCATTTAAAGACGTTAATGAGCGCATTGCTCATGATTCATTGAAGTGAAATTCAGTCATCTGACATATTGCCGTCATAACATAACACCTGATTACGACCGTACTTTTTGGCCTGATAAAGTGCCAGATCTGATGCTGAAAAAAG
Organism: Salinimonas chungwhensis DSM 16280; assembly: GCF_000378185.1. Classification (GTDB taxonomy): domain Bacteria; phylum Pseudomonadota; class Gammaproteobacteria; order Enterobacterales; family Alteromonadaceae; genus Alteromonas; species Alteromonas chungwhensis. The sequence continues at coordinate 607,829 of NZ_KB899376.1, forward strand.
ATTATTAATATTGTAACCTGCCTGACGCGTATCGCTGATACCAAAGCTTGCAGTCACCTCGAAGTCAAAGCCGGTTTCAGCGGTCTCCATGGACGCTATGGACTTTCGGCACTCTTGAGCAAAATCAAAAGCTTGTTCACTATCTTTACAGCCCATAACGATACCAAATTCTTCTCCTCCGAGACGCCCAAGTGTGTACTTTTTCTCTTCACACAGCGTTGAGAGCCTTCTCGTCACTTCGATGAGTACCCAGTCGCCCGTCTGATGACCATAGGCATCGTTAATTTTCTTAAAATGATCTAAATCCAAAAATATGAGCGAAGCGGGAAGACTTTTATCCTGTGCAGTATTGATCACCTGCTGGCATTGTTTATTAAAGAAACCTCGGTTACTGATGCCCGTCAGGTAGTCAGTAGAGGCAAGTTCTGCCAACTTCTTCTGGATTTTAGAAGAGCGATAAGACCAAAAGAGCAACCCCAACACACCTGCCAGGGCGACGGCAACGACGAGGGCCATATTAGCCATTTGCTCTTTAACCAGACGGGACTCGGTGCTAAGCAACTGATTTTTTTTATCCAGTAAAGCAATTCGATTTTCTTTACTCTCTAGGTTAAACCGAGCCCGCTGAATGGCCAGCGATTTAGCTACTCTGGCGTCATAAAAAGATCGTGACAGTGAACCAAGTTGTTTTTCGTACTTGTATGCTTTCTCAAAATCATTCTCCAATGCGGCAATCTCAGCCAGGTTAGAATAAGCATCTAAAACTGCCTCCCGAGCGTCTTGTTTTACATCCTCATCAATAACTTGTTGAGACAATTGTTTGGCCTCAGCAAACTTTTCCTGCGCCATCTTTAACTCAGCTTTTGCTATTGAAAAGCCACTGCTGAAATGCTTCCAGCCAATTTTTTCAATCCTTCGACCCGCTTCCTCACCCACAATCTCTGCTTTGATAAGCTCGCCCTTGTCGGTAAGAAATTTGAATAAACTTGTGTAATTGTGGGCTACAAAAAAAGGCAGAGGTACATCCTCGCACAGAGAGATTCCTTGATAGAAATCATCCTCTGAGAGTTCCGGGTCGGCCTCTTGATGCAAGATCTGATTTTTCAGCGACAATGCGTAACACTGATGATGAGGCGTTGCAGCAGGATGCATATATACTTTATTTGCGTACTTTAACGCGATGCCTGGTTGCTCGGTCTCACGATAAAAATTAATTAACGACAAATAAGCATCGGGTTCGACGGTATAAGCATCAATCTGCGAGATGAGTGTTTTGAGTTCACTCACCAGCGCTAAACTTTTATACCACTGCGCCTTGTAAACCGTTAGCGTTAGCGCTGATTGCATAGCACGCACTTTTAGCGTGCTATCGGGTAGTTCTGCAATCAACTGCCTGTACCGCTCAACAACTTTTGCCAAATCCCCCTCAAAAATAGTGCTCAGATAGATCCGCAAATATCGATATCGATATTTTTGCTGCTGCGTTAATGCGTCAAAATCGATATCGTCCAACAGTTGCTTAGACTTTTGTGGATTGGCCAAACGCAGCTTATCTGCTTCATTAAGTCCACTTTCTGATGCTGCCGCACTGAAAAACGAACTGGAAAATAACAGCAATAAAAAAATGAGACTACGCATGGGATTAATTTATTCTAGGGTCCCTGGGTCTATCATCAGGTTCCGGTACCGGGTTTGGTACGGGGTCGGTAGGGTCATGAGGTTCACTAATATTTAATATGGCGTTGATTTGGGCCGCCTGTGCTTGCCATGTTTTTATGGCCTTACGCTGCTCAGCGCTTAAATCTTTGATGCTGATATCAGCGTTTTCACCCAACATAGCGCTAAGTTCTGCTGCGTTCATAACTGCTCCTTTTCCGCCGCCGCTTGTTGCGACAACCTGTCTATGACTTGTTGATTATGTTCCATCTTTTTACCCGGTGGTATCACAAGTGTGGTTATAGGTGTTAATGCAGCCTGGGTGAGTTCGTCCAAGCAAATCTTTTCAGCTCGTACGGTGTCAGTTACCAGCGTTGGACACTCATACAGGATGACCTCGTGAGTTGCGGGATAATGGGCTAAGAGCAGCTCTACCAAAACCGCCCGTTGTTCTGTGGAGCTTACCCTATTTGACAGGGTGATTTCTCCTGCCAGCGCCACCTGCCATAAAATGACATAGCCTGCGGTATCCAGCTGTCTTTGATAAAACATAAACTGGCTGGCTTCCATATGTTGACAGCCGTATGCACCCGGATCGATGGCTAAATCAGCATACAAACAATCCTCTGCAGAAATCCCTGGCTCCATCCAGGCCCGGTACCCTTCACGCTGAGCGGCCGCGATGGCACGATGAGGTACCTGGGCAAATACGCCTGGATGCCCGTAGAAAACGCCGGTAACGCGGCGGTTCTCACGAACAGCATTTAGCATCAGGTCTACCATCTCTTTGTAAGTAATACGGCGGTCTTTATTTTGCGCATATAAGGGCTGCAGCGAACGCACATCGTGGTGCATCGTCTTTAGCCAGTCTTCCATCAACGGATGACAACTACTATAGACAATATCTGCCCGGTTGATAAGGTTGCGGCAACGCACAGACATATGCGCGCCCACTGTGATACCAGGCCCAACACACACCAGACTTCCTTTCACAGGGTGTATCCCTTTTTACGTCTTTCATCAATGGGTGGTATTATGCCCGCCACAGTCCCGGGCGCAATGATAAATTGTTTATTATCATCGCCGCATAGTTTGATGATTGCGCGCATAGCCAATCTACTGGTAAGCGTTACCAATGAAAAATAAAAGGTATCTCATGCGAAAACATATTTATATTGCTTACACCGGTGGCACCATTGGGATGCAGCCGTCTTCCCAGGGGTACGTGCCCGCAGCAGGTTTTCTGGGGGAGACACTGAAGAAAATGCCTGAATTTCATCGGGATGAGATGCCTCATTTTACATTACACGAATACCCCAACCTTATAGATTCATCCGATATGGATCCATCTGACTGGCAACGCATCGCTGATGATATCGCCGCCAATTACGAAAAGTATGACGGCTTTATTATTTTGCATGGTACTGACACCATGGCCTATACCGCTTCTGCCCTTAGTTTTATGCTGGAAAACCTGAAAAAGCCTGTCATTGTTACAGGATCGCAAATTCCACTTGCTGAGCTGCGCTCAGATGGGCAGGTCAATTTGTTAAATGCGTTATTTATTGCGGCAAACTTCCCGATTGCTGAGGTTGGCCTGTTTTTCAATAACCGTTTGCTGCGTGGAAATCGCAGTCGCAAAGTGGACGCCGATGGATTTAACGCCTTTGACTCGCCAAACTTCCCGCCTTTGCTTGAAGCGGGTATCAATATTCGTCTCAATGCAGGAATACTGGCTGAGCCTGATGCAACACCGCTGGTGGTCAGCCAGGTATCCGCCCAGCCAATCGGGCTGGTCAGCCTGTATCCCGGAATTTCCCATGAGGTGCTAAAAAATACGCTGCAACAACCGGTAAATGCGTTAATACTGCTAAGCTATGGCGTAGGCAATGCCCCTCAACATCCCGCTCTGTTAGAACAGCTACAACGTGCCAGAGATAATCAGATTCCCGTTTTAAACTGTACTCAATGTATGCGGGGACGCGTCAATATGGGCGGATATGCCACGGGCCACGGACTTGCTGAGGCGGGCGTGCTTCCTGGCAGTGATATGACACCTGAGGCAGCTTTGGCGAAACTTCATTACCTGCTGTCTAAGTCGTTAACGTTTGAACAGATAAATCAATTGCTTTGTCAAAATCTACGCGGAGAACTGAGCCAGTAACATGCCTTCTTTAACCGGAAATATCTCAAAAATGCGCGTAAGCGCGACCCCTGATGACAATACCGTGCAGTATTCACTCCCGGTAGGCGATGAGCAGGTCCCTATGAATGCGCTTATAGGGCAACAACTTAATGTTGAGCATAGCGGACAAATCCATTGCGTACATTGCGGTAAGAAGACCAAAAAAAGTTTTAACCAGGGGTATTGTTATCGCTGTCTTATTACTCTGGCGCAATGTGACAGCTGTATTATTAAACCAGAAAAGTGTCACTATCACGAAGGCACCTGTCGCGAACCCGAATGGGGAGAAACTAATTGTATGAGCGAGCATTTTGTCTACCTGGCAAATACCGGCAATCTGAAAGTCGGTATTACCAGACATGTCAAAGACAGTATTTCCAGCCGCTGGATGGATCAGGGCGCCAGTCAGGCATTGGTAATGTTGCGGGTACCGGATAGATTAACCAGTGGTGAAGTTGAGACATTGTGCAAAAACCATATTGCCGATAAAACCAATTGGCGCACAATGCTCAAAGGCAAGCCTGATTTGCAGGATATGGAGGCCGTCAAAGCAAGCCTTTTGGCTGATATAGAGCCGCAACTGGACAAATTGCGGGAACAAAAAGGATTACAGGCCATAAGCATAGCTGACGCCGAACCGGTTATGATTGAATATCCTGTTAACAACTACCCGGACAAAATAAAGTCCGTTAATCTGGACAAAACGCCTCAGTTTAGTGGTGAGCTTCAGGGTATTAAGGGGCAATATCTGCTGTTAGACGACAACCGGGTTATTAATATGCGCAAATATGCGGGCTATGAACTTACCGTGAGTTATTGATTGAACCAGACCCGTATCTGATTTTGTTAACGTTCCGGCTGGCTCTGCGCCGGACGTTAATCTGTGATTTGCTCAGCGACCTATGATAAATAGGTCTGCGTAGCCGGCATGAGCGATACACGGTAATTCAGTGCTTTAGCCAGCCCAGGCTTACCCCCTCCAAACAAAGCGACCCTATCCCCTGTCAGATCTCAGGCAGTCGACGCAAATACCTTGGTTTGGCAATCTTAGCATCTTGATCGATGAGATCGCTAAGGCTGCCTCTGTCAGGCAAAATGTTTGAACCAGACATGCCCGAGACGATTAAACTTAACACTACATGCACCAGCCACGACTATATGTTCTACACTATATTTAGATGGCAGCGCCAAACCATGCAGCGCGCTTTAGTAAAGTCGGTTTGACGATGATTACCAAGCCAATGACTGGTTGAAATAAAAATGCGCACTTTAACTACATAACATAGCCATGATGTTCAAACCGGTTAGCTGATTAGAGGGCTGTTGCGTGACTAGCTTTCACCCTGATTTTAAATAAGTAATAGCGCCGGATATGCCTTTATCGTTTGCGCTCCTTCGCCCCTTGCATAGTTTGCGATACTATTTCGCAATGGTGTACTTTGCTTTTTTACCATCAGCTTTTACCCAGACGCTGCACCAGGATTTAACCGGTTGTAATGACGATTTTCCCTCAGGACTGCAGGTTAATACTATTGAGATAATAAACCGTCCCATCTTTGATGAAAATGCTGCGAACACTATCTCTTTGCACCGCTGGGCCAATGCCATGCACATAATTACCCGGCCCGGTATTATCCAGGATAGACTTACCTTCAAGCGGGGCGATGTGGTCACTGAAGAAGATATTCTTGAAGCACAAGCCATTCTCAGGGCACAGCGATTTCTGGCAGATGCGACAATATCCACGACTAACAATTGTGAAGTCGGCACGATGGATGTAAAGATTGAGACCTATGATAACTGGTCACTTATTCCGACCCTCTCATTCAGTCGCCGAGGCTCAGAAAACTCGGCGCTCGTTGGTATCAGAGAGGACAATTTGCTTGGCCTGGGTATTCGGGCTACCGCCCGCTATACCAAGGATGAGCAAAGAAGTGGTTATCAGCTCGCTTTCTCCTCAATTGTCCCCTGGGTAGAACACGCTAACCTTTTTCTACGACTGGAAAACAACGATGATGGCGATATTTACAGCGTTGCTTTTGAAAAACCTTTCTATCACCTTGATAGCGCTAACAGTCTATTGTTAAGTGCTAACCAGACAGCGTTAGTTGAAGAAATATTTCAAAACAATAAAAGCCGCAACAGCTTCCATCTCGCGGGCAAGGCCTTTACCGGGGCTTATGGCTGGCGGATAGCCTCAAATAACCGGCGCACAAGCAGACTGATGCTGGGTCTGACTTACAACAAAGCTATATTTTCATCGCCTGCTGACAGCCCTGCTAATGACGTGTCCTTCACTCCGACTTCCCGGGATTTTTTATATCCGTGGGTTAGCTTTGTGTATGCTGAGCGTGACATCCTGGTGATGCGGGATATCTATCTGATTAACCAGCCTGAAGACATCAATTTAGGCTGGCAACTGACAGCACGACTAGGTGTAGAGGCCGACAACTCTGAAGGCGGACTGGGTATTCATACTCAGGCGACAATCACAAAAAGCCTTATCACTGGTCTCAATCAGCTTTTAATGGCCAGTGCAACCTTTAATGCAATCACTAACACAGGTATCAGTGATTTTATACGCGTTGATTCACGACTGGAGTATTTTTACAGACACTCTGACCTGATAGGTTACTACCTGCGATTAAACGGAACATTATCGGCAGGACAATTCCTTGACCAGCCGATTGTAATTGATGATGAAAATGGCGTGAGGGGTTTTCCTAATCAGTATCAGCACGGCGACCATCGAATTGCTGCCGGTGCTGAGGTACGGCTTTACACGAACTACAATTTCTACCAGCTATTTGAGGTTGGTTTCGCCGCTTTTGCAGATGTTGGCAAAGCTTTTGATGGCAAGTCAGCACGTCTGAATGAAGAATCCGGCTGGTTACACAGTGTGGGTCTGGGTGCACGCCTTTTTTCGAACAAGTCGAGTAACAGTGGCGTTGTACATATTGATGTTGCAAAGCCTTTCGGGGCTGCAAAAAATGTTAACAATTGGGAATGGAGTATACAGCTTAAAAAGGCGTTTTAATGCTCAGTCTTCCACATCTATCGTAAACGCGCCTTTATACCGCGTCTGGCGCCACATCAGCCCTACCTGGTAAAACATGCTAATCATTAGCAGTGAGAACCACCACTCGTAAGCATTCTCCCATCTGGTCCAGAATTCCTCAAAAAAATAACCTAACGCTGCGCTGACGATGGCAGTAATAATCAGCACCAGCGCAATCATCGTTAGTCGATTTTGTGCTGCTACAATGTGTAGTTTTTGCGTATCGAGATAGTCCAGACTCCTTAATAGCATCAGGTGAGCAAACGCGGTTAGCGCAAAGTAAAAGATCACGCCAATGCGTCTGGCCAGGGCGTACGGCTCTCCTTCTGCGCCCAAAGTTACCGTATAGAGGACCAATGCCAGGCTGGCTATTATCCCCATCCCGCTGACCATCATTGATTTACCCTGAGCCACTGACATCTGGCGTAACCAGTGATGTAACAAGAGCCAGTACGCAGACATAAAAACCGCAGTGGGGATAAGCAGTGCTTTAAAGATAAAAAATTCAGGATACTGCCGGCCCGTGGCACTGATGGAATGGCAGTCCGACCAATAAGGGTTGCACGCTGTAAGATTTCCCATCGCTATGCCAATAGTCAAAGTGATGTGGACAGTAACCAGCGGAAGAAAAACACACAGCTGTGCTATTCGATAGGGGAACATCAGCGTTAATCCTCGTTGTTGTGATCAGATTTTTTATTGACCGGCCAGACCATTAAAAACGCATTATCACCACCACAAGAAACAGTAACAGGGCGCTGGCAGCCAGACAGATCAACACTGTGCTATTAACGTTGAGTTTGGCAGGTTGCCTCTTCGCTTTTTTCATAAGAATTTTCTCTTCGAACGCTGCTTGTACGACGGCTGGTAACACTGATTTGTATGTTAAATATAGCTAAAGGCTAAGTAACGTGCATTCTGCCGGCATGTAATTGCCATGATCAGGCTAAAGAACCACGCGCATAGAATGTCATATTGCGGATTAACGCTAATTTTGATGATCCGGTTAGCCAGACCAAGGGGAGTCACTATTCGACAGTCAGATAACCACCAGTATCAGGTTTGTTCCGGCGTTTTTATGCTATGATTCCGTCTGCCTGGTAGATTATTCTGCGGCACTGTCGGGCCTGCTTGCAAAGGTGACAGGCGATCTTTATGATCTATCGCCGGGTCTAAGAAGGTATTGTTTCAGGTCTCGATTCATCAGCCCGCCTTTTTTATAATATTCAGCCAGCGTTAGCTTTTATGAATCTTTGCATCTCTATGTGATTGCTTTAATCCAATATAAACCAAATGTGCGTACAATAGGTTGTTGTTTTGATAACGCTTTTGCGCATCACCGTTAGCGCGGCCGGATAAGCCAGTTTATATAATGAAGTCAAAGCTACCGTAGTCACTGAACTCAACTAGCCACAATAATTAGAATTAGTGAGGAATGTTAAACCCAATGAGCTTATTTTGGATTCCGGTTTTATTAGTTTTGGGCGTTCTTGTACCAATCATCTGTGAGCGGTTCGGCAGAAATGTGTGTACGGTGGCGACCATGGCTTTGCCGGGGTTAGCATTAGCTAAAATTCTATCTATTGTTCCTGAGGTTTTTGCCGGGAATGTCATCACCGAATATTTATCCTGGATACCATCCGCGGGTTTAATCCTTTCTCTGAGAGTCGATGGTCTGGCTTTGCTATTTGCATTGCTCATTCTGGGAATTGGCCTGCTCATAATATTTTATGCCAGCTACTACCTGTCAGAAGAAGAAGCCATCGGACGTTTTTACGCCTATCTGATTTTATTTATGACAGCGATGCTATCAATCGTGCTTGCCAACAATCTCTTGCAGCTCTGGATGGCGTGGGAAATAACCAGTATAAGCTCGTTCCTGCTGATTAGTTTTTGGTCATCGAAATCGGAATCGCGCAAAGGCGCTCGCATGGCACTGACTGTCACTGGTGCCGGTGGGCTGGCATTGCTGGCCGGTTTTTTACTGATTGGGGATATAGTCGGCAGTTATGATCTCAGTGTTGTGTTAAATAGCGGTGACACTATTAGAGACCACGCGCTCTATCCGGTTGCACTGCTGCTGGTGCTGGCTGGCGCCTTTACAAAATCTGCGCAGTTTCCTTTTCACTTCTGGCTGCCCCACGCTATGGCAGCGCCAACGCCGGTGAGTGCTTATCTGCACTCTGCGACCATGGTTAAAGCCGGTATATTTTTATTAGCCCTTTTTTACCCGGTACTGGCGGGCACCGATTTGTGGTTTTTTGTCGTCAGTATGACCGGGCTGGCTACGTTTCTTATCGGCGCTTATCTCGCGCTATTTCAGCATGATTTGAAAGGGTTGCTTGCTTATTCGACCATCAGTCACCTGGGGCTGATTACGTTACTGCTGGGGATAAATACACAATTAGCAGCCATTGCCGCCCTGTTTCATATAATGAATCACGCTGTATTTAAAGCCTCACTCTTTATGGCAGCCGGTATCATTGATCACGAGACCGGCACCCGGGATATGCGCAGACTTAATGGCTTGTGGAAATATATGCCGCATACAGCAACGCTGGCTACTGTTTCGGCGGCATCCATGGCGGGTATTCCTTTATTCAACGGTTTTCTATCTAAAGAAATGTTTTTTGCAGAGACACTGGATCAGGTCGCGCTTGGCTCTTTATCCTGGATGATCCCTGTACTGGCGACATTGGGGGGAATCTTATCTGTCGCGTATTCAATGCGATTTATTCACGACGTTTTTTTCAACAAAGAGCCGGAGGGGTTACCAAAAACCCCCGCGGAACCGCCTCGTTACATGAAATTCCCGGTAGAAATATTAGTGGTAATCTGTTTGTTAGTGGGTATTGTTCCTGACTTTATGATTGGCGATTTGCTCGCTATTTCCGCCACTGCGCTTCTTCCCGACGGCCCCCTGCCTGAGTACAGTTTATCAATCTGGCATGGTTTGAATTTACCCTTACTGATGAGTGTTATTGCTATTTTCGGTGGCCTGCTGGTTTACGCTTACCGCCACCCTCTTTACCGTTTCCAGTCACAGTTTAGAGAGACAGACGCAAAGCTAGTATTCGAAGGCATCATGCAGGGAGGGATCCAACAGGTCAGCCGCTTGCATAATACCCTTAGTAATGGGTCATTGCAGCGTTATATAGCTTTGCTGCTTATTTTGGTCATCGTTATGACCGCTATTCCGATCATACAATTAGACAGCGCCGCGGGAAATCTCACCGACCAGGCGGTCAATGGTATCGAAATCACGCTTGCAATGTTGCTTTGCATTAGTGCAGTTGCCACCGCCATACTCCATAAACAACGTATGATCGCGCTGATTGCTATCTCCGTGGTTGGGTTGATTGTGTCTATTACATTTGCCCGTTTTTCCGCGCCTGACTTGGCACTGACTCAGCTAGCGGTTGAGATTGTGACCGTGATTCTTTTGATGCTGGCGCTGTTCTTTTTACCTCAGAAAACGCCCGCTGATTCAGCGCCCAAACGGATAGTCAGAGATCTGGGGATTGCAGCGATTCTCGGCGGTATTGTGGCAACCATTAACTACGCCATTATTACCCGGCCATTTGACAGTATTTCAGACTTCTTCATAGCCAACAGTAAAACCGGCGGTGGCGGTACCAATGTGGTTAACGTTATTCTGGTTGATTTTCGTGGTTTCGACACGCTTGGTGAGATTACGGTACTGGGAATAGCTGCACTGGGTATTTTCAAATTACTAACAAGAATTCGTCTATCAATGCCAACGGCCAATGATAAAGGGATTGCCTGGTCAAAAGATGTGCATCCGCCGATTCTCGTTATGATTTCACAAAGCTTATTGCCGCTTGCATTGCTGGTTTCTGCTTATATTTTCATTCGCGGGCATAATCTGCCCGGGGGGGGATTTATTGCCGGACTGGTGACATCTGTGGCAATTATTCAACAGTACATAGCCCACGGAGTGGACTGGATCAAGCCCCGTATAAAGCTGAATTATCAGAACCTAATTGCATGGGGAGTGTTACTGGCTGCGCTAACAGGTGTGGGTAGCTGGCTTTTTGACCGGCCGTTTCTGACCTCCTGGTTTGATTATTTTGATATTCCCTGGATTGGCAAGATAGAGCTTGCCAGTGCGATTATCTTCGACCTCGGGGTATATCTTACGGTGGTAGGAGCAACCTTATTAATTTTGGCAAATCTGGGTAAGTTAACAACCGAGCATCGCCCAACGGTGGAGGAAGAATAATGGAGACTCTGTATGTTCTTTGCGTGGGTGTGATGACCTTCAGTGGCGTATTTCTATGTCTGCGCGGGCGCACATTCCCGGTGGTTCTGGGGTTGATGATGCTGGGCTACGCGGTAAATCTGTTTCTTTTTTCCAGTGGCCGCCTGAACTTAGACGGCGCTGCTATTCTTGGAAAATCTGAAATCTACGCCGATCCCCTCCCTCAGGCCCTGGTGTTAACCGCTATCGTAATTGGTTTTGCGATGATAGCGTTCATCGTTATTTTATCAATGCGAGCAAGAGCTGATCTTGGTAATGACTATGTCGATGGTAAAGAGCCCCCTGATTCATCAATGAATAGCCCATCCCGCTGGAGCAGTAAAAAATGATGGACCACCTTCCTATTCTGCCTATTCTGATTCCGCTGTTTGGTGGACTGCTGATGCTATTGCCACCCTTTGCCGGTGTTGAACGGTACGTCAATCGACGAATCGGTACGACGTTGCTGTGTGTGCTCCATATTGTTGCAACCATTTTTCTTATGAATTCAGTCAGTGAAAATGGCTCAATGATGTACGCAATCGGAAACTGGCAGGCACCATTTGGCATCATCATGTTTGCTGATCCATTAGCCGTCATGCTGGTTTTATTAACCGGCTTTCTGGGCCTTGCATCAACCCTTTACGCTTTTGCCGGCACCGATCGCGAGGGGCGGTATTTCCATCCTATTATGCAATTTCAAATCATGGGCATTACCGGGGCGTTTCTCACTCATGATTTATTCAATTTGTTTGTGTTTTTTGAAGTCCTTTTAATCGCCTCCTACGCCCTGCTTATTCACGGCGGCGGCAAGCAGCGGACACTGGCAAATGTACATTATGTAATATTGAATCTGGTGGGTTCCTCTCTGTTCCTGTTTGCGCTAGGCACTTTGTATGGCACCACAGGTACGCTCAATATTGCCGATATGTCGTTGAAAATAAGTACACTCTCTGCGCGGGAACAGGTAATAGCTGAAGCTGGCGGTATGTTGCTACTGGTTGTTTTTGGGTTGAAAGCTGCCATTTTGCCATTACATTTCTGGCTGCCGCGAACTTATGCTGCGGCCAGCGCGCCCGTCGCGGCTTTATTTGCCATCATGACCAAAGTTGGTGTTTATGGCATTTTCAGGGTCTACACAGTGATTTTTGGTGAGCAGGCCGGACAGCTAAGTGGCATGATCCAGCCCTGGATATGGCCTCTGGCTATTTTAACCGTCATCATAGGTACCGTGGGTGTATTAGCCAGCCCGGATCTCAGAAACTTAACCGGTAACCTCGTGATTATTTCGGTGGGCACATTGCTGATGGCGTTTGCTATTCGAACACCTGAGGCAACCGCCGCAGGTTTTTACTATCTGATCCATAGCACCCTTATATCAGCGGCCTTATTTATGATAGCCGATATGATTGGACAACAGCGAGGTAAGGCCGTTGACCGCTTTGTTATCGCCAGAAAAGTACAGCAACCTGCACTGCTCGGCCTGATGTTTTTTGTGGCAGCAATGGCAATAGCAGGTTTACCTCCGTTTTCAGGATTTATTGGTAAATTAATTATTCTGCAATCAGCTTTTAGCGATTCCGACAAAGTATGGGTCTGGTCAATTGTTCTTATTTCCAGCCTTCTTACTATCATCGCACTATCAAGGGCAGGTACAACGCTGTTTTGGCGACACGCCGGCGACCGTGACAAAGCGGATAAAACAGCGGTGTCATACTGGCAGATTGGTGGTGTTTCTTTATTACTGATTGCTTCTCCGTTAATTGTCATATACGGCGCGCCGGTTATTAAATATACCGGCCACGCAGCACAGCAGCTTCATGATTTGAGCGCTGCGGTTAGCGTTATGCAACTTAAAGGAGTACAACAGTGAGTATTATTACACGACTGTTGCCGATGCCTGCTCATAGCTTTTTATTGCTCATTGTGTGGTTGATGTTAAATGTGAGTTTCAGTCTTGGTCACATCATTTTAGGCTCGGTGCTGGCAGTTATTATTCCGCTTCTTTGCGCGCCTTTACAGGTCCCTCAGCCAAAACTTAAACGGCCATTGCGCGCGGTTCGGTATGTCTTCATGGTGTTAGGTGATATTGTTGTAGCTAATGTACAGGTTGCTATCCTGGTGGTTGGGCCTATGCGGCGCATCAAACCCGGTTTCGTGGCAATACCTATAGATCTTGAAGAAACCCTTCTTATTACCATACTTGCCAGTACCGTTACGATGACGCCAGGAACATTAAGCGCTGAACTTTCGAAAGATAAAAACTGGCTTTATGTCCATGTGCTTAACATGCCTGACAACGAAGAAGAAGTTATATCGTTGATAAAAAACAGATATGAGTCAGCTATCAAGGAGATTTTTCAATGCTAGAAACCGCTGTGATTTGTGTTGGCATTATGATTTCTATCGCACTTATTCTGAATCTTTGGCGATTGCTGGTGGGGCCGGATTTGGTCGATCGCATAGTGGCGCTGGATACTATGTATATTAATAGCATCGCGTTAATAATGCTGTTTGGCATGTACAACAAAACCTCATTATACTTTGAGGCCGCTTTGCTTATCGCAATGTTAGGCTTTGTAAGCAGCGTTGCATTTGGCAAATATATTCTTCGCGGCGATATTATCGAATAGGACAAATTATGAGTTTTTGGGTTGAGGTCATTGTTTCCATCTTACTAATCATCGGCGGTACGTTTGTGCTGGTGGGTTCAATTGGTCTGTTTCGTCTAAAAGACGTTTATTGTCGACTTCACGGCCCCACTAAAGCTACCACTGTGGGACTGGGAGGGATTCTGTTAAGCTCGATGATCTATATGTCTCATCATAACGGCTATCTGAGTATTCATGAGCTTCTGATTACGTTATTTTTGGTTATCACCGCACCCGTAACCGCGCATATTCTTGCCAAAGCTGCTATGCATCATAAAGTAAAAACGATGGAAGCGACGAGAAACAGCCACATGGTCACCACAGCCAGAGAACAACGTCCACCCGTCAGCGACAACGATGCTGGAAGTAGCTAACATCACCCGTTCTATTCTGGTAGGGATGATGAAAAGCCTTCATAGCAATACCCCGTTGCCACTATTACTGAAATAGCAATACCCCGTTGCCACTATTACTGAAATAGCAATATGTTGCCCCGACCCACGAACTCCATTTACGCAGTAAAACCTATAACTCATAGCCATATCTATGCGTAAAACAACCTGAATAAACTATGGTGTCTGCGGCTGATTAACCGGATAATTTTTCTCAGATATCGCCCTTAGCTATAGTTAATTATGACAAAAGTTTTTAACACCACATTACTACGTTCTCGACGACTGTCGGTAAATATCGTGACCTACCACGAAGGACACCGTGTTTTACAGCATAACGATCCTATGGGAAGCGGTCGTTACTTTAAGTTCAATATGGTACTCATTAAACCAACTAAAGGTGGCAACTTTTCATGTGAAAAAGTAATTTTCAGCCTTTTCGACCGTATCTTTTTTTTCAGACCTGACAAGTACCTTCATAGTGTGAGTAAAATTGAAAAAGGTAAGCGAAAATTACTGTCAGTGGCGATGTATATTTAAAAATAGCTGTCGAAGCTGGCTAGACAGAAAATACAGCAACAACAACGCAGTTAAGACCGGCCGTCATAATCTAATATCGAATACGGTTTTAAGCGTATCTATCTACCCTGCAAAATATTCAGAAGCCAGCCAGCGCCCACCAATGCTTGCGGACATTGATATGCACTGGCTGGGCTGATAAACACTATTGCTTATCCTATTGGGTAGGCAGACCGTACTTCCCATTTAGCATTTTCTAATCCAGTCTATAGGCTAGCTAACGCGCTCGTATTTATCTATAAGCACCTTACAGGTATCTGCTACTTCGGCATACGATAGACATTTTCGCAAAGTAGTTAATGCTTCAGTTTTGCGATCCAGGCTGGCCAGCGTTATTGCTTTTTGGATGATTAGCAACGACTCGTTCCCAAAACTACTTTCAGCTAACTGGATAGCGGCCAAAGCCTCCTGATAATTCCGGTTTGTTAGTTCCATATCTACTTTGGTTTTTAAAAAGTTCGGAGAAGCATGTTGCCAGTCTTTTACCAGGTTGATGTTTTCCCAGGCCCGTTTTTGATTTCCCTGCGCCATGCGAATATTGTATAACACTTCGCGGATACCGGGATGGTATCGCGTTTCATCATTTATCGCACTAATCGCCAAACGCTCCGCTTCTTTCACGTCATTACGGGCAAGTGCAGATGCAGCGGCAAACGCGCGTTGATAACCGATTAATGTATTTCGCACACTGGCATTCTGGAACAATTCAGTTAACCCCAGTGGCTTGGTACGTTGCCGTTCAACATGTTGATATTCCCGTCGTACATAATCTCGCAGGTTTTCTTCGCGATCATCAGTCGACATATGAGTGCGCTCGAAATAATTCAACATAGTGCCGGTAAGTGCTTGCGCCCCTCTGTCTAAAAAACTATTAGCCTGTTCATTTAGCTCTGCTACATTGAATTCTGCTAAGGATTGTTGCAATGCGAGTTTCTCCTGCGCAAGGAACTGAGACAACAAACCTTGCTGTTTTCCCTGAAAATCTCTTAAGCGCTGCAATGTGAAGCTTGCTGCACGAGGCGCATAGCCTGCGGCCACGGCTAAATCCATACCAAGCAGGTCAGCTTCGTCCTCCTGGGTGCGTTTCCAGGCTGTATTCCAGACATTATCGGATAGACTGGCGATAATACCATTGTAACGCATCGCTTTTTCGATGTTGCTTTCACCCTGCCTGCTGGGTTCGTATCTAAAATCAGGTAGAACACTATCACTTTTTTCTACCTTGGTGTCTTTGACAATATTGGCGAATTTAAACATCTCTGCCACAGTGTTTACGTTGGCTTTATTGGCCTCCATCGTATTGAAACGCTGATGATGACGAAGCAGCAAATGACTTAACTCATGGGATAACAACTGCGCTATTTCATGTTCTGTCTCCACGTTGTTAAGCATACCCAGCGGAACACTTATCATTCCGTAAGGGTCCGCGTATGGCGCAAAATGCTGGCTATCGATTATCTGGACCTGCGTTCTTACCGGCGTCCCATCCCAGTGTCTGATCAATTCATCGAGAATACGCTGTAAGTATGCAGTTATAACCGGTGCATCAACGACGTGGGACTGGCGAAGCTTATCAGCGGGAATTGACAGGCCCGAGTAACTGATCACCTGGCCGGTTCCACTTAAGTCATCATCTCGGCTTTTATACTCGTCCAGTGTGCTTTGCGACAGATATGTGCCTTCAAAGCTCTTATGGGGCGTTCCACCGGTCAAATTATCAAACGCTTTAACCGCACCTTCAAATGTTGATTTGCAGCCACCTGTAATAAGCAAAAGCAGTATCAACGTTAAAGTTTTTACCCTTTTCATAGCCTATTCCCCCTCTTGATTGCAGCGACCGCCATAACCCATCGTACCTGCTTCCTTTCGATCGTCAGGCGCCGCTTCTACAAGTTTATGGCAGTCGAGGTTGACAACTTTGCCTTTGTTCAGTTTTAGCTCGTAAGTGTCCAACCACACCTCATTACCCTGCTTATCAACAATCTTTACAAGATCCAGCGATGGTTTTGTATCCAGCACCTCAACAGTTGGAGTCGGTAAAGTGTCAGCAGCAACGGTTCGTAAAAACGTTGCATTTTCATCAAGGATGGAGACGGGATCGACGTGATAACTCAATACTTTTAAGGGTGTTTCTTCCGCTAAACTGTAAAAACTGTTCGCCAATAAAGCTGTTATTACTGCTGCCTTTGTTACGTATTTCATACTTTTTCTCCTTTTTCAGTTTTGAAGTACATACACAGGGCACGCCAGTGCAGTTGATACAGCGCCACTGAAATGACCAGAATGAGTAAGCCAAGCCAGTTAACCGGCTCGAAATGAAAGATAAAGGTGGTAATAAAGGTTGCCAGCAAGATGAGAAAAATAATCATTGCGCCCCACAGCCGATGCCTTTTTCTTATCTCTGGCTGTTCTTTTTCCGGCAGCCTATCCTGCCATATCACCACTAACAGCAAAAAAATTGCGTCCAGCAGATCTACGATATCCAGGTTCTGTATTATTGCAGGTGCTGGCCGTACATAGTTCGAACCATAAGTAATAAGATTATCCAGTGCCATAGCATGCAGATATACACCAGGCAGCTGCCCATGGACCGGGGAAGTGATTTCGTCACGGGCACCTTGTATAAGAGCACCTACCAGCACAATTCTGTCAGTGATAATTTTATTAAACAGCGCCTTTGCCTGCGCATCATTCGCTGCAAGTTGTGAGGCTTTTGCCGTAGTATGATAAGGACAGTTCTGGCGCCACCGTGGGACAAACTTCCAGAATAATTCAGAAAGCAAAATTTTTCCTGCGCCTTCTGCCAGAGTCGGCGTTGGTTCACAGTGGGCCGTACTGCTTATATCCGACTGTATCGCTGCAATACGGCTACCCCATTGCAACGCGATTGGCGCTGAGCTCTCCGATAACCGGTCGGCACAGGCATGGGATTTACAATAATGAAGATACAGGGCTTTCGCTGCACTTGGTGTACCATCTACTTCCAGCGGATAATGGTAGCCAAATCCATCCCAGGCAATACGAACAGGATAGGTGTGGTCAAGCTGCCCGGCAGCAAGGTAGTCAGTTTCTGTTGAGGCTTTGGGCAGATAGGTGGGTATACTTTTGGTCTGACTGAAACGCTGAAAAACACTGTTTAAACGCGCCAGGCTATCAGTATCTGTGGAGCGGTCATGATGATAGATAAGATCCACAAACAGCGCAGACGGCGAATACACCAGGATTTGACGAAATAAAATACTTTGCTGGGTATAACTCAAAGGCCAGTGGGAAGCCAAATCCTTAAGGTAGGAATCGTCAATAAGTACAATTGTGATATCTTTTTGTGCAGAGTTGGAGTACCAAAGAGACGCTATGCGGTTGAGTGTGTCGGTAGAGGCTTTATCTGAGGCACTGGTCAGCCCGAAAGGATCCAAAGCAAACACACACAGTAACGCTACCGGCTTTATCCAATGACAAATATTCCGGTCGCGCAACAAAGATGGCAATAACTTTAACTTCAGGAACAACGTTTTGATACTACTTTCCTTAGTGGTAAAAGACGTCAATTGGTTAAATTATATACAACTGACTCAGGTCCTCAAGTTTATATTTACCAGCTATTTTGATTACATTGCGGTGTTGTGGCTTTATATGCGCGCATCGGATGACTGAAAACGTAAATACTGCTATTTGATAAAATGTGCACCTTCGGGTTGTTGTTCTATAAATTGTGGTAATGTAGCCATTGTCAGAAAAAGTTAACGGAGGGGGTTTTGTCTAAGCTACTGGGAATCACAGTTATTGCGATGATACTGGCCACCACCGCGATATTTGTCGCACCTGATAATGACACGAAAAATGCAGCAGAACAAAATACTGCACCAGTAGCAAAAAAATCTTCAATATATCCAGCCTCAAAGACTGATGGAAAGCTGTCGCCCTCCTCCTCAAAGGCAGAGGTCCCCTCCTCCGTATTGCTTTTTGCTGACTCAGCCATCAATCTTACCCCATTTACTGACATAGAAAATTTGTCACAAGACGTGCTAGATAAACGGATTTTTACTTATCTGAAAAACGGTGGCGATATTTCTGCATTACTGTTAGCACTAATCAATCAGGGCTACCTGTCTATCAATTCTGTCCTGGGTAGTCCGAAGTATGGGTTCACCGCACTTGAAATGGCACTTGCTTTAGACCACAACCTTACAGCTGAAAAAGTGCAGGCATTTATCGAAGCCGGTGCTTATCTGACACCCGGTGATCGGTTTGCCCTCCCCATTGCCAACCTTCAGGACACACAAGCGCTGGATAGACTCATGTTACATGCCGGCTATGGTATGGAGGAAAAGCGTTCGGTGTTCATCGCATCGGTCATATTAGCTAATTCCACCGTCTTTGAGCACTTCCTCCATCTGGATGACTCATACGCATCTCACCCCGGGCTGTATTCGCAGGTAGCGCCTTTTTTAACGACAGAAGAACAGGTCGCGAGCTATTTACACCGAATCCAGAACCACGAGCAGGTTTCGCCCGAACAAGCTACTGAGTTGATTAAGGAATTTTGCAGTAAAGAGATAACGAAGCGTAAATTACTCCTTCGCACCAGCGCTTTGAACGATGAACAAAAACAATTGCTCACTCGACAGGTGCAAGCATTTCAGGACAGTGCGTGCCTTTTTAATAATTAGTGCCCATCAGGTTTTCTGGTTGTTGCAACCGGACAGACCTAATGCGTCTGATGTGATGGTGATAGGTGCAGCTTTCATCAGCGCATTAATACCTATTATATTGCTACCAGCGGGTATAACAGCGACGTCAACCGGACCAAGCTCGCACCGATTATCTATGGATATTGACTCTAACCGATACTGCTGAACACGTTCAATCGACCCGTTCGCCATACGGGCAGCAATAAAGCCGCGCTTTAGTATTCGTCCCTGCTGACGCAACTGGTCAAACGTTCTCTGATTTAACGTGACTAAACCTGACCCCGTATCGACCAAAAAGGACGCTGTGATTGCTTGCCCTACCATGATATCCAGATATAAAGTTCCACCGCCATGCTTTTGTAAGGCAAACTGGTGTTCTTCACTGTTGGCAAAGAAAGTCAGCGGTAGGAGTGAGACCATAATCAGCAGCCGTCGAATCGAGATCATATGCTTTATGTTGTGTAGGAAAAACCTGACAAGGGTTCTGCATAATTAAAACCAGTTTTATAAACATATGAAAAACCGAAGCTTTATATTATTTTACCCATTTTCGTTGCACTAAAAAGTACCAGGCGCACCGGCGTAAGCACCACAATAAGGCAATGTATTCAACAAGACATGTCCGAAGAACAGGCAAACTTCGCAAATTAAAAAAGCTGAAACAGTGAGATTCCCCCTGACAGGATGTTGATTTTTAGCAAAACGATGCCATAAATAAGTGGAGTGATTGTTTTGAATGAGGAGACGTTATGCGTTCGTTAGTGTCTGTAATCAAACTTCTACCTTTAACGCTCTTGGCTACCCCAGCAATGGCCAGTATGACCGGGGGAGCAGAGACGCAAAAAGTGCAGCTCGCAGATTTTTCTGGCAAACCGCCGTTTAAAAGAGAAGTCGTAGAGCTTTCAGTTCATGATGTTGCCAAGCTAGAAGCGTTGTCGAACGATAAGCAGCCGCAAAAGTACGTGTCGGTGCGAACTGTTAATATGAGTGGCAAGCCGCCATTCCGCCGCACAGTGGAAACACTACCGGTTTACGATGTCGCTCAGTTTGAGCAGGTAAACCAAGCCGAAGATGCGACCCGGACCGGTCGTCCGCCATTTAAGCGCTTTTAATCCAATTGCAAAAGCTGATTCTGACATATGTTGGGATCAGCGTTTGTATTGCCTTTTATAAATTAGCACGCTACCTCGCTTTGTGAACCATATTCCGGTGCAATTGAATAGGTTCCTGCCGCTATTTGGTATATCAAAACTTATCGGTCAACTAATTAACCGTTTACAAAATCAAGAGGTAGATTCAAACGCTTAATCGCGCTAATCTTTTTTGCCAGTTTCCCTGATCTTCTCGTAAACAGCTCTCTTCGCTATCAATGCGAACGTGTTGTCGGATATCTTTCACCCGCACACCAATTTTCGCAAGTTGCTTCTGAATGGCAAGTCGAAGCATCTCATCATCACTTCTCTCCGTTGCCCTGTCCATTTCAGCGTCCGAACTGAAAACACAGAAAATCAGCAAACTGTGGGGAAATGCATTGTGTCTGGCGGTGTGTGTAAGCCACTGAAAGCCAATGTTCCAGTCCTTTGCCATCTCGCAGGCTTCAGTTAATGCACAAATTAACGCGTTCTCTCGTTTTTTTATCGTCTTATTCATACTTCAAGGCTCACGACAACGACATAGCCCGGAGGCCATCGACTGGGTATTAAAGTTAACGAAGTTCTTCGCCACCTAATTGATGTGCAAGATCATCCAGGTCAGAGGCGGTGGAATCAAACGCCCCTTCAGTATACTGATATGTGACCCTGACATGATGATCTGACTGCCCCAGCCTAACCTTCAGTCCATCAGCATCCATATGCACCGCTGTATTCAAAAAACGATACGCATGCTGCTCGGTTTCAAACTCATATTCAAGCTGTACATTCATCGATCTGCTTTCCTGCCAGCAACAGACCGAATAAAAAACGCGTTGATAATGTGCTCAAACCGGACCGCAAGCTTTTCCTCTGCTGGCGTAATAGCGCCACAAGACAACCAATCCAATAAAACTTGCTCGGCACTACTGGCCTCACCACTCTCCAGCTTATTCATCATCATGGCCAATTGAATATCCTGACGCTGTGCTGAAAATTCCAGGGGTGAAGGCTGGTCCGTAATCAGCTCCAACTGCGTAGTGTACCAATCGCGACCATGGGCCTTTTTATCCGTATTTTGCATTGCAGTCTGATGCTTTTTACTCATCGTCTGCCACAGCGTTTCAGGGATTTGGTCAGCAACCGCTACAGTCGGGTTTGTCCAGAAAGACAACGCCTCAAGTAACGTCTCATAAGCGACATTTTGTTTGCCGGCGGCCAGACTATCCTGAGCGTTCTGAATAGCTCGCTGCGCCTGTTTCAGACTTCTCTTAAACAACGGACCACCACCATCCAGTCCTGCCGCCTTTTCACTAATATCAGTTAATTTTTGCTGGGCATCAGCAATATTGGACGATGATAGTTCTGCGCTAATCTTATCGACTTCTGCTGCCATTTCCTTATCAGCAGTTTTGGCTTTACTTCGATTCTGTTCCTGGTGTGACTTGAGATCAGAAAACAATGTGTCGTTGGCTTTCTTAAATGCTCGCCAAAGCTTTGTTTCAAAGCGCTGCCCGGCATGACCAATAGTTTTCCATTCCTGCTGAAGCGCCTGCGCCTGGTGAGCCGCATCTTGCTTATTTTCAGCATCCAGTAACGTATTAACCTGGTCAATCAATAGCTGTTTTTTATGGCGGTTTTCATTATGCCATTCCATTACAGCACTGTGTGTTGTAGCTAATGCTGATTCCCATTGTTTCTTAAGCGCTTCATAATCTGCTTTTTCCAGCTGACCAGCATTGCGCCAGTCCTGTCTCAGTTTTTCTAACTGTTTTGCCAATACCGCCATTTCCGTATTATTGACGTCAAGCTGGGCTGCTTGTTCTATTAACGCAAGCCGCTGGTTTTTAGCCTGTTGCCTCAATTCTTCCTGCTGTGCGTAATATGCCCGGCACGGAGCAAACGCGGTTTCTAATGCCCTGTCGAAACGTTGTAACTGGGCATCTTCTTCACCAGGCCTGACCAGCGACTGCCACTGTTTTCGCAATGACTTTATTGCACCGGCGCGCGCTGGAATATCATCGGTCTGTTGCGCAGCCAGCTGCTCAGCCTGCGCAATAAGCTCAGGTATACGCGGTTCAGCCAGATATGCCTGCCAACCTTCTAATCGGCTAATTTGACCTTTTGTCGCCTCAAAGCGGCGTTGCAGTCGCGCAGACTGTTCATCATCTAATGATAAAAACGCTTCCTCCGCTTTTTTAAAGCGCGTTAGCGCAGCCTTGTAGCGCCCCTCTTCAACGAGGTTATCTACGATACTGAGTAAACGCCTGATGGTTTTCAGCTCTTCATCACGGCTTTGCTGTTGTGCTTTCTGTGCCAGACGATGTTGCTTGTAGAGCGTTTTCCACTGATCAACCCATTCTTGCGGCATCTGTTCTAACTTGATACGAAATGTTTCATATTCGTTTTTAAGCTCCTCCAGCGCTGACGGGTTATCAGTAGCGGGGGAAAACTTTTTAACCCGCTCCAAAAACTCAAAAAACTGCTGTGCCAGCTGCTGCTGAGTAGGGAAAATATTAATTCGATGTTGGTGCCGCTCAAGCTTTTGCGCAATTTTTTGCTTTTCATGCTGTGACACGGAGGAATGATCAGCAATGCGAGGATCTTTCAATGCCCTTTCTAGCGCTTCTACTGCTGCGTTAGCCTCAGCAATTTGTGCCATTGAAATAGACATTCTGTCGCCATGGTACAAGTCCGCAATCAATGCGCCAGCTTTTCTTTCCGCCTCGTCCGCCTCAGCTTTCGCCTGTTTAGCGGCGGCAGACTGCTGAGCTTCTTCCCAGGCTGGCCGTAGTTTATCCAGATGCGCATTTACCCGGGCTACCAGATCAGCAAATTTAGCATGAGCTCTTGCCCGGTCTTCTTCTTCCAGCCACGTAAAATCAGCAGAAAGCTGGCTAAATTCGTCCTCCAGCAAAAGTAAGCGACGCTTTATTTCTGCATAATCATTTTTTTCTATTAACGCTTTAAGCTTGGACAGCACCAGCGTTAATTGTTGAGCTACTTGCTGCGGACGAAGTTTTTGTTCTTCGTGACGCTTCTGTTCGTCCTCGATTAGTGACTGCAAATCAGCATCGGTTTCTTTACGGGCGTATTTTTCCAACTGAGAGGACTCAGCAGATAAAATAAGCGTACGACGCACAGACGTATTGGCGTGGTGCTGATAATACGAGAGGATAAATTCATTCTGACCTGCTTTTTGCAGAAGTGTGAGAACCGTTTGATCATCCAATGTTGCAACAGGCTTAGTCAGCGCACGTCTAATGAGCTCGCTATCGGCCGATTCCAGCAGATAATCTTTTTGCTGCTGGGCGTCAAGAGCAGCGCCTTCTTCCCCAAGAACTGCATTCTCTACTTTTTGCCGGGCCACCCGTTTGACGGTGTCAAATCGCGACAACTGTGCTGTTTTCTGCCACAGTGCAAAAGAATCGAGTTTGTGCAGCGCCGCCAACGTTACCGATGGGTCTGAGTCATTAAACGCCAACTCATGAAGAGCCGCCTTGTCCTGCGGTTTGGCAGGCGATAATTTTTCAATTGCAGCTTTGCGTGTAGATGGATCGTTACTGTGATGAGACGGTGTAAATAAACGTTTAAATATCATCCTGTTTGAACCGCGCTATTTCCTGATCTGCTGATTGTTCTTTAAGCGACTGCTGAAAGTCCCGTTTACTTTTATGGACGATCTCGCCCGCTTCATTGACGGTCATATGTTCTGTAGAACGTGCAATTTTGGCCTGATATAGCATAACTGCCTGCATAGTGCTCTCGCGCTGCTCGCTGGTAAGCGGCGTGCCGTCAGCCCATTTTCCCGTTTCTACAGCCTGACGCAGTCGTTCATAAACATCCGGCGTCATGGCAGCCATTAATGCTTCAATATTCATGATGAAAATCGTTTTATAATAACAATGCGAACCCGATTGACAATGTACCAGACAAAGCCAATCACCACGGACAACACCGCCAGATTATATTGAAGATCCCCTTTGTCAGCGCCTCCCCAATACATAAACCCAAATCCGGCTATAAACAGTAACATGGCAAACATGGACTGATTCTGAATGCTGTGCAGCTTTTTAAATTTTTTCAATTGCTGTTTACGTACAATATCTTCAGAAGACGCTTCACCCAGCCCGAAGCCACAATGCGGGCAGTTGTCTGCTTTGTCTGAAATTTTTTTATTACATGATGGACAATCAATGAGTGCCATGTACTCTCCACGGTTACAGATGATGGAATAACTGGCGTTATTATATTTCGCTATTTTTCAGCCGATAATAAAAATGCGTGTCTGCGTAAAGCAGAATCACATCCTGTTTACGCAGACACGCATTTTAGCAGGCCAACTATTTACTGTGAAATTTTGTCCAGTAGTCGTTGACCGTCTGCTTCATTTCCTTGCTAAGTAACAATATACCAAACAGATTGGGCAGTGTCATAATTACAATCGCGACAGCTGACAATGCCCACACCAGGGTGGTATCTGAAAATGCAGCCCAGATAAAACCGGCAACATAAATAACCCGGTATGGCATTACAGAGCGTGGCCCGGCAAGGTATGTCATTGCACGGTCACCATAATATGACCAGGCTATTGCGGTAGAAAAGGCAAAGAGCATCAGACCGACTGATACAATGTACTGGCCCCAATGGCCGAAGAAACCTCGGGTAAAGGCGATGGTTGTCAGCGCTGCTGAATGGACCAGAGATTTACCAGAAACTTCAAGATTATCTTTCATCGGTTTACCATCGATAATCTGTAATGTTCCGGTGAAGGGATCTTCTCCACTCACGGAGTATGTTACATCTTCAGCGACAGAGCGGGCGTTAATCAGCGTAAAGCCATCCGATACAGCGGTACCATTAACTATCCGAATATCGCCGGTATAGGGTTGAATATCCTGGGTTTTGACTTCGTTAAGAAAGTTGTACAATTTGCCGACATCTTCTGAATCCTGATCATCATAGGTGCCTTGCACAAAATACATATCTGACCGGTCAAAATTATTCTCATGCTTTTCCTTCCAGACCCCAGAGGAAAGAATAACCAGCCCGGTGATAGTACAAATCACAATGGTGTCGATAAATGGCTCCAGTAACGATACCATTCCTTCGGATGCCGGTTCCTTAGTTTTGGCTGCGGCATGCGCAATTGGGGCGGAGCCCTGCCCTGCCTCATTTGAGAACAGACCACGGTTGACCCCTTTGTTAAAGGCATAGGCCAACGATGCACCAAGGAACCCGCCAGCTGCGGCTGACCCGGTAAAGGCATCACTAACAATAGCAACAAAGGAAGGCCCGATGTTTTCAAGGTTGTCAAAAATAACCGCCAGCGCACCAATAATATAAATCACCGCCATCAACGGTACGACTCTGGAGGTAAACGCGGCGATACGCTGGATGCCCCCAAGAATGACAAGCGCCAGCAAAATACCAAGGACGCTGCCCACAACGACCGGCTCGAATCCGAACGTAGCTTCAATACTTTGTGCAATACCGTTACTTTGCGGCAGATTACCTGTGCCAAAGGAGGAGATTACCGTGGCTACTGCAAAAGCAATGGCCAGCCACTTCATATTCAAGCGACGATCCATGTAATACATGGGGCCACCCGCCATGGTGCCATCCTCGGTTTGCACACGGTATTTATGAGACAGAGTCACTTCCACAAACTTGGTTGTCATACCAAAAAACGCTGTTGCCCACATCCAGAACAAAGCAGCCGGACCACCCAGGTACAGCGCAAACGCAACACCACTAATATTACCGGTACCTACGGTGCCGGATAACGCTGTAGTGAGCGCCCGAAAGTGAGTGGTATCACCCGGCTCATTGCCCTTATCGAACTTACCGAAAACAACTTTCCACGCATGCTTGAAGTATCTTATCTGAGGAAATTTCAGATAAACGGTAAAAAACAAGCCGACCCCGAGAAGAACAAACGGGAACCACGGAGACCCCCCGAGCACCCCGTCCAGCGACGTTAAAAAATTATACAACCCTTCCAAAACAGGTTCCCCTTTATGTAGTTGTTATTATGCTGTTTTATTGTTTTTTTTATCTGCGCTAGCGCAAATTTGGTACGACGGCTCTGATGGCCACCAAAATATCTTCACCTAACTGCTGACACCGCTGTGCAGACCAGCCAAACACTGGATCTGGTAAATCAGCATTATCTTTAAATGGCATTTCAAAGGTATAAGCTAAACAGTGAAAACGCTCACCGACTGCGTTTGAGGCTACTGTCAGATTAGCTTCTCCGGGTTTATCTTTCGGATAGCCGTGTTTATCCTGAAACTCAGGCGTGACCGTCAGTAATGCTTGTTTAAAATCATCTTCCAGACGTTGCATATGGTCATCATAAGATGGAATGCCTTCACTTCCTGCCACAAAATTATAGGGCAAGGCTTCATCACCGTGGAGATCCAGATACATATCTACACCAATGTCGTCCATGGCCTGCAAGGTATAAAGCACTTCCGGGCTCTTTTCTGCCGACGGGGCCGCCCATTCACGATTGAGGTTGGTGCCAACGGCATTCGTCCGTAAGTGCCCCCGCGCTGAACCATCCGGATTCATATTGGGGATAATATAAAATGTAACCTGTTCAAGAAGATTTCGGGAAAGACCATCTTCTTCATCCAGTAGACGATAAATAAGACCTTCAGCGCACCATTGTGCCATGGACTCACCGGGATGCTGGCGAGCAGTAATCCAGATTTTTTTCTTATGCTCAGCTTCATCACCAATAACCAGCATGGATAAATCCCGGCCGTCATGTGTCTGTCCCAATAAGCGATGGTCGCATTCAAAAAACATTTGAACGTCACCCAGCAAATCGAGGTGGCGCTCATAACTGTAAGGAACAAAGTACGCAAAATAGACGCTTGGCTGCTCTAAAGTAATATCAAAGGATAAATTGTCGCCATCAAAAGCACTGTCTACACGAAACCAGGTCTGACGATCATAAGAAGCCAGCACATTATAATCTTTCCAGCCATCGGGATAGGCAGATTTAGCAAGCTCGGTAATCGTTATCTTGTGCGTGACATGGGCCTCACTGAATAATCTAAAATGAAACCATTGATAAAATTCAGACTGGTTATCCTGGTTAATTGCCAATGTAATATTTTCTGGAGAATCGGCATTGATAACGCGGATGTTACCGCTGTCAAACTGACTGGAAATATGCATAAGTTAGATGTTCCTCAGATGAGTTTGCGCGATAATTTAGCATACTGTGTTTGGTTAATACTATGTTTAAACCGTTTTACTTTCAGGCTAATAAACCAATGGCGACCCAAACTGTTCAAACACTGTGACACTTGTTCAGCAAATGCCCAACTTAGGTATCAATCTTGCCCCCACCATTCTGTTCGGCCGGCGCCGACTGTTTTCGGGATGGGATATCCGGCCCCGGCGCGGAAAGCCAGGTTCTGACTCTCAAACCCGCTGCAGAAGAATAACCCAAAGCGCGATCTATCACCTTGAATTGCTCATCCAGTAAATAATAGGAGGGATAACCCTGCACCTGAAAATTAGATTTTAGCTTGGCGTTGCCAAGGTACACCGGTCCTTTGACGCCGGACTCCTCTATAAAGCGCCTGACGTCGGCAACACTGTCGTAATCCAATGCAATTCTAAAGACCTGATAGCGCGAGGTATCTACGACCTCAGTGTTCGTAATACTCATTTTACAAATTTCACACCAGGGGGCGAAGAAGTAAATGAGTGTACGCTTCCCAGCGCGCGCCGAGATCGTTTGCGGCTCACCATTGAGGGTTTTTACAAATGTTACAGAGGGAGCAGCATCGCCACCAGTAGACAGCATACCGCGCATTTGCCACTGGCTGATCCCATATATCACAGCAACAACGATAGCGATATCGCGGATCCAGCGTACCAGCGAACGCCGATACCATGGCCGGGAGCGGTTTCTGTTCATTATTTTTATCCCCAAATAGACTTACACGCTAATTTTGCGTGACATTTAGTTCAAGGTACAAAAAAACCGGCACTGAATCCACAGTGCCGGTCTTTTTATATTCTTTATGTTATGCCGGAAGGGTTGGAAACGACAAATTCGCCATGTCCCGCACTACCCGCATAACCTGACAACTATACCCGAATTCATTGTCATACCAGACATACAGGGTGACACGATTATCTGCAACGATGGTTGCCTGAGAATCAACCACTGCAGCAGCACGAGAGCCTACCAGGTCGGTAGAAACAATCTCTTTGCTCGCGGTAAAATCTATCTGATGTTGAAGTGGCGAAAACAATGCTGTATCGCGTAAAAACTCGTTAATCTGAAGCTTGTCAGTGTCTTTATCCAGATTCAGATTGAGAATAGCCAGCGAAACATTCGGTGTAGGTACACGTATCGCGTTGCCTGTGAGTTTCCCGGCAAGTTGCGGATAAGCCTTCGCCACCGCTTTTGCTGCACCGGTTTCGGTTATCACCATATTCAGCGGTGCACTGCGG
This sequence comes from Salinimonas chungwhensis DSM 16280, assembly GCF_000378185.1. Lineage (GTDB taxonomy): Bacteria > Pseudomonadota > Gammaproteobacteria > Enterobacterales > Alteromonadaceae > Alteromonas > Alteromonas chungwhensis. The sequence continues at coordinate 636,916 of NZ_KB899376.1, forward strand.
CCCCGACGTTCCGCCTTATGATAATTATCAGTCAGGTTCTGGTCATTGGTATAGGAATGTACCGTTTCAACGTGCCCGCTGGTAATGCCGTACTCTTCATCTAATGCTTTGAGCACCGGCGTTATCGCATTCGTCGTACAACTGGCAGCAGATAAGATAGTATCCGCGTTGGTTACACTATCGCTGTTGACCCCATGCACGATATTTTTGATATCACCTTTACCGGGCGCGGTAAGAATAACCTTCTCAGTACCTTTGGCTTTTAGGTGCAGACCCAATCCGTCACGATCGCGCCAGATCCCTGTATTATCAACCACTATAGCATCATTGATGCCATATTGCGTATAATCCACTTCTTCGGGACTATTGGCGTATATAACCTGAATATAAGCACCGTTAGCTTTTATAGCCCGACGTTCTTCGTCCACAGTGATACTTCCGTTAAACGGACCGTGGACAGAATCTCTGCGCAGTAAGCTGGCTCTTTTTTCCAAATCTCCATCACGACCGCCACGCACAACAATCGCTCGCAACCGCAGTTTGTTATTTATGCCCTGACGCTCAATCAACAGACGCGCCATAAGGCGACCAATACGACCGAAACCGTAAAGTACAACATCTCGAGGCTTCTGATTGTCCTCTTTATCAACCACACTTTCTAACTGCCGACGCAAAAATGCGTCCAGGTCAGTCTCATCAACAGCAGAACCGTAATGAAAGTCAAAAGCTAACTTACCGATATCAATCTGAGCCGGGGCCAGTTTCATCGCGTTGATGGCCTCCAGTATTGGCCAGCTTTCACGCAAACGAAGCTTTATTCCTTCATGTAAACGCACCATGCGGTGTGCCTTTATCACATCAATAGCACTGGCATTGAGCAGTGGGCGCCCGTACACAGAAATCTCTACCGCGTATTTGCGATACAGGCTACCAATGATAGGTAACATTTTTTCGGCGTACTCTTGACGTTCCTGCCAGCTACTTTGTAATTCCTGTTCAAACTGTTGATTCATGCCTTTGCCTTCATCGACTAAAATAGTTTTGAAAGTGAACATAACCGGCTTTTATTTAGGGTACACTAGGTGAATTAGTAGCTCGGTTATGAACGCTGGTATTCTAGATAAGGTAGTAAGGAACGCCAAATTGTTGATTAATTACAATAAACCTATTAAACCCCGTCATATTCTTCATTCTGTTGGTAAGTTTTCGACAATCAGGTCTGTCTTTCTTCTTGCCGCTTTGGTGCTCAGCGGCTGCGACAACTGGGGTCAGAAAAGTATTGCGCAAATTTGTAAAGATTCCCCTGCGTACTGTAATGACCTTAATCCCGATGCCTGGTGTCGTTCGGAAAAAGCCGACATTATTCGACACCGACACGAGCATGCAGAGGGTGCGAGCCACAAGCAAAACTATGCCATGCTTCTTAAATGGGAAGCTTACAAGGCTTGTGTAGCCAAAGCCGCGGGTATTCGCCATATAAAACATCGCGAAAAAGAAGCCGGCAGAATGAAAGGCCTGTTAACCGCAGAACGGGAACTGAAGCGACTGGGATGGCAAACCAAAAACGCGGACGACCCTTATCTCTCTTATTACCACTGGTCTCGCTTCAGTGATACACAGGCCAAGCAGCGGTTTATGCAGTTTGCCGAGGCTGGCAGATTGCACGAGGATCCTGATTTACTAGTCGCCCTTGCCAGCATTCAAATCAAAGTTGATGAAGATGGTGCCCGTGAGACGCTATATCAGGCGCTAGAACGAGTTGATGAAAAGACGATGGTCAGCAGCGATGTGTTTCTTAGCCTCAGTACACTGGCCCTGGACAACAACAGAACAGCTGCAGCTTACTTGTGGGCACAGATTGCAGAATATTATGAGGCGCCGGTAGATATGGCACTGTATGAAAAAATGGCGATAGCAGCGGAGGTAGATATAGATAAGGTGGAGGAATTAGCGGATCAGGTGATCGCTGATTTAGAAAATGGCGAATTTAGCGCATACACGCTTGGCATCCATCGGCTCTAGACTGTAATAAATTTTCATTTTGCTACAGTGAAAATAGCCTGTGGTTAGGACAAAAAAGAGCGCCCTTTGAGGCGCTCCGAACAGATATAGGTCAAACCAGATTAAATATTAGCCACCTGTAAAAGCTTTACCCTTTTACCAATGGTTCATTATCATCGTTGGATTTGAAGTTCATTGATATTGAATTAACGCAATATCGTTGTCCTGACGGTTCCGGGCCATCCGGAAAAACATGTCCCAAGTGGGCATCACACTGTTTGCAATAAATTTCGGTTCGAAGCATCCCATGGGTATTGTCTTCCCGGTATCCAACATTATCCTCATCAGCCTGCTGATAAAATGACGGCCACCCACAGCCAGCATCAAATTTGGTATCAGAAGGAAACAAAGGTGCGCCGCATGATTTGCAAACATAAGTACCATCACGCTTCTCGTCCAGCAATACACCTGAAAACGGTTTTTCGGTACCCGCTTCACGGATGACACGATGTTCTTCAGCAGTTAATTCATTGCTCTGTTTTTCACTCATGACGTCTCCTTAAAGGACTATCTACTTTTTGATAGCAATCTGAGGCCGTTTAGGATCGCTCCAGTCCATATGGAATTTCTTTCCTTCAGGTTTATCAATTCGCTGGTAAGTATGCGCACCAAAGTAGTCTCGTTGTCCCTGCAGCAGGTTTGCCGGCAAAATCGCGGTACGATAAGAATCGTAATAGCTTAATGCTGACATCATGGCCGGACAGGGGATGCCCGCCAGCGTGGCATTAGCAATAGACTCGCGCCAGTCTGCTTGTAGTTCAGTTATTTGATCAGCGAAAAATGGATCCAACAATAAGTTTTTTAGATCCTCATTATTCTCGTAAGCTTTTGCAATAGACTGCAGGAAGACGGCACGAATGATACATCCGGCGCGCCAGATTTTGGCAATCTCGCCGAAATCGAGAGCCCAGTCGTGTTCTTTAGCCGCCGTCGCCATCAATTGAAAACCTTGTGCATAGGCGCAAATTTTGGAGCAGTATAGCGCTTGCTCTAGTTTATTTACCGCCGCCACTTTCTGTTCATCAGACATATCAGGAGCGTGCGGTCCTTTCAATATTTCGCTAGCGGCAACGCGCTCATCTTTTAATGCTGAAATACTGCGGGCGAAAACTGCGGATGTAATCGTTTGAGCCGGACTACCTACCTGCAGGGCACTTACTGCCGTCCACAGTCCTGTTCCTTTCTGGCCGGCTTTATCGAGAATAACATCAACCAGTGGCTGCTTTGTTTCCGGATCGAGCTGCTCAAGAACTTCAGCACTAATTTCCATCAAGTAACTATTCAGCTTACCATCATTCCAGCGCCGGAATACCTCAGCTATCTCCGCGGCAGACATATGCAATGCCGTACGCATAATCTGATACGTTTCACAGATTAGCTGCATATCGGCATATTCAATACCATTATGGACCATTTTGACATAATGCCCCGCGCCCATAGTGCCTATGTAGGTTGCACATGGTTCACCCTCGGTAACCGGCGCACCTGGGACATAAGATTCAAGGGGCTTGCCGGTAACCGGATCCACTTTTGCAGCAATCGCATTTAGAACCGGTTCGATGCGTGTCCACGCATAGGGGTTACCTGAGGGCATGAGTGACGGCCCGAACCTTGCGCCAACCTCACCACCGGAAACAGCTGTTGTGAAAAATATGAATTTGCTTTTGTAGTGCTCTTCGCGTTGCACCGAGTCAGTCCAAAGACTATTGCCTGTATCAATAACAATATCATCGGCTTTGATACCGGCATCGATCAGGTGATTGCACACATGGTCAACGGGATCGCCGGCGGGAACGGAAAGAATGATGAGATGAGGCGCTTTGAGTTTACTTAGTAACTCAGTGTATGAATTACACCCTTCAAGACGAGCGGGCTTATCACCACGCTCTGCAGAATCTTTGGCCAGAATGGCGTCAACCTTCGTCTGGTCTAGATCGAAACAAGCAACGCGATAGCCATTATCCGCCAGATTTAGTGTTAAATTGGCTCCCATCACGCCAAGACCAATAAATCCTATATCACACTGTTGCTGAGTGTCTTGCTTTCCATCTTTGTTTTGCATGGTTCTCACCTTAGATTGCAGATGGCTGCGCATGATATCACCCGATGCTCATTACAACACTATCAAACCACCGATTTTCGGTGAAAAAGGCGATACAAACGAACGTTAGACTCTGAAAAGCATCATCATGACATCAAATGTGGCTGTTATTTATACGATGGTTAATGCAATATGCTTATTCAGACAAACGAGCCAGTCTGAACATGGCGACAGAGCGACCGGCCATCTGAAATATCTGTTGTATGCAAATATCAGGTTGTTCACGGACACTGTCGTATCGGGTATCCAAAAAGAGCTGCCACCCGCTTTTGGTTGCCACCGCCGGCAGCGTAAAACGTTGCTCGGCATGGTCAGCATTAAAACACAGATACCAGTGCTCAGGGTCAACCTCATTGTCGTTTCGGCTACCTTCAATTTCCAGTGCGAAGGCCCGATTATCAGAAGCATGCCAGTGCGCAATTTCTTTTTCTGAGCCGTCAGGCAGATACCAGCTGATCTGCTTAACATTGACTTTATTTTGCCAGTCGTCATCACTCATGAGCAGATGAGACAATACTCGACTGGACTGCCGTATCCCAATGACATAACCACAGAATTCAAGAAAGTCCTGCTTGCGTTTATTCAACTCCCATTGATACCAATTGATATCATTGTCCTGGCAGTACGCATTATTATTTCCCTGCTGGGTCCGGCTCAGCTCATCACCGCCTAATATGTGAGGGGTGCCCTGACTGATAATGAGCGTGACAAACATATTGCGCTTTTGCTGCTCTCTTATTTGCAAAATGTCTTCATCTTGCGTGTGACCTTCCTCACCATAATTGGCCGACAGATTATGACCATGCCCATCGCGGTTCTCTTCACCATTAACCTCATTATGCCGCTTGGCATAGCTCACCAGATCGTGCAAAGTAAATCCATCGTGATAGGTCACATTGTTGACAGACGCATTGACGGGACGTTTACCGCGGGTGAATACATCCGCAGACCCCATAAGTCTGGTGGCAAAGTCTGCTGTGGTGTCGCCATCTCCCCGCCAGAATGCCCGAACCGTATCACGAAATTTATCATTCACTTCGAGCCATTGACTGCTAAATTGTCCTAACTGGTAACCGTCGGGCCCTATATCCCAGGGTTCCGCTATCAGTACCGCATTCTTAAGTACAGGATCCTGACGCATTGCCTGTAACAAACCAGATTCGGGATTAAAAATCTGCGGGTCACGCCCCAGCGAGACCGCTAAATCAAAACGGAACCCATCTACGCCGATTACTTCTACCCAATAACGTAGCGCGTCCATAATTAATTGCATCATCGCGGGTGATGAGGTGTTTATGGTGTTTCCGCAGCCAGAATGATTACTGTAGACCAGGTCGCCGTGAGGCGTCTGTTCAAACAGATAACTCTGATAGGGGCTAAACCCTTTAAAACTTAATATTGGGCCGCCCTTGCCGCCTTCTGCAGTGTGATTAAAAACCACGTCGGCGATGACCTCCAGCCCTGCTTCATGATAACGATCCACCATGTATTGCAGTTCACCTAACGCATCAGAAATAGCATAACGCGGTTCAGGACAAAAAAAGTTGACTGGGTTATAGCCCCAGTAATTAGTCAGCCCTTTTTCTGTAATATAGGGTTCAGGCATAAATGCCGCCATCGGCAAGAATTGTACGCTGGTCACACCGAGTGCTTTAAGATGACTGATTATCTCCGGATGACATGCGCCTGTATATTTTCCCTGTTGTTCCTTTGGCACGGCAGGATGCGTTTTACTTAACCCTTTAACATGAGTTTCATAAATAATCCGTTGATGTGCTGCAATATCCGGTTTCGGTGGACGGGGTGTCTGATAAGCCCGTTCATCGATAACCAGCGCTTTTGGCACCATGAAGTGGGAATCATTTTCGTACTGACGCGCATTCCAGTGTACAGGGCGACTCAGCATTTTTGCGTAAGGATCAATTAACAATTTATCGGTCGATTCGCTAAGTAATGCAGATTCGCCGCGCTGAACCCTGAAAGCGTAATGCTGGTGATGACTAACATGGCTAATGTGTGCATGCCAGATATCACCGGTTTTGTTAGTCAATACCAGTTCGTTCACAGGCTCTTCCGTGTCGGAACTAAATAAGCACAGAATAACTGAGACCGCATCGGGTGAAAACACGGCAAAGTTTACGCCTGATTCAGTCACCGTGGCCCCCAGCGGGTAGGAAAAGCCCTCAGTTTGTATCATCTCGCTATTTGTCATTATTTTGCTCAGTGACTAAGCGCCAGTAGACAGTGGCCAGTGGCGGTAGAGAAATTTCAATTGAAAACGGCTGACCATTCCAGTTTTGTGAGCAAGCCTCTACTGCTTTTACGCTGGTGTAACCACTGCCCCAATACTTCTCATCGTCAGTATTGATAATCAAAGCATAGGTGCCCGGCTGCTCCACCCCTACCCGGAAATTATCCCGGGGCATGGGCGTCATGTTACAGACTATTAGCACCTGCTCGGCTGCTGCAGTCCCCCTGCGAACAAACGAGATCACACTTTGCTGTGCATTGTCGTGGTCTATCCAGCCAAACCCCGCTGGGGAATGATCGAGAGCGTGCAGCGCCGGGACGTGCGTATAAACGTCATTGAGCGCCTTGTGCAGGGATTGGATGCCGTTGTGTTTTGCATGGTCAAGCAGGTGCCAGTCCAGTGAACTGTCGTGATTCCACTCCCGATACTGGCCAAACTCATTACCCATAAAGTTAAGCTTCTTGCCAGGATGAGCAAACATAAATGCCGCGTACGCCCGTAAATTAGCAGCCTCCTGCCACTCATCGCCAGGCATCTTACCCAACAAGCTACCTTTTCCATGGACGACTTCATCATGAGATAGTGGCAATACAAAATTCTCGTCAAATGCATAGACCATAGAGAATGTCATTTCACCATGGTGATAACGCCTGTAAGCCGGATCTTTAGACATAAAATGCAATGAATCATGCATCCAGCCCATATTCCACTTAAAACCAAACCCCAGCCCGCCGGCGTTCACTGGGCGCGATACACCAGGAAATGATGTAGATTCTTCGGCAATAGTCATCGCACTGGGATACTCACGATAAACTGCTTCGTTCATCCACCGCAATAAACTGATTGCCTCGTAGTTTTGATTGCCGCCATCTACATTCGGGATCCATTCCCCCTCCTTGCGCGAATAGTCCAGATAGAGCATTGAGGCGACCGCGTCGACACGTAAGCCGTCGACGTGAAATTTATCCAGCCAGAAAAGCGCATTTGCGATCAGAAACTGTCTGACGGTGTCTTTACCGTAGTCATAAATGCAGGAGTTCCAGTCTGGATGCCAGCCCTTGCGAGGATCATCGTATTCATATATCGGACTACCATCAAACCGTGCCAGGCCATGGCCATCTTCTGGAAAATGTGCCGGTACCCAGTCAATAATCACACCCAGGTTCGCCTGGTGGCACTTGTCGATAAAATATTTAAAATCATCAGGGGTTCCAAAGCGGCTCGTGGGCGCAAACAGACCCACCGGTTGATACCCCCATGAGCCATCGAACGGATATTCTGAGATGGGTAATAATTCAAGGTGGGTATAACCCATTTCCTTGGCGTAGGGGATCAGTGTTTGGGCAAGCTCACGGTAGCTCAGATAACGACGATCATCTTCTGGCTTGCGCCATGAGCCCAGATGTACCTCATAAATACTCATGGGTTTGTGATACCGCTGTTCGCCGCGCTGCGTCATCCAGGCACTATCCTGCCATTGATAATCACTATGATCATAAATGACAGAGGCATGGGAGGGATATTGCTCCGCCTGATAGCCTAACGGATCGGCTTTGTGGGGCAGTCCGTTGCCACTGGCATCTTTTAGTTGGTACTTGTAACGCTCCCCACTCTCCAGCCCGGGCACGACCACCACCCAATAACCCATGTCTGTTTTTTGCATGGGATGCAGCCGTGCATCCCAGCGATTAAAATCACCAATTACAGAGACCGCTGAAGCATTGGGCGCATACACGCAAAACCGCACCGCCGGATATCCGCCTGCCGTGATGATCTGAGCGCCTCCCTGACGATAAAGATTTTGTGGGGTATGATCGATAAAATGCACTGCATGATACGCTTCGTCTTTAAACTGGTAAGGATCGATGTAATCAATCCAGTGGCCATCGCAACACGCGTTGACCTGATACACCTCGTTTTCATCCAAACCTTTCACGTAACCTGCGAAGCATCCTTGCGTCTCATCTTCTTCTAATGTCGCCAGTACTTTACCGGCTCCAGGCTTACTGATAGTGACCCGTTCCGCGTCAGGTCGCCATACACAAATATGTAAGCCTTCTGGCGTTTTTTTCGCTCCCAGAATGTCGAAGGGTAAAGTACAACCGGCCCACGGCAACTGTTGCTTACTATGCATATATGACTCCTGTTATGCTGCCCGCCTCGTGCAGGCAGCTATACTTGGTTACTTATCAGTACTGGCAGACTGACGTGCCTGGGTCAGTCGGTTGGCTAAATCGCGCAAGTTACTATCCCTAAATATGTCTTCCAGATTACGGGTAAGCTTGCGGCGCCAGTTTGGATACTCATCAAATGTACCAGGAATATTAACGGGTTTATCCATTTGCAGCCAATCCTCAAGTTGTAAGCTTAATAAAGCGCTGGAGCCTGTGGCCATATGCGTCTGCAAACCAAAATTGAGTGCCTGAGTCATACCCGTGTAGTCAACATCCCGGCCGACTTCTTCGCTCACCGAATGATGGCCATGAAGCGAATTAAGAATTTCCTGTTTGTCCTTGTGCCTGCTGGTATACAGAGTTTCCAGAATTTCGTCAGTTGGGTACAGGCCTAACGATTTTCCCAGCTCAAGGTCCAGGCAATGCCAGAAGCCGATGAGTGTCGGCATATCATGGGTAGTCAGTGTGGACATTGATTGAACCGGATAATGCGACGGGGAGAAAAACCCGCCATCTTCTGCTTGCTCAAAAAAGAACACACGATAAGAGTAAATTCCATTATCGGCTAGTTTTCCGCGTATTTCTTCAGGCACAGTACCTAAGTCTTCACCTATTACCAGGCTCTGATTGCGGTGACTTTCCAGCGCCAGAATGCCCAGAAGATCGTCTACCGGATAATAGACATATCCGCCATCTCTGGCATGATCGTCTTTGGGCACCCACCATAGTCTCAGTAGTGCCATGACGTGATCGATACGCAGGGCGCCGGCAGAGGCCATGTTCGATGAAAATAAGTCTATAATGGGTTGATAGGCCTGCTCGTAAAGGCGCTTAGGATCCATCGGAGGCAAGCCCCAGTTCTGTCCCAGCGGCCCCAGGACATCCGGTGGCGCGCCCACACTGGCATCGACACAATACAGATCCTTGTTACCCCAGATTTCTGCGCTGCCTTCGCTTACTCCAACAGCTAAATCACGATAGAGCCCAATCGTCATACCAGCATCTACCGCCGCCTGATTTGCTGCTTCCAGTTGTTGTGCCGCCTGCCACTGAAGAAACTGATAAAATTGCACCCGGGTTTTGTTCTTTTTGGCAAACTTCGCTACTTCCGGCTTATGGTATTCTTTGAATTTATTCGGAAACACCGGCCAGCCCCAAGAGGGTTCACCCAGCTCTTTAAGGTGCTCTTGCATAACATCGTAAACCGCCAGCATATCGAGGCTCTCTCCCCCTTCCTCAACAAACGTATTGAAAGCTTCACGCTGGGGCGTTTTACTTTGTAAATAGGTGGATTGATATACATCAAACAGCGCTGTTAGCACCCGGAGTTTGAGATAAGCAACCTTTGCATAGTCAACATAGTCAACATCTCTGGCCTCAGCCAGTTGTTGCTGAAAGTCTGGTGCATTAACAATGGCCTGAACACTAGGATGGTCATACCCCTCCAGCTGCGTAACATCAAGGTAAAGAAAGTTGAGCCACCGACGGGAAGATGGCCCGTAAGGACTGCATGCGTCAGGATTTGCCGGATAAAGTGCATGGATAGGATTAAGGCCAATAAAATCTGCGCCTGTTGCGGCTGCATCAACAATCAGTCTGGATAGGTCGGAAAAATCGCCAATACCCCAGTTGCTTTCGCTACGCACACAATAAAGCTGTACGCTCAGGCCCCAAGATTTTTTACCACTGGCCACGCGCTCGGGAATGTGGCACGCGTCCGGTGACATGATCACACGCATTTGTGCAACAGGCTGTTCGTCGCCTTCGACAAAAAGTTGCAACGTATGATAACCATCAGGCAACGTCTGCGGAAAATTAATTGCGTATTCCTGATACTCAATATCATCTATCTCAGCGACATTAATAAGCTGGGTGTCCACGGGTACCACATTTTGAGTGAACTGTTTGCCCTCTTCAGTAGTCAAACACAGCAGAAATGAATCGTTGACCAATTCTATGGGTAAGCGCATGGCAAAATTGATTGCCTGAGATTGACGAATAACTTGTACCGGGTCCAATACAGATTGCCAGTATGCCACGGTGTCCTGTCTGACCTGCTCTAATACTGCAGATTCATTACTGGTTTCGTATCCTAATGCATTGAGCAGTTTTGCTTTACTGCTATCAGCAATTGTGGCGGGTTTGCCCCAGGCATCAATATAATTAGATTCGATGCCCCGCATCTCTACCAGCTTCTGCAAAACTTGATTCGACATTGTTTCGTATTCCTGTATTTGGCGGTTCTAGCGCGTAAATGGTGAAAAGGTGCATACACGCTTTCCTACAATCTATTAACATTATTATTTAAACCGAGGCTGTTGCGAAAGTGAATACGATTGCATAGATTAAATTTCGTAACTTTGCAACATTTTGCCTTTTTCTTTTGCTTAGTATGCCATTTTGATCCATACTTTACGTAATTTTATTTCAACTCACTAAAAAGTAGAGGCATGTCATGACAGTACGCATCGGTATCAACGGCTTTGGCCGAATTGGCCGCTTAGTTATGCGCGCAGCAGCACAGCGTGATGATATTGAAGTTGTAGCAATTAACGATCTGCTTGATACAGATTATATCGCATATCTGCTTAAGTATGATTCCACTCACGGGATGTTTGATGGCACCGTCAGTGTTGAAAACGATCAGCTCGTTGTCAACGGCAAGACCGTCCGGGTAACATCAGAAAAAGATCCAGGCGACTTGGCCTGGGGTGACGTTAATGTTGATGTTGTAGTTGAGTCAACCGGACTATTCCTGACTAAGGAAACCGCACAAAAACACATTGATGCCGGCGCGAAAAAAGTCGTATTGTCAGCACCTTCAAAAGACGATACACCAATGTTCGTGATGGGTGTTAACCACGACAGCTACGATGGTCAGACGATTGTATCTAATGCATCTTGTACCACAAACTGCTTAGCACCTGTGGCAAAAGTCCTGAATGATAAATTTGGTATTGTGGACGGATTGATGACTACCGTGCATGCTACCACAGCAACACAAAATACTGTTGACGGTCCATCAGCGAAAGACTGGCGTGGCGGACGTGGCGCTGGTCAGAACATTATTCCTTCATCCACCGGTGCAGCGAAGGCTGTAGGTAAGGTGATTCCAGCCCTTAACGGTAAATTAACTGGTATGGCATTTAGAATTCCAACGCCAAATGTTTCGGTAGTGGATTTGACCGTCAATCTTGCTGACTCTGCCAGCTATGAAGCCATCTGCCAAGCTATGAAGGATGCTTCTGAGGGTGAATTGAAAGGTATTTTAGGCTATACAGAGGATCCGGTCGTATCCAATGACTTTCTAGGCGATGCGCGCACTTCTGTTTTTGATGCCGGTGCGGGAATCGCCCTGACCGACAATTTTGTCAAAGTGGTTGCCTGGTATGATAACGAGTGGGGTTATTCCAATAAGGTCCTGGATTTGGTCAGCCACATCAGCCGCTAGGCAATGCAGATAAGGCTAATTGATTAAAACCTCTGAAAATTGTAAAAAGGTGCGAATTTATCGCACCTTTTTTATTGTAAAGGCCGTATAGTAGTGTTCGTTTCCTTGTAATAAGAGTTCAACACAGGATTATTTATGAGCATCGCCAGCAGTATTAACATGGACGAATCATCGGGCATTACGTATCTGAATATCGACAATGACTTCGCCCAGGCCAAAATTAGCTTATATGGTGGGCATGTACTCTCTTATATACCAAAATCTGATGCAACAGAGCGTCTGTGGTTAAGCCCCCATGCGGTAAAAAATGGCGACAAGCCGATCAGAGGCGGCGTTCCGGTTTGCTGGCCCTGGTTTAGCGATGATCATGGCAGAGCCAAAGGTGACTTACCTGCTCATGGGTTTCTGCGCTCACAGGTTTGGAAAATCGTTAGTTCACAAGATACCCCTGAAGGGACTGAACTTAATATGTCCCCCTCTTACACTCGGGCTGACGGCTTTGAATACGACTGTGATGTCACACTAACCGTTTTTGTCGGTGCTACCCTTACTTTAAGTTTACAAACTGTAAATAAAGGATTGGTGCCTTTTACGTTCAACACGGCATTGCACACATATTTTCAGGTAGCCAATATTGCCGATGTACAACTAGATGGGCTTATTGGCGATTACAAGGATAAAAACGATAACTGGGCCGTGAAAACCACTCCGCCCGACTATCGAATTGAAAAGGAAACCGATCGTATTCATCTGGATCCAGCCAAACAAGTGGTTATCAAGGAAAATACTAAACCGTTCACCCGTATCAATTCATCAGGTCATGACTCTATTGTTGTATGGAATCCATGGCAGGGAGCGGCTTCAATCTCAGACATGGATGCGTTCGGCTATAAGCATATGATTTGCGTGGAGTCCGCTTGCACACAGAATATATCACTTGCGCCCGATGAACAGCACACGCTGACGCAGATTATCCACCCCGTATAGACTATCAGCCAGCCTGTTGCAGAAACGGCCCCTCAGGGGCCGTTTTTGTATTTTTTTTATTTTCAAAAAAGTTTTAAAAGCCAATAGGCTCTTTTTGTGCTTTTTCCCGTATAAGATTTCAATGAGTCGGGGCGTGCTGGTTGTTGCGCACTTTTAAAACACAGGTAGGGAAACTAAAACCCATGAAAAACATCATCAAATCAGCTGTATTCGCCAGTCTTCTTTGCGCGTCATTTTCTTCGATGGCTTTATCAAAAACAGTCAAGGGCACTTACGTGCCGGTGAAGGGTACGGTAGAAACATTTGAAGTATCCGATCCAGCGCTGGGAGAGCCGCCTGAACAACTGGGTACCTACAAAATTTATCTAGTCAATAAAGACTGGCAAAGTCTAACTGGTCAGGAGCGAAAAACAACGCGCTATTTGATAAAAGTTGAAGGTTTAGTAGCCGGTAAAATTAATCCACTGACTGGGCTTGCCTCGCATAAATTGGTAGGGAAAAAGCAGGATTATACATTTCGTTCAGAGAACGATTTGCTGATCCCTTTATCGGGAGACTTCATCTGCTCTGGTGGGAGCCCATTAGTTATAAACGAGCAAATAAATTTGGTAAAAGGAACTGGCAAATATAGTAATTTGGACACTGGTACTGTTGTCCTTAGCGGCGTTATAAATAATTGCCCGGGCGATGAGGATTTCGGTAAGAACAATCTTAAAGTTATTCCTCACCAGGGTAGCGTAACCTTTAATTAATCGGCATTAAAAAAAGACCGTCTCAGATTTCTGGCACGGTCTTTTTAACTATATTACAGCTTAACTATATTACAGCACAAAACGCAATGCTTAATTCTTAGCGCCTTCTACTGCCTCTTTAGCTAATTGCGTGATGCGATCCCAGTCACCTGATTCAATAGCATCATCCGGCGCGATCCACGATCCGCCCACACAAGCTACATTTTTTAATGCCAGGTAAGATCTATAATTTTCAGGACTGATGCCACCTGTAGGGCAAAATGTAACATCAGGGAAAGGACCGCTGATAGATTTAATCGCTTTTATGCCACCAGACGCTTCAGCCGGGAAAAATTTCATGTGTGTATAGCCGGCATCTTTACCTTTCATGAGATCAGACGTAGATGAGATTCCAGGAATCAATGGAATAGAACATTGCTTGCCCGCTTCCAGCAAATCGGCTGTCATACCAGGGCTGATAGCAAACTTTGCCCCGGCATCAGTCACCTCTTTCAGCTGTTGAGCATTTGTAACCGTTCCTGCACCAATCAGTGCATCCGGTACTTCCTGGGCAATTCTGCGTATAACGTCAAGCGCCGCAGGCGTACGCAAAGTGACTTCCAACACTTTGATACCACCGGCCATAAGCGCTTTGGCCAGCGGTACAGCCTTGTCAGCATCCTTGATTACCAGAACAGGTACAACCGGGCCAGCCGCAAAAATTTCCGCTGGGGAAAGGGTCCAATTTTTTGTCATAATTCACTCGCAATATGTTGTTGTAGATACGCCGCTGCCCCTAACAATCCATGATCGGGTTCTGCAATAAGATAGGTAGGAATATTCTTCACGTAATGTTTCATCTGGCCCTTCGCTTCAAAGCGGGCACGAAAGTCACTTTGCTTGATAAAATCTACAAAGCGATTAGCAATACCACCGCCGATAAATACGCCGCCAGTGGTGGCCATATTTAGTGCCAGGTTGCCGGCGAAGCTTCCCATAATACGGCAGAATTGGTGTAATGTTGCTTCGCAAACCTCACACTCGCCGGCTAGCGCTTTGGTAGTTACCTCCGCCGGATCTGTGATTTCAGAAGTCACGCCTTTGGCCTGCGCCAGTGCGGCATAAATATTTAACAGACCTCTGCCTGACATAACTTCTTCAGCCGATGCGCGGCCATGCATATTCTGTAAATGTCGCCAGACAACGATGTCAGTTTCATCCACCGGCGCAAAATCCATGTGCCCACCCTCACCGTCAAGGGTCTGCCAGCCGGCGGCTGTCATCGTGATATGCTCCACACCCAAACCAGTACCTGGCCCAAACACCGCGATATTACCATGTTCGATTGCTTTGCCATGACCAAGTTGAATAACCTGGTCATCAGATAGCGTGGGTAGTGAATGCGCTACCGCTGTAAAATCGTTGATTACATATAATGAGTCCAGGTGAAGCTGCTGACGTAACGCTTGTTGTGAAAATGCCCAACTATGATTGGTCATTTCTACCTGATCGCCTAACACCGGACATGCTATGCCGATACATCCATGGGTAAAGCGGTATTCACGAAGGTCAGTAAAATATGCCTGAATCGCCAGATCGATACTGGCAAAATCATCACATATATACTTCTTAATGTCCGCCACACCGTTTTCGGTCACCCTGGCCAGGCGGATGTTGGTGCCGCCAACATCTGCAACGAACTTTTCACTCATAGCGCCTGCTCCTGAGTGTAAAATAACGAACAAGCGCCTTCTTCAGCACCCGTCATCACTGAGCGCATGCCAGCAAATAACTCACGCCCCATCCCTTCATGATGATTGTCCAGATCAGCTTTGGCAGGTTCGCGGGCATCCAGCTCACTATCGTCAACACATAACGTCAATTCACCCGTCTGTGTATTAAGCTCAACCAAATCACCGTTTTTCACTTTGGCCAGCAACCCACCGTTAAATGCTTCTGGGGTGACATGAATAGCCGCTGGCACTTTACCGGAGGCTCCGGACATTCGGCCGTCAGTTACCAATGCTACCTGATATCCGCGATCCTGAAGGACACCTAATGGTGGTGTGAGGCGATGTAATTCAGGCATACCAATCGCAGAAGGGCCCTGGAAGCGAACCACCACAATGCAATCTTTATCTAAATCGCCATCCCGGAATGCTTCGTCCAGCTCAAACTGGTCCTCAAATACGACCGCCGGGGCTTTGATATGACAATGAGGGTTAGGCAGCGCCGATGTTTTAATAACCGCACGGCCAAGATTTCCATCAAGAACGCTTAGTCCGCCATCTGGTTTAAAAGGCGAGGCCACTGAAGATAGAACGCTGGTATCAGCCGAAACGCCGGCGCCGTCACGCCAGACCAACTCACCGTCTTCCATGCGGGGTTCCTGGGTATAACGATCAAGGCCATGTCCACAAATGGTATTAACATCATTGTGTAACAAGCCATTATCCAGTAATTCTTTGAACAATACTGCCATGCCGCCTGCAGCAACAAAGTGATTTATATCAGCTGACCCATTGGGATAGATGCGTGTTAACAGAGGTACCGCATTGGATATTTCTGAAAAATCATCCCACGTTATAATAATGCCAGCGGCACGAGCCACAGCAACAAGATGCATAGTATGATTCGTTGAGCCACCGGTGGCCAATAGCGCGACCAGACCATTAACGATGGCTTTTTCATCCACAATATGACCAATGGGCATGTAATCATTACCCAGATCCGTTAAACGAGTGGCCTGGATGGATGCTGCTTTAGTCAACGCATCGCGCAAAGGCGTGCCCGGATTGACAAAAGAGGCGCCCGGCAAGTGCAGACCCATCGTTTCCACTACCAACTGGTTAGAGTTGGCTGTCCCGTAGAAGGTGCAAGTGCCAGCTGAGTGGTATGACTGTGATTCTGCTTCCAACAACTCTTCACGCCCTACTTTGCCCTCGGCAAATTCCTGTCTGACACGCGCTTTGTCTTTGTTAGGCAGACCTGAAGGCATTGGGCCCGCCGGCACAAATACGGTTGGCAGGTGGCCAAACGATAATGAACCTAAGAGCAGCCCTGGCACGATTTTGTCGCAGATTCCCAGCATCATAGCTGAATCAAACATATTATGGGAAAGTGCAACAGCGGTCGCCTGTGCAATCACATCGCGGCTCATGAGACTCAGGTCCATCCCCGGGTTCCCCTGGGTAACGCCATCACACATAGCCGGAACACCGCCGGCAAACTGCGCTACACTACCTACTTCTTTGATAGCCTCTTTAATTATTGAGGGGTAGCTTTCGTAGGGTTGGTGTGCAGAAAGCATATCGTTATACGCAGACACAATAGCGACATTCGCCTTGGTCATACTGCGCAAATCAGATTTTTCACTACTGCCACAGGCGGCAAACCCATGCGCAAGGTTACCACAGGAAAGCTCACCGCGATGTGGCCCCTCTCGACGGGCCTTATCAATTTTAGCCAGGTATGCTTTACGGGTTGCTTTGCTACGCTCGGTGATACGTTGCGTAATTTCGGCGATTTGATTGTTCATCGGTTTCTCCTACGGGGCCCACATCAGCGTTACAGGTGCACGGTTAACAACAGCAGTAACGGGCTTCTCAATTTCAGTATTATTTTCAAGTGCGTCCAATAACACTGACTTCTTCTTGTCACCGGTAAGGTGAATGAAAATATTCCGGCTGTGTAACAATGCAGGTAATGTCAGCGAAATTCGCTGATGAGGAGCAGTGGTTGGTTGCACGGCAATACAAATTTTGCCGCTGGACATATTAAGTCCATCTTCTATTTGATCAGAGCACGGAAAAAGTGACGCAGTATGACCATCTTCACCCATACCCAAAATGAGTGCATCAAAGGGCTGTGGCATACTGGAAAGGCGTGATTCCACCTCAGCAATGGCGCTGTTGGCATCTTCATCCTTGGTAATCGGCGATATAAAATGCGCCTGACTAGCCTTATTCTGTAACAAATGTTCCCGAACCAGTTTAGTATTACTGGCGTCATCAGTTTCGTCGACCCAACGCTCATCGGCTAACGTAATATCTACCCGGGACCAGTCAATATCCGCTTCACTGAGTGTTTTAAACAGGCCTACCGGGGTACGCCCACCACTCACTACCAGGCTTGCTCGTCCGCGAGTGGTGATCCCTTCTTGTAATATCTCTACTAACGACTTGGCAAAAGAGGCCGTAAGAATATCCGGATTGTCAAAATGCTTTTGTGTTAGTGCCATATTATCTCTTCTTTGTCAGTTTACTTTCATACCAGCTACGATTTTCCCGCGCTAACAGGCCAATTGAGGCCACTGGGCCCCAGGTACCCGCCTGGTATGGTTCCGGTGGTTCCGAAGAATTACTCCAGGCCTCTAAAATGGAATCAACCCAGTTCCAGGCCTGTTCAACTTCGTCGCGTCGCACAAATAGCGCCTGGTTACCCAGCATGACCTCTAACAGCAGCTTTTCGTAAGCATCCGGGATGCGCTCTTCAGAAAATGCTTCAGAGAAACTCAAATCAAGCTTGGACTTTTGCAAATCCATCGAGCCGGAACTGGTCAGCCCGGGAATTTTGTTCATCACAGTAATCTGAACGCCTTCGTCCGGTTGCAGTCGAATCACAAGCTTGTTGGGTGGCAAACTGTTAAAGCTATCGCCAAACAAATTATGCGGCTGCCTTTTGAAATAAATCACGACCTCTGACACCTTAGTTGGCATACGTTTGCCGGTGCGCAGATAAAAAGGAACACCCGCCCAACGCCAGTTGTCTATTTCCGCCTTAATTGCCACAAACGTTTCAGTCTTACTGCGGGTATTGGCATCCTCTTCTTCCAGATAACCCGGGACTTCTTCGCCCTTGACGAATCCTGTGGTGTATTGCCCGCGCACTGTGACATCATTGATGTTTGAGCTGTTAATTGGTCGCAGTGCTTTAAGCACTTTTAGTTTTTCATCACGAATGCTGTCAGCATCCAATGTGGCCGGCGGCTCCATCGCCACCAGACTAAGAATTTGCAGCAGATGATTTTGCACCATGTCACGCATTTGGCCGGCATCATCAAAATATCCCCAGCGACCTTCAATTCCCACAGACTCTGCGACACTAATTTGTACGTGGTCTATACAATTATGATCCCAGTTCGTAGTGAAAATGCTGTTGGCAAAGCGAAGAGCAATCAGATTAAGCACTGTCTCTTTGCCCAGATAATGATCTATTCGGTAAATTTGCGATTCGTTAAAATACTCGGAGACCTCGTCATTAATCACCTTCGACGAGTCGAGGTCATGACCGATAGGTTTTTCAAGCACTACACGAACACTACTATCTATAATGTTGCAGCCGTGTAACCCCCTGCAGATATCACCATAAATCGCCGGTGGTGTCGCCAGGTAACACACCATGACCCGTTGCGGGTCAACAACGTCATCAAATACTTTATAGCTGTCGATATCTTTCATATCTACCTGGATGTAGTCCAGGCGCTCGCACAGCCGCTTCCAGGTATCTTCGCACAGGGATTTGTCGCTGAACTTCTCAATATTTGATTTTACTTCTGCGATATACTCATCTTTTGTCATCGCCTGACGAGCGACACCAATGATGGTGGTATCCGGGTGGAGCAGTTCAGCTTTTTCTAACTGATATAGTGATGGCAGCAGCTTGCGCCGTGACAAATCACCCATGGTGCCAAACAACACAAAGTCGCAGGGCTCAAAAGAATTATCCATTACCATATTGTCGACCTTTTAATGATAGCGGGAAACCCTACATTCAGTCAGGTAGGTTAAGGGATTCCACTGATGGTATTGCGCATAGTTAACATTAAATGTAGTAAAATTACAACTTTCATGCAATCCGATGCGTTTTATCTTTTCATTCTACCTGATAACCGTTCAGGTTACTCGGTTGTTAAAAAATTACATTCCTCTTGTCACCCGCTGTACATCAAGTAGTATAGGCGCATGCAACAGGGACTGACTTTTATTTAAGTGCTTAAGCCGTATGAATATTCTTGAAAAAATTGCCCAGAGCAAATCAGCTTTCAGTAAATCTGAAAAAAAAGTGGCCGAAGTAATCCTGGCCAATCCGCAAACCGCTATTCATTCAAGTATCGCGACGCTGGCGAAAATGTCAGATGTTAGTGAACCTACAGTCAATCGGTTCTGCCGACGCCTTGATACTAAAGGTTATCCTGACTTTAAACTGCACCTGGCGCAAAGTCTTGCTAATGGTACCCCCTATGTAAACCGACATGTGGACGAAGGTGATGGCCCGCAGGAATACACTAACAAAATTTTTGAATCTACGATGGCATCACTGGAAGTTGCGCGTCAGTCTGTAGACATAAACGTAGTAAACCGTGTCGTGGATTTGCTGACTCAGGCACAAAAAATATCCTTTTTTGGCCTGGGGGCTTCAGCATCGGTCGCACACGATGCCCTGAATAAGTTTTTTCGCTTCAATGTGCCTGTGGTTTATTTTGAAGATATTCTCATGCAGCGAATGAGTTGTATGAATTCTTCAGACGGAGATGTCGTGGTTTTGTTCTCTCACACCGGCAGAACCAAAAGCCTGGTGGAAATTGCGCAGATCGCTCGTCACAATGATGCCACAGTAGTAGGTATTACGTCTGCTGGCAGCCCACTGGCTAACGAATGCAGCTACGTGTTGTCGCTTGAAGTCCCTGAGGATACGGATATGTATATGCCCATGGCATCGCGTATTGCCCAGTTAACCCTGGTCGACGTTCTTGCTACCGGGTTCACGCTTCGCCGCGGCAATAAATTTCGGGAAAATCTCAAACGCGTTAAAGACACATTACGTAACTCTCGCTACGAAAAACGGGATTGAAGAGCAGCCCACCCTGGCATCGTAATTTCAAACGCGGCGCCTGGCGCTCCCACCGCTTAGAATGGAAAGTTTACGCTCGCTTCGCTATCTCGTTTAGGATGTAATACATTTGTGATCTAAAATCTTTATTATTCTGAACGAATAGTAAACAATACTGGTATGTTCAGTATGGAATTGTTAGGCATAACATTCACATTTATGTAAAATTCACCTACTATCCTGTAATAAAATTACGTAACGTGGTTACACAATCGCGACAATGACACTTACTTGCGTTACGATCATTCTGAATTTTCACTATAAGCAACGAAGCGACTGAATACTATGAGCAGAAGAACAAAAATCCTTGCTACTTTAGGCCCTGCAACCGACTCTATTGAAAAGATTGAAGCGATCATTAAAGCAGGCGCTAACGTTGTCCGTATGAATTTTTCACATGGTCAGGCAGAGGACCATATTGAGCGGGCAAAGCGTGTAAGACAAGCGGCCAGCAACCTCAACAAATATGTTGCCATTTTAGGCGACCTTCAGGGGCCGAAAATACGCGTCGCCCGGTTTAAAAATGGTGCAGTGGAATTAACCGTCGGCGAGGCGTTTGTCCTGGACGCCGAAATGTCGCGGGATGATGGCGACAAACATGCTGTAGGTATAGATTACAAAGCTCTGCCGGATGATGTGTCCGCTGGCGATATTCTGTTACTTGATGACGGTCGGATTCAGTTAAAAGTTACCCAGGTCAAAGACAGAAAAGTTCATACTGAAATTACTGTTGGCGGGAAGCTATCCAACAATAAGGGTATTAACCGTCAGGGTGGCGGCCTTTCTGCCGAAGCGCTTACCGAAAAAGATAAAGAAGACATTAAAACTGCGGCTAAGATCGGTGTCGATTACCTTGCGGTTTCGTTCCCGCGTTGTGGAGCAGATTTGGATTACGCGCGTGAACTGGCTCAGCAAGCTGGTTGTCATGCTCAAATCTGTGCCAAAGTAGAACGCGCTGAAGCAGTGGCCAGTGATGAAGCTATTGACGATATCATTACCGCATCTGATGCAGTAATGGTTGCTCGTGGCGATCTGGGCGTTGAAATTGGTGACGCAGAACTGGTAGGAAAACAAAAGAAACTCATATCGCGATCTCGCCAGCTCAATAAGGTAGTCATTACGGCGACACAAATGATGGAGTCAATGATTACCAGTCCGATGCCCACTCGAGCAGAGGTAATGGATGTAGCAAATGCTGTATTAGATGGTACTGATGCCGTTATGCTTTCAGCTGAAACAGCGGCCGGTAACTATCCGGTAGAGACAGTCCAGGCTATGGCACGGGTCTGTGAGGGTGCAGAAACACATCCCAGCGTGAAACTATCCAAACACCGGATGGATGATGTTTTTTCCACCGTCAGTGAAACCATTGCGCTGTCGGCGGTTTACGCAGCCAATCACCTGCCCAGCATTCGCGCTATCATTGCACTGACTGAAAGCGGAAATACACCAAAGCTAATGTCTCGGATGACCACCACCCTGCCCATTGTGGCGCTGTCCCGGCATCAGGATACCCTCAACATGATGGCGCTGTACCGTGGTGTGAAGCCAGTTTACTTTGATTCACGTGACAGTGAACCGGGTAAGCTTAAAAACGATGTAATGGAAGCACTTAAAGCAATAGGCCAGATAGAGCCAGGTGACACAGTGGTAATGACGTATGGTGACGAAATGGAAAAGATCGGTGCTACCAACGCCATGAAAGTTGTTAAAGTCGACTAATAAAAGACAGCGGCCGGCGCTGTGCGCCGGTTTTCAACTAATACCAATGCGTAAAATGTTTGTCAGTATCTCGTCTTGGAGCCTGGGGCGCATTCATCAAAGGTGTACCCAGATAAAGAAAGCCAACCAATTCATCTTCTTTGGTCATACCCAGCTGCTCTTTTACATAGTCACACTGCGCATATGCGCCGGTTCGCCATATACCATTAAAGCCCTGAGCAATCGCCGCCATCTGCATTGCCATTACGGCACAGGAGGCTGAGGCAATTTGTTCCACCCTGGGCACTTTGGGATGTTCAGTATAGTTGGCAATCGTTATAATTATCATCGGCGCGCGCAGTGGTAACTGAGAAGCGCGATCTATGTCTTTTTGTGGTTTGCCATTGCGAATTGCTGACTGTTCGAAGATAGCGCCCAACCGGTTTAATCCCTCACCTTCACATACAATAAACTGCCAGGGTGCCAGCGCCGCATGGTCAGGCGCTCTTAATGCAGCTTGCTTTATATTTTCCAGTACTTCACCGCCTGGCGCTGGTTCACCCACTCTGGGTTGTGAACGTCGTGTTGTCAGTAGTGATAACGCATCCATTACCCACTCCTTATGTTATTTGTCAGCCCGTTATCCTAAGCCCAGCCCGGATAAAATACCAGTATGGGGTGAAGTCATCTCCCCTTAGAATTATGCGCTTAGTTACTTACTGATACTCGCTTTGTCTTCAGATATTATCTTATACAATTGGACGAAGACGGTATCGGTTCGGATACCTTAACTATAGAAAACGTAAACAAATCACATTTCATTACAATTTTAAGTAGCGATTCAGTCATGATTCGATACCATGAGAAGAAAATAAGTCAGAGGTAGTAAAAGTTTATGGCGGCAAAAGGTAGTTGGACGAAGTCCCTTTTTATCGGTCTTTGGACTGTATTAAATTTCTGTAGGAAACTCTTTTTTAATATTATCTTCATCTTCATTCTGGTCGCTGTGATTGTTGCTATTTCAGCTGATAAAAGCCCGGTGAGTGTAAAGCCTGACAGTGCATTGTACGTCAATTTACAGGGCCGGTTAGTAATTGAAAAAGAAGCCGTGGATCCCTTTGAGACATTCATGCAGGAAGCATTTGGCGATGAGCCGGAAAATCCTGAAATCCTGGTTCGCGACCTCGAAAAAGCGTTATACAACGCTAAAGCTGACAACCGCATAAAAGCCCTGGTGTTGGATCTTGACCGCTTTGAAGGTGGCGGCCTGGACAAGCTAAGACAGGTTGCTCAAGCCATTCAGGATTTCAAGACATCGGGCAAACCTGTTTATGCCATCGGCGACTACTATGCCCAGAGCCAATACTATCTTGCTGCACAGGCTGATAAAATTTATCTCAATCCTATGGGTGCACTTTTGCTTGAGGGTTATGGACGATATGGCCTGTACTTTAAGGACTTGTTGGAAAAACTTCAGGTAACCACGCATATTTTTCGGGTAGGCACTTATAAATCAGCGGTGGAACCTTTTTTACGCAATGATATGTCTGATGCAGCCAAAGAAGCCAATCGAGAGTGGCTTGATTCATACTGGGAGCAATACAAACAGGATGTGGCTGCTGCCCGCGGTATTTCAGAAGACCAGTTTGTGGAAAAACTCGATGTTCTGGTAGAAAAATTTGATGCTGCTGACGGTGACTTCGCGCAATACGCGCTGGAGAATGGCTGGGTGGATGCATTGAAAACCCGTACCGATATTCGCGAAGAACTTGCCGATCTGGTGGGGCGTGATGACACAGAGTTGAGTGTCAATGTAACAACTTTCGATTCATATCTGAGAGTGATTAATCCACCCATGCCTATTGGCGATAAGCGCGGTGATCATGTTGCAGTTGTGGTGGCCAAGGGACAGATTCTGGACGGAGAGCAACGCGCCGGTACAATTGGCGGAGACAGCACTGCCCTATTACTGCGCCAGGCCAGAATTGATGATAATGTAAAAGCTGTGGTGCTGCAGGTCGATTCACCTGGAGGCTCGTCGTTCGCCTCAGAAGTGATTCGTCAGGAAGTACTTGAATTACAAAAAGCTGGTAAGCCGGTTGTCGCGTCGATGAGCACCTATGCGGCATCAGGCGGTTACTGGATTTCAGCACCGGCCGATAAAATTTACGCGTCACCCAGTACTATCACCGGATCGATTGGCGTGTTCGGTATGTTTATGACATACGAAAATACGCTTGACTATATTGGTGTGGCCAGTGACGGTGTGGCCTCTACAGAAATTGCGGGACTTTCCCCCGCTCGTGAGCTGGATCCCAGGTTTGCAGATATCTTGCAGCGTAATGTTGAAAGCAGCTACAAACGCTTCATCACTATGGTTGCGGAAAACCGGGGGATGACCCCGGAAAAAGTTGATTCGATTGCTCAGGGACGGGTCTGGATTGGTACCAAAGCCAAGGAACTTGGTTTGGTAGATGAACTGGGCGAGTTAGACGACGCCGTAGCAGCAGCTGCGGAACTGGCGGGGCTTAAGGAATATGAAACGTCTTACGTAGAACGAAAATTAAGTCCGCAGGAGATGTTCTGGCGCAAGTTCTTTGGTCAGGCCATGGTCTGGGCGGCAAAAAGTCATTTTATCGATAGCAATACGCCAATGATGGGCCTGTTTAAACAGATGCTTACGCAGTACAGCGATGTTCAAAAATTAAATGATCCCATGGGTGTGTATATCTTATGTCTGCAATGTGAGGTTCGTTAATTGCAGTGATATGCAAAGAGGATAAAGCACAGGTAAAACAGCGCGTTCACGCGCTGTTTTCTCAAGCGCAGGACCACTTTTCTATACCGTTGACAGTGCCGGAAATTACCTGGCGTCGTTGCGGAAAAAATGCCGGTACCGCAAATTTAACCACCAACAAGATTAACTTTAATCCAGTCCTTTTTTGTCACAACCGTGAGGCTTATTTCAGCGACGTTATTCCGCATGAGGTTAGCCACGTTGTCGTTCATCAACTATATGGAAAAGTTCCCCCGCATGGCCGGCAGTGGCAGTGGGTCATGACATCGGTCTTTGATACACCCGCCAAAACCACGCACAACTTTGATCTGACCCCACTTGGCTTAAAAGGTTTTTCTTATCAATGTGCGTGTGGAGAAATTACCCTCTCCGTGCGCAGGCATAATAAAGTGATGAGAAATCAGCAGCAATACATTTGCAGACAATGTCGAAATATTCTTATTTACGTTGAAGGCGGGAAACACCACAACGTCGAATAATCACTCAAACCAGCGGCGGGTAAAAACCTTGTCTAATTGGTCGAACGCCGATTTTAAAAGCGCTGCCAGTTCTCTGTACTTAGGCTCGGACTGCCTGCTATGCACATCACAGCCCTCTTGTTGCAGTTTTCCGTGAATCTCGTAATACCAGCTTTTAAGCGCTGGTGGTAATGCCTGATTTGAGCGATGACCTAACCAAAGCAAACCTTGTAAAGGCAGACTAAGAAAAAATGCACCCATGGCGAGTGTCTGGGGCAGATATTCTGTCCCCTGGGAGTTAATTAACATCGCACTACAAACAACCGCTACAGGCGGCATTACAGCGATTGCAAAACGGGTAGCACTAATAACACGGCACTCAGCAAAATGAGGAAACAGTTCTTTTTTGACTGGCCAGGTACTCATGTAGTGCTGACCGTCCCGAAATAATGTCATTACAGATTGTGACATAAGCCACCTCATTTAAAATATGCCACAACAGCCTGTCTTCAATGCTGCGAGCGAATTACGATATTCTCTACATAGAATACTTAACCCTGAAGATTATAGCTCATCAACCGGTTTAACCATATTGAAAATTTATTCATTTACAGTAGAGATTGCATCCCTTGCCATTGAATGTAAGAATTTTGCCCAAATTAACACTCAACATTTGTACAGACCTGCTAGCGCGGGTTGCTATTGGAGATTAAAATGGCAGAAACCAGACATGTGCCGCTACTCATCCTGGGTTCGGGCCCGGCAGGCTATTCAGCAGCAGTGTATGCTGCACGGGCGAACCTTGATCCGGTTCTTATTACCGGCATTCAACAAGGTGGACAACTTACTACCACTACGGAAGTTGAAAACTGGCCAGGCGACCCTGAAGGTCTGACGGGGCCTGATTTAATGGTTCGGATGCAAAAACATGCTGAAAAGTTCAATACGGAAATTGTTTTTGATCATATCAATAAAACTGACTTATCTAAAAAGCCTTACACTTTATACGGTGATTCAGGAACTTACACCTGCGATGCATTAATTATCGCCACTGGCGCATCAGCAAAATATCTGGGCCTTGAATCGGAAGAAGCCTTCAAAGGTAAAGGTGTCTCAGCATGTGCTACCTGTGATGGTTTCTTTTATCGCAATCAGAAAGTCGCTGTCGTTGGCGGCGGAAATACCGCGGTAGAAGAAGCATTGTATCTTTCTAATATTGCTTCTGAGGTACATGTGGTACATCGTCGCGATACTTTCCGTTCGGAAAAAATTCTTGAGCAGCGACTTCGGGATAAGGCAGAAAATGGCAACGTAACCTTGCATCTTAACCGTACCCTGGATGAAGTGCTCGGCGACGAGATGGGTGTAACAAAAATTCGTATTGCGGATACGCAAAGTGACGCGAAAGAAGAATTAGATGTGATGGGTCTGTTCATTGCGATCGGGCACAAACCCAATACAGACATCTTTGAAGGCCAGCTTGAGATGAAAGATGGTTATATCAAAGTGAATAGTGGTACTGAAGGCAATGCGACCCAAACCTCTGTAGAGGGCGTCTTCGCTGCCGGCGATGTAAGCGACCATATTTATCGTCAGGCCATCACCTCAGCGGGTACAGGCTGTATGGCGGCACTTGATGCAGAAAAGTATCTGGATGGTGTGCGTGCTGCGGCACAATGGTAATCAAATTCCGTTTAATAGAGGACCCTTTGTGGGTCCTTTTTTGTGGATCCTGTTTTGGCACTGGTGTTAAGCAACTCACTTTTGGTATAACGGCATAAGTGAACAATGGTCAGAACGTCTATGATTGAGCTTCCCTACTTATCCTATTCAACCCCCTTCCCGCCTGTGACCCAGGCACTCAGGGAGCCAAACGGCCTGCTCGCGTTTGGCGGCGATTTATCGGTTAAAAGATTGATGCTTGCCTACAAGCATGGAATATTTCCGTGGTTTAGTGACAATGAACCACTGCTTTGGTGGTCACCGGATCCCAGAGCTATCATTGAACTGGATGGGTTTCATCGCTCCAGAAGTCTGCGCAAGCTTGTCCGTCAGCAACGTTATAAAATCACATTAAATTACTGTTTTGATGAGGTGATTCTACACTGCGCCAAAATTCCACGCCGTGATATAAATGGCAAGCATGAGAGCACAGACACCTGGATAACTGACACCATGATACAAGCATACAGGCAGCTTCACGAATACGGTTTCGCGCATTCCATAGAAGTATGGGATGCAGCTGATCAGCTGGCTGGCGGGCTTTATGGGGTCGGAGTGGGCAAAGTGTTTTGTGGCGAATCAATGTTTCACAAACACCCAAATACGTCTAAACTTGCTATGTACGCACTGGTAGAACACATGAGCAGGCATGAACTGGCGTTTATTGATTGCCAAATGCCGACCGATCACTTGGCCAGTCTCGGTGCAGTCACCGTTCCACGAACGGAGTTCATAACCAGATTAACACGCCATAATCAGACTCTGGATAATTCCGGCAGTCCTATGCTGTTTTACCAGTCATGTTGGCAAAAGCAGGTAATCACATTATGAAATTTGGAATTACCCAAACATTTCGCTGTAGCTATCTACCTGACGAACATGAACAGCTATTGGTTTTTGCAGAGACTGAACATAATTTTGCCGGACGTTACGGCCAACTTATTCAGGCCGGATTCCGACGTAGTGGCTCACAAATATATCGGCCACACTGCCCTTCGTGTCAAGCATGCCAGTCTGTTCGCATATTGGTTGATGAATTTACACCGTCAAAAAGTCAAAAGCGTATTATCAAAAAAAATGCGTTATTGACCTCTCAATTAGCGACCTCGCCTAAAGATAGTTATTATCCGTTATATGAGCGTTATATTACAAATCGGCATGCGGATGGTACAATGTATCCTCCAAACAGACAGCAATTTGAAAGTTTTGTATTGTGTGAGTGGAAATCGCCCCTGTTTATCGAGGCCTACAAGGGAGATGAGCTCGTTGCGGTGGCGGTCACGGACGATATTGATTTTGGTTTGGAGCACCAGGCCTATTCGGCACTTTACACCTTTTATGCGCCTGAACTGACCCAACACTCTCCTGGCACCTGGATGATCATCCAACAGCTTAAACATGCTCAGGCGAACAATAAGCGTTATCTGTATCTGGGGTACCAGATAGATGCGTGTGCAAAGATGAACTATAAAAGTAAATTTTTGCCTCATGAGCGTTTTTTTCACAATGATTGGCATCGTTGCGATAAAAAATAGCTTTTAAACTTTACTTATGGCGTCAGATTCGGTAATGTCTGCGCGGCAAAATTTTGACTTACTGAGGTAACTGCTATACATGGCAAAAGAAGATTCTATTGAAATGGAAGGCGTGATACTAGATACGCTGCCTAACACAATGTTCCGCGTTGAACTGGAAAATGGCCACGTGGTCACAGCTCATATTTCCGGCAAGATGCGCAAGAACTATATTCGTATTCTGACAGGTGACAAAGTCACTGTTGAAATGACACCTTATGATCTTACCAAAGGTCGTATTGTGTATCGAGCAAGATAATATCAGTAAGTAAGAATCTCACCGATAAGAAAAAACCCGGCCATTGCCGGGTTTTTTAATGATTATCATATTTGTATTTTCAGCTCGATTCAGCTTTCGCATTTGGTGACTCTACACCAGTATAGGTAAACTCAAGCTTGTCATTCTTCAGGTCTACCTTCACGCCACCACCCTTGTTGAGCTCACCAAATAATAATTCATTAGCCAACTCTTTCTTTATTTCATCCTTGATCAGCCGTGACATAGGTCTCGCCCCCATGGAGCGATCATAGCCTTTTTCAGCTAAATAAGCGCGTGCCTCGCTCGTGACATCCAACGACACCCCTTTAACATCCAACTGGGCCTGTAGTTCAATAATAAACTTATCAACTACCTGCAGTATGATGTCAGATTCAAGATGATTGAACCAGATGATGGCGTCCAGGCGGTTCCTGAATTCCGGCGAAAATACCTTATTGATTTCAGACAACGCATCATGGCTATGATCCTGTTGCTTAAACCCAATAGACTTACGGACCGTCTCCTGTACGCCGGCATTGGTCGTCATCACCAGCACAACATTTCTGAAGTCAACGTGACGGCCATTATTGTCAGTCAGCGTGCCATGATCCATAACCTGCAACAAAATGTTGTAGATGTCACTGTGGGCTTTCTCAATCTCATCCAGCAGAACGACTGAATATGGATTTTTTATAACCGCATCGGTGAGCAGGCCACCCTGGTCAAAACCAACGTAACCTGGGGGGGCACCAATCAGACGGCTCACTGCATGGCGTTCCATATACTCAGACATATCAAAACGAACCAGCTCCACGCCCATAATCTTGGCTAACTGTTGGGTAACTTCTGTTTTGCCTACGCCGGTAGGTCCGGCAAACAGGAAGCTGCCAATTGGTTTCTCTTCACTACCTAAACCAGAGCGCGACAGATGGATAGCATCGGTAAGCGAGCTGATCGCTTTGTCCTGACCAAATACCACCATCTTCAAATCGCGGTTGAGATTTTTTAACACTTCCCGATCAGATTTCGACACAGATTTTTCCGGAATTCGTGCCATTTTGGCAATAATCTGCTCTATATCTGCGACCTTTATTGTTTTTTTGCGCTTGGACTGCGGCAACAAGCGCTGACTTGCACCAGCTTCATCCATTACGTCTATAGCCTTATCAGGCAGTTGTCGTTCGTTAATATACTTTGCGGAAAGCTCAGCAGCAGCCTGCAATGCTTTTTGCGTGAATCTGACACTATGATGCTCTTCGTATCGATTCTTCAGGCCCAGAAGTATTTTCGTCGTATCACTGACACTGGGTTCGGTAACATCAATCTTCTGGAAACGGCGCGCCAGCGCGCGGTCTTTTTCAAAGATTCCCTGATATTCCTGAAAGGTTGTAGAACCAATGCACCGCAGCTCACCACTACTCAGTTTAGGCTTAAGCAAATTAGACGCATCCATCACGCCACCGGAAGCCGCCCCCGCCCCAATGATTGTATGGATTTCGTCAATAAACAAAATAGCATTTTCGTCAGCACTGAGCTCCTTCAATATCGCTTTAAGGCGTTTTTCAAAGTCTCCCCGATATTTTGTACCGGCCAGTAAGCCACCCAAATCCAGTGAGTAAACAGTGCTTTGTGCTATAACTTCAGGCACATCTTCATTAACAATACGGTATGCAAGGCCCTCAGCTATGGCAGTTTTGCCCACTCCAGCCTCACCTACCAGCAGTGGGTTATTTTTGCGACGCCGACACAGTATTTGGATTGTCCGCTCGAGTTCAGCATCGCGACCTATAAGCGGATCAATTTTACCGTCTTTGGCATGTCGATTTAGATCGGTAGCATATTTGCTCAACGCTGACCCATTTTCCTCACCTTCAGCACCCTCTTCACTGGCTTCGCCGGCACCGGGGCTACCTTCATCTTCCGACTTACTTACCCCATGGCTGATAAAGTTGACCACATCAAGTCGGGTGACATCGGATTTTTTGAGAATATAAACGGCCTGAGACTCTTGTTCACTAAAAATAGCAACAAGTACATTGGCACCGGTTACCTCGTCACGACCTGAAGATTGCACATGAAAAACGGCGCGTTGTAACACCCGCTGAAAACCCAGCGTTGGCTGCGTTTCGCGCTCCCCCACCTGGTCATCCAGGATGAGCGGTGTGGTGTCTTTAACAAACTCAATGAGTTCTGCTTTAATCGCTTCTATATCTGCGCCACAGGCTTTGAGGGCTTCCTGCGCCGATGAATTGTCCATCAATGCTAAAAGCAAATGTTCAACCGTCATAAATTCGTGCCGATGCTCTCTGGCAAACACGAATGCTTCGTTTAACGTCTGCTCTAATTCTTTGTTCAACATATTGCTCGCCCCTAGTTAAATCACTTACTACGCCGGTTCCATGGTGCACATAAGCGGATGTTGATTTTTTCGTGCATATTGATTTACCTGCATCACTTTAGTTTCAGCAATTTCAGCGGTGTAAATGCCGCAAACCGCTTTCCCCTGATAATGCACCGTAAGCATTATTTGGTTAGCCTTCTCAGAATCAAGGTTGAAAAAACGTGTGAGCACGTCGACCACAAAATCCATTGGCGTGTAATCGTCGTTGTTCAACAACACTTTATACATTGGAGGCGGCTGCGTTTTCTTCCGCTGCGCTTCCCGGAGTTTTTCTTTTTCGATACTGATCGCGTTGTCTTTGCTCATAGTAATAGGATAGTGCTTAAGCTTATATTACGCAGAATTTTTTCTTAAAGATTAATTCTGCAAATTACGCTTGACATTGTGTGGTTAAAATATCTACAGTTTCTAATGTACCTTCATGAAGTGACGCATGATTGTGCATTTGCCCTTCAAAATCTATTGTGGGGGCATTACTGTATGAGTTCAAGGATTAAGAGGAAGTCGAAGTATGGCGGTTGGTAAAGTTAAGTGGTTTAACAACGCAAAAGGGTTTGGATTTATCGTTCCGGAAAATGGCGGTGAAGACATCTTCGCTCATTATTCAACCATCCAAATGGAAGGTTATCGTTCGTTGAAAGCGGGTCAGGATGTGACCTTTGATGTGCAGCAGGGCCCTAAAGGTCTTCATGCTGAAAACATCGACGTGAAAGACGAACCAGAGCGTTAAAATCCAAAGCAAATAACGCCAAAAAGCTTTTACTGTTGCTTACAGTGGAAGCTTTTTTATTTTCACATACATAAATTATACGTCAATAGCGTCTTCTCTCCTGCCCATAGTCTTCGTTACCGTTATCTAAATCCACCGCAGTCTTACCTATTTGACTAATTATTTAGTGCTAGACAAAAGCTTCACTAATTCATTACATTGACCGTATAATGTCTTTTTCTCATTAACTAATGCAAAACAACTCACTCACTATCCATAATCCAATTTATTATGATTTGGGCGGTGTGTTCGCTCCTTCTATGGATGTGGTCGAACGTGTCGATAAGCAGTTGCGAACACATTTTTCCTGGCAGTCTTGTCAGCACCAGTATGCGTACATGGCGTATAATTTTAGTTATCTTGCTTTGCACATCCCAAAGCTTTGTTACATGGTTGATACGCAGCACGTGATGATCAAAGGTGTGTCTGTTGAGATATCCCTTAATTTGTCAGTGAGGATGAGCGGTAATATTTGCTTTGAATACCGTTACCACATTGATGATGTTCAACCTGGTGCCATCGAAGGACTGGTTGAAGCACTTCAGTGTTATATCAACCTTTCCTATACGCGCTATCTAAAGCGTATCGACGCATATAAAAATGCCATGACGAAGATCGCGCAACCTGACATTGATGAAGACGTGCCAGCCATTCTTGACCATTGTGAGCGCTTAGAAGAGATACAACACAAAGTAAAGCAATTAAAGGATTTTCAGGCAGACAGCTATTGTTATCCCTATCAGCACGGCCGGCTTTTGTTTGCCTGTGAGCCCGACGCTACCGGTATCAAAGAGTCATTAATGAATGAAGCCTTTTCGGCTTCAGCGACGAGTCTTGATAATGGAAAAATAATGTTGGGTACCTGGAAAACCATTATGATGACCAGCGAGGCTGAACAGGCTACATTTTTAAACCTTTACACAGAATCACTGAGTCGGTTTTTCCAGTGCCAGACCTGGATTTTTCAGTGCGAGCATCGGCTTAACGAAATCAACAAAAACATTGATGGCGAAGCTCACAGCTATTCGTTGCTGAACAAGCAGGCCAAAGAGATTGAGTCTTTTTATTTTGCGTGCAACAGAGAAATGATTAACTTTGATAATCTGAGTATTCCCTTTAAAAATGATGATTACACCTTTTTGGTAAGTTCAATCAATAAGGCGATAAAACTTGAAGGTCATATCGCGCAGACCTACAAGCACCTGAATGCCGTTAAAGAGCATATTAATCTTGCCAAACTTCATATCGACTCGCGCACTGAAAAACACGCCAAGTTGCTCAAGCTACTGATGGGCTTAAATTTGTCTGCAGGCATTGCGTCTTTGATTCCGGCATCTCTTGATGGTGACATCGCCAAAATCAGCTCATCTATGTTGCCACCTATTGTTTGGGTCACATTTGCATTAATCGCGTTTACCGTTCTGATGATAGAGTTTAGAAAGCGGAATTAGAAACGGGTACCAGACAAGCTGTATGATATGCATGAATACTATTGAAGATGTATGCGCATATAAACAAAAAACCCGGCTTTTGCCGGGTTTTTATATGGTAACAGGTATTATCCCAAAATCTCGTGCAACGTCTTACTCGGAGACATGGCCTCGTAGACCTTCTTAGGATCCGGGTAATAGTAACCACCAATTTCCTGAGGTTTGCCCTGAGTGGCATCGATTTCTTCAAGTACCTTATCGATATTCTTCTCAAGCTTCTCGGCGATGTCTTTAAACTCAGCAGCCAGTTCCTTATCTTCGGACTGATTTGCTACTTCCTGCGCCCAGTAGAGTGCCAGCCATACATGACTGCCCCGATTGTCCAGCTCACCGGCTTTGCGCTTTGGCGACTTGCCATTATTAAGCAGAGTCTCGGTGGCTTTATCAAGGGAGCGCCCGATGATTTTCGCGCGCAGGTTATCATTCTTGATAGCCACATCTTCCAAAGACACAGCAAGTGCAAGAAACTCACCCAGTGAATCCCAACGCAGGTGACCTTCTTCGACAAACTGCTGTACGTGCTTAGGTGCTGAACCACCTGCACCGGTTTCATACAAACCACCGCCGGCCATCAACGGTACAATTGACAACATCTTGGCACTGGTACCCAATTCCAGAATCGGGAATAAATCAGTCAGATAGTCACGCAGAACATTACCCGTAACAGAGATAGTATCCAGACCACGCATTGCCCGTTCCATGCTATAACGTATAGCGCGTACCGGAGACATAATCTGAATATCAAGGTCGCTGGTATCATGCTCCTGAAGATACTTATTAACCTTCTTAATCAGCTGTGAGTCATGCGCGCGCTCATCATCCAGCCAGAATACTGCTGGCATACCAGATTGACGGGCACGGGTTACAGCAAGCTTCACCCAGTCCTGAATAGGCAGGTCTTTCACCTGACACATCCGCCAGATATCGCCTTCTTCAACCTGGTGCTCCATCAGGACATTTCCGTCCTGATCAATAATCTGTACGCTACCGTCACTTTCCATTTCGAACGTTTTATCGTGGGAGCCGTATTCTTCCGCTTTTTGCGCCATCAGACCAACGTTGGGAACTGTACCCATGGTGGTGGGATCAAACGCACCATGTGTTTTACAGAAATTTATTACTTCCTGATATATGGTCGCGTAGGTACTTTCCGGAATCACTGCCTTGGTATCATGCGGCTTTCCATCCGGCCCCCACATCTGGCCTGAATTTCGAATCATAGCTGGCATCGAGGCATCTACAATAACGTCACTGGGGACATGTAAGTTAGAGATACCTTTATCTGAATTGACCATCGCGATAGGCGGACGATTGCCATAGCAGGCATTGATATCGCGCTGAATTTCAGAACGCTGAGACTCTGGCAAACTCTCAATTTTGTCATAAACACTGCCCAAGCCATTGTTCGGATTCACGCCCAGCTCGTCGAACAGCTCACCATATTTATCAAATAGTTCTTTGTAGAATACTTTTACGCAATGACCAAACACGATGGGGTGTGACACTTTCATCATGGTTGCTTTAACATGCAACGAAAACAGAATATTGTTTTTCTTGGCATCTTCAATCTGTTCCTCAAAAAAGTCACAGAGTGCTTTTTTACTCATGAACATGCCGTCAATAACTTCGCCTGCCAACAAGTCTACTTTAGGCTTAAGGGTTTTTTTATTGCCCTGTTTATCAGTAAACTCGATGGAAACATGTCCATCTTTTTCAATCGTGGTGGATTTTTCACTGGAGAAAAAGTCACCGCCACGCATATGCGCTACGTGAGACTGAGAGGCCTGGCTCCATT
Organism: Salinimonas chungwhensis DSM 16280; assembly: GCF_000378185.1. Taxonomy (GTDB): domain Bacteria; phylum Pseudomonadota; class Gammaproteobacteria; order Enterobacterales; family Alteromonadaceae; genus Alteromonas; species Alteromonas chungwhensis. The sequence goes on from NZ_KB899376.1 coordinate 672,529, forward strand.
CACCCATTGAATGAGGGTATTTGCGAGCAAAGTTTTTCACCGCTGTAGGAGCGCGACGATCGGAGTTACCTTCACGTAACACCGGGTTCACTGCACTACCCAACACTTTGCCATAGCGCTCACGGATTTCCTTTTCTTCGTCGCTTTTAGGGTCGTCAGGAAACTCAGGAATATTGAACCCCTGTGCCTTCAATTCCTTTATAGTGGCGCGTAGCTGCGGAATTGAGGCGCTGATATTGGGGAGTTTGATAATGTTAGCATTAGGATTTTGGGTCAGTTCACCAAGTTGTGCTAATGCATCCGGAACCTTTTGTTCGTCATCCAGATAATCAGAGAAATTCGCCAGAATTCGCGCTGCTAAAGAAATATCACTTAGTTCGATATCAATGTCTGCAGAAGCTGCAAACTTTTCGATAATAGGAAGCAACGAGTATGTCGCCAACATTGGCGCTTCGTCGGTCTTGGTATAGATGATAGTCGACTTGGCTTTGGTCATTATATACCTCAATGTTTTCGGTACGCCGGTACCGTATTAATCCGTTGGTTGCATAAACCCATACCCGCCCGGGCTGGTTTGTGCATCGTCCGGCATGGTTAAAAAATTGCAGAGCAAAACGCTGATGCGTACCCGCCTCGACCCATGACCAGCAAGCAAAATGACAGTCAGATACCCGAGCAATACATGCCGCGTTCATTAGTATAGGGACGAAAAATTTAGTTACAAGTCATACCATTGTCGCACGGTCAAGGATCAGACTAATGTCAACAGGTCCGAGTAGGCAGACTGGTAAATGTATCTGCAATACGCCCCTCGTGTTGATCAAGTTCTGTTAAACTAGAATACCTGACTCAATCAATTGGAAAAATCAATGCCCCCTAAACCGCACTGTGTTGTGTTGTTTAACAAGCCGTTTGATGTGCTGTCCCAATTCACTGACGCAGAGGGGCGTGCCACCCTCAAAGATTTTATTCCTATACCACAAGTATATGCTGCCGGCCGGCTCGACAGAGATTCCGAAGGCCTGCTGATACTGACAAATGACGGTAAACTTCAACATAAACTGGCTAATCCGGCTGCTAAAACGAGCAAGACATATTATGTTCAGGTCGAGGGAGATATTGATTACAAGGCTATACGCCAGTTAAGCGAAGGTGTTACTTTGAAGGATGGTCCCACACTGCCGGCAAAGGTTAAACGAATAGAAAATCCCCAATTATGGGAGCGCCATCCCCCGGTCAGATTCCGCAAACACATTCCTACATCCTGGCTAAGTATTACAATTACCGAAGGCCGCAACCGCCAGGTCAGGCGAATGACCGCCCATGTCGGTTTTCCCACACTTCGGCTTATCCGCTATCGCGTGGGCAGCTGGACCATTGATGGCATCGACAACGGCGCCTATCTAAAATTCGATCTGTAGCATGCTTGAAATTCCCAGTATGCAGCCCTATTAAACCGCCCTCACCCCGTGCTTTAAGGGGTATTTTTTGTTAGAATCCGCATCCTTCAAACAGACACTACGATGAGTAAAGAGAATACGGTGACCGAAAGCACAGCATCTCAGCCAACGCCTGAACAACAAAAAGTCATTGTCGGTATGTCCGGCGGTGTCGACTCTTCTGTTTCTGCCTATCTGTTACAACAACAGGGTTATAAGGTAGAAGGCTTGTTTATGAAGAACTGGGAAGAGGATGACAACGACGAATACTGCGCCGCCGCGGAAGATCTCGCGGACGCACAGGCCGTTGCCGATAAGCTGGGCATTCATCTGCATACCATTAACTTTGCCGCCGAATACTGGGATAACGTGTTTGAATATTTTCTTGCTGAGTACAAAGCAGGCAGAACACCGAATCCAGACATCATGTGCAATAAAGAAATTAAATTTAAAGCATTTCTTGAGTTTGCCGCTGAGGATTTGCACGCCGATTATATTGCCACCGGCCACTATGTACAGCGCCGCCTCTCAGACGGTAAGTGGCAGATGCTAAGAGGGCTGGATAACAACAAAGATCAAAGCTACTTTTTGTATACCCTGAGTCAGCGTCATATTGCAAAAACCTTGTTTCCGGTAGGTAACCTGGAAAAGCCTGACGTGCGCCGGATTGCTGAAGAACAGGGTTTGGTGACTGCTGATAAGAAAGATTCCACCGGTATCTGTTTTATTGGTGAACGTAAATTTAAAGATTTCCTGGCGCAGTATTTGCCTGCACAACCCGGCAACATCGAGACACCTGAAGGTGAAGTGATTGGTACCCATGAGGGGCTGATGTATCACACCCTCGGCCAGCGCAAAGGCTTGCATATCGGCGGTCTGGCCGAATATGGCGATGAGCCCTGGTATGTGGTTGATAAAGATGTAGAGCGTAATGTTCTGATCGTAGGACAGGGCGCCAATCATCCGCGGCTTTTTTCTGACGGTCTTACCGCGAATCAGATTCACTGGGTGAATAGAACACCGCTTTCTGGTCCAATCAGGGCGTCGGTTAAAACCCGTTATCGTCAGGAAGATATTCCCTGCACTATTACACCTTGCGGCGATGATACGCTCACGGTAATTTTCGACTCGCCGCAAAAAGCGGTGACCCCTGGCCAGTCGGCCGTATTTTACCAGGACGAGGTGTGCCTCGGTGGTGCGATTATCGAGAGTTATATTCGCTGATGTTAGAACCTGAAATAGAACAATATCTGGCCCTGGCTGGCGTTTGTCAGGCGGCTGCTCTGGTAAAACAAGTTGCCCGCAATGGTAATGTCGACAAAGTCGCGTATGAAGCCAGTCTTTCCAGTATTCTGGTCACTGATCCGGAAAGTCCGCAGCATGTGTTTGGCAACCTGGATAATTTAACTGTCGGCTATCAGACATTGCTGGGCCAGTTATCAGATAAATCAACCCACAAAGACACTGAGCTTACTCGCTATATTGCCAGCTTGTTGGGTCTTGAACGAAAGCTGGCGGCTAAGCAGCAGGCATTATCTGAATTAGGTCAGCGTATCTCACATGTGCAGCGGCAGCTGGCTCACGTCAGCTTTGAAGATGCTCAGATAGCAGGGTCGCTGGCAAGTATTTACTCTGATATCGTCAGTCCCCTTGCCCCCCGTATTCAGGTGGCCGGGAACCCTGATCATTTGCGTCAGCCGGTAAACCAGCAAAGAGTGCGCGCACTGTTGCTGGCCGGTGTCAGGGCAGCGGTGATGTGGCGTCAGATGGGGGGCCGACGCCGGCAAATTTTGTTTAATCGTAAACGCATCGTAAGCAGTGCTACGCAGGCACTGAAGTTAATTAATAGTTGAGGAGCATGTTAAGGTGGAACTGACTCAGTTAACCGCTATTTCCCCGGTCGATGGCCGTTATGCCAGTAAAAGTGAGTCTTTACGCGGAATTTTCAGCGAATTTGGATTGCTGAAATATCGTGTTCAGGTCGAGGTACGCTGGCTGCAGATGCTGGCCAGCAATGATGCTATCAAAGAGGTGCCTGCCTTCAGTGATGCGGCAAACCAGAAGCTCGATAGCATTATAGATAACTTTTCGGTGTCTGATGCCACCCGTATAAAAGATATCGAAAGTACGACAAATCATGATGTTAAAGCGGTTGAGTACTTTCTGAAAGAACAGGTTGCTGACAACCAGGAATTACTCGCCATCAGTGAATTTATTCACTTTGCCTGCACCTCAGAAGATATCAATAACTTGTCCCATGGTTTGATGCTCAGTCACGCCCGGGATGAAGTTATTTTGCCTTACTGCGATAAATTAATCAGTGAGCTAAAGCGTCTGGCCCGGGAGAATCGTGAAGTTCCTATGATGGCCCGGACTCATGGTCAGCCTGCATCCCCTACGACTATGGGTAAAGAGATGGCGAATGTTGCAGTGCGTTTGCAACGCCAGCGAGATCAAATTGCCGCTGTATCGATATTGGGTAAAATCAATGGCGCAGTCGGTAACTACAATGCGCACTTGTCTGCTTATCCTGATGTTGACTGGCACACGCTGTCACAGCAATTTGTAACCAGCCTCGGCTTAAGCTGGAACGCCTATACTACCCAGATAGAGCCCCATGACTATATTGCCGAACTATTTGACGCAGTGGGTCGTTTCAACACAATTCTGATAGATTTCGACCGTGATGTCTGGGGCTACATCGCATTGGGACATTTCAAACAGAAAACCGTGGAAGGTGAAATCGGCTCATCCACAATGCCGCACAAGGTAAACCCCATCGACTTTGAAAATTCAGAGGGCAATCTTGGGCTGGCGAACGCGATATTTGACCACCTTGCCACTAAACTTCCTGTTTCTCGCTGGCAGCGTGATCTGACTGACTCAACGGTGTTGAGAAACCTCGGGGTGGGTGTTGGCTACTCGGTGATTGCCTATCAGGCTTCGTTAAAAGGGATCAGCAAACTGGAAGTCAACGCGCAAAGCTTGCTAAACGAGTTGGACAATAACTGGGCGTTGCTGGCTGAACCTATTCAGACCGTTATGCGCCGTTATGGCATCGAAAAGCCCTACGAAAAACTAAAAACGCTGACCCGTGGCAAGCAGGTTAATGCTCAGGCTATCAGTGAGTTTATCGACACTCTGGAAATGCCAAACCATGCTAAAGACGAGTTGAAGGCATTAACGCCTGCCTCGTATATTGGTGATGCTATCCGCCTGGTTGATGAACTGCTTAAAGATTAATTAGTTTTCTGTTGTCATCTTACCGGGTAAGAAATTACTAATTATACCGGTGAGATGACAATATCATGCAACAGCAGAACCACCCTCCCCACACGCACAGACAGCATGCATATTTCTGTTTAAGATATTTACTCGGTGCAATATGTCTGATGGTTATATCCCTTGTGCCGCTGCAATATACTTTAATTCAGTTAACTGACAAGTTGATTATGCTGGTTGTTGTATTCGCTACAGTCACTTCATTGTGCATTTACTATATGCATAAATTTACTGACAAAAAGAGGCAAAGGGTTAATGTATTATCGGAGCCTCCCGCAAGACAAGTCTGTCGTTTTCAGACTATACCCTCCTCATATAAACACCTGTTAGCATCGCAGACCTGGCCCGTTAGCAGGGTTAGTGTGCTATTTGCGGATCTTCAGGGTTACACCATGCTTGCACGGGCCCTGGGCGATGAAAAGACCGTTGCGGTATTGCACCGGCTGTATTGTGAGTTTGACACTTACGGTATGAAGTTTGGCATTACGAAGATAAAAACTAACGGCGATGAATATATGGCCGCTGCAGGGCTGGCAAATTCAGATAACAGCAATCCAATATACCCAAACAGCGAAACTCGCTGCCTATCATTTGCGTTTTCTCTGCTGACGATTATTCGTACTTTGAACCAGGATTGTAACCAGGATCTATCGATCAGAGTTGGCATTGCAACCGGACCGGTGACTGCCGGCTTTATTGGTCGATATGGTCGTCAGTTTGATATATGGGGTAGCACAGTCAATCGGGCATCAAGGTTAGAGCGAACAGCCCGCGCAAACACAATTTGCATATGTGATACCACAGCTGAACGTGTGTACTGTAACGACTAGAGAAATAAGGACACGACCCGCACTTGGGCTATCCGCTACCTGTGTATCGTTGGTATAATAAAATTTTACTCTGCGGATGTGCGTTTTGTATTTATCACCAGACTTTGATGCCAGCGACTTTTTAACTAAGCATTGGCAACAAACCCCTCTTGTTTTACGTCAGCTGCTCCCCGGTTTCAGCGATTTTCTGGATGAACATGATTTAGCCGGGCTCAGTGAAGACGACGATGTAGATAGCAGAATTATTCAATATCTTGAGCAGCAGTGGCGAGTCACCTCGGGCCCATTCGATGACTTTGAGCCCTTATGCCGCGGCCAATGGACATTACTTGTACAGGGGGTGGATCGCTACCTGGATGAAGCTTCGGATCTGATGAGAGCCTTTGATTTTATCCCGTATTGGCGAATGGATGATTTGATGGTAAGTTTTGCTAATGCAGGTGGCAGTGTAGGCCCTCACCTTGATCAATATGATGTTTTTCTCATTCAGGGTAAAGGACAGCGCCATTGGCGGGTTGGCAAACCCGGTCATCATAAAGCCATATTCCCCCACCCTCAGTTGTCACAAATTGCCCCCTTCGATGCCTGTATCGATGTGGTTTTAAACCCTGGCGATGTCTTGTATATACCACCCGGCTGGCCTCACGAAGGCATTGCGTTGAATGATTGCCTGACCTATTCGGTAGGATTCAGAGCCCCTGATCAACAGGCTTTGCTGAACGTCCTGCCCGACATGCTGGGGGAGTCATCCAGCACGCGATTCAGCGACCCCGGTCGCCTGCCCGCAGCAAAACCGGGTGTGGTCAGTAATGCAGAGCTTGTGAAATTAAAAGATTTGTTGAAAAGAGCACTTGATAGCGACAACTGTGATGAGGCATTACTGCGGTTTCTCAGCGACCAACATCTACCTGATGCTATACCAGATCATATGGTTGACGCCAGTGAGATAGAAATGCTGCTCGCTGAGGGAGCAACCCTTGTTCCGGCGCCGGGATGTCGTCCTCTTTATCAGCCCGCCGCTCACATGCTGACTTTCTATATAAATGGTGAAAAATTTGCGTGCGAACAGCCGTTTGTAGATATTATGATGCAGTGTATTGAGGGTACTCCTATATCCGCACAAATGTTAAATGTAGCATCGGTGGAAAAAAACTGTACATTTTTTGGTCTTTTAGCTAACCTGATCAACAAGGGCTATTGGGCTATAAAGTAATCCACCCAGCAGTGAGCCGGATTCTACATAACACCACACATTTGCAGAATACGGATCAGGTTATGGCATTTAAGGTCGAACAGGTCGACTGGCAAAGCGCTAGTCATCGTCTCATTGAGCTTCGTGAACAGGTTTTCGTACTGGAATGGCAGCTTCCACGGGAAGCTGAATTCGATAAAGATGACGAAACTGCCCTGCATATTATCGTCAGCGACACCGACAACAAAACTATCGCCACCGCACGTTTAAAACTAACCGGTGAAATCGGTCGGATTGCGATTCGTATGGGTTATCGCAATATTGATGTTTATAAACAACTATTCGGCGCCCTGGTGACTCTGGCCTATTCTTTAAATATTGATACATTGACGATGAACTGCGACTTAAATACCGTCACTCATCATGAAAGCCTGGGATTTGTTTGCAGTGGTGCTGCATTTATGGAGGCCGGGATTGCCCGCCAACCCATGAGTTGTCCGCTTTCAGCGTTCAAATTACCTGATGCTGAACATCTCCACTAGCTTCTGGCGAATTTAAGCATAACAGAATAATACTAAACGTCTTTATCAGCAGCCGCTAAATGCAGAATTATGCGCCTTTTCATACTTAATTTATTAAATTCAATGGTAAGAGAAGCACTGGTTCATTCAAACCAGTGACTTATACCGTATTCTCTTTTTTACCAGCGTTGATTGATTAATTCCAAGAGAAGCAGCTGCTGCTCTGGTAGAGCCGTACATTTTTATCGCATGGGCAATCATTTTTTGTTCAAGCTTTGCGACTTGTTGATTCAAATTCCCTACAAAATCAATAGCGTCATTGGTGGGTTTAACCGCCAGTATCGAAGAAGGTAAGTCTGTAGCCCGTATTTCCTTTTGTTCTGTAATAAGAACAAGTTGCTCTGTTAAGTTGATTAATTCCCGGATATTGCCTGGCCAGCGATATTTCAATAAAACCGCCGCCGTGTCAGGATCTAAACACTTTTGCATTCCATACTGTTTAGCAAAGTGTTTTATGTAGTAATTAAGTAAGGGAACAATTTCATCCTTACGATCTTTTAGCGCGGGCAGTTCCAGGGGAATGGTTTGTATTCTGTAAAACAAGTCCTCTCTGAAAGTTCCGCCTTTTACCGCTTCTGAAAGATCATGATGAGTTGCAGTGATAAGTCGAAAATTTGTTTTCCTAAACTGCGTCGCACCCAGTGGTAAAAACTGACTTTCTTCAAGAACTTTTAACAACTTAACTTGCAATGAAAGTGGTAAATCGCCGATTTCATCTAGAAACAGTGTCCCACCGTTAACAATATCGAGTAGGCCAGGCTTCCCTTTACTACTCGCTCCTGTAAAAGCACCTTTTGCATAGCCAAACAATTCGGCTTCAATTAAGCCCTCCGGCATTGCTGCACAGTTTAATGACAAAAATGCCTGGTCTGATCGTAAGCTATTGTCATGGATATATTGAGCCAGAACTGTTTTACCAGTCCCCGTTTCGCCCTGAATGAGAATTTTTGCATCTGTGGGTGCGACGCGTTTTGCCAGACTGTAACACTTGCAGGTTTTTTCGCCGGCGAAAAATTCAGTTTTCTCGTCAAAACATGTCGTTTTCCTACCGTTTTTACTGTTAACAACTACCGGGTTTTGTTGCTGTTTTTGACGCTGATTATACTTCACTAATGATGTCACATTTCGTACTGAACTAACGATATATTCCAACTTTCCTTTTTCATCAAACATGGGGTTAGCCGATACGACAATCGTTTGGTTTTCTCCTAGCGAATAAGCATGGGTAACCGTCTTCCCCTCACGCAGTACCTCTTGCCAAAGCCCGTCATTGACTAACTCCTCGACATGCACACCCGTTACCTTTTCCCGCTTGAGCCCGGTGAGAGATTCGTATGCCTTATTTACCGAAAGTGTTCGACCCTTGTTAGACGCTATATGAATGCCATCGGGTATGGCGTCCAGTACAACCTGTAAGAGTTTCTTATTTAAAGAATTCATTTAACACCTTTGCCGTAGTTGAGCTGGTGAACAATTTTATTTAATAGGTATAAAAATTTTTGCCTTACATGAAATACTTCACAGTCGCATTACGCCTGAAAAAACATACGACTAACATTATTAACAACATAAAACGTGTTCGATATAAGATAATAGGTCTGGCGAGCAAATGGACCGGTAAAATATCAAGCTATACATCTGTTATTATTGACAGCCCATTTTTCAGTGGCGCAGGCAACCCTTTTTGCTTATCTGTTTTTACCAGAAATTAAAATCAATGACTGTTGTGGAGATGTCAAAAATGTTGCCCCTTCGCTGGTTATTACAACCATCTCTTCAACTGAAATTGTTTTTGTTTTATGCGTATCCTTGTCGGAATATGGCCAGCTGAAGAAGCCATCAAACGCAAATGTCATTCCAACATCTAACTTTCTGTCTGAAGTTGAACGGATGCCCAGGTTTGGTCCTGTATCGTGAGCAACATAACCTACCGGATGACCGGTACTCCACATTACCGGCAAAGAGCCAGCATCTTGCATAACTTTTTGTTGAGCCGAATGCACATCGCGTCCCGAGATCCCCGGACGCATAGTTTCAAAAGCGGCTCTGCTTCCTTTAATGGCACTATCCCAGGCATGTTGAATGTCTTCAGGCGCTGTTGTCTCACCCTCATGCAGAACATATGCAAAGCGTTGGATATCCGTCACCCACCGATTGAACACTTTAATACCGAAATCTATCTGAATAACATCACCCGCCTGAATCACGCGGTCAGTGGGATGAGAATGTCCACGGTCAGGGCCAGAGTTAACAGCCGGATTTTGATCGGGTGACCACCCGTCCTGAACTCCCGCTTCTTCTATTTTCTGCTTTAAAAAGGTGGCAATATCTTTATCAGTGGTAACCCCGGGGACCACCTGCTGGAAAGCCAAATGTTCCCATTTAGACGTCAACGTAGCGGCTTTCGCCATGATGGCGACCTCTTCTGGCAGTTTGCGTGCCAGCCAATGGTAAACGAGGGGTTCTGCTGACACTAACTTGATATCGCTATCTTTTAACGCTGTGGACAGCGCAAGGTATTGAGAATGACTGAGCCCGTCCGCCTGGGGATTATCACTGAAGCTGTTAACAGCAACTGGCGCTGTCTGATGGCTTACCAACCAATCAGCGGCTACGTCGATAGCGCTTTTGTCTTTATTAACATCAACAACCGTATCAAAAATATTCAACTCTTTTAATGCCGTTGATTCACTAACCGGAGAAAAAATACGCGTACTTACCCCGTTACTGGTGCGGCTAAAAAGAACTACAGCGGTACCGCCTGCATTTTCACAGCCTACATGCGGTGCCAGAGGATCGTTATTGTTTTCTCGACAAATAATGAGCCAGTGTTGAAGGTTGGTTTTATCCATCGCCGCGGGTAGCAATCTGGCCACGCGTTCTTTACGAATTTGGGGCCACGGGGACTCATTGGAAAACATGATGTCGTCATCAGCGCTATTCAACTGAAACACAGAAAAAGACCCAACGTGCCTTTCATCAGAAGTGGTTTCAGAATTGACATTAGTTGCAAGAAGCCACAATGCGCTCAAAGAAAGTGTCAGACAGCGTGCGTTTAATTTCATCAATTTTCCTTATTATTGTTTTAGTTAACTGGCCAGTACAAAAGAAGCACGCCTGATAGCGGCAGCAAACCTGATGAATAATTAAGCAAATAATGCTTTAAAATTAGACTATTTTTATCAAATATTTTTGTAAAGATAAAATTACAAATGAAAGCGACATATTCGACGAACGGGGTAAAATATTGGTTCAGTTACAAAAAAGCGACTGAACTTCATGTAGTGATAGAAGATCTGACCGTCAGCGGTTGTGATGGCAACATTCCAGGTACGTTAATCTACTATCACTTCCAGGACTATCTACAGCCGCGAAAATAGCGCATTTGGGTACAAGTGGCTTAACGCGAATGTTAATTGAACAGAATAGTCGGCAAGGCAGTTAACTTAGCTCGGCAATGGTTGCCGTGTTAACGCACAGATATGAAGTGATTGCTTTAAAATAAAAAATGTAAACGCTCTTTAAACAGAAAAATAGCAGGCGATAACAGATTTTACCGCCACGCTAATACTGAATTATTGACTTGTAATCCTTCTAACTAATCGTTAATCAGTCTGAAGAAATCAGATGAAATCGCTTTTGCCTGCCATCAAGATATTCAACTTTTTGTCCGTCGAAAAATGCATCTTCTTCCAACATAATACGAATTTCCTTATCCCACTCGGGGACAAAACTGGCTGCATTGAGCTCAATAGAATAAGCTGTATCAGGGTACAAAGGGTAATCGCCTTTGACTGGTAATCCTTCCTGAGCGTCCCACATTCCTATCGTCGGACCCGCCGCATGTCCATGGAAACCAAGGGGGTGTGTATATATTGAAGGTTTTATGTCTTCTTCTATTGCTTGTTGGCGTGACAATCTTAGAATCTCGTTACCACTGCGACCGGTCTTAAAATTACTGATCAAAATATCCTGCAAACGGTTCGCGTTGGCTAATGCGTTGACCAGTCCCGCTGGCGCATTTTTTTCACCAGGCTTTAACACATATGCATGTTGTTGCTGATCAGTATTGAGCCTCAGATAGGTAATGCCAAAGTCCACATGGATAAGGTCACCAGGTTGAATGATATTTTCTCCGGGTTTCTTGCTAAACGCCTTGAGCTGATCAAACTCTTCATTGTCAGCACGCTGAATGGAGACTGATGGATGAAACCAGTTACTTACGCCCAACTTTGTACTTTGGTCTCGTAGCCACCAAACCACGTCATCTGTGGTTGTTTTTCCAGGAGTAATAACCTCATTGGAAAACGCGGTAGCTATTAAATTGTGACCCATTCGGGCTATTTCAGGATAATGTTGCATTTCCAGTTCGCTGCGCGTTTCAAGCCAGCCGATGGCCAGTTCTTCAGCAGAAACGACCCGAGAACGATACTTAGCTGGTAATGCTTCCATAAAGGCAGTCTTCTCGGTGCTACTCATTCCATCTGCCAGTGCAAAAGCCTCGGATACGTTGATACCTATCTTATCAGGATTTCTATTCTTAATTATTTTCGCAAGAGCGGCCCACTGATCAGGTTGTTCTTCTTTATTCCACGCTTTGTCAAAAAGATTCGCCACGGCATAACGTGCCACTGCCAGTTTTTCAAGCGCCTTATCCTGACCAGGGTCATAAATTACTAACATGGTATGGCGACGAGCTGAAAGCCATGTAGAAGGTAACATCGTTTTTAGCACTGGGTCTTCATTGTACTCACGGGACATCACTACCCACATATCTATGTCAGTACGGCGCATCAACTCTGGTAAAACCTGTTCAAAGCGTTCCGTTAAGATCTCATCAACCAACTTGCTACGGGTCTGCATATCAGCTACCCCCGCTGCCCAGCTCTGAGTGCAAAATATTGCGCAAACCATAATCAAAAAGCGTTGCATAATTTTCTTTTCCTTATTTGCATTATTTTCATCTTTCCTGCTACAGACAAACACCAAAAGCCTTTATTTTCTCGGAATGAGCAAAAGGTCAGTCTGTCGACCATCGATATAGCTAAAATCGGTACCATTAAAAAATCCATCCACCTCGAGCATGAATCGTACTTTTTGGTCATCCCATTCGGGCACAGTTTCAATAGCATTCAGCTCTATCGAATAAGCTGTATTTGCGCGCATCTTATAATCACCGGTGCCCGGGTTACCTTCCTGCTGTTCCCATGAACCGATAGATGGGCCCGCGCCGTGACCGTGATAGCCTATAGGATGTGTGTAAATTGTTGGTGTCAATCCTTGTGCTATTGCTTCTTCGCGAGCGGCGAATAAAATCTCATTTCCGCTACGTCCGGTTTTAAAGTTTTCTGTGAGCGCGTCCTGAACCTTATTGGCTGCCTTTAACCCATTGCGTAACCCCTCGGGCGCATTTTGCTCGTTAGGACGTCTCACATAAGCCATCTGCTGCGTGTCGGTTTTCAGCCCCATATAACTCATACAAAAATCAACATGTACCAAGTCACCCGGCAAAATAAGGCTACCGTTCTCGAGCACCATTTTTTCTATTTCAAAGGTAGACATTCCCTGACGCTGCACACTGACACTAGGCTGACACCAGGGCGACACCTTCAATTCGGCAAGCGTTTCACGATACCACCAGACTACATCATCGGTCGTTGTCACGCCCGGGGTGATAACCTCTTCAGAAAGGCCGCGCTCTACAATACGATGCGCTACTCGCATAATGCTTTGATAGGTAGCCATTTCAGCCGGAATCCGGGTCTCAAGCCAACCAATTGCAAGTGTGTCGTGTGACACTAAACGCGCCGAAAGCGTATTGCCCAGCGCCTCTTGAAATTGTCTTTGCTGGCTGACCGATAATCCATCTGCCAAAGGAAAGGTGTCAGAAATATTGACTGCAATGTTGCCCGGGTTACGCTCTTTAATAATCTGCGCTACCCGCGTCCACTGGTCTGGTTGCGCTTTCGGGTCCCACGCAGATGGAAATATATCCCCCACTGGATAGCGAGATACTGCTAAACGTTCCACACCACCCTGCTCACCCTGATCGTAAAAGATTAGAATCATACGACGTCTTGCCGACATCCAGGTCGCAGGTAGCATAGTTTCAACGACGGGATCTTCATTATATTCACGCGCTATCAGCACCCACATGTCCACATTGGCTTCCCGCATTAAAGCGGGTATCAGGGTATCCAATCGCTGCTTTAGCCAGCGGTTCTGCACTTCTGCGCGCTGCTGTAAATCAGGTAAACCAGGCATTATCAGTTCGTTATGGGCTTTTATAAATCCGCTGGTCAAATATAAAATGCCAGCTAATAGATAAATAGCGTTTCGATTTGTTCTCATAGATAGCAAACCTTTATTAGTGGAAGGGGTAACACAAGCAATAAATTCTGGCTGGTTGCCTTTGCTATAATCATAATTATCTGTTTACTTTTGGGTCATCAGGCCATGGGCTCTTCCAGTGACGCAGGCGGGGTAGAAAACCAGCGTGGTCCGTCTTCTGTGATGTATAGGCAATCCTCTAAGCGGACACCGTATTTGCCTGGCCAATACAAGCCTGGCTCATTGGACAAACACATGCCAGCACGCAAAGGCATCGTTTCATTGCGAACGAAGTTGATGGGTTCGTGAATATCCAGTCCAATTCCATGCCCGGTGCGATGAGAGAGGCCGGGTAGCCGGTAGTCAGGCCCATAGCCTAATTTTTCGTAATACTTGCGTACAGCAATGTCTACCTCCCTGGCGGGTCTGCCAGGTTGCGCGGCCTCAAACGCGATATTCTGCCCCTGGTGTACGTGCTGCCACAGCTTTTTCTGCGCATCACTCGCTTTACCAAAGACAAACGTACGGGATATATCGGATCGATAGCCGCCCACTGTGCAGCCAAAATCCATCAGGACCATGGCACCAGGCTCAACAGATTCAGGGACGGTTGAGCCATGCGGTAGTGCGCTGCCTTTGCCAATCTGGGCGCCGCCAGCGGGGTTCATGCCCCCGAGGCGCGACTGTGCCTGATACATTAAACTGATGATATTGTCGCGTTTCATACCGCGTTTGATTAAAGGAAACACAGCGCGATAGGCCTGAATCGTCACGTCATTGGCCAATTGCATCAACGCAATTTCTGCCGATGATTTAATCATGCGGCATGCATTTATCTCAGTCCGCGCCGACGATACGGTCAGTTTAGGCGTCGTACTTTTTAGTTGGTATGCGACAAAATGTCGCACAGATTCATCTAAAGCGATGGTACTTTTTTCCAACCCCCGCTGTTTCAGCCAGGCAGCTATAAGGCTAAATGGATCCTCATCTTCTTCCCACGTTATAATATCAGCGCTGATATCCAATAACTCCTTTAACCGACTTTTTTCAAAGGCAGGAGTTACAAACATCAACGCCCCTTCGGCAGGAATAATGACGGCTGTAATGCGTTCGCTTATCCACCATTTAACACCTGTAAAATACTCCATAGAAGAACTCGGCTCAATAAGCACTGCATCGTGCCCTTGTCTGGCCATGTGCTGACGAAGCTTTTGCCGGCGGGAGGAACGTTCAGCTGACGTAATCCATCTCGCATTGCGTGTTATAGGCTGTAATTTATCCAGTTGCGGAACTGGCGCTGTCGAAAAAGCAAATGACGCAGCAGATAGCACGCTGGAGCTACCTACAGCCAACCCCACCCCGGTTTTTAAAAAGTGCCGCCGCGATGTTGCATTCATTTAATATCTCCGCGGCCTGCCCGACGCATTATGTAGTCCCAGTAATCCATCTCCTTATAAAAAGAAGCCAGGGGAATCCGTTCGTTAGGACCGTGCGCCCGGCTATCATCGGGACGTACCAAACCAAGACTTCCCGCACCGTAAGTAGGAATCCCGACGCGGCGATATTCTCTTCCTTCGGTGCCACCCGAGGACATAGTAGGCTGCAGTGTGACGCCAGCATAGTTAAGCGCCACCCCCTGCTGAAGCATTTCAACAATATCGTCACGTAATGGCGATGCCGGGCTTTCAACGGACTCTCCATGCTGAGTAATTTGAACCGAACTGCTTCCTACCGCTTCTTCCATTTTTTCAAGCAAATGGTCGACACCACCGGTGTCAGGCAAAATGCGGCAATTTACAGTTGCCTCGGCGTTCTGAGGCAATGCATTTTCCGCGTGGCCCGCTTCCAGCATTGTCGCGACACAGGTTGTCCATAGCATATTGGCGTACTGTGGGTATTGTCTGATGACGTTAATAGCATCATTATCATTTGAATTTTCTAGCAGCGTACGGAGCGCTTTGGCTATTTCTCCCCCTTCTCTATCTGCAACCGAATGGGCCATTGAGCGGGTAATTTCATTAAAGGTTACGGGAAATGCGAGATTTTTTATTTCAAGTAACGCTTGAGCCAGTTCATATATTGCGTTTTCTGGCTGAGGAACAGAACTGTGTCCGCCGGGATTGGAAGTAGACAAGATAAACGTGGCAAAGATTTTTTCTGCTGCCTGCATGGAAAAAGCAACAGGTGTGCCCTCTCGGGTGATCGTGCCGCCACCGGCATCTGAATTTAGCGCGAACGCTGCATCGCTGACAAATGGATGATTTAATATCTGGCGTGTGGTGAGCATACCGGTTTCTTCATCGCCGGAAAAAGCCAGAATCAAATCCCGCTCGGGGACATATCCTGACGCTTTCAGATTAATAAAAGTCGAGACGAGCAAAGCAACACCAAACTTATTGTCCTGCGCGCCTCTCCCATACAAATACCCATCTTTAACGGTGGGTATAAAAGGATTGGTCTGCCAGTTTTTGGGCAGCGCATCAACCACATCCATGTGCGCCAGAAACGCTACCGGTTTGAGATCTGCGTCATCTTTTCCCGCTAGCCTCACGATCAGCCCGACTACTGTCTCGTCTTCCACTTCAACCGGAAGCCGAACAATGTCCTGCCGTGAGAATCCTGCTTTAAGTAGTTTATCCTCAAGATAATCCACCATATCGGGAACTTGCCCGTAACCTTTGGCAGTACGGTAAGTAATTAACTCCTCTAACAGAGTCTGGGCTTCAAGCTTCTTTTGTTGGCTTACGGCAGCCGCGCCAGGCGAGGAAATAGTTAGTAACAAAACTGCTACGCACAATGTCGTGCGCATAAAACGATAACGAAGATGCATAGTAGTGCCTTTGTGTGCATATAAGTCTGCGCCGTATAAAGCAGAAGCGTGCAGGACACACTCTGCTTTAACAGGGCTGCGAATTATTAGAATTGGTAGGTCAGACCTGCAAAAATTGTCCTTCCCACAGCATCGTAAAACTGCGGATAGGTGTTACCATTTCCACCATCTTCAATCGCTGCTGTTGTTGTAAGCGGCGGGTCGCGATCCAACAGGTTGTTAATACCGGCACGAAATGAAATTTCATTATTTAAGACATAACCAGCCGAGAGGTCAATGTAGTGACGCGCACCTAACTTTTCGTTTACTTTTGCAAAGCTGCCAAGCAAAGCTGGCTGCGAGCTGGTCTGTGCTATTTTTACTTCTGAGATATAACGCCAGGTAAGTGCTAACGAGATATCATACGGGGTAACCCAGCTTGCGCGCATCTTATGACGCCATTCAGGACGAGGCCGTCCACACAAGCCACCGTAAAGACCCTGACAATCATAGACTTCACTACTGTCCGAGTCCGGCAGCGGCGTGGAGGTGAATTCATCGAGGTAGGTGCCTACAAAGTTAATGGAAATATCCCCCATCTCACCAACATCGAAGCGGTAGTCTGTAGTGAAATCCAAACCTTTGGTGACAAGAGATCCAGTGTTTAGGTTAAAGCGTTGAAAATAACTATTGTCGAACAAAAACAGTGACCCACCCTGTCCCCGGTTAATCAGGTTACAAAAGTAAGTATTTCCGGTTTCCAGGCACTTACCCATGGCCAGGTTTGGATTTACGCTGCCAACGAGATCTTCTACCTCAATGTCAAAATAATCCACAGAAATCGTCATGTTTTCAACAAACTCTGGTTGGTACACCACACCGAATGAGTAAGTATTGGCTGTTTCAGGCTGTAACTCCTGATTGCCGCCTACCAGCGTGTTAAACTGACCGGCAGGGTTATCCTGAATATTGCCGTATTGTGCGGCTGTTACGCCGGTGCGGGCACACTGTTCAAAGGATGCAAACGGATTTTCGCCCGAACAGGGGTCAAAAGAACCATCTGCATTTTGCGTCAAATCAACTTCAAAGCGCTGCTGACTGGAAAAAAGCTCAACAACGTTAGGCGCTCGAACTGCTCGCTGATAGCTACCGCGAAAACGCAGTTCGCTCAGGGGTGACCAGTTAAGTCCTACTTTGTAGGTGTCGGTCTCAAATTCACTGCTGTAGTCAGAGTAACGATACGCAAACTCCATCCCCAGGTTTTCTATTAATGGCTTGCCGTTAACCAACGGGACATTCAGTTCACCGAATATTTCTCTTACAGACACATCTCCGCTGATGGGTAACTCAGGCGTTACCGCTGTCCGGTATATTTCATCGGGAACATATTCCAGGGTATTTTCCCGATATTCAACACCGGCTGCCACACCAACCCCATAATCGGCCCAGGGCGAACGAATATTCCATTCATCCAGATTCCCTGTCACAGAAAAAACAACATTCTTCATGCCCGTATCACCGGTGATTCCTTTACTTTCAAGCACGTAAGAGGTGGCCTCTGCTGACGCGCCGCCCGGACCAAAATAATCCAGGGGCATACAGGCTGCGTCATCGTTAGTGGCATCCGCATCAGCATTAACGGCGCACACGGCCTGACCAAATGTGGATGATGACTCTCGTTGATCGATTATTGCGTTAAACGCTTTCCCCAGACGATCGCGGTTAGCATCGCCTTCAAAGCGACTGCGATAGGAAACATTGGCATAGGAAGCAAAGAGTTCATAATCAAACGGACCAGCTAACATTCCTCGACTTCCCAGGACAAAACGAAAGCTTTGGTGGCGGATATCATCCTGTCTGGGTCCGCCCTCAAGATTGCGGCGACGGATTAAAATCCCTTCGGCGATGGCATCAGGCCCCAAATAGTTTCCGGACGCATCATAATTACCCTGGGTAGACAACCCAGCCGCCCCGCATAAAAATTCAGCTTGTTGAGCGCTTAACAAAGCGTTATCACAGTTTAGACCGCCGGCACTGCCGAAAATGCCACCGGATACAGTACCTGGTGCAATTTGCGCTGTAGAGCGGTCGTCCATGAAACTCATTTCCAGAAAAGGAATAACATGCTCGTTGACTTCCATATGCGCCAGCGCGCCTATGGAGTAACGCTGATCAGGCCGCTGATAATAGTTGAAGGGCGCGTAATTAAATACTGTCCCCCCTTCCACGAATTCGCCATTGTTGACGCCAAAACCAGTTGGGACACCATCGATTCCTCTGGTATTGGATATATTTGCAGGAAAAGAGAAACCAGAACCGCCACAGGCAAAGTTTTCGCCCTCATCGCCGGCAGCAGCCAGCGCACAGGCTGAGTAATCCCTTTGACTTTGTAAAATTGGCTCTACTTCCCGGTAATTGGCGTACACGGTCACATTGCCCGGCATAGAGTCAAAATTTGTCCCCATTACAAGGGCATATTCCTGTCCAAACCCATCTGAGACAGAGCTATCAGGTTTGTCGAAATTGTTTTCGTCAAGCAAACCCTGAAGATAATCATTGCCATTATTGTGCTGAGTTTTGGTCAAATTTGCCTCAAACTTAAGGCCTTCAAAATCATCAATCATTTTAAAGTTGACCACACCCGCTATTGCGTCAGAACCATAAACAGCTGATGCGCCACCGGTAAGTACTTCTATGCTTTCTATCAGCGAGGAAGGGATCTGGTTGAGATCTGAGGGTACCGATATGGGTGAGCCATAGGGTAATCGTCGCCCGTTAACCAGTACCAGCGTTCGATCTGCTGAAAGTCCCCGAAGGTCTACCTGCGCAGTTCCGGTAGCTTCGTTGGAGGCACTGGATCCCTGAGCAGCAAACACCTGCGGCAGCGCATTTACCATGTCTTCTGTTCGAATAACACCGCGGGTCTGAATCTCTTCAGCGGTCACCGTCGTAATCGGGCTTACGCTGACTTCATTTGAGGATCGGATACGTGACCCCGTAACCGCAATTTTTTCAATGTTATCCGCATCAGCTTCTTGTGATACGGCGGACAAAGGCGTCACTACACCGCCCAAAATCGCGGTGGCGATTAAGGTTTTTGTAAATGTATTCTTATTCATTCGAGTTCCCTGGTATGTGTGCAGCGTCAATAATGCTGCGCTTTTTTGTAAACTCTGAACTTCGAGTTTTATTGGTATTTCCAGCTTTGCAAATCAGCACCTTCCGGTGCAGTAGCCTGGATTCGTTGCATTATTTTCGGTGTGTAAAAACGGTTGTAACGTAACCTTGAAATAGCATTGGGGTTTTCATGATCACCGTTCCAGCAATGCTCAGCACGGTCACCATAATCCACTTCGCCCTGATAGGCAGGGTCGGCATTTTTTAGAAAATCTTCTGTAAGATAAACCGCATTGTTCAGGTAATAGTTATCCATATCGCCTGTATAAATGTGGATTTTACCCTGTAACTTTGGTCCTATTTCGGCCCAGTCCCGTTCCATGATGTAGCGCAGGTCGTAGTTTTCACGCCAGTGTTGCGCGACCTGTTTATCGATCTCGCCAGTGGCCTTATCCCAAATAGGTTGAGGGTAGCCATCCACACCATTAGGCGAGAATACCGCCTCCCATACATCCCATTGTTGACCTGAGCGGGTTTTATCACCCAGTACCAACTCCCACCTGTTTTCCATCTCCATGTACCTTGAAATGTGCCCTAAATAGTTGCGATGGGACGGGCGTTCGATTTTTGTAAACGGGCCTTTTCGATAATAGGCATTATCATCCTTGTAAAGATTTACCGTCATAAATTGACGAAAATCAATTGGGTCAGGACAGGCTGAAAAGGCGCCGTTATATTCTTCAGGGTATTTTATTTGCGCGGCCAGTGCTTCCCAGCCCCCGGTGGAGCCACCATAAAGAAAGCGTGCCCATCCCTTACCAAGTCCCTGAAATTCCTTCTCAATAGCAGGAATAAGTTCGTAGGTCAGTGCATCCCCATAGGGACCTATGTTTGCCGAATTTACAGCGTAACTGTCATCGTAATAAGGATTGCTGTGATCAATTTCTGCTATCAACATACGAGGGGTATCTTCAGCGATCCAATACTTATAGAAGTCATAAGCTTCTTGTG
The DNA here is from genome assembly GCF_000378185.1 of Salinimonas chungwhensis DSM 16280. Classification (GTDB taxonomy): domain Bacteria; phylum Pseudomonadota; class Gammaproteobacteria; order Enterobacterales; family Alteromonadaceae; genus Alteromonas; species Alteromonas chungwhensis. The sequence continues at coordinate 693,120 of NZ_KB899376.1, forward strand.
CTTCTATCTTGTTATAACAGTCAAGATTGAAACGTTTACTATATTCGCATTCTAAATCCGGGGCCGGAGGGCTTTGACTAAAGCCGCCAAAATCAGCAGGAAAGTGTCCGTGGAATATTGCCAGAGGAAATCGGGCATCCGGATGTTTATCAAAATCTCGTGGTACCAATATATGTGCTCGTAAAAATACGTCAGTTCCCCAGAATTCTGAGAGCAATTCACTTTTTATTTTGATTCTGCGAATAAACTCGGTTTCTTCAGGCTCGTCAATTTGCGGGTTAATATTGTTGAGGGTAATGTTAATCGATTTATTATCTGCCGGGTCAAACATGACTTTTATCGGATCGCTAATAAGATTACCGGGCTCCTTGCGCCAGTTCTGACCAGCGCCTCGGGCAGCGGGCAGCTTAACGGTTTTTCCGTTCGAGAGGTTGAATGTGTCATACTTGTGTAACACGGCCTGAACAAAGTACTCGCCCGCCGGTACATCAGCCAGACTACGCGCAGGAAAACCAAGCACACCATCTGTTATAGTCACGGAGTTTCCAGGCTTCAGGGCATCTATATTGATCCCGAAGATTTGAGCGGCGTCAAAATCTGGCCGAACCTGATCCACTGGTGCTTTGGCTTTATCCGTAGCCAGGATTAGAATCATACGACCATCATACTGCTTATCGGGTGCTTTATCGGGGACGGTCAGTTCGAATGTTGCTGCCTGCAGGTGAGTGGATGCCAGCAATAGACTGATCGCTAAAACTGATTTTTTTATCTTTAGTTGATTTATCATGCTTTTCCTTGTTTAAAGAGGCTTATTTCCCAGAAAACATCAAAGCCGTTGTTATTTTATTTTTCAAATAAAATTAAACAGTCAATAGCGGATTATTCAGTTTGAACTTAACGTCAAAAATGGCATCTCATTAAATTATCGATTCCCTATTAACGCGTAAAAGAACAATGCCCGCCGCTACTATTTAGAAACGAAGCAATGCAAATGCCATAAATAAAAAGCCATTTAAAATCAAAGCTTTATTATTTAAAAGAGGTGATAAATAAGTGTTTTTACAACATGTGAGATTCCTTACGGAATCATTTGATGACAAATGGAATCAGAAAACCATTCCCTTTCTTAAAAAGAAGCATTTTTTTATTTAAAAAATAAAGTGATAATTTTTTAGTATGTTAACTCTTTAAATTTATGCCCCCGGAAAAGTTAACGATTAAAAATAATGTTAATCCTTTAGTGCACAGTCCGGGAATATGTTGAGAACGATTAGTTAGAAAACAGATAGTGCGGCAGCTTGCTATTTAAGTAAGCGACCTATCTTTATATATGTATCAGGTAATAGCTTTTCACATAAGGAGGGCTTTATATTGAGAGGTAGCAACTTTCAAAAATACTGAATTTGCATGCGTAACAGCGTTTAAGCGAACTAGTGCTCCCAGCCTGTTTTATGAATGGTAAAACGCCGAACATGCATAATCATATTATGACAGTGGGTTCTCACAATGTAGCCTGACCTTATTTGCAGTGGGATCACGCTGGTCACAGACCGGGAACGCTATAAGTTACAGACGTCCCTATCTTCATTCAGGCTACCCGATGGCGCTCATCGACATTAACTACGTCCTCTATCGCCTGTACACTGGTAAGCAAATGCTGGAGCGGATGGGCAGGTTTAAATCCATCAACGCGCTGCACCTGACTGCGGCACGAGTAACCGGTCGCCATCACTGCATCTTGCGGGTATTTGGCGATGGCGGTTTCCCACGACAGTGCGTAAATACCCAGTGATTTTTCCTTCTGGCTGGCCTCATGCCCATACGTTCCTGCCATTCCGCAGCATCCTACCGCGACAATATCGACCTGTCGGCCAGCCTGACTGAACAAATTCTGCCAGCTTTTTTCACTTTCCGGCAATGCGGTTTTTTCAGTACAGTGACTAAACAAGGCCAAAGGCTGACTTTGAGTACCAGTGGATGCCGGCCGGATGGTGCCCTGGGGCAACGCCTTAAGCCATTCCTGAACCGTAAGCACCGAAAAATCGCCTCGTTCTGCCTCCAGCGCTTTGCTGTATTCATCGCGGTAGCACAACACTAATGAAGCATCTACTCCCACCATAGGCATGTCCAGTTCATGCAACTGATTTAGAAAGCCGGCAGTGTCTTTAGCCGTACTGGCAAATGCACTCAAAAAACCTTTTACATGAGCAGGTTTTCCATTAGGTTTAAACGGCAACAGTATGGGTTGGTACCCTAGTTTTTTAACCAAAGCGGCAAAGTCAGCCACCAGGCTGGCCTCGTAAAAACTGGTGAAAGGATCCTGCACTATCAATACCTGCTTTTGGCGTTCACCAGGCGACTGCTTGCGTAATGCTGTCAAATCAAAGTGTTGTACTTCAGCGGATAAACGCTGGGTTAGCGCTGGCACAGATAACAATGGCGTATCAACATACCCCACTGTTTTTTCCATTAGGCGGTTCATCCAGCCTTGTTTCAAAAAGAAATTCACAACTGCAGGCATTCGGGCCATAACCGGTGCCATACGTTCTATGTTGGCAACTAAATGATCTTTTAATGGCCGACTGTATCGCTGATAGTAAATAGACAGAAACTTTGATCGAAAGTCAGGTACATCAACTTTTATAGGGCACTGACTGCTACAGGATTTACATGCCAGACAACCTTCCATTGCCTCGAACACCTCATGAGAAAAATCTTCGCTTTTGCTGTGTCTGTTGCGCCATTTTTCCAGCCAGGAGGAGGAAAATGCAGAAGCATCCAACTGCTTCGTATTAATGCCGCTTTCCGTTAGCAACCGTAACCATTCACGTACTAAACCAGCGCGTCCTTTTGGACTGTGACGCCGGTCCCGGGTAATTTTACTCGAAGGACACATGGGTGATGTCGTATCATAATTAAAACACAGACCATTACCGTTACAGTTCATTGCTGACTCGAACGGCGCTTTGAATGTCACGGGGATGGTTCTGTCATAGGTAGCGCGTTTGGGATCCGAAACCTTCACCAGGGTATCTTCACTATCCAGCGGCGTGCAAATCTTACCCGGATTCATTTTATTTAAAGGATCAAATGCCCCCTTGATTTTACGCAACTCATTAAACAAAACCTCGCCAAAAAACGCCGGTCCGTACTCACTGCGATATCCTTTGCCATGCTCGCCCCACATCAACCCACCATATTTGGCCACCAGCGCCACCACCTCATCGGAAATCTGATGCATGAGCGATTCCTGAGAAGGGTCGCACAAATCCAGCGCCGGCCTGACATGTAACACGCCTGCATCGACATGACCAAACATACCATACTGGAGCCCGTGCCCGTCTAACAGTGCTCTGAATTCCCGGATAAAGTCAGCCAGATTCTGTGGCGGTACCGCGGTATCTTCAGCAAACGCGATGGGCTTTTGCGGCCCGTCAGTTTTACCTAACAAACCCACTGCTTTTTTGCGCATGGCGTAGATTTTTTGAATGTCAGCGCGCTCGTACGTTAACTGGTAACCAATCACGCCGTTTTCATGATTAGCAATATCAGATTTCAAGGCGGCTTCGAGCGAGGCAATTCGGGCTTCAATTTCCGCTTTACTGGTGCTGTTATACTCGACCATATTGAGGCCGAGCATCTCTTTATCCGGCACATCAGTAATAAGGTCGGAAATTGAATGCCAAATGATGTCTGTTTTCGCCAGATTGAGGACTTTGCTATCTACTGTTTCCACCGATGTGGCATCTGCCTCAATCATCTGCGGAGCATGCCGCAGCGCCGAATCAAAGCTATCATATTTGATGTTAACCAGCGCAGTGTGGCTGGCAATTGGCGTTATGGATAGCTTAGCTTCGGCCACGAAACCCAGCGAACCTTCAGACCCTGCAATGAGCCGACTGACATCGATCAGTTGGTTCTTCTCATCATACGCATGCTCAAGATCATAACCGGTTAAAAACCTGTTCATTCGTGGAAATTTATTCAGTATCTCTTCACGTTGGCCCATGCAGGTTGCCATGACCTGGCGTAAGATCCCACCTTGGGTATCCTCTTCCCGGGCACGTTGTTCAGCCTCATCAACGGTCAATGGCTGTGTATTAAGCACTTCGCCATTGGCTAGGATGGTGGTCAATCCTAGTACGTGATCGCTGGTTTTACCGTATCTGAGTGACCCCTGCCCGGAGGCATCAGTATTTATCATACCGCCCAGAGTGGCGCGATTACTGGTGGATAAATCCGGTGAAAAGAAAAAACCATGTGGGCGCAGAACATCATTAAGCGCATCTTTGACCACACCGGTCTGGACACGCACCCAACCTTCCTCGATATTGACTTCCAAGATGCGGTTCATATGGCGCGAAAGATCAACAACAATACCGTCCGTAAGGCTCTGCCCATTGGTGCCGGTGCCGCCCCCACGGGCTGAAAACGTAATTTCCTCATGCTGATTTGCCAGTTCGCCAAGGCACTGAAGATCGTCCACCCCTTTAGGAAACACAACTGCCTGCGGAATTTTCTGATACACCGAGTTGTCGGTAGCTACGGCCATCCTGCTGGCATAACTGTATTCAATATCTCCACTAAAACGCGATTGCGACAGCGCTTTAAGATAGCTTTGATAATGGCTGGTGACACTACTTTCAGGTGCAATACGGGGCAGTTTCAATGACATCACTCCTCACAACGATATGCAGATAGTATACGCATCCGTGGCGCTTCGCTCTAGGTCAATCTGCCAAGATGTACAAGCCTTAAGAAACCTCCTGGTTACATATGCTTACATTCACAGTCTGGACAGGCACCCGGTTAGAGGTATGATAAAAAGATGATAGAACAGGTATGTGACAAATTATGAAAACAATAAGACTGCTCTTAGGTGCCAGCTTATTTATATTGGGTATCGTATTAACCCTGTTACCCGGCTCCATCCTGTTCGTGCTGGGTGGTTTAATGATGTTGAGTTATGACTGGCCAAAAGCGCGTGCAGTACTAAAGTATTTTCAGCTGGGAATGCGCCACAGTGCGCGCAAAGCAGATGCCTATCTGTTAGCCCGTAAACTTCGCTAGCCTGGCTGAGGCAAGGTTTACAATAAATGATAAACAAAAAAATCCGCACGTTTGTGCGGATTTTTTATGACTTTGTTATTAGTGATTTTCTGCCAGATACATCCAGGTCTCAACCACAGTATCGGGGTTCAGAGAAACTGAATCGATACCCTCTTTGACCAGCCAGCCGGCAAAATCTTCATGGTCAGATGGCCCCTGTCCACAGATACCCACGTACTTGCCCCGTTTTTTGGCTGCCTGAATTGCCATTGAAAGTAACGCTTTGACCGCTTCATTACGTTCTTCAAAAAGATGTGCAATAAGCCCTGAATCTCTGTCCAGCCCAAGTGTTAATTGAGTCAGGTCGTTTGACCCGATAGAGAATCCATCAAAGATATCAAGGAACTGATCAGCCAGAAGCGCATTTGACGGCAACTCACACATCATGATTACGCGCAGTCCGTTCTCGCCCCGCTTCAATCCTTCTTCGGCCAGCAACTCAATGACTTTTTGTCCTTCTTCCACAGTACGAATAAAGGGAATCATAATTTCAACATTAGTCAGCCCCATTTTGTCACGCACCCGCTTTATTGCTTCGCATTCCAGCGCAAAACAATCTCTGAATTCTTCAGAGACGTAGCGGCTGGCACCACGAAAACCGAGCATGGGGTTCTCTTCATCAGGCTCGTATTGATAACCACCAACCAGATTGAAGTATTCATTGGATTTAAAGTCAGACATACGCACAATCACCTTCTTGGGTGAAAATGCTGCAGCGATAGTAGATATCCCTTCAACCAGCTTCTCAATATAGAATTCTGTGGGTGAATCATAACCTGCAATAATGTCGTTTATTTCTTCTTTGAGCTCTTCTGGCTGGTCATCAAAATTCAGCAGTGCTTTGGGGTGTACCCCAATCATGCGGTTGATGATGAATTCCAGGCGGGCCAGCCCGACCCCTTCATTAGGCAAACGTGCGAAGTCAAAGGCACGGTCTGGATTGCCCACATTCATCATGACTTTTAACGGCAGATCCGGCATGGCATCAACGCGGGAGGTATTGACGTCAAATTCCAGTTCAGCGCCATAGATATAACCCGTATCCCCTTCAGCACAAGAAACCGTTACCGCATCGCCGGTTTGTATAGAGTCGGTAGCATTTCCACAGCCCACTACAGCCGGGATACCGAGCTCACGGGCGATAATTGCGGCATGACAGGTGCGGCCACCGCGGTTTGTGACAATTGCCGCTGCTTTTTTCATAATTGGTTCCCAGTCCGGATCGGTCATATCAGTAACCAATACATCGCCCGACTGGATCTTATTCATTTCATCAATAGAACCCAGAACTTTAGCGGTCCCGGCGCCGATTTTATGACCGATGGCCCGACCTTCCACAATCACATTGCTTTGACCTTTAAGCTGATACCGCTCAATAGTCTGGCTATCTTCGCGGCTTTTTACCGTCTCAGGTCTGGCCTGTACGATATACAGTTTGCCATCTACCCCATCCTTAGCCCACTCAATGTCCATCGGGCGCTGATAATGTTTCTCAATAATGACAGCCTGTTTCGCCAGTTCCTGAACTTCATCATCGGTAAGTGAAAATGACATGCTATCCTGACGATCCACATCCACAATGGAAACCTGCTTACCATGGGCCTCGTCATCAGAATAAATCATTTTAGTTAACTTGCTGCCCAGGTTGCGACGAACAATGGCCGGCCTGCCGCTTTCCAGGGTGGGCTTGTGAACATAAAATTCGTCCGGGTTCACCGCTCCCTGCACTACCATTTCACCCAGCCCTACCGAGCTGGTAATAAACACCACATCATCAAAACCTGACTCGGTATCTATCGTGAACATTACGCCCGAAGCCGCAATATCGCTGCGCACCATACGCTGGACCCCGGCAGACAGCGCAACGCCTTTATGGTCATAGCCCTGATGAACACGGTAGGAAATAGCCCGATCGTTAAATAAAGAGGCAAACACATGCTTGATTGCCACTAAGACAGACTCGTAACCTTTTACATTCAGAAACGTTTCCTGCTGTCCGGCAAATGAAGCATCGGGCATATCTTCCGCCGTGGCAGAGGAGCGGACAGCAAATGAAGCCTCATCGCCAGCATCACCTTGCAGGGCTTCAAATGAACTTTGGATTGCCTGTTCAAATTCTGGCTGAAAAGGTGTATCGATAATCCACTGACGAATGTCCTGTCCGGCCTGGGCCAGCGCATCTACATCATCAACATCAAGGCTATCAAGCACTTCATGGATGCGCGCATCCAAACCGCTTTGCAATAAAAATGCATTAAACGCCTCAGCTGTGGTAGCGAAACCGCCGGGCACCTGAACACCGGCATTTGCCAGGTTTGAAATCATTTCGCCTAACGATGCGTTTTTGCCACCCACGCGAGCAACATCCTGCATCCCCAATTCCTGATACCATAGTACGTGTTCTTGCACAGCCTGAGCCTCCAGCGTTGTCTGTGTCCATTTCGATGGACAAATTTTACTGCCAGCTCATCAGCAATTTGCTGTTTACACTGGCTTTTCACTAAAACCATCATAGAATGGGCAAAATTTGAAAGTAAAATATTTATTAACCCTGTAATTAAATTACAACATTGAAAAGAGAGGCAAGGACGTGCGTACCGCTTATTACATATCAGATGGCACAGCTATTACCTCAGAGGTCTTCGGCCATGCTTTGCTGTCACTGTTCCCCATGCAATTCAACCATAAAACCATTCCTTTTGTTGAAACTGAGGAACATGCTTACAGGGTTTTAGAAGAAATTTCTGAAAGTTTTCAAGACAGCGGAGAAAGGCCGCTCGTTTTTTATACAATTGTGAACGTAGATGTCCGTAAAATTGTCTCGCGATCCGTAGGTATCAATTATAATTTTCTGGATCAATTTGTAGCGCCATTAGAAAAAGTGCTTGGTGTTCCTTCTAAGCCCGAGAAGCATCGAACCCATAGTATCCACGAAACTACCTATGATATTCGTATTGAGGCGGTTAACTATGCACTGGCTAATGATGATGGCTCGAACTTAAAAGAGTATCATGATGCCGACATCATTCTGGTAGGCGTGTCACGGTCCGGCAAAACGCCTACCAGTCTCTATCTGGCACTACAGTACGGCATCAAAGCTGCCAACTATCCTTTTACCGAAGATGATATGGGCGATATGCTCAAACTTCCTCCGGCTCTGCGGCGCTTTAAACATAAATTGTTCGGCCTGACTATCCATCCGGAACGATTATCGCAAATTCGGTCAGAACGACGGGCTAATAGTCGATATGCCTCTATTCAACAGTGCCGTATGGAGCTGCGGGAGGTAGAAAACCTATATCGCCGGGAGAAAATTCCATTTCTTAACAGTACCCGGTATTCCGTGGAAGAGATATCGGCCAAAATTTTGGCCGAAACCGGATTACAGCGGCGTAAGTACTAAGGCGTTTCGGGCGCTTTGCCCAGCGCCTCGAACAGCGGGTCCAGATAAGGAATAAACGGCTTATACTGATGGCGGCCACGCTGAAAAATTGGCTGGCGTACCTGCTCGGAGCTGGGGGTTTTAATTGCCCGCTTTGTTTCGTGATACGCTAAACAGGCAGACTCAAAGGGCAAGTCCAGGTAGTCCAGCATCCGCTTCACCTGGCCGGGCAAATCATCCAGCACATCTTCATGTTGCACAGTTAAGATCTGCCCGGGAAGCACGTTGTGCCAGTGATCCATTAATGAAAGATAACTGTTGTAATAACGGCCAATACTGTCCAGCGAATACGTAAATTCCTGGCCGTCTGCAAACAACTGTTTGTAACCGCTAAAACAACAGGCAAAAGGATCACGTCTGGCGTCGATAATTTTTGCGTGCGGCAGGATGCGTTTGATTAATCCAATATGAATAAAATTGTTCGGCATTTTATCTATAAAGAATGGCGCCCCCTGACGATATGCTTTGGTTTGCTGGATATATAGTTCACCCAGCTGACAGCATTGCTCGTCGGAAAGCTCTGACAAATTATGCGGATAGCTCAATTTCTGCCCGCTCACACGAGAAGCGATACCTAAGATATCATGAAGCTCCATGGTCCCATCTATTTGAGAATGGGACGCCAAAATTTGCTCCAACAACGTTGAGCCGGCCCGGGGCAGACCTACAATAAAAATCGGATCTGGTGCCGGGCAACCTGTGGCCCGGGAAAACAATGCTGTTGTGCAAGCCGCTTTCTGATTTTCCATAGCCCCTTCCACTCGCTTGATATCAAAATCCAGCGTTTTAGATTTCAGGGTATTACCTTTTTTGTAACAAGCAAACGCAGAGGCAATATTATTGCCATCCTCATAGGCTTTACCCAGAGCAAAATAGAGGTGAATTCTATCGTCCAGACTCGCGGATACGCTTTTAACCGCTGCGTTCATTTTGGCTATAGCAGTATCATCGAAGGTGTAGGTTTTAGTGTTCGCCAGGCTCCAGTAAGCATCGCCAAAATCAGGTTGGTAGTGCGCCGCTTTTTTGTATGCCTCTATCGCTTTGTCGAGTTGCCCGGCTGATTTGTAAACATGCCCTAACGAAAGCCATACCTGTGGCTGATCATCATTTTCGTTGAGCACCTTCAGATAAATACTTGTTGCCTGCTCTAGTTTTCCGACCCCCGATAAGGCACTTGCATGGGCCAGCTTTAGCTTTCTGTCGTGCATATCCTCAGGCGCACGCGACTCTATAAAACTAAGTGCCTGCGCGTATTTGCCCAACTTCAGTAAAAGGCTCTGATAAGCGTGTGCCGCTCTGGGCTCTTGTGGATAAAGTTCAACGCAGCTTTCCAACAGAAATTCAGCATCGTGATAAACTTTGAGTTTGATACCTATTTCCGCCAACAACATCATAGCTTCACAGTCATGCTTATTTTTCAGCAAAAATTGTCTGCATACCTGCTCTGCTTTATGAAGTTGCCCTTCATACATCAAATCCATGGCGCCAAGAACAGGTCTCTGAAGTTTTTGTAAAAACGCTATTTGCTCACTGGCAATGGCAAGGGCAATTGTATTGCCGGTAGACTGATAATGTTGCTGAATCTGTTGCCAGCTTGCTAATAACGCAGGGTTGAACCGTGTTGCTTTATAAAAACCACTGGCCGCTTTTTCAGACTGCCCCAGCGTTTTAAAGCAATAGCCCTGTTCCTGGAACGCGCGGCCATAATCAGGCTTGCGCTCGATAAGCTGGTCAAGGGTATGTATTGCTTGCTGATTTCGCTTGGACAGGCGTTGAGCCACTGCTTTAAGATACAGAAATTCAATAGCGCCATTATCTGACTGAGATATTCCTTTATCCGCCAGCACTATAGCCTGTTCAAAGTCCGACGTTTGAATCGCCTGCTTGATTTTTACTGATTGTGTTGGATGTTGCATAGCTGCTCTTTTTCACCTGCACAGACAAAAACGGCAACCTTATGGCTGCCGTTTGAAGTTACGTGAGTTTACCAGATTTAGTAGAAGTCGTAAGACAATCTCACGCCTACAGTACGTGGACGATTAGTCACAACTTTAGGCGTAAACTGCTGGGTATCAATGTTTAAAATAGCGCTTTCGTCGAATACGTTATCGACGTATAGCTCTGCTTTCCATTCATCGTTAGTGACACCCACTGCAACATTTGCCAGGAAGTAAGATTCCTGAACATAACGGCCGCCACGGAATGTTTCACCATTTCGGTCAGCATAGGTAACACCCTCGTAAACAGCCGCTTCTTCCTGAATTTCCAGACCAGAACCAGTACCGTAAATAAGTTGTGTTGCATCCTCAACAACATAGGCATCCATGACCATGCCGGCTAAACGATCGCCTGTGTAGCTTACCGAACCATTTACATAACCACGACGACCTTCTTCCATTTCAAAGAAATAGCGAGCATTTATGTTACCTGAGAAGTTAGCAGAATAAGGCAGCTCAGCGCCTACACCGGCAGAGATACCCTGCAATTCTTCATTAATGCTGACCAGCTCAGTATCCAGCACACTAAACGCCGCATTTATCACTAAATCATCGGTCGCCAGCCATGTTACATCAGCGTCTAACCCTTTAATTTCGGCATCGCCCACGTTATCGGTAAAGACCAGAAATGAGATATTTGTGGGGTCAAAGCGAGATGTTTGCAAGTCACTGATTTCAGAATAGAATGCGGTTGCATTCACGCGCAAGATTCCATCAAGGAAATCACCTTTGAGACCTAGCTCGTAATTATCCAGCGTATCGGTCAGTGAATAAACCGGAATGCGGAAGTTCTCGAACCTGCCGGTTTGGCTGGAGGCCAGACCGCCACCAACCCGGTTGGTTACCGGCGGACGGAAACCTTCTGAGTAATTAGCGAACAACAACACATCATCGTTCACTTTCCAATCCAGCGCAAATTTGAAGATAGTATCATCAACGGTCAGGACGCCATCGCTGCCTAAATCATCTACGATCAATTGGCCGCTATCGATGGCTGCAAGTACAGCCTCGGGGTCTTCGTTTACGGCTGTAAGTTCATCCGGATTTTGGCTTCCAAATGCTTTAACGCGACGAGATACATCGACGGTAGTGGTCGACCCTTTATACTCATCATCAATTTGATACCAACGGGCACCCACACTGGCCGTCAGCGATTCTGTCAATTCGTATTCAAACTGACCGAAGACTGCGATTTGCTCGATAGTATGGGTAATATCGTTAACAAAGCCAACTTCGCTGGGGAACGGACCACCATCGGAATTGATGCCCTCAGTGCCCAAAAGTTCGCGCGCCATGTCAGGATATAATTCTGTATTAGGAATTTTAAACTGACCCACTGTGGCCACTTCCTGATCATCATAAAACAGACCAGCAGTTACCTGCCATGGCGTATCCATGGTGGTGTTAAAGCGTAGTTCGTGGGTAGAACGTGTAGTGGTAGTATCTTCACGATAAAACTTGGTTGGATCCAGACAGCGCTCATCTTCAGCCGCGACACCCTCGCCGTAGCTACATACGTAAAAGGCCGAGAACAAACCACCATTGGTATAACCGGTGTAATCGGCAAGCGTATCGATTTCACGATCCAGATAGCCACCGGTATAAACCATGTCCAGCTTGTCCATACGCCCTTCCAGGGTCCAGGTAGTCAAACCAAATTCATCTTTGTTTTCTTCAGGTTGAAAACGATTGGTTGAACTTTCGCCGTCCAGGTTAGGGTCGTAAGAAAATACGCCCTCAGTGTCCAACGTTTGCTGAGTATGCTGGATCAGCAGGTCCCAGCGGTCATTGAAGATGTAGGAAAGACCAACCCGGGCGCCTGAATAAATTGCGTCGTTAAAGTCTTCCTCGACCAGAGAATCATTTTTCGGCGACACCACCGATGCATCAGTAGAGCTAACGCCGTCGCTATTTACGCGGTTAGCATCCATAGCAGCCGGGTCAGACAGAACCCCGCCTGAAATTCGGCTTATTACCTGTGCACTACCAATATAACCGCCTTCACCTGGCTCATTTAATACATTATCAATCCAGCCACCCTGACGATCATTGTAGGCGGCAACCCGAACTGCCAGCTTGTCGGTCAGTGGCAGGTTAAAAAACGCTTCAACAGCATTGCTCATCTCACCGCCTTTGGTGAAACCGATATTAGTATCTACCCCGGCAGAAAAACCGCTGTGATCAGGTTTGTTGGTAATCATTCGTACCGTACCCGCCTGAGAGCTGGCCCCGAAAAGGGTACCCTGAGGTCCTGGTAATACTTCAATTCGGCTGATATCAGTTGCGTAAATATCCAAGTTTCGGCCGGCCATTGATACCGGTTGCTCGTCCAGGTAAAAAGCGACGGAAGGTTGCAGTGCCTGAACTGATGAAAGCATTATATTGGATTGGGTGGTCGCCGCGCCGCGAATATAAATTTCGTTCTGACCCGGGCCGGTGCCCTGAAATGTTACGTTGGGCAGAAACTCTACATAATCCTGAAAACTGTCGATACCACGGTTTTCGAGCGCTTCGCCGTTAAGCGCTGTAACAGCAACAGGTACATCCTGAATTGACTCAGTACGTTTGGTTGCGGTGACTTCGATGGTTTCGATTTTTGCATTTTTGCTCTCTTCCTGTGCCATCACTGGCGAAGAGGCCAATGCTGCCAGAATGGCGCAGCTTAGCTGTGTTTTTTTCATGGCTGGTGTGTTTCCCATATTAACGTTAATTTTTAGATTTAACTAAGAGTAAGTTGATTAGAGCGGATACAGCGTTCTAGTAATCAGCAACGTTTTTAATTGTTCTTCTAGCAGTTTTTTCACTGCCGTTCGCTGATTTTCCCTTTGATTTACCACTATTTGGCCTGATTTGATAAAAAAAATCAAATAGAACTCTAATTATTACGACAAAAGTTTAAATCGAATGCACCATAACGTATATTAGAACGTAATTACGTCTACCATCGTTTCTCTCCTGAAACGTCAACCAAAAGAAGGATATAGAAGTGAGCAGTGAAGACGCTAACGACAGCCCGCTAAATAAAAGAGTTTTTATCTCTTCTTCACTTGTAATACTCGCCCTCATGATTTTCGCGGCCTCTGGGCCCGAGCGTGCTGGCAGGATATTTCAAAGCGCCCAGGACAGTATTGTAGCTAACGGTAGTTGGTTTTACGTAATGACTGTGGCATTGATATTGATATTTGTGGTTTTTCTTGGTGTATCAAGATTTGGAGAGTTACGGCTCGGTCCTGATCACGCAAAACCAGAATTTTCTCTTCCTACCTGGATTTCCATGCTGTTTGCTGCAGGCATGGGCATCGGCCTGATGTTTTTCGGCGTAGCCGAGCCCATCATGCATTATCAGAACCCGCCCTCAGCCGAACCCGGTACCATTGAAGCAGTTCGCGAGGCGATGAAAACCACTTTCTTCCATTGGGGTCTGCATGCCTGGGGAATCTATGCGATGGTGGCCTTGGTGTTGGGTTACTTTGCATTTCGGCATAACCTGCCACTTACTTTAAGGTCTGCGCTGCATCCACTAATTGGCGATAAAATCTATGGCTGGATAGGTGATGTGGTGGATATTTTTGCCGTTACCTCGACGATTTTTGGTGTATCAACCTCGCTGGGTCTGGGCGCTGCACAAATTAATGCTGGTCTGAATTATATTCTTGGTCTGCCTAATACCAATGAAGTTCAGATAGGTATCATGGCATTTGTCATACTCATGGCGATTGTGTCCGTGGCAACTGGCCTGGAAAAGGGGATTCGCCGTTTATCAGAGACCAACATGGTGCTGGCCCTGTTGCTCCTCGTATTCATATTTGTGCTTGGTCCTACAGTCTTCCTGCTACAGGCGTATCTGCAGAACACCGGCGCGTATTTATCGGATATCGTTCGCAACACGTTAAATCTTTTTGCCTATGAAAAAACTGACTGGATTGGTGGCTGGACCATCTTCTACTGGGGGTGGTGGTTAGCCTGGGCTCCATTTGTCGGTTTGTTCATTGCCCGGGTGTCCTATGGCCGGACCATCCGCGAGTTTATCTTCGGTGTGCTGTTCATTCCAACGTTGTTCACCTTATTGTGGATGACCATATTCGGTAATACAGCCATTGATATGGTTTTCACAGATGGACTGACTAACCTGGCTACGATGGTGGATGAAGACTCCTCAGTGGCATTATTTGTCTTCCTTGAGAACTTCCCGATGTCATCGGTGTTGAGTGTCCTGGCTGTACTAATGATCATCATTTTCTTCGTCACCAGCTGTGACTCAGGGTCGATGGTAGTAGATATGCTCTGCTCTCATGGCCGTAACGATACCCCCATCTGGCAGCGTATTTACTGGGCTGTTGCGGTAGGTGTAGTTGCCTCCGTGTTACTTTATGCTGGTGGTCTTAATGCACTGCAAACTATGACCATTATTTCCGCGTTACCGTTTTCAGCTATATTGCTGGTCGCTATGTACGGACTGTTAAAAGCACTGCGTCTTGACGGCTATAAACGTGAAAGCTTACAAATTACAGCGATGCAGCCACCCACCACGGGCGGCGACAGAAACTGGCAGGAGCGTCTGGAAAATATTACTAACTTCCCGGATGAGAAAACTGTCAGAAGATTTATGCAAAAGGTAATCGGACCGGCAGTAAAAGAGGTTAAACAAGAGTTTGAAACACAAGGATTTGAAGTTGAACTGCTGGATGAAAATGATTCCTTACGTATGACCGTGAAAATGACGGGCGAAACGGACTTTATTTATGGCGTCTATCTCACCCACGAAGATCACCCGGAATTTGTGCCTGCAGAAGGTAGCGAAATGAAACTTCGCGATCAAACCTACTGTCGTGCGGAAGTACATCTGGGAGAAGGTGGTCAAAACTATGATATTATGGGCTGGTCAAAATTGGCAATTATCAACGACATTGTTGACCACTATCATAAACATCAGCATTTCTTACACTTGATGTGAGAATCAATATAGGAGCAACAGGAATAGTGCATGCGTAGAGAAGAAGAATTATTGGTAGCACTTCGGCGCGTGATTCGTGCAGTTGATTTGCGTAGCAAACAACTGAGTAAGGATGTGGGCCTGACCGGCCCACAACTTATGGTCATGCAAAATATTGAGGCTAACCCGGGTGTGATGGTGCGCGAGATCGCAGATAGTATTAATCTGAGCCCCGCTACCATTACCAACATTCTTGACCGGCTTGAATCCCGGGGGTTAGCCCAACGTATTCGCAGCACTAAGGATAAGCGTAAAGTAAGTGTAAATTTAACGGCGCAGGGACACGAAGCACTGGAATATGCCCCGCGCCCTCTTCAAGAGCACTTTATTGAGCGTTTCAATCAATTAAAGGAATGGGAACAAAGTCAGATGGTGGCTACAATGCAACGGATTGCCACCATGATGGATGCAGAAAAAATTGATGCTTCTCCTTTCTTGGAAGTAGGCAGTATTTCAGACAAGCATCTATAATATTTAGTTGGTTGGTTTAACCTGATTGGGTCGCCCACCGGTGACCTTATCAGCCCTTCCCTCTTCTTTTGCTTTTTCAGCGCGACGCTTTCTGACCTCTTTAGGGTCGGCAATTAGCGGCCGGTAAATCTCAATACGATCGCCATCGCTTACCGTAGTATCCAGCTTAACTACCTTGCTCCAGATACCCACCTTAAATCTGTCTAAATCGATATCGGGATAAAGCTGATCAATTTTAGAGGCATCAATGACTTCCTTTACGGTTGCCCCCTCACTGATAGCTACCTCGATGATAGATTGTTTATCAGGTAACGCATAAGCCACTTCAGTATTTATTACCCGTGTCATTTAATACACCTGCTTGGCACGTTCAGTAAATGCTTTTACCATACTGGCCGCAAGCGCATTGAAAATTTTGCCAAACGCCATCTCAGTCAGTTTGTTGGTAAATTCAAACTCAAGGTTGAGCTCGATTTTGCAGGCTTCATCTGACAACGGTGAAAATGTCCAGCCACCAGTGAGCCGCTTAAACGGGCCTTCGACCAGTTGCATGTGAATATGACGTGCAGGGTCAAGAGTATTTTTTGTGGTAAACCACTGCCTTACCCCTGCTTTGGCAACCAGCAACGAGGCTTTCATCATATCGCCTTCACGCGCCACCACTTTGCTGTCCTTGCAGCCGGGCAAAAACTCAGGGTATGCGTCCACATCGTTGACCAAATCATACATCGCTTTAGCGCTGTAGTTTACCAGTGCACTTCGTTGAATCGTCGGCATCAATACTTCACTAACAATATTAATAGGATAACCTAGTTTATCATGAGATAAATCGCTTACCTACACTTTCGCCGCGCATAAAAGTGGTGCATCATCCTTTGAATTTTAAGCATTTTGCCCCATATATCAGACACAGACGTAGAAAGCTCTTTATTCGGGTTTGGATAAGTAAAGACAACAGGAACGCAATCAGTATAATGGCGGGCATGAAAAAGAATAAAGCAAACACCAGCGGCACTATCGCGCTGAACAAAAAAGCACGGCATGAATTCTACCTGGAAGACAAATTTGAAGCCGGTTTGTCATTGCAGGGTTGGGAAATCAAAAGCATCCGTGAAGGCAAAGTTAATATCACCGACAGCTATGTGATCATACAAAACGGAGAGGCCTATCTGGTGGGTGGTAGAATAACACCGCTGCAGCAGGCCTCTACCCACGTAATCTGTGCTCCGGAACGAGCACGCAAGCTTCTGCTTAACAAACGTGAGCTTGACAGATTAATGGGCGCCCGGGACAGGCAAGGTTATTCTATAGTTGCCACTGCGATGTACTGGAAGAAATGCTGGGTGAAGTTAGAAATTTATCTGGCGAAGGGCAAGCAGACTAAGGATAAGCGCGACACCGTAAAAGAACGTGATTGGCAGCGCCAGAAAGAGCGCGTTATGAAGCATAGCGTGTAATATCAGCTGTTACGATTGATGAGCGCTCTGTAGCGCCGTGTCATTTTTGCCCTGTGAACAGCATCGAGGATCAGACTCCAGAGTTGCGAAGGCTGGCGCAGAGGCGATAAGTCATTGCCCAGCCTTCTCAATTGCCTTCTGACCATAGACATGGTTATCAGACTAGCCAAAGTTTTATCTGACAAGCTACTGGTTAGCATGACCCCTCTGTATTCAGGGTTTTCCTGCCATTTTTTCACCAGATCCGGTGTGGTGGCCAGTGCACTTGCCATGCCGACCAAATCACACCCGGATTCAGTCACTTGTCTGGCCACAGGTAACCGGCTGATTCCACCGGTTGTCATTACGGGCATGCCTGCAACTTTAGCAATCTCAGCGGCAAACTGCGCAAAGTACGCTTCAGACTGTAGCGTTTGAGAATCTTCTACCCGCCCTTGCATGGCGGGCATTTCATAACTTCCACCAGAGATTTCCACTACATCTACACCGAGCTTATTAAGGTGAGCAACGACCTCTCTGGCTTCATCCTGCGACATACCACCACGTTGAAAATCAGCAGCATTCAGCTTTACCCAGACAGAAAAGTCATTACCGCATTTTGCCCTGACTTCACTGACAATATTAATCAGCAAACGGGCCCTGTTGGCCAGACTCCCACCCCACTGATCTGTGCGCTGATTCACCAGCGGTGATAAAAACTGCGACAACAGGTAACCATGTGCTGCATGTATTTCAACACCATCGAAACCTGCTTCCCGGGCTCTTAACGCGGTGGTGACGAATTGTCGAATAATTGTGTAAATTTGCTCACAGGTGGCTGCATGGGCCTGAGCAAACTGTTTTGTATAGCGTCCTAGCTTCAGATTGACTGCCGACGGAGCGATAGCGTGTTCATTAACGGCTTTAAACACCTGGCGACCAGGGTGATTGATTTGCATAATGGCCAAAGCACCGCCAGAACGTATTATTTTTGCCCAATTTTTAAATGGTTCTATTGGGCTGGTCTCATCCAGCACTACCCCGCCCGGTCCAGTCATGGCTGTTTTATCAACCATCACATTACCGGTGATAATCGCACCTAACCCGCCATGCGCCCAATAGCGGTATAGCGAAAAAAGATTGTGATCGGGCAGCAAATCGGCCCCAGACATATTTTCTTCCATCGCTGCTTTTACAATTCGATTTGGCAGAACTTTACGGCAAGGAAGAGTCAGCGGTGTGAACAATGTCTGGTCTGAATACATAATTATACTAGTTGGACTGAAATGCTCGTTTACTTTATCCGTAAACAGCAACAAATGCATCACTGCGCAAACTATTTTATATCTCAGCATTGATCTTCAGCCATTTGTTACCATATATATCTGGAGTTATTCACCGGTACACGGCAAACGGTGCTTTAAACGCTTGAATTTTAAGCGCTCAAAAGTTTATCCCGCTTGTGGTAAGAGCATATTGAAGGTAGAATGACATTTCGCTGGTGGCATCAGATTATAATTACTGATGTACAGCGACACGCTTCAGGGGCTGATTAGGATTCGACAGGATCTAGGACGCTGGAGGTGCATGCAGAGGTGCGGATTGCCTCTTAAAAAATCCGCTTTAAATAGTCGCAAACGACGAAAACTACGCACTAGCCGCTTAATAACCGGTATAGGCCCTTCCACCACAGCTTTGTTTGCTAGCGTGGATTCGGAAGGTCATATAAGCAAACTAGCGAGGGAAACTCTCCTGAGGTTGAACCGCGAAATAGTATCAGGACCGCTACCAAGAACCCTGTTTGTCGGGGTCTGAAGTAGTTAAACAAAAGACAAACTAAGCATGTAGTACCAAAAGTAGACATTTTCTGGACGCGGGTTCAAATCCCGCCAGCTCCACCACACATGAAAGGCTCGCCATCTGGCGGGCCTTTTTTGTGTCTTGAGTTCGTTGAGTTTGAAGGCGCGTAGCGGGTTCACAGATTGTCAGGAACAACCTATATCGCCGACAGGCGCCCATGGGGGCTGCGCCAGGCATGGCGCTGAAGACAACCCCGCAAGCTCCACTTGTTAAAATACCCCTGGGTTGTCAGACATGGTTTTTATTTGTATGGGGTTCAGAATCAGGAAATCGGAACAGTGGTGGGCAGATGTCTGATCGGATTTAGCAAAACACTGCAAGCACCGCACACGATTGATATAAATTAATGTGGGCCTGTAAGCAGCAGCTTCGTAAGTGCTCTGTCGGACTATATGTGAGGTCAGCACACCACCGCCAGGCCAACCTCAAATCACCCTTTTCAACCCTGTTATATGATAGGCTTTGAAGCTTCACACATATTCAAAAAGAACAGATCAAATTATGCAAAAGTTTGCGTCCACGTTTTCACTCACCTCTTTAACTCTCATGCTCTTGTTAAATAGTGCATATAGTATGGCGCAGCAGAATGTAAACTTTTGGAACGGCAATAAGACAGAATCCAGACAGCAGTATGAACGCAATATTCTCAAAGCAGCACTGGAAGCGTCGACACAAGCCCATGGTGATTACACCCTTAGCGAAGATAAAAGCGAGCTTTCGTCTGATGAAGAGTCGGCTGTTTTTCGTGATACCAATACTGATTTGTTTGTTACCGTAGCCGGTAATCCGAAACTTAAACACGAAGAAAAGATAATTGTTACTCATCCGCTTATGAAGGGCCTGTTGGGTTATCGGTTAATAATCGTGCGTCATCACGATTTAGAAAAATTTGCAGCGATTCGAAAACAAGGCGCGCTCAAAAAACTTAGCGTGGGGATCCCTGAGGGCTGGGCTGATGCCGATCTTTTCAGACATAACGGTTTTAGCGTTGTCGAAGGAGGCTCTTTTGATGAGATCTTTGACTTGCTGGCAGCAAAAAAGTTTGACTACGTTTCCCTGGGAGCCAATGAAATTGAAGATGTATTTAAAAATCGCGCTGAAGATAGTGGCATGTTCAACATCGAACCCACCATACTGTTGTATTATCCGTTTGCGCTAGTTTTTTATATTGACCCGGAAAAGCCCGAATTAGCCGAAAGGTTGCGTGATGGCTTAGAAGCTATTGAGAGAAATGGGCACGCACAACGACTTTTTGAACGAGCAACGGGCAATTTAATAGAGCGTCTGGAATTACGAAGCCGTAAAGTTTTTCGCCTGGAAAACCCGATGCTTCCCCCGCAAATGCGGGAATATCGTTCGACGTTACTGAATCAGTCAGTCGACTAATCAACGTACGGTCAACAGCGTTGCTACCCTACCATTGCACCTGCACATAGCTTGCAGGTGCAACAACTACAATGTCGCGTCAGTCGTGGTGTTTATCAGTTTTACCCATGCCCTGCTGACGGTATTTGTAAATTTCCTGCACATCTATTTTGTCCATCCCCAGACGAATTACCAGCGTTTCAGAAATTTTATCTTGAATAGCTTGCCGGTTGGGCTCCCAGAAAATCTGCGCAAAGCCAAGCAGTCCTGTAGCAAAGCCAGCGCCATAGCCACCATAGCGCCCGAAGCTTTGCCACATAGTCATAGGCGTACCGTCCAGCTTAATAACCTTAAGACCAAATAGCCACTTGCCTGGCGTCTGGCCATTCATCCAACAGGTAACGACGGTAAAATAAAATGCGGCCCAGCCAAACCCAACCCCCAAATCCTCCAGTAAGCCTCTAAACCAGGCAAGTAAGCTGGGTGTGCCATTTTCATTTACCGGGACATTGAATTTACTCATGAACTCAGCTGTATCAGTCTCTGAGGACGGTGCTTCGATGGCTTGGGACAGAGCATTTTCACTCGGTAGAGCCTCAATGCTCTGTAATGAATTCTTAAAGGGGTTAAGCAGTGTTTGAATTTGCTCCGCGCTAAGTGAGCGTTGCATGGCGAGCCGAAGATTACCGGCTAATTCTGCAGCCGCATCTGATGGCAACCTGACATCGTCGATATCATCTGTAATACCCATTAGGTAGTCTTGCCAACAGTTATAAGCTTCACAGCGCTGCTGCGCAATATCGTCCTCAAGCTGTTCGACCTCTGATGGCATACTCAGTAAGATTGAAACAATCACAATTGCTTGTGAGCCTTCAGGGCTATTAACGTCGGTTTCAGTATCAGGACCATCGGGTTTATTTATACCGTCAAAAAACGCGATCAAAATACCAAATAGCAAGAAAGCTGCGATAGCTTTCATTATCTTGCGCGACCATCCGAACCGGGGGGAAGCGCCGTTCTTTTTTCCTGCCCGCCAGAAGAAGATAACAGCCACCAACGCCAGTAAAATTGATGGCAAATGTGTGAGCATAACGACCAAAAATAGATCCACCAGCAAAGCCCAGCCGCGCCTGAACGGTCTGGCCAGCCGCGTGCCGATGATATTATCAGACACGCCGAATTCGTAAGGGGTCACGACATCGCGAATTTGCTTGTCGGTCATCAGCTGACCATGACTTTGTAAAACTGTATTGTGCTTTTCCATGCTGTTTTGTCTTTAAGCGAAGCCGCTATTTGTTCATTCTCTTTGCATTCAGTTATTGACCAGGCAAAATGTGCGATTCCGTATCAGCGCAGTTGATATTTTGCTGCCCTTTGGCGAATTCACCAGTGCACTGCAGGATTGTTCTCAACAAGCCAAATATAGCCGAATCATGCGATGCAATGCACGAGAATAGACTTTGCGCCAAGGAACAACATCTTAATCCCGAACAATTCCGATATGTTAGCCTCGTTTATTCATTGTTTACTACTATTTTAATAACCATAGAAAGATAGATGGGCAAAGCCTGGATGTTCATTCTTCAACCTATAACTCTTACCAAAACAATATCGAGGCTGTATTTATTGGTAAGATGTCTGTATCGGCCATTTTTCCTTTAGCCCGTTGGTCTTATAGTGAGTAAAAATCCGCCATTACCAATATTAATGGTTTCCCGGTATGCTTTGCTAAGGTGAGGATACAATCAAAACAGATTTTATAAATTTTTTATGCCTTTTTACTATAATTAATGGTGTGCATCAGCAAGTGTCAGCATAGACAAATTATTTTGCTGCCAGAGTTAGCAAAAGGGAATCGTTCATCGCTTGCTGTCATACTCTTTTAGCAAAGGCTTATTTATTTAGCAAAGGCTTATTTATGATGTACCTGAGGTGCTTGCAGGTATTATCTTGTAACACTACCGACACTTAATTTATAAGGATAAAAATTATGGGTGGTCAAAATAGTTCAGCGCATTTAACCTCATTCACCAAGCTTCTTCTGCTGTTAGTTATAACAGTCATGGCAGGGTGTGCATCACGTCCGCGCGGTGAGTTATTTACTGAATCTGCAATTCAGGTAGATCCTCAGAAGGCGCAGGTAGTGATCTATCATAATCAATCTTTGGGCTCCGGGTTTTCATTTCTAATGTCTGATGGCAATCAGGATTTAGCTGTTTTGTCTTACATGTCCTTTATGGCTTTGGATGCCCAACCCGGGCCACTTGAGATCTTTTCAGATGCAAGGGTGACTAAACTGATTCTTCCTCCGCTGAGTCCGCTGACAGCACCATTAACTGCCATAGGAGTCGCGGCTGATGCTAACACCAATAAAAAAGTCGATATGAAAAATATTGCGACGTTGAAGGTACGGGCTGGTGAACAATATTTTTATAAATTAAAGATCGAAAAAAAGGCGTTCCACTTTGAAGACGCTACCGCCACACTTGTTGCTGTTGATAAAAAAATTGCTTTACAGGATCTGAAAAAAACCAGGCAAGCTCTGCTTCCCAGTACATAATTTGAATCCGGTGTTTGTTTCAGTTTGACCGGAAGGTAAAGGAAAAAAAGAGCGATGGCTTGAATGTCATCGCTCTATAGCGCGCCGGCAATCTCAAAGCCGCCACATCAAAAACCACGTAATTATCCTGTTGACGCCTTAAGTGTCCAGGTCGGCGGTTTTCTTATAGGACACTCTCATCCCTTCTATTGCACATCCGTTGTCTGAGCTGTTGATATCGGCATAGCGAGCTGCACGCGCATCAAATACAAATTTCCAGACCTGCTTTTCGCTACGATGAGACGCCCGCGCATTGTGCTTTCGTTGACGGCACATTTGTTGAGTGAGACGTCGTAAGTTCGCGTCACTCAGCAAGCTAGTCATATCTGTTTTCAATCGGCCCTGACTGGTCGGTCCCTCGTCACTGTCACTGTTACTGTCAGGCGACATATTAATCTGATTATCTGTAATTTTTAGCGGTGTACCCTGGGGATAATAGCTGTATATAAAGCCGTGGCTGGTATCAGCCTTCACCTTCACCACCCCATGCTCACCCTCAACGCTTGCGCCCGGGCCATTCTTCGTGTGGTCGATTATCAACGCTGTGGTCTCATCCACCCCATACCCGAAATGCTGACCGCTATCACGGATCAGCACATGTAACCGCAAAGTTCGATCTCTCTCACTAAAATGCGTATCCATGATCCCCGCGTTGACACGCCCTAACCCACCTTCAGGATGGTAGGTCAGTGCATCTGGGTGATATTCGTTTTGGCACTCTTGCTGACAACGCTGGCTCGGCGGTGTTCCGGCAAATGCGCCGTTTGTCAGTGCCTCCACAGCAGATCCGTTGGATACTATGGGTACCTTTCCATAAACGTTCTCGCCACCGCTTTGTATGGCGGTTCCGGCACTGGTCCCAGCTATCACGGGTCGTTGTCGCAAAGTCTCGGTCCAGGGATAAGGCTCCCCATTTTTATTAAACAGGACTTTCCGGATCAGGCTTTGATCGCCACCATTGAACATTATTGTTGTAGCGCTACTGATATGATTAACAATGCCCGAAATACCGGCTTCACACAAAAGCGCTTCCTGCTGTGTTCTTACTGGATATACGTGCTCTCGGGCGAACGTGTTGTGACGCTGTCGGTAAATATCAAGTTTGGCGCAGTCATTTTGCGTCGACGCTTCCGCCAGTGCAGGCGTTAATGGAAGCCACTGTGTCTCAGTCCTTTCAAAAGTAAACAGTTGTTCATAGAAGTCTACTGATTCGTACGGATCACGGCTTGCTGCTGTAACCACCAAAAGGCGCGGAATTGCCTTACCAGGCCCCTGCCCGGCACGCTCTGTGAGTTGTCTGATACGCTCAACAATCCTTAAAGCCGCAGCTGAGCGATTCTGTTCAACTGCGACAACCTCTGCACTTTGTGGTATCTCTAGACTATCCAACAAGGCGTAATAAACACTGTCACTAAGCTGATCACTATATGGCTTGCCGGCCTCATCCCAGGCTGCTAACAGCGCCCTTTTGGTCAACCCGGTCTGTGGACTGATAGCTAATTGCGAAATTCGCCTGACGACTATTTGCAGATGAGGTAAATGGGGATCGGTTTGACGTAAAAACTGTACCGCCTTTTCAAGACGTTTTATTGCCGCGTTGTCGATTTTATACAGTGGCGATTTTTTGCCTTGTGGTACCGCGCCTGTTTGACAGTTTTTGGCTGATAACGAACTACAGGTATGCAATGCGCCACCAATCATTACTGTTACATCGGAGGCCTTACAGCTGAGCGAAAAAATACATAGAAATAATATTAAAAGAGCAGAACGTGCGTGCTTATCACTGCAACTTGCAGAGATCTTATCTATAAATAGCGACATAAGCTGTGAGCCTTTTTCAGCAATATTGAAGTAAATTTATTGTTGCCAACCCCATTTTGGGGTGATATAACGAAAAAGACTTGAAGCAAAATTAAGCTAACCCCAGCGGTTCGGTTTGTCAAAATAAATCCAATTACAGCGTGAAAAATGTTAAAAAAAGCACCTCGCCTTTCAACATATTTTTACTCGCCCCACTACCTGTCGGAGTGGTTTGACGAGTAGGCCACTACCGGTTCTTCCAACAACCGGTAGATTTGCTCGTATGCCGATCTCCCTTTCAATTCGTTTCTAATAATTATAACAACAGGCCAGCAGTGTCATTGTGCTATGGGCAACTGACTGCGTCTATTTGAAAAATCCAGGTAAAAACTATGTTTAACAAACTCACAGTCGCCACTGCGGTATCCGCAGCACTGGGCTTCCATGTAGCCGCTCAGGAAAATAGTAATGAAATAACTACGCAGAAAGTGAACACTCAACAGGAGCAACAGGTTGAACGTATTGATGTGACTGGTAGCCGCATCAAGGGTGTTGATCTTGAAGGTACTCAGCCTTTGACCGTATTGGATGAGGATTTCATAAAACGTTCCGGCGCCAACAGTATTTACGACTTACTTCGAGATGTTGCCCAGTTACGTGGCGGTACAGGAACGTTTTCAACAGCGCAAAGTGGCAGTTTATCAAACTCAACACCAGCCGGTCAGTCGGCGGCAAGCCTGCGTGGTATGGGCCCGTCTTCCACCCTGACACTTGTCAACGGTCGACGTATCGCACCCAGTTCCTTTGCCGCTGGTACTGAAAACTTTGTTGATGTAAATTCTATTCCGCTGGGGGCCATTAAACGTATTGAAATTCTGGCAACTGGTGCTTCTGCGGTGTATGGCGCTGACGCGGTAGCCGGTGTTATCAATTATATTCTCAAAGATGATTTTGAGGGTTTCGAGCTTGATGCGAGTTACGGCAACAGCTTTCACAGCTCTGATGAAAGCCGGGCACAAATTAATGTGCTTTACGGTACAGAACTGGGTAACGGCAATCTGACAGTATTTGCCGATTATTTTGATCGCGCCGCCTTTCGGGCGATTGATCGGGACTACACCCGTGACCCCGTTCTGCAAAGCAGTTACTCTTATTTACCAAAGCTTGAAAACGCGCCCAACATCTATTATTTCTCACAGCAGGACTTACTCGAACTTCCCGCGCCAAATTGTAAAACACCATTGGTTACCACGGAGTTTGGTGAAGAAATCTGTGCTTACTATGGTAATCAGGATGACTATCTGGATACGCCGTTTGAAAGTGTTTCTGCCGGTGCCACTTACACTCATCAGTTTGACAGTCTAACCTGGAAAACGGATGTATTTTTTAGTCAGACAGAGTCCACAGCCTATTCTTCACCATCCCCGATAAATCGTCTTGATGACAGTGATGGCCCATTTGTGCTTGAAGATGCGCTCTTCATGTTTGATCAGCCAGATGGCTCAAATTTTTATCTCGATCAGATGTATATCGACCCGTTTGATTCGGTGGCCGGCCGTGAAGTATTTGGTTTTGGCTTTGATGCCCGCTTTACTAACCCGCGCACAGTAGGTATCGAAACCACAAATTACCGGCTGGTTAGCGAACTTTCCGGCGATATTGGTCAGTGGTACTGGGAGTCCGGTATAACCGTTTCCCGCTCTGAGTCCGAACAGGAAGTTGTTGCGGGGATCTACAATCGCTACAAGTTTCACGCGGCATTGACCGGAGAGCTTTGTCAGGATGGTAGTATTGCCAGCTACGACGGCGATATGTTGACTTGTGCGCAAGGTGCACCCCGCCCGTTTTTTAACCCTTTTTTGCTCAATGATGCACAAAATGATGCAACTCTGGCGCTTACCGAAGCTTTTCCAACCCGAGATGGAGAAAGCGCGGTGTATGCCTGGGATGCCAATATCAACGGTGATTTGTTCACTTGGGAGGCTGGTACTGTCAGCGCTGCGTTTGGGCTTGAGATGCGACGGGAAGAGTTATCAGACATCCCTTCTATGAATTCCAGGGCTCGCGCTGAAAATAATTACCTGGTGGATGTATTTGGATTTGGCTCTAGTGTGGCTGAAGCAGATCGCACTCAATGGGGCGCATTTGCAGAATTTTTTATCCCTGTTCATGACACGTTCGAAGTTCAGCTAGCCGGTCGCTACGATCATTTTGATGATTTTGGCGGTACCTTCAACCCGAAAGTAGGCTTCACATTTCGTCCGATTGACAGTGTCATTTTCAGAGGCTCCTGGTCGACATCATTTCGCGCACCCTCGCTTACACAGGCTGGTATAGAGCTTCGTACCACTACATCAACATTTGATTGTGCGGTAAATCAGGCAGTCGCAGACCTTTACTGCATGGGTGATGGCACAGAAGTAACGGTAAATACACTGGAGCTGGGTAATGACGCGCTGCGTGCTGAAGAATCAGAAGCCATTAGCATCGGATTTGGCTGGAGTCCGGGCGAAAATACGAATCTGACAGTGGATTACTGGCAATTTGATCACGAAGACGTAATTGATACCAACATGACAGCGGTACTGGATCGCGCGCTTACCGATTCATCTTTGCGGCACTGCGGCCTGGTACCTACCGACGCTCAGGGGATCGCGTACGAGCAGGAAGTCTGCGATGTTACGGATGCGGCCGGTTTGACTATTGAACAATCCGGGGCAGATCTTGGGCAAATACTTGATGCTTACATTGCAGAATTTAATCCACGTGAAAATGAGCTTTTCCTGCCCCTATCCAGAGATCATGTCATTCCGTTAGAGAACACCGGCACCCAGGAGCTAAGTGGCTTCGATGTTAAATTTGATCATCGTTTTGAAATGGACATCGCCGATATCATTTTGCGCGCTGATGCGACGCATTACATCAAGTATGAAAGAAACCGTCCTGGCTCAGACAGCATTGAGTCCCTGGCCGGTACTTACCGTTACCCGGAAAATGTTGCAACGTTCTCGATTACCTGGAGTGCTGAAGATTACTATGTGCGTCTCAATGCCAATTATACCGACAGTTATCTTGACGATATCGAAGGCTTGCGAGGCCGTGAAATTGATGAGCTTATCGAGCTTGGGGCTATCGCAGAGGCTAATGATACGCGCCAGATTGACGACTGGCTTACCTGGGATTTGTCGGCAGGTGTGGATATCAGTAAGGCTCTGACGATACGTGCAAACATCGACAATATCACTGATGAAGTGCCGCCTCGGGCGTATGCTTCAGCCAGAGGCTTTGATGCGATCAATCATGACGCACTAGGTGCAATTTACCGGGTTGGTTTAACCTATCGCTTTTAGCGATGGCGTTAACCGCCATCACGGTTGTCATCTTGCCGGGCGAACCTACTTGGCGCCCGGCATCTCAGGAAGTCATTCATGTCATCTCAGATGAAGTCTCACACTTTTCCCAGCGCCAGCGTTATTTTGCTCTCGGTGGCTATTATTGCCTATTTGAGCGCATTTCTGGTAACGCCCGGCTTTTTCGACATTGCTGATGAGAATCAGGATGTAGGGTTAAGCCAGTTTGTATACGCCAATGATAAAGGTGGCGCCCGGCTCTTTGGTGAGCAGGGTAATATTGGTTTGCTCAATGTACTATTTGAAGGAATGGTAGCGGGCAATAAATTTGGTGCCACCATTGGTGTTGCTGCCTTTATTCTCATTACTGGTGGTGCGTTTGGTGTGCTGATGCACACCGGTGCCATTAATCGTGGTGTACTTGCTCTGGTAGCGCGAACCCAACGATTTGAAAGTCTCTTCCTGCCGCTGTTATTTATTTGTTTTTCTCTGGGCGGTGCAATTTTTGGAATGGGCGAAGAAGCCATTGCTTTTTGCATTGTACTATTGCCCGTCATGCGCCAGTTGGGATACAACGCGCAGGTGACTGTACTGGTAACTTACGTTGCAACGCAGATTGGCTTTGCCACATCGTGGATGAACCCATTTAGCATTGCGATAGCTCAATCCATCGCCGATATTCCGGTATTTTCAGGCGCTTCGGTGCGTATTGCCGCATGGCTATGCTTTACCGCCGCGGGGTTAATTTTCCTGCTTCGATATGCCGCAAAAACCCGTGCGGAAAAAGCCCCGCCAGAACATCCGATGGCTCACCGCCTCGTCCTGACAGATAAGCTGATACTGATGTCTTTTATAACGGTTATAGGCTGGGTTATATGGGGAGTTATTGTTCGTCAGTATTATATTCCTGAGCTTGCGGCGCAATTCTTTACGCTGGGTGTTGTAGTGGCAATAATCGCCAGAGTCGGTCAGGGCACCAGCTTTAGTCAAAGCGCCGATAAATTTGTTGACGGCGCACAGGAGTTGCTACCAGCCGCATTACTTGTGGCTCTGGCCAAAGGTATCGTCTTACTGCTGGGAGGCAACGATCTGCAGGCACCTTCGGTGTTAAATACTGTGCTTTTTCATTGTGCCGCGGCATTGTCTTCGGCCCCTGACTTACTTACCGCCTGGGGAATGTTTGCGTTTCAAAGCCTGTTCAATTTTTTCGTGGCTTCTGGTTCTGGGCAAGCCGCCATCACCATGCCAATTATGGCACCGCTGGGCGATCTACTTAATATCAGCCGCCAAACAGTCGTGCTTGCGTTTCAGCTTGGTGATGGACTGACCAACATTATTATTCCCACCTCAGCCAGCCTGATTGGTTGCCTTGGCGTCGTCAAACTGGACTGGGCTAACTGGGTTGCCACTATCTGGCGTTTTCAGTTGTGTCTTTTCGCGCTTGCCAGTTGTTTTGTCGTAGGCGCTCACCTTTTCAATTACTCTTAAATAATGGTTTCTATGTTAACACTTATTAAAAATGCCGATGTTTACTCACCGCAGCCTTTAGGGCAGCAGGACATGCTAATTGCCGGCCAGCACATACTATCCATCGCCCCGTCAATCGAACTAAATACCAATGTTGCTGTGACATGCATTGATGCCTCAGGATGTATTATCACGCCGGGATTTGTAGACTCGCTGGTACATGTTTGTGGCGGCGGCGGCGAAGACGGGTTTGCCAGCCGCACACCCGAGATGCAACTGACCGATGCAACCTTATCAGGCATTACCACAGTAGTCGGTGCGCTGGGCACTGATTCAATAGCCAGAACGCATTCGAATCTGGTTGCTAAAACAAAAGGCCTAAGAGAAGAGGGGCTTAATGCCTACTGTTACACCGGCTCGTATCATTTCCCGGCCCCTACTCTCACCCAGTCTTTAGAAAATGACATTATGTTTGTCGACGAAATAATTGGGGTGGGCGAAGTCGCCATCAGCGATCACCGCAGCTCTCAGCCGTGCGCTCAACGTCTTGCTGAACTGGCATCCCATGCTCGCGTCGCCGGCATGCTGAGCAAAAAACGTGCGCCAGTCAGTATCCATGTCGGCCCTGCAGATACCCATCTTGCACTGCTTCACGAGGTAGCTGAAAATTATGATGTTCCACTGAATCGTTTTTATCCAACGCACATTAACCGAAACCGCGCGCTACTTGATGCAGGAATCCGTTTTGCTGCCGGTGGCGGCACCATTGATTTTACTACCAGTACCACAGAGTATGATCTTGCGCACGGCGAGTACGCAGCGGCGGCAGCCCTGGCTTACGCATTAAACGCCAACACCGATCCCACTCGGCTTACCATGAGTTCAGATGGCCACGCTAGCTTACCGGTGTTTGATGATAGTAATAACCTTATCGGACTGGAAGTGGGACGGGAAGTCTCGTTGCTCGATGCTTTTGTGGATGCAGTTAAAAAATATGGTGTGCCGCTGGAGCATGCATTGATGTCAGTGACGTCAAATCCAGCAGATGTGTTGGGAATTAAAAAAGGCCAGCTTGCTGCAGGCGCTGATGCAGATTTGCTGATTTTAGACAGCCAGCGTCTTCGCCCCATACATGTTTTCAGCCGTGGTCAGCACATGGTAGAAGAAGGAAAAGCGATTATAACCGGTCGGTTTGAATAACGATACCTCGCCATCGTTGTCGATCTGCTGCAATACCGCTACCAAAAGAACCATATACGCACATTACAAGTAGTTAATATGCAGCACTTAACGAAGGTATAGCGGTAATGAGTCACGAAAATATAATGGATTTGCTGGATACGCTGGTAGAAGATACAAACGATGAAGTTACGGTAGATGATGTCGTGGCCAACTTCAAGGAAAGAGGATTCGGCCCCCTCATTCTGATACCGGCGCTTATTGCATTATTACCCACAGGCGCTATTCCCGGTGTTCCCACCGTTTGCGGTATTACACTTTTTCTGGTCTGTATACAGATCGCCGGTGGCAGGAGTCATCCCTGGCTGCCTGCTCGTTTAAGAAACCGTTCTATCTCTCACGATAAACTGGTCAAAGCAGCCGATAAAGCCCGGCCCTATGTGAAAAAGCTGGAATCTCTGTTTCATCCAAGATTTACGAAACTGACCGAGTCACCGGCAAAAAACGTCGTTGCTTTTTACTGCGGCGTTGTTGCTCTGTGCATGATTCCATTAGAAGCGATGCCCTTTGCCGCTGCGCTACCTGCGTTTGCGTTATGTATTACCGCCATTGGTATTACTAACTGTGATGGTCTGGTTATGACCATTGGCCTTGTCCTTCAGGCGAGTACGGGTATCTTACTTTTTCAGGTAATAGGCATGCTTTGATATTAGCGCAGTCGCTCAATAGCCGGTAGTGAGTAATACTTATCCGGGTCCGAAGCTTTCAGCGAGTCGAGCTGCTGTTGCTTGTTATCTCGCGCCTGCCTGCTGTAGCCAAACACATCATTATGCGCTGCATCAATGGTCTCTCTGGCTTCCTGCTTACTGATAATACCCAGCGTCTGCCCGGCGTGGATAAAGCCTTCCAGCCTGTACCAGCGGGGTGTATCTTCTTTACCCTGACGGCTCAGCCTGTAGACCTGCAGTAACTCTTCGCGACAATGCGCTAAATACGCTGTTTTATCCATACTTAACATTCCTGTTCTGGCCAGATGACCGACAACGCCGGCCATTGCCTGCACCATCCTTTTTGTTCAATACGTGTTCTGAACACCGCGGCGCGGGGAAACGCCGGGTTAATCATGATTGTTTTCTGCCAATTTTGCTGTAACCCATATGGCGCGTAGTATGCCAATTCATTGTTTTGCAGCCAGACTGCCACACAGGTGGGCAACTCAACCCAGCGGCGGACCCCATCAAACACACTTGTATAAGGCTGATGGCCATGCCGGTGATGCATGCGGGCCTGATTACGCACTTCCCAGTTCGCCTCAGGCACCTTCATTTTGAGCATTTTAGCCAGCTTATTTTCTTTAGCCCGGCAAGTATCTGTTGGATCAAAATAGACCACATCAACATCATTGAGTAAGGTGGCACAAGGGTAATGATGTAAGGCGTCCCAAATCAAATTGCGTAAAAAACCTGCGCCAATCATACCCTGAGGTAAGTCGAGCGATTGCACCGCCTGCAGACATGCCATGCGCAGTGAATTCTGCTTTACCAATTGGGAGGTTTGAATGATAGCCTGCTGCTCAGTCACGGGGGCTCCTGGCGGCGCTGACCAGAGCATTCCATTCTTTTTCACACACTGGCATCACCGACAGTCGATGGCCTTTTTTCACAAGTGGCAATTGCTCTATTTCCGGCATTTTCTTAATAAATTTAAGCGTAAGTATTTGTGAAAATTTTTCTTTGAATAGGACATCCACCCGATACCAGCGCGGATTATCCGGTTCTGATTTTGGGTCAAAATAGGCTGATTCAGGGTCAAACTGGCTATAGTCTGGATAACCAGCGCGAGCGATAGTAGCGATACCGGCTACTCCCACCTCGTTGCAGCTGGAGTGGTAAATCAGCACCTCGTCATCCATGGCCACCTCATCACGCAAAAAATTCCGTGCCTGGTAGTTCCTGACTCCATCCCAGGGCTCGGTCTGATTGGGCCGGGCCATTAAATCGTCAATGGAAAAAGCAGCAGGTTCAGTTTTAAATAACCAATAGGCCATAAAATTCCATATCATTAGATAAAATGAGAAGGATAGCACAACACAATATCCATTAAACTTTCCGTATTTATGCTGACCGCCAGTGGATCTCCCTGGGACGAGTGGTACAATGCCGGCCGTTTTGTACTCTATTGTGACCCTATGCAAGCCACCATCAAAGCCGATCGCGGCCTTTTTTCTTACCCTAAATACTGGCCTCACTGTCTAGGCACGGCACCGTTCCTTCCCATGTCAAAAGCCGAAATGGATGAACTGGGCTGGGACAGTTGCGATGTCATTCTGGTAACCGGTGATGCCTATGTGGATCACCCCAGCTTTGGTATGGCCGTTATTGGCCGGGTGCTGGAAGCCCATGGTTTCCGCGTGGGGATCATTGCCCAACCGGACTGGACCAGCAAAG
Organism: Salinimonas chungwhensis DSM 16280; assembly: GCF_000378185.1. Taxonomy (GTDB): domain Bacteria; phylum Pseudomonadota; class Gammaproteobacteria; order Enterobacterales; family Alteromonadaceae; genus Alteromonas; species Alteromonas chungwhensis. The sequence goes on from NZ_KB899376.1 coordinate 726,635, forward strand.
ACGACTTTATGAAGCTGGGCAAACCCAACCTCTACTTTGGGGTGACGGCCGGCAATATGGACTCGATGATTAACCGGTATACAGCGGACAAGAAGCTTCGTCATGACGATGCCTACACACCGGGCAATGTAGGTGGAAAGCGCCCGGACCGCGCAGTAACCGTATATTCCCAGCGTTGTCGTGAAGCATTTAAAGGCACACCGGTTATCGTTGGTGGTATTGAGGCGAGCTTGCGACGTATTGCTCATTACGATTACTGGTCAGAAAAAGTCCGTCGCTCAGTACTATTCGATAGCAAAGCCGACATGTTGTTTTTCGGCAATGCAGAACGGCCCCTGGTTGAAGTAACGCACCGTTTGGCGGCGGGTGAAAATATTGCCGATCTCACCGATATCCGTGGTACAGCCATTATTGTTAAACAGGCACTACCCGAATGGCAGGGCGTGGATTCCACTTCGCTGGATAAACCCGGCAAGATTGATCCTATTAGCAGCCCTTACCAGATGGAACCTGAATGTGATAAAGCTGACCAGGATGCGACTAACGCTGAGGACCAGAATAAGGCCCAACCGATTGTCATCCAGCCGGCGGAGCGCAGAAAGCCGTGGGAGCAGGTTTATGTCAAGCTGCCCGCTTTTGAAACCGTTCGTGATAATAAAATACTGTATGCCCATGCCTCGCGTATTTTGCATCAGGAGGTTAATCCTGGTTGCGCTCGCGCGTTGATGCAGCGTCATGGTGACCGGCACATATGGATTAATCCGCCGGCAATGCCGTTAGAAACCGATGAAATGGACGCGGTTTTTGATTTGCCGTATCAGCGGGTACCCCACCCTGTCTATGGTGATGCTAAAATTCCAGCTTATGACATGATACGGTTTAGTATCAACATTATGCGCGGCTGTTATGGCGGTTGCACTTTTTGCTCCATCACCGAGCATGAAGGCCGGATTATTCAAAGCCGTTCAGAAGATTCAATTATTCGCGAAATCGAGACCATTCGCGACACCGTACCCGGTTTTACCGGAGTTATTTCGGATTTGGGCGGCCCTACTGCAAACATGTATCGTTTGCGCTGTAAAAGTGCTAAAGCTGAAGCGACGTGCAAACGTCCGTCCTGTGTTTATCCAAGTATTTGCGCCCATATGGATACCGACCACACCCCGACCATCGACTTGTATAAACGGGCGCGCGAACTTCCTGGCATCAAAAAGGTGCTAATTGCCTCGGGCGTACGGTATGATTTGGCGGTAGAGGATCCGCGGTATGTTAAAGAGCTGGCATTGCATCATACCGGTGGGTATCTGAAAATCGCGCCGGAGCATACCGAGGAAGGCCCGCTGGACAAAATGATGAAGCCGGGCATGGGCAGTTATGATCGGTTTAAAGAACTGTTTGATAAATACAGCGAAGAGGCCGGTAAAAAACAGTATCTCATACCTTATTTTATTGCTTCGCATCCAGGCACCACTGATGAAGATATGCTGGCGCTGGCGATATGGCTCAAAGAGAACCGGTTTAAACTGGATCAGGTCCAGAATTTTTATCCGTCTCCTATGGCAACGGCAACGACCATGTATCACACAGAAGTGAATAGTCTGCGTAAAGTCAAAAAAGACAGTGAGCATGTCCCTTCTGCAAAAGGTGAAATACACCGTCGGTTACATAAAGCCATGTTGCGTTACCATGATCCAAAAAACTTCGCTCAAATCCGCGAAGCACTGAAGAAAATGGACCGGGAAGATTTGATCGGCCGCGGCCCACAACACCTGGTGCCGCCGGAATCTAAAGAAGAAAAACGCGCCAGGGCACCTAAAGCACGACGCGGTGAGCGCGCGCTCTCAAAGCATACTGGCTTACCACCAAAAGGGTTTCGGGATAAAAAGCGCCGGGGCCCCAGGTCCGATCAGCGCCAGAGCTAATATTTTACCCTTTAAAATATATGCAGGCGCCTGCTGCGCCTGCGATGCTAACATTGCCGGGAAACGCACTCATAGTGTGAAATAGTGTCTACTTCTTTTCTGCAATCCGGTAATATCAGGCTCGCGCTGAGGGCTTGATTAAGGCAAATCACAATGAATATGACTGTTATACTGCCCCTGATAATAGTATGGTGACGTTGTGCCAGTGAACCATCCATTTCAATAGACTTTGCAGTGACCTTCTTGTTGCTAAAACAGAACGGCAAAGATGGTTTCATCACAATGGTAGATAAACATGAAGCTATTATCGAACGTGACTAAGAAATGAACGCTAATAGATATATAAACTGACTATAGATGCCACATTGTGCCTGAACATAGTGCCTCGCTAGACATTAAACGTTTCCACTAAACCAGTTGCTGCATCGATGTAACCAATACGTGAAATCATGTTTCATGTTGTTTATCACCATTTGATACCCTCTTTTGGGAATCGCTTCAATACGCCAGTCACAATCCACAGACACAGACTTCAATTCTTTACGCAATCGGCAAACAAGGTGATTAATCATATCGTCGCTGACAATGTTATGCTGCCATATATGCTGACGAATTTGTTGCCGGGAAACAAAATGATTATCCTGAGTCAGAAAAAGCTCCAGCAATAATGCACACTGAGGAGAGAGCACGCGACGATCACCCTGAGAATTGCAAACGGTGCGTGTGGCTGAATCATAGTTAGGAAAGACGGGGTGCATACTCATGATGGTCCCCTGATATTTAGCTTATAAAGCTTAGCATATAGAATTATTCTTATATTAAATTCTCAGCTTACAATGACAATCTCATGATTAATCATCTGATAAGTAAAAACATTTAATATCATCAAATCTTCATCAATTCATCAGCGCAATTTTTTGAGCAGCGAACTAGCTTTAAGAAGCCTGCGCAGTGGTACCGCAAAGGATCTCAACTAATATCAGCCAAGAAGGAAAAAATTATGATCAGATGTAATGTTGCGTCTGCCGGACTATGTCTGCTTTCTTTAAGTCTTGCGGGACCGTCCATAGCCGAAAGTTATCCTGCAGAAATGGAAAAGGACCTGATTGCTGTATGCCAGCATGCAGGAGAAGATAATAGCCTGAAAATGCATCAAACTGTACGTGGGTTATCCGTGGGAACAAGTCATACCGGCCCTATGTACCGGGTTCTGGTTGCTGGTTTGCGTTGCAATGGAATGACTGTGTCACAATTTGCCAGTTATTACGGTGCGCAGAGCACCTATGACGTGTTAAAAAGGTTTAGTCCGGAAACTTCTGTGGAAATAAAGGATATCCAGATAAGCCGTTTGCCACCGGAAAATATTGTGGTCAGCGTTGCAGCCGCCCGCTAACTACCATCAGTGAGATGCAAAAAAGGCGTCACGATGAGAAGGCGTCTTTTTTATATATGATAAAAACACACAGATACTACCTGTTTCTTAACGCAGCCGGCGTTAATCCGGTCCAGCGTTTAACCGCCCTTCGAAAATTTGCCAAATCAGTAATCGCCATCTTCAATGCACTCAGCTCGTTACTCATCTGACAATCTTTAAGTAAAAATACCGCCTGCTCGCGGCGATATGCATCAACAAGCTGTGAAAATGATACGTCCAACTCATGTAGCCTACGTTTAAGCGTGGCCACGCTGATACCACATAGTTGTGCTGCGTCTGCTGCGCTGATTTGTGGGGTTTGCTCAAGCAATAAACGAATTGCCTCGGGCAGCAGCACCCCCCGTAGATATGTCTTTTTATAATGTCCAATAACCGCGTGTCTCACATACGGTTCATATTTTTCGAATCTCGCATTAACCGCTGAACGGTCGAAACGGACTGAAAAACTATCTTGCTCAAAAAAGAGGTTTCTGCCCAGATGCATCTCATAGTCAGCCATCTGGCGTGGTCGATGGAAGGGGAAGTGAAAAGTAAGGCCCAGACGTGACCCAGTCCAACGTTTACTGAGCGCATAGAGTGCGGACATAACGATTTCAGCTTTGCAGACCCAGTTTTGATAGCTACCAGCTGGATCGCGCATGATCATTACAAGCTGGCTATCCTTCCGATAAATTGCAAATGCGACTATCGGGCAGACCAGGTGCATAAAATGGGAGGTAATTCTTATTACCTGATTGAAATCCCGACAATATTCTAATCCTCTTAGTAACCCGCCGTAGTGTGAACTCGCAAGTGCCTGACCAACCTGAAAACTAAAGTCTGTTCCTTTACACAATTTATGCGCATTGGCTATCAGTTTTGTCAGTTGAGAAAAAGAAATACACTCAGCTTCCTGTAGCGCATTTTCAAAAACCCCGGTCCCTCGTAATAGTCGGTGGCCGTCTATCTGACGGGCCCTACAGACATCCATAATAGCCTTGGCGATAGGAGAGCCAGGAATTGTTCGCGCGTCCGGCGCTATCAATGCATGAGTTAAATTCCTTCTCATGCCACTGATATCTCACAGTGGGTCAGTTTAAGATTGAGTCTGGCAAGTAGTTCATCAACATCATGCTCTGGTCCGCATTCGATTACCGCGGTCCGAACAGATTGAAAAACGGCAGTTGTGTTGGTGGCTATTCTGAAGGCCAAATGGTTAACGGAGTTCTGAATCTGAGAGGCCAGCTCATTAGCCGCGTGCAATTCCATATCTGGTAACAGGATCACGAATCGGTCACTGGCATAGCGACAAACAAGATCCTCATGCCGAACATGCATAACCAGCAGGCGCCCTACTTCCTGCAATAAACGGTTACCTTCAAGATGACCAAAACGTGAGTTGAAGCGGGAAAACTGATTAATATCCACCATTAAAATACTGGCATGAACCAAGCGCCGTTGATAATCAGCGGCGCGGTCGCAAAAATAAGCAGCAGGATAAAGCTGGGTGACGGTATCTATGTTTTCATGATCGCGATAATAACTTTCTCTTCGCTGAAGCTGAACATTGAGCGCCAGTTGTTCCCTATGCCAGAACACCAGGGCCACAGTCATTATCACCATACCCGCCGCCGCAGGAACTGATTCAATCATGCCTAACCACTGTGATGCCAAAGGGTAATAAAAGAGCTCATCGAGTAAATCCAGTAGTGCGGTAAATGCCAGACAATTAAGCCCCGCGACCATCAACGTTGTAACCTTGCCCGCTGGTCTGCTTACGATTACAGCGATAATCCATGTCGCGGCAAATATAAAAACACTCCCCTCAGCAACAATATCCAGCCAGTCAATGTGCGCAAGCTGTTTGGTTATACCATGCGACAGGACCAAAAACAGGGCCAAACCTTGCGCCACAATAGTGCCGCCACTCAGATGAATTCGCTGGTTGAACCTTCGGTGATAAACGTTAATGTGTGTCATCAATGTCATGCTGATTACTTAATTTTTATAATGATTTACAGGGTCATTCTGGCTCAGCTATATGACATTCTGATGGCAAAAGCCCTCCCGTAATGTCAAAAAATTTTATTTTTTCAATATTAATCAGTTAGATAACGACCAGGTCAATTTGGCTCAGTATTTTTTCAATACGGGGAAATAACCGTAGAATCAGCGTTTTATCACTACCTCGTCATAAGGTAGTCACACAATAGTCATTTATCCTTCTTAGCTTACCCACCATCAATTGCACACCTACGTTAGGAAGGATTTATTTTTATGCTTCGACTTTCGCGCATTGCTTGTCACTGTTATGCAATCTTAGGCCTTGGGGCTGCACCGTTTTTTGTTAATGCCGGCGAGATTAACGGTCAGCTTACTAATGATGATAATTCACGGGTTTTTGCTGGCGCGCAAATTCGTCTTCAAGAGCTGAATCTTACGACAACGTCTGGCCGCGACGGTAGCTTTAGGTTCCCCTCTTTACCTGCGGGCACATATACATTGAAAGCGAGTTACCTTGGTGCTGCGCCAGTGACCCAGCTAGTTACACTGACAGATGATCAAACAGTTACCCCCGTTATAACGCTGAGCGAAAATACTAATTCATTAACTGACATTCTTGTGCGTGGTCAACGCAGCGGCCAGGCTTCAGCGATTAATAAACAGCGGGTATCGTCTCGTATATCGTCTATTGTCTCTGCAGACGCAATTGGCCAGTTCCCAGACCAAAATGCAGCAGAAGCGCTACAACGTTTGCCTGGCATATCGCTGGAGCGGGACCAGGGCGAAGGCCGGTTTGTTGGTATCCGTGGTATTGACCCAAACCTTAACAATGTCACCATAAATGGTCTCAATATCCCCTCTCCCGAGTCAGGCGTTCGCTCCGTGGCCCTGGATGTAATCCCGTCAGAATTAATCCAGACCCTTGAAGTTTCAAAGTCAGTTACACCGGACATGGATGCAGACGCTATTGGTGGCGCCATCGACGTGAAAAGTGTCAGTGCCTTCGATTATCCTGGTTCAACGGCCAGTGTGACGGCACAGGCCAGTCAGAATCAACTGGTTGACAAAACCAGTCCTAAATTATCAGCTAAGATGACCAAAAAGTTCAGTGACTCAGTAGGGATTGCTGCTGCGCTGTCCTGGTTTGATCGGGATTTGGGCTCCGACAACATTGAGAGTAACGGTGAAGACGAGCTGGAACAGCGAGAATACAATATCAACCGTGAACGGCTTGGTGGTGCAGTCAACCTTGACTGGCGACCTGATTTTAACAACCAGTACTTTTTGCGCACGCTATACAGCCAGTTTGCCGATGACGAATACCGACAGGCAAATATCTATAGTTTTGAGGGTGAGGATTCTCAGATAGAAAGAGAAAGTAAGGACCGATACGAAGAACAGTCGATTTTTACAGTAAGTGGCGGTGGTGAACATCAGTTAGGCGTATGGCTGATTAACTGGCAACTTGGCTATGCAAAATCTGACGAAGATGAGCCCGACGCTTTGTATTATGTTTTTAAGACTGACAATGACAGTATTACAACAGATCTAAATACCCAAATCCCCGTTGTCACCCAAAATGCTGCGGCTACTGACCTTTCGACATATGAGACCGATGAAGTCAGCTTCGAAGATAATTACACCAAAGACACAGAAACCAGTATTAAAATCGACGTTATTCGACCCTTAGTGATTGCTGGCGTAGAAACCGAGCTGAAGTTCGGTAGCAAATACCGCATGAGAGAAAAGAATCGCGACAGTCAGGTATTTATTTACGATGATGGTTTTAGCGATATGTCTGCACAGCAATACGCAACAGGCAGTCCTGACTGGCAATTCGGCGATTTTGGACCCGGTCTTGACCGTCAGGGTATGCGGACTGATTTTAATAGTAACCGGCAACAGTTATCACTGGCAGCGCTGGACTCAGAAGTTGAATCTAACGGCGCCTCCTATGTTAACAACGAAGACATATTTGCCGCGTATGGAATGCTGACCGCACAGTTTGAAAAGTTGCAGATCGTGGCGGGCTTACGTTATGAACACACCGACTTCAGCACCGCAGGAATGCGTGTTGAATTGGTTGAAAACGAACAAACTGGCGAGGAAGGCGTTCGGAATACGCCATGGTCGACGCAACGTGACTATGACTACCTGCTGCCCAGTATCAATTTGCGCTATGACCTGACCGATAAGGTATTACTTCGCGGAGCGTACACCCAGACACTCGCACGTCCAAAATTCGAAGATGTGGCTGCATTTCAGATAATTCAAAGTAGTACTGAAGAAGATGAAGGCGCCTTTGTTACCGAGCGCGAGGCGGAAGTGGGGAACCCGGATCTTCAACCCTATGAATCGAGTAATTTTGATTTATCAATCGAGTATTATCCTGGCGCTGTGGGGGTATTATCGGCGGGATATTTTTATAAGGATATAGATAATTTCGTGGTGTTCGCCGATGTTGCCGGAACCAGTGAATGGGAAGGATTTGACGAGGTGATTCAGCCGGTCAACGGAGAATCGGCGAGTCTGCAGGGCGTGGAGCTGTCCTGGGTAAAGACATTCAACAACGGATTGCTCCTGTCAGCAAATGGCGCCATCACAGATTCAGAGGCAACCACACTGCTTGATGGTGAATCATTTAAAACCCGCCTGCCTAATCAGTCTGACAAAATCGGCAACCTGGCCGTAGGCTACGAAAATAACACCGTTAGTCTGCGGCTTACACTGGCATACAAAAGCGATAACTTTGAAGAGCTTGATGGCGAGATGCTGCGCATCGAAGACAGTCATCAACAACTCGACTTTACCGGAAAATATTATTTCGATGATTCTATGATGGTGTACTTCAACGGCGTTAATCTGACGAACGAGCCCTATTATCATTACTTTGATCAGCCAGACAGAAATGCCCAATACGAAAAGTATGGTCGCACATTTGAAGTTGGCTTTACCTGGCGCATGTAATACCGCAGGTACGTTTCACTTGGTTACTTTTTAGTTAAGGGCGCTGAAAAGCCCTTTTTGCCCCCCCCCCGGTTACGGCTGGTTAACACAGGATTTTATTGTTTATATGTTACGCATTCTTATTTTATCCCTAGCATTAGCTTACTCATCATCGCAGGCTGCGCCTAGGGTTTCAGTGACTAACCCGCAAGGGGCAGCAACCATTGCCGTATTCCCTATCGCGGGCCAACAGCTCACCCCGCTGACCATTAATAAGGAATTGTTTTATCTGGTAACCAGCGAATCGGAGGGGTTACTTTTCACCGATAGCGTGGGTAGGACACTGGCCAACTATGAGGGTGCCTATTCGCAAACTGATATTCGGATACACAATTCCGATCACGCAATCATAGCGGCGCTGGATACGAATACCTACGCAATCGACATATTGAGTTTTGATATCTCGGCCAGAACCTTCAGCGCAGTAACCACTCTGTCTTCAAAAGATGCTGACCTGGAGTCGGTTTGTATGGGACGCAACAACCAGGCTTTTGATGTGGTGGCTACCGACGCCAGGGGCCGCCTTCATCAGTATTACTTCAATGGCAAATCGTTACAATTAGTCAAGACGATGAATACCGGAGCCGGTATCACATCTTGTCAAATTAACGAGAGTGAGAAACAACTTGTGCTGGCTGATGAGAATCTTGGCTTGCTGTTTTACTCATCGCAATGGGAAGCGGATGAGAGCCGGGCGCTGTACCGGCCTGAAGATATAACAGGTTTTGAAGGTGTAGCAACATACAACGATGGCACCGTAGCGGCGGCTTCTCCTCAATCGTCAAGCATCTGGCTTTATTCAAACGGGCAGTTTTCCGAGCAACCACTGAAGACAACCGGGCACACATACGCCTTCGAATCGGTTCGCTTGAGCCGTCTGGGCGAGTTTCTGGTTGCCGGCATGTACGATGATGATAGCGAGAAACTTTATACCGCTCAGTTTAGCAACAATGAAGTAGAAAAAACGTCACAGCGGGATCAAGTAGATGCATCACTGACCGCCTTTGCGCAGACGGATCCCGTGGCTCGTTTTGGCGACGCGGCGGATGATCCAGCTATTTGGGTAATAGACGCCGCGCCAGAAAAATCCGTTGTAATAGGTACGGATAAGAAAGGCGGCCTTGAATTATATGACCTCCAGGGCAAACGTCTGCAGCGGCTTGACGTCGGACGGGTAAATAATGTGGATGTTCGGACGATGACATTATCCGACGGTTCATTTCAACCGATGGCGGCAGCCAGCAACCGTACCAGCACAACAGTAGATATATTCTGGCTGGATACAGATAGTCGAAAGGCAAGCGTCGGTCCCAAAATTGCGACCTCTCTGAACGATATTTATGGCCTTTGCCTGTACCAGCATGCAGAAGGCGTAGATGTGTTGGTAAACGATACAGACGGCAATTATGAGCGGCACAGATTATCGAGCTCGAAGCAAGATTTTTCGGCTAAGCGAATCGAAACGTTTTCTGTGCCCTCACAGCCCGAAGGCTGTGTGGCCGATGATGAAAACGGCGTGTTGTACTACGGAGAAGAAGCAGCCGGGATTTGGAAGCGATCGCTGGTAGATAAAGACGCTGAGCCTGAGCTGATTGCCAAGGTTAATGATAAGGTCCACGCCGATATTGAAGGCATGGCTCTGTTTGATGTGGACGGTGAACAGTATCTCATTGCTTCCAGTCAGGGCAATCATCGCTACGCAGTTTACGCAACTCGCGACAATGTCTTGCTTGGTACATTTAACATTACCGCAGACGTGGCAGCAGGGCTGGATGGCACATCTGAAACCGATGGCCTGGAAATAACCTCGCGGGCCCTGGGCTCCCAATTACCTAATGGCTTGTTAGTGGTGCAGGACGGCCACAATGTACTGCCCTCTGATAATCAGAACTTTAAGCTAGTCGATGCCAGATACGTGGCTGAATTTATTCGCAACCGGCGTTAACTCTGATAGTCCAGCGGCAAATGCCTGACCGCCAGTAAAACCTGGTCCGTTATTTACTGAGTTACTGTGCCCAATGGCCGGTAACTCAGCCAAATTATATTGCATAGCATTTTGCAGCAAGCATTCTCACCAGCGCCAACCATGATGCAACTTTGACATACCTGATTAGACACTATTGCGTTTATTCGCTATTGCACAATTCCCACACATTCCCTTTAAACTGATTTGTCGTTTCTTCTGGCGATAACAAAAAGAAACGTGCCAACGAATGCAAAGCCTGCCAGCGTCTGCCATTGTGTCGCACTGGTCTGTGTCGCTAACCAGAAGCTAAGTATCATTGCAATGGGTACGGCAATTAACATTGTCGTGTTAAAGGCCGAATAACCCGCACGTTGGCGCAGAATTGGCAGAGCGATGATCGAGGAGATATAAGCGAGCAATCGTGCCAACGTACTTACCGCAGCAAGCGCTAAAAAATCATCCCAGAGTGAGAACAGAATCGCGCCTATCCCGAAGAAGATAATGGCGTTGGCCGGTGTCCCCCAGCGGGAGACCCTTCCAAACCAGGCTGGTAACAACCCATCGTCTGCTAGTGCTGGTGGCATGCGGCTCGCTGACGTGTGACCTGCTGTTAGATTAGCGAGCACACTTACAACAATAGTTGCTGCGATGAGCAATGCGCCGATATCGCCTCCGTACTCGCCGGCTAACGCAGTCAGTGGCGCCTTGGCTCCCGTTCCCGCGATGACACTGTGGCTGTAAGCCCATTGCAGTCCAAAATAAATCAATGTGACTACAGCGAGGCCAGTGGTCAGTGCACGTGGCATGGCACGTCTGGGATCGTTTGTTTCACCGGCCGGGATAGTTGCATTTTCAAAGCCGACAAAAGCATAGAGCGTTGCTAACGCAATACCTTCTACCGCACTAAACGTTGGCAATATCACGTCACCGTTATTTGCAGCGGCGCAGATGCCGATGGACATCAAAATTAATAACGGCAATAGCTTAAACAGCGTCATGGCACCTAGTACGGCAACCACTTTTTTTATACCAACAACGTTGATAATGGTAAGTCCACCGAGCACACCGACAATCAATACCGTTTTTGCCGTCCCCTCGCCCACAACGGGCCAAAGCGCCGCCGCATAAGCCACCAACACAAGTACATTGGCCCCCTGGCTGATTAATCGTGCCGCAAAGAAGGTCCAGCCAACTATAAAACCTGGATAAGCACCAAACGCATCTCCCACATAACGTTGTGGACCGCCCGAGCGGTCGGTGAGCCTGGTGAGCTCGACAAAGCAAACTACAATGGCCATAACAAGTATTCCACCAATCAATAACAACCAGGGCGCAAATGTGCCAACGGCTGCATGAAGTGCTTCGGGGAGCCCGAAAATACCGGCACCAATCAGACCATTCACCACTATGAAAAAGACCCCGAACATTCCCATGTCACGGCGATATTTTGAATTTTGATCAGTCAAACAATCTTTCCACTTTATATCTCAAAAATCACTAACTTAACTGAATTATTATTCAAAGTCCGTTTAATAATTCTATTTTGTATATTAAATGTGGTGTTACTGAATAGTCATTCTCTGATCTTTCGCAGGAAGATTTTTAAGCTTCAACTCTCTACTTCACAATTTATGAGATATCACCATTAACCGCGTTTTATTTTTGGTCAGGTTATATAAGAGTGGCTTTTTTCGCCGGGCATCACCGCCATAGTATCTCTTACGGGTTAGCAACACGGTAACATAATAAGTTTGCATTCTTAGCCGTTGAAGTTGCGCCTCTGGCGCCCAAATTGAGATAAGCGCTAATAATCCTGGTTTTTCAATTCTCACAAATGACTCACCGGACCCTTTACTATTTAGCTATGAGATTGATAGTGAAAGGAGCAGGTTTGAACCAGTACGTTAGCAGGGAGAAAACAACCGCGGGTTGGCGGGTTTTTGAAACATAGTCAGCTCAGCAGAAATGCATATTATTGGACTTTCAGACAAACAAGATATGGCCTAAACAGCTTGAGAATTATCGTAAGTAAGGATCGTCTGACAATTACAGACCTTACAGCATTTGTCTTTTCGAACAATAAAAAACCCGCTATATAGGAATACAGCGGGTTTTGGTTAAAGCAATTTACAATACTTTTTAACCGTTACCTTTGTTGAACAGCCCTTTTAATTTTTCCTGTGCTTTCTCTTTCAGCTTGTCAGTTTCTTTCTCAAGTTCTTGTCTGGCTCGGGCTTTGAGTTTTTCACGGGCTTGCTGCTTAGCCTGTTCAATGGCGTTATCCAACAGACTTTCCATAATGGCGCCGCCTACCTGATCGGCCGGCAACCCATTCGGTTGTCCTACCGGTCCGGCATTAAAGGTGGGTAACGTTATCTCGTAAGATTTTTTATCAATCTGCAACTCACCGGTCTCCACAGCTTCAAAGTTAAGCCGCAAGCGGGCATTGCTGATAGTGACGTTTTCCACTATTACCCGCGGCATATCTTTATCACCCTGCGGCTGTTCCTGTTGTTCGCCAGCAGGTAAATTGTTTTGCAGGTTATTTTTAAGGACCAGTAAGTTGCTCTGATTTTGCCCGTTCATTTCATAAAGAATATCCGGAGCGTCAATCGTTACATTCTGAACCACATAAGGCTGTGAGGCTAATGCCCCTAAATCAAAGGATAATGCATTCATGGCCATCGCAGTATCGTCTGAAAAGCCATCGGGATTAGCCACCTCAAGACCTGTGATGTTCATCTTCGCGTCGCTGTAAGCAATTTCAACACTGGCAACTGAAACCTCAGCCCCCATATATTCGCTGCCCTGCTGCTCAAGTTGAGTACGTATGAAGTCGCCTGCCCCGCTCATGACATACCAGACTGCCCCAACGATGAGGACAATCACCACCAAAAGTATGGTTAACACTTTTTTCATTACTTATTCCCTTATCGAGTGCTGAATTAGTTAGTTAGCTAAAGTAACCCTATTCAGATCAAAATGGTAGCGTCTGGTATGCAACCTCGACGGTTCTTTTTATTTGCGAAAACAATGCCGGCAGGCGCCGGCATTTTTCACATTACGGATGCATATCTTTTTCGCTAAAAAATAGCGAATAAAGAACCGGCACCGCCACCAGCGTAAGCAATGATGCAAATGTCAGCCCTGCCATGATGGTCACTGCCATACTGGCAAAAAATGCATCCCACAAAAGCGGTAACATACCCAACACAGTGGTAAGCACTGCCAGCATGACTGGCCGCAGTCGGCTTAGACTGGCACCGGTGATGGCATCGTGCAGATTATCCGCTGTTGTACGACGTATATCAGCCTCATCCACCAGAACAATAGCATTTTTTATCAACATCCCGGACAGACTCAACAAGCCCAGCAATGCGGTGAAGCTAAATGGCAAACCGGTCAGCAGTAAACCCGCTGTCACCCCGCAAACAGACATAGGGACGATAATCCATATTAACGCTGCTTGCCTGAGGGCATTGAACAGCAAAATAGTGATTAATATCATGGATAAAAAGCTAATGGGTAGCTTGGTTGCCAGGCCTGCCTGCGCTTCCCGGGAGCTCTCATATTCGCCCCCCCACTCCAGTGCGTAACCTGGTGGCAGCGCCATCGACTCAATTTGTTTAACCACCGTGGCCCGTGCGGTAGCCGCGGTAAGATCACCCACCGGCTCGGCTTGCACGGTTAAGGTTCTGACTCGATTTCGGCGATGAATAATGCCATTTTCAGAATGCACCTCGAAATCTTTGACCACTTGCCTTACTGGTATAAAGGTTTGCTCCGCGTCACTATAAATCAGCCGGTCTTCCAACCAAGACATACTTCTGCGTTCTCCAGCAGGCGGGCGGATGACCACCGGCACCTGTCGGTCCTCTTCGCGGTAGACGCCTACCCGCTTTCCGACGGTAGCAAATTCCAGTGAGTCAGCGATGTCCGTACGCGATAGACCTGCAATCCGCGCCTGCTGCTCATCGATAACAGGTCTGACAATAACTTCACGCTGCCGCCAGTTCTGGCGTATGTCTGTAATACTGTCAGATGCGTACATAATATTTTGCGCTTTTTGCCCCAGCGCTCTTAACACTTCCGGATCACTACCCATAAACCGCGCTTCTATCTTGGCACCTTCGGCAGGACCAAAAAAGATACGACGGGTATAGACTTCAGCCTGCGGATGAGAGCGGTTGATGCGTTCACGTAATGCTTTCATAATCGCAGGGATTTGCTCACGCTGTTCAGTACGCACAATAAACTGGCCATACGCAGGGTTTGGCAATTCAGGGGCATAAGTCAACATAAACCGGCTGGCTCCCATGCCAATCAGGCTGGTCACGCTCTCAACACCAGGTTGCTGTAAAATTGTTGCTTCGATGGCTTTCATATCATCTTCCGTAGCACGAATATCACTGCCTTGAGGCAGGTAATAATCAACATAGAAGATCGGCGTATTGGAAGGTGGGAAAAACGATTGCTTAACCCAGCCAAAGCCAACCACTGCGGCTGCGGTAGTCATTACAAGAAACACGATGGTCAGGCGCCGGTGGCGTAATGCGCCGCTCAATAATTTTTTATAGGCTCTGAACCCACGGGTATCATAAATATCTTCGTCGGTATCACCACTTTGCGCCTTAAATAAATAATGACCCAGTAAGGGAGTCACCGTCACGGCCAGCACCCAGCTCAGTAACAACGAAATCAGTATCACGGCGAACAATGAGAACATGAAATCGCCGGTAGTATCCTGCGATAACCCTATACCGGCAAACGCCAGGATGCCGATAACTGTCGCCGCCAGTAACGGAAACTGGGTTTGCTGAGCGGCTTCTTCAGCGGCCTCAACAGAATTTTTTCCCTTTTGACGGTTAAGCAGCATGGATTCACCGATTACAATAGCATTATCCACTAGCATGCCCATGGCAATGATCAGTGCGCCCAGAGAGATCCGCTCCATCTGAATGGAGAATATCCACATAAACAATACGGTGCCTAGCACGGTAAGCAGCAGAGTACCGCCCACCACGACACCGACACGCCATCCCATAACGAATAGTAATACTGCCACCACAATGGTGACTGAAGCTGCAAGATTAACCAGAAAATCCTGTATAGCCTGATCCACAACCTTGTGCTGTTCATAAATTGGCAATATTTCCACACCCAGCGGTAGTTTTTCGCGCAGTGTATTTAAGTGGGAAGTAACCCGATTACCGATATCTACAATATTTTTATCACTACGCCCGGCGATAGCCAGGGTAAATGCCGCCTCGCCATTGTGACGAACCAGTTGCGTGGGGTTTTCGGTCTCTGCCCGGTACACGTCGGCAATATCGCCGATATGCAATTGTTCTGTGGTTCCTGGTATACCGAATTTCAGATTCCGGATAGTGTCAGCAGAATCATCACTGGGAGGAATCACCAGGCGGATGCGCCTGTCTTCCACTCTGACACTACCGGTATCGGCAATAGCACTTTCTGTCTGGAAAACGCCGGCTATTTGATTAAGAGAAATGCCCAGGCTGGCAAGCTTTTCCTGAGTCACCTCGACATAAATTGTTTCCTCAGGCACCCCGCCAAGCTGGGCCCGTGTAACCCCAGGCACAGTAAGCACTTCGCGTCTTAAACGCGATGATAATTCTCTTTTTTGTTTATGTGAAAAACCCTCTGCGATAACGGCGTAGTACATGCCGTAAACATCACCGAAGTCATCGTTCACCACTGGTTGCCGGGCTCCCTGAGGCAATCTCATCGTGGCTGCTTCCACCTTACGTCGCAACTCATCCCAGGCCTGTGGCAGCTGTTCACCTGAAAAATCATCGCGCAGTTTTATGGTAATTTGCGACTGGCCCGGCAGAGAACGTGAAGTAATGTCACCAAGTTGACTGAGCTGCTGGATACGGGACTCCAGTTGTTCAGTTACCTCTTCTTCAACTTCTTCAGCGGTAGCGCCGGGATAATCAGTGGTAATAATCGCCTGCTTTATAGCAAAAGCGGGATCTTCGAGTTTGCCAATTTCGATAACCGCAAAGATACCGCCGACGAAAAATATCACCATTAGCAGCCATACGGTGAGGGGATTTTTAATTGAATAGGTTGCTATTTTCATAACACCGGCTGCTCACTGTCAAACGGTCTGACTTCCATCTCATCTTGCAACTGGCGGATACCCGCTGCGATGATTTTTTGTCCCGCCGAAACGCCACTGATAATTCGCGCCTGCTCATCGCGGATAACACCTACCTCTACCGGTTGATAAGTTACCGTTTGGGTTTTCTCATTATATAACCAAAGCGCAAACTCGCTATCACCGGAGGTATCTACCGCTGTCAACGGCACCCACCAGCTGTCCGCTTCGGGGCGCTCAATTTCTATCCGTGCAGTGAGTACCATACCCGGGAGAAGTTCAACCCCTTCAATCCTTGGTAATTTAAATGTGACCCGGTACGTCTGTGTGGCTTCGTTGACCTCTGTGCGATGCTCCAGATAGCTTAATGTGACAGGCTTGCCATCCTTACCGGTGACCTTCTCGCCTGCATTATTTTCCAGATAAACCTGGTAATGGGGAGCTTCTTCAACGGCCATGCGCATCATGCGTTCGGGTACGTTAACATGCACGCGCAGGTAATTTATATTTTGCACACGAAGTACGGGCTGATTGGGTTGAACATAAGAATGCTTTTCTACCAGGCGGTTGGTGATCAATGCATTAAACGGTGCATGAAGCTCGGTATATTCCACGTTGATCTGTGCATTCTCAACAGCGATTTCGGCATTTTCAAAATTGGTTTTTAAGCCATCGAACTCAGAATCACTGATATAAGATTCCTTTTTCAACTCTTTGCCCCGTTCAAAATCTGACATGGCCTTGCGCAACGAGGATTCTGCCTGACGCAAAGCAAGCTCGTAATCCTGAGGATCCAGAGCAGCAAGTAACTCACCTTCTGGTACTACTATACCCTGCCGTTCCACTAGCTGGTTAATCCGACCTGCCACCTGAAACGATAAATCCACGGTGCTCAAAGCATCCACACGTGCTACAAACCGCCTGGCTGTTGGCTGCACATCGGCTCCTACTTCATGTAGCTGAACCAATGGTTTGGCGCGGACGTTTTTCTCAGCAGCCTCCTTTGAGCAGCCGGTTAAAATTAAACAGCCAGCGAGTAGCCACATCGCAGATCGTAAGAAATTATTGTTCACGGGGGGTATCTCCTAAAGACTCAGCCATTTCAATCAGTCTATGGCGAATCGCTTTGCGTTCGGTTTCACTAAACGGGCTCACAGATATCAACTCCTGAAAGCTCAGGCCATCGGCTGCCAGCCATAGTAGCAAGCTATCGAAGTAATAAGCGTCATCTGCTTTGAGCTCATCCACGAATTCCTTAAAGCGCTGCTGAATAGGCGCCATCAGTGCATCTCCTTCAGTGGCGGCCACCAGCAATATGCGCGCATAATCCAGATTAACGTGATTGTGAATTTGTTCTCTGCTTTTCAGCACTCGGGTAATGGGTAACAGATTATCTTCCTGAGCAACGATATCGTCTTCATAGCACTTGAAGGTATCCATCATGTTCGCCAGTAGCGCTTCCAGTAATGCCTCTTTATTTTTGAAGTGATGCATTACGCCGCCTTTACTCATCCCACACTTTTCAGCGACCTTGTCGAGGGTCAGCACTTTGGGCCCCTGATTGATGGCAATATCAATAGCCGCATTGACGATACGACTACGGGAATTTGTTTTATCGCGGGTCATAGCTTCTCCAAACAAACCAACCAACCAACCAGTCGGTTTTTAAATCATTCATACAGAAATGTCAATTTTTACTGCAGCAGAAAGAGTATTTTGTCGTTGTTTATACGCCTCTGCATTAACTAAAGCGCGGCAGGTATCGCTTTTTCCCCACAAAAAAACCGGCCATTGGCCGGTTTTTCTAAGAGTGAGCTAGTTACGCCACTTCTGACATATCTTCCTGACTTTCATGGGTAAGGAGATATTCAAAGGCTGCAAGTGATGCTTTTGCCCCTTCACCTAAAGAAACAACGATTTGCTTGTACGGGACAGTAGTAACGTCTCCGGCAGCAAATATGCCCGGTTCAGACGTATTACATTTCTCATCAACAATGATTTCACCATACTGTGTCAAATCTAACGTTTCCGTTAAGAATTGGCTGTTGGGTATCAAACCAATCTGTACAAATACCCCTGCCAGCTGTTGTCTGTGCACTTCTTCAGTTTCACGATCCTGATACTCAATCGCTGCAACCTTGCCGTTGTCAGCGATGATTTCTTTCGTCGCTGCATTACGGATAATTTTCACGTTGTCACGTTTTTCAGCCTGGTCCACCAGCACTTTATCGGCCTTCAATTCGGGCATAAATTCAAAGACGGTTACCGACTTTACGATACCAGCAAGATCCAGTGCCGCTTCGATACCAGAATTACCACCACCGATCACTGCCACATCCTTGCCTTTAAAGAACGGGCCGTCGCAGTGAGGGCAATAAGCCACCCCGTTGCCCACATTTTCTCTTTCACCGGGTATTCCTAACTCTTTCCAGCGAGCACCTGTGGCAACGATAATAGAACGCGTCTTAATAGTCTCACCCGATGACAACGTAATCGTCTTAATATTACCCTTTTCAATCTTTTCGACACGTACGTGTTCTTTAAGGGAAATATCATAGTCTTTCATATGCTCAGCCAGATTACCAACCAGCTCTGGACCAGTGGTTTTAGGCACAGAGATCAGGTTTTCTATACCCATAGTATCTTTCACTTGGCCACCGAACCGATCTGCAATCATCGCCACCTGTAAGCCTTTACGGGCACTATAGATGGCAGAACTTACTCCGGCAGGGCCACCGCCAATAACAGTTACATCCTGAACCGGCAGACTCTGACCTTTATTGGCCTCTTTCAGACCAGGGTCGCGCTCAATCAGCTTGTCGATCAAGACTGCTGCATCGACTTTGCCATTAGCAAATAACTCACCATTGAGATATACCGCCGGCACGCCCTGAATATCACGTTCTTCGACAACATTCTGATAAAGGCCACCGTCAATCATTTCTGTTGTGATTTTAGGATTAAGCAAGGCAAACTGATTTAATGCCTGCACGACATCCGGACAGTTATGACAACTTAAGCTGATGAAGACTTCAAAGTTAAGTTCTTCATCGACACCTTTAACGATACTTTTCAAACTGTCATCTATCTTCAGCTCTGAGCCGCCTGACGCATGAAGCATAGCTAACACTAATGAATTAAACTCGTGACCAGCTGGAATACCCGAAAAACGAATACCGGTGTCGTCACCGTCTGCTTCAATCATAAAGCTTAGCGAGCTACGCAGGACGCCATGGGTATCTCGCTCTTCAAAGTGAATGTTTTCGCTTACGCTGGCGATGTCAGACAGAAACGTCACGAGTTCGTCACGCTTGCTGTGTTCGCCAACCTGAAGCACAAACGTTACCTCTTTTTTCATCGACTCAGCATAGCCTTTCAGCGCTTGCAATATTTCTTTAGTTAACACGTTGAATCTGCCTCTTTTAAAATGAGTTTAAATTGGTGCGGGTATATACCCGCACCATGTAGAACACAATCTGATTTAGATTTTGCCTACCAGGTCTAGAGAAGGTGCTAGTGTTTCTTCACCTTCTTTCCATTTAGCCGGGCAAACTTCACCTGGGTGCTCTGCAACATACTGTGCTGCTTTTACTTTACGGACCAGGTCATCTGCATCACGGCCAATACCTTCTGATGTGATTTCCATTGCCTGAACGATTCCGTCCGGGTCAACCACGAATGTAGCGCGGTCAGCAAGACCCATGTTTTCACGCATACAATCAAAATTGCGGGTAATTTCGCCGGTAGGGTCACCAATCATTGCAAATTTGATTTTGTTGATAGTATCTGAAGACTGATGCCATGCAGCATGTGTAAAGTGCGTATCTGTAGATACAGAGAAGACTTCAACGCCGCGTGATTGCAGTTCTTCATACTTATCGGCAATATCACCCAACTCTGTTGGGCATACAAATGTAAAGTCAGCTGGATAAAATACAAATACAGCCCACTTTCCCTTAATATCTTCGCTGCTTACTTCAACAAATTCGCCATCTTTAAATGCATTTGCTTTGAAAGGTTTGATAGCAGTGTTAATCAGTGCCATTGTTAATCTCCATCTGGTTAAATTTATAGTGAACATTTACCCGAGGGTAAAAATCACTGTGTTTACGGAATATGTAGAGTGTCGGTTTCGTTTATATAAGCCAACGCCCCTTTAAGTTGTATCTAGAATAGCTAAACAGCTAACAAAATGATAATTGGTAAATTTGAATACCTTGATTATATTTTGCGATTAATAAATCGTTTTTTGCGCGGATTTATTGAACTACGAATAATGCCAGAATAGATCGGCTTATGCAACGGGAGGAAAGCTGTGCCTACATCACCCTGTACGCTTATGAAGGAAAGTCGAAAAGACTTCATCATCCGGCATATTCGCAGGATCGATGCTCAGGACCCTACTCCTATGCTGAGCAAACATGCCAAGATGGGCAATAATCCTTTCGCTTTCTATCGGGGCACGGCACAACTTTTCTATGCTGACTTGCAGCGAAATAGTCTCAACCTACCATCAGCCTTGGATGCGTTACCGCTGACCTGCATCACCGGAGATTGCCATTTATCTAATTTTGGCTTTGTTACAGAAGAAGGCTCCCATGGCGACTCGGTGATATTTACCCCCAACGACTTTGATGATGCCTGTGTAGGTTTCGCCCACTGGGATATATTACGCTTTCTGATTTCATTACCGCTGGCTGCTGAATTTTGCAATGGTATTGTAGGTGACCGCTATTCACATCCCAATAATGGCAGTGTAAAGCCCGTAATCTCTGATCAGCAGGTTGCGGAGGGAATGTCGTTGTTTTTAAAAACGTATAGCGAAACTTGTGCTTCACTGATTGATAACCCGCAATTACGTCACTCAGCTATCGATCAGATACCTGAAGATACCAAGTTGCACAAGTTATTCAGAAAAGCGAAAAGCCGTGCCGCCGGTGGGACAGATTTTGTGACAAAAAGTGCATTGGCAAAAGCGATTTACATGGCCGAGGATGGGTTGGCGTTTATCCCTGACACCGACAAATTTTCTACGCTGGCGCCATATTATTATCGTGAAGTCGAATATGCCTTCGCCCCGTTTATGGATGATAAGATAATTGACATCGTCAGCCGTAATAATGCTGGTACTGGTTCTGTGAATATGGCGCGATTTTATTTTTTGGTAGGGCCGGCGAAACCACATAATCAAGAAAGTTTTTCCCGCTGTCATATCGTAGAGGTCAAACAACAAAGAGCGGCTGCACCACTTTATTATTTCAATGACTTATCGCCCATCAATCGGCTTAATCCCGCTCACCTGACCGCCAGATGCCAGCGTAAAATGGAACGTCGGCCCGATTTATTGTTGGACGAAGCACTGTGGCAGTCGACTCACTATCTGGTTCGTTCTCGTCACCATGCCCGAGTGGGAGTTGCTCCTGAGGATGTAGCGATGGGAAGAAAAAATGTTAACGGCGGATTTGCAGCATTTACGCAACTGTGTGCTAAAGCACTGGCTACTGCTCATGCCAGGGGAAATCGGCGCTCAGACCGTTTTGAACAAAAAATTTGTGAAATACTTCCCGCGCATGTTGACGCGTTAACAGACAGCGCGGTTCTTTACGCCAGGCAGGTACTGGAGGATTATCAGCTGTTTACTGAAGCGCTAAACAGTAAAGGCCTGGATGAAAGCAACGACGATGAAAAATAAGCAGTCAGCGGCTACTGCGCTTCGCTGGATAGAGAAATGTTCTCAGATGCTACCTGTAAAATAGCGAAATACTCATCGCATTTTTTTTGTTGGTCTTCACTTAATGAGTGTGAGTTAAGTGTCTTCGCAGCCTGTTGAAGTACGGCAATCTGTTCTTGCGAAAGTACATCTTTTTTTATGAGCTGGGTGAGCACTTTAAGCAAACTAAGTGCGATTTGCCGATTATCCGGTGATAACTGCAAAGCTTGACGCAAGTTGTTATACGCAGGCTGCATTCGATTTTCCTTGTAATTTACCGCAGCCATTTCCTTTAACTCTTTAGTCGTAAAATTGATTTCACGACGTTCAATCTCTTCCTGCTTGAGATATTCATCCACCACATATGAAGAGAATGTATCGCCTTCAATTTGCTGACGAAGCTTATCTAAAATAGCTAGGCAATGTTCTTTCATACCCAGCTCATGAAATGCTTTCATCTTATCAAGGTTATCTTCCATGGAGGTGCCAGTCAATTCAGGCTTTTTATCCTTCATTATCGCTTCGGCTTGCTGCTTATTATCGCTTAGGCAAAGCATCCGCGCCTTGATGATATCCAACTGCTCCCGCAGCTCAATCCCTGCCCCTTTGCGGCGCTCAAGCTGTTGCAAATCGTGCGAGGCGCGTTTGAGCAGCTGATCGACGTCATGTTGTGTCATCGACGTGGCTAAATCCAGGGTCGCCCGAACCACATTTAAGGACAATTCAGGCGAATCATGGATCGAGTTTTTAGCAAAGCGGGCCATGTTCTGCACAGCCTTGAGTTGTCCATGACGGTCTCGGGTTAGCCGCGCCAAGTCCCACAGCTTTTTATTGCGTTCTATGTTTCGCGGGGCGAGCTGACTGGCTAGTTTAATTTTTTCATAGGCCTGCGTATAGTCTTCCTTTTCCAGGTAGTACTGGGCAAGCAAATCCAATGTCTGAAAGCGCGTATCATCCCGCTCAAGTAAGTCTTCGACGATTCCTTCAGCTTTCTCCAAATTGTTTTGGCGCAATACGCTTCTGGCCAGACCAACATGAATCCAGGCGTGATCCGAATTGTCTAATAGCTTGCGATAGTAATCTTCTGCCTGCGAGAACTCGCGCAGAGCAATAAGACACTCTCCCACCGCGCGACGAAGTCTTGGATGAAACTCCGCCATACCGGGATCAGTAAGATGCCTTTGGGCATAGTAAATTGCAGCAGAATAATCCTGCTGATAAAGACAATGTAGTAACTTATGCAATTTATTGCGAACAGTGATGAGATAGCGCAGACGGGTTTCTATCCGCTTGCGGTCTAAGGGTTTGACCCAAAAATCATCTGGCTGAAGCTCGACAATACAGTTTACCAACTCAGCACTGGTTTCCGCGCTTAAAAAGATAACTGTGGTTTTCTGCGTCACATGGTGGTGATGTTTCAGCTCTTCGAGCAGATGGAAGCCATCTTTATCGTGACTGATGTTAAATGCAATAAGGATAAAATCAAAATGCTGCCTTTCGCATTCTCTAAGCGCATGATAAGCATTTACCGCACAGCTCACCCGCTTGATACCTATCTCGCGAAGGGCCTGAGTGATCTGGTCGTGAACAAGATTTTGATTATCTATAATCAAAAACCGTAAGTCAGCCATCGGGGTGATTGGAGGAAATTTGTCCATAAGCACAATTCACTTCACTGTGTAACTGATAATTATCCGCCGTACTGTTGAATCAGATAAAATTAAGGCACGGATGACGATTGACATTTGCCAGGGCGTATTATTCTATATGCTGCGCCTAGCTGTAAAACATAACATTCTAAACAGTTAAATAAAATTATCCAGATTTACGGCCAGTGATTTAACGTGACACCGTTTCTACCTTCATTTTTGGCCGTATACAAGGCATTATCGGCACAGTCTACTAACATTCGGCTATCAGGTCTGCCTCCGGCCAGTGCCGCAAAATCTACCGTTGCTATTCCGATGCTCAAAGTCAGATAGCCATGCTCACTGTCTGCATGGCGAATATTGGCTGCCGCCAGACGCGCGCGAATTGCCTGGGCTATTGACTGAGCGCCATCAGCGTCTGTATCACTGAGAATAATGCCAAACTCTTCCCCTCCGACACGGCTGACCAGGTCAGTGCCCCGCCTTGCGCATGCCGATAGTATGCGGGCCACGGCAACCAGGCAATCGTCGCCCCGACCGTGCCCGTAGCGATCGTTGTAATCCTTAAATTTGTCGATATCAATAATTAGTAACGATAACGCATGATTTTCACGCTGATTGCGCTCGATTTCCTGGCTCATCGCTTCTTCAAACTTACGTCTGTTGGCAAGGTTGGTCAGAGGATCAGTCGCCGCCAGCGCCTCGAGCTGGACAGTCTGCCGGTATAAGCGGGTATGGGTTTGCACCCGTGCGCGCAAAATGGGAATTTGGACAGGCTTGGTGATATAATCAACTGCCCCCAGTTCAAACCCCTTCGCCTGCTGTTTTACCGTATCCAGCGCGCTGACAAAGATAACGGGTATTTTGTGGGTTTGCTCACAGGATTTGAGCTGTCGACAAAGGGCAAAACCATCAGTGACTGGCATCACTACATCCAGCAAAATCAGATCGGGCTGGGCGTGCAATGCCTGGGTCAGTCCTTCCTGCGCACTTTTAGCCACCAGAATATCGTATTCAGCGCTCAGTGCATCGGCCATCATCCCTATGTTAGCAACATTGTCGTCCACAATCAGGACCTTGCTCGGTGGATATGCGCTTGTCATAACATTCCCTATTTCAGTACCCCGGATCAGGCAACCATATATGACATAACACTGGCCTGCTCGGGAGCCGGTGCACAAAATTGTTGTCAGTAAATGATTATTATCTGTTTCATTTATTTTTTAGGGGGCTTAACGTATATCGTACATAACGGGACCGCTGCCGCCTCAACGTTCAACAGAATTGAAGTTCGGTTGATTTGTATAAACATTACGCTAGTTATGGATACAAAGCAGTATTGGTTCAAAGTAACTGTCAACAGTATCTTCGATACGATAGATTCCGTAACAAATTTGCTACTGCATCTGTCCGGGCTACCCTGGCAATTATGCCAGACTCAAGCGGAACGTTTTGGCCAGCCATAACAGCCCATACCATCGTTACTATCCGATAAGCATCAACAACGTGTGTTACCAGCCACTAGGCATTGCTTCTTAGTCCTACCGGTCCGGTGAACTTTTTTTGTATCAGCGAGGCGGGTCGATTTTATCAGCGGTGGATGTATTTATTCTGAACCAGGATGCAACAGAGAATCTGTCTTTGCTGGCCGGTCTGACCTCGTGAGGAAATTCCTCGCTGAGAAAAATAACCAGGGTACCAAGCCTGGGTAGCACTTTTATTCCCGATTTATCGTTGTCATCGCGGTACAGAATTAGTTCTCCGCCATCGCTGTCAGCCCAGTCAGGATTTAAATACGTGACCAACGAAACCACCCGATTCGACTCGCCGCGAAATGCGTCTAAATGGCGCTTGTAAAAGTCGCCTTTCTGATAATATGCAAAGTGACTTTCTATTGAAAACAACCCCAAAAATAGCCGCCTGTTCAGATGTACCTTCAACATTTCCAACCAGTCGAGCCATAATCGGCCAGTCTCAGAAGTGCCATCTATCCAGCAGACCTTGTCGGTTCTTATTCGGCCATTTTGATGATAATGCTGCTTTCGTCCGATGCCGGCCTCCTCAAAAATGGTCGCGTTAAGCTGACGATAATACCGATAAAGCTCACTGGTCATTTGCGTCGGTAATGCATCAGGGATAACTGCAAAGCCCTGAGTAAGTAAAGCATCACTAATCTGATCAAAAAGGTGAAGGCTGGTTATCTCTGGCTCTGCGCCGGGCGCTACAATTTGTTGAGATTGCATGACTGAGAATGTCTGTAAATATCAAGTGGCGCTTTATAATACAGTTTCGTATTGTCGGCAAGCAGATTCCCCACTTTCCCGATTATCTTTATCATCAGATAATCCAAACCTATTATTTGACTGTAACAATATTTCTGTAGCAATCCCCCGTGATTCAGCACAAAATGCTATTCTCCTACCCATAAATTTGTATATGTAAGGCGGTAATGTATGAGTCAGGACCAGACGAGCGTAGAAGATACAGAACATCATCTGGAATTGAGAAACCTTCGGCTTGACGATTATAACGATGTAAAAACACTGATGGATAAGGTGTACGCCAATGTTGGTGGCGCATGGCCATACCAAAATTTCAAAGCACAGGTAACCACCTTTCCTGATGGTCAGATTTGTATTGAAGATAAAGGTAAAGTCGTAGCTTTCGCCATCACGGTAATCGTTGATTATGATCAGTTTGGCGATAAACATAGCTATGATGAGATAACCGGTGATGCCTATCTTTCTACCCATGATCCAAATGGCGATGTGCTTTATGGCGTAGAAGTTATTGTCTGTCCGGATTACAGAGGACTTCGCTTGGGCCGTCGTCTTTATGAGGCACGTAAGGAACTCTGTCGTAACCTTAATCTAAAATCGATTATGGCTGGCGGAAGAATTCCTAACTATGCCAATTATTCGAACGATATGAGTCCGTACGAATACATAGAACAGGTTAAGTCAAAAGACATCTATGACCCGATTCTTACTTTTCAGCTGTCAAACGGCTTTGAAGTAAAGCAGGTTCTGACCGCGTATTTACCCGAAGACGAAGCATCAAAGGGCTATGCGACCTTATTGCAGTGGCACAATATTTATTTTGAGCCTAATACCCTTAGTCTTATCGAAGGGAAAAAGTCCAGTGCCCGTATTGGTTGTATTCAATGGCAAATGCGCTATTTCAATAATGTTGAAGAGTTTTTACAACAAGCCGAATACTTCGTAGACGCGCTTTCGGATTACGGCTGTGATGTGGCGTTATTTCCTGAGTTTTTCAATGCGCCATTGATGGGCCTGAGTCCGGGGGAATCATCTATTGATGCCATCTGGCACCTCGCCACGTACACTGATGAAATTCTCACTGCGATGTCACACCTGGCAGTATCGTACAACATCAATGTCATTGCCGGTTCAATGCCGGTAGTAGATGATGATGAATTGTATAATGTGGCCTATATCTGCAAACGTGATGGCACTATAGAAAGCCAGTACAAATTGCACCCTACGCCCCATGAGAAAGAAGACTGGATCATGAAAGGGGGCGATAGCCTTAAAGTGTTTGATACTGATTTTGGCAAAATTGGTGTGTTAATTTGTTACGATGTGGAATTTCCTGAGTTGGGCCGTGTGCTGGCCGAACAGGAGATGCAAATCCTGTTCGTACCTTTTTGGACAGACACAAAAAATGGTTATCTTCGGGTACGGCGTTGCTCTCAGGCCCGGGCTATCGAGAATGAGTGTTACGTCGCCATTGCCGGAAGTGTAGGTAATTTGCCTAAAGTCGATAACGTCGACATTCAATATGGGCAAACTGCGGTTTTCTCCCCGTCTGATTTTGCATTTCCCCATGATGCAATTGTTTCGGAGACCACCCCTAACACAGAAATGACCTTAATTGTGGACCTTGATCTGGATAAGCTTAATCGTCTGCAAAATGAAGGTTCTGTGCGCAACTACCTGGACCGCCGGCGGGACCTCTACCGTGTGGATTGGATTGGCAACCGCTAATCAACTGAAACGCCAGGGACGGCGTTTGATCTGTTATCGGTGTACTCATTGCTTCGTCAGTTTGAATCTGAGGGTTAATTTCCGGATAATGCGACTTATTTTCCGTTTCATAATCGGCTTAACGAAGGTGAATTTGCGTCGAGACATGGTCGCAATAGCGAGATAAAAACGCTGACAATGGCAATTGGCGCGAAATAGCGCTACTATATTGCGTTGCAAATTTCGCCAGTAATTGTGGATACAAGAGTTAATATGGCAAACGATTCCAGAGATGATGATTTTCCCACCATTCGCTTAGATGACGAAGATCGTCGCGAGTATCAGCAAAAAAAGCATACCGCCTCCCATACCATCAAAGGTAAGGATGCGGGTTCCTCTACTCCCCCGCCCAGCGACAGCAAGTCACCGCGCTCAGGTGCCAGCACCGTTTTTGTAGTTATTGCGCTGCTTATAGCACTGGGTGGCTTAGGCGGTTGTTATTATTTATACACGCTGTTGCAACAACAACAGGCAGTGGCCCTTGATGCTGAATCCCGTCTTGCAGAACTTGAGCGTAAATTGAGTGCCACCGATGAGGAAATGGGCGAATCGACCGTAGCTTTACAGGTTAAAGTCAACGAATTGTCTGAAAAGTCTCAGGAATTGTGGGAGCAGATGGACAAACTCTGGGCCTCAGCGTGGCGCAGAAACCAAAAAGAGATCACTGATCTCAACGATAAAGTCAACGGGATGGAAAAGTCTCTAACGAGTTCTATTGAAACCGTGGCGAATGATGTAGATACGCACCAAAGCCGTCTTACCTCGATTAATAATCAATTAGCGTCACTCGCAGATGAGCTGCTTGCGCTGAACGTCGCTATTGAACAGGTCAATAATGATAAGACTCAGCAGGCGCGCAGCGTTAAAAATGTAAGTGACAAGCTTAGTGTTATTGAAAAGCGTAACAACGCTCTGGCGAGCCGTATGAGTTCACTGGAAAGCGAGATACGCGATATTGCAACCAAAGTAATCAGCGCACCCTCTGGTACAGGTGGAAGCGGCCAGTAATTACCGGCCTAGTATCACCGTTGGAATTCAATACTTTGAATCCAACGGTCTCCACTGCTGACGCTTAAGACCCTTCCTTACTGGCGGACTCCGGTACTCTGAGTCGGTAGAGCCGATATTCAGACATTCTATAGGGTTCTACTTTATATTTTGTCTGCAAATAAGCGGTTAAATCTACCAGTTCAGCCACTGTGAGTTGCTCATTAATTGACGGCATTTTTGATTGCCCATCACGGCTGGTCAGACTTAGAGCGTATCGCGGGCTTAGCTTATGCGAAGGATTGATGATACTGGTAACCAGTTCTCCATACGTCTTGACCCGAGAACTGGTCCCGCCAAGCTTGATAGGTTGAGATATCCGGTATTCGTGATCTTCCGGAACATCCAGCCCCTGGACCTGATGACAATCAATACATTGATAGTTAAGCAGGACCTGTTTACCCGCCTCCACGTTACCCTCTGGCAAGCTAAACCCGCGGGGTGAATCTGCGCCATCGCTGCAGGCTGCAAGTGCTACAACCGCTAGACATGCACCAATCTTATTTCTGCTCACACTGGTTACCCTTTGTTATTCTTCGGCTTTTACACAGTATAGCTACAAAAACTGGTTGTTCTGATACATTTGAGTAAATTTAACCCAAATGTCGCACAGCATTGTTTTAGATCAAATCTACAGCAGAAGAAAAAGTTCCATCGCATAAATATGTTCTTCTTCTGCAAACCCATAGGTAAGAAGTTTAAGCGAATAGTTATCGTGTTCTATCACAATAGAGTCACCAAAATGCTCGGCATCTTCACCGGCAACTCTGAGCGCATCCTCAACCGGCTGACCATAGTAAAAACTATTAAATTGCCAATGGCGATAATCTGAAGACAGCGGGCTAAGATAATCAGGATCTACATGAATTTTATAGATGGAATCACCACTGGTTTCAACGAGAGTAAATGCGTCATATAATTGAAAGCGTCGACCTCTTACTTCTTGAGTGATGCCGAAAGCCGGCTGACTAAGCATATCAACCGTTATTGCTTTTTTATCGTCGGCTAAATGCGCTGCAACGGATGATAATACAGCATTGTTATTATCGATGAGCGCTTTAAGAAAATTGTCGGGCAAAGAAAAATTCTCTGTAGCCAGAGAAAAACCAGTTAACACTACAGATCGATATTCCTGATTATTTTTTAAGTATTCCTCCGTACTTAATTCAAGAACTGTGTCTTTATCTCGATAGCCGGAGAGGCGGGTGTACTGTTCGTCCGACACAACATCGTCTTTTCCGATTTGGTCAGCAACATGCCACTTTCTTTCATCAAATCTGTCATCAAAAGGAACATGGTTTAAAAAACTGTAGTTGAATAAGTCGCTGACACTACTTATCTTCATCAGTGTTTTATTGTGAAAAGTAAGCCAATGGTCACGTCCATAACTTAAAATATTCCATTCCGGATAGGGTGAAAACATAAATGTGGGTGTGCCAAATTGCGCCAGAACAGTGTCCATTGATGAATTTAACGCTATGCCGTATATTCCGGTTTCAGGTGATACGAGCGTGCTGGAGGGCAACGCAGGCTTGCGTGTTTTTGCAGGAATAACAAACTCGTATTTGTACTTCAAACTTATAGATTTGCTAAACCCGAACTGTTGTTTGCCCTCTGATGACAGAGGTGTTAGCGCTCTTGATGCAACATCAGCTGTCTCTTTGCAGCTTTTTATTAACTGCGCACTGACTATAAGTCGACTTGAATTTGACTGACTAACCTTAACCTTTTTTTCCGTCAACGCCAGGCTATCTGCACCGCGCTTTTGCGCATCTTCACGTAATAAAGGTAGAAGCCGTTGAAATGCTTCTTCGACGTCCGAATTATCAGGCCTGGACGGTAACGAATGCGAACGTATTACAGTATCGGTTACTTTATAATCGCAGGCGGGGTATTCATTGACGATTGGAGGTAGCTGAGTGTTTGCTGACACCGGTGCAGATAAAAATATACTGGTGATAAATGTTGCGGTCAATCCGTGGATAATCGTTTTCATAGCATTTCCTTTATTGCTTGCTAATACCATCCCCTTTTCAATGCAGGAAGTCAATCGCACCCTGAGCAAATTTCAGGCACAAAAAAAGCGCCAAATCGGCGCTTTTCTGATGAAACCTTGTCTTAGCGACGGATACCCAGGCTTTTGATTAGATCAAGATAGCTCTGTGCATTTTTGCCTTTAAGATAATCAAGAAGCTTACGACGCTGGCTAACCATACGTAGCAGACCACGACGTGAGTGGTGATCTTGTTTATGGCTGGCAAAGTGAGACTGAAGCTTGCCAATGTTGTGGGTCAACAGTGCGATTTGCACTTGCGGTGAACCAGTGTCACCTTCTTTAACGCCGTATTCAGCGATGATGTTCGCGGTTTCTTCTTTAGTTAGTGACATAATTTTCTCCTGATTGAGAGTGAAAGCAGGCCGATCACTAATTCAGCCAGCTTAATAAGAGCGCGTATTATAATGATGAGGCTGTGTGACGCAAGTCAAAGTTAGTAAAAAACAGCGTTTTGCTTAAACCACACGCCGTTTTGGATTTATAAATACCCTATCATCATTTAAATGGTGGGGCTGATCTCGCGGCTGAGTGACGCCCTCACCTACCCCCAGAAATACTGAGGCAGAACCAGTATTATGATAAACCCGATAAAACTGCCCTCTCACCGGCGCCTTATGTACCTGACCAACGATACTCTGCCCATTATCAAAGCGATTTTTTTCAATATCATCAAGATACACCGTCGGCAAACGGGCTACAGCGGTATCCATGGGTAACAACAGGGCATCCATTTGATCAAATACCGGTGCGTCGTCGCTTTGTCTTAATGCTTCAAGCTGCGCGATGGTGACCATTTTTTCCGCCGGATAATCAGCAACGACGGTTCTGTGCAAACGGGTGACATAGGCCCCGCAGCCCAGTTTCTGGCCAATATCGTCTACCAGCGACCGGATATACGTTCCCTTGCTACACTTCACTCGCATGGTTATATGCGGTAAGGATATATCAAGAATATCCATATCAAAAATGGTTATGTCCCGCGGCTCCCTTTCTATTTCTATACCCTGTCGCGCATAAAAATATAACGGTTTGCCCTGATGTTTAAGCGCCGAGTACATTGAGGGTATCTGTTTACTCTGACCAAGAAAACTCAGGCATGCTTGCTCTACCTGTTCCTCACTTACTGCCACCGGACGCTCCTCCACGACATCTCCATCAGCATCAGACGTCGTCGTTCTTATACCCAGACGCGCGGTGACTTCATACACTTTTTCGGCTTCCAGGAGAAACTGAGAAAATTTAGTGGCTTCGCCCAAACAAATAGGCAGCATACCCGAGGCTAATGGATCCAGGGCGCCGGTGTGGCCTGCTTTTTGTGCCTGAAATAGCCAGCGTACTTTCTGTAAGAGTTGGTTCGAGGAACCGCCAACTGGCTTATCTAACAGAACAATCCCATTAATCGCCCGGCCCTTCCGACGTCTTCCCATCTACTTTTGCTCTTCGTCTTCATCCTGATGTTTGGCCTGATCATTGGCCACAACTTCAGAAACCAGGCTGGAAATTCGGATACCTTCAATAATCGACGTATCCTGAAAAAAGTGCAGGTGTGGAACAGACCGCATTCTCAGGCGCTTTGCTAAAATCCCGCGCACAAAGCCCATATAATCATTAAGTTGCTTGACCTGCGCGGCTTCATCAACGTCTTCGCCGTAAATAGTAACAAATATTTTGGCGTGGGCCAGGTCTCTGGAGACTTCAACATCAGACACTGTAATAAGCGGTAAATCACCAACCCGATGCTTGTACTCATTTTGAATAATGCTGGCTACTTCTTTGTGTACCTGCTGACCGACCCGATCAGTACGAGAAAATTCCCGTGCCATAACTTACTCCTGTTAATCAATACAGACAAAAACGGGGGCGTATCGCCCCCGCTTCTACTATTGCCTGTTGTCGTTTAGATCTCGCGAGCAACTTCAATAGTTTCAAATACTTCGATTTGATCGCCAACTTTGACGTCATTGTAGTTTTTCACGCCAATACCACATTCCATACCGTTACGTACTTCCTGCATATCATCTTTATAACGACGCAGCGACTCAAGCTCGCCTTCATAAATTACAACGTTCTCTCGCAGAACCCGGATCGGTGCACTACGTTTGATAATGCCTTCTGTCACCATACACCCGGCGATCGCGCCAAGTTTTGGTGATTTGAAAACATCACGTACTTCAGCCAGACCAATAATCTGTTGCTTGAATTCAGGTGCCAGCATACCACTCATGGCTGCTTTCACTTCATCAATCAGATTATAGATGACACTGTAATACCGCAGATCAATTTCTTCAGCCTCGAGCATGCGACGTGCTGATGCATCGGCACGGACATTGAAGCCCAGGACGATTGCGCCAGAAGCTGCAGCTAACGAAGCATCAGTTTCGGTGATACCACCTACACCACTGCCTACAATATTAACTTTTACTTCAGCAGTGGACAGCTTAGCCAATGATTCTGCAATAGCTTCCACAGACCCTTGTACGTCGGCTTTGAGGACGATGTTGAGGTCAGCCACCTCACCGGTTTCCATGTTTGCAAACATGTTTTCCAGTTTAGCTTTTTGCTGACGAGCCAGCTTAAGCTCACGCTTTTTCTGGTGACGCTTGGACGCTACTTCACGTGCTTTACGCTCATCGCGGACCACGGCTGCATCTTCACCAGCTACCGGCACACCAGACAAACCAAGTACTTCTACCGGCGTGGAAGGGCCTGCAACTTTAAGCTCTTTGCCGTGTTCGTCACGCATTGCTCTGACACGACCGTATTCCTCACCGCATAACAGAATATCACCTGCACGCAACTCACCCTCCTGGATAAGTACTGATGCCACCGGACCACGGCCTTTATCAAGGCGTGATTCGATTACGATGCCCCGACCAGGCCCTTTCTCGATAGCCTGAAGATCCAGTAATTCTGCCTGCAGATTGATCGCTTCAATAAGGTCGTCTACGCCCATACCGGTTTTCGCCGATACGCTTACAAACTGATGCTCTCCGCCCCACTCTTCAGAAATAACCTCTAACTGAGACAATTCATTTCTGACGCGATCCGGATCTGCAGTTTCCTTATCCATCTTGTTAACCGCAACAATCAATGGAACGCCTGCCGCGCGACTATGCTGTATCGCTTCTTTGGTCTGTGGCATTACGCCATCATCAGCCGCTACAACCAGCACAACGATATCTGTTGCATTAGCACCACGGGCTCGCATTGCAGTAAATGCTGCGTGTCCAGGGGTATCTAAAAAGGTAACATCGCCTGTTTCTGCCAGTACTTTGTAAGCACCTATGTGCTGGGTGATACCGCCAGCTTCGCCATCGGCAACTTTTGCACGACGAATGTAATCGAGCAACGACGTTTTACCATGGTCAACGTGCCCCATAATTGTAACTACCGGCGCACGATTGGTTTTCTCACCAGTATTCGTACCTTCTGCCAACAGCTCCTCTTCAAGGGCATTGTCGTTAACCAGTTCGTACTTATGCCCAAGTTCTTCGACTACGAGTACTGCGGTTTCCTGATCCAGCACCTGATTAATCGTTGCCATTTCGCCCATTTTCATCATGGCTTTGATAACAGCATTGGATTTAATTGCTAGTTTACTTGCCAGTTCGCCTACCGTGATAGTCGCACCAAGCTTAACTACACGTTCTACCGGCTGGGCGGGTTTATTAAAGCTTTGCTTCAAATGTTCTCCTGCGTTTTTCTTCGACTTTTTACGACGTCGAGAAGAGCGCTCTACCTGCAAATCTTCTTCGTCTTCAGCTTCTTGTGCGTAGCGGTTAGAGTGCAAATGCACTTCTTTTGCCTCTTCGCGTTTACGACGCTCTTCTTCTTCTTTCCAACGTCTTTCGTTCTCTTCTGCCAGCTTACGGGCTTCATCAGCCGCGCGCTTGGCGTCTTCCTCATATTTCTTCTGAGCTTCAGCTTCCTGCGCTTTACGCAAACGTTCTTCTTCCTGACGTGCTGCTTCCGCCTCGGCTTTTTCTGCTTCCGTCAGTTCAGGTTCGTCTTCCGCACTTTCTTCCTGTCGTTTAGCTGCCGCTTCTTTGGCTTTTGCTTCTTCCTCTTTACGTGCCTGCTCAGCTGCCTTTTTCGCCTCTGCAGCCTGTTTTGCCTTTTCTTCGGCAACACGTTTAGCTTCTGCCTCTGCCGCGGCCCGCTCCTCAGCTTCCTGTTTCAAGCGTGCTTCTTCTTCTTCCTGACGCTTCTGCTCATCGGCGTCACTACGCTTTACATAAGTCCGCTTTTTGCGTACTTCAACCTTAACTGACTTCGACTTACCCACATTTAAGGTACTGGTAGTCTTACGCTTAAGCGTCATTCGCTTTGGCTCGTTAGCGGCGTTATCGCCGCCATGCTGCTTACTTAAATGATCAAGCAGCTGCCGCTTTTCGTCTTCAGTCACCTGGTCGCCAGCATTTTTGCTCATACCGGCCTCTTTAAACTGACTCACCAGACGGTCAACAGTTGTTCCGATGTCACTGGCGAGTTTTTCTACAGATACTTCTGCCATTATGTGTTTATCCCCTTGTTGACCTTACTCTTCGTTAAACCAGACAATATTACGGGCTGCCATAATAAGCGCACCGGCTTTTTCTTCGTCAAGTTCTTCTAAATCGCTAATATCATCCGTACCCTGTTCAGCCAGATCTTCCAAATCTGCGATGCCGCGTCCCGCTAACTGATAAGCAATATGCTCACTCATGCCTTCAAGCTTGAGCAATGCCTCTGTTGGCTCCTTACCATCCATCGTTTCTTCTGATGCCAGTGCGCGGGTAGACAAAATCGCCCGAGCGCGGTTTCGCAGCTCTTCAACCATTTCCTCTTCCATGCCATCAATTGCCATTAGTTCACTGACCGGAACATAAGCAACTTCTTCCAGCGTGCTAAAGCCTTCATCTATGAGCACCAGCGCGAAATCTTCATCAATATCCAGATATTCAGTGAATAATGACAGAACTTTTGAGTTCTCTTCTTCGTGCTTGGCATTCAAATCGTCAATGGTCATGACGTTAAGTTCCCAACCGGTCAGCTGACTGGCCAAACGGACATTTTGCCCGCTACGGCCAATTGCCTGGGCCAGATTGTCCGCCTCCACAGCCACGTCCATCGTATTGCTATCCTCATCAACAACAATCGATGCAACTTCAGCGGGGGCCATCGCATTGATGACAAATTGTGCCGGATTTTCATCCCACAAAACGATATCCACGCGCTCACCACCCAGTTCACTGGAAACAGCCTGAACACGTGAGCCACGCATGCCTACACAGGCGCCCACAGGGTCAAGACGTTTGTCATTAGTCTTGACTGCTATTTTTGCCCGCGAGCCAGGATCCCGCGCGGCTGATTTGATCTCTAATGTCTCTTCGGCGATTTCAGGCACTTCCAGTCGGAATAACTCAACCAGCATATCCGGATGAGTACGACTTACGAATAATTGCGCACCGCGTGCTTCTGGACGAATAACATACAAAAGACCACGAACCCTGTCGCCTGGACGGAAGGTTTCCCGTGGCAACATGTCATCGCGATAAATAACACCTTCTGCGTTATTGCCTAAATCTACGATAATGTTATCACGATTGACTTTTTTGACCGTACCGGTGACCAGTTCGCCGACTTTATCTTCGTATTCGGCTACCATCTGCGCACGTTCAGCCTCGCGCACCTTTTGCACTATGACTTGTTTGGCCGTTTGCGTGGTAATTCGATCAAAGGCAATAGACTCAATTTGCTCTTCTACGTAGTCGCCAGGCTGTACGTCTGGCTCATCAATCTGTGCGGCTGAAAAAGTCAGTTCAGCATAAGGATTTTGTTGCTCCTGATCGTCAGGAATAACCAGCCAGCGGCGAAATGTATCAAAGTCTCCGGTACTTTGATCAATACTAACCCGTACTTCTATATCCCCGTCGCTCTTCTTTTTTGTCGCACTGGCAATCGCAAACTCCAGCGCTTCGAAGATTTTTTCTCGCGGCACTTGTTTTTCATTTGAAACGGCTTCTGCCACTAACAAAATTTCTTTATTCATTTTCGCCTCACTAATGCTTCCTAATGAAAGCGCGTGCTGTTCCGTTAGTCGAACGTGGGAACAACGGTAGCTTTATCGATATTCGCCACAGCTAACTGAAACTGCTGGCCATCCACGTCTATACTCACTGTGCCATTGTCACAACCAGTGAGCTGTCCTTTGAAATTACGTCTATTATCCATGGGCATAACCAGACGAATTTGTACTACTTCACCGACAGCCTGCTGGAAGTGTTTTTCCCTGAACAATGGTCTGTCCAAACCCGGTGAGGAAACTTCTAGATTATATTCGGTGCTAATCGGGTCTTCGACATCAAGAATGGCGCTTACCTGATAACTGACGTCCGCACAATCATCCACGGTGATACCATTTTCATGATCAATAAATACACGCAAAATTGAGTGTTTGCCGGCTCGAACAAACTCAACGCCTACCAATTCGAAGCCCGATGCTTCAACGGCAGGTTCAAGCATGTCGGTCAGTTTATCTTCAAGTTTTGCCAATCCTAACCTCCAAAAACAAAAAAAGGGCTTATTAGCCCAACCTGTTACATTATCCTGTCTGAGCAGCACCGGCTCAATGTAAATACAACAAAAAGCCCCGGACCAGCGGGGCTTTTCATAAAAAAACTGAACCCAAACCACCAGACTGGCAGTTGCTCGCATTTAACCCCGCATTTAACGTGTTAAACGGCTAAGCCCCTCGCTACGATCAACATAACTACCGGACCCAACGAGTCGATGGCGCATAGTATACTGATTCAGCGCCGTTTAAGCAACCTGCACTAACTATCTTTCCAGTGGGCTCTGATAGTCAAAATCTCATCAAGATTGTCAATAAGCAGGTCTACCAGTGCAGGTTCAAAATGGCGTCCTTTCTGATCTTGCAACAGTTGCAGTGCATCTTCCACACTCCAGGCTTTTTTATAAGGCCGTTCGCTGGTCAGGGCATCAAAGACATCCGCCACAGCGACAATGCGACCTTCAATGGGAATTTCTTCACCAGCCAGGCCAGTAGGATAACCACTGCCATCCCACTTTTCATGATGAGTCAGCGCCACGGAACGTGCTACTTTAAGCAGTTCACTGTCTGCATCAGATAAGATTTCTGCACCAATTTGCGGGTGTGTTTGCATAATAGTAAATTCTTCCTCCGTGAGCTTACCAGGCTTCAGCAGAATATTATCGGCAATGCCAATTTTGCCAATATCATGCATCGGCGCTGC
Source organism: Salinimonas chungwhensis DSM 16280 (assembly GCF_000378185.1). Lineage (GTDB taxonomy): Bacteria > Pseudomonadota > Gammaproteobacteria > Enterobacterales > Alteromonadaceae > Alteromonas > Alteromonas chungwhensis. The sequence continues at coordinate 764,835 of NZ_KB899376.1, forward strand.
ATGTAGGAGTATTTCCGCCTGCTCATGAGAAAAGCCGTAAGCCAGTGCCAGCACTTTTGAGTAGTGGCTCATCCTTAGCACATGTGTGCCGGTCTCATTGTCTTTGTATTCCGCCGCCCGGCCCAGGCACTGCACTACCTGTAGTCGAGAGCGCTTAAGCTCATCAGCCTTGACCAGCGACAGGTGTGTATTAACCCGGGCTTTCACCACCGGCGCGGATACTGGTTTCGTAATATAATCGACCCCACCAACTTCAAAGCCCCTGGCTTCATCATTGTCTTCGCCCAGTGCGGTGACAAAGATGACCGGGATGTTTGCAGTTTCGTTATCGGATTTTAATGCCAGGCACAAGTCGAAACCGGTCATGCCGGGCATCATGACATCGGCCAGGATCAGGTTCGGCTGACTCTTAAGCGCCAGGCGAAGCGCCTCTTCTCCACTTTTAGCAAACATCAATTGATAATCCGGCGCTAAGATTGTGTTAAGGACACGCAGGTTAACAGGCTCATCATCAACCAGTAGAATTGTAGGCTTAGGGGCTATTTGCTGCATTGCTGGCCTCTTCTGGGGTAGTGTCTAAAACAGTTACAAGCGCTTGAATGCCCGTCGCCGCTTGCTCAAAATCAAAGTTATCTGTATCCCGCAGAATGTCATCCAGTTCAAGCTGTCTGTCGCCGGCATAACATCGTTTGAGTTCGTTGACGGCACTATCATCAAGTTGATACTGGCTGACGCTCAGATACAGTTTTTTAAGTAATTTACGTAAGATGTCGCAACTGTTCGCACTAATCCCCCCTGCCATGGCAGATGTTGATTCTGGGTGCGAACTACATTCAACACTGATTGCCTCAATTTGTTCATCAATAGCGGTAAATGTTTGCTCGGTCCGGTTGCCTCGCTCAACATTATTTAGCAAATCATGAAGACTCTCTAACGCAAGATTACCAGCTACACCTTTAAGCCGGTGTGCAAGCGCAGTAACCTGATCCTTGTTATCTTGGACCAAAGCAGTTTTAAGGCTTTTTATCTGAAGTGGCAGTTCATTAATAAAAGACTGTCGTTCAGCATCAAACCGGTCCTGACTGCCCCATAGTGAGAGCCCTTTTTTCCAGTTGACTGACATCAGTTTCTTATTTTTAACACGCGTGGCAGGCTGATTGTAATCAGTTAGTTCGCCCAGCACACGGGCAATTTCAGTATATAATTGTTCGTAATCAACCGGTTTATTGGCAAAGCCTTCCATGCCTGCCCTGCGAGCATCATGTTTGTCCTGTACAAGTACACTGGCCGTCAACGCTATCATGGGCGTATGGGGAAGATTATATTGCGCTTCGAAATCCCGGCGTTTTCTGGCCGCAGTTAAACCATCCATAACGGGCATTTGTAGGTCCATCAATACCACATCGTAAGATGTCGCAACCATTTTTTCTAATGCCTGTTCGCCATTTTCTGCAATGTCAATATGGTGCAGATCTCGAGCCAGTAATAAAGAGATGAGTTCGCTGTTTTGTCTTATATCGTCTACCACCAGAATACGACGGGGGGCCAGATTGATAGTGTGCGCAACATGGTCAATGACAGGTTGTTTCACGGGCATCATAGGCAATTCGAACCAAAATACACTACCTTCCCCAATGGTACTGTCTGCTTCTATCGTTCCACCCATAAGCTCAACCAGCTGTTTGCTTATAGTGGTCCCAAGCCCGGTCCCGCCGTAGCGTCTGCTCATAGATGCGTCAGCCTGGTCGAAGGCATCAAAAACCCGTGATAACTGGTCCCCGGTCATACCTATACCGGTATCGCTGACCTCAAATCTGACGTGAGTGTTGACCTGTTTGACGCGTAATGTAATGCTACCGCTTTCAGTAAATTTAACGGCATTACCAATCAGATTCGTCAATACCTGACGCAGCCTTTCAGGCACCCCGTGATAGGCGTTGGCTAGCCCGTCCTGCATGTCAACTTGGAGCGTCAGGGATTTACGCTGAGCTTCTAACCAGAATGTACTGATGACAGTATCAACTTCATCGGCAAGAATGAAGTCACGGTATTCCAGTTCGAGTTTGCCCTTATCCAGTTTAGCACTACTGAGAACATCGTTAAGTAAATGCAGCAAAGATCGCGCTGAGCGATTGATGGTCGCGCAATGCTTGTGTTGTGTCTCGGCTAGCGGCTCATCCAGCAACAAATCACTAAATCCAATAATCGCGTTCATTGGCGTTCTGATTTCATGACTCATATTAGCTACAAATGCAGAACGTGCAGCTGCTGCCTGCTCGGCCGCCTCTTTGGCAAGCACCAGCTCTTCTTCCATTTCCCGCCGTTCAGTGATGTCAAAAATAAAGCCATCCAGCCAGGCTGGGTGGTCACCTTCACCAGCAACCATAATGCCCTGCTCTCGTAACCAGCGTACGGAACCATTTTTGTGAATAATCCGATACTCTTTGGTAAACGCCCCCGAGGTTTCTGCCGCCTCGGAAACCAGAGACAGGTCGTCGGGATGGCAGATATCGATAAAACTTTTGGCCGGGTTAGGTAGCGCGAACATTTTTGCCGGATAACCTGTAATCTGTTCTACCGCGTCCGTAATAAACACCATTGGCCAGCCCGGCTCATTGAGACAGCGATATGCTATGCCGGGAACATTATTGAAAAATGAGCGAAATTTGGCTTCACTCTGACGCAGCGCATTTTCCATTTTTATTCGATCTCTAATGTCACTGATAAAAGCGATGAAATAATGCTGCTGGCTGATTTGAGTATGGCCAATACCGACCCGAACCGGTATTTTATCGCCGGACTTATGCATCGCGAATACATCACGATTCCCACCAATCACGCGCTGCCAGATTGGACTACTGTATGGCTCCTCAGTAAACAGCGCCATATATTCCTCGCGACGCTCCTGAGGAATTATTTTGTAGACAGGACAGAACTTAAGTTCACGGGGCGAAAAGCCCAGAATGTCGCTCACTGCAGGATTAGCTTCGACGATTCTGCCATAGCCATCAATGGTCAACACACCATCTACTGCCGTGTTCATCATCGCTCTCAATGTAGTTTCACTTTCCTGTGCTCTGGCGGAGGTGTTGCGGTATTTGATTAGCAGACTTACGCCGAAAACAAGCGCAATAATAATCACCACAATGAGGCTTACCAGTGTGGCCAGCACTATGGGTATATCGCTTGGAACATTTGTAGCAGGAGGGCTATCAGGTCGGATAAAACGTGCAGCTGACATCCCCGTATAATGCATGCCGGAGATAGCCAGGCCCATGACACTGCTGGCGATGACATTGATGCTTCTGGCACTGGTCTGTAAAATAACGATTCTGTAGAGCCCAAAGCGTATCCACAACGCCAGCATAGATAACCCTACAGCCAGTACAATAGAGGCAGCAAACATAACGGGGTCGTAGCGTAGCATAGATCCCATTTCCATGGCGGCCATGCCCACATAGTGCATACTGCCGATACCTGCGCCCATCAAAATACCGCCAAGTATAATGTGAACAACGTGCAGTCTGGACAGCCGTATTAGCAGGAGCGCTGTCCAGGCGGAGAACCAGCCAGGGATAAAAGAGATCCCGGTCATTGCCCAGTCGTAATGCACCTCTGTGCCAATTTTGAATGCGAGCATTCCCACAAAATGCATGCCCCAGATACCTGCACCAAGTGCTAAACTTCCGACACTCAACAGCAACAGCTTCTGGGAAAAGGTCGCACAGCTGCGGGCCTGGCCTGATACTGAAAATGCCATGAATGAAGCAAAAACTGCAATTAATACAGACAACATGACTAACGTGGGGGAATAACTACCCTGAAGTACTACCGGTGACTCAGAACTAATAAATTGGAAGTGTAACCAGTCAGTCATTTAATGCAGCCTGCGATAAAAAATTAAAACACCGGGGAATAAGAAGTCCCTTGACAGCGCAAATAAATATTACTGCGTGTGCGGTATAGGTCGAGCCGCCTCTGGCGTTAAGCCTTCAGCTGGGGAAAAGACTTTATTGGTGTTTATCCTATCAGTTGTCTGAAGAGGAACTGATACACAGATTTATGCTTTAGTATCAGCAGAGATACCGCAGAGAGGTAGATAGATGAGCTGATTTATAACTTACATTTGAAGATTAAGAAAATATCCACAGGCTTCTTCGTTAAACCACACACCTTTACCGGGCAAGAACGGCAACACAAAAACAGTGAAGTTTAGAATTATACAGCAGACACAAAAAAGCCGCTTAGATTAAGCGGCTTTAGAAGTGGTTGCGGGAGCTGGATTCGAACCAACGACCTTCGGGTTATGAGCCCGACGAGCTACCAGACTGCTCCATCCCGCGTTTGTTCTGGTAAAATGTGAAGTGGTTGCGGGAGCTGGATTCGAACCAACGACCTTCGGGTTATGAGCCCGACGAGCTACCAGACTGCTCCATCCCGCGACTGTAAACAACTGACAAATCCACTGGGTGGCCTGCTCAAGTGGTGCGTATTATACATAGCACCAACCCAATAACAAGAGGCATTATCATCAAATATTTCATTTATTTGACTAACCGATGAATTATCACGCAATATGATTATTATACCACCAAATTGCCCATCTGGTGATTTAACGCAACTTTTCCATTTTCTCAGCAAGCTTAAAGTCAAGCTCTGTCAGACCACCGGCGTCGTGGGTCGTCAGTGTCACTTCAACCTTATTGTAAACGTTGAACCACTCAGGATGATGTACCAGTTTTTCTGCCCAGATCGCTATTTGCGACATCCAGCCAAACGCACCAATAAAGTTTTTGAATTTGAACGTCTTGGTAATCTTATCGCCCTGCCGCTCCCATGGGGCATCGCTTTGTGCCATCTTATTCAGGGACTCAAGTGCTAATGCCACTTCATTATCGCTCAATTTATCAGCCATGGTCTTTTCCTTTTATTTTCGATGATTGAATTTGTTGTACGCTTTACGACACTACCACGCTGAACATGATTGACCAGATATGAATTGGATTTTAGAACAAGTTGTTGCGCACAGAAAATTGTACGCCGACCTGTACAGGCGAATTATGTCGAATTTTCAATAACTAAGTAGTTTTTACTGACATAGGTAAAGTATTACAGCGATACATGTAGCTGTTTAAGACTGAACCTACCCGGTCACTTATTTGTATTGAAATTAACACGTTAACTTAATTAACCCAGAGAGGCGCTGCAGAATTTATATGGAGTTTCCCAAGCTAGATGAGGTCTTCAACCTAATAAACGGCAAGCTACAGACGTGGCTTGAAGGGGGTATTAAACATCTGCCCAATATGGTTGTGGCCGTTATTATTGCTATTGCATTCGGACTGCTCGCTAAGGGTGCCGGCAGCGCTTTACGACGGGTTTTGCGTCGCGCCTTTGAGTCCCGTCAAATTGCGGACTTACTCACCGCAATTGCTAAATCATTCATCACGGTAGCGGGAATCTTCATCGCGCTGGATTTCGTGGGTCTGCAGGGCACGGTTACTTCGCTGTTGGCAGGTGCTGGTATTGTCGGTCTGGCTATTGGTTTTGCCTTTCAGGACTTGACCGAAAACTTCATCGCCGGGATCGCCATGGGCATTCGTAAACCCTTTGAGATTGGCGATGTGATTGAAGCCGATGATGTATTTGGCAATGTCCGCTCTATTAATTTACGTAATACCCTGGTTGAAACCTTTCACGGTCAGCTTGAAATTATTCCGAATAAAATTTTGTTTCGCAATATTCTCACTAATTATAGCGCCCTTGGTTATCGCCGCATTGAAGTACCGGTAGGTATATCCTATGCCGACGATCCCGAAAAAGCACGGGACGTTATTGTTGAAGCTATCAATCAGCGTGAATATGTCATTCGTAAAGATGAGACTGACGTTTATGCCTCATCCTTTGGAGACAGTAGTGTAAACTTACTGGTGTGGTTCTGGATAAATTACCCAGGGGATCACAGCTTCATGAGTGTGCGGCATGATGCCGTAGTTACTGTCAGAAAGGCCCTGGCCGACAATGATATTCTTATTCCCTTCCCCATCCGCACCTTGGATTTTGATGCAAAGGGTGGAAAGCAACTTGATGGCATGCTTAATGCTTTAAATTCAGCAGAAACGAAAACGTCATCGCATGATGGCGCCAGCAACAACGGTCAAAAGTCAGGAAGTACTCAGTCAGCAGGGCGTGCTGACGCGTCTGGAGAAGATGACGGGGCCGATGATCAAAGTTAACAACCACAACATGAAAGGAAAACAATATGAAAGTGTTATCAGTAAACGGTCGTTATATGGTTATTCTTATGGCTTTTCTAGGCTCCCTGCTAAGCGGGTGTGCCACTATGGAAGGCGCCGGTGAAGACATTCAATCTGCGGGTGAAGCGGTTGAAGACACCGCAGAAGATGCGTCTAACTAATACCAGAGAAGAGACAAAAAAGACCGCACCCGCGGTCTTTTTATTTCCTACCCCGCCTTATTAACTTCTTGAATGTCATATTGGTTCTTTAATAAGATAGCGTGATATAAAAAAGTTCCGGAGTTCCTTTTGTCCAGTGAAAAACAGGCCCTGCCCATTAACCTCAATCGTATCGATCTAAATCTTTTCGCCGTATTCGATGCTATCTATACAGCAGGTAGCCTGACCAAAGCCGCGGATGTATTGTGTATCACGCAACCTGCTGTGAGCAATTCACTGGCCCGTCTGCGGGACATGCTCAATGATCCGTTATTTGTGCGTACCGGACATAGCATGACACCTACACCAGTGGCGCAAAACATTATTGTACCTGCTCGCGAGGCGTTGCGTCTTTTGCGCACGAGTGTGCAGGAAAGTCATACATTCAATCCGCTTACATCAGAAAAGTCATTCAACTTCGCCAGTCGCGATTTACTGGAAGTCAGTATCATGCCGAGATTGATGGCCAGATTACAGGAGGTTTCTCCGGGTATATCACTAACCAACTATGAAATCAGCCGCAGTCAGGTAGTCGCCGCTATGGCCAGTGGTAGTCTGGACTTTTTCGCTGATGCATCAACCTTCTCTGATCCTCATTTGTGTAAGCAAAGGATTGCCGAAGATAAATTTGTAGTCCTTGCCCGCCCCGACCACCCCCTGCTGGAAAATGGTCTTGACTTAGATACCTTCCTTAAACTTGGACACATTCACGTATCTCACCGCCGCAGTGGCCCGGGGCCTATCGATATTGAACTGGATAAGCTTGGTAAACGGCGTCGTGTTGTCATGCGCGGTCAGCATTTTTTGACCGTACCCAGTGCTATAGTCAAAACCGATCTTATCGCGTGTATGCCATATCACCTCGCCAAGCATTATGATCTGGCAATTTACCCCCTGCCTTTTGAGTTACCCCCGGTAGAATATTTTCTCTATTGGCATGTGAGTGCTGATCATGATCAGGCTCATATCTGGATGCGTGAACAAATAATGGAAGTGGCTAAAGCCTATCAGCCACACAAATAATTCATGTGGTGCAGCGCATAAACTTTTTATGACGAACAGCACCTAAATTAGTCGCGCAATCTGACCCACCATTGCGATAACGTCCCCTAAACACTGTTGATAATGTTTTTGCGAAATTGAAATCTCTTCGTATGCTTAAATCTTTGCGATATTTCACTGCCAGAGTGAGGCAAATTCACTGAACCGACCTACATAGAACAGACAATGACCATTAAGGTAAGGCACTTTTAATGCAACCGCCTAGCACGGCCTGTTAGTCAGACTTTACATGAGAGACAAGGCAACACAGCATCGGGATCCATACGTTACATTGAGCACTTTTAAACGTGCCAGGCCATTTATTACCAGCCATTTTTCGACACAATCAACGCTTTGAACACCCCAAATTGCTACAAAAGTATAAAGTACAACTAAATTACGTATAAACAAATAACTTTTATACTTCAAATACTTAATCACGCAAAAACATTTAATCACCCTTTATATGTATGAATCAATATACCAAAGTATTGCTTCTGTTCTTTTTCTGTTCAGTTTTATTTTGTTTAATAGCTCCCGAACAAACAACCCGCTCGGTAAAACAAAGCATTTAGGAATAAAACCATGTTGAAAATCGTTAAAACCTCTTTAGCTGTTGCTGCTGCCTCATTCATCTTCTGTGGAACTGCTAACGCGGGCGTTGAAGACGCACTGGCAAACATTTGTACCATTGTCCAGGCTGACGACAAAGGTGAGTTACGTAAAAAAATGCGTGCTGTTCAGTCGGATTATCGTCTTAAACTGCACGATTACTACACCGGTGTTAGCTGCAACGGCAAAAGCCTGATTCGCACAGCAATTGAAAATAACGCTGTTGATGTAGGTACACTGCTAGTTAAGAAAATGCCCTCTCGCGAATTGCAAACCCCAGAGGCTGATGGCAAGACATTACAAGCCTGGATTGCTGAAAATGGTTTTCAGAGCAGCCCTATCGCCAGTGAGTTATCCAGCCGTATCTAAATCTGTTTCATGACCATGTATCAGTTCAACATGGTTGCGGGGTAATACCCGCACAGCGGCCTCTTCCCTGGGGCCGCAACTTATTGCCAGAACCACCTGCTCAGGTGGTTTTTTTTTGTAATGAATCCAGGTGCCCTAATTAAAGCGCAAAACTGGCTTATTGGTTTTCTACGCTATCAAAAAAGCACTACAAATAAAAAAAGCCAGCGCGCGATATAAAGTCCCCGAATAGTTGGATAATCCAACTACCAGGGACACTTCAACAGCCTGGCTTCTATACTTTTTCTCTTAACCTTATTCTGTTTTGAACATGCTTTCAGAGATACCCATAACACTATCGGCACCGGCATAAATAGCAGCAGCATGGGCATCAGCACGGGGTAATAAGCGACTGAAATAAAATTTTGCCGTTTCGATTTTACCCTGATAAAAATCGGAATCAGCGGTACCTGCTGCAAGTTTCTCTTTGGCAACCAGCGCCATCTTTAACCAGTAATAAGCCAGCGTGACATAACCTGAAAACATCAGGTAATCCACAGACGCCGCTCCAAGCTCATCAGGATTATCACCTACGTGACTACCAACGTGCCTGGTTAATGCCTGCCAGTTTTCCATTGCTTGTAATAGCTGGTCACGCCAACCGCCAGCCTGCCCAGCGTCGTCTACTGATGAACAGAAAGTGCTCATTTCTTTAAGGAAAATAGCCAGTAACTCACCTTTTGATCCCAATATTTTTCGTCCCAATAAATCCAGTGACTGGATCCCCGTGGTGCCTTCGTACAAACTGCTGATGCGCGTGTCCCGCGCGAGCTGTTCCATCCCCCACTCGCTGATATAGCCGTGACCACCATAAATTTGGATACCGTGACTAGTACTTTCCTGGGCGGTTTCTGTGAAAAAGGCTTTAACAATTGGCGTCAGTAACGCCAGTTTTGACTCAGCCAGCTGGATATCTTCGGCTGTTTTACTGTGCTGACAAATATCTACCTGCTGCATACAGTAATACGCTAATGCGCGGCTGCCTTCGGCGAATGCTTTTTGCGTCAACAGCATTCGTCTGACATCGGGGTGGACTATAATAGGGTCAGCCGCGCGCTCGCCACTTCTCTGGGTTGGCGAACGAAATTGCGTGCGATCCTGAGCGTAACGCAAAGCGCCCTGCAACGCTGCTTCTGAGGCCGCCATACCTTCAAGTCCGGTACCAATGCGGGCAATATTCATAAATGTGAACATACCATTGAGACCTCGATTGGGCTCACCTATAAGATACCCTTTCGCGCCATCAAAATTAATCACGCAGGTAGCACTGGCTTTGATACCCATCTTATGCTCGATGCTGCCACACTGTACCTGATTGCGATCCGCCAACTCGCCTTCATCGGTAACGTTGTATTTAGGTACTACAAACAGGGAAATACCCTTTGTACCAGCCGGCGCATCCGGTAAGCGAGCCAGTACAATATGCACTATATTGTCAGCAAAATCGTGCTCGCCGGCGGAGATAAAAATCTTTGTTCCGCTAAGTGAATATGAGCCATCTTCATTAGGCTGCGCTTTACAGCGAAGCATGCCAAGATCCGAGCCGCAGTGCGCTTCTGTCAAACACATAGTGCCAGTCCATTGCCCGCTGATGAGCTTGGGCAGGTACTGCGCTTTGAGCGTGTCCGAGCCATGGGCGAGCAGCGTAGATATGCATCCCTGTGAAAGACCAGGGTACATTGCCCAGGAGTGGTTAGCGCCGGAAAAATATTCTGCAATAGAGGTGGCAAGAGAGTATGGTAAGCCCTGCCCACCCCATTTTTCAGGATGCGACATGCTTGGCCAGCCGCCTTCCACATATTGCTGATAGGCTTCTTTAAAACCCGCCGGCGTGGTTACCTCGCCATTTGACCAATGGCAGCCTTCCTGATCACCGGATTGATTAATAGGAGCCAATACGTTGTCCGCAAACTTGGCCGCTTCGCTATGAATTGCTTTGACCAAATCCGGTGTAACCTCATCGAGTCCCAGCTTGTCGTAGTGTGACTGAAAGTCGAAAAGCTCATAAGCAACAAAGGCAGCATCACGCTGCGGTGAACGATAATTTTCCATATAATTCCCGTATTTGGTTTCAGATCTGATTGAGTTCTGTCTAAGTTCAATATTAAGTAAGCTGGTGCAATCAGCCAAGTTGATTGGGTTAATAAAAGACTATCACTAAACTGAATACTACTAAGGATAATCCCCGGTATGCTGATGTTTATTCGTGACACCAATGTGACTCAGTATTGAAAGGCTGTGACGTTGAGCAATACTGCATTAAATCAAAAGACCAAGAAGGAATTAATCATGGATCCACTTCTTAATTTTCAGGGCCAGGTGGCACTGATAACCGGCGCTGCTGACGGCTTTGGCAGATTATTAGCCGACGCACTGGCCTATCGGGGCTGTAAGCTGGTTTTAACTGATATTAATGAACAGCTATTGGCCAGCGCAGTAAAAGATTTGCGTGAGGCCGGTGGTGATGTGGTCAGCATGACAGGCGATGTGGCACAACAGTCAACGCACAAAGCGCTGGTTGAACTGGCCATAGAAAGCTATGGCAAACTTGATATCTCAGTTAACAACGCCGGCGTGGCGCACATTCCAGGTGCTTTACATACATTAGATGAAGAAACCCTTGATACGCAATTCAATGTTAATCTCAAAGGTGTTTTTCTGGGCATGAAATATCAAATTCCAGCGATGCTGGAAGGTGGTAAGGGGCATGTACTTAACGTGAGCTCGATGGCAGGACTAGGGGGTGCGCCTAAGGCCGCCCCCTACTCAGCAGTCAAGCACGGCGTCGTCGGCCTGACAAAAACTGCTGCTGTAGAGTACGGACGTAAAAACATTCAAGTGAACGCAATTTGTCCATTTTTCAGCCCCACCAGCCTGTTGGATAAGGGTGGTTTCACTACAGAAGAAAGCCGGGCCCAACTGGTCATGGGTAGCCCGATGAAACGTATGGCAGATCCTAATGAAGTGGTTAGCGCTATGCTGCTGATGCTTTCTCCGGCAAATTCATTTATGAGCGGCCAGGCAGTCGCGATTGATGGGGCAATGAGCGCCTGGTAACCGGGGTTAAAGTATAACATTACATACTCTGGTCTTATCACTTCCCTTTCGGAATAGTACGTTTGCGGGTTAAATAGTCGAACATCTTACAGCGATATGCTCAGTTTGTAGTTCGTCACAAATACTATATGACTGTAGCGTCGTTATGAGCCATTGTAATGCTCCGGATGTTTCGACTTACCTAAAATGGCAGGATGCCGATCCAGTATGTCCGCAGATACGCTCTGCAACAAAAAAGCAGCTCATTATGAGCTGCTTTTTTGTTATTGGTGGTTACTTTATCAGGGTTTGAGTATCACTTTGCCCATTACCTTTCTGTCTGTCATATATTGCAACGCTTGCGCAGCATCTGTCAGAGAAAACTGTTTATCAATAACAACTTTAACTTTTTCCTGCTGGTACCATTGCATTAATTCCTGCATGTTCTGCGCGAACACCTGCGGCGACTTTTGCGTGAATACACCCCAGAACACACCAACCACAGCATAACCTTTAACCAGCGTCAGGTTAACCGGTAGCTTGGGGATTTTACCACTGGCAAATCCCACCACCAGCAATCTTCCGCCCCAGCCCATGGCCCGGCTCATGGCATCAAAACTGTCACCACCTACACATTCATAACACACGTCAGCGCCATTGCCGTTGGTGAGCTTTTTCACTGATTCTTTTAAATCTTCCTGGGTATAGTTAATTCCCTCATCAGCCCCATGTTGCCTGGCTAAAGCCAGTTTTTCTTCACTGGAGCACACCGCAATCACCCTGGCCCCCATGGCTTTGCCAATCTGTACTGCTGCCAAACCGGTCCCTCCGGCGGCGCCGGTAACTACCAGGGTCTCGCCAGACTGCAAATTCGCCCGCTGCTTTAATGCATGATGTGCGGTAGCATGAGCAGTTATCAGGGCTGCAGCTTCTTCTACGTTGATAAAATCAGGCAGGGGTAAAACCTGCGCGGCATTAATCGCCACTTGCTCAGCGTACCCGCCAATCTGACAGACACCTACCACTCGCTGACCAGGCGTTAAATGCGACACCTTGCTACCTGTTTTTACCACCACACCAGCGACCTCACAGCCTGGTGTGAAAGGTGTATCCGGCTGTAACTGATAAAGTCCCTGTACAATCAGTGCATCAGGAAAATTAACCCCGGCGGCCTCAACATCGATTAATACTTCGTTGTCCTTTATTGATGGAATTGCTGTCTCTTCTATTTTCAAATCAGTCAGTGGGCCGAACTCATGACATACCACCGCCTGCATTGTTTTTGCTTCAGACATGCTTTACTCCTTATTAACAATTTTCATGGCCATATCAGCCAGCGGGCCGACCATTGCGCCAAGTTCCTGAGCCTTATCGCTGGACGCATTGCCTTCCTGAGCGCGCTTTACCACACCCTGGATAATAGCGGCCAACCGAAAAAAGCTGAAGGCCAGATAAAATGGCCAGTTTTCAATATGGTCTATACCTCGTCTTTCGCAATAACGTGCCACGTACTCTTTTTCATCGGGAATGCCCAGCTCGTTTCTATTCAAACCGCCCAGTCCCGGTGCCTGTGGCAGGTTTGCCGGAAGTCTGAGTTGCATGCATTGATAAGCAAGGTCCGCGTAAGGGTGACCTAACGTGGAAAGCTCCCAGTCGAGGATCGCTTTGATCTCGGCGTCGGGCGTAAAAATCATATTATCCAGCCTGAAATCGCCGTGCACCAGTGCTACCTGGCCATCATCTGCTGGAATATTCTGGTTTAGATAATCTATGAGGCTTTCCATAGCTGGCTGAGTAGTAGTTTCAGAAGCCCGGTACTGAGCGGTCCAGCGCTCCACCTGCCGTGAAAAGTAATTACCCGGGCGACCAAAATCGTCCAGTCCCGCCGCGGCGATATCAATATCATGCAGGTCCGCCAACACCTGGTTCATATTATCGTACATGCGCGCGCGAACCTGGTTATCAGCAACTTTTTTTAATGCTGCATCCCAGAATATTTCCCCCTTTACATACTCCATAATATAAAACATGCTACCGATAACATCAGTATCACGGCACAGGTGGTGAACTGCAGGAACCGGTACAGCCGACGATTGCAGTGCTTTTATAACCCGATATTCTCGGTCCACCGCGTGCGCAGACTTCAACAGTTTGCCAGGAGGCTGTCGGCGCAGAACGTACTCACCTTGTGTGGTAGTAAGTAAAAAGGTCGGATTCGACTGGCCCCCGGAGAATTTTTTTGACGCAGTAATCTTACCAATGCTATTTGCGTTAGCATCCAGATAGTGATTAATTGCATCGGTATCCAGTTGATGAATACTCATTTAACTGCCTCCTGCGCGCGCTTTTCAATAATGCTTTTGCCCAACTGCATCATGTGCACCTGATCCGGTCCATCTGCCAGTCTGACCGTCCTGGCATACGCATACATTCCTGCCAGCGGCGTGTCCTGACTGGTGCCAAGGGCGCCATGCATTTGAATTGCTTCGTCAATAACCCGGCAGGCCATACGGGGAGCAACAATTTTAATCGCCGCAATTAAATCCTTGGCAACTTTATTGCCATGGCGGTCCATCTGGTCTGCAGCTTTCAACGTTAATAATCTGGCCTGTTCAATATCGCAATGCATGGTGGCAATAGACTCTCTGACAGACTGTTGTTTTGACAACGGTTTGCCAAATGCCTCACGCTGACTGACACGCTCACAGGCCATATCCAAAGCTCTCTGGGCGCAACCGATAAGTCGCATGCAGTGATGGATACGGCCAGGACCAAGGCGCCCCTGGGCAATTTCAAACCCCCGCCCCTCGCCTAAAATAATATTATCAGCCGGCACCGAAACATTATCGAATACAATTTCAGCATGACCTACCGGTTCATCCAGATAACCCATAGCCCCCATTGGGCGTTTTACAGTGACTCCCGGCGTGTCCATTGGCACCAGAATTTGCGATTGCTGTTTATGCCGCGCCGCTGTGGGATCAGTTTTTCCCATTACGATCATTATTTTACAATTTTCATTCATAGCACCGCTGGTATACCATTTATGCCCGTTGATCACATAATGGTCGCCCTTTTTCACGATTGACGTTTGTATATTAGTGGCATCGCTAGAGGCAACATCAGGTTCGGTCATTGCAAAGCCGGAACGTATTTCACCGGCTAGAAGGGGTTCAAGCCACGCGGCTTTTTGCTGATCACTTCCATATTTTGCCAGTACTTCCATATTCCCCGTATCCGGTGCACTACAGTTAAAGATTTCTGAGGCAAAGGGCACTCTCCCCATAATCTCGCACAGTGGTGCATAATCGAGGTTAGATAACCCGGCACCATAAGGTAAATATTCTTCCGGAAGAAACAGGTTCCACAGACCGGCCTCCCTGGCCTGTTCTTTTAGCGTATCAATCACTGCAGGGGTCTTCCAGGGAGAATCGGTGGTTTGAAAGCTGGCCAGATACGCCTGTTCCATGGGATAAACATGCGTTTGCATAAAGGTGGTTAGCTTTTCAGCAAGAGATTTTGTTTTATCGTTGTACTCAAAATGCATGTCTGCTCCTTGATTTAAGCGTATGTAATTTTTTTGGCTCGCGCTGCGCAGCTCATATGAGGCATAGCGTTGAAAGAATGCAGAGACCATTGCTCTTTGCCGCGGTATAGCCGGGTTATGCTGGTGTTCTGAATCTGCAAATTTAGTCGGATAATCGTTTCAGCATCCAGTCCCAGGGCGATACCTACAGCACAGGCAATAATCCCACCAGAGGTTGCAATTAAGATCCTCTGTCCCGACGGTGCACTGCATTGCGTCATACCATGTCTAACCCGGCTGACAAAGTCTTCCCAGCTTTCTGACTGCTGCTCACCGGACAACGTATTTTGAGACCAGGCGTGCATGCTATGTTTTAGTATTTTAAACCAGTATTTCGCGGTGGGTTCAGCGGTCTGATATTGGGGGTTTTGCTGTAAAAAAAGCTTAATCACCTGCATAAAGTCAAATTCATTAAAACAGGGCTTAGCTTCAGATGACGGTAACGTCTGCTGACTGCCCGACATTGCCGCCGTTATCGCATCCAGTGTATCCACCTGGCGGCGCAGTGTTCCGCTAAGCATTTGATCAAAGCGAAGCTGTTGCTCGGCAAAGTACTCCCCCAGCCAGTGCGCCTGTTCATGACCCAGGGGACTTAGCACATCATAATCGTCCTGGCCCATGGAGGCTTGTCCGTGCCGGACAAAATAAATCTCAGTCATAGATACTTCTGCGAATTATTATAGTGGTGCCATAGTAGAAAAACCCCCGGTATAAGTTTAATTACTATTCTGAATGCAAAGCTATTCAGCGTTATGATGTTTACAATTTCCGTGTTGCTCACTGGTGACCCAACTGTGACCAAAACAGAATCCCTTGATCTGGAACAATTTCTGAACATCTTCCCTTCGTTACACTGTGCGCACTGACATCACTGTGAGCCGTTTATCATGAATATACCAGCCATTATCGATCGCGCACTTGTAAGTAAATATAATGTAAACGGGCCAAGATATACGTCTTATCCCACAGCGCTTCAATTTGAACACTTTGAGGACTGCGATTTACTTGACGAAAATGGTTCTCTGGCTGGAAACGATTTTTCCATTTATATTCACATTCCGTTTTGTCACCAGCTTTGCTATTACTGCGGCTGCAACAAAATTGTAACGCGCCATCAGGAACGCGCCGACCGCTATCTCGATTATCTTGAAAAAGAAATCATCCGGCGCGCTGACATCGCATCTCAAAGTGAAGTCAGACAAATACATCTTGGCGGTGGCTCCCCCAGCTTTTTAACTATTGCCCAGCATACCCGGCTAATGGCCATGTTACACCATTACTTCACAGTCGCCGCCTCAGCTCAGATAAGTATTGAGCTGGACCCCCGACATATTGACGGCTCTTATCTGGCCTGGCTGGCGCAACTAGGGTACAACCGTATTTCACTGGGTGTGCAGGACATCGACGAGCAAGTCCAAAATGCGATTAACCGGGTTCAGGACACCGCCCATATTGCAGAACTAGTCCGGCGCGCGCAACAGCTTGGCATCGCCTCGGTCAACCTCGACCTCATCTATGGCCTGCCCCACCAGAGTGTCGAAACCTTCACTACCACACTGACAGCGGTAAAAGCGATGGCCCCGGATCGAATTTCTTTGTTCAGTTACGCTCACCTGCCCAAGCGGTTTGCGGCGCAACGAAAAATCCACGATGACTGGCTGCCAGCACCAGAACAAAAACTCACCTTAATGGAACTGGCCATCAGCCGCCTCACCGGTGCAGGGTATGAGATGATTGGAATGGACCATTTTGCCCTACGCGATGATGAGCTTTCCATTGCCAAACGCGACGGTAAGCTACACCGAAACTTTCAGGGTTACACCAGCTGTGGTGATTTATACATGCTGGGCCTGGGGGTATCAGCGATCAGCGACACTGGGGAGATTTATAGTCAAAACCCTAAACGTCTTAATGACTATTACGAAAAGATTGATAGTGGTAAAGGGCTGACCCAGGTAGGATACCGATTAACCGAAGACGACACCGCCCGGCGATTTGTTATCCAGTCACTTATGTGCAACCTCATCGTAGCCTTTGACGCTATACAAAAATATACAAGAACCTGTCCGAGACAATATTTCAATGCCGAACTTACCGCTCTTAAACCCTTTATCGAAGATGGTTTGGTAAGTGTTACCGGGCAGGCAATTGTGGTGCATGAAACAGCGCGACTGCTCATTCGTACTATATGCAGCACCTTCGACGCTTACTTACCGGCGCAGGGCGCAGCGCAACGCTATTCGCGTGTTATCTGATGGTCAGGCGGGAAAAGACGCCCTGACAGTATCACCCTCAGTCAGCGCCAGGCGGGCTAATGCAGCTTGCGAAAGCATCGCATAAAGTCGGGTTTTACCTCGCTTTAGCGTAATATTGACCTGGTGGTCAACTACCGGCGAGATACCCTCGACTTCACACATAAATGTGTTATCCAGACTAAGGGGGGTGGTGAATGCTCTATCCAGTACGATTTCATGGGCGGCCACATTTAACGTTGCAC
Source organism: Salinimonas chungwhensis DSM 16280 (assembly GCF_000378185.1). Taxonomy (GTDB): domain Bacteria; phylum Pseudomonadota; class Gammaproteobacteria; order Enterobacterales; family Alteromonadaceae; genus Alteromonas; species Alteromonas chungwhensis. Next base: position 782,472 of record NZ_KB899376.1, read on the forward strand.
GATCAGGGGATTGCAGTGGTTGTCTGGTGCACAGCAATTGCCCCTCACACTCAAAGGACGTGAGCTGTCCAGCGCTGCCGGTTTCTTTGCAAGGTTGCCCGGCTAACACAGCAACATGCTGACCGGTGGCTGAGGGGTGTCGCTGGTACATAGTGTTTATAACTTCGCCAGGCACATCATGCAGCTCAATGCTGCCATTGTTCATAAACATAAGGGACTGACAATGCAACCACAAGTCGGTGACATCGTGGCTGACCATCAGCATCGGCAGACCACTTTCAGCGACTTTCTTTAACCAGCTTAGAATAGCAGAGCGGGTCGACAGATCCAGTGCGCCAAGAGGCTCATCAAGTAACAGAAGTTGGGGCTGATTCAACAATGCCCGCGCCAGCGCCACCCGTTGGGCCTCGCCACCGGATAATTGCGCCGGTGTATGTGCCAGCAGATGTTCGCACTGACAATTTGCAATGACTGAATCATAGGAAAGATAAGACGAGCTCATTCCGTTGTCGCCGGCATACCGTTGAGCCAAAGTTAAGTTCTGGGCTACTGTCTGATGTGGCAATAAAAGCGGTTCCTGAAACACCAGGCCAATGCGGCAGCGGGTTAGCGACTGGCCGTTGTACTGCCCGCGCACACTGGCATATGATTCAAGGCCTGCCAGGGCTCGCAGCAGAGATGACTTCCCCGCGCCCGAAGGCCCCGTTAACCCCACCATCGAGAAGTTGAGCAATGAGGCCTCAGCCTGAACAACAAACTGTGTTGAGCGACGCAGATTTACCGAAAATTCCACTGGCGACCGCCTCCCCGATTGCACCAGTACAGCACACACAATAATAGGAAAGAGAACAGCAACAGGCCTGACGCCAGCCAGTGCGCTCGATAATACTCCCCCATTTCAACATGATCATAGAGAGCGATAGATATTACCTGGGTCTCACCGGGGATATTTCCGCCTATCATCAGGACTACGCCGAACTCGCCAATGGTATGGGCAAAGGTAAGGCCCGCCGCAACCAGGAAATAGGATTGACATAAAGGCAGGATTATTTGTGTAAAACGCGCCCAGCGTCCCATTTTAAAGGTATAGCCAACATCCAGAAACCGCCGGTCCAGTTGGGTAAATCCGGTATACAATGGCTGCACGGCAAAGGGCAATGAATAAACCACGGAGCCTATAACCAGACCGCTGAACGAAAAAGCCAATGAGTGGTCGAACACTTGCTGCCACGCCCCGCCAATCAGACTATCAGGCGCAAATGCCAGCAGCAGATAAAAACCCAGTACAGTGGGTGGTAAAATCAGCGGCAGCGCTATAACAGCAAGCACAATATTTTTCAGCCGATGCTGCCAGCACGAGAGCCACCAGGCCAGCGGCGTGGCAATAACAAGAAGAATCAGACTGCTCATCGCGGCCAGTTTAAGGGTCAGCCACACGGCTGTGATATCACTGCTCATCGCGGCACTCATCAGGACTGTCTACGGGACCATAACCTCGGCGCGCAAATTGCTGTTGAATAGCAGGCGATAAAATGAAGCAAAGAAATTGCATGGCATCCTGTTGACGGCCTGATGACGCCGGAACCACTGCTTTTTGCACTATTGGCTGATGCATAAACAACGGGATCAGTACTTTGCCTTCCTCCAGGCCGCTAACCAGAGATGCCGCCACAAGCGCATGCTCCACGTTGCCGGTATCAAAATACTGCAGTGCCTGCAGAACATTCTTGCCTCGCACCAGCTGCGACTGATAGGGCTGCCACAGCGAGACTGATTCCAACGTTTGTCTGGCAGCCAGACCGTATGGCGCAAGTTGGGGGTGCGCAATAGCCAGACGGCGCGGCTGGCTTTCCAGTGCGATCACCATATCATCGGAAGAGGTAACCGACTCATCATTCGTTACGTACGCTAACCTGCCCTGGGCGTACGCCATCAGCGTGGATGAGACACCCTTTTTTGTTCTGACCAGTTCTTCTGGCCGACGGGCATCAGCAGAAAGAAAGACGTCGAAAGGTGCACCATGTTGCAGCTGTGCAAACAACGTTCCGCTGGATGCCACGGTAACTGTGGCTTTGATACCGGTCTGCTGTTCAAAAGACTGCAGCACGGCATTTACAGCCGGCGCAAAGTTTGCTGCTACCGCAAGCCGCAGCGGCGGCCTTTCCTGCGCAGTGACAGCGCCTGCCGCAATCAGATAACTAATAGTCAGAAAACGAGCAATGAGCTTCATGATTCAGAGCCATCCAGCCAGCTAAGTGCTGCTTGTGCGTCGGAACTTTTTGCTTCAACCCAATGTGCGCCACCGTGCTGAAATTCTTTTTTCCACAGCGGAACAGAAGATTTCAACGTATCCATCATGTAACCGGCAGCATCAAAAGCCGCCTTTCGATGGCTGGCGGCAGTACCGACCCAGACAATCTGCTCATGATTAGCCAGCTTACCCACGCGATGGACAATGCCGGCATTCTGCAGCGAAAACCGATTAATGGCTTGTGTAGCCAACCTGATCAGCGCCTGCTCTGTCATACCCGGGTAATGCTCCAGACTCATACCCTCAATGGGTCCGTCGGCATTAAAATCCCTGACCAAGCCGGTGAATGTGACGATGGCTCCCGGCGTCTGCGCACAATCGGCAAGCAAAGTATCGTACAATACCTGCTGCGAAAAAATGCCGGTTTGGATGGTCGCAAGCATTCAGCCTCCTGTCACTGGCGGGAAAAACGCCACTTCGTCGTTGTCCTGCACCCTGTAACTGAGATCTCGCATTGTCTGATTGACCGCGACCAGTACCTGCCCTGCCAGTGCTTGTTTCCAGCGCGCATCCTGGATGATAAGTTTCTCGGTCAGTTCAGAAACGGTCAACTGTGAACTGACCTCAACGTGCCAGTCACTTTTACCGACAATTTCTCTGACCTGGGCAAATGTTTTTACAGCAATCATTGATTGGCTCTTTCCCAGTGACCGGTTTTACCGCCTTGCTTTTGCAACACGCCGATTTGTGTCATTTGCATGGATGGATCTAAGGCTTTACACATATCAAATAATGTCAGCAACGTGACATTGACCCCGGTCAATGCTTCCATTTCCACCCCGGTTTTTCCCGCCAGTTTACAGCGGCACCGCACCTCAATGCGTTTTTGTTCTGCCTGTATATCAAACTGAATATCTACCTTAGACAGGGCCAGCGGATGACACAGCGGGATCAGATCGGCGCACCGTTTAGCGCCCTGAATACCTGCGATACGCGCCACTGCAAGCACATCACCCTTAGCTACCCGGTCTTCTCTGATAGCATCCAGCACCTCATCGTTCACGTTTAAATAGCCCACTGCGACCGCTTCTCTGGTGGAAACCGCCTTATCTGAGATATCCACCATATTCGCCTCACCCTGAGCATTGATATGGCTAAGGCCGCTCATGAATTTGCACCGGTCAGGTGACCCACAAAGTTGCAGGGTTTGTAACTGGCATCCAACTGACTTTGAATAATTTTTGTCCAGCCTGTTTTACACGCTCCGGTGGAGCCAGGCAGACAGAAAATCACCGTTTTATTGGCGAAGCCGGCCACTGCCCGGGACTGAATCGTTGAGGTACCAATTTCCTCATAGCTCACTTGTCGAAACAGCTCGCCAAAGCCATCCACTGTTTTATCAAACAACACACTTAGTGCTTCTGGCGTTGAGTCACGCCCGGTAAATCCTGTTCCGCCGGTAGAAATGACTGCATGCACATCGTCTCGCGCTATCCAGTCAGACACTACGGCCCGTTGTTTATAGATATCGTCTTTCACCAACGCTCTGTCTACCAGTTGATGGCCGGCCTGTTCCAGTGCCTCCACCAAATACTGGCCGGATTTGTCATTTTCCACAGTGCGGGTATCAGACACAGTCAGTATTGCAATATTAAGGGCTGTCACGGTATCAGACATGCTACTCCTGCCAAGATTATACATAGAAAACATTTCAAATATGGTATCGTAAAGCCGTGCCTTACCCACGCATATACGTTTGTTTTTCTGAATTATTTCACATTTTTGAATTTTACTATGCCAGAACCTATCAACCAAGCACAGGCTATGCGTTACAATCGCCATATTGTTCTGCCTCAGATCGATCTTGAGGGCCAGGAGCGATTGCTTAACGCCCGGGTGCTGATAATCGGTGCGGGCGGTCTGGGATGCAGCGCCGCTCAACTGCTGTGCGCTAGCGGTGTGGGCACGCTCACTCTGGTTGACGATGACCACGTTGAGGTCACCAACCTGCCCCGTCAGGTGTTGTTTACTGATGCCGACGTGGGCCAGTACAAGGTTGCTGCGGCGCAGCAGAAACTTAACCAACTCAACGCGTCATGCCAGATCAAAACCTATAGCCGGCGGCTTGATTTGACCGAGCTTGCCAGCCAGGCTGGCGCTCACAATATAGTTCTGGACTGCACAGACAATTTGTCCGCCCGGCTTGCTACCAATGCAGCCTGTGCGGTCAGCCGAACACCGCTGGTGAGTGGCGCAGCCATTCGGTTTGAAGGCCAGCTGTTTACCACCAGCTATGCACCAGGTACATCCTGCTATGAATGCGTCAGTGCGCTGACCGGCAATCCTGATTTAAGTTGTACCGAATCGGGAATATTTTCTCCCGTGGTAGCTATCATTGGTGCTCAGCAGGCATTAATTGCTATGCAGCTAATAGCAGGTATCGGTAAACCATTACTCAATACGCTTCAATTGTTTGACGCCCTCAGTGGTCAGTGGCAACAGTTTATTGTTCCTGAAAATCCTCAATGCACAGTTTGTCAGGGTTAATCTATGACTTCATCAGTAACCATCAATAAATCTCACATTGTGGTGGCCCAAAATGCCTCTGGCCGCAATATGAATGTTCCGGTTTATCGACTCACCGGCCAGCAGCCTGGTCCCACCGTGTATATTCAAAGTTCTATACACGGCTCAGAAGTTCAGGGGAATGTGGTCATCTACCAGCTAATGCAGTATCTCAAACAGCTGCAAATTGCTGGTGAAATCATTTTAGTACCAAACTGTAATCCCGTGGGGACCAATATCAAAGCCGGTGAATACACGCTGGGTCGGTTTGATCCGGTAAACGGTACCAACTGGAATCGCGGTTATTATTATGATCCTGACAGGTTGGATGAATTTTATCACACCGTCCAGGACACTGATTGCACCGCGACCATAAAAGCAAAGTTCAGGCAGTTCTGGCGTGTTGCCATTACCGAAAAACTAGAGTCTGCCTGGGGGCTTGGCCTGGCTCAGCAGCTTAATCTGAAGCTTCAGTTACTAGCGCTGGATGCAGATATCGTACTTGATTTGCATAATGGGCCGGTGTCCACCCGCCACATTTATATTCCACAGTATGCTGCAAAGTCGGCCGGCCTGTTTAATATTCCCCACGTCATTTTTATTCCTAATCATTTTGCCGGTGCCCTGGATGAAGCGACATTTTGCCCCTGGTGGACATTGCAGGAAAAACTAAGTGCAGCGCGGGGTACCAATATTGATTTGGGCGTTGAGGCCATGACCCTTGAAATGGGTAGTCAGGAAGTGATCGCTTTTGAAGAGGGAAAACAGGATGCCCAAAGCATTCTTGCTTATTTGGGCCAGCGTGGCGTTATTAACCAGTGCCCCTTTGAGCCAGCGGTAATGCAGCGGGTCGGGGTTCACCTTAGCCAGTACAAAACCCTCTTCACCCAATGGGGCGGTATGGTGGAGTATATGGCTAAGCCGGGCCAGCGTGTGGCAAAGGGGCAACCGCTGGCAAGAGTGCTCAATATTGATGAGCTGGATAATGAACAGGCTACATTTACGATTTATGCTCCCTGCGATATGATCCCTATCTTACATTTTCCATCAGCATCGGTGTTAAGTGGCACGCAATTGTACAAGGTGTTCACGGAGTACTTTGACATAACCGGCACATAAAAAAGGGGCTTCTGCGCCCCTTTTCTAAACAGATATCAAATGGGGGAACCCGGTGGTAGTGGCTTCACATCGAAAGCCAGAGGCCACTGCCCCGTTTTCCAGTACTGTTGCATATGTGAATGAAGTACACTGGCTTGCGCCAGCTTACTGTCTTTTTCCAACCAGCGGGTAAACGTCATTAGCGCGGTCTGGATGTCGACTTTGACCTCAGGTGCCAGTTCGTCCGATTCCAGTGTGCGGAAAATAGCATTCAGGGACACCATCGCAAGCCGGTTGTTCAGCCCGTAGTCGGCCTGTTGCTCATACCAGTGCTGTTGCAGTACCCGGTTTACTATTGCATTGACACCCGGCAATCCCCGCGTCTGACTAGCTTGCCAGGACAGTCGGTTCAGTCTTGCCGGGTCGAGCAGCAACCCTAAACTGTAATCAGCAGCAGATTCGGCAGCCGAAACCGGGTCCAGCGGTGTGCCCATGCGGCCTTTAAAATGTTCGCGGGTGATATCATCACCATAAGCGGTGGGCGTTATGAGCGACAACAAGTCGTCAGGCAGACGTAAAAACGAAGGCGATGAGGCATCAAGTAATGCCTTGATGGCTGATTTTTGTTGCTGGGCCGGAACTATCGACTGACCTTTTGGTTGGGCGTAATCCCCTTTTAGCTCATAAGTGTAATTAAGTCCCCCAATCTGTTTGGCTACTGCCACTAGCTGATAACGATGTAACAGATAAACCGGTACCAATTTGTCTTCCAGCGAAGACAGACTCTGTGAGCGCTCTAACGTTGCCAGCCCCAATTCACTAAGGGCTTTTTCTCGTAGTGCAATAATCTGACCGTAGGATTTTAATGCGTCATCGCCATTATCCCACATATGTCCACTGGCCGAAGCAGCAGACGGCGAGCGCGTATCAAAGTCACTTTTAAACGCCAGCGACTGCTCTCTGGCCAGCTCAATGATGTCTTTTAGCGCACTGGCTACATCGGCGTCTTTGCCAAAATCCTGATACCCGTAAGAGATGGCGTGTTTATCCCAGATACCTATGCCTTTGTCATAAGCGTTCGAAAAGTCCATTTGATTATTTTTAACGGCAATTAATGGATGCGGATAATCCATTACCGATGCCCGCTCATTTTCGCTGGCAGCAAAATTATGCGCCAGTCCTAGCGTATGCCCTACTTCGTGGGCAGATAACTGCTCGATACGATCCAGTGCCATTTTTTTCTGTGCATCTGTATTTGTTGTATCTTCACCAAAGGGACTGCTCAATGCCAGCGCTATCAGGTAATCCTGCCTGACTCGCAACGAACCCAGCGTAACATGGCCTTTAATAATTTCACCGGTTCGGGGATCCACAATCGAGCTGCCGTAAGACCAGCCCCTGGTCGCCCGATGGACCCACTGAATAACATTATACCGCGCATCCATAGGGTCAGCACCCTCAGGCAGTGTTTTCACCTGAAACGCATTTTTATAGCCAATGGCTTCAAATGCCTGATTCCACCAACTGGCCCCTTCCATTAACGCGCCTTTGACAGGCTCAGGGACACCCGGGTCCAGATAATAGATAATGGGGGAAACAGGCTCGCTTGTCTCTGCCTGGGGATCTTTTTTATACAGCCGGTGACGAGTGATATATTTTTGTTCTATCGGTGCATCGATAGCCGCTGAATAATCGAAATGACTGGTTTTCCAGAACCCTGAATATGGGTGAAAGACGCGCGGCTGGTATTCATCGTCAGGGGCGGCAAGAAATGAATGATGAAGGTGGACAGAGATACTTTCAGGTGCAGGTGTCACCTGTCTGACAAATCTACCCGGATCACTGCCGCCAAATGTGACGATAGATTCCAGTTCGGTGTTCATCTCAAAAGCCCGGGTTCGTTGCATGAAAACCGTGCTACGCGCCTTATCGATAGTATAGTTTCCTTGCCCGGTATCACTTAACCGCCCGGCAATACCATGAATATCGCTTAACAAAAAGTCGGTATAATCGATTAAAACGGTATCGCCCTGTTGCGCAACGACTTCAAAGCCAGCAATGATGGAATCGGCAAATGCCTCATCAACGCTTTGCTGCTCAGCCGGGTTATCAGCACTGGCGCGAAACCTGGTATTGAGCTGACGCAAAAAGACCTTGTTCCCATAACGCTCAAACTGGACTAACCGCGCGTCACCCAACTGGCCCCTGTCCAGCCCGATATCGTTAGAACCTATCCCATGGGGCAGTGCTGAGTGAAATAACATGGGTGTCGCCCAGCGGTTAATTTCCAGATATACCTTCGCAGCGTTTTTATCGTAATGAACCGGTATAAAGCCGGTTTGCCTCTGCATCGATTCGGTAAAAACTTCCAGATCAGTTTGTTTGGCTAAAACAGGGAGGCTCAGTAATAGGGTGATGACTACCAAAAGACTACGAGCAAGCATATAGATTCCTGAAAGCTGACGCGACATAACTATCCTTTTTATTTTCCACAGGTTTATGCGGTTAACCGTGTCCTGTTGACGATTTTTTATTACCCTAGCGGAATTGTTAGTCAATTGTCCATGTTTTCATTACGCCGGCTGGCACACCGATATTACGCAAAACCGCTCGCCTTGATCTGCATCAACGTGTATCTGTCGTAAAGCGATTAGGCTAAACATACTGACTTTTCAGGCATGGTTATTTTGATGTTTTATTCTTGCCCTTCTTACTGTGAACAAACAACGTGCTGTCACTCGCCTGCTCTGAATCATGGGTCACCAACAGTTTTCTTACCGGCGCTATGCACCAAAAGTGCAGAGAATATACTTATTGCAGAAAAACCAGTTTTTGGCGCGTCAGTGACGCTGCATGAAAAATGCTTTTCAAACCGTCTGACGAAGGTCTCAGCAAATGAGACCCTGGGCTGGCTAGCCCATGAGACATGTGAAAACCTGTTTTTGCGCGGTTTGCCAGCGTCGCCAAAGACTTATTTTTCCTTCGACAACCTCGTCCTGCAGGCAACACAAACACTTTGCGTTGTGCGCTGCGAACATCTGCGGATGCCTGGCGCGCTGTTTTGCTTTTCTGCCATACCAATGAGCCCGCCAGAGGCTAAGTAGACGGCAGAGACTGCATCACAAAACGGAGGCCTGAGTGACGCTGGATGCGGTTTGCCACAACCTGCTCAAACTGACTTTTTGTGGTTACCAGCGTGCAACGTGTTTTAGCCCGGGTCAGGCCTGTATAAAGCAATTCACGAGTATTTAACGCATCCATATTGCTACTTAGTGGCGGTGGTATGATCATCATCACATGGTCAAACTCCGACCCCTGAGACTTATGCACTGTCATCGCGTAAACCGTTTCCACCGCAGGCAGGCGGCTCAGGCTTACACTGCGCAAACCCGTTTCTGTCTCAAACCAGGCCTTTAACTGGCGTGCTTCATCCGGCCAGATAATCCCCACATCACCGTTAAAAAGCCGCTGAGCATAATTATTTTCCGTTACCATTATCGGCCTGCCCTTATAATGTAAAGCCAGTTGGTTGGATAGCTTTATACCCAGCGCCTGCTGGATAGAAGCATTGAGTTGTTCTACACCGAACGGGCCCCGACGCGTCGGCGTCAGCCAACGACAGGCCTGCATTGCCGTCAGAGCCTGTTCAGGTGTGTTACTTTTATTTATGCTACCAAAGCTGCGGCGGGCCAGGCTGGCCAGTTGCTGCTCAAACAAAACCGGCAGGAGTTGGACAACACCTTCATTATTAAACACCTCATCCAGTCGGTTTTCACTGATCGGGTCTATCACCGCCCACGCAGTCTCAGCGTCGTTGCTACGAACACCTTTCGCCACTTCGGCCAGATCACCGGCAAAGCGACGACTTGTCTGCAGTGTTTTGACATAATCACGGGCCCCATCTTCAACGTCCGGCACTGGTAACTGTGGGCACAGTGTTGTCAGATGCCTGAAAAGTCGTGGGCTGATGTGTTCACAACTACTGTCATCAATAAGTGCTTCTAATACATTACCGGATTCGACTGCGGGAAGCTGATCAGCATCGCCGACCAGAATTAATGAAGCTGTTTCAGGCAAGGCGCGCAAAACCCGGGCCATCAAAGCCACATCAATCATGGATGCTTCATCAATGATAAGAACGTCACAGCGCAGCTGATTTGCGCTGCCTCGGCGGACTTGCACACCATAGCGGGAAATTCCCAGTAACCGGTGCAAAGTGACTGCATCGGTAGATATCGCATCTGCAAGCTGCACAGGCAAGTCAGCCCGCAGCTGGTTAAGGGCCGCTGAGACAGACTCATTCATGCGCTGCGCAGCTTTTCCTGTCGGGGCAGCTAACTGTATGGTTAAGCCACAATTACTGGCACACTGCAGGGCCAGCAGCAATCGGGTTACGGTATACGTTTTCCCCGTTCCCGGCCCACCATTGATAATAGTAAAACGTTGCAGCAATGCAGCCGCTGTGGCTATCTGCTGCCAGTCTTGTTCGCTGGCCGCCGACGGCGGAAATAAAACCGGCCAGATTCGACTCAGCTGCGCGTACTGCTTTTCATTAAGCAACACAGGCGAAATTCTGGCTTTTAAGGCAGACGCGATTTCGCTCTCAAACTGCCAGTAGCGAAGAGTATACAAGCGCGGCGAAAACCACCGCATCGCCTCATGGTAGGCACAATGTTGCAGGCCATTTTCAATACATGCTGCCAATGTATCAGCATCAGTAAACTGCCAGCCGGGTAATGCCTCTTCACTGTCATGAAAAAGATGTTTATTTGCCAATATGCTGATATCTAGACAAGTGTGACCCTGGCGCTGATGCCAGGATAAAGCCACTAGTATCATAAACCATTCACAGCGATCTGGTTCTTCCAGGTCGGCGCTAAACTGAGACGCAAAATATCCATCAATCAAGGCGACGCCAGCCAGTTTTTCGAAAATTTCTTTGTACACTATTTGCTGCATCAGTCCGCCTTCTCCCTGACTGGTTTGACAACGCTCTGACTTGCGAAAATTGCATCCAACGCGGTCAGGTTTGACGGTGACAACCGGGTGAAGTAGACGCCTTGTTGCGCCAGATTATCCGGATGCATACCCCGAAGATAAAGATAGTAAACACCGCCAAAGTGCGTCTGCGGGGTGTATCCAGGCAAGTGATTTTGCAGATAGCGGTGCAGCGCTACACTGTAAATCAAATACTGCAAATCATATAAATGCTGTTGATTATTAAACCGCAGTGCTTCGGGTAAATAATGCTGATAATTTTCGCCCAGGTAGGTGGACTTATAATCAGCCACAAAATAGCGGCCATCATGCTCAAAGATTAGATCAATGAAACCATGCATCATGCCTTCTAACTGGTGGGTGTCAAAGGCTGGAAAAAATTGAGCATTGTGGTCCTGTTCTTTTCGATAATCAGCCAGAAATTGATTCAACGCCTGTTGGCTCACGCCGCTCATGGGAAAATAAAACTCAGCCTCCCGCAGTGTCGCGCAACGCGTCAGGCTGGCTAAGGACAAGCCGTCATCATTCAGTGGGGTCAAAAGCACTTCATCCAGCCATGCGTAAAGTGCTTCGCTTTGAGGCGTATCCAGACCGAACAGCTGCACCATCTGCGTCACCGAATTATGCGTTTTGTCATGCCAGTCGGGCTGTTCAAAATCAATAAGTTCGAGAATGTCGTGCAGCAGGTTACCTGCCGCAGCGCCCTTTTGGAAACTAAAGCGCATCGCCTGACTGGTGGGCGGTGCAGTAGTATTCTCTGACCATTCCAGTTCTCGTCGCTGCTGGTTTACCACACGGTCTTTTCGCGCCATGGCAGAAAATGAATAGAGCCGCCATGCTTCACTGGCTTTTCCGGTAAAGGTATCTACAGACAGTGCAGGCAACGCCTGGCTGGTGTTTGCTGCATATTTATTATTATCGGCAGCTGCAACGTCTATGTAACATGTATCCGTGTCGGCTTCGTTAGCAACATCGTTGACTGCCTGCTGCCAGGTGCCATTTTCATCAAGGCCCACGGCACGGGCTAACGGGGATTTGTGATGATTATCAAATGGTGCGATACCCAGGTAGCAGCGATGGGCAGCACGGGTAATAGCCACATACAATAACCGCATTGCTTCGGCATCAGCTTCTTCAGTGACCCGCTTTGTGGCCTGCTCAGTGGCGCCGAATTGCAGAGTCAGCGCCTGCGTCTGGTCATCGTAATAACGAAAGAGCTGAACCGGTCGGTTACCGACTTTTACCGGGTCCCGGTAGTCACTGGCAAAAGGAATAAATACCACCGGGTATTCGAGCCCTTTGGCCCCATGTTGGGTAATTAGCTGAATAAGGTGTGCATCACTTTCCAGCCGCTGAATGTGTTCATCAGCAAACGCCGGCTCGCTTATCTGTCGGTGAAGCCAGATAAGCAACTGTTCCGGTTGGGCCCGGGTTGCCGCTTCACGCTCCAGAACTTCAGCCAGGTGAAGGTAGTTAGTCAGTTTACGTTCAAGATCGTCACCGTTTGCGTGAAAACTATCTTCTAGCAAAAACAGGATCAACGTCATGCAGCCGCGTTGTTGCCACATTCTGCGAAGCAGGCTGACCTTGTCCATCACCGTTTCCCAAAGCTGGTCATTTTCATGATACAGCAAATCCACCAATGTCTGATGGGACAGGCCAAACAAGGGGCTGCTAAGGGCTGCGCATAACCGGCTGTGATCACCAGGATGCCAGATTCCATCAAGTACCCGATAAAGATCCTGCGCTTCACTGGCGGCAAACAGATTTTCACGGTTACTTAGAAATACAGATGCCAGCCCCGCTTTTTTAAGCGCGTTTTGAACAACACTGGCTTCATGATTACTTCTGACTAACACAGCGATATCCTGTGGCGCAAGCGCGTCGTTTCCTAATGTGGCCTCGTCCAGCAGTCGCACAATCTCCTGAGCGATCCAGTTGGCAAGCTGTTGTTGCAATACACCTTTAGCTGGTGGGTCATCCTGATCATCACGATCAAGTATTGCATAGGTAAGGGGCGCCCTGTCGGTGGCCGGATCGGCCAATAGCATGCTGTTTGCTTTTGCGTAAGGTGAGGCTTTGACCGGCTCATAGTGGATACCGAAGCCAAACACAGGCGCTGCCGTTTTGGTTAAAGGTGCACCATAAAAAAGCCGGTTATAGCTATTTACCATTCCCGCCACAGAGCGATAGTTAGTGTCCATCATCCAGCGGTAGTCTGCGCTTTTACCGGCTTCCAGGTAAGTAAAAATATCACCGCCACGAAACCCGTATATTGCCTGCTTGGGATCACCTATCATCAAAAGTATTTCATTGTCACTGCCGGGTATATAAACATTGGAAAGAATTTGATACTGACTGGCATCAGTATCCTGAAACTCATCTATGAGCGCAGCGGGAAATTTTTTTCTGAGTGCCCGGGCAAGGTCCGTATCAGGCTTATCAACCTGCTCAGCCAGTATGCTTATCAGATCATCAAAATCCACAATACCCTGCTGGGCTTTTTGCCGGGCGACATGTGCCCGAATAAAACTGAAAGCTTGTGCCGCTACTACAAGGGAGGGCGCCAGTTCGCGCTGACTGGTTTGCTGCTTTGTCACTGACTCGATTTTCGATTTTACGGTTGCACTTAACTCTTTTAAAGGCGCCAGCAGGGTTTTTACCTCATCTTTGCCCCGCATCCGGTTGCCATGGGTAAATTTTCCTAACTCGGCGGGCGCCAGCGTTAATTTTGCGTCCGTTAGCCACTTTATAATTTCAGCATATTGCTGTTCCCGCAGCGCAACATCTTTATCGTTATCGATTAATGCTTGGGCAAGCATCGAATAGTGGCTACTAAGTTCACTCAGCACATCTGCAAAAGCAGGCGCGAGTGACTTTTCATGCTCTTTTAAGGCAGCTGCGGTGGCGTCTTCAATCTGCTGTTCTGTGACAACAGTCGGAACCAGGCCACTGCGGATGGAGCGCTCAAACGTAGCCAGAAATTGGGTGGGAATATGCCAACCTGCCGCAGCTAATAACCTGTATGCCTCAGGCGCATCTGATTGTCTGCGGATCCAGTCGCGTGTGGCCTGCAGATACAGCTCTCGGGTGTCTGTTTGCAGCACCAGTTTCATTGCCGCGCCACCCGAGAAAGCCAGCTCGCCCAGGATTCGGTTGCAAAAACCATGAATGGTATATACCGAGGCATCGTCAAGCTCAAGTAGCGCGGCTTGTAAAACGTGTTCGGCCTCTTCACCAGGATGATGGTCATACAGACGACTAAAGACCGGATCCTCAGTTACAGGCTGATCGGTTCGTTTCGCCTGCCAGTATTGTAGTGCCTGATCGAGCGTTTGAGCAATGCGGCCCCGAATTTCTTCTGTTGCGGCATTGGTAAATGTCATTACCAGGATTTGTTGTACATTAAGCTTCTTTTCCAGCAAAAGCCGTAGATAAAGCCGGGTGATATTAAAGGTTTTGCCGGTACCGGCACTGGCTTCGATGAGATGGCGGCCCTGTAACGGCAAAGTCACTACATCCAGCGGCTGGCTGCGATTGGGGTCCGTTTCGCTCATACTTTCTTCTCTTTATAATTATTGTGCATGGGGCGGAAAAGCGTTTCCATTTGCTCAAGGGGCAGATCTGCCAACTCTATACCTGCGGGATAGAACCAGCGCGCATACGCATCATCTTTAATGCCCGGAGCAGCCACACTGCCCTGCCACAGTTTCTGCCACTCAAACCGCGCATCGCTATCCTGCGCCCACTCCTTGAGTGTCACTGTTTTGGCTTTTTTAATCATGGTGATAGCCACATCGGCATAACAAGGTACCGGCGCCTGATTTATCTGTTGAAAGATATCTGCATACATATTAAGCAGGTCTTTGGCGGCATCGGGTTCTAACGGGCTCAATATCGCCTTTCTGGGGACAGGTTGCCCCCCCGGCCAGGTCAGAAAACAAACTTCAAGAGGTAGCACGACACCGGCTGCGTTGAAAATCAACAGGCTTAGAAACTGCTCAAGCTTACGTTTGGTATTCTGACTGCCGCAGTGCCACTGCATCAGTTTGTTATCAGTTACCTGAGCCGTGGTAGCAATATCACCAGCCGAGGATGAAAATTGCATTTCCTGCAACTTACCAGATGGCCAGTCTATCGCTTCTGTCAGCAGTTGCGTGCCAGCAAGATAATTATCCAGTAATGTATCGGTAAGAGGTGTAGCGGGTAGCTCACCGCTGCGTCTGGCAGCATCAAGCAGCGGTTCTGTCGATGCCTGTTCCAGGCTTTGTCCGACCAGAGAATGAAGCATCTGGTAACGGGTCAGCGCACTTTCACCAAAAGGCTCGGCGTCATTTAATACCGGCGCCTCGCTATCAAGATAAAGCCCCAGTTGCTGACTGGCGAAATAGCGTAACGGCTGACATAAACAGCGGGCCAGCCCGGCCGCATCAAGCTGCTCCGGCACCCTGGCTGCGTCCAGCGGTTGGATTGGCTCAACTTTTTGGCCAGTATCACCGACAATAGCCTGCGCCAGACGCAACCAGCCCTGCTCAAATCCTGGCCGGCTGCGGTTAAATGCAGAAACGCTAAATGGATGTAAAGATAATCGCTTAATATGATGTTGGTCGAAGTTATATCCGGCAGTGAGCATCCTTAATAACTCCTGCAAGACAAGGCTGGGTTGGCGCTCACTGTTATCCTGCGCACTATTCGCCTGATAACTCAGATACAGATGTGAACGCGCTGAAATAATGGCTTCCAGAAACAGGTAACGATCCTCCAGACGACGGGAACGATCTCCTCGCTGACGTGGCATATCAGCCATCAAATCGATACTCACCGGGGTTGCCTGGCGCGGAAAATCGCCATCGTTGAGGCCCAGAATACAAACTACCCGAAAAGGAATACTGCGCATAGGCAGCATAGAACAGAATGTGACCTGCCCGGTTAAAAAGTGATTGCCGGCATCCGGTGAAGAAAAGCGGCGAATAAGAATATCTCTGATCTGTCTTAGGGACAGCATGCCTGTGTAGCCAGCTTCAGCGCAGTGGGCTGCAAGATCAGACGTTGCCTTACCGATACTCTCCCAGCTGTCGATCTGGTCAGCCGATGGGGTAAAACAGGCTTGCCTGAGCTCGGTAAGAAAAGTGTGCCATTGCTCAGCGCTTCGGTATGTTGTCATGTGCCGGGCAAAATGCCGGAGCCGTTCAATCAGGGCAATAAGTTTGCCCAGCACAATACTCTGCTGACCTTCCACGTGAGGTACACTAAGCATATCTGCGGTCAATTGTGCTTCATCGTTGAGTGCCATACCAACCAATAGCCGCTCCAGTCCCCAGTACCAACTGAACATAGACTGCGTGGCCGCATTTTCTGTAACCTGTTTTTTGTGTTCGGCATCCACACCCCAGTGAACATGCGCTTGTTCCAGCCAGAACTGCATTAAATCCAGGTCATCAGGATGCATATCAAACTTTGTTCTAATCGCATCAAGGCGCAAATAATCCATGATTTTGGTCACTTCAAACCGGCTGTCTGGCAGACTTAACAGGCTGATAAAAGCTGCTATAAGCGGATCGGCATCCAGCGGAGAACGGTCGGCAATGGAGCAAACAATACGCGGCGGGGTCTGCCGTTGCGGCGACGCCGTTCCTACCCGATGAAAAACCGCATCAATTAACGGTGCATAATCTTCAATCGCCGGGCACATAACCACAACATCCGACGGTGTGATAGACGGATCCTGTTGCATCAGGTACAACAGATTATCATGTAATCCCTGTACCTCACGAAGCGCGCTATGAGCACTTACCACCAGCACGCTGTCGTCCGATTCAGCAGCTGCAAAGCTACCGTCGGGAGACTGACCATGCAAAATGTCCTGATGAATCTGATGCAGCAAATTCGTTGTTTGTCCCTGCTCCTGCGGCGGATCGGTATCAAACGCGCTGACTTCAAATGTTTCTAAATCTGTAAGCAAATTAAACAGGTCGCGACCCTGCTGACCCAAGTTACCCAGTAAAGGGTTATCCAGCGTATTATCCCGCCACTGCGCAATGCCCTGCTCCCGCAGTATTCGGGCGCGCTCGCGATCACTTTTTGCCTCACCCCAGTAACTTACTGACGGGTTTAGATGAAAAATATGAATATCGGTATGATGAGCCAGCGCATCAAAAAATTGCACCAGCTGAGGTGCCATCGTATTGATAGCGAACACGATAACTCTTGGTGGCAGATTATCACAGCCCTTTGAATGCAGTGCTTCAACGGCCTCCTGGTGGAGTCTGGCCGGGTGCATTGGCGTTTCTGCAACCAACATCCGCCATATTTCCGCCTGCCACCTCTCTTCCTCACTGTCCTGACAGTTAGTCTCCCCTGCTTCCCAGTTAAACAGCCATTGGGGCCGGTAAAGTTGATACTGTTCGAGTACATCCGCCAGGGCGACTGCAAACTGCAACCGTCGGGCGCCCTGCTCCTCTACTGACTCTACGTGCTGCCAGTAGCGACACACCGGTTCTGCCTGCGGTAAGTTACAAAAACTGTCGCTTTGTATCAGCCGGTCAATACGCCACACCAGCACCTCACGCCGGTAAGCAGACTGCTGCGGCACCTTATCCTCGCCAAGCACTGCGCGGGCCGTATTCCACATGAATCGGGTGGGTAGCGGAAATTGGAAATTCATAGCAATGCCCTGCTGACGGGCAAACTGCATATTCAGCCAATGTTGCATGCCAGGACTTTCCACCAGAATCGTTTCTGGCTGTAGCACCGGCCCTGGCTGCTGCTGAAGCAAAGCACTAAGTAAATAGCTTAAATGTTCAAGTTTATTTGAGGGATAAAGGGCAAGCAATTGAAATGTCTTTTTGGTTTTTCTGCCATAGTAAGGCATTTAAATCATGACATCCAGGCAGATAAAAAAAGCCCGCACAAACCTCAGGACACGAAAAATTTGTACGGGCAGAGTTACGATTAGCATCACAACACGGTAATGGCACGTTGCCTGGCATGCCACCACCGTCTGCGTTGTGATGTTACTCAGATAACACAATAGCTTATTCAGAAACTATGCCAGCGCACTCTCGCGAGATACAACTTATAAATAATTTAAAATCATACACTTAAAAATTAAATACAATTTCTTGGCGGAATAATGCAAACATTATGGTGCATGGCGCACCAGTCTGGCGCATTTGAATTGATTATCGCATAAGATCTCGCTTTTAAGGCCTGGCGGGGTTAGGTACAATTGCGAAAGTTATAAATCAGGAAAATTATCATGCTGTCACAACCACAAATCGCAACGATGCTCACACTTCAGGATAAAATGAATACCAGGGTCAATCCTGAATGGCTAAATGCCGGATATGGGTTTTTACGGGCAGCGATGGTCGAGTCGGTAGAAGCTATTGAACATCATGGCTGGAAATGGTGGAAGGCCCAGAATAAGGATATTGCCCAGTTGCAAATGGAGCTGGTAGATATCTGGCACTTTGCGTTGTCAGATATCATCATCCGGTATAACGGTGATATCGATCAATCCGCCGCAGATCTGTCTGAAGAATTGGCGCAATCTGTCACCAGCGTAAGCTTTGATGGTAAAACATATCAATTCAGCCAACAGACTTTACTGGAAAATCTGGAGCTGATGGCAGGTCTGTGCGCGGCAAAACGCTTTAGCGTGCCGCTGTTTGTGTTTATTGCCTCGCAGTGCGAACTGTCCTCAGACGAGCTGTATCGTCAATATGTGGGTAAAAATGTTCTCAACTTTTTCCGTCAGGATCATGGTTATAAAGACGGCACATACACTAAGGTTTGGCAGGATCGTGAAGATAACGAACACCTGGTAGAAGTATTACAAACCCTTGATATGCACAGTGATGATTACTCTGACAACGTTTATGAAGGGCTGCGTCTTCGCTACCCTGCATAAATTAGCAGTTACCCGGGTCAGCGGCCGCCGGCCTGAGTTTACTGGCTGTACTTTTCTGCCATTGTCTCAAATTTGTTGCATGCATCGGTAGCCGGCTGGCCACTTTGTAAAACCTCACAACTTAACGCCGCCAGCGAATCAAGACACGCGACCGCCGCTTGTTGGGCTTCACCTGGCTGCACGGCATTTGTTTGTGCCAGGTACTGGTCGCACATAGAATCAACGACACCTTCAATCATGCTTCGGATCTGTGGCGTGATGTTTTCCTGGGTGCCCATTTCCTTATAGGCGCATTGTTGAATTTTACCGCACAAATTTTGCGCCGATTGTTCAAAACTGCCCGTTGCAAAACCAGGTGCTGTCATTACGCACCATCCCAACACCGCCACTGTAATTGATTTCATGAGTACGAACCTGAGTGGTTATTATTTATACAGACTAATACACATTCATGCATTACTCCAGGTTAAAACAAAACAATAATCCGGTCAGGCTCTTACATATCGATAAATTCTACTTTGCTGTCAAATCTTGCTTGTATAAGGTCTTCGTAGCGCGATTCAAGCACATGGCGTTTAACTTTCAGCGTCGGCGTTAACAATCCGTTTTCTATCGTCCACGGCTCATCCAGTACCACCACGTGGTCAACGCGCTGATGACTTTCCAGTTCGCGATTAATCTGTTCCAACGTAGTTTTGAGTGAACTTTCAACATCCCCTCTGTCCTGGTTTTCAGCAGATTCACTAAGTACTAAAAGCGCGATAGGCTGGGGTAAATTCGTTCCGGTTACACAAACCTGCTCGATAAGCGGGTTTTCCATGAACGCGGCCTCGATAGGCGCAGGGGTGACATATTTGCCTTTTTCGGTTTTAAAAATGTCTTTTAATCTGCCCGTGATGCGAATAAATCCTTCACTATCCATAGCGCCTTTGTCACCCGTTTTCAGATACCCGTCGGTAGTCATGGCTTCGAGTGTTTTTTCGGGCTCCAAATAATACTCGATCATGTTACATGGTGATTTTACCTGAATTTCGCTGTCATCGGAGATTCGGATATCAACACCATCATACGCTTTACCAATTGTCCCGATTTTATCTTCGCGAAACGGCAGGCTGGCGGTGCCGTAAGCGCTGTTTTCTGTCATCCCCCAGCCTTCGGAAATATTTATACCTATGGAATGAAACCAGCGAATAACTGCCGGGGCCAGCGGCGCAGACCCACTTGCCCAAAAGCGTGCTTTATCTAAGCCCAGCCCCTGTCTGATTTTTTTTGCAATGAGGCCTTTAACAACAGGCACTGAAAGTAGAAAGTTAAGACGCTTTTGAGGGATTTTTGCCAGCACCCCCATCTGAAACTTAGTCCATAATCTGGGCACTGATATAAATAAGGTAGGTTCACAGGTTTGTACATCGCGCTGAAAAGTCTCCAGCGATTCAACAAAATAAATCTGTGGCGCTGAATAAAAGGCAGCCAGTTCGACCAACACACGTTCAGTAATATGGGCCAGCGGCAGGTAACTCATCAGTCGATCACTATGAACCACTGACAATGGAATTAGTGAGTTTTTTGCTGCCCAGCAAATCGTCTGGTAGGTGTGCACCACGCCTTTGGGCTGACCAGTGCTGCCGGAGGTATAAATAATGGTCATCATTGAACCGGGATTGGGTTCTGGCGAAGAACTCATCGGTTCACAATCAAGAAAGTCTTGCCAGGACTGAGTGCCGCTAATGCCGTCATAGGGGAAATATACGGTGTGATAATGCTCAGGTATTGCCGGGATCTGCTCTTCCGGATTATCGAGTTTACCCACAAAAACCAACTTGACATCAGCATGGCGAAGCACGTACTCAATGGTATTTTTTCCGGCCGACCCGAAAATTGGCACCGACACATGACCGGCCATCATTATACCCAGGTCGCAGATGAACCACTCCGCACTATTTTTTGCAAAAATGGCAATACGACTGTTTGGCGCCAAATTCATACTGTTTAGTCGCGCTGCCACACAACGCGCTTCTGCAGCCACCCGCCGCCATGTATAAGTATCCATTTGCCCGTCACGGGGCTGATTTAAGAATACTTCATCCGGCCGCTCGCGCTCCCATTTGTAAAGCATTGTTACCGGTGTTTCGTTCACATCGGTAATGGTTTCATTAGCGAGATCCAGAGGCATAAGCATTCCTTTTTCGTGTAACGTTATTTACGCAATTTTTACAAATATATAATAAGCAGGTTTTATCACTCAAGCAGATTCGCATAATTCCTTTATATATTACTGAATAAGCTTTATCTATCATTGAGGATTTATCCTCATCCCGAAAAGCTGTCAAAGTTGCTATTCTAGGAAAAACGGTGTACGCATAGGTAATCAGCAAGCAAGGCAAATCACTATGATCACATTTACCCTTAATAACCAGACGCAAAGTTACTCAGGCGACCCACAAATGCCATTATTGTGGTACTTACGCGATGCTGCCGGCTTGACCGGTACCAAATACGGGTGCGGCATGGCATTGTGCGGTGCCTGTACAGTTCACATTGACGGCGATGCCACCCGTTCGTGTCGACTTCCTATGGCGGCAGTGGCGGACAAACGTATCACCACCATCGAAGGTCTGGACGAGAAAAACGCCCATCCGGTACAAATTGCATGGGCCGAAAATGATGTTCCTCAGTGTGGTTATTGCCAGAGCGGTCAAATGATGCAGGCGGCCGCGTTGCTTTCCGCTAATCCCAGTCCTACTGACGAGGAAATTGAGCAGTCTATGTCAGGAAATATATGCCGTTGTGGTACCTACCCTCGAATTAAGAAAGCCATTAAGGCGGCAGCCGGGAGTGAAAAAGCATGACAACACATTCGCCTTATCGACGCGCTTTTCTCAAACAGGTGGCTACCGGAACAGGTTTGACGCTGGGTCTCACCCTGCTTCCCAAGTCCACTGCGGTAGCAGCTGCGCAAAGCGCCGATTCGCATCTTGCGCCAAATGTATTTATTGCAGTTACTGCAGATGGCACCGTAGAAATAACCTGCCATCGTTCTGAGATGGGACAGCAGATAAAAACCGCCATTACCCAAATCATCGCTGATGAACTGGATGCTGACTGGCAAAGGGTCGTCACTCTGCAAGCGGATGGCGATAAAAAATACGGCGATCAAAACACAGATGGCTCACGCAGTGTCAGGCGCAATCTCGCCCGGTTACAAATGGCCGGCGCCACCGCAGCACTACTTCTTAAGCAGGCCGCTGCCAAAGGCTGGCAAGTTAATGCGGAGGACTGCGAATGCAAAGATCATAAGGTTGTTCACACCCCAAGCGGCAAACGTGTCGACTTTGCTGATATTGTCGCGGTGGCCGCCACTTTGCCACTACCCGAAGAGGGACTGGTAAAGCCTAAAGCACGTCAGGACTGGCGGTACGTTGGTAAAGCAGTACGTAGCGTAGACATGGAAAAAATAATCAGCGGCACCACTACTTTCGGCCAGGATATGGCGGTTGAAAATATGCTTTATGCAGTTATCCAGCGTCCGCCGGTTATGTTTACCCAGCCTGAGTCGGTTGATGATAAACAAACCAAAAATATTGCCGGCGTCGTAAAGGTATTGCAGATGCCCACCGCCTCAGCACCGGCCAACTTCGCTCCTTTAGGAGGCGTTGCCGTGCTGGCTGATAATACCTGGTCGGCGATGCAGGGGGCGGATGCACTCGTAGTGACGTGGAGCAAAAACACGCATAATACTTACAACTCTGAAGCAGAAAAGAAAACGCTCATTGAAACGGCTGCAGCTGACGGTGAAATTGTTCGCCAGCGAGGCGATGCATCTGCGGCACTTAAAAAAGCGCAAAAAACAGTTTCTGCAACCTACTATGCACCTCTATTAGCCCAGGCACCGATGGAGCCACCGGCTGCTCTTGCCAAAGTAAGTAATGATACTGCCGAGATATGGACCAGTACTCAAAACCCGCAGGCTACGCAGGCTATTGTGGCTGAAGTACTTAAAATCCCCCCGGAAAATGTTACTGTTCACGTAACATTGCTGGGCGGAGGATTTGGTCGCAAAGCCAAGCCTGACTTTGCTGCCGAGGCCGCCTGGCTGGCACGTGAGGCCGGTCGGCCGGTGAAGGTTATTTGGCGCAGAGAGGATGATATTCAACACGGTTTTTACCATACCGTAAGCGCACAGCACATCCAGGCGGGGTTAGATAGCAAGGGAAATACGGTGGCCTGGAAGCATAATACTGTTTTTCCTACCATCAGCAGCACCTTCTCTACAGAAGCCAATTCACCCAGTAGCGGTGAACTGCGGCTGGGTTTTATTGATAACCCGTTTGATATACCTAACCTACAGTTAGAAAAAGGAAAAGCCGAAAACCATGTACGAATCGGCTGGCTTCGCTCAGTGGCCAATGTTTATCATGCATATGCCATTCATACCTTTGCCGATGAGCTGGCTTATGCAGCAGGCGTTGATAGTAAAGCCTATCTTCAGCAGCTTATTGGTAAACCCCGGCACATTGATTTGGCGAAGGAAGGCGCAGAATATGATAACTATGGCGACCCTATTGAAGATTATCCGATAGACACCGGCCGATTACTGGCTGTGCTTGAGAAAGCCACAGCAATGGCAGACTGGGAAAACAGAAAGAAACAGCAACGACATCTTGGTGTGGCTGCTCACCGTTCTTTTTTAAGTTATGTTGCCACTGTGGTTGAAGTCGATGTTGATAAAGACGGTAACTGGGCCATCCCCAATGCGTACATATGTATTGATGCCGGTACAGTGGTTAATCCAGATCATGTAAAAGCACAATGTGAAGGCGGCGCTATTTATGGTCTGAGCTGTGCCATTGGAGAGATAAGCGCCCAGGACGGAGCAATTTCACAGACAAACTTCCATAATTATCAGGTCGCTCGCATTCAGCATGCTCCTAAGAATATAGAGGTGCATATTGTAGACAGCAACGCGCCACCTGGTGGCGTTGGCGAGCCCCCCACACCACCCTTTGCCCCGGCGCTGGCAAATGCGATATTCGCGGCCACAGGACAGCGAATCCATGAGCTGCCCATTCCATTAAAGCTGACCGTCTAACGGGAAATATTAGCAGACCAGTTTTGCTGAATCATCGCAGTGATCTGGTCTGCCTCCACCGGCTTTGAATAGTAGAAGCCCTGGTGATTATAACAACCAAACAGTTGCAGTGTTTCTGCCTGTGACTCAGTTTCTACGCCTTCTGCCACACATTCCATATTAAAGGTTTTCGCCAGTTCTATGGTCGTTTTTACCAGTGCTGCTGCCTGGGCATCCTTTTCAATACCTTCAATGAAGCTTTTATCTATTTTCAGTACGTCCACCGGGAACTTTCGCAGATAGCTCAGCGACGAATAGCCCGTACCAAAGTCATCCAGAGAAAACAGAAAACCTGCATCCTGGAATTCTCTGATTCGTTCTTGCGCAAATTTACTGTCTTCCATCAACAACCCTTCGGTGATTTCAAACCTCATGGAGCGCTCAGTGAGGTTACGCTGGTACATCATGGTGCGCAATGTACTTAAATGTAACTCTGCTTTAAATTGCAACGCAGAAATATTGACAGAGACATAGCCGTGAAAACCATTTTGCTGCCATTGTGCCAGGTCATCCAACGCCCTGACGATAGCCATCCTTGTAACGTCTACGATATAACGAAGCTCTTCAAGCACTGGTATAAACTCACCGGGAACCATTGGTGCATCCGGCATATCACATCGCAACAAAAGCTCTATGCCTTCTATGGAACCTGATTCAGTATCCATTATAGGTTGATAATGATTGTAAAAACGCCCCTCCTGATAAGCCAGCTTCACGCGGTTTTCCAACGTCATCTGCTCTTTGGCACGCTCGTTCATTTCAGCGGTAAAGTAAGCAAAGCCATCCACTCCGTCTTTTTTAGCGCAGTACATGGCAACATCAGCCTGCTTTATAAGGTCGCTCGGCGTCGCTGAATCATCAGGGTATAATGAAATTCCGATACTACATGAGATGCATAAAAGTTCGTTATCAATAGCGATAGGGGTCTCAACCGTTTCTATCAGGTGGGCAACGAACGAACTCAATGAATTGGTGCACGCTATACGCTCTCGCACAATTACAAACTCATCACCGCCCAATCGCGCGACGGTATCCTGTTGGCTGGCAAGGCTAACCATGCGTGCAGCCACCACTTTTAACAGTTTATCGCCCATTTCGTGGCCTAAACTGTCATTAATACCTTTAAAGCGGTCAAGATCTATAAATAATACCGCGACGCGACTGCTATCTTCTGTGGCGTTGGCGATGGCATGAGATAACCTGTCCACTAGCAAATTTCGGTTAAGCAGCCCTGTGAGACTATCATAACTGGCCATCTTAACCAGTTTTCGCTCAGCCTCTTTCTGCTCAGAAACGTCACTGAAAACCATAAGATAATAATCGATACTTTCCGGACTTTTGTCATCTGCCACCGCTGTAGTATCAATGATTACATCATGCCGACCGCCATCGACAGTATCAAAGGTGGTTTCACGTTTTAAAAAACCACCTGGTTCCATCGCCAGTAACGGCTCATAAAGTTGTTCACGGATAGCAGGGTTGCGCCGGTAAAGCTTAGCCAGAGCATGGTCGGCAGCTTCATCTTCAGCAAGTCCGAGGGCACGACAGAAGGACGGATTGACTGCCATGGGACGCATTTGCTCATCAAAGACGATGACCCAGTCGCGGGTTTGATTGAATGCTTCACCCATTACCCGCAAGCGGCGCTCGGTTCTGGCAACCTTTTTAATTTCTCGCTGACGCCAAAACATATAGGCGACAAAAGTAGTCAGTATTAGCAAAACGTAAATTGTATAGGCAAGAGGTGAGCGAAAAGGCGGATGCGGAATGGAAAATGTCAGCTTACCCGGCGTGACTTCGTATCCATATCGTTCGGTGGTAGGCGCCACTTTAAATACATAATCACCAGGCCCCAAAAATGCAAACGCGGCTTTCCCCTGACTGGTTATCGACTGACTTAGCATTCTGCCATTTCGGGTAAGCTCATAAACATAATTGTCAGCGGCATCAAAACTGGCCAGGGTTGAGGAAAAATGAATTTCGATACCAAAGTCATCATGATTGAGGTCCAGATGGGTCTGACTTAAATTCGTCATAGGCATACCCAAAGAACGTGAATCAAGTGATACCTCACTGATAACCATAGGCTGTTTAACACGCTCACTGCCGTTTCCGGCGCTTAATGCCGCAGGGTCAAAAATAACAATTCCGCCAGTAGACCCATACGCAATACGCCCATCATTTAGCATAACCGACGCATTGTCATTAAACTCCGACACATTGATCTCCCGGCCATAAACAAAAGAGGAAATCAGCCGACTATCTGGCATGAAACGAAACACCCCCTGGTGCGAGCTAAACCATAGGCTGCCCTGCGCATCAGCCTGAACCCCGTAAGTGATGTCCGTTTTTAGAAGGTTATCGCTATTGAACCTTTTTACAACGCGTTTACTTTCCAGCTCGATACCAATTAGTCCGAATCGAGGAAAGCCGAGCCACAGTAAACCATCGCTTGCTGTCCAGGACGTGACTGCGGCGTCACTGGTTCTTTCGGTGGGTTGATACTCGTACAACAGTTCTGGAGTGAGTGTTACCGGATCAAACTGCCAAACCCCGTCTTGCGTAGATAACAACATATCTCCATTGAGGGCTTGCGAGGTACCTAAAAATGCCCACGCACGGGAGGGCTTTATTTTAGGATGATCAAATTTTAGTTCTTCCAGACTACGGGTTGTAAAGTCGTAGCGATAAAACCGATGAGACAAGAAATACAACCGCCCCTGAGAATCCAGCGCCATGCCATAGATCCAGCCGGCCATTATCTCCGCATCCCCGGCATTTTGCGTAGGCACTGGCATAAGCTTACCGCTTTGTTTATCAAAGAGTCGCACACCAGAATAATTGCCGATATAAAGATGATCCTCGTCGGCCGGTAAGACTTGCGAGATGGCAGCATCGAAATCCGCCCCATCCGCATAGTCTAAAAATTTTCGAGAATCAAGACTGATTAAATCCAGACGAGTCAGGCCGTTGTCGGTACCTGCCCACAACGCCCCTTCATCATCCTGATACATTGACCAGATGATGTTATCAGTGAGGGGACTATCTTCTCTTCCTACAATATTTTGAATGTGCGTAATATTTTGATTCTGTGGCGTCCACAACATCACACCGCCCATATCTGTGCCCAGCCACAATGTTCCGAGTTTATCTTCGGTTACCACACTAATTTTTGCTTTAGCAAGCTGTGTATCACCATTTTGCGCCTCCAGCATATGAACGGTCGTCCAGTTGCCGGGGCTGCTCATATCTAAGGATAGAAGACCGTTATCGGTGGCCAGCCAGAAAGAACCATCTTTTTTAACATGCATTTCCCAAACATTCTGGTCCGGAACTACTTGCAAAAACTCCGTTTCACGATTTTCAACCAGCGCACTTTCCAGTTGGTTGAGATCGGTCATAAAAAGGCCGCGCACGGTTGCCACCCAAAAGCGTTGCTGTGTGTCCACTAATAGAAATTTTGTATTTCGATTGTCTACATTTTCTGCGATATCGCTCAGGTAATCTATTTTGACGGCATCATTTTTCTCACTTCCACGTTTCATGGCATAAAGACCATCAGAGGTCGCCACGTACAAATAATGTCGGGTAAGGTGAATTGATCTGATAATTTCTTCTTTATTTCGTAAGCGCTCTGGCAGTGTGTAGATTATTTCCTGCTGAACTAAGTCGCTGTCCATACGAACAACTTCATGGTCCAGTGCAACATAGGTCCAGCCTTTCTCATCACTGGCAAAATCAGAAGCGGATTGCACCCAGTCATAGATATCTAAACCCGGCCGCTTTAACTGCTGCTCAACCTGACTAGTGGTCAAATCAAGGGTGAAAACACCTGACTGCAGTGTACTGATCCAGAGTCGGTTTTTTGCATCCAAAAATAGCTTTTCGATACTGGCATTAATCAGAAGGTTGTCTGGTCCGCCAATAGTAATAAGGTGGTGACCGTCCCATCGATCCAAGCCACCCTGGGTGGCAATCCAGACAAAGCCGGTATTATCGATTAAAATATCGTTTATCGTGTCCTGGCTCAGACCCTGGCGGGTAGATAAGCTGGGAATGGAAGCGTTTTGAATCGCCGGTGCCGCAAAAACTTTCTGCACGTTTATCCCAGACAAACATATCAGAAATATCACTATCCATATTTTACCCACCCGCAAGGACAGCACGGGCAGTGTACAAATTATAGAAAAAAATCTGGCCACGGTTTTCCTTACAACAGGTGATAAAAACATCCTATGAATTGACTATATCAAATGGACTTTTTCTGTCACTCCGACTTTATGCTAATAATAAAGAATGAGTTTGCTTGCACCAATAATGCATACCTGTAGCGTAAATGAAAAGCGTTTAATAGAACAAACGGCATATCAGTTTTTCATCGCAGGTCTACTATAATTATTTTCTTACGAAGCTGCACGACGAAGCATTTTCCCTGCTGAACGTACAGTGCATCTTAAAAGTTCATACCGTAATGATCCCAAATAAGGCGAGCATTATCCCATTCGGATAGCGATTCTCTAAGCTTGCTCAGCGTCATAGTTTAAGAAGGTAACTATGCTGGTTGGTGATGATTTTTCTCAGGCCCTGACTGGGATACGCCCGGTCTTAATAACCTGCCGGCGTATTCCACTGATTGGCGCAAGCTGGTAAAGATCGCCATTGAGGCCTACGTAGCGCTTTCGCACTCCTGCTGTTTTGGCTATTTGCGCGTGCGCTGACAGGTGCTCGGGTTCACCATGAACTGGGATGGCTATCTGCGGTCTAACCCAATTATACATCAGGGTCAGTTCTTCTGCCGCCGGATGGCCGCTGGCATGGATAGGCAGAGTACTGTTTTCGCTGTGGATTGTGTCCACACCTAATCCCTGAAGCTGGCGTATAAGCGCTTCCACACTATTTTCATTCCCAGGAATAACAATACTGGAAAAAATAACTGTGTCGCCTTTATCTAATGATAACTGGTGGTGCTCATCCCGGGCCATTCTGCTTAACGCCGCGCGCCTTTCGCCCTGACTGCCAGTAGCTACGGCCAACACTTCCTGCGGAGGTAAATAACCCACATGAGCCGGGTCGATGAGCGTCAAATCATCCGGCCAGTGATTAAGCTTACGGGCAATGCTGTACATATTAATGAGGGAGCGGCCATATAGTGCCATATAGCGGCCTGTTTTTTTGGCTACCCGCGCCAGGGAAATCAATCTGGCAACATTGCTACCAAAGCATCCGACCACCACCCGCCCATTAAGCGGTCGTATCGTAGCAAGCAACCCGTCGTAACAATTTCGCTCTGAAATAGAAAAACCCGGCTTCAGTGCATTGGTAGAGTCACCTACCATGGCCAGAATATTGGTCTGACCCAACGCACGATACATTGCTGCATCGAAGGGTTTTCCGGTGATTGGCTGTGCATCAATTTTCCAGTCAGCTGTATGTAGAATGGTGCCTAGTGCAGTGGTTATTTTAATGGCATAGGGTTCTGGAATTGAATGTGTCACGGCCAGCCATTCAAGTTGAAATGGCCCCACTTGGCAAAAACTGGCTTCATCCACTTCAATAATCGGAACCTTCCCGGCGAGCCCGGTTTCAGACAGCTTTCGTCTAAGCACTTCGGCGGTAAATGGCGTGGTGTATATCGGGCAGCGCAGCCGTTGCCACAAATAAGGAACCGCACCCACATGATCCTCATGGGCGTGCGTAATGACCATGCCACATAAATTTTCTTTCTGACTTGCAATAAATGTCGGATCGGGGGCAACTACATCAAATCGTTGACCATCGGATTTATCCTTATACTCTGGTGTGAGGGGCTCATCAAAACTGACACCACAATCAACCATTAGCCACTGTCCATCGTGACCATAAAGGTTCATGTTCATACCAATTTCGCCTGTGCCGCCTAAAGGTACAAACCACAAATCACTCGCTGTCGGTTTATGAGTTACGATAATGACCTCCTCTATTTTTATTTACTACGTTTTGAATCCGGTAACGGTCACATCGGTTACTTTAAGCACCAATCAAACCAGATGAATAAAAAAAGGCAGAGCCACTGCTCTGCCTTGATAGTAAAATTCAACGTTTACTTCGTTTCTTCTCTTACTACGTCCATTTCATCAATCAGGTTAGTTGCCCCATCAACATATTCCATTACCCAAAGCATATATCGGGTGTCCACATGAATTGTACGGGTAGTTTTGGGGTCAAAATCCCAGTCGGAATTAACACTTTCAAATGTGCCATCAAACAGCAGGCCTACAAGTTCGGCTCGCCCGTTCATAGTTGCCGACCCGGAGTTGCCACCGGTAGAATCCAGATCACTCAAAAAATTCACCGGTACACTGTTCAACGAAGGCATCTCATAAGGTCCGAACGTTTTTTCTTTGATCAGCGCAAGCTGTTTTTCCGGCGCATTGAATGGACTTTCTCCGGTATCTTTTTCAACAATCCCCTGGAGACGGGTGAAAGGTTCGTAAATCAAACCATCTTTGGGAGACCCGCCTAAGACATTACCGTAAGTTACCCGTAACGTACTGTTAGCATCGGGATAAGCAAGGCTTCCCTGTGATTTTTGCCAGTCAATTATGGCCTGCATATAACCGGGTGAAAGCGCTTTAGCTTCACCTGACAAGGATTTCGCTTTATCTTCATTTTCCATTTCGATGTCATACAGTGCTACTGCCAGAGCGATAAATGGGTCATTGCTTTTTTTGAACGCTTCTGGTGATTTTTCCAGCATCGCTAAGCGATAATCAGCGTCGTCCATTTTAGTCTGCGCATAATAGCGATCCAGGATCTCACTAACTTGCTCTTTTGAAGTATCGGCAGACAGGCCAAGAGCATCGTCGAATGCAGCTATACGTGCTGATTCAGGCTGCTGTAAATACTGGTTAATGAACGTTGCCCATACGGCTTTGTCAACTGTAGGGTCGAAGCGGCGTTCTATGCGTTGCATACTCTCCTGTAATCGACTTTGATCGCGATCCTGGTATCCCGGCTCACGTTCTTCATCAGGCTTTTGTTGCTCAATTGCATTACGATATAAACGCTGGCCGGCGCTGAGCAATTGCGGCCGGGTGATATTGCGATACCAAAATGTCTGTTTGCTCAGTAAAGCCTGCTGCTCCTCAACCTCATCAAGCTGCTCAATGGTTTCAATTTGAGATTCGCGCATTCCCGAGTTAGCCAGCCATTCATTCAAAGATGCTTCGCGAGATTCTCGACGTTTTACAAGGCCTACGCGCTGCGCACCCGCAATCTGACCCTTAGTATTTTTTAAGAAGTTATTCAGCCCTGCTAATGTCGATTCATATTTGATTCGCGCATCGCTGCCTTCAGGCGCGGCATCCTCAATCGTCTTAATCCAGGTCTCAATTAAATCAATATACGTAGGATACAGCCAGTTAAACGTGTGTTTAACGGCCACCAGTCTTGCATAACGATCCGTGGAGCCTGGATAGCCGGCTGCCATGACAAAGTCTCCATCCTGCAGCCCAGCTGCTGAGACCTTAAGTACATGTTCAGGCTTATAGGGTACGTTGTCTTCCGCATAAGCTGCCGGTTTGCCATCTTTACTCACATAAGCGCGATAAAAGGCAAAGTCACCGGTGTGCCTTGGCCACATCCAGTTATCGACATCACCACCGTACTTGCCGACTGAGTCCGCAGGTGCATAAGCAATGCGCACATCCTGAATTTCCAGCTGCTTGATTAATTTATATTCTTTTCCGTTATAAAAAGAAGGGACTGAACATCGATAGCCAGGTTGCGATTCGCACTCCTGTATCAGTTTTTTCTGTACATCCACTATCGCATCAAACCGTTCTCTGCCGGTGAGGTCGTCGCTAAGCTGCCCAAGAATTTTATCGGTTACGTCAGAGAATTCGACGGTGACGTACATGCGGGTGCCTGGCGCTGCCGGTAATTCCTGTTCCTTGGTTTTGGCCAGAAAGCCCTCTTCAAGGTAATTGTTCTCAGCTGTAGAGTTATACTGCACTGAACCGCGAGCACAATGATGGTTTGTTACTGCTAACCCTTTATCAGAAACAAAAGAGGCTGAACATCCGCCTAACGAAACGATGGCGCCCATGGGGAATTCAGTAAGATCACTAAGAGATTGGGGAGATATCTCTAATCCGGTCTTCTTGAGATCTTCACTTATTTGCGGAAGTTGCTCTGGAGTATACATACCTTCTTTAGCCGCGGTTGACATACTGCAGGCAAGCAGGACAGAACCAGCTAAATAACTTATTTTTCGTGACATTACAGTTCCTTATTCGTTTTGTCGTTGTCACGATACTACCCCTAATTGACATCTGCGCCCAGCCCACAAAACAATAAAAACTGAACGAAAGTGTGTAAATTTGTTGCAACAGTTATTTTAGCCGGGCTGAGTCATATCCATTACGCTTAAGCCGGATCGTGATGCAATTGCGCATTTAGATCGTCAATAAGCATTACCCATTGCGCATCTTCATCAATAGCTTGTTTTAAAAACGCTACCTGGGACTCGTTCCAAAATGGTGCCTCTTCAATATGCCGGCTGTTGTTCATGCCTTTATGCTTTTGGATGAACGCTTCCATACCTTCCTCACTGGAGTCCAGACCCAGCTGTGTAAATAAATCTTCCATGGTAGGCTGCTCGGTATACATAAATACTCCTGAATAATCGTTGACTTGCTGATAGTAAACGCATTTTAACCAAGGTTAGATCAGATGAAGTAATCAAGACAGATGTCATGTTTACTTCAATTGAGGGATAAAAAAAGCCACTAAGTAGTGGCTTTCCTGCTTCATAGCTACATCAGTTTTTCAGCCAGCTCGTCCGGCTCCAGAACCTCACCATCTTCGCCGGGCACCGGGCATACCATCACACATAGTTCATCCTGCATCAGACCCGGCGTCCATTTTTTCAGCCAGTCTTCCAACGATATCTCCATGGGCTCGCATTGTGACCAGTCTTCGGTCGCCCAAAGCAGCGCAAGACCTGCATCCGGCCAGACCGGAACGCCATCTTCGTCTTCAGTGCTCAACATGACGCAGCCATCAGTATCTTTTAAAATCCAGACTTTCTGATTTTCTTTGATCCCGGCAACCGTTTCCTGCAAGCGCAGCGCTGCACTTACGTTTAGTAATGGGTGTTCATCTAAAGCCATAGTATATTCCTGTTTCTAAAATTTGCCGGCAGAACAACAGCATTTTTCTCTATGTCATAATAGCATTGCTGTTGCCCTGATGTTTCATTTTTACTTGTCATCCATTGCAAGGATCAGCGACTCTTGTCCCGTATGTTTAAATCAGAGATGCTTCACATTAGTCGCGTGGCACTGCAGATTAATCAGCACCACTTATCAGACAAACGTTGTAGTCAGGAGAACAAGGTATTAATCATTGCATTAAGTGCGGGACGTTTTACACTTCTCAGGTGGTTGAGATAAACGTTGGCTTCTATCTGTGGCAGAGATTCAATAAGCTGGGCATTAAACTGCGGCTGTTGTTTAACAAAACTCAAGGGGAAAATAGCGCAACCTCCCTCTTCAAAGAGCGTATTGGCCCCTAGTCTAAGAGAATTAGTCCGTAATCTGGCGTCACGTAGCTGAGGGTAATGCTGGCAAATAATATCCCTGACCTTCGGCCCCCATTCAATAGCAACATAGTTGTGCGCTTCAATCTCGCTGGAACCTACGCTGTAAAGTCCCAATTCTTCAGTACGGATCAGACGACTCATCACATCTTCTGATTTAAGCGGCTCAGAGGAAAAAGCTAAATCGATGACTCTTTCGTGCAACTGCCTGGAAAGATTATCCAACGTCAGAATCTCTGCTTTGACTGACCAATCGGGAAAATACTCATGAATTTTAGATAACGTTGCGCCAAGCTGAAGCTCACTTGCCAGCTGTGTAGCCCCGCATACCACATATTCCCCGGATTGCAACTGGAGCTCGCGCTTGGCATCTTTTAACGTATCACTGAGCTGATGAGCAAACGGGAGCAACTTCTCTCCCGCCGGCGTCAATTGGATACTGTTGCGATGACGCACAAATAACGTGGTCTGGAAGTATTCTTCAAGTAATTTAATGCGCGCGCTCACCGCTGATTGGGTAAGGAACAGATTTTCAGCGGCTTTGCCAAAATGGCGCGTGTTGGCAACTTCAATGAAGGTAGATAAAAAGCGTATATCCATGCTTTACGAACAGTAAAATAATCTGTTCGTAAAGCTGTCACAGATAGGGTGCTTTGTAAACCGAAGGACAAAGATTAACGCTATAAAAATTACTCAGGGGTTTAAAAGCTTTCCTGGTATAGTCTTTTCTGCTTCTCCCGTCTGAGTTCATCACGCCGCTGGCGCTCAGTGTCAGGATGGCGACGTCCGCCTTTCTTTTTACCAGAATGGTCTTCATTCTCTACCGAGTCCCATTCTTCCCGCTGGTGACGATAGTCTTTACTCATTACAGTCTCATAGAATAATTAATGGCTAACAACTTTATTATGTGTGTTGCTGTTCAAATTTAAAACAAATATTTATTGTCGTTACGACAATAAATATTAGCGCTGACAAATAGCGCCCTACATCTTTCACTATCCTCATCAGGTCGCTAATCGCCAGAATCACCTTTATTTTCACAAGGCCGCATTCTGGCGATAAATAAGCTTCTTCAACAACCAAAAATTTTGTTCTCTAAGAGCAAAATATTTTGTTTCATTTTTTGCCTAAATTGGCCTAAAAGTTCGCTGATGATTACCTTCATGTGAGACGACTATGAAAACGCCCGACATCCGCATTTCACCTAAACCTTTTATGGATAGAGCCAAATTTCCTTATGGCTTCAGGAAATCTGGTGATTTTAGTATTTGTGAAGCCGATTTATTGTCTCGGTATGGTACAACGTTGCTGGCGCTTGAAAAGCAGGAGTTGTCCCCCCAAAGTCAGGACGAAAAACAATTCGTAGATTTTGTACAGGGTAAGGCAGCAGCTCAGACAACGCTGGAAAAAGCCTGGCAAAAATATGTTCAGCTGGCGCGGGGCAAGCGCAATTTTTATACTCTGCACAGTTCGGCCAGTAATCAGGCTGACTATGATGACGATTATGTCAGTGAAGAATACGATGTAGCTGGCTAGTTGTACTGAATTTTATATTTAAGGCGATTTGATAATCGCCTTTTTAATGCTTGTTCGCAATCCCATTGTGACGCAGTAGTAACCGCGTTTAATTGACATTCACTCCTGCCCTATTCCACCGCGCCGGTGATCCTTGTGCCAGCCCCTGACGAATTCAATCTTAAGTCGCTTCAGGCGCCGCAGTTTAGTTTTGGCGCATAGCCACCAGGAGGATCGAAGCAATGATTTCACACAAACAGGTTACTAATTACTCAATACACGCAACAGACGGTGATATAGGCGGCTGCAAAGACATTCTTTTCGACGACCAGGATTTTGTGGTTCGTTATCTGGTCGCTGATACTAACAGCTGGCTACCCATGAGCCGCAAGGTGGTTATTTCACCAATTTCAGTATCCAAAGTCGATACCGATGAACAATGGCTGGCTATTAATATGTCTTCACAAGAGCTCAAAGACAGTCCTTCCATTGACGAGCATAAACCCCTTTCCAGAGAATACGAGGAAACGTTGTCGACATACTTCGGCTACGGCTATTACTGGATTGGTCCGGGTGCCTGGGGCGATTTTGCTCATCCTACCGAGCTGGCCGATAAGGAAATGGAAAAAGCCATTGTTGAAGAGCCTAAAGAAACCACTAATCACCTTCGCTCATGCAATGAAGTCCATGGCTATGACGTGGCTACACTGGATGAGGACGTCGGTCATATTACCGATTTCATTTTTGACCATTCCAGTTGGTCGCTTAGGTTATTAGTTATTGACACCAACAACTGGCTTCCCGGCGGGAAAAAACTGGCGATTGCCCCCAAAGATATCGACACTATCGATTGGTCCAGTCATAAATTGCATGTCAATCTTACCCGCGACCAGTTAATGGATAAGCCGGAAATTGACATGGATAAGGTCGGCGATGCCGGCTATCTCGAATCAATTTTGCTGGAGGCGGAATAATTTTATGACATCTAAGCTATATCAGAAACAAACAGCGCTGGCCGTCGATAACTTTAAGATAAGCCATACAGGTATGCCTGCGCCCTTTATCCATGCTCTAGGTTATGTGAAAGCGGCCTGCGCTACTGCCAATCAAGAGCTTGGCAAGCTTGATGACGATGCCGCTGACGCAATTGTCAAAGCGGCCATGCAGGTTGCTGCTGGTGAACATGATGAACAGTTTCCGGTAGATGTATACCAAACCGGTTCTGGCACCAGCACTAATATGAATGCCAATGAGGTAATAGCAACGCTGGCCAGCCAGTTCGCCGGTAAAACCATACACCCTAATGATGATGTCAATATGGGTCAAAGTTCCAACGACGTTATTCCCACAACTGTGCATGTCAGTGCGGCAATTCAGGTACAAAATACCCTGCTTCCGGCGGTCAGCGAGCTAGCTTCACATATTGAACAGCGCATGAAAGATTTCGACCACGTCATCAAAACCGGTCGTACGCATTTAATGGACGCTATGCCCGTCAAACTTAGCCAGGAATTGTCCGGCTGGCGTGCCCAGCTTTTGCAAAACCTGCAGCGGCTGGAAGATACCCAGGTCCGTCTTAGTCGTCTTGCCATCGGTGGTACCGCGGTCGGTACGGGTATCAATACACATGAAGAGTTTGGAGGGAGAGTTTGCGCCGCGCTGAGTCGGCAGTTAGATATTTCGTTTTCCGTAACCGATAATCATTTTGCCTCTATTTCTGCTCAAGACACCGCGGTAGAACTTGCCGGACAGTTGAATGTGCTGGCTGCTTCTATGATGAAAATCAGCAACGATCTGCGCTGGATGAACAGTGGACCGCTGGCAGGTTTAGCTGAAATTGAGATGCCTAAATTACAAGCCGGTAGTTCTATAATGCCTGGTAAGGTGAATCCGGTTATTCCAGAAGCTGTAACGATGGCATGTGCGCAGGTGATGGGCTATCACACCGCAATTACGGTGGCAGGACAGTCCGGTAATTTTCAACTTAACGTCATGCTTCCGCTTATTGGACAGAATTTACTCTTAAGCATCGAATTATTGAGCAACGCTTGTTCCCATTTGAGCGATAAAGCGATTCAGACCTTCTCGGTCAATGAAGACAATCTTAAGAAAATACTCTCGAAAAATCCCATTCTGGTTACCGCTTTAAACCAGAAAATTGGTTACGAGAAAGGCACGGAAATAGCTATGCGTGCCTATGATGAAAAGCGGGACATCCTGGATGTAGCTAAAGAGATGACGTCCCTGGAAGAAAAAGAACTAAAATCGCTGTTGGATCCCGCTAAACTTGTATGATAATTAATCGGTGGATTCATTAAAAAATGCATTCATGAGGCGGATAGTTTGCAGTACCCGATCGTCGGTGAGGCGGTAAAAAATCACCTGACCTTCGCGACGGGTAGCGACTACTCTTGCCTCGCGTAATAAAGCAAGATGCTGAGACAGTACAGGCTGAGTTACATTAATCCGAGTAAGCAGGTCAGAGACAGACAGTTCCTGGTCTTTAAGAGAATACAATACGGTGAGACGCGTCTTGTTCGCGAGCAATTTAAAGAATTGCTCTGCTTCATTGACGTACTCTGAAATAACATCATTGTTAGGTGTTTCGATAGTAGCAGACATTCAGACAACGCTGTGTTTGGTTAAAGGTTTATTGAAACGCGAAGTATAGAAGTTGTACAAGTGCATTTGTCGCACAAATACTGCTATCTAAAGATAACAGTGTTGTTTTTGCTTAACCTCTGATCATATTAATGTTTTCTTATAACTGTTAGTACATTTTAATCAGGCTTAGGAGGAAGTATGTTAAAGAGTATTCAGGAAAGGTTAGAAGCATTACCCGAAACACTACGGACAGTGACCGCAGAAGAAGCCAGAAAAGAATTAGCAGAAAATAAGGGCGCGCTGATCGATGTCAGAGAGCCTTCCGAATTGGCGGATTCGCCTGTACCGGCCTCTTACACGATCCCCCGTGGTGTGCTTGAAATGAAAGCCCTTGACCAATTCAAAAACCCGGATAAGCCACTTTATCTTCATTGCGCCAGTGGTGTTCGTGCGCGTCTGGCTGGCGAACAGCTGATCGCTATGGGCTATACCAATGTAACCGCCCTGATTAGCGATATTAAAGATATACAAAAGGCGTTTAACCCTTAACAGGAAAATGCTGAAGATGGAAAAACCTCATGAATGAAGGCATTATTTATTGCTATGTCTCATACATGGTAGGTAAGCATGTTAAAAGCAACGCTTGAACAATGGCGCATGTTTAAAGCCGTAGTTGACGCGGGCGGCTTTAACCAGGCAGCCCAACGGGTCCACAAAAGCCAGTCTACTGTTCACCACGCGGTACATAAACTGGAAGCGGCGTTGGGCGTAACATTGTTTGAAAACGACGGGCGGCGCGTAAAACTCACTGATGCTGGTAGCCTGATGTTGCGCCGGGCTAGTTTTCTATTGGAAGAGGCGCAAAAACTTGAAGCAGTAGCAGCCAGTTTACAACATGGTGTGGAAACACAGTTAAAAGTTGCGGTGGATATCATTATGCCGGCAGAAATGCTTTACCGGGCATTATCTGCGGTTTCAGAAGAATACCCATTACTGCGCATCGAAATAATGGAGACGGTGCTTTCTGGCGCCAATGATTTAATGCAGCAGGGGGATGTGGATATTGCCATATCTCCATTCCCTTTACACAATGGCTTCAGTGAAGAGTTGTGTGAAATTGATTTACTGCTTGTCGCTCATCCTGAGCACCCCCTTCATCATTTAGGTCGCGATATCAGTGTTGAGGATTTGAAGTCTCACCGACAGATTGTGGTTAGAGACAGTTCAACAGAACGACGTACTGACGCTGGATGGCTGGGCGCTGAGCAACGCTGGACCGTGTCTCATAGCCGCACCTCAATTGATATGTTAGAACGCGGACTCGGCTATGCCTGGCTGCCTGTTGCAATGATACAGAATAGTCTTGCGAACAACCGACTAGCGCCACTGGCATTGCCTAAAGGAGGGCGTCGAAGTGCACTGCTCAACTTAAGTTTCAGTGATGGTGACAGGCTGGGCCCGGCGGCAAGAGCATTTATTGGCGAGCTACGGTTTCAGTCAATGCAAATGCCAGGTACACGTATGACGATTGCGGATAACAATTGAATATGCGCTCAAATGACGTTATAAACATACGATAAAAGCATATAACAATAATAAAAAGCAAAGGGCGTACAATGAACGCTGATAGCTCGCTTATTCTGCATCGTCACTCGTTTCGGGTAATATTTTGTAACCTGATGACCAATCCGCCTCCCTGTAAGTGCGCTGATACCCTTGGGGTATTGGGTCAGACACAGTTTAACCGGTAAGCAAACTTATGCCCGATCATCTAGAACTGGTAAAAAGTGACAGCGCGCTGAGGAAGCGGCTTTTGTTAAGCTCAATTCTTCTGTCACTGCTGGTTATCAGTATTTTTTGTTATGTCGGTTATAATCTTCTGGTGGAAATGGAGAGAGATCTTGAGCGGCAGGCCTTCGCCGACCAGTATAGTGACGTGCAGACGCTTCTAGCGCCGATCATCAGTGATGAAGAACCCAATGACTCAGTTTCGCTGGTCCCCCGTGACCTTTCTCTTTTAGCTGAAGACATTCTCATCATTGAGCTTAATAACCAGGAGCTTTATCGGGATGAACGCCTCGCGCCGCAAACCTACTTGCAGCCACTAAAACAGACCGGTTTTTTTAACGAGGGTGGTGATGAATATTACGTGCACAGTTCAGTGTTATCTTCAGGTAAACCTCTTACCGTAATATGGCGTTCGGTAGATATGGAAAAAATTTCCGATCGTGTGATCAGTCGACTATCCGTTGCTGCATTTCTCACCTTCTGGTTATCGGTTTGGTCAGCGCTGATCATGTCTGCTTTTATTGCCCGGCGCTTCGAGTCAGCCAATCGAAGTCTCGAGAAAATGGCACTGATTGATAATCTTACCAAGCTATATAACCGCAATGCATTGCTCACCAGCCTGGATATACACGATAAGGAAGGCGCATTGATGTTTCTTGACCTTGACCGTTTCAGGGAAATCAATGATGCCCTGGGTCATGATATGGGAGACAAATTATTAAAAGCATTTTCTCAGCGCTTACGGCAGATTTCCGGTGCGCATTCCAGGCTGTATCGGTACCGCAGTGATGAGTTTATAATCTGGATTCCAGATTTGCCCGCTGAAGATGTGATGAGCCGTGCTTTTACGTTTCTGTATGAATGTAGGGAACCATTGAATATTGGTAAAAGTGCTTTTGAAATCGGCTGTAGTATAGGTGTAGCCTGCGCCCCGGAACATGGCCACTTGATAGAAACGCTGGTTCAAAATGCTGAAAATGCAATGCTCAGAGCCAAACGTATGCGTCTGGGCATTCAGGTTTATAACGATCGGCTTGCTTATAATAGTACGTTAGAAGTTACGTTGCGTAGTCAGTTACGCTCTGGCTTACAACAGCGACAATTTGAGCTTTATTACCAGCCTAAGGTAAATCTGACAAGCGGCGCGCTTGCTGGTGTGGAGGCTATTGTGCGCTGGAATCACCCGGATGAGGGTGTTCTTTCCCCCAGTCATTTTATCGATTTAATTGAGCAAAGCGGCATAGTACACGCCTTTACGCGCTACACCGTGGAGTGTGCGGTAAGTCAGATTAAACAGTGGGAAAATCAGGGA
The DNA here is from genome assembly GCF_000378185.1 of Salinimonas chungwhensis DSM 16280. GTDB lineage: Bacteria > Pseudomonadota > Gammaproteobacteria > Enterobacterales > Alteromonadaceae > Alteromonas > Alteromonas chungwhensis. Next base: position 823,223 of record NZ_KB899376.1, read on the forward strand.
ACGCCTACATCGGTCGCGGTAAATCTCTCCGCGTATAATCTGATGGACAATGCATTTATACCATTTGTAGAAGGCTTACTCAGATCTAGTGGCATTTCTCCTTCACTGCTCGAATTTGAATTAACAGAAAGTGCAACAATGGTAGATGTCACAATCAGTAAGCGCATGATTAAAGCATTTAACCGACTGGGACTAAAAACATCTATTGATGATTTCGGCACTGGCATGAGTTCATTTGCCTATCTTCGCGAGCTTAATGTACATACTATTAAGCTCGACCGCGCATTTATTATGAATATCACTGATAACAGCAAAGATGCAAAAATCGTTGAAGCTATGATAACGCTTTGTCATAACCTGAGCATAGAAGTGGTGGCTGAGGGTATTGAACAGCAAGATCAGGTAACATTGTTACGAAGCCTGAATTGCGATATCGGCCAGGGCTACTTTTTTGGCAAACCAACACCGGCCGACCGTATAAACGCGTTATTGTCAGCCAGAGAATCGGTTATGGTTAACTCACTAACTCAATAAGTTGTTGGGTACCCATAACGATACCAAGAATAGCAACTGATAACCCCAGTAGCGCTACAGCGCCATCGTCAGTTGCCATTCCGATTGCCATGATAAAGATTGCCATTGCGGGTATTAAGCCCAGAAAAGGAACCAACTCCAGAGGTACCATCATTAACCCGCAAATGGCGCAACTTACCGCGATGAGACTGCGAAAAAACGCCTGTCGCATGAAAAACCAGCGTGGCAGCAACAGCTTATCCACGTAGGTGACAGCGGGCTTTGCTTTGCCAATGCCTTTATTTAGTGACTCCCGATTAATGCCTATCTGAGTAATGGCTGAAGGCAGCCATGGATGATTTCGCGCGAGTAAAACTTGCAGTGAAATAAGAAATATAGTTATACCGGTTACCGTCGGTATACCAGGTATAGCGCCAATAGGTGTGGAACAAATAAAGGCTGGTGCAGCTAGCATAGGTCCAAAACCACGCTTCTCCATTACGCTGAGTAACTCGCCAAACGTGATTTTCTCTTCATCGCCTTTACATTGCATTTTCCCGAGCAATTCGTGCAAGCTCATGGACCGTTCCACAGCCACGCTTATCATTAGCAATTACCTGTTAATTAAAATTACTATTATGTAATATTCGTAAGCGATTATTGTGCCAACAATATGTCAGCGCAGAAGACTGTATCCATATCAATCCATTATCGTTATACTGACACGCATTCGAACTGATCTTATTGCATTAAAGATAAGTAATTTACTTATTGGCAAAGCAATTGAACCAAGGTAAATATTTGTGTTAACTGTTTTACTCGTTGACGATGACCCTGAATTTACTGATGTCGCCTGCACGATTATTGAATTTTTAGGTCACGAAGTACTGACCGCAGCAAATCTTGAAGAAGCCCGGGATTGGTTAACAAAAGAAAGTTTTGACCATGTTCTTTTAGACTTCATGTTGCCCGATGGAAGTGGCGTTCATTTATTTGATGAGCTAGACGCTCTGGGCAAGCGCCCGCGGGTGACCCTGATAACCGGCCACCCATCGGTGCGCGGTATCATTAAAGGATTATGTGGCCCCAATATAGATTATCTTGTTAAGCCCATTCAGCGCGAAGAAATTGAGGCCGTGCTGGCCGGTAAAACTGATATTCAGGCGCAAAGCACTGGGTCAAAGATCAAAAAGTACTTTGGCCATCTTATCGGCGAATCCAAGTCGATGAAAGAGCTCTACAAGTTGATTGAGCGGGTTAGTCGCACCAGTGCTAATGTTATGCTGCTTGGCGAGAGTGGAGTAGGTAAAGAGGTTGTTGCCGAAGCCATTCATGCTGCTTCCGATGTCGAAGGCCCTTACATTGCTACTAACTGCGGCGCATTTTCCAAAGAATTGATCGGCAGTGAGTTATTTGGTCACGAAAAAGGCGCTTTTACAGGCGCTGTTGGCCGCAAGTCTGGTGTATTTGAACAAGCAGAGAACGGTACCCTCTTCTTAGATGAAATTACTGAAATGCCCATCGACATGCAGCCTAACCTGCTTCGCGTTTTGGAAAATAAAGTTGTCATCCGTGTTGGCGGGACCAAAACAATCCCGGTTAACTGCCGGGTCGTTTCAGCCACTAACCGCACCATGGAAGCCATTGCTGAAAGTAAGGTTCTACGGGAAGATATTTATTTCAGATTGGCTGTATTCCCCATCACCATTCCTCCATTGCGTGAACGCAAAGAGGACATTGCGTTGTTGGCTACCGCATTCATAGACGAGTTGAATCGAGAAAACGAAACGCAGTTCCGCTGGAAAGAAGGACAGCTGGAAACCTTAAAGGAATATGACTGGCCTGGTAATGTGCGCGAATTGCGCCATTTTGTACATCGGGCAGCAATCATGAGTGACCCCGATAAGACGGAACTGGACTTACCTAAAACTATCGAATCGCCGTTCGCTAAGAAACAGTCTACCACCCCTGCTCTTCAAGCCGGACGTACCATTGAAGATGTGGAAAAAGAGTTAATTTATGCCACGCTGGAAAAGGTAAACGGAAATAAAACCCTGGCAGCAGAAATGCTCGGCATAAGCACCAAAACGCTTTACAACCGTTTACATGCATATGGTGACCTGAGCAAAGACGATTAGGTATTTGAAACATTATGAATGATAAAGAGTTTGCCGCGGTAGCGGCACATGTCCATGATGCCAGAAAGCCACTTAATCGAATCTCTATGCAGGCAGAGCTGGTAAAGATGGCTCTCGACGGGGATGTGCCAGTGGAGCGTGCCAAAGAGGCTTTGGACAAAATAATTGTTAGTACTAAGGATTGCAGTGACGCGCTGACACAAATGATGGATGCGTTAAGCGATTCGCAGTCGGAATCTTAATTCATGCTTAACAGAGCAATACAATCCATTTATAGTTGGATCATCCTGGTTGGTGTGGTCATTTTTGTTATCACCGGCAACGCGTTCTATGTCATTAGCACCCTGGACGAACTGGCGGCACTTGAGGCCAGATTATTCACCACCACCCGTGTCATTAATGCTATCAATAATCTTCATATGGGCGTGCTACGTGCTGAATCAAGCAAACGCGGCTATTTACTTACCGAAGATGATGTCTATCTGAGTGACTACAACAAAACGCTGTTGCGTATGGAAGGCCTTATCAATGAGGCTGAACAAAGCGCAGAATTTTCTGACTTCCCCAGACAGATAACAAATATAGAAAAGCTGATTAACCTTAGTCGGAAAAAGCTTGATGACATGGCACTGACAGTCAACTTAGCGCGGGAGGGAGATTTTGAGCAAGCCATTCAGCTGGTAAAATCTGATCGGGGGTTGCGTCTTTACGACCGATTTGAAACGCTCTTCTCTCAGATTGATGAATCTGAACGTACTGTGCAGGGTGAACATCTGGCTAACCTTATGAAGTTGCGGCGAGATTCTGTGAACACCTTGATTATATCGGGCGTGACCACAGCGTTTTTGATTGTGGCTATTTTTGTTCTGCTCAAAATAAATATGCGTGAGAATCTTCGGCATCAGCGGGTATTAGAAGATATTAATGAAGAATTGGAGCATAAAATCGCACAGCGTACCCAGGAACTTCAAATCTATTCCGATGAACTGGGCCGAAGTAATCGCGAATTAGAGGATTTTGCCTTTGTAGCGTCGCATGATTTGCAGGAACCACTACGCAAAATTCGCGCGTTTGGTAATCGGATTGAAGACGGATATGGCGACGTAATTGATGAGCGTGGCAGAGATTTTCTTAATCGAATGCTTAACGCCGCCGAAAGGATGTCCATGCTTATCAGCGATTTACTGTCTTTTTCCCGAGTTTCCACCCGCGGAAAAGAATTCTCAGAAGTCGATCTCAATGCGGTGGTCGCATCGGTTTTAGATGATCTTGAGATCGTTATTGAAGAAACAAATGCGACGGTGGAAGTATCTACGTTACCTGTTATCCATGGTGATAAAACTCAAATCGATCAACTCTTGCTCAATTTAGTATCAAACGCACTTAAATTTAAACAAGAAAATGTTAGCCCGGTTATTAAGATTTCTTCCAGGCCATCGGATGAAAGTGAATTAACCGGACTGCATCAGGTGGATGAGTTTGATTGGAAGACGATTACCATAGAAGATAACGGGATCGGCTTTGATCAATCCTTTGCAGAAAAAATATTTGCGCCTTTTCAAAGACTTCATGGCCGAAGTGCGTATAAAGGGACAGGTATTGGACTGGCCGTTTGTCGACGCATAGTCGAACGACATAATGGTCATATTAAAGCGACCAGTGAACCTGGCAAAGGGGCGAGGTTCGCTATTGTAATACCGGTGAATGGTGAACCATTCGCTAATACTTCCAGTTCAGGAGTTGTAAATAATGACAGCTAAAGAGGCTTTGCCAATCAATATCTTGATGGCTGACGATGATGAGGATGATCGTTTGTTGACCTTGGACGCGCTCAAAGAAAGTCGCGTTCTCAATAATTTATTCTGTGTAGAAGATGGTGTGGAGCTACTGGAATTTTTGCGCCGTGAAGGTAAATATAGTGACCCTGCAGATTCACCTCGTCCTAGCCTGATTTTGCTTGACCTGAATATGCCAAGAATGGACGGCAGAGAAGCATTACAGGAAATTAAGTCAGACCCGGCCCTGCGCAGCATACCTGTGGTGATCCTAACTACCTCAAAGGAAGAAGAAGATATGTTACGCGGTTACGATTTAGGGTGTGCATCCTATATCACAAAACCGGTTAACTTCGACGGTTTGGTAGATTTAATGCGTGCGCTTGGGCGTTATTGGATTGAATTTGTCGAACTGCCCCACGACTGAGCAATAAATACTAGGATAAGCTGTGACTGATGTAATCCGCGTACTTCTAATTGAAGATGATGAAGATGACTACTTCCTTACGGCGGATTACTTATCGCAATGCAAAGAACCCCGCTTCGATATTACCTGGGTAACTAACAGCACCGAGGCAGTAGCAGCTTTCCGTTGCAAACTTTTTGATATTTGTCTTCTTGACTATGTGCTTGGTGCTGAAAACGCGCTCGATGTGCTAAACGTTATCAAGTCCAAGGGTATCAGCATTCCGGTCGTCATTCTTACGGGTCAGTCTGATGCGAAAGTGGATGAGATGGTTATGCGAGCGGGCGCCGCTGATTATCTCACTAAGAGTGAAATAGAAACGCCTCGATTCATGCGTACTATGCGTTACGCTATGGTACGGCGTGAAATCGAAAACGAGCGGATTGAGCGGCACAAGGTAGAACAGCAGAATAAAGCTAAAGATAAATTTCTGGCTCATCTCGGTCACGAGTTGCGCACTCCCCTAACATCCATTCTCGGATATACCGAACTTCTGTTGGATGACAAAGGTAATGATAGGATGGAGCAAGAGCTTTCCATTATTCATACCAACGGCAAGCATCTATTAAGTTTACTAAATGATTTGCTGGATATGTCCCGCATCATGGCAAATAAGCTGGAGTTATCGCCTAAAGACATCAATCTTTCCGGCTTTATGACCGACGTACACTCCCTGATGAACCTGGCCGCCAAGGATAAGGGGTTGCGCTTATCTATAAATGGTAAGACTCCGCTGCCGGAAATTATCAAAGCTGACCCTACCCGTCTACGACAGGTTTTGATTAATCTCATCAGTAATGCCGTAAAGTTTACCGATGCCGGCAGTATCGATATCTCGATTGAGGTCTTCGTTGGCGATAAAACCCAGAGCGAGTACCTGAGGTTTAGTGTCAAAGACTCAGGAATTGGGATGCATCCGGATAAGCTTGATGACATCTTCCATCCCTTTGAGCAAATTGAAGATGTGATGCGAGCTAATCATGGGGGCGCAGGGCTCGGGCTGGCTATATGCCGTGAACTAGTGCATAAAATGGGTGGCGATATTGCGGTCGACTCCACATTCGGTAAAGGCAGTGTATTTTCTTTTTACATAGATCCGGGTGATATCCGGAATCAATCCCGCGATGAACTTAATCTTGCAGTGCCAAGTGCTCGCTCGCCTGGCGCAATGAATCTGCACGTTTCTGGCCGGGTACTTATAGTTGATGATTTAAGGGAACTTCGTCGTCTTACAGGCCATATGGTGAGCCAGTGCCACGCGCAGGTTGCTTACGCTGAAAATGGGGTAAAAGCACTGGAGGCTGTCTTGATGGCCGAACAAGAAGGCAAACCTTTTCATTTGGTACTAATGGATATCCATATGCCAGTGATGAATGGCATTGATTCACTTAAGGCTATGCGCAAACACAATTGTAAAACGGCAGTGGTTGCCATCACTGCGGCCAGTCGCAAAGGTTTGCGGCAATCACTTATGGACGAGGGATTTGACGATATTGTGGCAAAGCCTATTGAAAAAAACGCACTTATGCAGATTCTCGACAAATATTTAATCAGGACGATGACTCCGTCTTTGGCAGAGTTGAGCTCGATACCTGACACCACATCTAATGAAGACGAGGAAAATGATGTTGCGGTGAATAATACGAAAGAACACATAACTGACAAAGCCAAAGCTTCGCATCAACTAACCGCTAAAAAACAAGTTCTGGTGATTGAAGATGATCAGGATGCAGCTGAATTAATGCAGTTGCTATTGGCCCATCAGGGACATGAAGTAGCGATCGCAAACTCAGGCAATGCTGCCATTAAAGAAGTACAGCAACAAAATTTTGATTTTATTCTGCTCGATCTGACATTACCTGACTACCATGGGTTTGATTTGGCAGATGAATTACAGCAACATTTGCAAAACACGACCATTGTAGTAGTAAGTGGACGTGAACCCGAAGCTGAAGATTTGGTCGCCCACAATATCTCCCACTCTTTGTTAAAGCCGGTTAGTAAAGATGATTTAGCCATATTGATGAGCTCCTGACCCATTAAGAAAGAATTACAAAGTTGTGCAGTTTTTACTACGCGTTCTCTGTAAGATTTAAAACACACATAATAACCAGTTGTTTTTAAAGATAATTTAATTATTTCTGCGGTGGTATATGGATTGCATTTATCTGTATGCATACATTCAGTTAACAAGGAGATCCGGATGGCTACTCAGGCAAAGACAACACCAGGTGTTAAAGCTACAGGAACGACAGATTCAACTCATTCAAACGGCGCAACGGAGAAGACTCACCCTATGACAGATAAAATTCAGGATTCACTACATTCTTCAGTAGATAAATTGGCAAATTCAGCAGGACGTGCTGAAGAGAATCTTCGCGCAACAGCGTCTGACTCGGCAGAAAATATGGCCGCTCGCAAGCGCTTAGCAGAGAAAAAATGGCAAGCCTCTGGTGTTCGCAAGTATGCCATTGAGAATCCGGTAGCGACTGCTGGGATTGCATTTGCAGCCGGCATGTTAGTTACATCACTACTGCGTAATAAGTAAGTTAAGATGCAGCCAGGTATGGCAGATTTTACAAACGCATCATTCAGGCCCCATGGGCCTGTTTCTTTTCGCCCTACCCGTGACACCGACTGGGCATATGCCTGCATACCCGATCATTCAGATTTAGAAGATACCACTTTTCGCGAGGCATTTGATGCCTATAAAGACGTTGTAACCATTAAAAAAGCGCAGCTCGCTGCACTTTCCGATGTTGTGAACAGCGAAACTTTGCTTCTTAAAAAATCTGCGTTAGTTACCGCCATCGGTCTTGGTGGTGCATTTGTATTATCCTGTATCTGTTGGATAGTCATTAACGCAGCAATTGGTGTCGCATTGGATAGGGCTGATGTTCACCTTGGATTAACTACCCTTGCGTTGCTTGCTTTAAACGGCGTGATGATTGCGTTCTTCGTCAGAATGGTCTTAACCAGTTATAAACATGTTACCATTGGACCGCTGATGAGCGCCTTGTTAGGCGAAGCCGGGGTAACTGGCCCTGAATCAAAGGAGGACCGATAGAATGTTTTTGAGTAAAGAACTTAAGACGGTTCAGCAGGCGCATCTAAATTATACCCAAATTAAACTTGATGCCCATCAGGCAACTGAAGACGCTAAGTACAAAAGCAGACTTGTGATGGCAAAACCATCGGTTTTACTGAGTATATTTGGCTATGGGGCGTTTAAGGGAGCAACCACCAGTGATCCTAAATCTAAACGTCGATTCGCACTGATGTCTTTTGCGCGTACAGCGTTTTTTAATTTTATCGGATAACGGGTATTAGATGCCAAACAATTTAAGAGAATCGGTTGTGGGAATTAAGCTACTTAGCGCGTTAGTACTGAGTTTATCACTGTTTGCATGCAGTAGCTTCACAGCATCAGGCCCTACTCCTTATCAGGAGGCAAAAAGTAATGATGCTTATGGTTATTCCAGTGTTCAGTTAGATGATACGCAGTATCGTGTGATGTTCAAAGCTGTTGAGGATACACCAGCGGATATCGTACAGGAATATACCCTTTTTCGAGCCGCAGAAATAGCTAGTCAGCAGGGCTATAAGTGGGTAGCAATTGTAAAAACAGATGTGGAAAGAAAAGCAAATGTTACACAGCGGATTGTACGCGAGCAGAAAAATACGTTGCCTCCAGTACTAAAAGAAGAACAATGCACTATGTCAGGCTGTAACGATGTTGCACAGCCGTTCGAGCCAAGCGACAGTGATCTTCGCACAGAAAAAAGAAAGTCTCAGGATATTTACTATTCTGTCGTAGCTCGGATGGGAAACAACAAAGTTAGTGTCGGGGACAATGCATTTAAAGTCGATGACCTTCTTCAGCGGTTGACTCAAAAGACAAAATAATAAAGCCGCCCAGCGGCTTTTTTATTTTGTCTTAGATATTCCCAAATTAAACTCGTTGCACATTAATGATCCGCATTTTAAATGGCCGTCGCTTCTGTTTTACAGGCTTTTTAGAAAAATCTTCTCAATGTAAAAAAAATCCTTATTCCCGAATTAAGCAAACCACCAATAGGCTTAGATAACTTATTGTTTTTTCTTAATTATTATAATTTAGACATTCAAAAAGCACTATTTAACCTGGAATAACTCATGCATTAGCTTATCGGATAAACTTTATATTATTTTTGCAACTACATTTCTCTCACAGGGGAAAACCATGAATCAGTTACCTGATAATGTTGACAAGGTTTCTGACATTGTAAAGGTATTAAAAGGTGGTATTGAATTTTACAAGGATGGTGTTCAAAACGTCACCTCGCAAAGTACTCAGGCTATGTTCAAAAGAATGCTTGAAGAAAAGCAAGAAGCAGTTTCCGCGCTGAATCCATATATGCCAGAAGCCGATGGGTCTACAGATTCAGACTGGGCCCTTCACTTACACGATGAATATGGCATTCTTCGTAAGTGTATGGATTCATCCGATAATCGTAAATGCCTAGAACAGCTAAAAGAATTGGAGAACGATGTTCTGCACGTTGTAGATGTTGCGTTGGAGAAAGAGCTTCCACAACATTATGCGAGTGAATTGCGGCGAATTCGCTCTCGTATGCAACAGTGTCACGATGAAATACATTGTTTACAAAACGCCACAATATAGACTGCATAATAGTGTTATCTATACGAAGTATGACAACGCCGCTTTTTAATAAAGCGGTCTTCCATGACCATTAAAAATGTGTATCGTTAGCGTTTTTTACCCAATCGAGATCTCTGGTCTGCTCATCAAGTGTCCCCTTGGCTCCTTCAAGAAATGTTTTACAGAAATAATCCACGCAAGTATGCATCTCACGATATTTTTGTAGTTGCATTTCCATTTCTTCCAGAGCATTTGAGAATTCGTTGTTCGATTTGGACATCTCATACTCACACTTCAGGTATGCACACAATACATCAGCGGCTTTGGCTAATCTTACATGAATATCTTCTTTATCTTGCTGAATAAGCGGTTGGTATCTGTCTTTCAGAGCATCAGGCAAGGTTTGCAATAACATGCTTTCAAAACGACGCTCTAGTTTTTTTATTGCTGTGGTGGTTTCAGGATCATGGTATTTCACAGGGCTGGGAATATCGCTCATACCTGCAATTTCGCTACCCTCATGAAATATCGCCATAGTCGCCACACGGTCGGGTTCCACATCCTCATTAAAGACATCTGCGGCAATAGCACCTAGCATATGTGCTACCACCGATGCTTCGTAAACGTGTGTCGACAACATTTCTTCCTGAAACTGCGCCATCAGAGGCCATCGTTTCACATTCCGCGCACGTTGCATCAATCCAATGAATGCTGAGTTCTGTTTTGACATGGTATTTTTTTTAAATAAGTAAGATGGATAGTGTAACAGCGATGAACAATATTGGTCATCATAATGAACAAAATTGGTCTGATTCGTGTAAAAAGTGCAAATCACTTGTAAGAGTGATGATTAATTTGTATTTTTCTACAAGAATACATTATAAAACCGATATTTATCAATAGGTTAACCATTGGCACAAATCCAGCATTATTTAGGATGACATTCAATGGAAGCAGAACGAGGATAAACTCATGCTAGGTTGGGCTATTACATTTTTCATTATTGCCATTATTGCAGCGGTTTTTGGCTTCGGTGGCATTGCAGGCGCAGCGACAGGCATTGCCCAGTTTTTGTTTTTCGTTTTTGTAGCGCTATTGGTAATTTCGTTAATTGCTAATGCATTACGCGGCAAATCGCCGAAAGTATAACTAAGATTTAGGAGCAAGGACTATGATGTCGTACAAGAATTTATTAAAAACACTTTTCGTAGCAAGTTTTGCATTATCTGTAGCAGCCTGTGATGATGGCGGCGCGGAAAACGCAGGTGAAGAGCTTGATGAAACCATGACGGAAGCAGGCGAAGAGCTTGATGAGTCTATGGAAGATGCAGGCAACGCGGTAGAAGATACCTGTGAAGATGTTAAAGAAGGTATGGAAGCAGAAGACGACGATTGTTAATCTTCTCTTGTGAATAATGAAAAACCCGGCATTGCCGGGTTTTTTTGTGGTTAATAATTGCCGGAAGTTCAAGCAAACAGAAAAACATTCCCCCTACATTTAAACGTGGGTTACCACAATGTAAAACGGTCAGTGACCATTAATTAATTATTTATGGTCGCGGTATGACTGTCAGACGCTGTATCAATGTTTGATTTACCCCTTTCAAAGTTAAATCCATAGCGTTTTACAAGCGTTCGAAGCAACTTCCAGATACACCTTTAAAATGCGCCGAATCTCCTGAGCCAATGCAGTTGCCCCGTTACTTTTTAAACAAAAGGTGGGATACCGAGGATAGAAAGAGTCTTTGGTGGAATGCTATCGCCGCATGAAGTTAGTATGAAAGCTAGTATAGATTAACGCTTTAACAGCTTACCTGAAGCGCTATCAATTAAATGACAAGTATGAAGATAGGTGATTGCGTTGCAAATCGCGGTCTTGGCTCGCTGAAAAGTTCATTTGCATATCGATGTTATGTTTATCTAGTGAGTAAAATCTGCGATTAGCTTGATGGCTATATTTCTGGCGTGCGATAAGTACTATGGTGCGATATCTCGCCCTATGAACGCACCATACCGGCCTTTTGCGTACCGATATGGCATGTGCCCAAAAGGCTTGCTTACGTCTTAACGTCTTGCTCAGATGCATCAGCGCTGTCTTTAGCAACGAATTTATTCAACAGGACCGGTAATAGCGTAACGTCAGTGACCAAAGCCATGATCATGGCTGTTGCTGTAAGAAAACCAAAGTTTACGCTGGGTATAAAATTTGAAAAGCCAAAGAGTGAAAACCCTACCGCTATTATGGTAGTGGTAAACAAGAGCGCCAAGCCCGTATGCCCGAATGCGGCTGTACTTGCACGCTCTGCCTGAGTGCGTGCACTCCCCTCCTTTCTGCCCTGCAGCCAGGCATGAAGAAAATGAATGGTATCATCCACAGCTATACCCATTGCGATAGCCGCAATAGTGATAGTCATTATGTCCAACGGCATGCCCAGCCAGCCAATCAGCCCCAGGATACCCAGCGTTGTTAATACGTTAGGAACAAGTGCTATCAACGCTATTTTGAGTGACCGGAATATCATTAGCAACACCAGACCCAGCACTATGTAAACTATGCCTAGGGTTGTTATTTGCGAATCGAACAATCTGCCCAGGATATCCTGATAAAGAACGAATAAGTTTGTCAAAGTGACATCATCTTTAGCAACGCCTACCGCCTGAATATCGTTTTTAAGGTTATCCAGCAATTTGTCCCGTTCTAGCCCTTCAGTGGTATCCTGAATGCGAACCGACATGCGAAGTTGCTTATCTTCTGCAGAAAAATATGACCCAATTAATTGATTAGCCACTTTCTCGTCTAACAACCGATATATGGTTGTTAATTCATACTCAGTAAGCGGTTTGCCACCGTTGAGATCTTTCGCTAATTCAGTGAAATTAACCACACTGGTAACACTGCCAGTCGCTTCGAATGCTTCAACAGCGGCCTGAACTAATTGTAATTGTCCGACAGTTTTAGCTGATAATACTAATTGCTGTTTGTCATCTGACTGTCCAATATCAAGGATAATGTCTAACGGTGTAGAGCCGCCAAACTCTTGATCAACGAATGCCAGCTCCTGATAAACAGTGGTATCCTTCGCAAAATAATCGATGAATGAATTTTCTACATTCAGTCGCGTGATCCCAGCCGCAGTACCTAAAAACAGTACCAGGATGGTTATGATCACTGTTTTTGGTGCAGCAAGATTCATTCTGCGTAAGTAACCTAAGATACCGGTAATAAATTGATATTCCGATGTTTCCTGTTTTGCGGACAACATAGTTAATAGCGCGGGAAACAACAATAAACTGACAATCATGGTTATACCCATGGCGCTTAACATCATGTAGCCAAAATCAACCACCGGTTGTAAGCCACTAAAGATTAATGAGCCGAATCCCACCGACGTAGTCAGGGTGGCGTAAAAACAGGGCGACAGCTTTTCTTTGAGGGTTTCGATGATGCGCTGAGATTGATTAAGGTCAGGATTATCTCTGCTGATTTCCCGATACGCACCGATAAGATGAATCATTACCGCCAGCGTGAGAATCAACTGAAGAGCAACAAAATTAGCTGATATGACAGTGGTGCGCATATCCAGCCAGCCAAACAAGCCCATGGTCAATGTAACGCTAACCGCACAAGCACCCAAGGGGAAAATGACCCACCGGATAGTACGGAATAGCAGCAACAACAAAAGTGCAACGACGATAGCGATAGCGCTACCAAACATTTTTAAGTCCGACTGGATAATATCAATGAGGTGCTGCCCAACCACATAAGAGCCTCCCATGTAGGTATTTGCTCTTGTTTCGACGGTTTGAGTAATCTCATTGAGTTGGTCAATCTCTTTTTCTCTGACAGTAGAAAGTTGTTGTCTTATCGGATCTGCCTGAGCCTGAAGTGCGTTGATTTTTGCCTGTTGCTCATCGGTAAGATTACCTGTGAGAGCTTGCTTTTGAATACTGGTAATTTGTTCTTCAATACCAGCCAGCTCACTGTTTTCTTCAAATACAATCTGTATCGCGGTGGCTGTCCCCTGCTTATTAATCAGTAAGTCGGTAAAGATTGGATGACCTTCGATGAGTGTTTCCATTTGCTCAGGACTATATCGTTGTTGCTGCCAGGTCAGTGCATTAACATCGGTATCGCCAGTCAGCGCAGAGGTGTCATTAATGAGGGGGACAGTTAATATTGAAGTAACACTTTTTACCCTCTCTAATTTTTTTATTTCATCGGAGAGGGATTGTATGTCGTCAAATGTTTGATTACTGAATAGCTCATGGCCCTTTGGCTCATACGCAAGCAAAATAAACTCATCGGGCGAGAAAGTCTGATTGACCACCTGATTTTGTATGTACAAAGTATTATTTTTGACCAGCAATGTATCTGCTGAGGCATCAATTCTGAAATTGGTTATCTGATAAGCAAAAAATGCAACCAGCGCAGCAAACGTTAAAATAATCAACCAGCGTGCGCGAACAATCGCCGTTGCAAGCTTAGTTATCATTGTTGCTTTGCTTGTACTGGAAGTACTCATCTCTGCGCTGTCCCTGAATATATTGATTTCTGAAATAGATGTACGGATCTTCTGCTTTTTGATAAAGGGATTCGTAAATTTCGGCCTGGCCAGAGTAATCGTCAAACCCGTCGAATGCGCGAATGCCGTATGAGGCTGGTGCATCCACAAAATAATTCACTGGGTGAATAACTCCCTCGGTGAACAGCGATACTGCGCCTCGTGAATCCCCCGGGCCTAAAATGGGCAATACCAGATACGGGCCAGCGCTGATATCATAAAAAGCAAGCGTATCCGCTATTGTCTGCTTATGGGGCTTGATATCAAACCAATGGTCAGCAGGGTCAAACAAGCCAAATACGCCCAGCGTCGAATTGATAACAAATCGGCTTAAATTGGCGCCGGCTTCATTAAACTGACCCGCCGCAGCATTACTTAGTAAATTGAGTGGTTCACGAATATTATTAAACGCATTGCCAATTTTGTCTCGTGCTACGGCGGGCACTATAAAACGATAACCCTCAGCGGCCGGATTCAGAACATATTCGTACGTGGTGTTATTAAATGCAAAAATGGCTCTGTTGAAATCTTCCCAGGGGTCATTATAGACCGGCGGATTGCCGGGGGAGTTATCAGTGCCTGCATCGGTGATTGCGACAACATTTGGTGAAACATTAATACTTCCTTGGCTGGTCTGAACTTCAACGTCCTCACCAGCACTGAGCCGATCAGCAAGTTTCTTCTGCTCGTGTGGAGCCGTTTGTTCTGAGGGCTCAGAAGGCGGCTCTGTGGTGCTGCAGGCCGTTGTAAATATAAACAAAATTGACATCAACAAATGTCTGGATAACTGACTTTTCAACGTACCAATCCTTTTTATATATGCTGTACGATGCGTACACCAATACAGCTGTACCGGGTAAGCTTTTGAATAATACAGCAGTAATTCAATTTATGATCGTTTCGACCCTTGATATTTGATTCAGCAGGGTAATTTGCTTACTAACTTGTGCGAGGGTTAGCGTAGGAATGATTAAAATACCGTATTAGTCGTCGCTTTTGTATTGTACCAGTACTTTAATAGAGTTAGCTTAATACGACGTTTGCTGTAAGCAAAAGCAGACAAAAAAATAGCAGAGTGGTCACCCACTCTGCATCATTTTATTCGCCAACACGCTTGGCAATCCAGTTCGCACGTTCATTGGTTTTAAACTCACCAACTGGTGCTGGTTGCTCGTAACGTTCAAACCAGTTGAAAACCGGCTGACTCTGCAAGTATTGCTGGAAACGACTGGCAGGTTGTGGCTGGCGTTTAGGTTTTAACAGTTTCATGATACCTATTCCTTACGATGTTCAGTGCTGCTCGACGAGACGATATGCTGTCTTGATTACAAAGATATATTCAAAGATTGAACCAACTTATACGAAAGTAGTAAATTTCTACGTAGCCCAGTTACACCGCGGCATACAGAAAAAGTTGTAGGCCAGAGAGTGAATCCTGCAAAAAGGCGGGTATATAACTCTTTCCCAACCCAGGGAAATCTTTACACTTGAAAATGACGATTTGATGAAAAAAGGCGCCGTTGTTAAGCGGCGCCTTTTTTGGTGGACCAATTCAAGTGCTACTGATTGTCACTTGCGTCAGTGTCTTTCTTAACCACTTCGAGATTGTCTTCCACACTTTTAACATCCGATGCATTGCTGGCGATTTCTATCGCCAGTTCTCGCTCAGCTTCAGATCCAACCTCACCGGTCAATGTTACATTGCCCTGCTCGACATCCACATCTATATCAAAACCTGAAATATCGGAGTCCATCAGAAGCCTGGTTTTAATAACAGTGGCTATTTTTGCATCAAGTAATTCACCAGACGCTTCGTTGGTTGCGCTCGCGGCGTCATCTTCAATTTTTTCCATGTCTTTATCATGGTCACGGTCTGAATTCTGCGACACCGTCATTTCACTATCGTGACCCCGCATATTTTTCATAACGGTCAACTTATTTTCGACCCCGGTGACACCTTCAATATTCATAACCAGTTCCTCCGCCAGCTTTTTATCCACAGACGTTTTTACGTTTCCGGTTAGAATAACTTTGCCATTTTTCACATCAGTATTAATATCAAAAGAATTCAGATTGCCGTTGAATAGCAAGGTAGCCTCTGCTTTACCATCAATCCAGGCATCCTTGGCACCCTTTTCCCAATTATTTTCTGCCTTCATATCGGCGGCCAATGCGCCCGTACACATGGTGGCAGCAACCATCAGAGAAAGTATTGTTCGTTTCATTGTTAATCTCCTTTTATAGTGCCTTTCACCCTGCCAAACCCGTGCCAAAAAGGTATAGCACTGATTTAGCTGGCGTTTTAACGGGACTTTATTTTGAAAGCCTCGTAAATATGCAATGCTTACCCGAGAACGAATCGTTATTACCCGTCCTGCCAGCAAAATTGCGTTGTTTTTTCACTAACTTTGTTCTCCAATGAACCGTAAACAAATGATTTCGTAAAGAAGATACGTAATAAAAATTTTATCAACGCGTGCCATAATCTATAAGAAAATAACAAGGAATAAATATGTTTGAAGCCCTGAGCATAGTAAGTGCGCTAATGGTGTTCACAACCATCGCGCCACATTTGCCTGGCAAACACTGGATGATTCGCGTCTGGGAGTTTCCGCGCGTACAACAAATGGTTGTGATGATAGTCAGTGTTATTGCCTGGGGCGCTTATTTTTACTACACCGCGGATATGACCGCGATAGGCTTTATGCTGGTATTGCTAACGTGTATTGCCTACCAGGGTATTTGGGTATTTCCGTATACAATATTTGGCCCCAAAGAAGTCAGTCGCATAAAATCGCCTTCAAGTGAAAAGCAATTCAGTATACTAACCAGCAATGTGTATATGCATAACACTAACTACCAGGGCCTCATAGATCAGGTAAAAAAACACAAGCCTGATATGCTAGTAACGCTGGAAAGCAACAAGGATTGGGAAGAAGCGCTTCAAAGCATCCACGATGATTACCCACACCGCATCCCGTGCGCATTGGAAAATCTTTATGGCATGCATTTATATAGTAAGCTGCCTTTTAAGGAAAAAGCGCTACGTTACATTGTTGAAGATGATGTGCCCTCTATGCAGGTTACCGTTGAGATTGGTGGGAGTGATGTCATCATTTACTTTTTGCATCCAAAGCCCCCCAGTCCGACCGAGAATGAAACAGCCGGACCTCGCGATGAGGAGTTGACGCTGGTGGGCCAGGACGTAGTAGATCAGCGGTTGCCTGTAATTGTCGCGGGCGATTTGAATGATGTCGCATGGTCGCCAACAACTCGGAAATTCCGAAACTTAAGTAAAGCGAGAGATCCTCGCCGCGGTCGCGGCTTTTTCAATACCTTCCATGCTAAATATCCTTTGATTCGCTGGCCATTAGACCACGTTTTTCATACCGACCACTTCGATCTGGTCAAAATCAAACGCCTTGAAGGCTATGGATCTGATCATTTTCCATTGCTGACCATCCTTCATTTGACCCGTGAAGGTGATCCCTGTCCTTCTTCTTCCGCGCCGGAAGCAGAAGAAAAAGCCAGTCCGGAAGCGTGACATTAGCGGCCTTGTTAGTACATTGAATTAACGAGGCCGCTGGTTTATAAAAACAAATTATTAATCTGTTCGCGTGTTACAGTCCCGCTAAGCCTTATTTCACTGAGACTGGCAAGGGTTGATATACGTCATCAGTAAAATAGTATTATGCACTAACCTGTAAAGCGGTTTCAAACGTAGCCATAGCGTGGCATCGCGCAACAATATCTTTAATATCAGTCACATCGGGCAGTAACTGATCACCTTCGTTTAATACTATCGTCCCCTCGCCTGTTTCATTGCCTCTTAAAAGCAGTATTGGCGGCGCTCTGTGTATGACCGACTTTAAGGCTTCGTAAACACATACACCACTCATATCAGGTAAGGTGACATCCAGCAGCACCACATCATAATCATGTTGCTGGTGTAACCGTAAGGCCGCTTTGCCGCTTGCGGCAAAGTCCACCTTCCACCCTAACCCGGTGAGCACGCTGGTAATCGAGCTGGCTGTGACCGGATCGTCTTCTGCTACCAGGACATTTAACACAGTTTTATCTGACATGGCGCCTCCTGCTTCCTTTTTTGATGCAAACCCTTCTTTGTCTGCGTTAACACAGTGAGCGCACTCATTGCTTCTTGTAAGTATCAACTCTCCACTTATCTAACCGTGAAAACAAGCACGAGTCGAGCCATAAATTTTATTTTGTGAAAGACTTCACTAGACGACTATTGTTTCACACATGATAAAGACACATTTTAATTTTTGATTAGTACACGAGGCGCAACTCCATGTGCTTTCAGGTAGTTGGCTGGCAGATTACGGAGATTTCCACGTGCACTGGCTACTGTTTACATCGCTGGCTATTTACAGCGCAACATTATTTCAGGAAGCTGCCGAATGCCTCTCGGCTTTTGCAGACGCTATGTAGTTTTTCAGCGACGCACACGCTTTATCTCTGGAAATAAAGTGAGCCAGCGCAAGGAGTTTATAATCTCTGGGCCAGACTGCCTTATTCAGGATTTCAATATCAGTTTTAGCAAGCTTGTCAGCAATCAGGCTTAATTCAATTGCTTTCTTATTAGGTTTGATTGTCGTCGGTACGACATCTTTTACTATCGCGGGACGAATACAAAAGAACTCTCGCTTATACGGGTCTCTCACCACATGCAAATGTTCGTTGACCGCCAGAATAGCTGGCCATCCTTCCGAAATGCGGCTTTGAGCAAACATAGCCAGCGTAAACGCCCCTAATGTTGCCAGCGTGATTAAGGTGAATGAGGTACTTAAATCTGGCGCAAAAATAACTAACAGACTAATAATGACTACAAACGCAATCCATGCAAAGAATACTCGTCGCATCGCTTTTGGACTTATGCCTGAAAATATTTGCGCCTGTCTAATGTCAGATTTTGTTAACGTGACAATAGTCACTTCAGGTGATGAGCTCACTACTACCGTTCCTTTTTACCATTACTACTAACATATACCCGACAGCTGAAATGCACAACTGATCATTCAGTGTAGCGGCTCTTTACAGCCAATTTTTATTTCTATCTGATTGTAATTCAGATGCTTATACAAAACCGCGTTATCGAAAGATCAGCCTCCGTGCGGCTTGATGTTGATGTAACGTTAAGCAGAATTTTGAAGAAGATAGTGTACAGCCTGGTTCGACTATTGTAATTCCAGTTCCGCATCCTCATTGTCTTTATTCACTCATTAAACGAGACATTCTATGACAACGTTATCCATTGATATCATTTCCGACATTGCCTGCCCGTGGTGCGCCATTGGTTATGCCAGGCTGAGTGAAGCATTACAAAGTACTGATCTCACAGCGGATATATCCTGGCGGGCGTTCGAGCTCAATCCCGATTCTCAGGCCACTAGAGAGCCGATTGCCGATGCGTTAGCGAAAAAATATCAAATGGATGCGTCGCAAGTTGAACAAACCCAACAACAGATGATAGATGCCGCGAATGAGTTGGGGCTTAATTTCGAAAAGATGGCGTCACGTTATACCTGTAACACGTTTGATGCCCACCGGCTGGTTAAATGGGCAGCGCAATTCGATAAGCAGACAGAATTGAAACTTGCTTTATTTGAGGCGTATCTGGGTCGCGCCGAATCGGTAGATGAACAAGCAGTATTACTTGCTTGTGTCGGGGAAGTCGGATTGGATCGTGATAAAGCACAACATGTGCTTGAATCTGACGAGTATAAACAGGCCGTTCAGGATGAAGAAAAAGTGTGGCAGCAGGCGGGGATTACTTCCGTTCCGTCTTTTGTTATTAATCAAAAGTACCTGATTTCAGGCGCACAGGAGCCATCAGCGATGGCTGATGCACTGACCGAAATTGCGCAAAAAGACGTGTGAGGTATGGCTTAATCACTGGTCCGCTGGTTTTTGCTTTACGTACTACAACACACAGATCTGATTTGGAGAATTTATGACAACTTATACCGCTATTCACCTAAAACAACGTCCTGAAGACGGTAAAATTGGCGAGTACCTTTTCGAGGTGAAAGAAAAAGATATTCCTGAACCCGGTGATAACCAGATATTAATAAAGCAAACTTATATGTCACTTGATCCGGCCATGTTTGGTTGGATGACAGATGATAGAGAAAGTTATATTGCTCCTGTTGAACTGGGCGATGTCATGCGCTCAAGTGGTGTAGGTACGGTCGTTACATCCCATCACCCTGACTTTGCAGAAGGTGACAGAGTAATGGGTATGATGGGCTGGCAAGAGTACGCCATTAGTGATGGAAAGGGAATGAATAAGGTACAGGAAGGCATTGATGAAGAAACTGCATTATGTGTGTTTGGCCTGCCAGGTTTGACGGCAACTCAGGGTTTACTGAATATTGGTGAACCGAAATCAGGTGAAACACTGATCGTAACCGGCGCGGCCGGCTCAGTAGGTTCTATTGTAGGTCAAATAGCTAAAGCTGAAGGGTTACGCGTCATCGGCGTGGTTGGCAGCGATGAGAAGGCTTCCTGGATCACTGATGAGCTCGGTTTTGATGGTGCTATTAACTACAACACTGACGACCTGGAAGCGCGTCTTGAAGCACTGACACCTGATCGTATTGATGTATTCTTTGAAAATACCGGCGGCCCTATTCAGCGCCACATAGTTAACAGAATGAATGAACATGCCCGGGTAGTGGTATGTGGCATGATCGCTGATTATCAGGCGGAGGAGCCTACGCCGGGTCCTAACTGGCTTCCGCTGATTAAAAAGAGAATAAAGATTCAGGGCTTCGCCATGCCTGATCACCTAGACGAGAGCCCGGCGCTTATTAAGCAACTTACCCCTTACGTACAACAAGGACAGATCAAGTATCGTTCGCACATCATAGAAGGGTTAACCAGCGCGATGGAAGGTCTCAACCTGTTGTTCGAAGGGGAGAACAAAGGCAAGCTAATGGTTAAACTTTAACATTTCTCTGGCTTAACCTTCGCCTCTGTGACACAGGTAATATGGTAATGCCCTTTTGCCTGTGATTTTACCCGGTACAAAGCTTGATCAGCCTGATGAATTAACTCGCGCAGGTTGGACGTGCCGCAATTATGACAATAAGCAACCCCAACCGAACATGTCATATATCCTGGTGATACTGTAGGCAAATGTGTCAGCGAACGTTGCTGCCATTGTTCCGCGAGTTCCTGGCACTTTTGTTCAGTATCAGTCTCAGTCATACCGCTGCTAGCCACCATAAACTCCTCACCACCGTAGCGCCCAATGACGTCGGTATCGCGGTGAAAGACCTGTTGCAATATGTCTGCCTGAATAGCAATGGCCTCATCGCCTTTCTGATGACCAAAAGCATCGTTGTATTTTTTAAAATCATCTAAGTCCAGCAGCAGCACGGCAAATGCCTGGCCTTCTTGTGCCGATGATGACAGTAGTGTTTCACTGGCGTCCATGAGTGCCCGGCGATTATAGATGCCAGTAAGGGAATCTAATGTACTTAAGCGTTTAAGTTGACGATTGACCTTATTCAGTCTGCGCAGCGAATTGTCCAGTCGATATTTTGCATACACGCAAATGAACAGGCCGCCCGCTACAAAGGCAGCTGAAATAGGCCCGCGCTCGCCATAAATATTGCTTGTGGATAGCAGTGCCAGGAACCCTGCCATGATAAGCGAACAACTAATAAGAGTAAGTAATGAAGGTATCCTTAATGCAAATACACAGTAGAAGGTATACAGAATAGTTCCCTCATAAGGAAAGGCGAACTGATAGCTACGCCAACAATGATAGATGAGCGCAAAATTTGTGAACGTGAGCCAGAGCAACAGTGCTGAGAACACGAGTTTGAGATATTTTTCAAACCGATCCTGAAAAGCGACCACGACAGTGAGCGCTACCGCAGGAAATTGAAAAAGTAGCCGGTTCTCCAAATACAGACCATACAGCGACCGGGGCAACAGCGACATATCAGCAACCATGAAAACAGCAATGATCACCGGACCTACTACCACCGCCATGCGCAGACGCTGCATTTCCACCTTTTGGGTACTAATCATCCCCCGCCGCACCAACCCTTAACACTTGGTAATATAGTAAGCGTAGACACTTTTAACGCGTATGAGTAAAAAGTGAAAAAAATAAAAACGTTATAAGTTGTCGTTTGTTTTTTTATAACTTATAAAACGTAGCGTACACTGAGCGTCAAACCTTCTGAACCCGGATTATTTTCGCCTAGTCCCCCATTAGAGATGTGACCAAGTTCAACCTCCGCAGACCAATTTCGGGTTAGCTGATACTGTGCGCCTAATGCAGTATAAAACTCAACATTATCACCAAGCTCCTCTGGTGAATCGACTAAACCCGCATGAAACGCCACTGACAAAGAAAACTTGCCCTGGCGGTATAAGCCCTTATGAGCACCAATCGCAAAGTAATGTTGACCTTCATCAGCCCAGATAATTAAGGCGCTGGGCTGGATATTATAAAATGAACTCAGTGGTCGATAGATAAACGCACCGTGCACCGCATTTCTGTCTGCTTCGTCCATTAGATTCCAAATTGCACCACCGAGCTTAACTTCACCAACGTGTTGTGGCTGGGATGCCTGGGCATGGCCGGATAAAAAAAGAAAGGGAAAGATAATAAGGTGGCGAAGAAAAAAATTCATAAAGACGTCCTGCAGTATAAAGCGCTCTTTTACGCGAGAATACTTACTACCGGATGAATTTTTTCTTATAACTTTTTTATTTTCTTTATAATTGTCAGCAGGTTACCAAATGGTAACCTGCTTGTTACAGAGGGTTAGCGAAGTCCTTCAAGGTGTCTTTCTGGGCTTCAGTAACTTCCCGATATTGGCAGGCAATCAGGCATATTCGCTACCAGACGGCTATCGGTCAAGCAAGATGCGAAGCATCCGGCGTAAGGGTTCCGCGGCACCCCATAACAACTGATCTCCCACCGTAAATGCCGAAATATATTGCTCTCCCATATTGAGCTTACGAATCCGGCCTATGGGAATAGAGAGGGTGCCGGTAACTTTCGCCGGCGTCAGTTCTTGCATGGTGGCTTCTTTCTCATTGGGAATCACCCGAACCCACTCATTATGCGCCTCCAATATGCGCTCTATTTCGCTAATCGGTAAGTTCTTTTTAAGCTTAATCGTCAGCGCCTGGCTGTGTGAGCGCATTGCCCCCACTCGAACACAGATCCCATCAATAGGTATAGGCGTGGCGCTGATACCCAGAATTTTATTTGCCTCTGATTGCGCCTTAAATTCCTCTCGACTTTGCCCGGACTCAAGCTGACTGTCGATGTAAGGAATCAGACTACCAGCCAGCGGCACGCCAAACGCATCGATCGGGTAGTTATCACTTTGCAGACAGGCCGTTACCTCGCGATCGATGTCCAATATCGCTGCAGCCGGGTCTTCCAGCTTATCGTTGACCCGTTGGTGGATTGCGCCCATTTGTTGAATAAGTTCACGCATATGTTGCGCGCCCGACCCTGACGCTGCCTGGTACGTCATAGGCGACACCCATTCAATCAAATCCTGCTCAAAAAGCCCGCCTAATGCCAATAACATCAGTGACACCGTACAGTTTCCACCGACAAATGTTTTCACGCCGCGGGCAATACCAGCATTAATTTCATTTTTGTTGACCGGGTCCAGTACAATAACAGCACTGTCATCCATCCTAAGCGTGGAAGCTGCATCAATCCAGAAGCCATCCCAGCCAGAATCCCGCAGTCGGGTGTAAATATCTTTTGTATATTCACCACCCTGGCAGGTAATAATTATATCTTGTGAAGCCAGCGCCTGCAGATCATAGGCATCTTTCAACACACCCGAAGCTTTTCCGCCTGCGGTTGGTCTCTGTTGACCAGCCTGAGAGGTTGAAAAGAAGGTAGGCGTTATATGTGAAAAATCACTTTCATGCTCCATTCGCTGCAAGAGTACTGAGCCCACCATGCCCCGCCAGCCTATCAGCCCTACTTTCTTTTCACTCATTACTTCGCTCCTATTGGCAGCCGACGCTGCACCACCTGCTTATTAAAAAGCTAGTCTAGTAAGAATACATTGCAGGCACCATCATAACAGTTATTCAAATTTGCTATTGGCTATACCCGCTCAGCAGCTATTTGCTTAAGCCACTGCGCCACTTATTCATGCAGAAGTAATCGTTCTGCGACTCAATCTCGTTCTAATAGCAGGACGTGGAGCCCACAGCGTGTATGCATATAAATAATAACAAGGAGCAATACATTGACCGACTATATTCTTGCCATTGACCAGGGCACAACCAGTTCCCGAACACTGATTTTTGATCCCCGGGGAAAGATTCAGGCCATGGCCCAGCAGGAGTTCAGTCAGTCCTACCCGAAAGATGGTTGGGTCGAACATGATCCCGAGCAAATTTGGCAAAGTGTGGTAGACACGATGCAAGAGGCAGTGGATAAGGCTGGCATTCCAGTTAAAAACATCCGCAGTATTGGTATTACTAATCAGCGGGAAACCACTATCATTTGGGATAAAAACACCGGAAAACCCGTTTACCCGGCTATAGTCTGGCAAGACCGACGGACTTCCGAATATTGCCGACAACAGACCCGTGATCAGGCGTTAGTAGATTATATCAGCCAGACCACAGGCCTTTTACTTGATCCGTACTTTTCAGCCACCAAAATCAAATGGATTCTGGATAATGTTGATGGAGCCCGGGCGCGGGCTGATGCGGGAGATTTGTTATTTGGCACGGTTGACACCTTTTTAATCTGGCGCTTAACTGAAGGAAAGTCACATCTTACCGATGCCACAAACGCGTCGCGAACGATGCTGTTTGATATTCATCGGCAGCAATGGGACCAACATCTGCTCAAAACCTTCGATATTCCAGCACATATGCTGCCTGAGGTAACTGACTGTGCAGCAGACTTTGGGGTGATTAAAAATAGTATTCTGAATCAGGAGATTCCTGTTCAGGGTGTCGCCGGAGATCAGCAAGCAGCGCTGATCGGCCAGGCTTGCTTCGAAAAAGGCATGGCAAAAAGCACTTATGGTACAGGCTGCTTTATGATTTTAAACACCGGTGCCAAACCAATGCTATCTAAAAATCGATTGCTGACGACAGTTGGCTATCGTTTGAATAACCAGGTGACATACGCTCTTGAGGGCAGTATTTTCATGGCCGGCGCAACCGTTCAATGGCTTCGCGATGGGTTGAAGTTTATAAACGATGCCGCTGAATCAGAGGCGCTGGCTGAAAAATCAAGCAAAGATAATGGTGTCTTTCTGGTTCCGGCGTTTACCGGATTAGGCGCACCTTACTGGGATCCAGACGCCCGCGGCGCCATCCTCGGACTGACCCGGGACACCGGTATCAGCGAGATTGTAGCGGCCGGGCTGCAATCAGTTTGCTACCAAACTAAAGATTTACAAAAAGCCATGGAAAGCGACGGTGCTCGGCCGGTGGCGCTGCGTGTGGACGGTGGCATGGCGGATAATGACTGGGTGATGCATTTTTTGGCAGATATTCTGGGGGCAGAAGTACAACGTCCCTATATAACTGAAACTACTGCTGTTGGGGCTGCTTTTTTGGCGGGGCTTCAGGCTGGGATCTACAGCGACCTGCATCAGTTATCCGAGTGCTGGCAATGTGAGCAGGTGTTTGTCCCGCGCTTATCAAAAGATGAGCGAGACGGTGCGTACCGACGCTGGCAAGAAGCAGTGGCACGCATACGTTGCAATTAACTCAACCTCAAAGCCCGTGCTTTTCGGTCCATAATCGAAGCGGCTCCAGAACTTCGAACGTGCTATAGCCAAACTCAGTGAGCTCATACGACACCGCGATTGGCCGCTCGGCCAGTACGGTGCGCTTAACTAAATTCTGCTTTTCCAGTTCTTTAAGACGCTGGTCTACCATTTTGCGACTGGCACCGCTAAGCCGCCGACACAATTCGTTAAACCTTACCGGTCCGTCTTTTAAATAGTAGATAACGGAACCTGTCCATTTTCCCCCGATAATTCTCATACCGCGTTCGACCGAACACGGCTCAGCGCTAACCGAGGCTATTGACTTGGCTTTCTTCTGCTCAGGCGTAATATTTTTATCCACGAACCTCTCCGACGGCACGATGAAAAAGTGCTAGTACTACAAACGGATAGTGATAATAGCTTATTTCTTCGTTTCAAAAAATGAAACTTTCGTCGATATGCCGGATGATTTGAAAAAGCGCACACCTTGTAGCACTTACAATAGTCTCTGGACTGTGCTCTGGAGGCAATATATCTATAAAGCAGCAGATAAAAAAATGCCGGGGTTGAGCCCGGCATTTGGTTAGATTATAGCAAACACATTAAAAGCTAAGATTATACTGTGCGCTTAAAATATGTGCATTAGCAGACTGACGGCCAGTGATTGTAGAGGTGACGCCAAGCGCCTGTAGACGGTCGCTGCTCTTATCGACATCAGCCTCGCGTCCATTCAGATAGGCATAACCAAAGTCAACGGTGCTGCTATCATCGATAGCATAGCTGACACCACCGGTGATCCAGTGACGGTCTGTATCAGGAATACTCAGTGAACGATTTTCCGTGGTCACGGCGCCATCATCGTAGGCATAACCGGCACGTAACGTCCAGACGTCGTCTACCTTATAGGTTACCCCTAACGAACCGCGCCAGGTATCATCGAAGTTTTCCTGCTTAAGCAACAGATCAGTACCATCATCCAGATTAGCCTCAAGCTTCTCAAAGGTACTCCAATCAGTTAGCACGACGCTTGCCTGAACTGACCATTGCTCGGTCAGACGCTGATTAACAGCCAGCTCGGTAATCGCGGCGAGATTAAGATCTAGCTGCCCACCCTGATTCAGGTCAGGGCGCAGTGCAGAGCTTACTTCACCCTGTAGCTCTAGTTTGGTCTCAGCACGATAAGACAATCCGACATCTGTTGTGGACGTGGGTTGCCAGAATACGCCGACGTTCCAGCCAAAGCCCCAGTCATCACCCTCCAGGCCGACAATTGTCGCGTTGCCAGGCACCATACCACCACTGATTGTCTCAATAGCCTTAGGTGTGGAGGTTGAAATCTCAGCTTCAGCATAAGTGGTGCTGATACCCAGTCCCAGGCTCAGCGTATCGGTCACTTTATATGCCAGTGTCGGGTTTAACGTAACTGACTTGACCTCTGCATCATCGGCAAAGTGTAATGCATTGTAATCATCGCTATAATCTGTGCGCAGGCCATAAGAGGTAAATGCGCCTATACCGAACGACAGCTTATCGTTGATAGGACGAATGTAATAAGCAGCGGGAATAATCGCGGTATCGGCAATGTTTTGCTCACTACCATCCATAGCCGGTAAATCAACCGTGCCTGCCGGAGAGGCTACCTGGGTATTAATTTCGCCGGAAATATCAACGTTAGGATCAATGTAGCTTACCGCCACACTAATCTGTTGTGTATCAAACTGGGTAATTGCTGCCGCGTTTGTGGTCAGAATTGTTGCATTTTCAGGTGTTGCAGCCTGACCGGCGAAGGCTCTGCCTAAGCCGTTGGCGCTATGTTCATTGACCTGAAAACCGGCTGCTATTGCCGTTGAAGAAATACAGGAAACTGCCAAACCTACTGAAAGAAAAAGTTTTGAATGTTTGTGCATGAAGCTCTCTTTTCATTTGTCCAAAGTAAGCCTGCTTAATCAGCGCATAAAATCTGTCTGACATGCACTGTAAGCCGGATATGACGGAAAGCTTACGTAGAAGTCTGGTGGGCTGCAATATCCGTTGGTCGCAATTGACGGTTATTTGAGCGAACAATTTGATAATTTTTTATTTAACCGCAGTTAACATACATTTGCACAACATTTTTAACATTTTAATAGCATTTTCGCGAAATTTTCTTTTTCAATTCCGTAGCGTTTGACTAGCACTATGCTGACAAATAATGATCGGGATCAAAGAATAGTGAATTCTTTGCGCATCGATCTACGGATGACTTGCCCGAATAATTGAAAGCAACTACCGTTATGTTTTAACCTTTATGCAGTATGGTTATGGCTGGCTCGTTTTATCGCTTTATTGAAAGCACATTTTTTTATTCGCTGACCCGCAAGCTTGTGGGCAATCTGGCTTTCCTCCTTCTGGTCCACCTCGTCGGCTTTGCTATCATCTATAACATTGCGTCCCAGCCCGACACCGACATTACACAAATCAGAACCACCGTTATCCTCGCCGGCTTTGTCAGTATTGTCACTTGTACTTTTACCCTGTGTTATCTGCACATTCTTATTGTAAGGCCAGTCAGGGCGTTATTGGGCACGCTAAATAGTATTAATCGGCAACAAGGTCAGTTGCACAGTCACCTCCCCGCTTTCACCTATGATGAGTTTCGCGACTTATCCGGGGCTTACAACCTTTTCGTCGATCAGCTCTGTGCGCTATTAAAAGAGGTTGATAAGGCGGCCGAGGATACTGAAAAAACCAATCATCAAATGCGAACCCAGATGACCGACTCTGCAAAGTACACGTCAAAACAGAAAACACTGGGGCATGAGGTAGCAAGTTCTTTTGATGAAGCGCGCAACAGTATCAGCGTTATTGCCGAGGCCAGCCACACCCTGGCTGAAAATAATCGACAATGTCTAAGTCAGACAGATGCTACTCAGCAGACAATTTCAGCCGCCGCAGCGCAGTTGCACAGTATTAACGATGTACTGGCTGCGTTTGCTGAAACTGTCAGCGGACTGCAGGGCAATGCCAATAATGTCCGGGCAATTCTGACCACGGTTGAAAGCTTCGCAGATCAAACTAATTTGCTGGCCCTTAACGCAGCAATTGAGGCCGCCCGCGCTGGTAATGCCGGACGCGGGTTTGCGGTGGTAGCCGACGAAGTCAGGCATTTGTCAGTCAAGGTGGCTCAGGCCACCAGTGAGATCAGCCGGTTTTTAACCGATATGGAAAACCTGGTGACTACGACCAGTAAAGAATCACAGGATTTGCAGGAGCAATCACAGCTTATGCACACCAACCTGGTAGCTGCGCAGGACGCGTTTGATCATATGGTGGGTGACTTTACAGTCAATCACCAGCAGGTAGGTGCAATATCCACCCAAATCGATGCTCTGCTATCGCGGTTTGAGACCAGTAAACAAAGTGTTCGCCAGATCACCGCTACCGGTGACACACTAAATAGTGAAATGCATGCGCTTACTGAAAGGGCCTGCAAAGCCAGCGAGCGTGCGCAACAAACCCGTATGCAGCTGGCTCGCTTCAGTCAGGCGGGCGCGTCCGGTACGTAGCGAAAATGTGGGGCCAGCTCGCTGGTACCAATACCACTTTTACGCATAACTTTAATTTGCGTGGGAATACGCTCTTTCATCGCTTCAATATGACTGATTACTCCGATCATTTTGCCTGATGCGTTAAGATTATCTAATGCATCTAATGCAATATCCAGGGTCTGTGTATCGAGGGTACCAAATCCTTCATCCAGAAAGAGTGAGTCAATACTGGTTTTGTGACTAACCAAATCCGACAATGCCAGCGCCAGACTAAGACTGACCAGAAAACTCTCACCACCTGACAGCGTTCTGGTATCCCGGCGTTCATCTCCCTGCCAGGTATCTAACACTGATAATGCCAATCCTTCAGTGTCATGGCGGGTTAATTGATAACGACCATGCAAACGGCTCAGTTGGCGGTTAGCAAGGTGAACCAGATTATCCAGCGTTAGGCCCTGGGCAAATTTGCGAAACTTATCGCCACTGGCGGAGCCAATCAGCCCGTGTAAATAGCTTAAATCATCAAATTGTTGCTGTTGCTGCTCAATATCACGAAGAAGCGTCTGGTGTCGCTCACGCTGCGCCTGATCAGAAGCCAGTTGCTGCCCTATTTGTCCTTTTTGCTGTACCAAATACTCTTTTTCCCGCTGCACATTTTCAAGTTCGCCGTGCACTGCTTCATAGCTTATGCGCTGGAAATCCTGAGCTTGAGGATGAGCCAGCACATCTTTTACATTTTGAGTAGCCTGTTCAAGCAATGTATTGGCCTTTGCCAGTGCTTCATCCTGTTGAGTTTGCATCTGACTTAACCGCTGCTGCTCATCCTCTCCAAGTAAGGCATCTAAAAACTGCTGTGCTTCGTCAAACGGGCTGGCCGCGAGATTTTGCTGCCATTCTGTATACGCTGCATCATACGCGCGTCTGAGCGACTCCTCGCGCCTGGAAAGTAAATTACGCGTAGTTTCAAGTTCTGTGGTACGCCGGCTTGTCGCTTGTTGCGTTGTTAAGCACTGCTTGTAAGCTGTCTCCGCCTTCTCTCGCTGCGCTCGCCAGTAGGCACGTCTTTTTGCAACAACATTATCTGCAAACAACGCGTGTCGGTTATCGCAGGCCACTGCATGGTCCTGTTCTTTGTGGCCTAACTGAGATTGCGCATCCTGCAGTTGCTCCGCCAAATCATGGCATCGTCCGGTTGCATTTTTCTGCTCATGCTCGCTGTCACTTAATACCCTGTTTAACTCTGACAACCTGGCTTGCGCTTGCTCGTACTTAGTTAGTTGATGTTGCTGCGCGGCCAGCCAGTCACTGAGCGCGTCTTCAGCCACATCAAATCCAGTTTCCTTTATCTGGCGCATGAGCGCCGCGGTCGTATCACTTTGTTCTGTGATTAAATGAGTTATTGATTTACTGAGATCATCAAGTGATCTCTGCAGATGTTCATGTTTTTCTTCGTTAAACAACCTCTGGTTTGCGGCAGACTGCCACTGGCTGTGTGATTTTTCAGCATCTCTTAGCGCCTGATTACATTGCGTATCCAGTGCAGCACGCGCATGCAAAAGCCCATTGCAGTGGGTGATTTTTTCATTTTGTTCTTGTTCTATAGCTGCCAACACGTGCTCTTGATTTTCGTCATCTGATTTTTTTGCCACACCGAGTGTTTGCAGGGCCTTTTGCCAGCGGCTCTGAGCCTGAATACGATCATCGGCGAGTTGTTGATACTGACGCTGACTTTGCTGTTGTTCAAGGCGTGCTGAATCAATACGTTCGCGAACCTCCCTGCCCTGCTCTTCAAGTTCAGCAAGCGACTTTTCAGCAGCAGTTTTTCGCGCTACCGTTTCTGGCATATCCACCTGCGGCAACTCTGAATGTGTTGTTGAACCGCACAACGGACATGCATCGCCGGACTCAAGCTGTTGGCGATACTGAACCAATAATTGTTCCTGACTAACCAGCGCAGTGAGATCATCCACCAATTGCTTTTGTTCCCGGTACCTGGCTCTAAGCTGTTCGCGTTGTTCAATCAGACTCTGCAGTGCTTGCTGGTTCTGGGCCTCGCTTTGCTCTGCCTGTTGCTGCTGTGACAACAGTTGCGTAGACAATGCCGCCGCAGCCCTGGCCTCTTCAATCAGCGGCCACTGCTGGTTTAGCTGGTCCAGTCGTGCCAGGATGTCAGCGTGCTCACCGTGCTCTTTTTTATGCACGTAAAGCGCTTGCCTGGCGCTTTGTGCTGCAGCCTGAGTTTGATCGTGAGCGACCTTCAGACTGGCTTCCGATTGCTGTAGTTGCGCCATATTCTGGCCAAGTGACGCCTGCTCCTGCTGCACGTTTTCGCGTTTTTTTTGTAACTGGCTGATCTCTTTGTAGCGTTCATCAAGTTGCTTTAGCTGAACCTGCCAGCCAGCGAGTTTTTTACTCACCTCAGCCATTGAAGCGTGCTCGCTGACATAATCATTTAACTGCTTGTGTTCCTTTGCCTGCTCAGCAATTTTTACCTTCAGTGCCGCTGCCTTCTCCTGAAAGTCAGCAAGTTTTTGCTCGAGCGAGGAAATAACCTGTCTCTTTTCCGCTATATTTGCTTCCAGCGATGCGATTTTTTCATCCAGCGGCAGAATCTGCGTAGTAATAAGTGTTTCTTCTTCTTCCGACTGCCGGTTTATTTCCTGGCGGTGCTGCTCTGCCTGTGCAAGCTCTTCAGAATGCTGGTCGAGGGACGTGGTGGCAGCAGTAAACTCTGTTTTTTTGTTTGCTAGCTCCGTCGCATTGTGTTGGCGCTCTTGCTCAATATTTTTCCATGCCTGCCAGATGCTGCGTAATTTTTCGGCCGGAACATTTTGTTGCAGACGGTCACGTTCAGATTTATAACGGGCGATTTGCTCATTAGCGGAATGAAGGTCTTGCTGCGCTTTAACCACTTGTTGCTGAGCACTGTCGTGCTGTTGCCACCAACGTTTGTGCAGTTCATAAAAATTAGCTGACGCATCTAGCTCGGCCAGACGACGTTGAATATCAGTAAGCGTGTTATCCAACGCCTGTTGTTGTTCAGGGGCTAATAAGTCAACGCTATCGGCCCGGGCACTGAGCTCACGTAGCGTGTTTTTTGCTTCACTGTGCTGTTCGTGCACGGCCCGGGAGATACGGGCGTAAATTTCGGTGCCGGTGAGCTCTTCGAGCAACTCTGCCCGTTCAGCCTCGTTGGCATTTAAAAAGGCAGCAAAATCCCCCTGGGACAACATCATTGATTTGGTAAAGCGCCCAAAATTGAGACCGGTCAGTTGCTCTGTAGCCTCGATTTTTTGCCGAACCTGCGTCGCCAGAATTTTACCACTGCTGACCTCTGCCAATTCGACATCAGCCTGCTGCAGATTACCGTCAGGTTTTCCTCTCGCCCTGCGCATGCTCCAGAATGCACGGTAGGCTTTATTCTTTACCTCAAATTCCACTTCGGCCAGACACTCCGCGCAACCGCGCGTCATTATCTGGTTTGATGACACGGAGATTTGTCCCAGCCGGGGCGTTTGGTGATACAAAGCCAGGCAAATCGCATCCAGTAGCGTGGTTTTACCGGCACCGGTCTGGCCGGTAATCGCAAACAGCCCGTTAGCAGTAAAGTCTGGATGCGTAAAATCAATTTTCCACTCGCCTTTTAAAGAATTAAGGTTTTTAAGCCGCAGGGATAAGATTTTCATTGTGCGTCATCCTGTGGGTGCCTGATGGCTTCACAGATGACATCAAACTGCTGCTCCAGCCGTTGTTTACGCAACTGTCCGGCGGCAGTGTCGTCAAACTCTTCTAATGCCAGTCTGCGGGCAAATACCTGTTTTGGGCTCAGCTCGCTAAGGGTCTCTGTGGTCTGGGTGCGTAGTGTATCGGCCTGGCGGTTGCGGGCTCGGCGCAGCTGCAGCACTTCAACATTCAGTCCGTCTGTCATGGTTGCAATGCGCTGCTGCAAGTCGCTCAGATAACCCTGCGTAGTAACTTCAAGACTCAGCCACACGGTTTGTTCGGTCTGCTCATAACTGGCCAGCTCACTGGCCAGCTCTTCCAGTGAGCCACTGTGGCAGGCCATAGGCTGAAATATCGGAACGTCAATCGGATTGATATGGGCGGCGGCGTCCCCGGCAAATTCAACCAGTATTATCTGTTTTCGATGTTTAAGTTCATCGAAACTCAGTGGTATGGGCGAGCCGCTGTAACGGATTGATTCTGATTTTGCGACTTTTTGCGGCCGGTGAATATGACCCAGAGCAATATAATCAGCAGGCGGGAAACCCTCTGCGGCAAAACCTTCCAGAGTACCGATATAAATGTCTCTAACACTGTCTGACTGGCTTACCCCCAGAGCAGTCAAATGTCCGGTGGCAATGATGGGTAACGGCTTACCCAGATGTTGGCGAATTTCAAGCGCATGTTGATAAACCGTGTCATAGTGCGCAGCAATCGCCTCGCCCAGTGCCCGACGTTTATCTGTGCCGGTATCACCAGCCTGACTCTGCAAAACATCTCTTGGCCGGATAAAAGGTACAGCACAAATAATGGCCCCGGGCTCTGATCGGCGGTTGTTTATGGTAAGCACCTGTTCCTGTAAGCTGATGCCGGTGCTGGCAATAACATGAGTATTAAGGCAGGACAAAAGCTGTCGTGACTCGTTGAGCACCGATACCGCATCATGATTTCCGCCCAGTACCACAAGCTCACACCCGGCGTGCTGCAAATCCACCACAAACTGATTATATAACTGGCGAGCATAACTGGGTGGTGTACCGGTATCAAAAATATCCCCGGCGACAATAATTAAATCAACCTGCTCTTGCTCAGCCACGCTTAGCAGCCACTGCAAAAATGCCTCATGTTCATCTTTGCGTGTTTTGGTAAAGAATGTCTGTCCCAGATGCCAGTCAGACGTATGCAGAATTTTCAAACAACCACTCCTTAAGATAGTCAGACGGGTGACCTGGAACGCAGCCAGGGGCACAAGAATGTAGCTGATTTTCAGCCAAAATTTAAGTGTTGCCTACAGCATAAGTCAGTTCTGGGTGATACCGCTGTCTGTTCACGTCTACGACCAGGGTCGCATTGTGGGGTCGCAGGCAGGGCCATAGACTGGCCACACTTAATTAATCAGAGGTCGATATGTCACAGGAAAGTTTGGCCAGCTATGCCAGCCAGCGTAAACCAAGATCTGCATTTGCTTCTCGTAATGAATATTTGGAGCACGAGCTGCAGGTAATGTCTCCCAAACGCTGGCGTCCAAACCTGCCCCTTAGAGATTACCGCTTTGAATGGGAAGACCTGGTACCCGGTATGGCCGCTACTATTGGCAAGATTGTAATGGTGGCAGCGATTGTCGGAGCCTTTGCCGCGCCGCTTGGGCTTACGCCTGATTTTGTCATAGAAAATGTTCGGTTCGAGTTAATTATCGCAGCGGTATTGTTTGTCATTCTTATTTCAGGCTGTTTAAACCCCTCAGCGAATCTGGCGGGTACTCACGGCCCGCTTATTCCCCTGGTCCCTGTCATCGTCGCCTCGGGCGGGCACCCTATGGCCCTGGGATTGTTGATCGGCCTATTTGGTTTTTTGCTCGGCATTACCAAAGGCGGCAGTTTACTTGCCCGACTAACCAGCAACGGTGTGTGTGGCGGTTTGCTTCTTTACCTGGGTTTCATCGGTATTATTGGCCAGGTTGAAAAGCTGTTTACCTGGGCGGAAAGTTTCGAAATGGGATACCTGGCATTTGTCGTACTGGTTGCCACTATCGTTATGTATGCCTGGCTGGAACATATTCAAAAACGCTGGCTGGCTATACCGCTTGGAGCAGGCATGGCCGCAACAATAGCGCTGTTAATGGGGGCGCCTTTTGAATTTACCACTCAGCCGGGAATTCCTAATATGAACCCGGCCTATTGGTGGGGAGAGAGCACTGGCTGGCAGTTAGGATGGCCAGAATGGTCGCATTTTGTGGCGGTATTGCCTTTTGCTGTGCTGGCCGTAGCAATGTGGTCGCCGGACTTTCTTGGCCACCAGGTTTTTCAGAAAATCAGCTACCCGTCAAACACCGATCGTGTGCGCATGAATATTGACGACACCATGATGGCAGCATCCAGCCGCCAGGCTGTTGGCAGCCTTCTTGGTGGCGGAAATATAGCGTCTTCGTGGGGAACCTATATTATCCCGGCATCTATCGCACGCCGCCCAATTCCAGCCGGCGCAGTAGTGACAGGGGTTCTTTGCATTATCGCGGCTATCTGGGGCTATCCTATGGACTTAGCCGTCTGGCCGCCGGTACTCAGTGTGGCATTACTGGTTGGTGTATTTCTGCCACTGATGGAGGCTGGCATGCAAATGACCCGTGAAGGAAAAACGACGCAGTCCGCAGCATTGGTGGTCATTTCTTCAGCACTGGTAAACCCGGTGTTCGGCTGGTCGTTTGCGATGTTGCTGGACAACGCTGGTCTTGTAGGTTGTAAAGACAGAGCAGAAGAGCTGGGCAAAGGTGGGCGCTGGATAATTCCAGGCATTGCGTTTCTGGTGTTATGTGCTGTGATGGCGATCATCGGCATGTTTCCAGGCGTTCCTGCTCTGGTTGCTACATTCCGTTAGGCTATCAGTAGCCAGCGTATTACCTGGTTGCGATGACAGGTAATACGCTGGCTGCTAAACCCACAAAGCAAATGTCGACTAATACTTTTTTGTTGTTCAAAAATTTTACAGTTGAGTGATTTTAGTTATCTGCTCATTTTCCAACCTACCGAAAAGTATTACTTTTATTTAATGGTTCACTTTATGCTTAGTGCTTACTCGCTGTAAGACGTACCTCAACATTATACAATGGAGTTAACGCATGAAAGTAATCAATAAAAAAGTAGTATGTGCAGCGGTGGCGCTAATACTATCGGGGGCAACACAGGCTGAGATGATGTGGAGCGGCACCGGGAATTTCGGCACAACTACAGCTAATGGTGACATTAGCGCCTCACCGGAGGGCGGAGAGTTTGGGTATGTATCCACCAATGGCGGTGTCGATCAGACGGGCCTGGGATTAGGGGGGGAAACCGACGGCTCTACCATGATGTCCGGAGCATTTGATGTTGAAGCGGGTGATGAACTGAGCTTTTTCTTCAACTATATCACCTCTGACGGGGCCGGTTTCGCCGATTATGCGTGGGCACAATTGCTTACCGATACAGGCGATTTAGTGGCGACACTCTTTACTGCACGTTCTACGCCCGAGGGCAATACAGTGCCAGGCTTTGAGCTGCCTGAACCTACAGCTACCCTTAATCCGACTGAAGTTACCATTATAGACAATGCTACTATGTTTTCTGAACTGGGGGGCAATAGTGGCAGCTGCTTCGATGATGGATGTGGCAATACAGGGTGGGTAGAATCGTTTTACACCATTGGCGAAGCAGGTAGCTATATCTTGTCACTGGGCGTAACTAACTGGGATGACCAGAGTTTTGACTCGGCGCTTTTGTTCGATAATATTGAAATCAATGATGAAGAGATTAATCCGCCGAATGTCTCCGTTCCGGCACCTGCTTCAGCGCTACTGTTAACAGGCGCGCTGTTTGGTCTTGTTGCAAGACGCAGAACCAGACAGTTATCCTGATTAAGGTGAGGATTTTCAGATACGGTTATTTTACGGGCACACTGGGTTAATCCGGTATGCCCGTAAATGACTGTTATTTTTGATCTTTACCCTGATCCTTCCGCAAGGCTTTAATTAAAGCAAAGCAGGCCAGTACAAGGACAAGTGACATCACTGCTCCCATGGATATGGATGCATTTTGTATCGCACTGAGCCCTCCTACAAATAACAATGTTGCGGCGACAGCGCCTTCAGACACAGCCCAGAATACGCGCTGAGGTTTGGCTGGATTTGGATGACCACCCGAAGTAACCATGTCATCGACAAAAGACCCCGAATCAGACGACGTGATGAAAAACACCATTATTGCAAGCGTTGCCCAAATTAGCGTTATACTGGCTAAAGGGAGGTCTTGTAATAATGCGTGCAAAGAAAAACCTACGTCATTGTCAACAACCTGCGCAATCTCAGAACCGTTCATCTGCGCGTGTAACGCGGTACCGCCAAAAGTTGAAAACCAGAAAAAAGTGAAGACGCTCGGCAGTAGTAATACATAGAATACAAACTCACCTATGGTTCGCCCCTTAGATATTCGGGCGATAAAAATTCCGACAAAAGGCGACCACGATATCCACCATCCCCAATAGTAATAGGTCCAGGTAGCCTGCCAGTCGCTATCTTCGGAAAATGAATCAAATAAACTCATTTGTGGGAGATATTGAAAATACTCTACTAAACTAGTGGAGAAGACCTGCAAAATAAACCACGTCGGCCCAACAACAAAAACAAATAATAATAAAACAAGTGTAAGAATGAGATTAAACTGGCTAAGTCGTCTTATCCCCTGCTTTAGGCCTACCACAACTGAAATTGTGGCGATTAACGTAATAATACCAATCAAGCTAATCTGAGTCATTTTATCAGTAGGTAAATCCGAAAAACTGCTCATCCCGGAATTAACCTGCATTGCGCCCAGTCCAAGCGATGTCGATACACCTAACAGTGTTCCAACGACACACAGGATATCGATAGCATGCCCTGCGCCACCTTCCATAATCTTACGGCCGAACAGTGGATACAAAATAGCGCGTGGAGCAAGGGGTAATTTATGCCGGAAATGAAAGTAAGATAAGGCTACCCCAAGAATAATGTAAATTGCCCAGGGATGAAGTCCCCAATGAAAAAAGCTGTAACGCATTGCTTCTCCCATGGCCTCCTGGGTTTCTGCCTGAGCAAAAGGCGGAGAAGTATAATGGGTGATAGGCTCAGCGACACCCCAAAAAACAATACCTACCCCCATACCTGCACTAAATAACATGCATAGCCAGGAGAAAGTTGAATAATCAGGTTTTGAATCCGGGGGGCCAAGCTTAACGTTTCGATACGGCCCTAAACCCAGCCATATGGTAAAAAGTAAAAAACCTGAAGTAATGACCATGTAGTAACTGCCCAGATTGGTACTTACCCACTTCTGTGCGGTTTCGAAAACGTCAGCAGACGTGTCTGTAAAAAAACCGCCAAAAATACAAAAAACCACGACAACAAAAGCCGATCCGAAAAATACAGCCGGTTCCATCCGGGCTGTTATTTTCTCCCAGAAATTACTTAATGTTTTTTCCATTTCTTTTCCAATAATTCATCATGTTTATATGATAAACACACTTCAACAGCAAAATACAGCAAGCTTAATTTTACGAGCTCTTTGACATTTCAAATATACGCTAAATTAAACGTATACGCTGACGTCAGGGCAGCAATCGGCCCGCCATGCATTAAGACTCGTTATCAACTCCTTTACAAGACATCAAATAAACAGACGGAAATTCTCCGTCGAAACAGAAGTTAACAACGCTGTATACAAAAATAAGACTGCATCTATTGTTACTAATAACTATTTGCTGTTACTTTTTTCAGATAGAAAAAATTATTTTCCTATTATGATTTTTACTATATTTCTACGCATAAATTTTACATCTTATAACGAAAAGCATAGGAATAAGTCTTCATCTTCTTTATTGATTCAAAAAATTGGAATATTTTCTAATTTTTTACAGAATAAAATCGTAATAAATAGGCAGACCAGTGTTGCTTATAAAATATCGAGAAACCGTACCGTGAAATAATTGAGTATTGGTATTAGATCAAATTTTTAAGGGTGAATTTAGATCGCAAGCGCACTATTGTTATTTGGTGAAAATAAGAACACAGGCGATGGAGACAATCTGGAATCGTTAAAACGCTTCAACCAGCCGATGAAAGAGCAATGATGAAAGCTAGCAACCAATTGATAGGGTTTCAGTTAGCAACGGATCAAAAAGTGAATTGAGCAGCACCACTGTTTAAGTGGTTGCAAGATTGCTGTAGCAACGTTTTGGAATAGTCACAACCTGACTTTCACACGAAATAAGATGAGAAGCTAAATCCGATGTAACTCCACCAGACAACAGGACCTTTAGATGCATATTGGCAAGTGTTGATGTTGAGAAATAGCTTAATTCTGGATAAGGATTGCTACAGGGGTACGAAAAAATACTTACCAGGGCAGTATTTGAATACTGTTAGCAATTTTAAGAATGGACAATAGAATTTGCCAGATAAGGCTTTGGGTGTCACTTCGAAGAAGAGAAGTTGGTCGGTGTGAGAGGATTTGAACCTCCGACCCCTGACACCCCATGACAGTGCGCTACCAAGCTGCGCCACACACCGACCGAAAGAGCGGACAAGTTTACTCATTTTTTTATTAAATGCAACGTGAAACCTATAAAAATAGCCTGACTGTTAACTGTTTGCCTGAATAATCATCAGATAGGTTCTCAAAAATACTCTCAGAAAACTTTGATGGTCAATTCTCGCTCTGCCCTGGCCTTTCATTATATTTATTACGGTACATTTTAACTCGTTGTAACCCGCCACATTACTATCGCCCCAGATCAGCTACGCATAGAGTCAAAACACGTCTAAGGTTCAGTTATATTCCGGAAGATCTTTAGTAAACTGATAAAGCGTTGCACAGGGCCGCGCATAACAACAAAGGATTACAATTATGCAAAATTTAAGTGTACAGGATATTAAATATGTGTCGGGCGGATGCGCCGAATATTGCTGGGGCGATATGAGTTGGGGTGGTTTTGCAGGCAGCGTCGTCGGTGGTGCAATTGGCGGTATGAGCGGAGGGCCTTTTGGCGCTTCACTGGGTGCTATTGGCGGTGGAGCAAGTTATTTCTTCACTAAAGCGTGGGAATAAACCATTCTACCGGGCACAGTGCGTGCCCTTCTCATTAAAGGACCGTCAAATGCCCATTTTCAAAACACTTATTTTTGTGAGCTTGTTCTTTGTATGCGTTGGACTTGGCGGGTCACTCATTTATGCAGTAAATCTGTTTTTACCTGCGATAAGCGGCTGGCCCTTATTTTTCTGCTATTGCACAATCGGCGCTATAGTTGGCGCGGGAATTGTCCACCTGTGTATTAAACCCGCGCAGGCCATCACAACATCAAAGTCTACATAGCCGGCTGTTTTAAATACAGCACTAGTTGCCAGAATCAGAGCTGATACGGCTGGCATCAGCCCCCGCCTGCCCTTTATATTTTGCATCTAGCCGCGCGTTATAGGGTTTCTCGGCTGGCTGTGATAACAGCTCAAAGCTCAGTGCGCCTATTTTCATTAAGGGCCGCAAGGCCAGGGGGAGTTTCCCACTGTTGAAAAACTCCAGCACGATATTGCCCGACCAGCCTGGATCAATACGGTGCGCGGTAACATGTACCATTAATCCAAGGCGGGCCAGTGATGAGCGACCATCCAGCCAGCCGACAATATTGTCAGGCAGAGTGACAGACTCATGCGTAATCGCCAGTGCTAATTCTCCCGGATGAAGAAAAAAAGCTTTACCTTCAGGCAGCGCTATTTCA
Organism: Salinimonas chungwhensis DSM 16280; assembly: GCF_000378185.1. Classification (GTDB taxonomy): domain Bacteria; phylum Pseudomonadota; class Gammaproteobacteria; order Enterobacterales; family Alteromonadaceae; genus Alteromonas; species Alteromonas chungwhensis. The sequence goes on from NZ_KB899376.1 coordinate 864,102, forward strand.
TCACTCATCACAGAGTTAAGCGCTTCCTCTACCTGTGCTTTTGGACCACTTAAATCAATATAGGGAGCCTGGTGATCTTCAAAAACCCGAAACTTATTGCCCAGTCTGATATCAACCGTTACCCCGCTGATTTGGTCATAATCAGGTGCCGGCGAAATAGCGATTTTTCCTTCCTGAAGATAAGTAAAAATATCGCGGTCACACAATCGCATAAAATAAACTCTGAACGTCGGTAATACCGCTATTATGCGTGCTCTGCCTCACCGCGACAAGGACTTGGGGCAGCTTCTTTACCGCTCTGGGTATTAACCTGTAGCTGACATTCTATTGTTTCCAGTTTTCTTATTACCGTATGTAACAGCACACTAAGCAACGCGACTGCCCCAAACGCCAGGTAAACAACAAACATCATGAAATTGCCGGAAAGGTGATAGATAAACACCACGGTCAGAATGAAAAGTATATAAACAAATTTAAAGACGGCTGTATTTTGCATAGGTACCTATCCTTGTAAATTGATGAACGCCTGACGGTCAGACGTCCAACAGGGTCGTTATCTATGAAAGCGCATAGTGACCAACCGCTAGCATGGCGCCACCAACTGCCAATCCAAACACGGCAGTGGCGGGACCGCCAGCAAAGCCCTGACCGATAACAGCCAGTCCTCCGGAATCCCAATCTAATCTGCCGCCACTAATCTCGTTTAATTCTTCTATATCTAAAGGTTTCATAAATGTCCCTTTATAGTGATACCGCGCATCAGTTCGCGATATCACTATAATAGGAAAAAGCGACAAATGTTCGCTGGCCATTAGAATAGTTTTCATCTGTACAACGGCTATTCTGGCCTGAATGCGATGGGATCACCTTTAAGGTGTTTGCTATCGGACTCATCCGGTACGTGTAAGGCAAGACTCATAGAGGTAGCCCGTGCAATATCACCGTAAATCCTGGCCAGTTCACTATCAGGCTGAGTGACCACCAGCGGAGTGCCGGCATCTGCATGTTCCCGAATCTGTGTATTTAACGGTAATGCACCCAGGAGGGGTAAGTCATACTTTTCAGCCAGCATCTCCCCACCATATTCGGAGAAAATAGCGTCTTTATGGCCGCATTTAACACACTGGTAATAGCTCATGTTCTCAATTAACCCCAGTACAGGCACATCAACTTTATTAAACATCGCAATGCCTTTTTGAGCATCGGCTAGCGCGAGATCCTGAGGGGTTGTGACGATAACTGCGGCGGTGAGCGGCACCTGCTGGGCCATGGTTAACTGAATATCACCTGTACCGGGAGGAAGATCGACAATCAAATAATCCAGCACCGGCCACAATGTCTCCTCCAGTATTTGTTTTAACGCCCGACTAGCCATGGGACCGCGCCAAATTGCTGCATCTTCAGCAGATACCAGATAACCGATGGAATTGGCCACTAGCCCCCAGGCCTCTGGGGGTTGCATATGTTTATTGTCAGCGCTGGATGGACGCTCCTGCTCATTACCAAGCATAATTGGAATCGATGGGCCGTAAATATCCGCATCGAGTATCCCTACCCGGGCGCCTTCCTGTTTAAGTGCATAGGCCATATTAACCGCGGTAGTGGATTTACCCACTCCCCCTTTGCCAGAGGCCACCGCAATAATATTTTTAATATTTTTGACCGGTGTGTGCGCCGTCTTTTTGCTGCTTATTTGCTGGGAAATTTGTATGTTGTCAACCGTCAGATTTACCTGCTCCGCCTGGCCAGCTAAATACTGTTTTAGCGCATCGTGTTGCGAAGCGCAGCTAAAGGGCAAAGTTATGTTTACGGCTGTAGCATCAGCCTCCACCCAGGGCTTAATCTCATCGAGGTCAAGGGAATAATAGGCGGCCAACTGTTTGCAAAAAAAATCCTGATATTTGTTCGCTTTACGCCGAAAAAACATGAAGCTCCCCTAATGTTTACTGAACAGCAATTACGTAATGCAAAAACAGCGTTTTTCAGCTAGTATTTGCACCCATTTTGAGTAACGGTTAACAACAGTAACAGTCATTATGTCACAGACCCAATCGTCTTCATCATCAGATCCGGCGGCGCAGCGCCGTATACTAGTCACCAGTGCACTGCCTTACGCCAATGGCTCCATTCACCTGGGCCATTTACTGGAACACATTCAGACCGATATCTGGACCCGCTTCCAACGTCTTCGCGGCCACGAAATTTATAGCGTGTGTGCTGACGATGCTCACGGGACCCCCGTAATGTTAAAAGCCCAGGAGCTGGGTATTACACCTGAAGAGATGGTGGAAAAGACCCGGGCAGAGCATCACCAGGACTTACAAGACTTTTATGTTGAATACGACAACTATTATGTGACTCATTCGCCTGAAAACAAGGCTATCTGTGAAGAGATTTATAACCGTCTGGACGCAGCGGGCTACATCAGTAAGCGGGTGATCAATCAGTTGTACGATCCGCAGAAAGAAATGTTTCTACCCGACCGGTTTGTAAAAGGTACCTGCCCCAGTTGTGATGCAGAAGACCAAAACGGTGACAGCTGTGATGTCTGTGGCGCTACCTACAGCCCTACAGAAGTCAAAAACCCGCGCAGTGTGGTTTCCGGAGCAACACCGGTACTTCGCGAATCTGAGCATTTCTTTTTTGATTTGCCCCGGTTTGAAGGAATGCTTAAAAGCTGGATACGTTCTGGTGCCTTGCAAGAGGAGATGGCAAACAAACTTCAGGAATGGTTTGAGGAAGGATTGCAGCAGTGGGACATCAGCCGTGACGCGCCCTACTTTGGCTTTGAAATTCCCGGTACCACGAATAAATTTTTCTATGTATGGGTAGATGCGCCGGTAGGCTACATGGCCAGCTTTAAAAATTATTGTGACAAGCACGGTATAGATTTTGACAGCTTCTGGAACGAAAACACCGATACAGAGCTCTATCACTTTATCGGCAAAGATATCACGTATTTTCATTGTCTGTTCTGGCCAGCCATGCTGGAAGGGGCCGGTTATCGCAAACCTACTGGCGTCAATATTCACGGGTTTGTGACCGTAAATGGCGCCAAGATGTCGAAATCCCGCGGTACCTTTATAAAAGGGCGTACATTTCTGGAGCACCTCAACCCCGAATACCTGCGCTATTACTTTGCCGCTAAACTGGGCGACGGCGTGGCAGATATCGATCTCAACTTCACTGATTTTGCCCAGAAAGTGAATTCCGATTTAGTTGGCAAAGTGGTTAATATTGCCAGTCGCTGCGCTGGCTTTATTACCAAAAAGTTTGACGGAAAATTGTCTGATAATGTGGTTGATGAAGCGCTGCTTCAAGAATTTCATAAGGCGGCCGAGCGCATTGCCAGCTTGTACGAGAGCCGTAAATATCATCAGGCAGTACGTGAAATTATGACACTGGCCGATAAGGCTAATCAGTTTATAGATGCCAATGCGCCCTGGGTAACGATTAAGGAAGAAGGTAAGGAACAGTTTACTCATGAAGTTTGCTCACTGGGTATTAACATGTTCCGAATCCTGGTGACGTATCTGAAGCCTATACTGCCGGTGTTGGCGCAAAAAGCGGAAGATTTTCTGAATGATGACCTACAGTGGCAAAGTAGCCAGGACGTGTTGAAAGGTCATGCCATCAATAAATTTAAACCTATGATGCAGCGGGTAGAAATGGAACACATCGATAAGATGATTGAGGCCTCTAAAGAAAATCTTGAACCTACCGCTCCTAAACAGAAGAAAACTGAAGGCCCGCTGGTCAGCGACCCGGTCAGCGAAACCATCAGCTTTGACGATTTTGCTAAAGTGGATTTACGGGTGGCGAAAATAGCCAATGCTGAGCATGTCGAAGGCGCCGATAAACTGCTTAGATTAGAGCTTGATTTAGGGGGTGAGACCCGCCAGGTGTTTGCCGGTATAAAATCGGCGTATGATCCTGATAGCCTGATTGGTAAGCACACCGTAATGGTCGCTAATCTGGCGCCCCGTAAGATGCGCTTTGGTATGTCAGAGGGCATGGTACTGGCGGCAGGGCCAGGTGGTGAAGAGTTGTATATCATGGAGCCTCACAAGGGCGCCAAACCCGGAATGCGTGTCAAGTAGTCCAATAAACAGTTAAACCATAAGGCAGCCTGAGGCTGCCTTTTTTATTTAACCTGCTTATCAGATAGCTCAGCATTCCCGGCAGATGAACTTATTGTGCTAAGCGCTGTATTTTCTCTTTGGTACATGCTGGCACCCACAGGACGAAAATTAGGACTTAATTTCCATTTCGGCCGGATTGTGGTCATAGGCAAAACCCGTTTACGGGCAATAATCACATATACTGATGTGCACCAGGGCAGATAAGTAGCCAGCTTTTGCTGCCAGGAAGCAGGCAAAGAACGCCGCTGATTGAAAAAAAGCATGGAAAACAACATCCGGCGCTGCTCTATCACCTCAAAACCCAGAAGGTTCAACCAGTCTTTGACCCGGTGGGAGGAGAAAAAGCGAGCATCATGCAAAATGTTGCCCTTTCGTTCAGGCAAATATTTTCCCAGCCCTGCCAGACTGTAAGGATTAAAGCCACTGATAATGACATAACCGCTCTGGGTCAGACAACGATCCACTTCGCGCAGAATTTGATGGGGATCCTGAGCAAAATCCAGCTCATTCGCCAGTAAAAAACCATCAATACTGTTTTCAACATATGGCAATTCAGTGGATGCAGCAATAAGACCGGTGTGGGGTACCGACGCCGGTGTTTGGCAAATCTGGTGACCGATAGCACATTGCTTTAGTGCAATCTGGCTACTTAACGCGCCCAGCTTTACAAAGTGATAACCGAATATGCGCTGGCTGAATTCATCACTGACTGACTGAACCGCCAGACGCACAGACTCTCCACCGGGAAGGTCGGACCAACCGACAGGATACCGGGGCACTTTCTTTATTTGTGCCGATTTCATTTTTTACCGTTGATCCATCTGGTTGCAGTCACTTATCTATGTTTCTATAGTATCTCAATCATTTCACATCTCAAGCAGGTACGCCATGTCTACAATGACCGACACGCTGCCAGAAGGCGTACAAGTATCGCCTTTACGCGCATTTTCAGATAACTACATCTGGTGTATTCATAACGAAGAGCAGGTAGTGGTAGTGGATCCCGGCGACGCAGATCCAGTTCTGGATTTTTTGACTGAACGGGATCTTAAGCTCGCAGCAATCCTGGTAACCCACCACCACCATGATCACACAGGGGGGGTGACAAAGTTGGCTTCTCTGCGGCCTGACATTCCGGTTATCGGTCCACAGGGCGGCCATATTCGCGGCATTACCCAGTCCGTGCAGGAAGGTGATAAGACTGTCATTGAAGCACTGGATCTTGAGTTTACCGTTATCGAAGTGCCCGGCCACACACTAGATCATATCGCTTTTTACGGGCACAACATTCTTTTATGCGGAGATACATTATTTAATGGCGGCTGTGGACGGCTGTTTGAGGGTACCGCCGAGCAAATGCTGAATTCTTTGGATAAACTCAAGCATTTACCAGGTGACACCACTGTTTATTGCGCGCACGAGTATACGACTGCCAACCTTGAGTTTGCCGCCGCTGTGGAGCCCGAAAACAGCGCTATTAAAGAATACCAGTCGGTAGTGAAAACACTGCGTGAAGATGATGAACCCACCGTTCCCTGTGCGCTGTCGCTGCAGTTTGATATTAACCCTTTCATGCGTACGCAAGAAGATATCATTGCCCGTCGCGCCGCTCACAAAAGTGATGAGCCACTAACTGATGAGGTCAGTGTTTTTGCCGCTATTCGGCAATGGAAAGATAACTTTTAATGCATTTTTTAAACATTACCATTACACTATACCGTTCGATTTAGCCGCTCGCGGTTTACAGTGAATGATAAAGGTGCCGGTTTTTATGTCTCGACAGTGGTTTGTTTACTCTTCTATTGCACTGACCATGCTGTTAAGCGGTTGTCAGTCGCCTCAAACGCACCCCTCCCCCGAGACAGCTGAGCAGACTCAGTCCAGCTCTGATGAAACTGGCAGCTGCGAAGTAGGCAAAACGCCGATTAAGAATCAGCAAGATTGTGAAATCGCTAAGGACGGGGTCATTGATGTTATCCATCCTGAAGAAGATCTTGTTGTTAGTGCCAAGCCGGACGAAAAGGATGCGCTGGATAAAGAACCCGCTCCGGTGGTCATCACCGATGTCTGGGCCCGCATTGCCAATCAACTGAACTTTGAGGTACCGGATAATCGACGAGTTGCCGTTCAGCGTAACTGGTATCTTAAACATCCTGAATATATGGCCCGCGTAACCCGCCGCGCCCAGCCTTTTTTATTTTATATCACCAGCCAAATCGAAGAACAGGAAATGCCATTGGAATTGGCATTGTTACCCATAGTGGAAAGCGCCTTTGACCCGTTTGCCTATTCCCATGGTAGAGCAGCAGGTATGTGGCAGTTTATTCCGGGTACTGCGCGCCGTTTTGGTATTCGTCAGTCATGGTGGTATGACGGCAGACGCGATGTTATCGCCTCTACTGACGGTGCATTGAGCTATCTGACCTACCTGTACGAATATTTTGATGGCAACTGGCTGCATGCGCTGGCCGCTTACAATAGCGGTGAAGGTAGAGTCAGACGCGCCATCAAACGTAATCAGCAGGCTGGCAAACCAACCGACTTCTGGTCGTTGGACCTGCCCCGTGAAACCCGTGCTTATGTGCCCAAATTGCTGGCGCTGGCGGATATACTTAAGAACAAACAATCCTACGACTTTGCCTGGCCGGCCATTGAAAATGTTCCGGTAATAAAAATTGTGGATCTTGGCTCTCAGGTTGATTTGGCATTTGCCGCTGATTTAGCAGGGATGGACTTAAAGGCTTTACAGGCTCTAAACCCTGGCTTTAATCGTTGGGCTACCGACCCTGACGGCCCTCACCACTTGGTATTGCCTGCAGATAAAGCTGAGAATTTCACGCGCCAGCTTGCCAGTATTGATCGTGATGAGCGACTTAACTGGGTACGGCATACCGTCAAGCGTGGTGATAGCTTATTGAAACTTGCCAACCAATATCATACAACCGCCAAGATAATTCGTCAGGTAAACAATCTCGATAGCAACATGATCCGCATTGGCGACCACATCATGGTTCCTGTTGCCTTAAAAGCCCTCAATGCCTATGCCCTCTCCCAGGATCAGCGGCTTGCATCGCTGCAAAACATTCAGCGCGCCGACCATAAACTGGTACACAAGGTTAAGTCGGGGGATACCTTTTGGGAGCTAAGTCGTAAATATAAGGTTGATACCCGTGAACTGGCCAAATGGAATGGCATGGCGCCCACCGATCCGCTTCATCCAGGCAAAGAACTGGTTGTATGGGTAAATAAAGTAAGCGACTCGCAGCGCAACGATGCAGTGATTAAAACCCTTACCTATACCGTTAGAAAAGGCGACTCATTATCGGTCATCGCAAACAAATTTAACGTGCGAATTAAAGATATAAAAGACTGGAATGATATTGCCAACCAGCGTTATCTTCAGCCTGGACAAAAGCTTAAATTATTTGTGGATATCACCAGACTTAAAAATATAGGATAGCATTGGTATGTTAAGGATTAACCGGGAAAATCTAAGAAAAAGCCATCAGGGGCCCTGGTTAGTCGTCGATTTACTCATGCTGGTTCTGCTGTTAATTAATCTCGGGTGGTTAATTTTTGATGCCTTGTATTCCACAGCATCAATGCAACATGTGCTATCTACTTATTTGCCCGCTGTCTACCGTGGTTATCAACCTGTCCATCAAAATTTTCTGCTTATTGATCTGGTTTTCATCGCCATATTTTTAACAGAGTTTTGTGTAAGATGGGCAGTATCTGTAGCGCAAAAAGAACATTTGCGCTGGTACTTTTTCCCGGTGTTACACTGGTACGATATTGTCGGGCTAATTCCGCTGACATTTACCCGCCTGTTTCGTTTTCTGCGTATATTTTCAATTTTACATCGATTGCATAAGTTCGAAATCATTGATTTAAACCGCACCCGCACCTACCGCTTTTTTGCGTTTTACTATGACGTGTTCGTAGAAGAGCTTAGCGACCGCATCGTGGTAAAAATTCTGGCCGATATTCAGGAAGATATCCGGGAAGGCTCCCCGCTGATTGATAAAATTACCGACCAGGTTCTGGCGCCGCGCCGCCCGGTGCTCACTCAATGGGTTGCCGGGGTTATGCAACATATGGGCAATGGCCTGTCAGATAACGAACAGGGCTCTGTTATTCGTGAACACGTTAAACAAAGCGTTGGCAAAGCAGTCAAGAACAACCAGCAGTTCAACAATCTGGCCTATTTGCCTGTGGTGGGAAAAACCATTGAAAATACACTGGAGCAAACCATCACCGATATCGTTACCGCATCGCTGATCAATTTGCTTAGCGATGTCAGTGATGAGCGTATCAATGAATTTATCCAGTCAGGCGTAAAAGGTTATTCGCCCAAGACAGAAGCGCTGGACAAAGAAGTGTTGAAGGTAGTCGATGAATGTTTTGATTTGGTCAAAGCGCATGTGTCGCAACAGCGCTGGAAAGCGCACTTAAGTGGTAGCGCAAAAACCGTTCCCATGCCGGATGTCAATGAACACCCGGTCGACCCCAATAAACAGTAACAGGCATGTTGCACATGAAGATGGCCCTTCGCATTCCCCCGGTGATTGTGCTGCTAATAGCAGGTGTGCTGCAACAGATCACTGATTTTTACGCTGAGGGTGAGAAACATCGTGCAATGACGATTAGCGCTGTGCTGGTCTTTGTTATAGCTTTGTTTATCGGCATCCTTGCTATAGTACAGTTTCGGCACCATCAAACAACCGTAGATCCCAGGTATCCTGACAGCGCATCGTCACTGATTACGCAGGGTATTTTTCGCGTCTCCCGCAATCCTATTTATCTGGCTATGGCGTTAGTGCTGACTGCGCAGTCACTATGGCTTTCGAACTGGCTCACACTTATTCCGCTATTCGTGTTCTGCATGTATATTCAGCACTTTCAAATTATTCCCGAAGAACACGCCTTACGTGCGCATTTCGGTAGCGCTTATAACCTCTATTGCCAGCGCACGAGGCGCTGGCTGGGAATAAAAACTACTGACGACGCCAGATAGTTCCCTCCGGGCCGTCTTCAAGCACAATGCCTCTGGCAGTTAGCGCATCACGCGCCTCATCGGCTGCTGCCCAGTTTTTACTGGCACGGGCGTCGTTACGCTGTTTGATTAACGCCTCAATTTCCGCGCTATCATCACTGCCACCCTGTAAAAAGACGTCTGGCTCTGACTGCAAAATGCCCAATATGCGACCAAGCGTTCTGAGCACACCGGCCAGGTGAGACGCCTCTTCAGTATCGGCTTTTTGCTTGTTCAGCGCTTTGGCGACATCAAACAATACTGACATCGCCTCTGGCACATTCAGATCATCATTCATCGCCTGTTCAAAGCGAACAAGATACTCATTATCGTCGTCGATGACCTGCTCTGTGACCTCTACGCCCCGCAGCGCTGTATACAAGCGCTCCAGAGCAGCGCGTGCCTGGGTGATATTATCCAATGAATAACTTAACTGGCTTCTGTAGTGGGCGGAGATCAAAAAGAAACGAAGTGTTTCTGCATCGTGTTGTTTTAACACATCCCGTAAGGTAAAGAAGTTGCCCAGCGACTTAGACATCTTTTCATTGTCCACCTGCACCATCCCTGTATGCATCCAGGTGTTCACATAAGGCGTATCATAGGCACAGCACGATTGCGCCACCTCATTTTCGTGGTGGGGAAACATCAGATCGGAACCTCCGCCATGGATATCAAAATGCTCACCAAGATGCTTATGATTCATCGCTGAGCATTCAATGTGCCAGCCGGGACGGCCACTGCCAAATGGTGACTCCCACGCCGGTTCGCCAGCTTTGGCCGACTTCCATAACACAAAATCGAGGGGATCATCTTTGCCTGCTGCAACATCTACCCGGGCGCCTGCGTTTAACTGTTCAAGGTTCTGTTTGCTTAGCCTGCCATAATCATCGTATTTACTGACATCAAACAACACATCTCCACTTTCAGACTGATACGCATAGCCTTTGTCGAGCAAGGTTTCGATGATAGTGATAATCTCTGGCATATGGTCGGTGACCCGCGGCTCCACATCAGGCTTTACCAGATTAATTGCGGCAAAATCCTCATGCATCATCGCAATAGTGCGCTCGGTCAACGCACTGACTGTCTCGCTATTTTCATTGGCTCGCGCGATGATTTTATCGTCAACATCCGTAATGTTACGTACATATTTTACGTTGTAGCCCAGATGCCGCAGATAACGCACCAGTACATCAAACGACAGGTAAGTCCTGGCATGCCCCATATGACTCAGATCATAGACTGTGATTCCACACACATACAACCCCACCTGCCCTTCATTGAGCGGTACAAAGCGCGCTTTTTCTCGGGTACGGGTATTGTAAAGGTGCAGCATCTTTTTATGTTCCTGTTCTGAATAAAAATCGGCGCAAAGTTTAGCACTGTCAGCAGGCAAGTCACAGTGTTTGTTCAGCCAGCTATTGTGCCGATTTATCTTTGTCTGAATTTGGGCTACCATAATCTCATTCTGACACCTTATAGAAAGGCAAATTTACATGGTAACGTTAAAAACCAATTTTGGTGACATCAAGATAGAACTGTTTGAGGATAAAGCACCTAAGACCGTTGAAAACTTTATTAACTACGTTAAAGAAGGTTTTTATGACAATACTGTCTTTCATCGGGTCATTGACGGCTTTATGGTTCAGGGTGGTGGATTTACCCCAGATATGGAGCAAAAAAATACCGGTGCCGCCATCGAAAATGAAGCAAATAACGGTATTGCTAACGAAAAAGGCACGCTGGCTATGGCTCGCACCAATGATCCTCACTCAGCCACGTCGCAGTTTTTTATTAATGTAAAAGATAACGACTTTTTAAACTTTACCAGCGAATCGGTCAATGGCTGGGGTTACTGCGTCTTTGCTAAAGTGGTAGAAGGCATGGATGTTGTCGAAAAGATTAAAGACGTTAAGACCGGCAGTCATGGTTTCCATCAGGATGTGCCAGTAGAGCCTGTTATTATTGAAAAAGCAGAACTGAATTAATCAGTCGACTCTTAGCCGGACAGTTTGCCTGTCCGGTGCTTATTAAACTTTCGCCTCAGTTGCTCATGCCATTTACTTACTTCATTGCCGACCTTCATCTTACCGCTGACAGACCTGACATTTCCGGATGCCTGTTTCGCTTTTTGAAAGAAGACGCGCGCGGGGCCGATGCTCTGTATGTGTTGGGTGATCTTTTTGAGGTCTGGATCGGTGATGATAATGTCACGCCGTTCAATGACGCGGTGGCGAAAGCGTTTTATCATCTCAGCCAATCCGTACCAATATACTTTATTCACGGAAACCGGGATTTTGCCATTCGCCAAAAGTGGGCGACGAAGGCCGGCATGACAATTCTTAATGAGCAGACGGTTATCGATTTATACGGTCAGGCAACGCTTATTACCCATGGTGACGAGCTTTGTACTCGCGATGTCGCGTATCAGAAATTCAGAAAAAAATCCCGCAGTTGGTGGTGGCCGCGCCTGATGCTGGCCATGCCGCTATGGTTCAGACGCCGTGTCGCTGAAAACGGTCGTAGGGAAAGCCGTGAAACGCAAAAACATCTGCATCAGGAAATCATGGATGTAACTCCTTCAGAAGTTACTGCTGTCATGGAGCAATATCACGTACAGCGACTTATTCATGGGCATACCCATCGACCTGCCATACATACTTTTACCGCGAACAGCTTGCCTGCTCAGCGTATTGTTTTGGGTGACTGGTATGAACAGGGTTCCGTACTAAAAGTCACGCCGAATTCCACAGACTTACAAACCAGAAACTTTTTGTAATCATCAACATCGGCAAGTTTACAGCTCTCTGACGCTCATCAGACTAGTTTATATTCAATTAATGCTATACATTAAATTGTCTGAATTCACCTGAGTATTATTATGGCTAACACTATCTTTACGTTACCTTTTTTGCTCACTATTGCCATTGTAATCGTCTTGTTTGTTTTCGTCGCAGAGGTTATTGCTATTTTTTGCAATACCAGCTTACTTGGACTGGATAAAACGTTTCCTGAAAATAACATCTCGCTTCAAAAAAATATGCCCTCCTTATTACACTGGACAGGTCTTGAACAAGCCCCTTTCCTGCTTTGGATGGTGACTTTTCTGAGCCTGTTCGTAATTGTGACTTTTGGCCTGAATATTATTGCCGTGTGGTTTACCGCTTCTGAGTTACCGCTGACGTTGCAGCTACTGCTATGTGGGGGCATTAGCCTGATCCTGTGTAAACGCTGTGTGCATTACCTGATACGGTTATTGTGGACTCTTCCACCTAAACAGCAAACAGAGGACATGGCTGGACAGCATGCTGTGATTACTATGGGAATTGCCATTGCCAGGCAGCCCGCGGAGGCCCGAATCATCACCAGCCCCGATTGCCCAAGGTATCTGATGGTGGTGCCTGCAAACGACGCTGAGATACTCAGGCCTGGTGACATGGTCAGGGTACAAAACTGGGAGAATAACCGCTGGAAAGCGACAAAAATTTAGTCTTTTGACCCTTCATTCTCTTTTTGCTCTTCATTTTGAGGAGCTTCCAGAGCCTGTTCCAGTTGGAGTAATTTTTTTGACCGCAGGTTTTGATGCAGATCGGAGTTAATATACGTGTACAAGAATAACAACAGGATAATTGGCGTAAAAATAAGCACCAACAACCACTCAAGAGAATTATACCCCCACCGTCTGACTGCTACCGATTCTGTCTTACACCGTTTACGCAACGTATTAAGTCGAGCGTGCAAAAACATGAAAATGACCACCGAGCCTACAGAAACAATTACACGATAAACTGTTTCTACCTCGATCACGCTGGCGACCGCAAAAAACAGCCCGCAAGAGAAAAATAGGCTCATCCAGAGATAGTCCAGAAGAGATGGCCAGCTTCGTATATTGAGACGTTTTTCAGCGCGTCGCAAATAAACAAAAAATCGCTTGAAGGCAATAGGCTGAACAATAAAAACTAACGGCACCAAAGACCATAAAAAAGGCGTTATTTCATCGTCATCATTTACGGCACGTATGTCCCGGCTGGCGAGAAAAAACCATACAGGCAGATAAAGTCCCGCCGTGCAGAATACCAGTAATCCCTCAAGCACGCTAAGCCGCACAGGTGCTGTGGTATAGGGCGCATTTGCTTCATGTTGCGTGTTAGCCATACTATTGCCGAATCCTTAAAGAAACAAAATTCTCCGCTAGACCGTTGCTCATTAATAACGTTTTAATCTTTCTATGTAGTTTAAAAGCCACTAACAAGTTCAGTTAGATAAACAAAAGGTTATGCATATGCATTTTGCTGCACAACAGGTCTTCCGCTATGAAATTTAAAATCCTCGTCAGGCTCAGAAATAAGCAAGGCTTCTGCCTGCCCGAAAAATGCCACACGTTCACTGATATCCTCATTGGCGATTTTCTGCGCCAATGCCAGATAATCCTCAAAATGGCGTGCTTCAGAACGTAACAGCGAGACATAAAATTGCCCAAGCTTTTCATCTACATGAGGCGCCAGCATGGCGAATCTTTCGCACGATCTTGCTTCTATATAAGCCCCACAGATGAGTTTATCTACTAACGCCTGAGGCTCATATGTTCTGACATGCTTTAACAACCCTTTGGCATAGCGGCTGGACGGCACATTTTTATACTCAATGTTGTACTCATGCATGATTTCAAGTACCTGACAAAAATGGTGCAACTCTTCCTTGATAAGCAAAACCATTTTATCAATCAGTTCCTGACCATACAGCGAGTTTGATTTGGGCAGCATGGTTTTGCTGAGCCGACCATTTGCAGATAGCATCGCTGCGTCACCTTTGTTGCGGTATACAAAATCTTCGTAAGGCTTGAGCCACTGCAACAAGGCCTGGCCGCTTTGTTCATCCACCGCATAACGACGAATAAGAAACATGGCTGACTGTGCTGCTTTGAGCTCGCAGATAAGATGATCGGTAAGAACCACTGAAAGATTTTCGGGTTCCTGCGCCTTTTCAACCCAGCTTTGCGGTGTTTGTACCTGTAAAAAAGTGTTAATCGGCTGCAATAAGGAAGAATCAAACACGAAAGTTAAACACCCGTTTGACAGTAAATTTTAGTGGGTCGGATGATAGCACAACGGCTGTACGCAGTGCTATCCGGCATTTAGCAGCGAAAACCGTTACCGCGACTGACCCGATTGTTACATTCAATCGTTTTCATTAGTCACACTACAAATTTTCGTTCTGGGGTAAGGATTTGGCTACAACGACGAAATCTTCCGATAAGAATATCGTGCTGGTGACAGGGGCGTCAGGATCGGTGGGAAGCGCACTATGCAACGCCCTTAAGTCTGAATTTCATCTAATCGGGCTGGATATTGTAGAGTCTGATAGTGCTGATGAAAGCTATCAGTGCGACTTCACCTCCAAAGATTCCATCGCGCTGGCGCTGCGCAAAATCCGTGATAAACACGATGATGAAATAGCGTCAGTGATTCACCTTGCTGCCTACTTTGATTTCACCGGTGAGCCTAACCCACTATATGAAGAACTCAATGTACAGGGCACCGCTCATTTTCTGGACTTACTACAGGATTTTCATGTCGAGCACTTTTTCTACGCTTCCACTATGCTGGTTCATGAAGCTGGCGTCCCAGGCCAGAAAATTACTGAGGATACACCTATTGCCCCGGGTTGGGAGTATCCTCAATCAAAAGCCAATGCCGAAGAGGCAGTACGTGAACACCATGGCCATATTCCCTTTTCATTGCTTCGGCTGGCCGGACTTTACGATGAACATACGGCCGTACCGACGTTAAGCTATCAGATAGCCAGAATTTACGAGCGCCAGCTCAAGAGCTGGGTTTACAGTGGCGATAAAATGGCCGGTCAGGCATTTTTGCATAAAGACGATATGGTCGCCTTGTTCCGGCAAATGGTGCTATCGCGCGGTTCGTTGCCCGAACAGAATGTGGTGCTTGCCGGAGAAGACTCTGTTATGGGCTATCAGGCCCTGCAAAACCGCATTGGTAATTTGATTTATGGGGAAAAAGAGTGGGAAACCATCGATATCCCACAATTTTTTGCTAAGCAGGGCGCGTGGCTTGAAGAAAAAACAGAACCCGTGGTTCCGGATGCGTTTGATCATGGAGAAAAGCCATTCATCAAGCCCTTTATGATCGACCTGGCCAGCGACCACTATGAGTTGGATCTCTCCAGAGTCAAAGACCAAACTGGCTGGGAGCCCAGCCATCATATCTATGATGAGCTGGCCAATCTTATTGATAATTTAAAGAACGACCCGCCCGCCTGGTATAAAGCCAATGGCATAACAATGCCCGACTGGATGCAGACATCCACGGAAAAAAAGGTGAACGCAGATACGATTCGGGAAAAGCACGAAGAAAATTATAAGACCAGCCATAACAATTTTATCTGGGCCCACTTTATGAACATCGGGCTGGCTTTCTGGCTGTTCACGTCACCATTTTTGCTAGGGTATGAAAGTCAGGGCATGGTCGTCAGTGACATGATTTCCGGTGGCGCATTGCTGATTTTCGGGGCGTTGAGTCTCTCGTGGCGTATGAGCCTGGCCAGATGGGCTGCCGGGGCTGTGGGATTATGGGTGCTAAGCGCCCCACTGGTGTTTTGGGCGCCCACCGCCGCGGCCTATTTAAACGGCACGATAGTGGGGATGCTGATCATCGGCTTTGCAGTCTGTTCAAGGCCGACCCCGGGCGTTTCACTGATAGCTGCAGAAACTGGCCCAAATGTGCCTCCTGGCTGGGATTTCAATCCCTCCAGCTGGGTTCAACGGATGCCAATTATCCTGCTTGCTTTTGTCGGCTTTTTTATTTCACGCTATTTGTGTGCTTATCAGCTTGGTCATATTGACGCCGTCTGGGACCCTTTTTTCGCTGGTGCCGCCGGCAATGGAAAAAATGGTACGGAAGAAATTATCACATCCAAGGTTTCAGAAGCCTGGCCGGTGCCGGATGCCGGTCTTGGGGCGCTCACCTATGCGTTGGAAATACTTACAGGCCTGATGGGGTCGACCAGACGCTGGCGTACGATGCCGTGGCTGGTAATGCTGTTTGGCATCATGATTGTTCCACTTGGGGCAGTATCAATTTTCTTCATTATCATTCAACCTATTGTTATTGGAACCTGGTGTACTTTATGTTTAATCGGTGCAGCTGCTATGTTGATTCAGATTCCCTACTCGCTGGATGAATTAGTCGCAACAACTGAGTTTTTATGGCGTCGCAAAAAGCAGGGTCGTCCATTATTGAGAATATTCTTTACCGGCGATACAGATGAAGGTAAGTGGCAAGGTGACGAACGTGAGTTTGAGCGTGGCCCGCTGATTGTTTTAAAAGATATGGTGATGGGCGGTGTCACCCTGCCCTGGAATCTGGCACTTTGCATTCCGCTTGGACTGTGGCTGATGTTTACCCGAGTCACGCTGGATGCCAGCGGCGGCATGGCCAACGCTGACCATATCATAGGAGCACTGGCGCTGACGGTTGTAATCACCGCCACTGCAGAGTCCGGTCGCGCAGTCCGTTATGGTCTCATCCCACTAGGAATGGCTTTGATGGCCGCACCGTTTGTGTACGAGGCAAGTATGCTGTCAATGGTATCAAGTCTGGTATGCGGGCCATTGCTGATTGCTCTGAGTCTGCGCAGAGGACCAATCTCATGCCGTTACGGCAAGTGGGAAAAAGCCATCGTGTAATGGTTATCGAGTACCAGGCTGCCATTTAACAGCACCCTGGTACTCGTTAACGTTCTTAACGCCTGCAACTTTGATTAATTTTTCAACTATTTTTATTGACTTAGCTGGTCTATAAGCGATAGGTTATTTGTTAAGCAGTTGTAAACAACCGTCACAGGGGCAGGTTATGATTCTGAATCATATATTAGGCATTTACACGCATCCCAGAGAAGAATGGGCTACTATCGACAAAAAGCATGAAAATTATGTTTATGCGCTAAGCCATATTCTGGTCATCGCACTCATACCTTCCCTGGTAACCTATTACTCCGCTACACAACTTGGCTGGAAAATTGGTGCCGGTGATACTATTCGTCTGACCGAACAGAGCGCGCTGATTGTCAGTATTGGTCTCTACGCAGGTCTCATACTGGGTGTGCTGGCATTAGCATTACTGGTCCGCGAGCTTGCGGCGATTTTTGATGCAAAACCTACCTATACGCAGTCGCTGGAATTAGCCGCTTATACATCCACCCCTTTGTTTATGGTGGGCTTTGCCGGCCTTTATCCCCAGCTATGGTTTGTGATGAGTGTCGGATTAGTGGGGCTAACCTACTCGGTCTACCTATTGTACTCTGGGGTTCCCATTATTATGCATATACCTGAAGAGAAGGGATTTATTTACGCCAGCTCAGTAGTGACCTGCGGTCTGGTGTTACTAAGTGTTCTGATGGCAGCGACGATTATTGTCTGGGGATCGGGGTTCGGCCCGCAATTTCTTCATTAATCAACATGCCATCAGCCCCGATCTTTTCGATCAGGCCTACCTTTCAGGTAGCGCTCGGTAAATAGCGTAAAATAGTTTTCTAATGCCGTGGCCGCAGCGTTTTCTTCGGCCATTTTTAACACCTCTATAGCCACTTCTGCAGTAGAAAGCTGATAATCATGAGCAGCTTCCCGCAAACGGTAGTTACTATGAAAATCAGGTTGTACGCCAAGCACTGGCAATCCTTGCAAATAAGCGCTTTTAGTGAACATGCGTTTAGCTTCACGCCAGGTACCATCTAGAAAGATAAATAACGGGGTCTTTGTATCCTCAACCCCGCTTACACGGCGCGCAGGTGTCGCATATTGATGAGGAAAAATGACATAAGGCTTGTATGTCGGGTCGTCCAGTAACGCAATTAATTCTGGCTGAGGCATTGTGCGATGCCATTTAAACGCATAATTCTCTGCAATGACATCAGCAATCAGCCGGCCCGTATTGGAAGGTTTGTAATATTCGCCTTTAGCCATAAGCATAATTACTGCGCAGCGGCCACCCTGCATCGGTTTATCGGCACACAGACAGTGCTGTTGGGGTAACAAGCATAACTCACAGCGTTTAACACGGCTTCCCCGGGTAACAAACGGCTTGGTGGAGCTGGCCAGCTCTGTTTTGCGAAGCGTCATAACTGAATTAGACATGTGATTCACGAATAGGAAAAGAAGTTAAGTGGTGTGACTAAGCGCCGGTCGGTATTGCGTTACGTCCTGGAGATAATATCAAAAAAGCCGCGCAGTGCGCGGCTTTTTTCGTTGCAGGCGTTAGAGTTAATCACTGTCCATATTGTGCATTTCTAAATTGGACAGCTCAGCCTGGACAACCGGCCCCTGACTGGACTCACCTCGCGCCAAATCAATACGCTCAAGATATTCCTGGTCAATATCGCCGGTGATATAACTACCATCAAAAACGGATGTTTCAAATCGCTCTATTTCCGGGTTTTCTTCTCGAACAGCCTCGACCAAATCTTTTATATCCTGGAAGATAAGCCCGTCTGCCTGAATCAAGTCTGCGATTTGTTCAATCTCACGCCCATAAGCGATCAGCTCATTGGCTGAAGGCATATCAATGCCATACACATTAGGAAAACGAATTTCCGGGGCTGCTGACGCAAAATAGACTTTATTTGCCCCCGACTCCCGGGCCATTTCAATAATTTGCCCTGACGTGGTGCCACGTACAATTGAGTCGTCTACCAGCAATACATTTTTACCCCTGAATTCGGAGGATATTGCGTTAAGCTTGCGGCGCACAGACTGCTTTCGCATCGTCTGTCCGGGCATGATAAATGTACGGCCGATATAACGATTTTTCACAAAGCCCTGGCGATACGGTAGTTGCAGAGTATTTGCGATCTGTAAGGCCACATCCATGGATGTCTCGGGAATAGGGATAACCACATCAATGTCCTTATCCGCCCATTCCCTGGCTATTTTTTCACCCAGCTTGCGGCCCATGTTCACCCTAGAGGCATAAACCGAGATACCATCAATAAAGGTGTCAGGTCGGGCAAAATAAACATATTCAAACACACATGGTGACGTCGATGGATTCTGCGCGCATTGCTGCGTGTACAACTCACCCTGCTCACTGATAAACACCGCTTCACCAGGGGCTACGTCACGGATAAATGTGAAACCTACAGCATCTAATGCGACACTTTCTGAGGCCACCATATACTCTTCGCCCATTTCAGTAATTCGCTTACCTAATGCCAGCGGCCGAATGCCATTTGGATCCCGAAAAGCGACAACACCCTGCCCGATAATGGCAGCTACTACTGCGTAGGCCCCGCGAATCTTTTCGTGAACCCGGGTCACAACCTTAAAAATCTCTTCGGCACTTACCGTTAATTCAGTACATTGCTGTAACTCATGAGCAAAAATATTTAACAGCAATTCAGAGTCTGACGATGTATTAATATGACGACGGGCAATGCGAAACACCTCTTCCTGCAAATCATGGGAATTGGTCAGATTACCGTTGTGAGCAAACGCAATACCGAATGGCGAGTTAACATAAAATGGCTGTGCTTCTGCCGAACTGGAGGTCCCGGCAGTAGGATAGCGAACATGTCCTATTCCCATGGTACCGGTCAAACGCTTCATGTGGCGGGTATGAAACACATCCCGCACTAGCCCGTTTGCCTTGCGCAGGTTAAACCGATTGTGATCAATGGTAATAATACCTGCAGCGTCCTGGCCACGGTGCTGCAGCACAGTGAGTCCATCGTAAAGTGATTGCGCTACCTGCGTTTTACCTACTATTCCGACAATACCACACATCTGTTTTTACCTATCTTAAGCGGGAGTTAAAAAACTGGAGCTGCCTTTCACAAATGCAAAAAACCACTCGATGATGATCCCAAACTCCGGGATCAGCAAAGATTGCTGCCACCACGCTGCGGTTGCCGCAGCCGTGAAGGTATCCATGAAAAATAAAAGCGCACTGACTATCAGCACACCGCGCAAGGCGCCAAAAGCCACGCCAAGAATACGATCTGCTCCAGATAGCCCCGAAGCCTGTATGGCCTGACCAACAGTATGATTAATAAGCCCGCCGATGATCAGTGTCATCACGAACAAAACCGCGATTGCCGCCCCATTGCGCAGCACTGGATCATTAATACTGGTGAAATAGACGGCTAAATCTGCGAAAAACTGACTGGCTACAAATAACGCACCGAACCAGACGATAAGAGAGATGGCTTCTTTTACAAAACCCCGGATGAGACTAATAAGGGTAGATATCGCAATGATACCGATAATGGAAAAATCGACCCAGTTCAACACGTTAAATTAGCCCATACCTTTTATCAATGAACACGCCAGATGTTTTCAGCGTCAAGATGGCGCGCATTCTACCAGATGCACAGGGTATTACCAAAGCGAAAACCAATTCGATAATGGGGATTTCGATGCAAAAGTATACATTTTTTGACAGTGAACGAATGCTTACTGATTAACCTTGAATTCTGTTACTTTGCCTCTGAGCCCGGTCAGTTCTTTTAAATGAGGCAACGCGTTCTCGAGTTTATTTTTGTCTAAATCTGGACCCACAAAAACTTTTGTCAATGCGCCAGAGTTGGTACGAATACCCCGGCTATAGGTCCGATAGCCAGCCTTTTCAAGTTTTTCCAGCAACTGCTGAACATTCTTTTTGTGCCTGAAACTCCCCAGTTGAATAACCCATCCGGCATCGTCGGCAGCATCAGCAGGCGCGTTAACCACCGTCTGCTTAGCCAGATCATCAGAGGTATCCCGCGCTGATGCTTGCGCATTAGTTTGTTGACTTGCAGGGCGTGGCTCATCGACGGCTACATCATCGACGATTTCTATCGGACGCTGGGCAGCCCGCGCAACCCGCTCTGAGGGAAAAGTATCGGGCTCTACAATCGGTTTCTTGGCCGGAGTCGCCGGAACACTGGCAAAATCAGTCTTTACAGTTTCTTTTTTACCATTAAGAAAATCAGGCAGAAAAATCACCGCCAATGCCACCACGATGACAGTTCCTACCAAGCGGTTTTGAAGGGCCGAGCTCACTGAATACTCCTGTTACAACCTGAGTTATTGCGACGTTGTCGAGGATGCTCGCATAACATCCGCAACAGTCAAAAAAGAGCCAAAAACCACGATAATATCATCATCCTGCGCATCATTAAGTGCATTCAGATACGCCTGCTCTACGTCAGTGTAACAGTTTGACTGATTTTGATCTGCATTATCAAGATTTTCCTGCAATACTGATGCTGCAGCCCCCCGGGGGCCCTGTGTGGTACCCAGATACCAGTGTGCGTTTAATCCGGCAAGCTCTGTCAATGTCGCGCGTATAGATTTATCCTTCAACATTCCCACCACGAGTCTTAGCTGATGGAACTGCTGTTGATGTAGCCATTTTCGCAGCGCAGCCATAGCCTGAGGATTGTGTCCCACATCCACCACAACCCACGGTTGGGTGGCTATGGTTTCCAGCCTGCCAGGAAGATTTACCCGGGCGACAAGCGCCTGCACAGTTGCCGAATCTGGTAACCAGCCCAGCATTTCCAGAGCAGCCAGTGAGGTGGCAATATTCTGAGCCGGGATCCGAGGTACAGGAAGCTCGCTAATAGTGGAATGAAAGCCTTGCCACTGCCAGGTCTCATTCTCAGTAAAGGTCTGAAAATCCTGTCCGGCCCAGCGCGCTGTTACAGCTAATTCAGAGACCACGTCGGTTAGACTTGCCGGGGGGGATAATTCACCAATAACGGCCCGCCCACCCTGACGCATGATACCAGCCTTTTCCCGCGCGATGGCTTCTCGGGTATCACCCAGCCAGTCTTGATGATCCAGGTCAATCGTAGTAATCACGGCAAGATCTGCATCAATGATGTTGGTTGCATCAAGCCGGCCACCCAAACCTACCTCAAGAATTATGACATCCACGGCGGCCTGTTGCATAAGCAAAAGCGCAGCGAGTGTGCCAAATTCAAAATAGGTCAGCGTAATCCCATCTCTGGCGCTTTCTATAATTTCAAAAACATCACAAAACTGCCGGGCTGCAGGATTCACATTGTTGATTCTAACCCGTTCCCTGTAGTCAAGCAGATGTGGCGAGCTGTAAACGCCCGTTGTTTTGCCCTGCACCAGACAGGCCTGCTCCAAAAAGCGACACGTAGTACCCTTGCCATTAGTTCCCGCGACAGTAATAACGGTTTGTCGGGAAACATCAATATCCAGGCGTTCAGCAACTAACTTAATGCGGTTCAGACCTAAGTCAATGACGCTGGGATGAAGGGTTTCTAAATAAGATAACCATTGCGCCAGAGACTTTTGGTCTGGCGCAGGGTTTGAAGATGTGTTCATAGTGGATTAATCGGGCCGGTGCAGTTTAACCAGCAAACTATACAGCTTTTCACGCATTTCACGGCGGTCGACGATCATATCAATTGCGCCTTTTTCCAATAAGAATTCGCTGCGTTGGAAACCTTCAGGAAGCGTTTCACGAACAGTTTGCTCAATAACCCGAGGGCCTGCGAAGCCAATCAAAGCGCGCGGTTCAGCAATATTGATATCTCCCAGCATAGCAAGGCTGGCAGAAACGCCGCCCATGGTGGGATCCGTCAAAACAGAAATATAAGGTAACCCTTTTTCGCGCATTTTCGCCAAAGCAGCCGATGTCTTGGACATCTGCATCAGGGACATCAATGCCTCCTGCATTCTGGCACCGCCACTGGCAGAAAAACAAATTAATGGCATGTTGTGTTCAAGACATGCATTTACCGCTGCGACGAAACGGGCCCCCACCACTGAGGCCATGGAGCCACCCATAAACGCGAATTCAAAGCTTACCGCAGCCACTGGCATGCCTTTTAGTTTTCCCTGCATGGCAATCAGTGCATCTTTTTCACTGGTACTTTTTTGCGCGGCAGAAATACGATCCTTGTAGCGTTTGGAATCTTTAAATTTAAGAATATCCTGTGGCTCGAATTCAGCGCCAAGCTCTTTACGATCATTTTTATCCAGCAGGCTATCCAACCGCCGGCGCGCGCTGATCCGCATATGATTGTCGCATTTGGGACATACTTCCAGCAGTTTTTCCAGTTCATTCTTATATAAGACTGCCTGACAGGAAGTGCATTTTGTCCAGATACCTTCCGGTACATTCCCCTTTGTCGACGTTTGCGTTCTGGGTAGAATTTTTTGAATCCAGCTCATCGTGGAGAATCCTTTTACTTGTTTGTGCCGCGTTGTAAGTATTTTTGGTATTGCGACAACACATTGTTCTGATTAGCCCGCTATTACACCACAATACAGAAAAATCGAAAAAATAAAACTGGTCTTAGAAGTTATAGCGCGACGTCTTCGTCATTAATCATCAGTCAAAAAAAGCGGACCGAGAGATCGACGGGGAATGCCAAAGTGTGCTGGATAAGTCACATCCACCAGATATAAACCATTGGGTTTAGCGGTTGCAGCCGCCTGGGTGCGATCTTTGCTGGCTAATAATGTTGTTATCCAGTTAGTGGGTTGTTCGCCCGCGCCCACTTCGATAAGTGATCCGGCAATGTTTCGTACCATATGGTGAACAAACGCATTCGCCTGAATATCAATAATGACATATTGCCCCTGACGGGTCACATTGACATGAGTAACATTTCTGTGTGGCGTATTGGACTGGCAGTGCGCAGCACGAAAAGCACTAAAGTCATGTTCACCAACCAATGCTTTGGAAGCCTCCTGCATAAGAGAAGCATCCAACGGTTTATAGACATGGGTGACACCATGGTTCAGTATCGCTGGCCGATTGACCGCATTGAAAATAATATAACGATAACGCCGGTGCGTAGCAGAAAAGCGGGCGTGAAAATCATCGTTTACTTCTACGGCCCAGTTTACCGCCACTGAATCAGGCAGATTTGCGTTTACACCCATGGTCCACGCCCTGTAAGGCCGCGTGTTCGGTGTTGCAAAATGCACCACCTGCCCGGTGGCGTGAACGCCAGCGTCAGTACGTCCTGCACACTGTACATGAATAGTGGTATCAGCAACCTTGGTCAACGCCTTTTCCAGATAGGCCTGTACGCTCGGAACATTCTGTTGCCGTTGCCAACCGTAATATGCTGCGCCATCGTATTCGATACCTAAAGCGTACCGCTTCATCGCACCCTCGTTGTTGTCAGATTCTTAAAAACGCGTAAGTTTAGTCACACCGCGTCCAAGATGCAATCAACAGCGAACATGGCTTGCCCCGGTTCAGGCTGCTATCTTCCAAGCTTAACCAGCAGCGTGCGCGCTTCCTCCTGTTGCTCATCACTTCCCTTCTCGACCACTTCTGTGAGCAGCTCCCGGGCAGAGGGTACATCGTCCATTTCAATATACACTCTGGCTAAATCAAGATTAGCGCTTTGCCCTGCGTCTTTATCAATGTCGATAACATCCACATCATCACTAACACCACTGAACTCTGACAGGCTTACATCTAGATCAAGTGGCATTTCTTCAAACTGCGAATCATCATCCATTGATTCATCCAGTAGTGTGTCTACATCCAGAAACCCCTCTTCGCGAGTGTCTTCTTCGCTTTTACTCAGATCGGGATCATTTAGCAGGGTGGCCAGATCCAAATCAGGATTATCCAGTTTGAGCTCGTCTTCAGAAACGTTGCTAGTTGTCTTGTCTTCTGTCGGGCTCATTTCATCCAGCAGTTCATCAAACTCTGAGGATTCCAGCTCGTCAAAAAGATGCTGACTGTCCTTTTTATTTTCGGTTAACCAATCATCGAGCCCCGGAACATCTTTAAGATCATTAATTTCGTAACTGCCTGACTCAGGCACTACGCCATCGGTTTCTTGCTCAAGAGAAAATTCATCAATATCAGCGGCTTCACTGTCATAATCAACATCCAGTACGCTATCATCAAAGTCACGTTTTGACGGCGTACTGGCAGGTTCTTCAGGGGCATTCGACGTAACGCTGTCAGCAAAGCTTGGTATATCATCAATAAACTGTCGATCGAATTCAGCTAGTGCATCGTCTAATGGATCGCTGTCAGCCGCGTTCGCGTTATTGTCTGGTTCGGCCGCCACAGTATCATTATGCAAAAGACTGTCAGGTTCACTACCTGTTTCATCGACCGTGACAGAATCGTCATTTTCTGCCAGTGCGTCTTGTGACACAGTGTCTTCATGATTTTCAGTTTCTTCATCACTTATTAAAGAAGCATCTGGCTCAGTTATGTCAATCTCGCTGTCTTCGCCTTCTTCGTCGAACGCAGCATCGGCCGACTGCTCGTCATCGGTATCAGATTTATCCGGGATGGGGAGCGATTCAGTATCTTCAACTTCATTATCAGCAGGTTCGCTTATATTATCAGAAGAGACTGAATCAGCAGGCTCAGCATTTGCTGGTTCATTAACCGTGGAGAGTTCATCGACACTGTCGTCAGCTTCATGGTCAGAGGCAGATTCATCATTATCTGGCTGTGCTTCGTCTGGTGCATTGTCAAAATGATCTTCTGTTTCATCATTATTTACTGCAGGAGCATCAGGCTCAGCGGTGACATTCTCGCTGTCGTCGTCTTCTTCGTCCAACCCAGCATCGACCGACTGCTTGTCATTGGTATCACGCGCATCTGAAGTGTTGGGCGATTCAGTATCTTCAACTTCATTATCAACAGGTTCGCTTACATTATCAGAAGAGACTGAGTCAGCAGGCTCAGCATTAGCTGGTTCATTAACCGTGGAGAGTTCATCGACACTGTCATCAGCTTCATGGCCAGAGGCAGATTCATCATTATCTGGCTGTGCTTCGTCTGGTGCAGTGTCAAAATGATCTTCTGTTTCATCATTATTTACTGCAGGAGCATCAGGCTCAGCGGTGACATTCTCGCTGTCGTCATCTTCTTCGTCCAACCCAGCATCGACCGACTGCTTGTCATTGGTATCACGCGCATCTGAAGTGTTGGGCGATTCAGTATCTTCAACTTCATTATCAACAGGTTCGCTTACATTATCAGAAGAGACTGAGTCAGCAGGCTCAGCATTAGCTGGTTCATTAACCGTGGAGAGTTCATCGACACTGTCATCAGCTTCATGGCCAGAGGCAGATTCATCATTATCTGGCTGTGCTTCGTCCGGCGCGGTATCATCCTGATTTCGCGTTTCCTCATCACTTACTGCAGTAGCCTCTGGCGCAGCTGCATCATTGTTGGTGTCTTCTTCCTCTGCGTTCGCAATATCGCCTGATTGTACACGTTCAATATCAGTATCATCAGCGGCACTGTGCGACTCAGCATCTTCCAATGCATCATCACTAGCAGCCGAACTTGTTGCAGTTTCATCTTGCTCTGTACTTTGTTCCGGTGTATCAGCAGTATCATCATTTTCGTCGCTGTCAGATGCCTGGTCAATTTCCGACTCAAGCTCAGCCAGAAGTTCATCGGTAAGCGGGTCGTCAATGGATGAACTCTCATCAGAGCCATATGCAGCATCGAGCTCGGTACTGGCGTCATCGTCAATTTCCACACCTGACTCAAGCTCTGCCAGTAACTCATCAGAAAGCTCGTTAAGTTGCTGTTCTTCCTCCCCCTGCTCTGCGGTTAGCTCGGCTAACAGCTCATCACCAATAGGGTCGTTGAAGCTGGTTGTCGACTCGCCTTCCTCATCTTGTAGTTTTTCGATAATGTCATCATCGAAAATTTCGGAACTTATCTCATCAGTTTCAATTTCATCAAGGTTAACATCATCGAGGCCCTCAGCCAGTTCATCAAGATTCTGAATAGATTGGGGCGATGGTGATGTGGACATAGTCTCGAGCAGCTCATCGTCCGAATCATCTTCAACATCGGGTAAACCGCCCATCTGCTCGAGTTGGTCAATCTCATTAAGAATATCATCGGCCAGCCTATCCAGCTCTTCGTTTTGCTCGTGCACTTCTTTGTCCAGCTTTTCAAGCATAGACTCGTCCACATGGCCGCTATTGATATCCAGTTTGTCTTCAATGCTTTGTTGCTCTTCTTCCAGCAGGTCATCGATGCTGATTTCAGGCTTGGCATCATCATCTTTTACCGCACCAGGAAGTGATGCGGCCTGTGGTATATCTTCCTCGGCCGGAGTATCGGACTGTTCATCAGACCCAGGGGCAGAGTCTTCCACCGTCGCAGTAAAGTCATCTTCACTTACCGGTTCAGAAAATGTATTAGCAGCTTCTGAGTCGAAATCGCCAGATTCAGAGGGATCGTCGTCACTATCAGTGAGCGCGTCATCCGAGGATAAATCAATACCGTCAAATTCTTCAGGCTCTGGAGACGTGGCAACATCATCATCATCGAAGAGACTGTCAAGTTCATCCTGCTCCAGCTCAGTGTCGCCGGTTTCGAACTCCTCTACTATATTTTCATCTGGCACCAGCATGTCATCATCGAGATCAGAAAGACTGTCCAGTTCGTCGTCAAGTGCCTCTTCAAGCTCCGATGACAGGACGTCGTCAAGCATTTCCTCATCATTGAAGAGCTCTTCATCGGATAAATCAGCATCATCCTGGGCTAATTCACTGGTCAGACTAGTTGAAAGATCATCAATTTCAGCATCTGGCTCTGGTGCTGCGGGTATTTCCGAGGCGACGGCCTCGGTGGTGGCAGGCGCCTCCTTATCCCGCCGTTTAAGCAACCATGCACCTAGCCCTCCGGCCAGCAGTAGCGTTAAAATTCCCGAGCCAATAATCAGGCTGGCTGGCTGGCTGAGGGTAGCCATTATGCCACTGTTTTCCTGGGCCTGGCGTTGTGACTGCTCTTGTCTGACAATGTTAAGTAATTCTTTTTGCAGTGCTAACTGCTCATCCATCTGCGCCTGCACATCCCCTTCCACCTGGTCGCGCAGTGTCATCAGATCGGTATTAACCTGTTCTACCCTGTCATATAACTTACGATTTTCTTTAAGCAATGCTTCAACATTGTTTAAGGACATCGCGAACTGATCGCGCAATGCTTCGAATTTTTCGACCTGCTCGGCATCCAACGCATTTATTTTTGCTTCAATCTGATTCCGCGTATCTGAAAGCTCCTCCTGATTAACCAAAGGAACAGTTGGCTTGATGTTGTTGGCCGGCTCTTTTGCCAGTTGGGTAAACTGCGCATCATCCTTGTCAGCCCGTTGTTTTGCCCGGGCTTTGTCTATTCGCGCAATATACCGTTCAGAGGGAAGGCGCAACGTGGCACCATCTACCAGCAGATTGAAGTTGTTTTGTTCAAATGCCTGCGGATTTAGCTGGTAAATAGCCTGCATAACCTGATACACAGACAAATCTGGATTTTGTCTGTAGCGACTGGCAATGCGCCATAATGTGTCTTGTTCATCAATAGGCCCGTAGGTTGCGCCAGAATATTGATCAGTAGCATCTTTGGGGCCACGCAGCTGGGTCTGTCTCTGTTGAGCATCCACATTTGTGGCAGGGAAACTGCCGAGTAAAAGCAGTACAACCAAACCCGTAAAATGCAATTTCATAGCGTTCCTATAAGCCCTCAAATGTGACGCCAACAGCGCTTAAATGGTGTATCCACTAAATATCGCAGGCGGTTGCAATATTTCTGAGGATGCCAGATTGTCGTAAATCATTATGCTAAGTTGCGTCAGCCGGGCCTTGGTGCCCGGCTGACATTTCAGCCTTTTATTGTGGGAGTACAACACAATAACCTGACAGTAAATCAGACTATAAACCAGTCGCTGCATTCAGGCTAGCAGCAACGGTATTCTGTCTATATATCAACAGATAACAGCGTATCATTCCTATCGGCCGGCTGTTTGAAAAGTTTACCCTTATCTTAATTACAGATAATCGCGAATTAACACCTCTGCAATCTGGATACTGTTAGTAGCAGCACCTTTTCTGACATTATCCGATACCACCCACATATTAATACCATTTGGATGAGAAATATCGTTGCGTATTCTTCCCACATGAACGAGGTCGTTGCCGCTGGCACTGGAGACCTGCGTGGGGAAGCTTTCCGGGGTGTCATACACTTTGACGCCCGGGGCATTTTCCAGCAACTGCTTGACCTGCTCAGCATCTATGGGAACCCGGGTTTCAAGATGTATCGCTTCGCCATGACCATAAAATACCGGGACCCGCACCGCAGTGGCATTCACCAAAATACTTTGGTCACCAAGAATTTTCTGGGTTTCCCAGACCATTTTCATTTCTTCTTTGGTGTAATCGTTATCCATAAACGCATCAATCTGCGGAATGGCATTAAATGCGATTTGCCGGCTAAATCCATCGGTGTCGATCTCTTTAGCATTAAGCAACGCGGCAGTCTGGCGGGCTAATGCCTCCATTGCGTTAGTTCCCGCTCCCGATACTGATTGGTAGGTGGCGACATTGATGCGCTCCACACCTGCTTCGTCATGAAGAGGTTTCAGCGCCACCAGCATCTGAATGGTAGAACAGTTCGGGTTGGCAATAATATTACGGTTACGAAAATCGGCCAGCGCGTGGGGATTCACTTCCGGTACAACCAAAGGGATATCCGGATCGTATCTGAACTCCGACGTATTATCGATAACCACACAGCCAGCTTCAGCGGCGATAGGAGCGTACGTTGCCGAGACCGCTCCCCCAGCAGAGAAAAATGCAAGCTGAACCTGACTAAAGTCAAACCCGTCAGCATTAAGCACTTCTATATCTTCACCCCTGAAATTGACTGTGCCGCCGGCCGATCGCTCACTGGCCAAAGGATAAAGGGTGTTGACAGGAAAGCCCCGGGCTTCCAACATCTCGATCATCATCTGACCGACCAGACCTGTTGCACCTAAAACAGCGACATCAAAGGCTTGTGACATAAAAAGCGTTACTCCTGCTAAATAAAAAATAAAATAAGTAGTGGTTAGGGCGCTGTGTTATCAAACTACAAAGTTTCAATCACAAAGCCCAATCCGGTTAATTGCCGCAATATTCCCTCGGAAACAACGCCATTAAGCTGCAATGTGTAGGCGTTAAACTCGCGTCTGACTCGATATTGCTTGCGATACTCTGAAAACTGACCTTCTTCTTTCATTGCCTGTCTGAATCCGTGGTCGTCCTCTGTCACAGCATACATTGACAACAATAACGCACAAAGCTCATCCCAGTTAAGTGCTTCCATAGATGGATTTTCAGCCGTAAAAGATATCGCCTCGGGTGCGACAAGAAAGTCATCAAGCTGCAATTTTACAGGCTTTTGCGCGTGCTCACAAAACTGTTCGTAAACCATTTGCGTGCCGCGTAATTTACCTTCCACAGAATGACCCGCAGTATGCCCGGTCGCCAGCCAAAGGTGCGCTAATAAATCACGGTTTATATGCGGCTCATTCTGATAGACATCCAGGGCTACCAGGGGTGGCTGGCTCGATCGCAAACGCTGTAACAAAGCATTTTCATCAATCACTTCACCGCGACAGGCATTAATTAAAAGCTGTGAGCTGTTCAGGGCGGCCAGGTGCTTTTCGTTTAATAAGTTAACCGTAGGATGCAAGCCGTCTTTGACAAAAGGCACATGTAAGGTCACCACATCGCAACAAAGAGCCTCTTCAAGGCCCACAAAATTTCGCTTATCTCCGTTTTGCTCTCGGGGCGGATCATTCAGTACAAACGCGATACCCAAGGCGTTAAGCAAATTCGACAACGCGGTTCCCACATGTCCGGCGCCAACAATACCAACCCGAATGCGGCTCAGGTCGAGCTTTTCTTGTTGATGGGCTGTCAACAGAATGCTGACAACGTATTCTGCCACGGCAATGGCATTGCATCCGCCAGCATCATGCCAGGGGATACCCTGCCCCTGCAGGTATGTCTTATCCAGATGATTAGATCCAGCCGTCGCTGTTGCCACTAAGCGCAATGATTCTGCCTGCTGCAGTAGCGTTTCATTAACGGGTGTTGTTGAACGCACTGCCAGATAATCACACCAGCTGACAGCGTGCGGCGTGACATCAGCGGCAGCATAGCTTCTCGCCTCACCTAGCGTGGAGAAATATTCGCGGCCTCTTGGAATAGTATCTTCGTACAGAATCTTCATAGCTATCCGGAATTTATGGGGGTGGCAAATAATAGGTTAAGTAAAAACAAAAAAACAGCGCACGGGGCGCTGTTTTTGGTGTACTGACACAGCCAATAATTATTTTTGGTAGCGTTGCATCACCAGCGTGGCGTTGGTACCGCCAAAACCAAAGCTGTTGGACATAATGGTGTTCAATGTCGCTTCTCTGGTCTGGGTGACGATATCCAGGCTCTCGGCCTGCTCATCCAGATTGTCTATATTAATAGACGGGGCAATGAAATTATTTTGCATCATTAGCAAACTGTAAATTGCTTCATTAACACCCGCGGCCCCTAACGCATGGCCGGTCATGGATTTTGTTGCACTGATAGGAACATTCTGATTGGCAAATATTTCCCGTATAGCGGCCAACTCTTTAACATCGCCAACTGGCGTGGAAGTACCATGGGTATTGAGATAGTCAATACTGGCATCAACATTTTGCATCGCCATCTTCATGCAGCGAATAGCGCCTTCGCCGGAAGGTGCCACCATATCAAAGCCATCAGATGTCGCACCATAGCCGACGACTTCGCCGTAAATGGTAGCGCCTCTGGCCAGTGCATGTTCAAGCTCCTCAACCACAACCATTCCGCCGCCGCCAGAGCTGACAAAACCATCACGGGCTGTATCATACGTTCGTGATGCCACCGCAGGGTTGTCATTATACTTTGTAGATAACGCACCCATGGCATCAAACTGACTGGACAATGACCAGTGCAGCTCTTCACCGCCGCCGGCAAAGACCACATCCTGTTTGCCTAACTGTATAAGCTCCAGCGCATTACCAATGCAGTGTGCACTGGTGGCACACGCAGAGGCGATAGAATAGTTTACACCTTTAATCTTAAAAGGCGTCGCCAGACAGGCTGAAACAGTAGACGCCATGCAGCGTGGGACCATATAGGGCCCCATGCGTTTAACGCCTTTTTCGCGCAAAATATCCGCTGATAAGACCTGATTTTCCGATGATGCCCCACCGGATCCGGCAATAATACCGGTACGCTCGTTGGAGATATCTTTTTCTTCAAGACCGGCATCAGCAATCGCCTGCTGCATGGCAATGTAAGCGTACGCCGCAGCATCGCCCATGAAACGCATGACCTTGCGATCGATATGCTCTTTAAAATCAATATCAATATCGCCCCAAACCTGACTTCTCAGGCCTTTCTCAGCGAACTGTTCCGAAAATGAAATTCCCGATTTGCCTGCTTTTAAAGAAGCAAGCACTTCATCTTTATTGGTGCCGATACTTGAAACAATACCAAGACCGGTAATGACTGCTCTTTTCATAATTTACCCTTTATCTGGATGGGCATATGGTAACGATTTTGATCGCTAAAGTGGTCTGCTCTTTAGCCCACTGTTCAGCAAATCGTCAGTAAGTTTGGTAAACACTATGCGCACTGTATCATGCACGCTATGATCATGCAGTCAAATCACTTACGCATGCAGGAAATTCGGTTGAAAACTGACCACGCAAAAGTACATTTTAATGAACAGGGTACCCCGGTTGCTGATGACTTCGGCGATGTTTACTTCTCCAATGACAGCGGCATCGATGAAACCATGCACGTGTTTATGGCCGGAAATGCATTGCCAGCGCGCTGGGAAGACCATGATCAGGCCCACTTTGTCATTGCTGAAACCGGGTTTGGTACAGGTCTCAACTGCCTGGTAGCCATGCAGGCATTTGCAGAATTTCGCAGGGATAACCCGCAGCACCCACTAAAACGTTTATTTATTATAACCACCGAAAAATTTCCATTGCAGCAGGAAGATTTAGCCACTGCACTGGCTCATTTCCCGCAGCTTGCAGCACCCGCAACAGCCCTGCTGTCGCACTACCCTGCTGCGCTACAAGGCTGCCATCGATTAGATTTGAGCGCATTTCATACCACGTTGGATATCTGGATGGGAGATATTCACACTACCCTGCCGCAATGGCATGCACCAGTCACTGGCCTGGTGGACGCCTGGTTTTTAGACGGCTTTGCACCCAGTAAGAACCCTGATATGTGGACAGCGGCATTGTTTAGTCAAATGGCCCGCTTATCCAAAAACACCACCACAGTGGCCACCTTCACCGCCGCCGGCGTGGTTAAACGAGGATTGCTCGAACAAGGATTTGAGATATCTAAAACCAAAGGTTTTGGACGCAAGCGTGACATGCTTACCGCGGTTTACAAGCAAGATAAAGCGGCGGATGCAATGCGTTTTGCGCGAGACTGGCCTTACTACCGCTACGGCGGGCAACCGGTTCGTGCCGGCGATCACGTTGGTATTATCGGCGCCGGTCTGGCAGCGGTAAACTGCGCACTGGCGCTGACTAAAAGAGGTGTAAGGGTCACTCTGCTCACGCGCGGAGAAACGCTTGCTGACGGTGCGTCGGGTAATCGCCAGGGCGGCTTCTATCCCCAGTTACATGCTCAGGCCAATCCGGCGAGTCTTATTCAGGCCCACGGCTTTATGTATGCCGCGCGGGTGTATCATGAGCTTGCCCGACAGCAGGACTTTGACCACAGTTGGTGTGGCGTACTACAGCTCGACTTTACCGAACAACAAGCCATTCGACATGAAAAACTTATGGATAAGTCCGCCTGGCCCAGCACGCTGGTCAGGCATGTGGAGGCTGATGCAGCCAGTAAACTGGCAGGTGTGCCTTTAATCTGTGGCGGCTTGTTTATTGCCACCGGCGGCTGGATCAGCCCCGCCTCACTGGTTAGGGCAATGGTCACACAGGCGCAGCAATCCGGTCTGTTAACGGTTATCGGTAATAGAGAAATTACGCGTATAACTAATGGCGCCCCGGCTTGTGTGTATGCCGAAAAGCACGATGAATTTTTTGAATTCGACCATATTATTATGGCCACGGGGGCCGAAAGTATAAACACGATGCTTAATGCGTACCTGCCTCTGCGCCCTGTTCGTGGTCAGGTGGAAGCCATTCCACAGCAGGATACCAGATTAAGTCAGCTCAAAACGGTGCTTTGTCACAAGGGCTATATGACACCACTTAGTCACGGCCGTCAGGCACTGGGCTCAACGTATGTTAAACAGGATATGAGTACTCAGGTCCGAGCCTCGGAAACTCAGCAAAATATAGCTACGCATCGTGCAGCGCTGGCCGATCACGATTGGATCCATCAGTTTGATACAGATGGTCAGGCCAGAGCTGCCGTAAGACTGGGGCTGCCAGACCATCAGGTTGCCTGCGGTGCATTGCCGGCGACCCTGGCGCAGCAACCTCAATGGCGAGAGCTTGCAAAAGGCAAACCTTTATCTGTGATGCCACTGGCTGAACCACAGTCTGTCCACATGTTGGTCGGGCTGGGGTCACGGGGCCTGACCACTGCACCTCTCATGGCTGAAACATTAGTCAGCCAGTTATGTGAAGAGCCACTGCCACTACCTGAAAAATTACTGCAAGCTATCAGTCCGCAGCGCTTTTTAGTCAGGCAGTGTATTCGTAATCAACTGGATGATTAATTGGTCCCGCTGATGGGATTAAGACTTGTCACCATAAATGCTGGCACATCAATCGATGCGCTCGCCACCAACACATGCTCGCTTACATTGACAATGCGGGCGTTAACCCGCACACCGCGGCGAGTTTCAACCATGGTGCCGGTTAAAATATGATCCATACGGGCCTGGGTAGCAATTTTCTGAAACCCACGATGCATTACGAGGTCGCCGCGTCCGGTCACATACACGGTGTCAGATAACTTGAAATCAACGACAGCCAAGCCATAGCTTTGCAGTTGACCAAGCATATACTCAGCCAACTGATTTCCCAGTACAGTCGTGTCGTTAAGGGTATGATTAAGCCTTACGAAGCTGGCGACCCCTATCTTTTCATCAGGTCGCAGGACACTGACGGAGTCCATCAGCTTCATTGCCAGTTGCCCGGCATAATCATTGAGCGATTTGTGGGTCAGGTCGGCATAAAAGCCATCCTGCAGCGGATCGTGATAATGGGTTGGGTCAGACGCTTCAGGCAGTGGCTGTAAATCTCTTGAATCCGGGCGGTAAACCAGCCCGGTATCCTCATGGGGAATGATCACAGGTTCACTTTTCGATGTATCCCAGGTAGCTGCCCGCATGGCATGATACTGTTCATCGATAGCGCTACAGCCAGATAGTGTCGCCAGCATTCCGATAAGAAAAAATTTGCCTGTGCTCACCACTCTACCCCTGTGTCAGCTTGACGCCATCCTGGGTGCCTGGCTTCTGTGCGCCATCACTGGGAATTAATGCATCAACAACATAAAATGGGATGAGCAGTTGCGCACTGGCGACCACCGCGCGCGACTCAATACCCAGTATGCGGGCATTTACCATCACACCACCCTGGTGTTTTGCCATAGTACCGGTTAGCACATATTCAATTGGCAAACTGCCATTGAGGTCAAGGTAATCTCTGGAGAGCAGAAAGTCCCCCCGGTCGGTGACACGGATATAATCGGTGGCTTTAAAATCCAGTACCGGAATGCGGAATTTGTGCAGTTCATGAACAAATGATTCAGCCATCTGCTGCCCCAATAAATTGGTCTGTTGCAGATTCGAATCCAGCAAGGCAAAGTTGGTCACCGCTATCGGTGTTTTTGCAGTGACATATTCCATATTTGAAATAAGATCCTGCGTCAGGTTTTTGACATAATCACCGATGTGACGCGTCAATGGGCGTCCCTTGTAGGCACCCTGAACACTGGAATATATGCGGGGCTGGCCAACAGCGCCAAAGCTATCGGTATCATCTCCATTATAATCAGCCGGTTCAGGTGCGCCCTGCCGATCGGCATCCTGAACATCTATAATACCCTGTATCTCTGAGGCAGCAGTTTTCTCAGGGACCGGCTTGGAAGACTCGTCCATGCTGGTACAAGCCGTCAGTAATATTGTCATCACGCCAAGCGCCTGATAGTGCAACTTCATCTGATTTACCCCTTAGTTTCAATACGATACAAACGACCCTCGCGGGTAGTGACCTGCTCTGTGTCCCAAAATAGCCCTGCAGGAAAAAACCGGGTCGCGGCGGCTACCACATCCTTGGTTCTTGCCTCAATAACCCGGGCGTTGACCACCGCGCCCCCCTGCTGATGGACCAGGGTGCCGGTTATGTAAAAGTCGACCCGTTCCGGTGCTGACAGCTGCTCGATATTGCGAGAAAGTACACGATCACTTTGCTGCCCTATTACTATATCGTTCGTAAGTTTAAACTCTTGAGTGGTATAGCCGCGTTTTGTTGCCTCAGTGATTAGCCCCTGCTCTAACTGATGTCCTAGCAACATCAGGGGAGATTGCTGGCTGGCGTCAAATTTCAGGGAAGAAACCGGTACAAAACCAGCCACAGCATAACGAAGATGACGGGCCGGTCGCACATCAGCGAACAATTCATTGGCCAATAGATACGTTTGATATTCAATGTTGCCCAAGGACTGGCCAACCGGTTGCGAAGCTGATATCTGCGCCTGAACTGGTGCAGCCTGCTGGGGCGCAACTGACCATTGGGAGCAGCCTGACAGGACGCCAAAAAATAAACAAGTAAACAAAAAACGTGATGATTGTGCGTTCATAGGTCTGCGTCAAAATCTCTGCGAATAAGCAACTGATAGATTACTCATGGCAAGAATCATACCAGCGGCTTACTGTCGCCTTAACGCCGCAGAGATGAGTAAGATGCACACTGGACACAAATGTTAAGGGTTAAAACGGCAATTTTATGCCGTCGAAGGATTCTTCCTGCCGCTAAGTCCGGGCGTTCTCAATCAGACGCCGCCATAGCGCGGTGACCTTAGCCTGATCATCCGGTGTTAGCTCTTTATTGACAAACGCCTGCTCCAGACTTTCTGTTACTGTTTTATCCAGCAGCGACAGTGACGCCTCTTCGTTCATCTCCAGGGGGCGGGCAATAACTGCAAAGTGGCCCTGCAAGTAACTGGCGATGAACAGCTCGTCATCACTACCATGGTTGACCACATTGTCCAGCTGGCCTTCAATTTGCTCAATAGATGCGATAAATGTTTTATCTGCTAGTGGGCTCGGTTGCATATAAATCCTCCTACACTGCCGGGTATAATACTTTATCGTCGTACCCGGTAATAACTTGTACGCTGCCTCTTAATTGCTCATCCAGCTCACTGTCACCGGAATCAAACCGCAGCGGTCTGCCTTCCAGTGCCTGTATTTTTGCTTTGGTGGCAACAATTATCATATTTTGTTTTCCTAAGCGGCGTATAAAAGCCGGACTTAGCTGTTGATTACCACGGCCGAGAATATGGCCCTGACCGCCGATAAGAGTAACCACAAGTTTAACGGGCTGGCTGTCAGTAATTCTGAGTAGTTCATCTGCAGTGACATCTACGCCGACCAGTTTGCCACGATGAATGACATCTACGCCCAGTAAGGTGTTTTCCAGGCCAAGCTCCTCCATAATCGCGGCAACAGTGGAGCCGGATCCCATCACATAAAAGAAGGTATCATCCTGTTCAATCATCTCGGCTGTAAAAGCGGCAATATCATCAAGCACCAGCTCTTCATGCTCTTTGCCGCCCATTTTTACAGCCTGAATATACTCCAGTTCTCTGGGAACACGCATTTCACCGTGATACTTGGCAGTTACCTTACCCTGGCGAAACGCCTCTTCATCAATATCCCTGACCTCGGCGTCAAACTCACTGACTAGTTCACCGGTAGCCATTTTTCTGGCTACTCTGCCAGCCCCGGAAGGCGTTACCGCATAAACCCCGGAATGAATTTTCACGCCCGCAGGAACGCCCAGTACAACCAATCGGTCTGCGATGTCATCAAATAAATTACGCGCTGTGCCGTCACCGCCGGCAAAAAGCAATAGATCAATATTCTGCTCACATAATTCACGAGCCGCGGCCTGAGTATCTTCAGCTTCGGTTTGCGATGCTTGAGCGTGATAGACAACAGAAGCTTCAAGCCCAGCCAGTTGGCAGCTTTGTTCGCCCATTTCACCACCGGCAGTAAAAATCCGAAGGTCAGCAACATCAATTAGCTCTTCCAGCGCCCGGGCCATTTTTTCAGGCGCCTGTCGCTTTGCGCCCTGTTGTAGTGCCTGCTCTCTGATCGCTGCGCCATCACTGCCTTTTAACGCCACCGCACCACCAATACCTGCATAGGGGTTAACCAGTACACCAAGTCTGAATGGGGCCCGTTGCGTCATGCCGCATCTCCTGCTATTTGCTCAATTAAAAGTCTTGGCGTGTTAAACTCTGTGTGCAATGCGTCAAGCATATACTGTGCACGGGATGGAAAGCCATTTCGAACATAGCTCAGTAGTTGTGTTTTCACCGCAAGTGTGAATGCCTCGCGGTCAGGTTCAGCGCCATTAAGATTGTCTGTACTGACTGAAAACTGCTTTCCCGCCGCCAGCGTGAATGCCCATTCTATCGCCTGGGGTTTAACCTCAACCTGCTCAAACTGCTTCTGTTGCTCGGCGTTTCGGCCATCCGGGCAGTACCAGTAACCATAATCTTCTAATAAGCGGCGGCGCGGGCCAGCTACACACCAATGAGCAATTTCGTGCAATGCACTGGCGAAAAAACCGTGAGCAAAAATAATGCGATGACAAGCACAGGTGTCACCTGCGGGTAAATAGACCGGCTCATCGTCACCTTTGACAAGACGGGTATTATATTCAGCATAAAATGTTTTATCGAACAGCGCGATAAGCCGCTGCACGTCACATTGTTCGCTTGCGCTGATGCTATTCAAGACTGACCTTTCAAACCACTTAAAAAACTGGGCGAAAGTTTAGCAAACCCTGGCAGATTAAACTATGGAAGACGGGATAAACAAAATTGGGTAGCATAACAGGACGATTTACTGGTAACCCTGTTATGCACGAATTACCCTGGAAATTTAGCTCGCCATATACTTTGACCTGGGACATCCGGGAAAAAGATATCGATCATTATCAGCACGTAAATAATGTGGCTTATCTTGCTCAGCTTGAGGCACTGGCATGGTCACACACAAATGCTCTGGGTCTTAGTTTTGCAGACTATCAAAATCTCGACAGCGCGATGGTTATTCGTCGCCATGAGCTTGACTATGCCATGGCTTGTCATCTGGGCGATACGCTTGCCTGTGGTACCTGGATTACAGCCTGCGACGGACGTCTTCAGTTAACCCGCCAATTCCAGTTTATCTGTATGCGGCGTAAAAAAACGGTTTTCTCAGCGCACACCGCATTTGTCTGTACTCGGTTATCCAGTGGTACGCCGCGCCGAATGCCTCCAGCGTTTAAAGAAACCTACACAGCTGCAGTAACACCGGTATGACTGGTATCCGGTGGCTCGTTGGCATCGCGCTGACTGTATCATTGATGATGAACGCTTATCTGCTGATACGCCTTGACTATCTTTCAGATACTGCGAGGCAATCACTATCCAGGCTACCTTCAGCGCTTCCTTCGGAAAATCACGAACCTCCATTGCAACTTACCAACGTACAGGATGTTAAGCCGGCTGCTGGCAGCGTCGAGCGACCCGGTGATAAGGCTGCCCGAATCGCCCGTCTGATTGATAACAAACGCTATGCTGATGCAAGATATTCATTGCGTGAGGCTTTAAACGCCGCGCCGCATAGGGTTTCATTATTGTACCTGGAAGCCCGGCTCCTGCGGTTAACCGCGCCACTAAGTGACGTAGTCCTGCATTACTATGACATGCTCGATATGCCGCTGACAGTGGCTGAACACAAACAGGTTGAACAGCGCTTACAGACGCTGGTGAAGGAAACCGTCACTTCCCTGAAACAGGCAAAAAGCTGGACGGCACTTGCCATGTTTATGGAACCACTTTATCAGTATGCGCCCGGCAACCGTGCTTATACACTGGCATTGGCAACTGCTTATGGCGAACAGCAAAACATTACATTAATGCAGACAACTCTGGCTGCTCTGCCTGTGGATGATCCGGCCCACCGGCAATTTTCCACCGCTTACGCCCGCTCCGTCGTCGCCCCAACCGGCGATGTGACACAGCCTGATAGTGTCAGTACCGTTGTGGATAATAGTGATGCCACAATATCACTGTTGCGAAAAGGAACACATTTTGAGGCCCCTGTTTTTATTGGCGATATTCAGTTGTCGCTGCTGCTCGACACGGGCGCTACTCAAAGCGCGGTATTCGCCGCTTCATTTGAAAAAATCCGAACACACTTGTCCTATCGGTTTATTGGTAATTTCACCATTGCCACCGCTTCTGGAAGCAGTCAGGCTGCTCTTATTGAGGTTGATGAACTGCAATTCGGGCCGTATGTGTTGCCAGATGTGAAAATGTTTGTCCTGCCAGAAGCGGCTAAAAATGAGTCAGATGGTCTGCTAGGCATGAATATTCTCGGTCAGTTCACATTTTTTATCGACCAGTCGCTGAACACGTTGTACCTGAAAAAAGATCAGTAACAACCGGCCCAAAATTTAATAATTTTAATCAAACCATATGACCTCCATATACCGTAGCAATCGGCACATTCAAAGTGAAAGGAGTAATATTAATGGGTACTCTTACAGGTAAAAAAGTAGCAATTCTTGCGACAAATGGCTTCGAACAAGTGGAACTCACCGAGCCGATGGAGAAAGTAAAATCTGCCGGTGCAGACGTTGAAATCGTTTCACTTGAAAGCGGCGAAATCCAAGGCATGAACCACGATGAAAAAGGTGACATGTTCCCTGTTGATAAAACGGTCAATGAGGTGTCAGCCGATGACTATAATGGTCTGATTCTGCCCGGTGGTGTGCTTAACCCGGATACACTGAGAACCAATGAAAAAGCGGTTCAGTTTGTTCGGGACTTCTTTGTACAGCATAAACCGGTATCGGCAATTTGCCATGGGCCATGGATGTTGGTTGAAGCCGATGTCCTGAATGGCCGCACCGTAACCTCCTTCCCGTCTATTAAAACAGATATCTTAAATGCCGGTGGCAATTGGGTCGACGAAGAGGTGGTTGTGGACCAAGGCCTGACGACCAGTCGCACCCCCGACGATATGGAAGCATTCTGTAAAAAAGTGGTTGAAGAGCTTCGTGAAGGTAAGCAC
This sequence comes from Salinimonas chungwhensis DSM 16280, assembly GCF_000378185.1. Classification (GTDB taxonomy): domain Bacteria; phylum Pseudomonadota; class Gammaproteobacteria; order Enterobacterales; family Alteromonadaceae; genus Alteromonas; species Alteromonas chungwhensis. The sequence continues at coordinate 905,417 of NZ_KB899376.1, forward strand.
GACCGTCAGACGCCTTAAGGGCTCGTGATGGTGCCGGGTAAACCATTATCCGGCTTTTTCTTAATTTATAGGATGTATTAATGACAGATTTATTTTCAAGCGGGACCATGGGCGGTACGTCTGTGCGCAACCGCGTTTTTATGGCGCCTTTAACACGTAGCCGCGCGCACGACACCTCGGATATTCCTGCCGATATGGCAATTACCTATTATGAGCAACGTGCTTCTGGAGGGTTGATTGTCAGTGAAGCTACGCAAATTAATCCGCAGGGTAAGGGGTATGTCTCTACGCCTGGGATTTATACCGTTGAGCAGGTTCAGAAGTGGCGGGAAATCACAGAAGCGGTTCATGAGAAGGGTGGGAAAATCTTCTTACAACTGTGGCATGTTGGCCGTATCAGTCACTGCCACTTCCAGCCAGACGGTGACAAACCCTTAGCACCTTCTGCAATTGCGCCTGACGTCGAGGTCTTTTTTGATGGTGAAAAGCAACCCGCTTCAGAGCCTCAGGCCATGACACATGAGATGATTAAGCAGACTGTAGAAGACTATCGGACGGCAGCAGAAAATGCCGAACGTGCAGGGTTCGACGGGGTTGAGATTCATGCTGCCAATGGTTACCTGATCGATCAGTTTTTACGAGACAAGACTAATAAGCGTACAGATGAATATGGTGGCTCGCTGGAAAACCGCATGCGGTTTCTCAATGAAGTTACCGATGCCGTTTTGTCGGTGTGGGATCCGGCCAATGTAGGGATCCGGCTTTCTCCAATCGGTAACCAGAATGACATTGCCGATAGTGATCCCCTCACATCATTCACGTACTTTATTCAAAATCTTAATGATTACCGCCTGGCCTATCTTCATATGGTGGAGCGCTTTCCTGGCATGGCTACCAGCAATAAAGAGTTGAAAATTCAGGAGAGTCTGAGAAACACATGGAAAGGTTTTTATATTGCTAATGGTGATTATGACTATTTAAGCGGACAAATGGCGGTTAAATCTGGCTATGCAGATGCGGTGGCCTTTGGTCGGCCTTACATCAGCAACCCCGATTTACCTGAGCGGCTGGAAGCCGGTGCCAACTACAATGAGCCTGATCCCGATACCTTTTATGGCGGCGACGAGAAGGGTTATATTGATTATCCATTTATGGATGAAGCTGATATGTAAAATATTGAACGGGCCTATACAGGCCCGTACTTGTATTGCTCATCTATGTGGCAGAGTCTTACAGGGTCGCCGCCAAACGCGTACCCTGGTCAATGGCCCGTTTGGCATCCAACTCCAGCGCTTTGTCCGCCCCACCAATTAAATGACAAGGCGCATTCAACCCCTCTGCCAGCTCACGAAGAGGTTGCTGACCAGCACATATAATCATATTATCCAATTCCAGAAATGTCGACTCTCCATCCACCTTGATCTGTATACCATTATCTTCGATTTTTTCGTATTCAACACCTGGCAACATAGTGACACCTTTCATCTTGAGACTTGCACGGTGCGCCCAACCGGTTGTTTTGCCCAGTCCGGCTCCAACTTTGCTGGTTTTGCGTTGCAATAGATAAATTTGTCGTGAAGAGGGTTCTGGCTGAGGTTTCATACCATTTACGCCGCCCCTGGTGGAGAATGTCATATCAATGCCCCACTCTTTCATAAATTCATCAATATTCAGACTAGGCTGCATATCACCATGAGATAAATATTCAGCAGTATCAAACCCTATTCCACCAGCACCGATAATCGCGACCCGTTTACCTACTGGTTTTTTGCCCCGTATCACATCAACATATGACAATACATTTTCGCTTTCAATACCAGGAATTTCAGGGGTGCGCGGTAAGATACCGGTTGCCAGAATCACCTCATCAAAGCACTCCTCGTTCAGCAACGCTACAGTCGCCTCGGTATTCAGCCGCACTGTGACATTATGTAACGCCAGCTGTCGGTCAAAATAGCGCAGTGTCTCGTTAAACTCCTCTTTACCGGGAATTTGACGGGCGATATTGAATTGACCACCGGTTTTGCCATCTTTGTCGAATAATGTCACATTGTGACCACGCGACGCCGCGGTGACCGCTGCAGCTAACCCGGCGGGCCCTGCGCCGACTACAGCAATACGCTTAGTTTTTTCGGTTGGCTGGATAGTCAGTTCCAATTCATGGCAGGCACGCGGGTTAACCAAACAGCTGGTGAGCTTGCCATTAAACACGTGATCAAGACATGCCTGATTACACCCGATACAAGTATTGATTTCATCCGCACGGTTTTGCTCTGCTTTTACAACAAACTCCGCATCGGCTAAGAATGGCCGGGCCATTGAAATCAGGTCAGCATCGCCTCGCTTAAGAACCTGCTCAGCCACCTCGGGCATATTGATACGATTTGATGTAATAACCGGAATGGAGAGCGCGGCGCGAAATTTGGCTGTCACCCAGGTGAATGCAGCACGGGGAACCCGCGTTGATATCGTAGGAATTCGCGCTTCATGCCAGCCAATCCCTGTATTAATAATGGTCGCACCGGCCTGTTCAATTTCCTTACCTAACTGCACCACTTCGTCATAGTCTGAACCGTCCTCGACAAGATCCAGCATCGATAAGCGATAAATAAGAATAAAGTTCTTACCGACCGCCTCACGAACCCGACGAACCACTTCAATAGGAAGACGAATACGGTTTTCGTATTCCCCCCCCCATTTATCATCACGATGGTTGGTACGTGTAACAATAAACTGATTCAGAAAATAACCTTCCGAGCCCATGATTTCGACGCCATCATACCCGGCCCGCTGGGCCTGCTTAGCGGTAAAAACAAAATCCTCTATCTGATTTTCAATCTCTTCATCAGTGAGCGCTTTGGGTTTATACGGATTAATTGGGGCCTGGATGGCAGAAGGTGCGACAAGTTTTTCGGTGTAGGCGTAACGGCCTGTGTGCAAAATCTGCATACAGATTTTTCCGCCAGCCTCGTGCACTGCATCGGTCACTTCTTTGTGATTAGCCACCGCCTTGTCAGAATCCAGACGTTTAGTGATTGGGTGTGTCGAGCCCTCTTCATTCGGCCCGATACCGCCTGTGACAATCAGACCAACCCCGCCGCGGGCGCGTTCAGCATAGAACGCTGCCATATGTTTATGGCCGGCTGGCATCTCTTCAAGCCCAGTATGCATTGAGCCCATAATGATACGGTTTTTTAGCTGCGTGAAGCCAAGATCTAAAGGCCTGAATAAATGCGGGTATGGGGTGGTGTTCTCTGTTGCGGTCTTAGTCATAAAAAATTTCCTTTGATTACCTGGTTACGCTCAATCGTCAAGTCGGCTGATACCAGGTTTCAGTGGTGAAAACTCGGGAATATTCTGCTTCTGCTGAGCCTGCATCGCTGTCTGAATATCTTCCATCTGAAACATGCCTGCCTGCCACGTAGCCATGTAATCAAGGCTGTCATGTAAACTGTGATCAGCAGCGTAATTTATCATTGTTTTAGTCCCAGACACCGCGACCGGTGAATGCTGGGCAATAGTTGCTGCAATGGCAGCAACTTCTTCATACATGGAAGCTTTATCAGCAAAAACCTGATTTACAAATCCTGTTCGCAGGGCCTCTTCAGCGCTGAAATTGCGGCCGGTATAAGCAAGCTCCTTAGCCAGACCCGGAGAAATCAATCGGGGCAAACGCTGTAATGTCCCTAAATCTGCCGTCATCCCTAGTTGCGTTTCTTTCACACAAAAATAAGCATCCTGGGTGCAATACCGCATATCGCAAGCACAGAGCAAATCCACTGCGCCGCCAATGGCAGCCCCATGAACCGCCGCAATAACCGGCATGCGCGCACGTTCCAACACATTGAAAGCATCTTGAAGTAACAATACTTTTCTGCGCATTTGCTCCGCTCTGCGTGCCGGGTCGGCTCGAAATGACTTACCCATGGCGTTAAAAACCTGCAGATCCATACCCGCTGAAAAATGCTTTCCGTTAGCCTGCAATATAATTACTCTGGCTCTGCCCTCATCATCAATGCTACGTATGGCCCGAGGAAACTCCTCCCAGAAAGCCACTGTCATACTATTTAGCGCTTGCGGTCGGTCCAGGGTCACAATGGCAATGTTCTCCTGATAGGTCACCGTTAAAGATTCAAAACCTGATTCTTTTAAGGAAGTTTCTTTGCTCACCGACCTCTCCGTTAACAATTTTGCAAACTAGACACTGTCAAGATAAAAGGCTATGTTGACACTGTCAAGATAATATCACTCAGCATTTACGGGAGACGAAAATGAGGTTTGTTGAATGAGTATCGCCGCCAGCCGCTATCACCACGGTGATTTGCGCAGTGCTCTGCTTGATGCGGCCACCCGGCGTATCGACAAAGAAGGTGTTGATAGCTTGTCGCTACGCAAGCTGGCGGAGGACGTCGGTGTTTCTCGCACCGCGCCTTATCACCATTTTGCCGATAAGAATACATTGTTAAGTGCCATCGCTGCAGAAGGTTTCAGACAGTGGCATGCCACAGCCCGAAAAATTTTTGAACAAGAGGATATGCCAGCTGCCGCTCGCTTCAGACAGTTTATTCATGAATATATTGGTTACGCGGCCGACCACCCCCAGCTGTATGAACTTATGTTTGGCCGTACATTGTGGCAGGCGCAATCAGCAACAGATGATTTGAAAGCTGTTGCCTTTCCGTGTTTTCAGTTTCAGGTACAAATGACACGCTTTTGGCAAATGTCAGGGTTGCTGCCGCAGGGCCCCGAACCACTGCGTCTGGCTCAGGTTACCTGGGGCACATTACATGGTATCGCTCGTTTGCTCATTGATGGTATCTATGCTGATCGTAGTCACATTGATCAGATGTGTGATACCGCTGCAGACTTATTTATGCAGGCGTCGGTAGATCGTGAATAAACGCGGCCGCCCGTTCTGCCATCATTACCACCGGGGCATTAGTGTTGCCACCGACTAATGTGGGCATAGCTGATGCATCTACTACGCGCAAACCTTCTGTTCCATAAACCCGGAACTGAGGATCCAGCACAGCCATCGGATCATTGGGTGCGCCCATCTTACAGGTACCAGCCGGATGGTAGATAGTCTCAGCATATTGTCTGATAAAGCGTGTCAGGGCTTCATCATCCTCAACCTCTTCACCGGGTAGCAATTCCGTTTTAAAAAATGGCCGCATCTGTTCGCTGCGTAGCAACTGACGGGCCAGTTTCACACCATCCGTTAAAACCTTTAAATCGGCCTCATCGCTTAAATAGGCAGGATCGATAAGCGGGGGCACTGCTGGATCTGCACTTTGTAGCGAAACCGTTCCCCGACTGCGTGGATACAGGTTACAAACATGTAAGCCATAGCCATAACCGAACACATTTTGCCTGCCGTGATCTTTTAAAATAGCGGGTAAGAAATGAAACTGTAAATTCGGCTTATCCGGCGAGGCTCCAGAAGAACAGGCAAACCCCCCGGCTTCAGCAATATTTGAGCTTAGTAACCCCTTGCGTTTGAACACATATTGCCAGGCTGCCCGAAAATATGTACCGACTTTAGCCGGAGCCAGCGCGTAACCGTGGCGCGTTCTGCCCTGGCATTGAATAATGACATCCAGATGATCCTGTAAATTGCGCCCCACTCCCTCCAACGCCTGATTCACCTGTATTTTGTGATGACGTAGCACTGAGTCAGGACCAATACCTGATAACATCAATAAATGCGGAGAGTTAATAGCCCCGGCGCTGACAATGACTTCGTCATTGCAATATAGGTCAAAATTGCCGTCACCTTGCGCTACTCGAACACCCACGGCCCGGTTTTTTTCAAGGATAATTTTCAGCGCATGAGCGCCGGTAAGAATTGTCAGGTTAGCACGCGTGCGCACAGGCTTAAGATACGCCCGTGAAGTTGAACAACGCTCGCCCTGTGACTGCGTGACATGATAGAGGCCAAGACCATAGCGATCATGCGCGTTGAAATCTGGTATCACTGGCAGCCCTACATCCTTGCCACTTCTAGTAAATGCGCTTGATAGCGGATCAACATGCCGTAATGCTTCAACTTTCAGCGGCCCCTTCGCGCCGTGCAACTCACTGGCGCCACCTTCAAACCCTTCGGCTTTTTTAAACCAGGGCAATACAGCGTCATACGACCACCCCTCTGCGCCCTGTGCTTCCCAGTCATCATAATCGCTATGCTGTCCGCGGATGTAACACATCGCGTTGATTGCACTACTACCGCCCAGCGTCTTGCCTCTGGGCCAGAATAGACTACGGTTATTTAAATGGCTTTGCGGCTGCGTCGAATACCCCCAGTTTAACGAACGCACCCGGGATAAGAACGCCAGTCCGAATGGAATATGGATGAGAGGGTTTTTATCCGCCTGACCGGCTTCTAACAGACATACTGTACAATCTTTTTTCTGCGACAGGCGTGCTGCTAACACAGCGCCGGCGGACCCGCCACCAACAATAATATAGTCGTAACGTGCTATGGATTGTGACACAGACTGTTCCTTGTTTTTTGGCGCCAAACACGTCCTGAAAATATCTGTCGCCTGATGGTTTATCAGATGATAACTTTTCTGAACGTTCCATAGGTATAAAAATATCTATGAAGAACCTTTTACGAATAAATATCGATACGCAAGAATTTTTCTTTATCGTTTAAAATAACCAGAATACCAGCAATATTGCCCATATAACGCCTGGCGTTTAGCAGGTAACCGCTGCTCAGAGCTTCAATGGTTAAATGTAAACATCAATCCCTACAGTTTCGCGCAAGCTCCTGTGGCGTATTTCGGCGTGAGGATATACGTGAATAAAAAAGTTGATAATCCTGACAGTCTGTATACACAGAATGTTAAAAGCTTAATTGATAAAGTGCATCCGCAAGAAGCAGGATATGGTTCCGTCCTTGAAGATGCCAGACACTTTTTTAGTTTACAGGAAGAAACGGCGAAATATATCAGGGATATTGAGTCACAGATCGCACGGCTTAAGGCCAGGGATTCCGATAAAGCTATTCCGGTCGATTTGCAAAAAAAACTTAAGCGCGCCAAAGCCCGCAGCGAAGAGGAACGACAGGCGCGAATTACGCGAATTACTAGCATTGCAAAAGATTTGCTGGCTTTGTGTGAAGCAGACTCTTATGAAGAAACACAATTACTCAGTGCCAAATTTTTAGGCACGGTAATGTTGCTTACCCGTGGCGCCCAGCGTAATTTCGCCCGCCACCACCAGAGGCTCAAGCCGCTGTATAAAGCTGTACTCACTCTGCGTCTGGTAGACCGCATCATCCGTGAAGATGCGATTTCTCATCCGTATTTGTCATTGTACAGAGACTCAGCTAATCGCTTTCAAAATAACGATTACTGGCGCCGAAAGTGGGAAGAAGAGCTGGCTATTCCATTAATCAGCGCAGCAATTTTGCAGGATATTGGGTTACAACATCCAGAGGCGCAGTTGGTTTTATTGGGCGAAGAAAAGGATAAAGACGAATTTCGGTTACTTGACGCTGACGACCGAAAAAAACTGTTAAGGCTTAATTATACTCATACCATGAATTACCTGAAAAACGGCCTTGGCATGCCTGCTTACGTTGGTAATGATCGCGAAGAACGTCACCGGTATAACAAGATGCACGAAGCGGCCAATCAATTCAGAGAGAAACTGGTACAGGATGCGTTTTTGTCTAAAACCGGGCTGGGTGAAATTCTCAAGGTACCACAGGTTTACTGCTCTGTTGTTCTTTCGACTAAAAGCGATTACTCACGGCAGGAATTGCCAAAGGGCTATCTGCTGGTAGAACAACTGGGTAAAAAAGGTGCCGTTAATAAAAAGGTGGCCGACGCCTTCACTCAAATCGTTGGTTACTTCCCCCAGGGCTTTGGGGTGACATTTATACCGGTAAATGAACAAGGTTACGAAAAGGAGCAGTTTGAATTCGCCATTGTGTCCAGATTGAATCCAACGCATCCCGCTGAACCCGTGTGTCGGGTAGCATCCAGAAATCTTACCTATATTTGTTCAGGTAGTGATGAGGTGGTGAGCCGTACACGCAATCTTTATTTTCCAGCTAACCGAAAAAAGCTAATAAAAATGGGCCGGGATCGTCTGCAACAAATTATTCGTCAACTCAATCCCAACGCGGCGCCAAATGCTGTGGACGATCTGGTACCCGGGTTCTGGGAACCATCAGATTATTTCTCCGACAAGAAAAACCAGAACATGTGGAATAAGACATAAAAAAGGTGCAATCTCTGCACCTTTTTCTTTTCAACTTCTATTTGTCTGCCTTGAGACAACTAATCAGTCTACTAAATCCTTTGGCATGTCCTCTCGAACAGTTTGCCATACTTTGCCCGACTCAATACCATATTTACGGATAACCACCGGAACACTTTCATAATCATGTTGTTGAGCCACATCCAGCAGCTCCTGATAAAAATTTCGGGCAACCTCCCTGGCACTTTCATGAGAAAAGAAGTAACCGCCAATTCTGGAATACAAGCCCCTAAAACCGTTCATCATCAAAACGAACACATTGTTACCCGAAGCTAATGCCAGGTCATGGTTCATCTGATAATCATATTCAGCAAATGCAATTCCGTCAGCTTCAAGATTCTTATAGCGAGCAATAATCTCAACCGCTTTTTCCGGATTATTTCTTATAGCACCGCGAATGAAAACTGCGCTCAGGTTGGTTCTGGCTGCAAGCAGGTTATCGACCAGTTCGGGGATACCTTCCTGGTCTAAACGGGCCAGTGTTTCAAGAATATTAAGGCCACAGGTTTCCCAGAAATTATTTACTTTTGTAGGCTTTCCATGCTGAATGGTAAGCCAGCCATCACGTGCCAGACGCTGAAGGACCTCGCGCAAGGTAGTGCGGGTAACGCCGATAAGTTCGGAAAGCTCGCGTTCAGCAGGTAAAATAGTGCCCGGCGGGAAACGACCGCTCCAGATCGACTCGACAATGTATTCTTCCGCGAATCCAGCAGGACTCTGGGCTTTGTAAATCATAGTTATTCGCCTGAACTATTCTTATTGTGGTTATTCGACTGATTGTACCAGATGAATTTTCATTTACACAATTTATTAACGTCTCTGTGGCCATTGCCACTTAAATTGAGATTTTACGGCAAGATGAGATTGCGTACCACGCTTTACTGATACTCTGTCGCTAGAACGCGCATGCAAATAAAGGATAAGGCTGGGTTATACAAACGTCTGGAAAGGCGGCGGATACAACTAACTACTCCGCATCTATCATGAGATGACAAAGGTATACTTATGATCTCGAATGGAAATTGATAATCGATGATACTACCAACGCTGTGGTGCAAGACTGAATCCGGAGAGGGAGAACGATGGCGAAGATACTCGTCTGGATAAAGCGAAATCAGCGGCTGTGTTAGCGACAGCCTTTCCCGCTTTGCGAAGAAGATTTATCTGTGTCGTTGATGTGCTTATTAATTATTCATCGGTAAAGTGAATACCCAGAAGGCTACTCATTATAGTGGGTGGTATAGTTCAGAGCTCTCATTCGTTCACGGAGACTAAGAAACTGTCTTCTGCTAGCTTAACGAAGCATTTGGTCAACAGGCTGTTGACCAAATCTCGTGACTCTCTGGATAGTCTGAGCAGTGGTAGGGGAAATAATTAGTGTGGCGTCAACTTAGTTCTTAGTGCTTCAACTTGTTTATATGCAAGCACGATTGTATGACCCAGAGACCGGGTAATAGTAGTTGGAGGTCTTCTCTGTGCGAATTGCAGACCTTCACTGCTGCTGGTGCGAAGGTCTGCTGAAGACAAGGGGCAGACGCTCAATAATGCTTTCTATAAAAAGAGTTAATATTGTTCCTACGTGCAGCCGCCCTCAGTCTTGTGCTTTATTCAAACGTCGCTGAATAAACTGATCAATATCTGTATTCGAGCATCTAATCCGGTCAACAGAGGCTGAGCTGTTGAGTACGCTAGCCGATTGAGAGTTTTGGTTCGTTCCAAGCGTTCCGTTTAGTAATCGGCTTACGAGTGTTAGTGTACTTCCCTTAATCGAATTGCAATCTACTGTAATAGCGAGTTTTTCCATTCTCTCATGATCATCGTCACGGTAAGTTCTTACTGGAATATCTAAATCTGGGGATATCTTTTGTTTTTGAATAACCCGTATATCATGATGCATTAAAGTTTCAAAGGCGTGTTGATTAAATGCGCCAAGATCTTTGCTTGCTTTGGTTGCAAATATGTCAACTCTAGCCTCCTGATCATTCGAAGGAGAATTTGCATCTACCTCAAATCTAAATTGATTATCATCCTCACCCTTGAGACTGTCGAATTGGACA
>NZ_KB899377.1 GCF_000378185.1 Salinimonas chungwhensis DSM 16280
GCAAAGGCAAGTTCCCAAGCATTACTCACCCGTCCGCCGCTCGTCATCTTCTAGCAAGCTAGAAATGCTACCGCTCGACTTGCATGTGTTAGGCCTGCCGCCAGCGTTCAATCTGAGCCATGATCAAACTCTTCAATTAAAAATCGAAAATCTATCTATGAATCGTCGGTTGACACTCTTAACGAGTGCCCACACAGATTGTCTTGTTATAAATTGTTAAAGAGCAATTTGTCAGTCAACACTGTTGCCTGACACGCTTTTCAGTACTTGCTATAAGCAATCTTACTTCGCGTTGGCTTCAGGCTTTACCCCGAAGCGGGAGGCGCATTCTACGCCGTTGGTTTTTATTGTCAACACTTTTTTGAAAGTTAATTTTGAAGCGTTGTAAAAACCGTTTATCACGCTGGCCTGAGCCGGTCTGATAAACCCTTGTTCCGTTCTAGCCGTTGGCCTGTCCCGTCGAAGTGGTGCGCATTCTAGCGATCTGAGCCACACCGTCAACACTTAATTTCAAAAAAGTGTCATATTAGGTTTGTTTGCTTATTTCCTGTGCGATCTGACGTTTTTTAGTTCAATTTCCAGTATCCCAGGCGTTTTCTTACCTGTAGCTTACGCCATAGTCCTGGTTTTTTCGGTTTCAGTTTGTCTTTATAGCAATGAATAAAATCATCTATTGCATCAATAACCCGCGCGCTATTTCGCCCGTCCCTGTATTTTTCATGGTGCGCCACGTAATTTTGTATCCCCTTTATAAGTGACGGTGGCCTGGTCAGCGCTTTATCTAAAGCCGGTTCAATCTCTTCTATGCTTTGCACATCCAGAAGGTGTGGCCCGGGGTTGGTATTTCTATAAGTCACTACAGGTTTATCCTGCAGCATAAATTCAAGAATAATTGATGAACTGTCACACAGCATCACACTCGCTTCATTCACGCTGTGTAAATCAATATTGTGGACATACCTTACATTGCCTCTGCGCTCAGCCAGTGCCTTATACTTATCCACTATTGCTGAACCATGGAGCCGGGGATGAAAAGTTAATATCCAATTCCATTCTCGGGTTTCACTTAGTCTTTCAATTGTTTCGTAAACGGCTTCAACAGACGTTACGCTTTTAGTAAAAGTTGTCGCGTATAAAATTGTGGGAGGATTAGTGGCAGGCGCAGCTTTACCGTTGACATAAGTGTCTACCTTACACCATCCAGTTTCGTAGGCCTTGAAACTGCCATCCAGCTTTTCCAGATGTTGATAAGGACCGGTGCTGCTTGGCCCTTGTGTGCAATAAAGGTCAAACCAGCCCCGAATGCGAAAATGAGAGTCTTCCTCATAGGTTTTTTCGCCCCGCTTACCAATAAAATAACCGTGGAAAACGGCTACTTTGATTCCTGGAAAAAAGTCATAGATAAAATTACCAGGCGTAATCGTGGCTGCAGCATTGAAGCTCTTCACTTCATCCACAGTTACTAATCGCTTCTCCCCTTCTAACAGACAGTTTTCACATTCTTGCTCTATGAACCACGCCACGTCCGCCCCCCTCCTGTGGATTTCCTCCTGTAGAGGACGGAGGATAGAATAGGCGTAAGGCAGATTAACGAATAATAGATAGCGCTTTGTCATAAAAATAAGCTGGCAGTTTTAAAATTGATACTGAGTTTATCAGGTTTGAATTTTCTGGTAATTCTAAACTCAACATGTAGCGTGTCAGGTTAAGCAACCATATTGTAGTCTGCGTAAATAGCAACTTAGTTAGATATGGTATGGTTATGCCAGTTAATTTTCCAAATAACGCGAGGAATGTTGTATGCAAACTGCATTATCTGCATTTAAGGGCGTCAGCCCTACCATACAGGAAAACACATATATCGCTGACTCTGCGCGTCTTGTGGGCGACATAACCCTTGGCCAGGATAGCAGCGTTTGGCACATGGTCGCCGCCAGAGGCGATGTAAACTATATTCGCATCGGTGCACGCACTAATATTCAGGATGGTACAGTCTTACATGTCACCAGGCGTTCAGAGCATTTGCCTGCGGGCCTTCCTCTTACTATCGGCGATGATGTCACTATTGGCCATAAATGCATGCTTCATGGTTGTAAGCTTGGCAACCGCATACTTGTTGGTATGGGCGCTATTATAATGGACGGCGCTATTGTCCAGGATGACGTATTTATCGGCGCAGGCACCCTTGTGCCTCCTAACAAAACGCTGGAGAGTGGCTATCTTTATGTAGGAAACCCCATGCAGAAAAAACGGCCACTCAAAGACGCCGAAATCAAGTTTTTGAAACAGTCAGCGATTAACTATGTCGAGCTTAAAAACGAATACTTGTCACAGTAGGCTAGCGCTGACGTAGCGCATCTATCACCGGGCCGGTTTGGGGAACTTTACCGGTCCAGATGGTAAACGCGGCTGCCGCTTGTTCTACCAGCATGCCTAATCCATCGGCGCTCTGTGCAGCGCCCTCTTGGTTGGCCCGTTCCATATATAATGTTGCCTCATTACTGTAGGCCATATCATAGGCCAATTCACACTTCACAAATGAAATATGCTGTAAGTCAGGTAATTGGTTATGCAGACTTGCTGATGTTGTATTGATAATGATATCAGCATCAAACGACATCAGTCCGGGCTTATCGAGGGCCATAAACGCTGGGTGACTAACCTCACTGGCGATTTGCTCGGCGCGGCTCATGGTTCGGTTGGTAATCGCCAAAGTGTTAATACCTTCATCCAGCAACGGATGGATTGCGCCCCTTGCTGCACCACCAGCGCCAATAAGTAACACCTTTTTATTCGCCAGCGTAATGCCCTGATTATGGATATCTGCTACCAGCCCTATCCCGTCCGTGTTATATCCTTGCAGCTGCCCGGTGTCTGTTCTGTGTAAAGTATTTACCGCCCTGGCCAGTTTAGCTGCATTATTCAATGTATCGGCCTGCTGCAAGGCTCTGCCTTTGAACGGCGAGGTAACATTACAGCCAATTGCGTCGGAAGCAGCAAAAAATACGTGAAGACTACGTTCAAAGTCAGCCTCCTCCGGACCAATCTTTTCGTAACTGATTGTCAGGTTATGCTGCCTGGCAAACATTTGATGAATGGTTGGTGATAAACTATGGGCTATCGGGTTTCCAAATACGGCAAATTTATTCATGGGAATATTCAGTTTTCTAAGTAAAAAAAAGCAGCAAGCCGCTGCGCCTGGAACTGTGTACGAGGCTATCGGAGGAGAGCCCGCTGTCAAGGCTATTGCTAATGATTTCTATAATGTTATGGAACACGACCCCTTTGCCTCAGAGCTACTGGCAATTCACCCCATGCCGCTGACCCGTATTCGGCATGTTTTTTTTCTTTATCTGAAGATGTGGATGGGAGGACCGAATGACTTCGAACAGCAGTTTGGTCACCCCAGATTACGGGCGAGACATCTGCCTTTTACCGTAACCCCTGCCCTAAAGGCCCAGTGGATGTATTGCATGCGCAAAGCAATGATGAAAAATGTTAGTGATATAAAACTAGCCAACCGGCTACTGGTCGCGCTGGACAGTCTGGCCGAGCATATGATTAATCAGCCAGACGACAAATAAAAAAGGCGCTCTTAAAACACAGAGCGCCAAGTGGCAATGCCAGGACAAGCAAATCGTTAAAAAGTGTAACCTACTGCCAACGTATAGACCCAGGGGTCGATTTCAATTGAATTGACGGCGCCCCGAGCTTCTCCGACGTTAAATGACGCTTCAGTGTCAATATCGATCCATCTTACTGAAGTATTTACGTGCCAGTTATTATCCAACATCACATCCATTCCCAACTGGGCTGATAAACCAACACTGTTGTCCAGAGACAAGTCAGACAAGCCAGCCTCACGATTAGCACCGGTGAATTCCTCGTCATAAATAAAGGTATAGTTAACGCCGGCACCTACATAAGGTTGTAAAACTGAACTGGCATCGTTGAAATAATAATTAAGCGTCAATGTGGGAGGCAAATGTGTCACTTCCCCCAGCTTGTTACCGGTACCCAGCGGATCGGTCACACCAAAATCAACATCATGCTTGAAGGGCGTTGCAGCAAGCAATTCGATGTTGAGGTTGTCGGTAACAAAATAGGCGATGTTCAGGCCCAACTGCGTATTGCTTTCAATAGACAAACCAACGCCAAGATCTTCACCACCGGCGATAATCGTCGATGTAGATTCGTCAGGTGCGACTGTAGTGGCGCCACCGCGCACGATAATTTCACCTTGTTGATGCGCTATAGCCACACTGGAGGCTGCAGCAGAAAGTACGAGCAAAGAGGAAAGAATAGCGGTTTTCATGGTGTTTATCTCGTTTAAGAACTTACGAGCACCTTACGCCTTTTGGCAAGAAAAAAGTTGATCTGAAACAATTTTATAATATAGAACGGCAGCAACCCTCAAGCAAACTTGACCTGGATCAAGTCTGCTTAGGTTCGGTTACCAGTCACAAGGTTTGAGCCACTCAGTCAGCCTGGCTTCTGGACTGCCCGCAGCTGGTTCGTAACCGTATTCCCAGCGCGCCAAAGGTGGCATAGACATTAGAATGGACTCGGTGCGGCCACCGGTTTGTAAACCAAATAAGGTGCCCCGGTCCCACACCAGATTAAATTCTACATAGCGACCCCGGCGGTATAACTGAAATTCTCTTTCACGTTTCCCGTAGGCCTGCATTTTTCGTTTCTCAACGATGGGGACATAGGCATCAAGATAAGCGTTACCGACCGCTTGCATAAAAGCGAAACACGTTTCAAAGTCCCATTCATTCAAATCATCGAAAAACAGCCCGCCCACACCACGGGTTTCTTCTCGATGCTTTAAATAGAAATACTCGTCACACCATTTTTTGTAAGTGGGATAAACCTCTTCACCAAATGGTGCGCAGGCTTTTTTAGCCACCGCATGCCAATGTTGTATATCTTCTTTGAAGGGATAAAAAGGTGTCAGGTCAAAACCACCACCAAACCACCATATAGGTTCTTCACCCGGCTTCTCTGCGATAAAAAAACGTACATTCGCATGGGAGGTCGGAATATAAGGGTTATGGGGATGAATAACTAGGGAAACGCCCATGGCCTGGAAGCTACGACCCACTAACTCGGGCCGTGACGCGGTTGCTGAAGCAGGCAGCTGCTCACCCTGGACATGAGAAAAGTTGACGCCCCCCTGCTCGATGATAGCGCCGTTTTTTATTACCCTTGAACGACCACCACCGCCTTCAGGCCTTCTCCAAGAGTCCTCTTTAAAGTGACCCTGTCCATCCGCCAGTTCCAGGGTCTGACAAATAGAATCCTGAAGCGCCAATAAATAAGCTTTTACCTTTTCTACCTGGGCAGTATCTGTATTGCTGGACATATTAATCTCTTATTATTTTTCCGGTGGCACCATCACGAATTGTACTTGGACGATCATGTCCACCGACTTCTCCGCTCACGTAGGTTACGTCTTCGCCAAAATAATCACGGGCCTGGCCGATAGTTCTGGCAGGTGCAGCACCAGCTGGATTCGCACTGGTTGATACCAGTGGTTTACCCACTTTTTCGCATAATTGCTTCACTACCGGATGATCTGTAACCCGAACTGCGATAGTGGCATGCTCCCCCGTGATCCACGCTGGGGCCTGAGCAGATTTGGGCAATAGCCAGGTATTCGGCCCGGGCCAGCTGGAAAAGATTTCGGTACGCTTATCCATTCTGATAGCATTATCGTTGACATAAGGCAGCAAACGGGAATAACTATCAGCGATAAGTATCATGCCTTTTTCTATCGGGCGCGCTTTGAGTGTCAGTAGTTTCAATACCGCATCCTGATTATCAGGATCACACCCGATACCCATAACGGCCTCGGTTGGATATACCAATAATTCACCTGCTGCAAACGCTGCAACAATAGGATCATCACCAGATGATTCGTTCTGCATTTTTTGTGTCTCTGTCTACTTAATCGGTTTGCTTAAAATCGCATGTGGGCTGAGGACAGCAAATGGTTCCTTTTTTCTTTACCATCAGCTCCCAACCACACGCCGGGCAAGCGCCCTGCACAGGCGTGAAATTTACCACATATCGACAAGTCGGATAATTATCGCAGGCAAAAAACCGTTTGCCATACTTGTTTGTTCGCTCAACGATGTGCCCTTTTTTACACTTGGGACAGGTAAGCTGCGTATCTTCCTGGGTATTGATAGGCTCTATATAATGACAGTCTGGAAACCCTGTACAGCCAAGAAACATTCCGTAGCGGCCGTTCTTGATCGCCATGATCGACCCACACGCTGGGCAGTTTACGTCGGGCATCTCTTTTAATGTGGTGGTTTGATTATCGTGTAGGGGCTTACTGAAAGTACAATCTGGGTAGGCTGAACAGCCTATAAAAGGACCGGTTTTGCCATTGCGAATCTGTAAAGAGTTTTCGCATTCCGGACATGTCCCAAAGTCATGTGCCGGCCCGTCAAATAGGGAATGATCAATTTTCGACATTACAAGGTCAAATGACCCTCCGCTTTAGTGCAGTACGCCGTCTGATTCTTCAAATAGCAAATCTTCCATCTGAGCGTATGCATTCTCTTTGCCTGGTACATTAAATAGCACCATGAGCACGACCCACTTGAGGTCTTCAAGACAAAATTCTGTTGAATCGATTTCCATGACGCGGTCAATAACCATTTCTCTGGTGCTGGCATCCAGTACCCCCACCTGCTCAAGAAACAGTAAAAACCCGCGACATTCTACATCCAGACGCATTTGTTCCTCATGCGTGTAGATACGACTCAGGCTAGAAGAAATCCCTTTACAAAAATAGGGTTTAATATCCGTTTCCTGAAGCGCTGCGAGCTTTTCCAGCCACGCAAGCGCTTTATATATTTCATCGTGATGAAAACCTGCACGCACAAGTTCTTCGGTGAGTTCGTCCTGATCAACCCGAATTTCCGTTTCACTGTGAATAAAATTTTCAAACAGATACATGAGGATGTCGAACATGTTATTTCCCCCTCAACTTTATGTAACCACCAGGAACAGCGGCTACCAGGCCACGCAGTTCGTATTGTAATAATGTTGCCAGCACTTGTGATACTGGCATATTGCTGCGCTCACAGATGATGTCTACACCGGTGACATCATGGTTCACACTAGCTAATAATTTATCGGTTGCCAAGCTTTCCTCATGAGTTTTTTGTTGACTGGCTGTCTTAAGGTCTTCTGTATTCGAGATTTTTTGTTCAGGCAACTGAAGCTCATCAAGAATATCATTAACACCGGTAACCAAAATAGCCCCTTGCTTAAGCAAATGATGGCACCCTGCTGTCAGTGGGTTGTCGATATTGCCGGGAATAGCAAAAACATCCCGCCCCATATTTGCGGCCATATTTGCAGTAATCAAGGTACCACTTTTAATTGTAGCTTCGATAACCAGGGTTCCCAGCGCCATAGCGGCGATTATTCGGTTTCGCTGTGGGAAATGCCGGGGGCGTGGTGGCGTCCCCGGCCAAAACTCAGAGATTATCGCGCCGCCCCGGGCTATGATGTTCTGGTGTAACGAGCGGTTGCGGCGTGGGTATATCTGGTCGGCGCCGGTGCCGATCACTGCCACTGTTGGCCCACTTACATCCAGCGCCCCCTGGTGAGCTGCAGCATCAATCCCGGCCGCCATACCGCTAATTATGCCAAGTCCCGCCTGGCTTAGCTGAGCTGCTATATAACGGGCCAGCGATAATCCGTTAGGTGAGGCACGGCGGCTTCCCACCAGAGCCATAAAGGGCACTGTCAGACATTCGAGCTCACCTTTTACAAATAAAACAAGCGGCGGTGAACTCAGATGTCTGAGCATTGCAGGGTAATGAGCGTCTGTATAACCGATAAGATGATGAGTTGGATCGCTTTTTTGCCAGTCATGCGCAGCGTCGATTTTAGACTGGTCAATGCGTCCTAGCAGAGTATTAATCTGGTCTTGCTGAGCGGCGGTCATGGGCGACCAGTTCCCCCCGACGAGTTCACTGGGGCTAATTTTCAAAGTACTGAGCAAGTTCAGCCAGGTGGCCGGCCCCACTCCCTGGGCTGAAGCCAGAGCCAGTAACGCCGCCAAATCTCTAGAGCAACCTGACGCAGACATGTGATCTCCTGTAAGCAAGATAGCATGCCTTGCGTGCTGACTGATTACCGTGCCGGATTACGGATTTGCCACAATATCACCGTTTTTCACCATCTCCCGGGCACGGGTAATAATGCCGTAACTTGCTTTTTCAAAGGTTTTAAAAATTATCAGCTCTCCTACCTTCAACGCAGGTTGAATGATGGTTGAGCCATCTTTGAACGGGCTGCTAACAGCATTGGCTTCACTGGCGTATCTGGGGTTTTCGCCATCAATAATAGCGGGCCCCTGGGCATAGATCCCCATAACCGTTCCAGGCTGGATATCAGCATGACCAAGATCAATAACCACCACATCATTTTTGCCCAGTAACTGGTGCTGATGAAGATTACCTATTACATGCGCACGTTGAGTGGTGGCGGGTTGTAAAATCATATCCTGAGGCTCAGGTAACTCACCTGCAAAAAGGCGGTCGCCCCGACGAGCCTCCAGGTTTGATTCATTTACTTTTACCAGCCACTGGGTGGGAATCTTACTTTCCACCATATTGGCATTAGCTATATGATGAATTTGAATTCCCAGCACAGCGCCGTTCATATCGGTGATAGTAGACTGCTTTCTTACTACCCGATACTGATCCTGAGGACGGCCATAACTTCTGCTTAAAACCAGATCATCGGTAATGAATCGGATGCCACCGCTCGAATTACCCAGCAGATGAGGCAGTATTTCATACTTGTCCTCAGCGATAATTTCATTCTGATTGACGTACGGGGCAATAGCTGACCAGGGCAAGGTGTTTATTGGTGAGGGCTTAGTTTGCTTTACTGTGCTGGGGCTTAACGTAAGTCGTTTCTTTTCTCTGGCCACTTCCAGCACAGGCTGTCCATTTACCATACGGATGCGCAAAACATCTCCCGGATAAATCAGGTGGGGGTTCACAATTTGGGTATTGGTTCGCCATAGCTGCGGCCATAGCCAGGGCTTATCCAAAAACAGATTGGCAATATCCCACAGCGTGTCGTCTTTTTTCACTGTGTAAGTTTTCGGTGCAGTCTCTTTAAGGGTTACCGCAGCCTGTACCATAGACAGAGGCACGAATAATAGCGCCACCAGCCAGTGACGCCATGCACGAACCCCTTTTATGTTTTGCCGGCGACCTGTCATGCTTATTTACCTTTGTATTGTTGATTTTTCACGCACTGCCTTTATATCGGCTATAACATTAGAAAATTCAGTTGCCGGATAAAAAACTGCACGTATAGCTGTTATACGGTAGAATAGTACCCATTATCCAGGTGTAAATAATGCTGGCAGTTGGATCGTATATTAATTCATACAGTGAGAGTGTAATAACGACAGATGGCGATTTTAGACGTATTACGTTTTCCCGATGAGCGGTTGCGCAATGTAGCGAAGCCGGTTAACGAGGTAAACGATGAAATCAAACAACTAGTCTCAGATATGTTCGAAACCATGCGCGATGAAAAAGGCATCGGGCTTGCCGCTACGCAAGTTGATCGCCATGTACGGGTTGTGGTTATGGACGTATCAGAGGATCAAAATGAACCCCGCGTGTTCATCAATCCGGAAATTGTTGAAAAAGAAGGCAACACTATCAGTGAGGAAGGCTGCCTTTCTGTTCCGGGTAACTACGCAAAAGTTGAACGTGCTGAAACGGTGAAAGTTAAAGCGCAGGATGAAAACGGTGAGACCTTCGAGCTGGATGCGGACGGTTTGCTTGCCATTTGTATTCAGCACGAGCTGGACCATTTACAAGGCAAGCTTTTTGTAGATTACCTGTCACCGTTAAAGCGTCAGCGTATTCGTAAGAAGCTTGAGAAAGAAGCTCGTCTGGCTGCAAAAGCGTAAGGATAATCGTGGCTAATTCTCTTCGTATTATTTTTGCAGGTACCCCGGATTTTGCTGCTGATCATCTTCGCGCCTTGCTGGATTCAGAGCATCAGGTGGTGGCTGTTTACACACAGCCAGACCGCCCGGCAGGACGTGGCAAAAAACTGACTGCCAGCCCGGTCAAGCAACTCGCTCTGGCTAATGATATTCAGGTGCACCAACCTCAGTCACTGAAAGATGAAGACGCCCAGCAAACCTTGCAAAATATTAAAGCAGATATAATGGTAGTGGTTGCCTATGGGTTGATTTTGCCCCAGACAGTGTTACAGACACCACCGTTTGGGTGTATTAATGTGCACGGCTCACTGCTTCCTTTGTGGCGGGGTGCGGCCCCTATCCAGCGAGCTATCTGGGCAGGAGATACACAAACCGGGGTTACCATCATGCAGATGGATGAGGGGTTGGACACCGGTGATATGCTGCATACTGCGGCTATTCCAATTCAGCCTGAAGATACCAGTGCTACGCTTTACGACAAGCTAGCAGAGCTGGGACCGAAAGCCTTGATGCATGTGCTGGACAATCTGGATACAGCGCAGCCGCAAAAGCAGGATGATAGTCAGGCTACCTACGCAAAGAAACTATCTAAAGAAGAAGCTGAGATTGACTGGTCGCAGTCGGCATCGCAGTTAGCGCGCAATACCCGGGCATTTAATCCCTGGCCGGTGGCATGGACTGAAATCGCGGGTGAGAAAGTCAAAATATGGGCCGCGCAAGTCATCGACGAAGAGGGTGCAAGTTCTCCCGGCATGATTACTCAGGCCGATAAACACGGCATTGTTGTTTCTTGCGGAGAGGGCCGGTTAAAAATTACCAGCTTACAGTTGCCGGGCAAGAAACCGCTCAGTGCAGCAGAAGTTCTCAATGCACGAAAAGACTGGTTTAAAGTTAATCACATTATAGGTAGTAAAAAACCGGCATGAATGCCCCACTTCCCCGCGCCAAAAATCTGCGTGCCGATACTGCTTGGGTAATCTATCAGATTCTTGAAAACGGCAAGTCTTCACGTGAATGCTTAAGCACTGTTCAGCAGCGTCATTTACCAAAAGACAGTGCCTGGCTTCAGGAAATGTCCATGGGCGCAATGCGTCAGCTTCCGCAACTACAGCTGTGGCTTCGCGCACTTTTGGATAAGCCGTTAAAAGGCAATAAAAAGATTCTTGAGCATCTGATAATGCTGGGTTTTTATCAGCTTGCGTTCAGCCGGGTGTCGGCCCATGCAGCAGTGGCAGAAACTGTCCACGCAGCTTCAGTACTGGGCGGCGATGGCCTTAAAGGCTTAGTAAATGCTGTGCTGAGAAACTTTCAGCGTCAGGACATGCACTTACAGCGCAGTGACGACCCCATAATACAAAGTGGTATGCCAAAGTGGCTATATAAAACTATCCACACCTGTTACCCATCCTTTGCCGGGACAATCCTTGCCCAAGCCAATGAAATTGCGCCTTTATGGTTGAGAGTCAACCGACAGAAAGTATCGATGGATACGTTTACCAGTGCTCTGACGTCGGCTGATATTCGTTTTACACTCAGCGAAGAGCACCCTGATGCGGTTATTGTTCAAACCCGTACCGATGTGGTTAGCCTGCCCGGCTATAATGAAGGTTGGTTTGCCGTTCAGGACGGTGCTGCTCAGCTTGCGGCAGCATATTTGTTGCCTCGGGAAGGCGAGCGTATTTTGGACTGTTGTGCGGCACCAGGTGGCAAGACCGGCCACATTCTCGAAACTGCCCCAGCTATTTCGCAGTGCATCGCACTGGACAGTGACAAAAAGCGTCTTATACGCGTTGAAGAAAATATGCAGCGCCTGGGGCATACTGCTTCGATAATACAGGGCGATGCTTCTGCTCCTGATACGTGGTGGGACGGCCAACATTTTGACCGGATTTTGCTGGATGCGCCCTGCTCTGCGACCGGGGTTATCCGTCGCCATCCGGATATTCGGTGGTTGCGCAAGAAAAGCGATATTGATGCGTTAGTAATATTACAAAACCAGATTCTGACGGCATTGTGGCCGACGTTAAAAGAAGGCGGCACACTGCTTTATGCCACCTGCTCTTTACTCCCGGCAGAGAATAGTGAACAGATGCAGCACTTTTTATCCACCCATGCTGATGCCCAGCTTGTTCCAATTATCGCGGGTGAAACCCCTGATAACCCGGGCCGGCAAATTCTGCCCGGAGAGCAACAAATGGATGGTTTCTATTATTGCAGACTGTTAAAGTCTTTTCGAAATCAATCAGTAGAACGATAACAGAGTCAGATGAAGATTATCATTCTTGGCGCCGGACAGGTGGGCGGTACCCTCGCAGAAAATCTGGTTGGCGAAAAAAACGAAATCACCGTCATTGACTCGGATCATACTCGCTTACGTTCTTTGCAGGATCGGCTGGACTTGCAGGTAGTGGTAGGTGTTGGCTCTCACCCTGACATTCTTAAGAAAGCCGGTGCCGAAGACGCGGATATGCTGATCGCGGTAACCAATAGCGATGAAAGCAATATGCTGGCCTGTCAGGTGGCTTACAGTCTGTTTAAAACCCCTACCAAGATTGCCAGGGTACGTTCTGAGCAATACATTATCTACCAGGAGCAATTGTATAAACAGCAGGATATTCCTGTTGACCATATTATTGCGCCTGAACAGCTGGTGACCAAAGCTATTAAAAGGCTCATTGACTATCCTGGCGCATTGCAGGTGGTGGAGTTTGCAGAAGGGAAAGCCAGCCTGGTGGCCGTAAAAGCCTATTATGGCGGTCTTTTGGTAGGCCACGCCCTGTCAGCGCTAAAAGAACATATGCCTAACGTGGAAACCCGGGTTGCGGCCATTTATCGGCGCGGACGTCCTATCCGTCCGCTGGGTACAACGGTCATTGAAGCAGATGATGAAGTTTTCTTTATCGCTGCTACCAAACACATCCGCGCGGTGATGAGCGAACTGCAAAAGCTGGAATCAAGCTATAAGCGTATCATGATTGCCGGTGGCGGATTAATTGGCGCAGGCCTGGCTAAGCGGTTAGAGCACAATCATAATGTTAAGTTAATAGAATTTGACCGGGAGCGCGCGCAGTATCTGTCTGCCCACCTTGATAAGACGATCGTGTTTTGTGGCGATGCTTCTGACCCTGAGTTACTCACCGAAGAAAGCATAGAAGATGTTGATGCATTTATCGCCGTGACCAACGACGATGAAGCCAATATTATGTCGGCGATGCTGGCTAAACGTATGGGCGCCCAAAAAGCAATGGTGCTAATTCAGCGCGGCGCGTACGTTGATCTTGTTCAGGGCGGCGAAATCGATATTGCGTTTTCACCTCAACAGGCCACCATCTCAGCCCTGCTCACACATATCCGCAGGGGCGACATAGTTAATGTGTACTCACTTCGCCGCGGGGCTGCGGAGGCTATAGAAGCTATCGCACATGGTGATGAGAATACATCGCGGGTAGTCGGCCGTGAAATTGGTGATATCAAGCTTCCGCCGGGCACTACAATCGGTGCTGTAGTTCGTGACGACCAGGTCATCATCGCGCACAGCGATACCGTCATTGAGGCGAATGACCATGTCATTCTGTTCCTGGTCGATAAAAAATATATCAACGATGTTGAAAAGATCTTCCAACCAAGCGCATTCTTTTTTGGCTAGACAACAGTACCTTAACTTCGCCAGAAGGTAGGAGAAAACAGCACCAGCAGTGAAAATACTTCTAACCGGCCGAATAACATAGCCGAAACCAGAATCCATTTACCTGGATCGGATACCTCAGAGTAGGTTCCTGCCACGCTGCCCAAACCCGGACCGAGGTTATTCAGCGTCGCCGCTGTCGCGGTAAAGGCCGAGATATTATCCAGCCCGCTGGCGATCATACCTAACATAATAACCACGAAAACAATGGCGTAGGCTGAGAAAAACCCCCAAACAGCTTCCACCACACGATCGGGCATGGCACGCTCCCCCAGCTTGACTGAATAAACGGCTTTAGGATGAATCAGCCTGTCAATTTCCCGCTTGCCTTGTAAATACAAAAGAAACACCCGGATAACTTTAAGTCCCCCGCCCGTCGAACCGGCACACCCGCCGATAAAACTGGCAAAGATAAGCAGGATAGGCAGAAAGGTTGGCCAGGAGGCAAAATCCGTAGTGGCAAAGCCCGCTGTAGTGCCTATGGACACTGCCTGAATCAAGGCTTGATCCAATGCTTCTTCAGCTGAGGTGTAATAACCGGTAAGCACCAGGGTTAAAAAACACACCAAAATAAGCGTCGCCTGGATACTGAAGAATGCTTTAAACTCTGGATCGCTGAAATAGTGTTTGAAAGAACGTCCGGTAGCAGCGGTATAGTGCAAAGAGAAATTTAGCGCAGCGATAAGCAAAAATACGGCACAAATCACATTTATCGCGGGGCTTTGAAAATAACCCATGCTGGCATCATGAGTAGAAAAACCGCCAATCGCGACCGTTGAAAAAGCATGGCAAATTGCATCAAACCAACTCATCCCGGCTAACCAGTAGGCTACCGTACAGGCCACTGTTAACGATAAATAGATGTACCATAAATGTTTTGCGGTATCGGCAATGCGTGGTGTCATCTTGGAATCTTTTACCGGCCCCGGCATCTCGGCGCGATATAGCTGCATGCCCCCTACCCCCAGAATAGGTAGAATAGCCACCGCCAGAACAATGATCCCCATCCCGCCAAACCATTGCAGTTGCTGACGATAAAACTGGATGGAATGAGGTAAAAACTCAATCCCCTCTATAACGGTGGCACCGGTGGTAGTTAAACCAGAAAAGGATTCGAAAAACGCATCTGTCACGGTCATGCTGGGCTGTTCCAGCAATATAAAGGGAATGGCACCAAAACTTGCTAACACCGCCCAAAACAGTGCGACGATAAGAAAGCCTTCTTTCGCCCGCAGATCTTGTCGATGAATCCTGTTGGGATACCACATCGCCGTACCCGTTAAGACACACAGGATAAATGCCATAATAAAGGGTACACCGCTACCATCCTGGTAAAGCAGGGAAACCAATGCTGGCGGAATCATGGTGACACTGAATAGCGCAACCAGCAGTCCGAGAATACGTACGATCGCACGATAGTGCATGTTTTTTCAAAAGCCTTGTTATTATTAGTAAAAATACACCATTGCAAAACTTACCGCTACGGCGCTTTTTATTATGCGAAGATCCGGGCGAAAGGAAAAGTGTATTTCGCCCGAAAAAGGCTTTATTGCATAGACAATACTGTCTCGACCATTTTATTAAGGCCGGCTTCTGCCTCCAGAATGTCCTCGGCAAGCATATAGGCCGGTGTCGTCACCAGCTTTCTGTCGGAGTCTACCACGATCTCATCAACAGCACACTCGACATGCTGTGCGCCAAGCTCCTCTATCCCTTGCGCACTGGCGACATCATTGCCAATGGTGAGCTTAACTTTATTACCATACACAGATGCAGCCAGAGCCGGAGCGATGCACGCATAACCCGCAGGCTTCCCAGCATTAGCAAAGTCCTGGCAGACCTTAAATACTTCTTCATCTGGCTTGCTAGCAGCGCCATCTACAGCAAATGTACAAAGATTTTTGGCCGCGCCAAACCCACCTGGCAGAATCAAAGCATCAAAATCATCGGCATTGCACTGGGTGACTGGCTTAATATCTCCTCTGGCCAACCGGGCAGACTCAACCAGAACATTTCTGGTTTCGCCCTTGGCAACTTCACCGGTAAGATGATTAAACACATGCAGTTGCTCTTTATCCGGCGCAAAGCATTGATACTGGGCTCCGGCACGCCGAATTGCCAGCAGCGTGATGACAGTTTCATAATGTTCCGAGCCGTCAAATACACCGCTACCACTTAAAATAATTGCCACTTTTTTCATTAGTGCCTCCTACCCGTTACTATTATTGACTTATATCGTTTCAGATTAAAAAACGAACAAAACGGTTAAAAAAAGTTCTGAAATAACGCTTAGACTAGCTGATTCAGTATGCTACATTACTCCACCGTTTCGTCAAAAGACGAAGCTGTGAACAATACTAATCACTGAGTTATCCACATTTATTCGGATTAAATTTCACGCAGGGCCGCGGATCACAAAATCCTCTACAAGCTAAGAAATTTCTGATCTCCGTTTAATGATCATACACCTCCGATAAGGGTTGTATTGATCGCGTCTGTTTGTTAGATCACAAAGTTATCCACAAGCGATCATAAGTTATTTAGCCTCTTTGTGGCGATCCGCCAAAGCCTATGGCATTCTTGCGTCTATTCTCTTCTACATAACGAAGGCATATGGCAACTATTCAAAAACCTCCATTTATACTGGTAGATGGATCGTCTTATCTGTTCAGAGCATTTCACGGCCTACCACCACTAACAAACTCCAAAGGTCAGGATACGGGCGCGATCTATGGTGTGATCAATATGCTACGCAGCCTTATCAAGCAATATAATCCGTCAAATATTGCCGTTGTTTTTGATGCGAAAGGTAAAACATTTCGTGACGAAATCTACAAAGACTACAAAGCAAATCGTCCGCCTATGCCTCAGGAGCTCGGCGCCCAGATCAAGCCATTGCATGACATCATCCGCGCCATGGGTTTACCGATAATTGTCGAAGAAGGTGTAGAAGCCGATGATGTTATCGGTACCCTCGCCCGCATCGCGACAGAAAAACGTATCGATACCGTTATCAGTACCGGCGACAAGGATATGGCGCAGTTGGTTAATCAGCATATTACATTAATCAACACCATGACCAACCAGGTGATGGATATTGAAGGCGTAAAGGAAAAATTCGGCGTCCCTCCTGAGCTGGTGATCGACTTTCTGGCCCTTAAAGGTGACAAAGTCGATAATATTCCCGGCGTACCCGGCGTAGGTGACAAAAGCGCGCAAGCTTTACTCAATGGTATTGGCGGTATCGACGAGATTTATCAAAATCTGGATAAAATTGCTGAGCTGAACTTTCGCGGCAGTAAGTCCATGGCCGCGAAAATGCAGGACTACGAAGAGCAGGCCCGCTTATCTTATGAGCTGGCTACTATAAAATGTGATGTGGAGATGGATTATTGCCCCGAAACGCTGACCCCCACAGAACAAGACAATACTGCACTTGAAACCCTGTTCACCGAATATGAGTTTAAGCGCTGGCTTAATGAAGTTTCATCGCAAGCTGCTGCAGATGAGGCGCAGCAAACCGCTGATACTCCGGCAAAGCAACAGATAGATACCAGCCAGTATGTAACGATATTTGACAAGGACACCTTATCTGCATGGCTGAAAAAATTAAAAGAAGCACCATTATTTGCGTTTGATACTGAAACCACCAGCCTTAAGTATATGGAAGCCGAGCTCGTGGGAATCAGTGTCTGTGCGGTGCCCGGCGAGGCCGCTTATATTCCGGTGGCCCATGATTATCCTGATGCACCGGAACAGCTGTCACGGGACTATGTGCTGGAGCAGTTCAAGCCGTTACTTGAAGATGAAAATATCAAAAAAGTCGGCCAGCATATCAAGTATGACAAAAACATCCTGGCCAATTACGATATTACACTCAATGGCATCGCCTTTGACACCATGCTCGAATCCTATGTATTGAACAGTACCGCCAACCGGCACGATATGGATAGCCTGGCGCTGGCGCATCTGGACCATAAAACGGTTCACTTTGAAGATATTGCCGGTAAGGGTGCCAAACAGCTAACTTTCAATCAGATTGATCTGGAGCAGGCAGCCCCTTATGCAGCAGAAGATGCTGACATCACGCTGCGACTGCACCAGATACTGTGGGAAAAACTGACCCAGCAAGAGCAGCTGAAATCCATTCTGGTAGATATTGAAGTGCCTCTGGCCAGCGTGCTTTCGCGGATGGAACAATTAGGTGTATATATTGATAGTCAGCGACTGGCGCAACACAGCCAGGATCTGGCTAAGCGTATCGACGAGCTTGAAAAAACAGTTCACGAGGAAGCCGGCGAAAGTTTCAACCTGGGCTCCACCAAGCAGTTACAAAAAGTACTCTTTGAAAAGCTGGAACTACCGGTAATAAAGAAAACGCCCAAAGGCGCACCCTCTACCTCTGAAGAGGTTTTACAGGAGCTGGCGTTAGAATATCCCATACCCAAAATGATTATGGAATATCGCGGCTTGTCCAAGCTTAAAAGTACCTATACTGATAAGCTACCCAAAATGATTTGCCAGCGAACCGGCCGCATTCATACGTCTTATCACCAAGCGGTTACGGCCACTGGCCGGCTATCTTCCACAGAACCTAATCTGCAAAATATTCCAATTCGAAATGAAGAGGGTCGTCGTGTCCGCCAGGCTTTTGTGCCTCGGGAAGGCTACAAAATTGTTGCAGCAGATTACTCTCAGATCGAACTGCGCATTATGGCTCACTTATCTCAGGACAAAGGATTGCTGGATGCTTTCTCTGAGGGTAAAGATATCCACCGGGCTACCGCAGCTGAAGTTTTTGGTGAAAAACTGGAGGACGTCACAGCAGATCAACGCCGTAGTGCCAAAGCCATTAATTTCGGTTTAATTTATGGAATGTCAGCCTATGGGCTATCCAAACAATTAAATATCCCCCGACACGAAGCTCAGCAATACATGGATCTTTACTTTGAACGCTATCCTGGTGTTTTGAAATATATGGATGACACCCGGGCCTTAGCCAAAGAAAAAGGTTATGTGGAAACTGTTTTTGGCCGCCGTCTGTATTTACCGGATATCAAAGCTAGCAACGGGGCCCGTCGCAAAGGGGCGGAGCGGGCGGCCATCAACGCGCCCATGCAGGGCACGGCTGCTGATATTATCAAAATGGCTATGATCAAGGTCGATGAATGGATCCAATCAAATAAAAACGACGATATCTATATGATGATGCAGGTGCACGATGAGCTTGTTTTTGAAATAAAAGAAAACAAAGTAGAAGACGCCTCTAAAAAGATAGTAGAGCTCATGGAGAACGCTGCCACCCTGTCTGTGCCGCTGGATGTAGAAGCCGGTGAAGGTAAAAACTGGGACGAAGCTCACTAAATAGTAATAATATTACATATTTAGGTTAAAACGAAAAATAGCACCACCTTTTTGGTAATTAAATTACATAAAATCCTTGCGTTTTAAGGCGTGTATTGTAACCTTATTAATGTAGGGTACAGAGGTGAGAAAGCTGTTTTCAAACCTTTGCTTTAACCCCGGCCAATTTTGCCGGGGTTTTTTTATGCTTAAAAAAAAGTATAAGCCATTGATAATTAATGACTTATAAAATCATTCGGATTTTTTCATATCTTCGGGAACTTATCGGGAAAGCAGCCACTCTTACTTATGGTTTTTATGTGTTTTCTCTCAGTAATTTTTGCCCCATCGTCTGATGGGGCTTTCTTTTATCTGCAGATTGCTTTTCGTCTTCCGCTTAGTCCTGATTTAGTGAGAACCACTTTTCTAACATTCGCTCCAGTTCAGGCAATCCCTGTTTTGACGTAGCAGAGAATGTTTGTACCGTTACATCGCCCATGAAAGCCAGCGCAGCTTCCTCTGCCATTATCAATTTTTCTTTCCGCTTTCCCGACTTGAGTTTATCTGATTTGGTCAATACGGCCAGCACTGGAATACCGGCATCCACAGCCCAGTAAATAAGATCCTGATCTAAATCCTTAAAGGGATGGCGAATATCCATTAACACCACCAGCCCTTTAAGACTTTTGCGTTTTTGAAGATACTCACCCAGCGATTGCTGCCACTTTTTTTTCATGGCCAGTGGCACCTGGGCAAAGCCGTAACCGGGCAAATCAATGAGGCGTCTGCCCTCGTCCAGTTCAAAAACATTGATCATTTGCGTCCGACCGGGGGTTTTACTGGTTCGGGCAAGACTTTTCTGGCGCGTCAATGCATTGAGCGCACTGGACTTACCCGCATTAGACCGACCGGCGAATGCCACCTCCACACCATCATCTCCTTTAAGATGACGGATGTCGGGTGCACTGGTAGAAAAAGTGGCTTTAGTAAAATACGTCATCGTCGTCTCCGCCTGAGCAACTTAAATAATTTGTTAATTTATCACCAGAATTGTACATTTTTGCCCCTTCCCTTTAGTATAAAAGAGGATTTTCTGGCATAGTAAATGTGCTAAATACCGATAATACCACGTATATCCGCAAATCCGCTGGATCCTTTACGGAAGATTACTTATGAAAAAACTGTGTTTGTTAGCGTGTTTAACGTTTAGTTTGACAACAGGAGCACAAACTTCAGGCGGTGACCCTGAAGCAGGAAAACAAAAATCAACAACCTGTGCAGCTTGTCACGGGCCTGACGGTAACAGTGCGATTCCTATGAATCCTAAACTTGCCGGGCAGCATGCTAATTACTTAGTCAAGCAATTGAAAGAATTTAAACTGGCTTCGCAGACAGGTGGCGAGGAAGGCAGAAATAACGCGGTTATGAATGGTATGGCCGCCGCACTGTCTGAGCAGGACATGCAGGATATTTCTGCCTATTATGCAAGCCAGGACTTAAACATCGGGACGACGCCTGAAGAAGTGATTGAACCTGGTGAGGCGCTTTACCGAGGTGGTGACCTTGAGCGGGGTATTACAGCATGTATGGCGTGTCATGGCCCTCGCGGTAATGGTATGCAACTGGCAGGTTTCCCGAACATTAGTGGCCAGCATACTGAATATCTTGCCTCTCAGTTAAAAGCATTTCGCAGTGGGCAGCGCCACAATGACATGAATGGTATGATGCGTGATATTGCGATGAAACTAACAGATGAAGACATCGAAGTGCTGTCGAAATATCTGGCTGGCTTGAATTAAAAAGCCTTTAACAACATACACATGTTAATTTCCTGTTAAGAATGGTATTGTAATCATTTATGGATCGTGTAAGCTGTTCCACACGTTTCGGGCATGCATCGTTTCAGTGCACCAGAAACTTAATAATAACAATAACGAATACACGGATGAACGGAAAAAGCGTCAGGAAGGCCTAGAACAACAATAAAGCTCTGCGAAAAATAAAAAAAAGGGGAGCACTTTAGCATTGGAAGCAACAACAAGCACATGAGGTGCAAACGGGAGAAGTGTCATCTGACACTAAAATATAGAGGTGATGGCCAAAAGCCATCACCTTTTTTCTTTTAAGAAACTACGATGCTATCCAATTGCCCTCTTTGCGCCAATTCTTCCACATACTTTTATCATCAGGATAACCAACGAACGTATTTGCAATGCCCGTATTGTTCTTTGGTGTTTGTACATCCGGTTCACCTGCCTACCAAAGCGACTGAGCACCACGAATACTCGTTACATCAAAATGATACTCACGATCCAGGGTATCGCCGGTTTCTTAATAAAGCGGCAGAACCATTGTTAGCACGCATTATTAAAGACAGCCACGGGCTGGATTTTGGCTGCGGCCCTGCGCCGGTTTTAGCTGAGATGTTAGCTGACCATGGGCATACTATGGCTATTTACGACCCACTTTATTATCCTGATGACTGGGTCCTGAAGGATAGTTATGATTTTATTACCTGCACCGAGGCCATTGAGCATTTTCACACCCCGGGTACAGAACTCGAGCTACTGGATAACTTATTACGACCGGGTGGCTGGCTGTGCATCATGACGAAGCGGGTCATCAACCATCAACGGTTTATCAATTGGCACTATAAAAATGATCAGACTCACGTGAGCTTTTTCAGCGATCATACGTTCAACGTAATAGGACAAATGTTTAATTATACTGTACATCTGGTAGCCCCGGATGTCGTATTAATGTGCAAGCAAAGTTATAATACCCAGTCCTAACCTAAATCAACAGACAGAGGAATTATGCCTCGTAAGAAGAAATCGAGAAAAGTCGGTCAGATAGGCGTCCGCAAAGACCCGGAAAGAAAGCCGCGTCCTAATGTGCCAACCGGAAAAAAACCCGGTAAAGGTAAACAACCAGGACACCGTAATGCCGGCGAAAAAGCGCCAAATAAAAGTGAAAGCAATAAAGCCAAACGTGATCCGCGGGTTGGTAGCAAACGCCCTATCGCATTAATCAAGTCCGAGCCAAAAAAATACGCCACACCCACGCAGGAGCTTGCAGCACTTGAAGCGGACAGCAAACTGGCACTCCTTCTGGATAAACTGGATAACGGCGATACTATTTCAGTCAGTGAACAACAGTATGTTGATGAAAAACTCGATAGGCACCGCGTGTTGTGTGATCTGCTGGGTATCGACCTGGAAGAGGATGATGACAGCGACGATCCGTTTGATAAGCTCGACGCGCTTAATCCCGACGACTATAAACAGTAAGGAGTTGTGTAATGGTATGGGCTATTGTTTCAGCGTTCGGCGTACTCATCATTCTTGCCCTGGGCATTTATGCCGGCAGGTTGCTATTTTCACTTAAACAACAAAATGCCCGCCAGGCAGCGGCCAGAGAAAAACGTACGGTTACTATCACTGACAGTATTATTCTTATTGCCAAGGCAATGGAACAGCAGCAATGTGAGTTATCTGAAGGAGCCATTCGTATATGTAATTTGCTAGAAGCACTGCCGCTGAGCTCGCCGCCAGATTATAAAAGCAAATTTCCCCATATTTATACGTTGTTTGTTGAGGTCAGCGGATTCGCCGTGCTGGAAGAGCGAAAAAAACTGTCGCCTAAAGAGAAAAATAAGCAAGATAAAGCACGCGAGCAAATTGAGTCCGAGCACGAGAGCAAAGTATTGGCAGAATTACCAGATATCCGCCAATATTGTGAAACCCTGACCTAGCGCTACCCAATCGCCTCACGGCAGGCTGCTTCATAACAGTGACAGCCTGTTTCGTGGTCATTTATCATTCCCACCGCCTGCATAAATGCGTAACAGATAGTTTCTCCCACAAAGGTAAATTTATACTGCTTTAACGCCTTAGCCATCGCTTTTGACGCTGGAGAACTTACAGGCACCTGAGACTGGTCATCCCATGCATTAACAATGGTTTTGCCATCAGTAAACTGCCAGATAAATTCATTGAAGGGCTGCTCTTTTTCAATCTCCAAATAACCGCGGGCGTTAGCCACAACAGACGCAATCTTTAGCTTATTGCGAATAATGCCTTTGTTATGTTTTAGCGCTTGTAGCTCATCATCTGACATACGGACAATTTTGTTGGGGTCAAAGTGATGAAACGCTTTTTCATAGTTCTCCTGCTTTTTTAAAATAGTCAGCCAGGATAACCCCGCCTGCTGACCATCCAGGCATAATTTAGCGAACAAACTCTGGCTGTCTGTTTCCGGCCGCCCCCATACAGTATCGTGATAATGTTCATACACGGGATCGTCGGTCACCCATCCACACCGTTTTAAATGACTTTTCATAAACTTCCTATAGCATTCGCACCTTATTTTTGTAAGCTTTTACCGGCCAAAGCCTACATACACTGCCTGACAAATTGTATACTATGCCACCTTTGAACCGTGAATAACAAAGCAGCGACTGTATGCACAATTACGATAGTAAAACCTTTCAGGGGTTAATCCTGGCGCTACAGGAATACTGGGCCCGTCAGGGCTGTGTCATTATCCAGCCTTTAGACATGGAAGTTGGCGCAGGCACCTTTCATCCTATGACCTTTCTTCGCTCACTGGGCCCGGAGCCCATTAATAGCGCCTACGTCCAGCCATGCCGGCGACCTACTGACGGTCGCTATGGAGAAAATCCGAACCGTCTTCAGCATTATTATCAGTTTCAGGTGATGATGAAACCATCTCCGGACAATATTCAGGAGCTTTATCTGGGCTCGCTGCAGGAGCTGGGCTTTGACCCGTTAGTGCATGATATTCGGTTTGTAGAAGATAACTGGGAATCCCCTACACTGGGCGCCTGGGGATTAGGCTGGGAAGTATGGCTTAACGGCATGGAAATCACCCAGTTTACTTACTTCCAGCAAGTTGGGGGCTTAGAGTGTAAACCGGTTACTGGTGAGATCACCTATGGCCTTGAGCGGCTTGCCATGTATATTCAGGGCGTAGACAGTATTTACGATTTAGTCTGGACCGATGGCCCTATGGGCAAAGTCACCTACCGTGATGTCTTCCATCAAAATGAGGTGGAGCAGTCTAAATATAACTTTGAACATGCCAACGTCGACTTCCTGTTCAAAACTTTTGATGAATGTGAAGCCACTTCACAAAAGCTAATTGATAACAATCTTCCGCTGCCAGCCTATGAACAGGTGATGAAAGCCTCTCACGCATTTAACATGCTTGATGCCCGTCACGCGATCTCTGTCACCGAACGTCAGCGGTATATTCTGCGAGTGCGGGCGCTATCAAAAGGCTGTGCAGAAACGTATTACCAGTCCCGTGAAGAGCTGGGCTTCCCTTTATGTCAGAAGGAGCAGTAAGGTGCGCACAGAGAATCTATTAATTGAACTGGGAACAGAAGAACTCCCCCCAAAAGCACTAAAACAATTGGGCCAAAGCTTTGCCGATAATTTTCGACTGGCGCTGGAAGGTGCGGAATTACAATTTGACTCAGTAAACTGGTTTGCCTCCCCTCGCCGTCTTGCGTTACACGTCACCGCTTTAGCTGAATCTCAACAGGATAAAGTAACTGAAAAACGCGGCCCGGCTGTCAGTGCTGCTTTTGACGCAGAGGGTAACCCTACTAAAGCGGCGTTAGGCTGGGCTCGGGGTAACGGCATTGAAGTAGAAGAGGCAGAACGACTGGTTACTGATAAAGGTGAATGGCTGTTGTATAAGGCCAATGTCCCCGGGCAACCAGTCGCTACGCTGCTGGAGAATTTACTTAATCAAACGGTCAGCAAGCTACCTATTCCGCGACCCATGCGCTGGGGCAGCTCTGCCACCCAGTTTATACGACCAGTGCACACACTGGCGGTCTTATATGGGGCCCAGGTACTGCCGGTTAAGGTACTGGGTCAAACCAGCGATCGCGTCATTCAGGGCCACCGTTTTCACGGTCAAAAAACATTTGAGCTTGCCCACGCTGACACTTATGCCCAGGCGTTGAAAGAACAGTATGTTATTGCTGACTTTGAAGAGCGCGCGGATGCTATTAAGCATGGACTTGAGCAAACTGCTGAGCAGTTATCCCTTAAACCAGATTATGATATTGCGTTGCTTGAGGAAATTGCAGCCTTGGTAGAATGGCCGGTCGTTCTCACCGCATCGTTTGATTCAGCGTTTCTGGAGGTACCAAAAGAAGCCCTTATTTACACCATGAAGGATGACCAGAAGTATGTGCCTTTGTTACATGCTGATGGGTCATTGTCTAATACCTTTCTGTTTGTAACTAATATCGAAAGTCGTGATGAAACTGCCATTATCAGTGGTAATGAAAAAGTAATCCGGCCCCGGCTTGCTGATGCTGAGTTCTTTTTTGAAACAGATAAAAAGACCACCCTGGAAAGTCGTTTGGATAGCCTTTCCACAGTCTTATTTCAAAAGCAACTGGGAACCCTTAAAGATAAATCAGAACGTATTGCCGAGCTATCAGGCTTTATCGGCGAGAAAATTGATGCTGATTCAACGAAAGCCCGGCGAGCCGGTTTGCTGAGTAAAACTGACTTGATGACCGAAATGGTTATGGAGTTTACCGAGGTTCAGGGTGTTATGGGCAAGTACTATGCCCTTAACGACGGTGAAGACAGTGCGGTGGCCGAAGCGCTCTACGAACAGTATATGCCTCGCTTTGCCGGCGATGTATTGCCCTCTTCGCATGTGAGCGCCGCTGTGGCGCTGGCAGACAAGCTGGATACGCTGGTTGGTATTTTTGGTATTGGTCAACTGCCAAAAGGCGACAAAGATCCGTTTGCATTAAGACGTGCAGCTATCGGTGTTTTACGGATTATTTCTGAAAAAGGCCTGGCTCTGGATCTAGAGGATTTGGTCGCCAAAGCTGTTGATGTATACGGCAATAAGGTCAGTAATCCGGAGACGCAAACTCAGGTGGTGGATTTTGTGCTGGGTCGGTTTGTTTCGTTGTTTCAGGAAGAAGGCGTCACCATGGATGTTATCCAGGCGGTTTCCGCCCGCCGACCTACTCAACCTGCAGATTATGCGGCGCGGGTAGAGGCGGTGGCGCAGTTCAAGCAGCGTGAGGAAGCCGAAGCACTTGCAGCCGCCAATAAGCGGGTGGCCAACATTCTGAATAAACAAAATGTTACCGGTGAATTACCTGTCGATGAGAAGCTGCTGGAAGATGATGCAGAGAAGGCCCTGTATAACGCGCTGCAGCAAGTTAAAGACAAGGTAGAGGAATCTGCCGCATCGCAACAATACGGCTCAGTATTAAGCACACTGGCCACTCTGCGAAATGTTATTGATGCGTTTTTCGATAATGTTATGGTTATGGCAGAGAATGATGCAGTTCGTCAAAATCGTCTTGCTATTCTGTTGATGCTAAGAAGTATGTTTTTAAAAACAGCAGATATTTCGCTTTTAGCCAAATCCTGAGACTTAGTCATTCAGTAAAAATAATAATGATGCCCGGCATGTTGTTGGGCATTTTTTTCTTAAGGTGAATGTGTTGAAAAAAGCCATAGTGGTATTCGCCCTTACCCTGCTAAGTGGTTGCTCCAGTAATAGCGTAATAAATAGTCTGCCCGGCAGCAATGCAGCGTCCGATATCAATTTTGATGACATGTACTTGCGCGGCGTCTTTAATTGGTGGGAAGCAACCCCGGCCTATCGGTTAAATGAAGGTCGTACTAATTGGTATGTGGATGTGGAACTGATAGCCGATGGTCAGCCGTATGACTTTAAGCTGGCGGACAAGGTGTGGACTGCCTCACAAACCTGTGGTGGTAAGTACAAAGGCCAGCCAGCAACACTGAATCAGACCACTTATCTGGTGTGTGGTAGCGACGCTGAAAACATTCAGTTTGTGCCCTCCACTACCGATACGTACCGTTTTTCTTTCGCCCGCGCCAGTGGTGATGAAATTCGTCTGGATATAACTCCCGCGCCGGCTACCTGACCCCTGTAGGCGAACGTTGCTTCCAACTTCGGTGTTCATTTTAATACAACGCCTTTTCTCTGAAGCTACTTTCTGTAAAGTTACGCTCTTTTAAAGGCACGTGCGGTAAGTATATTTTAGGTTTTTGCTGCGCCGGGTTGCCAGTTTCACCAGGTTCGCCTGTGTATCCGATTGGTTATTTTTACTAAGGCACAGGTCGTTGTGTGCAAGGGCCGTCTTAGTCTCTAACAGTTGCCCCCTAGAGACAGCACCTTTGAACTTTTCAACAATACAATCATTCTCAATCAACAGCGGGCCATTTTCACCTTTCAAACCGCCAAGTGTGTAGCCTGCCACGCGTGAGTCATCGATAAGATTAAAAGTCATCGTGGGCAATTTGTTCATCCCCGGGGCGATAATTTCAACGTGATAGGCCAGATAATCCTGTATAGGTGAAGATCGCTCTGTGTTTTCAAAGTAAATGTAATAAACGTGAGGCGGCGTGGTGTGTGCAAAGCTGCCAAGATAACGGTTATCGTTTATCGTTACGGCTGCCTTCTCAGGCCCTATTGTTCCTTCCAGTCTTTCAGTACCTGAACGCTGCGACAGTTCTGTACTAATTCTGATGAACGCCGCATGGTGTATTTGCTCCATCTGACTTGCGTTTAGCAGCGCTGATAGTGCTGTATCAGTTGGGCAGCGCTCAACAGCGACCGAAGTAGTTGTTTGCGCGGTTTTGGGCTGCATCCCGCTGGATATTTTTATCAGTTTACCAGAGGCTTTTCTTACCGAGTCTTCAGCAGCCCGGACAAAGCCTGTTAACTGCCTGTAACCATCTATGTCCTGGGCGGATAATCGAAAATATTTAATTTTCGGGCTGGCGTTCTCAGTATGAGGTTCGTGAAAGCTAAAATTAAATGCGTTGCCGCTTTCAATATCGACTATCGTTGTTGACTGCCACTGTGAGGATACACAATTCGCAGACTCAGGAACGGATATTTCACAAATGGGCAAGTCAGCAAGATATTGCGCAAATTCTGATGCTTTGGGGAGCGTGTCACAATCCCTGCAGAATATCGCACTTTTTACCGCAAAGGCATTGAGAGAAAACGCTGAGAAACTAATGAGTAGTATTGTTTTGAGTTTACGCATTTGATATCCCTATCAAAAAATAACGAAGGAGAACGAATAACTATTAATATAAGCTATTCGTTTCTCTTTAACATGTTAGCGCTTTATTTTTATATCTTCATGATGGTTAGCATTATTTCACAGCAACGTAGTTGTTTAGCAGAGAATAAACGGTGCGGTTTTACTGTCTTTGCTAAGAACCACGTCGTGAGGTGTTCCACGTGAAACAATCTTGCCGCCCTCATCACCCGCCCCGGGGCCAATATCAATTATATAAT
The DNA here is from genome assembly GCF_000378185.1 of Salinimonas chungwhensis DSM 16280. GTDB lineage: Bacteria > Pseudomonadota > Gammaproteobacteria > Enterobacterales > Alteromonadaceae > Alteromonas > Alteromonas chungwhensis. The sequence continues at coordinate 28,392 of NZ_KB899377.1, forward strand.
CGCTGGCAGAAGCAACGCGCATGTTGTGTTCCACCATCACCACCGTACTGCCTGAATCTACCAACGCATTGAGATGTTTTAGCAATAAATCAATATCAGCAGGATGCAGTCCTGTGGTCGGCTCGTCTAAGACATAAAGGGTATTGCTACGTTCATTTCGCCTAAGCTCAGAGGCAAGTTTGACCCGCTGGGCTTCTCCGCCTGAAAGCTCCGTCGCAGGCTGTCCTAACCGCAAATAGCCCAGCCCGACTTTTTTTAAAGCCCTTAATGCTCTTTGTACCGGCGCTTCATCACTAAACAATGTATAAGCTTCATCTACGCTGAGCTCAAGCACGTCGGCAATAGACAGCCCCTGCCATTTAACCGCTAGCGTATCCTCATTATAACGCTGACCGTGGCATACCGGACAAGGGGAATAGACGCTGGGCATAAACAGTAATTCAATAGAAACATAGCCGACACCTTCGCAGTTATTACACCGGCCCTTCGCAACATTGAACGAAAACTGGCCTGCATCATACCCACAGGCATTGGCATATTCTGTGGAGGCAAAAATTTTTCTGATATGATCGAACAAGCCTGTATAAGTCGCAAGGTTAGAACGGGGGGTGCGCCCTATGGGCGACTGATCAACAACCACCATCCGCTTTATTTTTTCACTTCCAGCAACAATGCTGCCACAAATTGCATTCTCACTATCCGCCTCTAGTAGTTCAGCTTCACTGAGATTGCTATTGTCAGTTTTGTCTTTGACGCCCAGCGCTTTTTTTATAAGTTCGACCAGCGCCTGGCTAACAAGGCTTGATTTTCCTGAGCCAGACACGCCTGTTACAGTGGTTATAACGCCCAGTGGAAACGCACAGTCCAATTTTGATAGATTGTTTCTGGTAATATTCTTTAGTTCCAGCCATTCATCTGGTTCTCGATAAGGACGAGCGACCTTTTCACCTTCATCAAAAAGATACTTTCCCGTTACTGACGAGTTTTCATTCGCCACCCCTTCTACCGGGCCACTGTAAACCAGGTTGCCACCATTAACGCCTGCGCCCGGTCCAATATCTACCAACCAGTCAGCGTGTTTAATAACTCGCGGATTGTGTTCTACAAGAAATACCGAATTACCTGCATCAACGAGCTCATCAAAAGCATTTAGCAGCGCCTGAATGTCTGAAGGGTGTAAACCGGATGATGGCTCATCCATAATGTACACTACACCAAATAGCTTAGACTTAATTTGAGTTGCCAAACGGATGCGCTGAAGTTCGCCGGGCGATAATGTTGTCGAGCTGCGTGTCAGCGAGAGATAACCTAATCCAAGATTCAGAACCGGCTTTATACGGGCAATAATATCCCGGCCAATATTTTGAATAACCAGTGAACGGTCATGACTATATTGATTAGCGTCAGATGCAGCGCGGACCAACGTTTCCAGCCTATTGGTAGCGTCTTCCAATGAAAGGTTGGAAAATTCTACAATATCCAACCCGCATAAGGTTACCGCTAACGCTGCCTGTTTCAGCTTTTTGCCTTCGCACGCTGGGCACATTGCAATATCAACATATTGGGCAACCCGCTGTTTGGCCTTTTCTTTCTGTGATTTTTTAAATGTATTTAGAACATGGGATCTTGCGCTTATAAAGGTGCCTTTATAGCTGGCGGGCTCTGCATCTTTAAGTGCCTGACGCGTTTCGGCTAAATTGTAATTTCGGTAAACCGAGACCTGCGGGGTTTCGTCAGTATATAAAATCCATTGCCGGGTCTCTGCGGGCAATTCCTGCCAGGGAATATCCACATCAACATCCAGTGAAAGTAATATCCGCACCAGGTTTTTACCCTGCCACGCACCTGGCCACCCAGCTACAGCGCCCTCTCTGATAGTCAGGCGCGGATTGGGCACTAAGGTGTGCTCACTTACATCAAACACTTTCCCTATGCCATGACAGGTCTCACAAGCCCCCTGAGGTGTGTTAGGCGAAAACCCGTCGGCATAGATGATTGGTTGATTCTCAGGGTAGTCTCCCGCCCGTGAATATAGCATTCGCACACTATTTGATATGGTAGTTATGCTGCCTACTGAAGAACGTGCGGAAGCAACACCACGTTGCTGATGCAAGCCGACAGCCGGAGGTAATCCTTCGATGCTATCCACATCAGGTTGTTCAATCTGTTCTATCAGCCGTCTGGCATAAGGCGAAACAGAGTCGAGATATCTATGCTGGGCCTCAGCATACAAAGTACCAAAAGCCAGGGAGGACTTCCCCGATCCAGATATACCGGTAAATGCGACAATTTTATTTCTGGGCACATCGACATTGATATCCCGTAGGTTATGAACCCGAGATCCGCGAACCTGAACGCACTCTGATATTTTAATTTTCATTCACCCTGCTGTTGTCGAGTCGGCAATATCTTTTGTAGATGTAGATTGCCAGGAGCGATCAGAATGTAAGTATAATAGTGAATAAAGTTAGAATAGTGTGTCGTTTATCGGCTTTTCGTCATTTAATTGTAGTGCATATAGAGCTTGTGGCGCATCCTCTAAGATTTATAACTTTGGTCACAATGAACATACAGTAATCAATACCGAACATTTTGTAGCACGGGCAGCAACACGCTCTCTCCTTCACTATCGTTTAAAGCAAAATTGGCCCACGCTACGCTTGTCTCACTGCAAATACATTCTCGTATACTTTTTTTCTGGGTAAAAAAAAAAATAAGCAGAACTACGACAAGCAGCACACTTATGCTTTTTAATAAAATAGAAACCGAGTTACTTTCTATAGTTGTATAAACATACAAAATAAGCACATTTAACAAACCGTGCGCAAACAAAGGTGTAAAAAATAGCAGCTTATCTCAGTGCGACATTAAGAAGCAGATACCGCTGTAGGTTAAATAAAAATGTATAAAAACATGTACCATCTCTGAGAAAAAATAGAGCCAACTCGCCTATGGGCAAGCTACGCTCCATCTTGTCGAAATCATTCAAATAGGTTGGCAAATTACCTGACTCCAGTGAAATTAGCCCTTCTGTTAAAGCAGCTATAATTGAGACTATAGGTATTGCAGATTCATAAGACGCAACGAGTGAGTAAAAAGCGAGTGTAAAATTTAACTCTCTGTTTATTGAGTGTCTCAAATACAATATAACACGCTATTATTTTCGAAGTTTCTTCGATAACTGAACGAAAAAATAAAGACAAATAGCCGTGAGAATTTCTTATCGTATCCATATCGAACACGGGGACTGTACCGGCGATCAACATCGTCGCGCAAAAGCCAAAAAAAGCAAACAACACACGCCACTAATCTGCTACTACACAATGTCGCAAGGCAATAAAGTGGGTACAAAAAAAAGACGACCCAAATCGTGACTGCAATTAGATCATAAACATTCATATTGTATAGGGACTCAAGCCAGCCCCTGATACATTACCGACGATTGTAAGCAGACATGCGACCGAAACCATATTGTGCTGTGTTTGAGTTATAGCTGACTAAGTGTATAAACATTTCGAGTGAAAGCTCGACGCCATATGTACACTACAACAACTTATGGACCAATCGCCAAAACTTCCATCTGAAATCAGGTCCACTCTCGCCACCTAAATCTATAGTTTCCATTTCATTATACTCCTTGTTGCGTGCCACTCTTCCCAAATTTCTTGCTGGCAGGCTTAAATTATTGGCTTATTTAGGGAGTAAAAACTGTACCGTGAAACTGTTTTACAGGCGTGGCTGTTATTCGACGTATTGAATAAAAGGGAGATGTCCTGATTATTTCAAACTAGGAAAGGTCTACTAATGGGTGGTCGAGCGTGGCGGCTATGATTAGCAACCTTAAATAATGATTAATTTAACGCAAAAAAAAACCACACCTTTCGATGTGGTTTTGAATTTTTTAGGAAAGCTACTTAGCAACTACACGTCGAGATTCTCTACTTTCAGCGCATTGGCTTCGATAAACTCTCTGCGCGGCTCGACCTGATCGCCCATCAATGTGGTGAACAACTGGTCACAGCCTATGGCATCTTCAATAGTAACCTGCAACATACGGCGGCCTTCAGGGTCCATTGTTGTTTCCCATAACTGGTCGGGATTCATCTCTCCCAACCCTTTATAGCGCTGTATATACTGGCCTTTTTTCGCTTCGTTCATAAGCCAGTCGATGGCGGTTTTAAACGAGTCGATAGATTGCTTACGCTCACCTCGCTGAACGTAAGCAGTATCAGCCATCATGCCGTTTATGGATTCATTCAACGCTCGTATACGACCATATTCACTGGACTCAATAAAATCGTGACCAATTTTATACTCATAATCAATACCGTGCATACGCATGATGATGGCAATATAAAATTCGCTTAGCTCTTCGTCACGCCTGATTTCATACCGATAGGTCGCACCACTATTTTCTCTGTCATTCATGCTTTGGATAAATTTATCCGCAACATCATTCAGTGTCGACTCACTTTTTAAATCTTCAAGATTTAGTGTGGGTGAATAAATTAAACGATAAAGAATATCCGGTGGCATTACCCGATACAGTCGCTCAATCATTTTCTCAACGCCCTGATACTGCTTCACAAGTGTTTCGAGGGCTGGACCGCTAATGCCCGGGGCATCTTCACTGGTGTGCAGTGAGGTACCGGTGAGCGCGATATTGGTAAGGTATTCGGTCAGAGTATCATCATCTTTAAGATACTGCTCCTGCTTACCTTTTTTCACTTTATAAAGAGGAGGCTGAGCAATATATACGTAGCCCCTTTCGATAATTTCCGGCATTTGACGGTAGAAGAACGTCAATAGCAACGTTCGGATGTGCGAGCCATCTACGTCCGCATCAGTCATGATAATGATACTGTGATACCGTAATTTATCCGGATTATATTCATCACGACCAATACCACAGCCCAGTGCAGTGATAAGCGTTGCGACTTCCTGTGAAGAAAGCATCTTATCAAAGCGCGCTTTTTCAACGTTCAGGATTTTCCCCTTAAGCGGTAAAATAGCCTGATTTTTTCTGTTGCGCCCCTGCTTAGCAGAACCACCCGCAGAGTCTCCCTCCACAATATAAAGTTCGCTAAGTGCTGGATCTTTTTCCTGACAATCTGCCAGTTTGCCTGGCAAGCCTGCCAAGTCCAAGGCGCCCTTCCTGCGCGTCATATCGCGCGCTTTCCGGGCGGCTTCCCGAGCTCGGGCCGCATCTAAAATCTTACCGGCGATGATTTTACTTTCAGTTGGGTTCTCCAACAAAAAGTCCGCTAATTTCTCATTCATTGACGACTCAACAGCGGGACGAACCTCAGAAGACACCAGCTTATCTTTGGTCTGAGAAGAAAATTTAGGATCTGGCACTTTTACCGATACTACAGCCGTAAGGCCTTCTCTTGCATCGTCACCAGTGGCATTGGTTTTTGCCTTTTTGTTAAGGCCTTCCTTTTCCATATAATTATTCAGCGTACGCGTTAACGCACCGCGGAAACCGGCCAGGTGAGACCCGCCATCTCGCTGTGGAATATTATTGGTAAAACAAAATATGTTTTCCTGGAAACTGTCGTTCCACTGCATAGCGACTTCAACTGAAATGCCATCATCACGATCGATAGCAAAGTGAAATACCTTTTCATGCATTGGGTTCTTTTTCTGATTAAGGTATTCAACGAACGCTCGGATTCCCCCATCATACTTAAAATGGTTTTCTTTATCGTCGCGCTCGTCAAGCAACTTGATCGATACACCTGAGTTTAGAAATGACAACTCGCGTAAGCGTTTTGCCAGGATATCGTAGTGATATTCAAGGTTGGTAAAAGTGTCACCGCTGGGCCAGAACCGAATTGCCGTACCTGATTTATCAGTTTCACCTTTTACTTCAAGTGGAGCTTGAGGTACGCCGTGCTGGTATTCTTGTTCGTAAGTTTTGCCACCGCGGCGTATACGCAACTTCAGCTTAGAAGACAATGCATTTACCACGGAAATCCCTACACCATGCAAGCCGCCGGACACCTTATATGAGTTGTCGTCAAACTTACCGCCAGCGTGTAGCACAGTCATAATGACTTCTGCAGCTGAAACGCCCTCTTCCTCGTGCAGTTCAGTAGGTATTCCGCGACCGTCGTCTGAGACTGATACAGAACCATCTACGTGAATTTGAACAACGATCTCTGAGCAGTGGCCTGCCAACGCTTCGTCGATAGAATTATCCACCACCTCAAATACCATGTGGTGTAAGCCGGTGCCATCATCAGTGTCTCCGATATACATACCGGGACGTTTTCGCACCGCATCCAGCCCTTTAAGGACTTTGATACTGGACGAGTCGTATATATTCTGCTCTGACATAATTAGCTTTTACTCCTCTGTCACGTGCCCATGTTCCACGTGAAACATCTTCTTTTCATTGTATTTATCTACAAATTCAAGTTGCTGCTTTTCTATTGCAGTAACAAATACCTGCGTATCCATAGCTAGCAACCCATCAATAAATCGCTCTCGCTTGTCAAGATCCAATTCAGCACCTACGTCATCCAACAAAAAAATGCTTTTACGCGACGTCTGTTTTGAAAAAAGTGCTGTCTGGGATAATTGCAATGCGGCTACAGCCATTCTCAACTGGCCGCGGGATAGTATTTCCTGAGCGTTTATTCCATTTACTCTAAATCTTAAATCTGCCTTATGCGGACCTGCAGAGGTATGACCGATTTTTGTGTCATACTCTAACTTTTTCTCTAACGCATCAGATAATGAGGCGTCTTTTTCCCACCCCTTATAATACGAGATTTCTACCGAAAACTCAGGTAAAAATTCACTACAAATGTCATTAAATAGCGGTTTTAACCCGTCTACATAGCTTTCTCGCATTAAATTTAGCTTTTCCCCGGTTGCTACCAGCTGTTCCTGCCAATATCCGTGCTGGGAGGCTGTAAGATTCGAATTTTGCTTGAGCAATGCGTTACGTTGACGGAGTAATTTCGTATAGGTTTGAAATAATGAATTGAATGATTGTTCCACGTGAAACAAACCCCAGTCACAAAATCGACGACGCTCTGATGGTGAACCAAGAATTAAGTCGGTGCTCTGTGGTGTAAAAAGCTGCACGGGAATCAAGCTGACTATATCGGCTAATCGGTGTGAATGTTCTCCATTCACCGAGCAGGTAAAATTATCATCGGTGGTCCGCTGCAAGCCAAGTTTAAACTCTCTACCTTGTTCATCCACACCACCGGCAAATATACTAAAGCTGGAGGTTGCATGTTGAATAACAGACTGATGCTTTCTGGTCCTGAATGACCGACCAAACCCCAAGTAATAAATGGCTTCCAGTAAGGATGATTTACCACTGCCATTTCTGCCCGTGATCATCGTGAGCTGACGGGAGGGACTTACCTGGGCTTTATCGATATTCCGAAACTGTGTGAGCTGAAGATTGCTCAGTTTCATAAATCGATACTCAAAGAATAAGAATAAATAATGAAGGCGGCTGGCCGGCGAACCGGCCTCGTTAATACAAACAATTATAAGCGCATTGGCATAATGACATACAATGCAGCGTCGTCCTCTGAATCTTCAATCAAAGCACTTGAATTTGAATCTGAAAGTGTCAGCTTGACCTTATCGCGAGGTAATGCATTAAGAACGTCAATTAGATACGCAACGTTAAACCCAATCTCTAAATCTTCACCCTGGTAGTCAACATCAACAATTTCTTCCGCTTCTTCCTGCTCAGGATTATTGGCGGTAATTTTCAGTTCCCCGTTAGACAGGTTTAAACGCACACCGCGAAACTTTTCGTTGGATAAGATCGCCGCGCGAGAGAAGGCATCCTTGAGAGTAGCCTTATCTGCAATTATTGTTTTATCCCCATCACGAGGTAATACACGCCGATAATCCGGGAACCGTCCATCTACCAATTTACTGGTAAAAATAAATGCTCCGGTTTGCAGGCGGATATGGTTCGACCCAATTTGCACTTTGATGAGACTATCGTCATCGCCAATCAGGCGAGATATTTCCATTACACCTTTGCGCGGAATAATTACCTGGCGGGCAGATAAGGGAGTATCAGTATATTGTTGGCGGCAAAGGGCCAAGCGGTGCCCATCTGTAGCGACTGTTCGTACCACATTCTCTTCAGTTTCTAAAGACATACCGTTCAGGTAGTACCGCACATCCTGCTGCGCCATAGAAAAGTTTGTACTATCAATCAGACGCTTTATATCATGACACGTAAGATCCAGCTCAACCTCAGACTCCCAGTCTTCCAGATTAGGATAATCGTTGGCTGAGAGTGTGGATAAGGTGTAGCGCCCTCTTCCGGCGCGGATCAAGGCTTTATTTTCTTCAACCAGGAAATGTATCTGAGTGCCTTCAGTCAGCCCCCGGATAATGTCGAACAGTTTTTTAGCTGGAACCGTAATTTCACCATCGGTATGATCGCCTTCAAGGCTAGCACTGGATACCAGCTCAACTTCCAAATCTGTGCCGGTAAGCCAGACAGCATCATCTTTTACCTTGATTAGCACATTGGAGAGTATCGGAAGTGTATGCCGGCGTTCAACGGCGCCTGAAACCATTTGTAATGGTTGTAAAAAATTTTCTCGGCTGATAGTAAATTTCATCGATTTTTCTTCTCGCGTCGTGATGGCTGTCAGGTTAAGAAGACAATGTCCGTATTAGATTTTTATAGTCTTCCTTTATATCATGACTTTCTTCTCTAAGCTGCTCTATTTTACGACACGCATGCAGCACTGTGGTGTGGTCGCGCCCACCAAATGCATTACCCAACTCAGGCAAGCTGTGGTTGGTCAGTTCCTTGGCCAGCGCCATAGCAACCTGCCTCGGTCTGGCCACGCTTCTGCTTCTGCGTTTAGATAAAATATCAGACACTTTGATTTTGTAATAGTCTGCCACGGTTTTTTGAATATTATCTACCGTGACCAGTTTTTCCTGCAACGCCAGTAAATCACGTAATGCTTCGCGAACAAAATCAATGGTAATAGGCCGTCCGGTAAAATTAGCATTGGCGATAACCCGGTTTAAAGCGCCTTCCAATTCGCGTACGTTTGAGCGCAAACGTTTTGCAATAAAAAAAGCAACTTCGTTGGGAAGATTCATACGATTTTCCGCCGCCTTGCGCATCAAAATAGCAACACGGGTTTCCAGTTCAGGCGGTTCGATAGCAATAGTCAGCCCCCAGCCAAACCGTGACTTAAGCCGATCCTCAACACCATCAATTTCCTTAGGGTAACGATCTGACGTTAAAATTATTTGCTGGTTACCTTCCAGTAAGGCGTTGAACGTATGGAAAAACTCTTCCTGGGAACGCTCTTTATTAGCAAAAAATTGAATATCATCGATAAGCAGTGCATCTACAGAGCGATAAAACTTTTTAAAATCTTCAATTGCATTGTTTTGCAGCGCTTTAACCATATCCTGAACAAAGCGCTCAGAGTGCATATACACAATTTTTGCATTTTCACGGTTTGCCACTATGCCGTTACCCACCGCGTGCAACAAGTGGGTTTTACCCAAACCCGTGCCGCCGTAAATAAACAAAGGGTTGTAGGATCCACCGGGATTGTTGGCCACCTGCGTCGCAGCGGCCCGGGCCAACTGATTGGATTTACCCTCGACAAAATTGTCAAACTGGTAGTTAGGATTAATATTACTTTTATGCTTCATCCCCTCAGGGATAGGGATAACATTAGGTGCACGATTTGGCGCAGGCCGGGATTCCCGATGTGGCTGCGAACTCTGAGCCTGTTCTGTGTAGTGCTGCCCGGTGTCTGGCCTATGTTCATCAGTCTGCTGATTGTAACCGGAACTATTAGCAGGCCTGCTATGAGCAGTTTCGTTAGGTTGACCGTTGTACTGATAATGAGGGTTGTCTTGTCTCGAGGGCGCTGGCGCTCTGTGCTGATGCTGTTGCTGCACTGGAGCGGGATGTTCAGACGGTGCCGCCGAACGTGTATCTCTGGAAACGACCTCAAGACGCAACTGTGGTGCCTCTGGCCCACAAAACTCACTGAACAGCGCCGTTATCTTGTCGCGGTATTTATCGCGAACCCAATCCAGCACAAAGCGATTAGGTGCATAAAGCGTGACGGCCTCTACCTCTTCATGAGCACTAAGGGGTCTTATCCACATGCTAAATTGCTGAGTCGGCAATTCCTGACGCAAACGGTCAAGACAATGGTTCCATAGGGACATGTATACAATAGCTCCGATAGTCGCTACGACACCAACAATAATGTGTATGTCATAAATCCCGTCTAAAGAAAAAACAGACAGAGCGCAGACATTGGCATTAGATGATGAGCAGGAAATTTGTTATTTGATCTTATCGCTGTGGATTATCTGATCTTACTAACATAAAGTAAACGATCATCTTCGCAGATCACGCGGATCAAAATTTTATGCTTATGAATTATATGAACTATTTTATTTATCTATTCTTGGCCGGATCTCAATAACCCAGACCCCTGTACAAGCGATCAGGGCTGATCGATGGCCGCTGGAACATGCGTTAAACACGGCCTTTACACAATCATCTGTGGATAAAATGCAACAATAATTTATTTTATTCACAGCAATCAAGGCTGTAGCTACACGCTCAGGGCAAGTTAGTCGGCAGTTGTTCAAATTTTGTTTGAAATATACCTTCAATACACCATTATCCATTGACAGGAGGCCACGGGATCTCTAGAATTCGGCATCCTTTTGTATAGGCAGTGTTCGTTACCTAACAGCATTTTAAAAGTCAACGTGACTTTTCGCTAATGCGTTATTTCGTTACCGCCTGTGTTTTAACTATATAAGTGAGACTTTGGTCATGAAAAGAACATTTCAACCGAGCAACTTAAAGCGCAAGCGTTCACACGGTTTTCGTGCTCGTATGGCGACTAAAAATGGTCGCAAAATACTAGCAGCTCGCCGTGCTAAAGGTCGCGCTCGCCTTTCTGCTTAAATAAAGAAATACTTCAAAGTGGGTGAAAATCAATTTTTCAGGGAGTTACGTCTGTTAACTCCTTCCCACTTTACTTATGTGTTTAACGACGCCACACCAGCTGTTTCCCCTGCCTTTACACTTCTAGCACGTCACAATGAGTTAGGCCATCCGCGCCTGGGTATTACCTTAGCCAAAAAACGCATTCGTAAAGCCCATGACCGCAACCGGTTAAAACGACTTATTCGCGAGAGCTTTCGTCATCGTACCGGCAAACTTCCAGATATTGATATTATTGTGGTGGGAAAATCAGGTGCTGATAAGTTAACCAACGAAGAAGTGTTCGCCTTGTTAGACAAGCAATGGAAAAAATTAGTCAAGCGTTGCGCAAAATAAGTATTGCCATTCCCCTGCTACTGATAACGTTCTATCAGTGGTGCATCTCACCGATGCTGGGACAACGCTGTAGATTTCATCCAACTTGCTCGTTTTATGCCATAGAAGCATTAAAAACACATGGTTTATTAATTGGTGGTTGGTTATCGTTTAAACGCATTATAAAATGCCACCCTTTCCATCCGGGTGGATACGATCCGGTACCCAGTAAACACGATACTAAACACTCAAAATAAAGAGACCTATATGGAATCGCAACGTAGTTTTCTGTTAATTGGCCTGGCTTTGGTCAGCTTTCTGCTGTGGCAACAGTGGCAGGAAGATTATGGTCCTAAGCCAGTGGCGCCAGTTCAGTCTGAACAGTCCGCGCAGGACACTGATGTGCCGTCCGCACAAACTGACCAACTTGATGATATGCCGTCAAGCGATGCAGATGTTCCAGGCGCAATCGCTCAACCCGACATTAATAATGACCGCGCCCTACGCGTACGCACCGATGCTTTAGATGTCATCATTGATTTGCGTGGTGGAGACATTATCTCTGCCGATTTGCCTGACTTTCCGGTGAAGCAGGGGTCAGACGAACCCTACAGTTTACTACGCCCGGAGAACGGCGTGCATATTGCGCAAAGTGGGTTAGTTGGTCGAAATGGTCCGGATAGTGGTCGTGAAGGACGCCCTCGCTATACTGCGCCCCAAACCGATTATGTTATGGAGTCTCAGACACTGGAAGTACCGCTTACCTGGCAAAGTGCCGATGGCGTTACGATCACTAAAACATTTGTGTTTACACAAAATTCTCATACCGTAGATGTTAATTACACCATCAGTAACCAGTCAGACAGTGACATTCGCCTGCAACAGTTTGCTCAGCTTAAACAAACTACCGTGATACCCGATGGGGGGAATATGTTTATGCCCACTTACCGTGGTGCGGCTTACGGTACTGAGGAAGATCGTTACGAAAAATACGATTTTGGTGATATTGAAGACGATAAACTGAATATCACTACGCCAGCTGGCTGGGTCGGTATGCTTGAACACTATTTTGTCTCTGCCTGGATACCGCCTCAGGACCAGACCAATGCATTGTATTCAAAACTGTCAGCCAATCAGTATGCCATTATCGGGTTTAAAGGCCAGCCGGTCTCCGTTGCCGCCGGTGAAAGCGCAACAATTTCCGCTGAACTTTACATGGGCCCGAAAGATCAGGAAACTCTGGCAGAATTGGCTCGTGGTCTGGATTTAACGGTAGATTACGGCATTTTGTGGTGGATTTCTCAACCACTGTTTGGTCTGCTGAAATTCCTGCATAGCCTGGTGGGTAACTGGGGTGTGGCCATTATCCTTATTACTGTGATTGTTAAAGGGATTATGTATCCGTTAACGAAGAAACAGTATGAGTCAATGGCCCGTCTGCGTAACCTCGCGCCCAAAATGCAACAACTCAAAGATCGATTCGGCGACGACAGACAGAAAATGTCGCAAGCAATGATGGAGTTGTACAAAAAGGAAAAAGTAAATCCAATGGGCGGGTGCTTACCGCTAATTCTGCAGATGCCTATCTTCCTTGCGCTATACTGGGTATTACTGGAAAGTGTCGAGTTACGTCATGCTGATTTCTTCCTGTGGATCACAGATTTGTCAGTGAAAGACCCATATTTTGTGTTGCCCATATTGACCGGTGCCAGCATGTGGTTACTGCAAAAACTGCAGCCCACTACGGTAACCGATCCTATGCAGCAAAAAATTATGCAGTATATGCCTGTAGCGATGAGTGTTTTCTTCCTCTGGTTCCCGGCAGGGCTGGTCCTGTACTGGTTAGTCAGTAATGTGATTACGCTCATCCAGGCGAAGCTTATTTATGCTTCAATGGAAAAAAGAGGTATAAAAACAAAGTAGTTTAATTCAGCCCGCCTTAGCGGGCTGATTTGTCATTGAGGAGATTGTACAGTGCCATCATTTGATATTGTGTCAGAAATCAATATGGAAGAGGTACGTAATGCTACTGAAAATGCAAATCGGGAACTGTCCACCCGCTTTGACTTTCGTGGTGTGGATGCCAGTTTTGAATATAAAGACAAAACCGTTGTCATGACGGCGCAGGCAGAGTTTCAGCTACAACAAATGGAATCCATGTTCCGCAGTGCCTGTGCTAAACGTAACCTGGATACGTCAGCTATGGATGTAAAATCTATGGACCAGCATGGCAGAACCTGCCGTCAAACCATTGCTTTTAAACAGGGTATTGAACAACCTGTGGCTAAGAAAATTACCAAACTGATTAAAGAGTCAAAAGTCAAAGTCCAGGCTGCTATTCAAGGTGACCAGTTACGGGTCACAGGCAAGAAGCGTGATGATTTGCAGCAGGCAATGGCGTTAGTTAAAGCCGAAGATTTTGGTCAGCCCTTTCAGTTCACTAACTTTCGCGATTAATTATGCAGACCGCTCATAGTCCTTCAAATATCGACACTATCGTCGCCCAGGCAACAGCAGCAGGCCGCGGTGGTGTTGGTATTGTGCGAGTTTCTGGCCCGCAGGCCGAAACGGTGGCAAACCGTTTGATTCCCCAGTCGCTAACACCTCGTTATGCGACTTATACGCCTTTTGAGGACGAAAAAGGGGAAATAATCGACCAGGGTATTGCCATCTTGTTTCGAGGGCCTAACTCCTTTACTGGCGAAGATGTTCTTGAACTCCAGGGGCATGGTGGTCAGGTGGTGATGGACATGCTCATTGATGCAATACTCAAAGTAGAGGGTACCCGACTGGCGCGGCCGGGGGAATTCAGTGAGCAGGCGTTTTTGAACGACAAACTGGATCTAGCGCAGGCAGAGGCCATAGCTGATCTTATTGATGCGAGTTCTAAACAGGCAGCCAGAGGCGCTTTACGCTCTTTGCAGGGCCAGTTTTCCGATGCGATTAATACATTGTCTGACCAGATTGTTCACCTGCGGATGTATGTTGAGGCAGCCATTGATTTCCCTGACGAAGAAATCGATTTTTTGTCGGATGGGAAAGTCTCCGGCGATCTGGAAAAAATTGTTAACTCTCTGGCCAGGGTCAAATCTGATGCCCGTCAGGGTACCCTGCTTCGCGAAGGTATGCAGGTGGTTATCGCCGGGCGCCCCAACGCTGGCAAGTCCAGTCTGCTTAATGCACTGGCAGGACGGGACAGCGCCATAGTCACCGATGTAGCGGGTACCACACGGGATATATTAAAAGAGCATATCCATATCAATGGGATGCCGGTTCATATCATCGATACGGCCGGGCTCAGAGACAGTCCCGATAAAGTAGAAAAAATAGGCATTGAACGAGCCTGGAGCGCTATCGAACAAGCCGACCGTGTTTTATTTGTGGTTGATAGCACCCAGACTACCGTTATTGACCCCTACGAAATCTGGCCAGAATTTATGGCGCGTTTATCAGGCGGTATCCCCACAACGGTCATTCGCAATAAGGCCGACCTATCGGGTGAACGTATCGGTACCAATCAGTTGGATACAGCGCATGGTGAAGTTACTGTGGTCGGTTTATCCGCCGAAACCGGTGAAGGTATCGATATACTGCGTGATCATCTGGCCCAGACCATGGGGCTGGATACTACCAACGAAGGCCAGTTCATTGCCCGCCGGCGCCATCTTGATGCATTAGATAACGCCCAGTTACACGTAAATAATGGCAAAGAGCAACTGGAACAAAATATGGCAGGTGAGCTGCTTGCCGAAGAACTCAGATTAGCTCATCAGGCGCTCACTGAAATTACCGGAGAGTTTACGTCGGATGATTTACTAGGTCGCATATTTTCGTCGTTCTGCATCGGGAAGTGAACCTTATTTCTAAGTGGTAAAGCCCGGTGAAATCCATCAAAACATATCAAACTAAATTATTGTTTTATAAAGATTATATTTAGTATTACCTCAGAGATACTTTTACCGCGTTTTCTTCTAGTTTGCTCCGTTTCACTATAAATTGATCCCTATTTGCTCCAAGGTTAGAATTCTGGAGCAATGGGATCAAGATCGGACCAAAAAATGAAAGTATCTGTTAACAAGCGAAACCCCAACTCGAAAGGGCTTCAGCAGCTTCGCCTGGTGTACTACTACGGTGTGGTCGAAGGGGAGGATGGCAAGAAGCGACCTAAGCGGGATTACGAGCCTCTTGGGTTGTACGTTTATCACAACCCTAAGACTCAGGCTGAGCGGCAACACAACAAGGAAATGATGCGCCAGGCCGAAGCTGCAAAATCTGCACGCCTCGTTGAATCGCATTCCAACAAATTCCAGCTTGAAGACCGCGTGAAGCTGGCCTCAAGCTTCTTTGACTACTATGACCAATTAACCTCGACCAAAGAGTCCGGAAGCGCATCTAACTATTCAATCTGGATCTCGGCAGGTAAGCATCTCAGAAACTACCACGGCAGAGCCGAACTCACCTTTGAGGAGATTGATAAGCCGTTCCTAGAAGGGTTCCGGAAGTATTTACTGGAGGAAAAGCTCACCAAATCGAAATCCCGGCTCGCAAAGAATACTGCATCGAGCTACTTCAATAAGATCCGGGCTGCTCTGAATGAAGCATTTCGAGAGGGAATGATCAGGGACAACCCGGTTCAACGGGTAAAAAGCGTCAAAGCTGAGAACACCAAGCGAACCTACCTAACGTTGGATGAGGTTCGTGCCATGACAAAGGCAGAATGTCGTTATGATGTTCTTAAACGTGCCTTTTTGTTCAGTTGTACTACGGGCCTCCGATGGAGCGACATCAACAAACTTACGTGGAGCGAAATCGAGGAGTTTGAGCCTGGGCACTATCGAGTTATTTTTGACCAACAGAAGCTCAAAAATGGAGGGAATTCCCTGGTGTATCTGGACCTCCCGGACTCAGCCGTTAGGTTATTGGATGTAGAGAAGAGGGAGAAACCGGAAGATCGAGTGTTTACCGGCCTCAAATACAATAGCTACTTCAACGTGGCGCTGCTGCAATGGGCAATGAGAGCTGGGATAACAAAACACGTTACTTTCCACGCTGGGAGACATACATTTGCCGTAGCACAACTCAATCGAGGGGTGGACATATATTCACTGTCCAGGCTACTAGGCCATAGCGAACTCAGAACTACCGAAATTTATGCAGACATTCTCGAAAGCCGCCGAGTGATTGCCATGAGGAGCTTTCCAGACATCTTCTCGGAACGCGAACATGACGGTGACGTTTGCCCTCGGTGCGGGCAATCGACCATCGGAACTACCGTCTAGTGGTTTGGCGGCCACGACGCCGGGAGTTTGCCATAAAGTTTGATATTTCATCGTTGATCTCCCCCTGGGACTTCACACGGTTACCTTCTACCCAAGCGAGAAGGTCTGAGCGTTTGATCAACACGCGGTTTCCACCAGGCTTTGTGAACGAAATGCGTTTTTCATGGGTAAGACGATAAATGTAACTTCGTTTTGCCCCAATTAAAGCTGCGGCTTCATCAACTGTCAGATACTCTTTATCGGGCAACGGTAAAGCTGGCCTCTCGTTTTCATTGACTGCATTATCAACGAACTGAGCCAGCAACTGCTTTATCTCAGCCAGTTCGCTCATGACGAAGGAAAGTTGTTCTGCTTCGGACATCGTTCTACCCACACTGCGTTGATTTCGTTCTGATGGGTTTATGATGCAGTCTCAGACCTGGATAGCCCCCATGCGTTTCTGTCCGTTTTGGGCGCAAAGAGCCAGATGCTACAATAATTTTGTGTAGCATTCGCAGATATATTGGGAGCAATGAAATGGCGAGGACATTAGAAGAAATTCTGGAAACTGAAAAGCCCGAAATCGTTGAGGCTGCACAGGTCAAAGCTGAAAGGATGCTCAAAGAGATAGCGTGCGTCGAGAAACATGATGAGGATCAGGACGATGCCTGAAGCCAGCTCCTCATCTGTTCAATACTTGCGGACTTGTAGGCGGGAAGCAGTAGCCCCCTCACGATAGTCCAAGCAGTAAGCTCAACTTGGAATGACGGAACTTTCATCGCTGGAGCAGCTCGCTGATCATAGTTGGCACGGAGATAGTCGAGTCCAACAATGATTCCATTAGCGGGAAGTTCTATCTCAGCACCAGGCTTGACCATGGGGCCTTGGACCGACCGAAAGCCCTCCTCCTCTGGCCTGAGTCCTTTGAAGATCTTGCGAATCGCCAGCCTTCGGAGGTGCATCACAACCTCTTTGCCGTGCTCCGCACGGAGACTTTCCAGAGAAAAGAGCTGTAGATCGAGCAAGTCGTCGGGATTGGGCACTGTAACCAACATATTTATCTTCCTGTAGAAATCCGATCAACAGCGTTCCAGAATGCTTGGCAATCCTGGTACTCATTTTTCACCCGGGCTGCTTCATCGGCATCCAGCACTACATTTCCGCAGAGGCAGTGCCACCCTTTCACGCATTGAACTTCTATCCCCTTGTACTGGACATGTTTCGTTTCAAATGAAAGGTTGTCAGACTTGCAGTTAGGGCATACTGGCGATTGTTCTTCGTTCATAATTCATCTCAACTATTTAAACGTTTTGCGGAACCACTTCTCAAGAGGCTCTGACCAAAAATACGCGGCACCACAAATTGCCAGTACACCTATAATGAACAGGCTGTATCCAGTAAGTGCAGCTATCATGACTTTGCTCCAGATTCATTTTCTTTCACATGTGAAAGATTTATATCATCAGCCCGGACAACCTCAACCTCTTTGTGTTTAGGCGCGTAGAACAGATACCAGCCACCAAAGTTGGTAGTTTGTTCGCTCAGAACATTTCCAGTGGATTTGTCTATCAATGCGACGCGAATACCATCATTCTCTAATTGCCCTTCCACTTCACGAATTTCGGACAACGGAAGTCGCAGGCGGTTGACACCTCCCCGAACTAATCGACCAGACTCAACCGCCCTATACCGAGGAGACAGCCCAAAATCGCCGGAAACCTCGACATCGTATCGACGATAGGGTGTTAGTGAATCCACAATTGCAGGTGTGACTACACTTCGTTCGCCTACCCGAGCTGTGATACCAGTAACCTCTGGCTCATCAGATTGGCAAATACCATCTGCGTTCTCATCACGACAAGTAGTCAACTCTAGTGTGGCCTGATTCCGCTGGGGAAATCGAGTAAATCCAGAGCGTCCAAAAGATCCGCTGATCGAAAACGCAAAGCTCTTCTCGCCAGTAGACGAGCGATTTACGGCAGCAGACAGAGCGGCGAACTTCCAATTCCATATGTCTGCTCGAATACTTTGTTGCTGCGTCGCCCAGCCTCGGCCATAGTCTATGGCAGTATGACGGTAGGTCAGCCTTCCCAGACCAAACCGCTTGGATATTTCCCCTTGAAAGCGCTGCATGCTATCCAGCGTGGAATCGTAACTCTCGCGCTCATAGGACGCCACAGCCTGCCATCCATGGGGCATATTCGCCAGTAGCCGACCTCCGACAACTTCGGTATCAACGCCGTTACGTTCGCGCATGGAGAGGTACGGTGAGAACGACACTGATGAACGAAGCTGTCGCAGGTAAGCACTGTGGTAGGTGCGTAGCGATATTTCTTGTACTTCATAACCATCGTGCGAGCGAGAGGAATACTGAAGCGAAGGCCGGAAAAGAGAACGGTATGAAAGACTCACAGATTGTTGATTGTAGTCATCCAGGTCACTAACGCGGCCAAACACTGAAAAATCATCGCTCTGCCAAGAACCGTTGACGGTATAGCCGCTGCCTCCGAACCAGCTTGGTTCAAAAGAGAAACTGTCTCGTACATACAGAGCCGAGAGGTAGCCGCGCTCCTGGTGGTCCTGACCAGCGAATAGGGAAAGCTCGTTCGTCAGGCCATAAGATAAATAACCCGCTGCCAGAGACTCTCCGGACTCCGGCGACCTACCAGCAGCTAACCGATAGTTTAACTGTCCCACAGGAGCCAGCCGACCGGAAATAGCCCTCTCTACCGTTCGGGTATCGGTACGACCATCCGGCAACACAGCGCGGAATTCGTACCGGTTGTTGCTATAGTCCAACTCGATTTCATACGGAAACGGATCGCTCTCCAGAACCAGTGATTCGATATACGCCCCGTCACGATAAACATCAACGCGGGTGCCTCTGGGCCAGTACAGCTCTATCTGGTCAGTAGCAAAAGAGCCAGAAGCTAGGTAGGTCTCGTTGGTAAGGGAGATACCATCGAAGCCGTGCCGCTGTACGCGTCCCAGCTCAACATCTTTGACATAGGGGTTGTCTTCATTATGCCACTGAGATGAAAAATACGACTCATGCCCTCCGATCCCGGCACGTACGTCTAGGTCGAAATCTCCAACGCGGCCCGTTCCAATGACTGAGCCGGCTAGTGATTGCTCAGCCTGGCTATGATGCGTAAGGTTATAATCGACGGATTTCACATCGAGTGATGAAACCTCTGGCTCAATGAACGCCTCCGGCTCCAGGCGTTCAAGCTTCTTTGATAATCGGTGTGGGTAGAGGTATATCTTTTGTGTAGACCAAACAGTTTTGACCCTCCCCAATCCGTTCAATCGCTCAAGTGGTAGTGCCGCCTCGGCATTCACACCTACCGCCCGCCACAAAGCCACTTCAGCAGTCGCTACGTCACCATCACGTGAAACCAGAAACTCCCCTTTCAGTTGGCCGTTCACTATGAAATCCATCAAATAATCGTCCGCTACTGCGGCAGGAGAAGAAGTAACCAATGCCCCGGCAAGCGCTAAAACTTTCACATGTGAAAGTCGTCGGAGGTGAAACACTATCGCACCTCCCTAATCGGAATCCTCAGCGTAATCCGAGCATGGGAGCCGCGCTCTTGATGGCGTTCGACCGCGTAGCTAAATGCCATCCTGCTGTTTTCCGATAAGTCTCCTATCATCCGGGCTTTGATGACCTGGCGTTCGCCGGGAAGAAGTCGAATACGTCGTGGGAAAGCCTGAACTCCGTCAGGCGGCGTGACACGGACCAGTATTGGATTTTCTTGGTTGTTGGTAAGGGGGATCTCGGCCGTAGAGCTGGACGAAATCAGAATCTCGTGCTGTCGCAACTGAACTGCGTGAGCGGAAGCTGCCAGTGTCAGGGCAACAAAAAATGATATAAGAATTTTCATAAGGAACCTCCAAACAACAAATAGGGCTGGCTTCGGCCAGCCCTTATCTGTCGGAATCACTGATAATCAACAGTGATATCGACGGTCCCAGTGAATGCGCCTTCCTCCCACGCGCTCATACTCATATAACCAGCGGTAGCCTTCGTCGGTTCCTGATAGCGCCACGCCAGATACAGTTCGCCTGTTGCACTCGTTGAACTGGCGATAGGCGTACCAGCGAGAGTCGTCGGAGTAAACGAACCAGCCACAGCATCAGAGCAGTCAACCGTCGATGTTGCGACCTCAAATTTCGGCTCGCTTGCACCTCCCATAAAGGTAATTTCTGCTCCACCTGGTGCAGTCAGAACACTGAACCCCGTCATTGTGATTGAGACTGCTTTGTCTACATCACCAGCAACCTGCAGACAGCCAGGAATCACACTCTCTGCGGGATCTTTGAGAATGCCATTCGAGGACCATTGTTTGAGGTTGATGGAGCCGGTGGGCATGGTCGCACCTGGAGCACGCTCAATCTGCATTTGATAAGGCTGAATTTCTTGGATACTCAAAGCCGGAGGCATGGCGGTTACTTCTGCGGTAGCAGACCCAGTTTCAGCCATAACCGCCCCGGACGTTCCGACCAGAGCAATAACAGAGGCCATAGCAAAAGGAATAGTTTTGATCTTCATGTAATTTTCTCCTGTTAATTACGGTGTTTAACGCAGGAGCAATTATTTCGTAGATAGTGTCGGAGGCACGGGTCGCTATTTGTCCATTTTGGGCGTACAAGCGATTTTCTTTTAAAAGAAGAAATGAAAAGTTTCACATGTGAAAGTCGGAAAGCGACCTTTATGTATTGATTATGATAATTATCGCAATTACGGTAATTCGGATTCGAGTTCTAAATTTCAGGCAATAAAAAAGGGGGCGGCGCCCCCGTTATTAGCTGTAGCTATAATTTGCGATTAGTTGTCTTGGTCTTCCATGATGGGTGATTCCAACTCCCAGAATCTCTGAAATAGCTCATCCCCATCATCAATATATGAGTGAATTTCTCTGCCACACCAGTCTAACTCAATGACAGCTAAAACCGCTTGTTGTAAATCAGTGTCCAGACCACGCAAACGACGCATGTCGAGCGGCCACTCGAAACCATTGTAGAGAGATAAAAGAAAACGCCTGATATGCTTGGCCTGTCCGTGGTGTCCGGGTGCGACCTCCAAAAGTCGCTGGAGAGCTGGTAGCCCAGCTTGCACACGCTGCTTTCTTGCTTTGTCCTGTCGGGACATCTCTTCTAAAAGTCGATCTGTAGCTTCACGATTCGCCTCTTCCATCTCACGACGAGAGTCGAAGCCATTAAAGAATCCTGGGATTTCTTGGTCCAGTGGGAATTTGTCGAACATTGAGGACATGAGTTTCTCCTGTAGTTAGTACAGGTGAATTGTCCAACAGCATGAATGAAAATGACGGGTGTGAAATTTACCATTTAGGGCGCAACAGCAATATATTTTAACGCGTACCCCAAAATGATGACCGAGACGGGTAACCTATTGTTGTGACATGACAACAAAATCTTTCACATGTGAAAGTTTATAGCCCCTCAACCACATGCTAACGTTCTTTATATAACTCAGAGGAAGAACTTTATTAATGGCCGGTAACTATCCAAAAACTGAATTCCAAGTTCATCTCGGGGATAATTCCGAGACCGTAACAGCAGACCAACTAAACGGCTTCGCCGAGTTATACGGTATTGACCGGTTGATACCTGAGCGCTATAGCCATCTATTTCTCCTCAACCTTTACTCGATGGAGAAGCACCAAGGAATTCCTCCCGATCTGGTGACCCAAGAGATTAAATCCCTGGAACAAGGCAGCCAATCGTACATGAAACCGGAGACTCCGTATAAACGTAAACCACTCAGGGGCTTGTGGCACAAACACTTCTTTGCGTCTCTTCCTTCAACCGTAGCACATAATCTGTCTAATGAACTTGGACGAAGTGGTGTTCGTCAGGCTGTTGAGACGGCATTCCATCCCAGTAAAGGAGACAGGGTTACCCCGGAAATGATCAGCGACTTGGTAAGTGCAATAGTAGAAAAGCCTTTCCAGAAACGCAGTGATGAGGGGCGGCTAACTGGAGAGTGGATCGTATACGCCAAGCACCGTGATCAAAATTACTACCTGTGCATCTCTAGCCACAAGCACGGCGACGACGCTATTGCTGGAAATCTTCGAACAGTGTGTTGCCGCGAATTTGAATGGTTGGCTGACATCATGGACAGTGAGTAAAGACTTTCACATGTGAAAGTTTCGCCCACTTGGACACTGCTTCTACCACGCAGGAGAAGTCGGCCTAACGGCCTCCTTTTACTGGCCAGTATGGTAAGGGCGAAGCCCGCGCAGGCCCGAAGGGCCGGAGAATTTGGCGGTTAGCCGCACGCTCTAAAGGCGGGCGGCTGTGCCGCCCTGAACATCCTGAATATACTGAATAACTTGCTAAACCCGAGCCGCTGTAGCACACATTCGGGCCACTGTGGCACACTGTCGGGCCGTTGTGGCACGCTATCAGGCCGGTGTGGCACGCTATCAGGCCGGTGTGGCACGTTTTTCCCGTCACTACAAATCCAATCAGGCCGCTGTGGCACGTATTACTCGCTTTGCCGTTTCGCATAGCTCAATTCCTACCTTCATTAGACCTTCGGCATCCTCCTTCAGTCTCCGTCGCCCATTGCGAAGCGCCATGCTGGTAATGTCCTGACCATATACGGCACGAAGCAGGGTGTCGGTGTGCCAACCACCACTAGGATCGTGCTGATGGGTAAGTACATGCCGGGCCACTGCCTGACTCACGCCATGCTGAAGCCGGGCAATCGGTTCTGGTGAGTAGTAAAGGTTGAGATCGCGTTCCAGCAACATTACCAGAGCTATTCCTAGCCTCACCCGCCATAGGTTACGTTGGCCCCCTGTGAGCGGGTTATGCCGAGTCTTAGGAGACGGGATCACATGATCAATCAACCCTCCAATAATCCGGTCGCCAGAACCCTCCAGCTCCGGCGTAATTATTTCAACGGTTGCGCTTCTCAGATCCCGAAGTAGGGCCTGAATGCGGCTCAGGCTGTAATTGTGATCAGATAGAGTCCGCCGCACCTTAGCGGGATCAACCAATAGCTCAATACCTCCATCCGATACTTCGCGCTTGCGTTCGGACACATACATGAGAGCCTCAACAACGTCTGCGTGTCGCTGCCCTAGCCTGCCTGCTACACGGCAACGACCGAATTTGGTTTCCACCCAGTCGCCTTGTCTCTCGCGGGGCCGCTGAGTCGGCTGATACAATACAACTCTAGCTTGTAAAGCTGTGCTGGTAGGAGTGACTCTATTACCAGTTTTCATCGTCACCCCCTATTGCTGCTTCCGCTTTAGTTGCTTGCTTTACATACTGTTTGCGCTTTGGTTCCTGCTTTTCTAAGACTGCGGGACTGAGAACCCCTCCTTCATGGCGTCGTAGCCATCTTTCAGGGAGAGGAGGTCCATAATTGACCTTTGATACACCCAGTCGCACAAAGTGGCTCCGCATTGCCTCATCTACGCCCCATTTTTCGGCCTCATTGGGAGTCATAGATGACAGGTATGCCTGCCACCGGATGTTATCTGTCAGAACTGAGGATCCGCGACTAGCCTGTTGCATGTCACCAGCCCCAAGAAATGCGGCTCCTTTGTTGGTGTGGTGAAGAAACAGGATGCTGCATCCGGTCGCTTGGGCAATACTCTCTAAACGACCGACCACTGCCGCCATTGCGCCAGAATCATTTTCGTCGTATGAGTGAAATCGGCGAAGTGTATCCAGGATTAATAGTCTCGTGCCGTCAGCAGCTCGGACCAGCGCATCTGACCAACGGCCATCCATCACATTCGGTTCGCGGCCAACAAGCGGCTCGATTAGAAGATTCTGAGCAACCAACTCCCGTTCATTGGGAGCAAGATGTTTGCCCAAGTAGTGCAGCCTGTGCTCAATAGTACAAATCGGATCTTCCGCTGGCAGGTATAGCACTCGCCCCGAACGCATGTCGCTCAAGTTAAGCAAATCGGGACCACCGGCCAACGTTGCACCTATTTGTAGAGCGGCCATCGACTTTCCAGCTCCACCTGGGCTAACGATAGCTCCCACGCTTCCTGCCACCATACCAGGCAATACATAGTCGATAGGTGCAGGTTCACATTCAAAAGCTGAACGAATGTCGATCATGCCGCACCACCTACAGACGCTAAGGAAACTGTCCATGAGCGAGCAGACGCTGACTTACGGCGTTGGATTTCGCGATCTACGATGAGTAGCGCCTGACATGTGGAGAGTCGAGCATGGCGAGCTAGTACGAGGACACAGTACGACCGGTAACCTGGGCTATCGTATGCCGCTGTAACATCTAGCATGAGAGAGAAAAGTTCCGACGACACAAACTGCCGGACACGAAGAGAATGGGGGTTGCTTTGTATTTTCATGAAAAACCTCAACTTTTGACATTGTTGAGGCACTGCGCTCGCGGCTGGTGACAGCACTCGGCCCCGCTCGTGCCAGAAAGCGAGGGTTAATGGCGAGACGCATTAACCAGACAGGCCAGATAAAGACCCGAAAGGCCGCCTGCACTTTATGAGATGTGCAGACTCGCGGTGGACAATGCTCCGCTTTCCAAAAAATTCTCCCCAAGGAGATGCCTCCGGCCCAGTCACCTTGCAAGTTAGTGAACCCGAGGTTGCTTTTACTTGCTGCTTCTTTTCAGGGGCCAGCTACCCACTTATTCGTTGTGCCTGACTTGTTAGCCAGCGAAACCTGAAACAATCAGCGCACCAAGTATTTTGTGTGCAAATCCCAGCAGATCGATACCGACCGCCTCCAGAATCGCCAGTCCTGCAAATACACCGATGATCTTCATTTCAAATTGCTCGGTCATATCTAACCCTCCTGTTGCTCTCATTTTTATTATAGGTACTTAGTGCCTATTTATCAATATTATTGAACCCATTTTGCCGTATTTCTCTTCCTAAGCACGGGTCGCTAATTGCCCATTTGGGGTGCATAGTAAAAATAATCGTTTCACGCCGAACAGGGCTTCTCAAAGGTCTCTTGCGAGACCCGAACTACCCGCGTCTTCCTTTCGGCGTTCCATTGAAGGTCTCGCAAAGGACTTTTTCGGGACTCAAACCCACTTGGGTAGGGTCAGATATAATCAGGGGTAAAGAATCAGGCCTCATAAAAGACTTTTATGAGACCCTATATCTCCGGATTACCAGAACCTGAACCGCTCGGGTCTTTTTCGAGACCCTCTGAGCGCCAAATCAATCCAAAGCCTGCTTCGTGGCACAAAATTGCCCACGCACCGTAGGGAATCCGAGACTCACCACCGACCCACTTCCTCACAGTGCGAGAGCCTTTGCCGACCCCAGCACCGGTAGATGAAGCGCCAACCAGATCCGCTACCTGTGCTCCAGTTAGTTTCTTTAAACCACGTCGCTCACCTGCAAGGACGAAAACTTGTCTTATTTCATCTGGCGAAGGTGGCTCCCACTCAGGAAATGGACGTAGTGTTTCTGAGCGAACCCCTATTTTGTTTTGTTGTGACATTTTTCTTCCTTTGTGTACTTGGGTCTTTTATGAGGCCCTTTGGGGCTCAAGACTTTCCAGGATGAGGGAGGGTAGTGCTGCAAGGTCTCTTGAGAGTCCTTTTGGAGCAACTTCACCTCAAATAGGAAGGCCCCGGTAGGCCGGGGCGAATGAATTTGTTACGCCTGCTGTAGCCGTTCCAGTAACGGTTTTAGTTCGCTTAGACCGAAGCCATGAATTGCTCTTCGAACAGCCTCCTTGGTGACCTCAAGGCCGAGCTGGTCGCCCCGTGCGATCTCCCAGTGGTGCTCGAAAGTGCGGTAAACCATGACAGGAGCGAACCCCTCGGGAGCAAGGTAGATGTCTCCCTCTCTGGTCTGATACTCCTCCCAACCCATAGCGGTAGATAGCGGGTCAGCTACCTTCAGATCGGCAAGAACGTCGCAGATCATCGCGAAAACAAAGTTATCAGCGTTTAAGTTAGTTGCTGTATTCATCATCAGATTCCTCTGGTTTTGGCCTTGGCAGAATGCCCGGCCCTCATCTTCATTATAGGCATATAATGCCTATCAGCAAGTCTTTCTGATAAGAAATTTATCTTTTTTTGCTATGCACCCAAAACGGGCAATTCTACGTGGGTCGATCCTGGGAGTCCCGTGCGAGCCTATCTTCGTCATCAACAAAGAGGAGATATGACATGAAACATTTATTAAGTAAGCAGGCTAAGCGCGCATTTGCAATCGGTATGGCCGCGATAGGATTGGGTTTAACAGGTTGTTCCCTGCTACCCCCATTTCCTGATCATATTCAAAACTTTGATAGCGGGGAGAAGGCAACCATTTATGAATATAAAGATTACTTTTTTATCAAAAGTGAATTCAAAGATTACCCAACTTCATGTAGTGCGCTATATAGCCGCGATCAGACGGACCTAGAAGATATATTGAGCGTATTGAGTAATGTGGTTGCCCGCCATGATGTGAAGAATAACTGCGGAAAATTCAGATTTTCTCCTGATGGCGAATTTGTATTGAGGGAACATGATCTATTTCTTGGTTTCGAAAAATCAAAAACCGAGACCGTGTGCAGCGTATCTGTTGGTTTCGAGAAATCAAAATCCGCCCCTAAGTCTGCTGCCGAAGCTCAGGCACTGGAAGAAATAGCACGTCAGTTCTTCCCAGACTGCAATCGCATAAGAACTATCGACCTTAAAGCGAAGAGTAAGAAAGGGGAGGCTGAGTAATGACACGCCGAACCATATTTGACGTTAACAGTCCGCATACCTGTTACCAGTGTTGTGGTAGTTCATACCTTCGGATCTTGGAGGAGGCAGCCGATAACTTAACTGCCGAAGAAGCGATTCGGACAGTAGTATTCCGGCTCTCAATCTTGGGTGAAAAGCGGCGCGAATATGCCATAAAAAAGCTCGCGGAGCAGTTCCAGAGACTTGCAGACTTCCCTCCAAACACCACCCCAAGCCTAGCGGCTCGGGGACCCCAGAACGGGGTCGTAAAATCAGGTCTTCGTCCTGATTTTTCTCCACACCCCACTCACCGCGAGTGGGCTGTCTCATCCGGCGCTCTCGCGCCGTCTGAGGGGACTCCCTGCACCCCCGAACATTCGGAGTTACAAGGGAGTCAGGAACGCAGAAACAGGGTGCAGGAGGGACACTAATGGGAGTTTCTAAGGCGTATCGAATCCAGATCTATCCGAGCCGAGCTGTTCACCTTTTACTGAAGGAGCTGGCCCAAGAGTCGGGCCAGACCATCAGCAAAACGGCAGTTTCTTTAATTGAGCAGGCCCTCAACAGCGACTCCGTTTTGAGTGAAGTCAGACTCGTCAAACAAGAGCAGGTGGACATATATCAACGGTTAGTTGAACTCATTTCAATCAATGCCGCCACGGTCGAATACATGCTGAAAAAGTCATACAAACCGGAAGAAATGGTGGAAGCACGACAGGCTATTTCGAATGGAGCCAAGGCGATTCGTGAGCACTTTTCGGGAGGAAATGAAAATGCCGGAAATTAGAAAAGGAAAGATCGGTAACTTTATTCGTGGAGCCGATACTTGGCTCCATGGACAGCAAATGTTTTTCTTTAGTTTCGCCTGGTTAGTTCTATTAGGACTTCTCCTGGCTACTGCATTATCTCTTATATACATCTGGTTATCTTTGGATAAGTGTACCTTGAGTAATAGTGCTACGTATTACTGGGCACAATTGAAAGGACTAATACATCCATATTCATCAATAGCTATAGGTGAGTGTGTTCCATTGGGAAGCAACAGCTCGATACCACTGAAACTGGTAATGGAAGAACAGTTTTTTAAGGGAGCCGCGAGCCAAGTTTCTGGTCAATTTGGATGGGCGTTTCTTGCGAGCTTTATTCTATATACCCCGCTAGGTGCTTTTCTTGCTATCAAGGCAGCGAAACGAGGCAAGGAAATTAAGGAGGATAAATTTATCCGTGGGGCCAAGCTGGTATCAGTTGAAGAGTTAAAGAAAGAGGTTGCCGATAAGCATGGCCTCTCTGATCTTACCATTGGTGATTTTCCGCTACCTGTTGGTTTTGCCAAGAAGCACACGCTGATCAGCGGTACTACCGGCGCGGGTAAATCGACAGCTTTAACCCACTTGCTGAAAGCGATTCGTGCGCGTGGTGATAGAGCTGTGGTTTATGACAAAAAAGGAGAGTTTGTTGAAAAGTTCTACCGGGACGGAGTTGATCACATCCTCAATCCATCAGACAGCCGGTCCCACCAATGGACGCCATGGGAGGAAATGGCTTCTCCATTTGATGCTGACTGGATCGCAGAAACTCTTATCCCAGAGAACAAGTCCAACGGCGGAGACCCGTTCTTCAGAGATTCCCCTCGTCATGTGTTTTCCGCTGCATTACAGAAACTCTATCTGGACGGATTCCGTTCTCTATCCACACTCTTGCAGGCTACTGCTTGGAGTGACTTGGAACTGTTAACCGAATTAGTCGCGGGGACACCGGCTGAAACCCACTTTTCTGAAGGCAATGAAAAGACATTGGCGAGTATTCGGTCAACTCTCGTAAATGGTGTCTTGCCACTCCGATTACTGAAAGAGTCGGACTCCCGTGGATTTTTCTCAATCCGAGATTGGATTGCTCAAGGCGACGAACAAGGTGCTGACGATTCATGGTTGTTCCTGCCGGTACGAGAATCTGACATTGAGATTCAGAAGCCTCTGATTTCAACGTGGATCCAGTCAGTGGCTAAGGGACTGATGGCTCGTGGAGTTAATAACGACCGAACTCTCTGGCTCATTGTGGATGAATTGCCTTCGTTGAAGAGAATTCCAGCTCTCTCCATGCTTATGGCTGAGGGGCGTGGATTTGGGGCAGCAGTTGTCTTAGGTATTCAGGAAATTAATCAGCTCGAAGAGGAGTTTGGGAAGAATACGTCCAGAACCATTCTTGGTCTGTGCTCTACCCAGCTCCACTTCCGTCTAAACAACGCAGATACTGCTGAATGGGTTTCCAAGGTGCTTGGCGAGGCTGAGCGAGAGGAGATAGACGAAGATCTCAATTACTCCGCTGACGACATCCGCGATGGCGTGAGAGTCTCGTCCAAACGCCAAAGCAGAAAGATCGTGCTGCCCAGCGAGATCATGGACCTTCCGGATCTGTCCTGCTACGCAAAGATTTGGGGGGTAGAGGGTAAAGCTCGTATCGACGTTCCGTTCCTGCCTTTACCACCGATTTCTGAAGGTTTTATCCAGGGTGATGAGAACGAAACAGTAGGTATGCGCCTCCTGAATGCGGCTCGCGCCTCGAAGGGCACGGTGCCAACTGAGTCTGCACCTAACGAACAAACCATCGAAACCGAAGGTTTAGGGGCTCGTGAAGAATCGCAGGAAGAACCTTCTGGCAATGCCCAACAAGAAGTTCAGAAGATTCTTGACTCCGTAGGGATGGATAACGATTCCCTTTATTTGAGTATGTTGGGAGATAAAAAGTCATGATGTCAGTATCAGCTATAAAAAGTGCCGGGGCAGCAGGCCACTATTTTGAGCATGACGATTATTATGTGGATGGCCTCTCGCCTTCCGATTGGGTCGGCTCGGGTGCGACAGCGCTAGGTCTGTCAGGAGACGTGGATCGAGAAACCTTCAAGTCTCTTCTTGAAGGTGAACTGCCGGATGGTCAGCGAGTTGGAACCGTAAGAGACGGCGAGTGGAAGCATCAGCCGGGTACTGATATAACCTTTTCTGCTCCCAAGAGCGTTTCTGTTCTGGCCGAGGTCGCGGGTGACCAGCGACTACTAAACGCCCACGACAAGGCCGTGCAGGCTGCTCTGCGCTATATAGAGCAGGAGTATATTGTTACCAGGAACCGTAACCAGACCGAGAATACTGTTGAGTACGAGAAAACAGGCTCGATGGTGGCGGCAACTTTCAAGCACACAACTAGCCGCGCTCTTGACCCCCAGCTCCATACGCACTCAGTGATCATGAACCTGACTCAGAGAGCAGATGGACAGTGGCGTTCTACCGAGAACAAGTCCCTTTTTATTGATCAGAAGCACTTGGGCCTTGTTTATAGGCAATATTTGGCCGAAGAAGTGCAGTCATTGGGATACCGGCTCGACCATGGAAAAGATGGAACTTGGGAAATTGCCGCTCTTGATAAAGGAGTCATCCGTGAGTTTTCAAAGCGTTCAGAGGCTGTCGGTGATGCTTTAGAGGCGCGGGGGAAAAACCGCGACACAGCAACAGCCGCCGAGAAAGAGACTGCAACCCTCGACACACGAGATCGAAAGGTTCATGCAGAGCGCGGAGAACTTCTTGAACGGTGGCACTCCGAAATAGGCCAAGAAAAGCTGGCCGAACTAAATAAGACCGTTACCCAATCAAAAGCAAACCGCCCATCACTCGAAAAGACAACAGAGGCACTGTTAGAACGAGTTCAGATCGCTAACGAGGCTGTGATGTGGGCTGCCGAACACCTTGGCGAACGCGACACCTCTTGGTCTCGTCAGGAGCTTCTCAAAGAAGCCAGCCGTTACGCTGGTTCTCGGGTTGTTCTTACTGATGTCCAGAACGCCATCGACGCAGCGGCAAGTGATGGATTGCTTCAAGAAAAGTCCGTCCGCATGTACGACAAGGTGAGTCAGCAGGAGATAGATGTCCGAGGTTACACCTCAAAAGCGGCCATCGTAATCGAAGACGAAATGCTGAAGGAGGAGTACATCGGCAGAAATCGCGCCGGGTCTCTTTGCAGTAAGGAGAGAGCGACAGAGGCCATCGCCAAGGCAGAGGAGAAGGCCAATGCCGCCGGTTACGAGTGGAACTCTGACCAGAAGCGTGCTGCCGAGGGAATTCTCACCTCGAAAAGCCGGATTATTGGTGTTCAGGGCTTCGCCGGAACAGCTAAAACTACCTCCGTCCTACGAACCCTAGCCGAGACAGCTAGGGAGATGGGCTATGAGGTGAGGGGGCTTACTCCTACGAACACTGCCGGTCAGAGCCTGACTGATGGTGCTGTAATTCAGTCTGGAACCATTCAGTCTTTTCTAGCACAAAGCCGAAACGAGTGGGTTCAAGAACGGAAAAACCGTGCCCAGATCGACAAAATTGATAAGCGGTTAGAGCTAGTTGAAAAAGCCCTCTCCAATCCGTGTGTGGACAAAAAAACGGGGGTTCGGATTCCTGAGAGCTCTCCACTATATCAGAGACGGCTAGACGAACTCCGTTATGAAAAAGCGGAGTTGCAGGGAGAGCGTGAAAGCCTTGGAAAAATGTTGAAAAAAACACCCCAACTTTGGATCGTGGATGAGGCCAGCATGGTCGGCACCAGAATAATGCGAGATCTCTTGCAACGTGCAGGACAATCGGGGGCTCGTGTCGTGCTGACCGGTGATGTTCGTCAGCTAGCTTCGGTCGAGGCTGGAGCCGCCTTCCGGCAACTTCAAAACCAGGGGATGGAAACCTACCATTTAGAAGAAATCGTTCGGCAGGCGAACCGAGGCACTCGGGATGCGGTTTACCTCTCTTTGATGAAAAAAGCCAAGCAGGCACTCGACCGAATCCAAGAGAGCGGTAGTGTAATCAAGGAAATGGTTGCCCATAAAGCAAATGGCAAAATCGATCTTGAGAAAAGCGGTGAACTGCGTAGGAAAGAGCTTGTGAAGGATTACATGGCTCTCGCACCAGAAGAGAGGGCCAAAAGCATCATCCTAGAGCCTAGCCGCGAAGGAAGGGGGCGTACCAATGAACTGGTTCGTAGTGCGTTGAAGGAAGAAGGCACCCTTGGCGACGAAATTTGGGTTCATCGGTTGTCGCCTGTCGATTCAACTGAAGCCGAACGGCGACTTGTAGAGACTTACCAGGATGGTCAGATCGTCAGGTTTGCCCGCAACTTTAAGCGAGAGGGTATCAAGCAAGGAGCGTACTACGAGGTCGTTGGTCGTGAGGACCAGAGTGTCCTATTGAAGCTACACGGTTCGGATGATCAGGCAACCTTAATTCGCTTCACTCCTGAGCGCTATTCTGCCAACAATGTCCAGATCTTCGGTCTGACGGAGAGCGAGTTAGCCGTTGGCGAAAAAGTAGTTTGGCGTGATAACGATCATGCGACAGGTCGGTTTAACAGTGAAACTGCCACTGTTAAAAATATTGAAGGTACGGTTGTCACATTCACGCTAGCCAATGGAAAGGTTGAAAAATTTGATATGTCGCAATTGAGGAACTCTCTTTGGGATCATGGCTATGCAATGACAGTCAACGCAGCCCAAGGTAAAACAGCGGAAAACGTATTTGTACATGCTGAGACCAACAGAAAGACACTACTGAATACCGAGCAGTTCTATGTCCAGATCTCACGGACACGGAATGGAGTTTACCTCTATACGGATTCCCGAGAGGGTCTTATCAAGGCCGTAGAGCAACGCACAGGTCAGAAGCAGGCAGCTAAGGAAAGCCGATTCCAGAATCTTGCACCGCTAGACCACCTGATGGACAAGCTCTGGGATCCCGTAACACCTCAGAGGGAACAACAGAAGCGGCAGAAATCCTCACAGCAGCATCAAGGTCAAGGTCGCGACCGTGGAGGGATAGAATTGTCTCGCTGACAACGATAACTGCCACGGACGGCGGTGAACCTCATAACTGCAATTATCATAATTACGGTAATCGGAAATCCCATCTCTTTCACATGTGAAAGTTTTTCACAGTCAATTCCCCTACGCGCCCCAAATGGGCAGAAACACATGGGCGAGTCCCACGTTACACGCGCGACAATACCTCCGTTTCATTAATACGGAGGATAACCCATGAAAAATATCAAACCATTTGCGACGGCTGTTTGTGTCGCGCTTCTAGGCGGTTGCGCGTCTATGTCCAACCCTGTCTCTAGCCTAACCGGTGAAGCCCCTCACCCTGAAGCACAAGCCACTGCAATAGACACTGGAGGAGCGCTAACTACCCTGCAATCAGTCGGCTTCGTGGAAAGTGATTTTGGTTCACCAGCAGCGATGCGCTCTGCCGCAGTCATGCTGTCAGCCCTAGGTGAGGAATGGCAGGCATTTAATGCATGGACAGAAGAGCTTTTCGAGCGCCAGGCCGAACT
This sequence comes from Salinimonas chungwhensis DSM 16280, assembly GCF_000378185.1. GTDB lineage: Bacteria > Pseudomonadota > Gammaproteobacteria > Enterobacterales > Alteromonadaceae > Alteromonas > Alteromonas chungwhensis. Next base: position 62,035 of record NZ_KB899377.1, read on the forward strand.
CAAAGGAAAAATCGGTTTCTCAGAATGCTTTGGAGAATCTGGAAACCTCCTGACCTACTCCCAGTACGCTGATGAAGAGGTTAAGCGCCGGGTTACCTATGCAAGTACCCCGGATCTACAGAACGGGGAATGGCAGAGAGCCGAACTGGAAGCGGGTAAGAAGATGGACTTCGATGACTTTGTGGAGTGGCAGATTGCGCGAGAAAATGACGAAGTTCTCGAACAGCATCGTCAGAGAGCGCTTAGGGAGTATGGTAGTAAATGCACCATCGGGACACCAACACACCATGCTCACTATGTTCTAAACGTACATTTCGCCGATGTAAAGGGTTCCTTATTCGCGGCGGCTATTGACCGTGTAGGTGCGCATAGAGCGCTGGAAATGGCCACTAAAGCCATGCAACAGCAGGTTGGCTCGATGAATGAGGTCACCAAAGCACTTTGGAAGCTATCAGATGAAGGTGAATGGCGCACTCCCACTGCGCCTTTGCCAGCCTTTGTTGGTCGTTCTGAGGGAATCCTGCCATGGCACTTGGGCGGCATGTGCTCACCTTTCGGCTCCAGGTCTCGGAACAATGAACCTGTGCCAGTCGATGAAATCGCGGTAGCCCTCGGCTTTGAGCCTCGCCCAGCAGACGGAGGCTGGCATTGCCTCACGTGGTCCGACTATAACTGGGAACAGGTAGCTGAATTGGTCTTGAATGAGTCCAAGCTACTCAGGGAATACATGATCGAGTATTCGGCCATTTCAAACGGGTACTCCGTTCCGAGCTGGGCTTATCCTGGGCCGAATCAGAAAGATCAGAAATTCTATACGCGTCGTCGGGATCTGAAGCGGGACAGCGGCATGAGTTCACAGTCAACCGTTCACGAACGCGAGACCTGTAACACTTATGCAGCGAAGAACTCCAACCTCATGACCTGGTTGTATCCGGCTTGCAGTACCCTCGAAGACCTAGCAAATGCCTTCGACAACAGGGCTGAGTTGATGCGCGCCGCAGGCCGAGCTGATGCTTTTACATGCTCCCGCGACCTCACTGCCAGCTCGTACGCACCAGATGTATCAAAATGCCCTTCAGTATTCCCTCGTTCTTCTATGGAGAGCGGAATACATAAAGTTACTTCCTTTTAGTCTACCTCGGGGCCTATTGGCCCCTTTTTTTGACTGTTGCGCCCCAAACGGGCAATTAGCGACCGCTGCTCATAATAAAAAACGCGAAATAATGTCTCTTGCATGAACATATTTATACAGGAGATGACTCATGAACAAATCAGTACTTTTATTTTCGATTCTTTCGGTAGCATCGGTTTCTGGCTGTCAAACGCTTATGGGGCCGTCCGAAGAAGTTCCCCTGGTCGTACAAGGATATGAGATTACCGTCCCCACTGGGAAGTCCCTTGCTTCCTCTCAGGCGATCAGCCAAGTCTTTCTGCCAGACGGCTACAGCGAAGTTGATCACTTTGGAAGAAAGGGAGAAAACGACAAAGTACGAGCTACGTCAATCTATCATCAAGGATTATCCGAAATAACTCTTAAAGAGTCTGTATATCTGGAAACCGATTTGTCGAATAAGCACAGCGAATCATACAAAAAAGTAAGATTTCGAATTGGGTGTCATGAGCTAGAAGATAAGACAGTCTGCCGGGCAAAGGTTATTTCAGGCGAATCCACGGCCCACTTTCTCACCAGGACCGAGCTTTCCGATTGGAATGAGGCGAACAGTCTTCGATCAATCGTCAGCCCTCAGTACCAAAGCAGTATTGTGTAACAAAGAAACTAATCAAGGAGTTTCACCATGGGAATCTTAAAACGTTTACTTCATCGCCACTCTATTAACACCGATGCAGAAAACGCCGACCGGATGCTAAAAAAACAGCTAGCGTCCGCTCGGGAAGCTATTGATCAGCATGACAAAAACATGCGGGAAACGCTAGCGCATCTCGAACATATCCTTCATCCGGATAACTATGTCAGCGCCAACTTAGAGAACGGCATCCTGACGGTAACTCACCGATATTGATAAGGAATAAACTATGGATACTAAAGATAAAGCACGAGTAGTCAGTATTTTGGACTCATTATCTAGGTCAGATCAGTCGGACCCGCATAAGTTTTTGTCTGAGATAAACAAGGCGGCAGAATCTTCCCTAGATCAAGCCAATATAAAGCAATTTGCGAATAGTCAGCCCGAACCAACGCTGAAGCAATCTTCTCTCGATATTAGCAAGCTCAGCGAGGAGTCCGCTCTACCGAGAGAGCAACTAGAGGCCATCGAGAAAACTGCGGAACTGGTTCACCGGCTCGAATCGGCTGGATTTCAACGACCAGAAAAGGAAAACTGGGTCAGCGAAATGCTGAACAACCATCAACGAGGATACCTACAGAATGACATTTTCACAGAGGCTGCTGTAGGTCTCGTTTGGATGGCCGCGAAGCTAGTCGAGAAAGCTTTTATAAGCCCTGACAAGGAGCAAAAAACTGACCTGAAGAGCGAACTAGTCTCCGAAATCAAAGGTGAGCTCACGAAAATTAGCAAAGCCGCTGAGAAGCAGCTTGCTCATAGTCATATCAGGGATGCGGCAGCGGAGCGGAATCAGGTTATGTCCCATGCAATATCTCAGGCTCGTGAGCTTTGGAAAAGCGGGCAGGAGCAAAAAGCAGACAAGCTCATTGTTCAAACCCATAACAAGCTAACTCAAAGCGCTCGAAAGCAGTTCATGCACTACGAACCAAGCCCAGAGCATCGGAAGGTAGTATCGCAGGCCGAGGGTCGGGAGAAGGAGCGAGCAAAACTCGCAGAAAAAGCCCAAGATGCGACTATTGGTCACCAGAAAGAACGTGACCGGGACAAAGGGTTGAGCTTGTAGCAGTCAGTCTGGTATCAGAGAGCCCCGGTACATCCGGGGCTTTTTTATGATTAGTTTGATTTAGGAGGATTGACTTCAGCCTCACGCAAGGCGGCTCGCATGTCCTCCATGTCGCTATCGAGCTGCTCAAACATCAAATCCATATCACCAGAAAGTGCTTCTCGCTGCTGTTCCAAGCGCGAAATTCTAGCTTCTCGTTCAGCTTGCCGAGCAGCAAAGGTCTTCTCTTGCGCTGCTTGCTCTTCAGCGGTTGGCGGATTGTCGAAATCATGCCACGCTTGCGCGAAATCGCGTCTGAATTCTTCAGACTGGATCTGCTGCTGCACCTCGTGGGCTTTCTGTTGAACCACGACCTCTTGCCGTCCAGATAAAGCAAAATACACAATTATTGCGGTAAGTGGCATAGAAATAGCGATGCCGTAGAGTATAGATTTCATAGTAGTCCCCTTAGTTATTTTTAATACCTGGTTGAGAAACCGAGAATCCGGTTTCAGCCGAATTCGTTACATTGGCCGCACGTTCAGTCTGAAGGCGCTCAGAAATGCGCATAGAAAGGTTCTTAGACTGACTCTGCCGGTTATCTAGGCTTGCGTACTGTGCGTCGGACGCGGACTGCTCAGAGCTATCAGTAATTGAGCGGGATCGTGAATAAAGCACATCTTGTGACCGTGATGTTTCTAGATCCCAGGTTTGACCGAAAATAGAATTGCCCCGACCGTAAACCGTTAATTCGCCAACCGACGCGGTTAAGCTCTTAGGGTCCACACTGAACGCTCCACAGCTCCAGTCATACTTTCCCTCGTAGCGATAGCCCCTGCTGGTAGGGACAACACAATTCTCTCCAAACTGCCTCTTGGCTATCTTTCGAGCTGCTTCAGGGAGGTCCTCGCGACCTAGTTGATGGCTCATAGCCTGCGCAAGTCCAACTTTCACGCTCTGTCCTATAGGAATGGACTGCCCCGAGGCGAGCTCATCCATAGTTGCCTCAGCGACCAAGCCATATAATGCCCAGCAAGCCCCATCATCGAGGAGGTACTGTGCTGGGATACGCATCGTCGAGGGCATGCCGGTAGTTGCCCAGTTGTAGGCAGCTTGTTCTACCTCAAGCTGACACTGACCAAGCGTTTTTTCTTTGTTCCAGGCCATACAAGCTTGAGCACTGGTTAAAACCGGTTTCGGCTCCCTACGGGGAAACTGAGGCGCGCGGGGCTTTGTGACAAGAGAACAACTCTTAATGGCAGACGCGGTGGGTCCATGCGTTGAGCGGCCCTGCTCAACATAGGCAAATAGCTCATTCATAAGTGCGAGCGGCGCTGTCTTTACCGACAACCGGTCAGTATCTTGCGCCTGCTTGCGATTCGATAGTTCCGTGGCATCCCTTTGGGAATCCGTTTCTGTCGTTCGAGATTCCTGACCGGTACGCTCTTCTTGGCCGTTCTGTCGCTGAATCTCTTTAGAGTTTTCTTCGTTGATGGATTTTTCGAGCTGAGAGCGGTTTTCCCGGGCGGATTTCTCGCTCACACTTGCGCTTTGCTGAGCGACGGCTTGATTGCCGACCGCTAGGGCAACGATGCCAATGAGCATCCCAATGGATCGACTTTTTACATTCATACACACCTCCATAGCTGAACGATTCCAGGATATTCTCTCCTGGAACCAGTCAAATCGGAGGGTGTGTTCTTGCCCGTTTTGGGCGCAAAGAGGTATCTTTGAGGATAATTGCTAGAGCGCGTATGGAAGAGAAGTTTCTTATAAACTTATTTTCCTACGGACTAGACTATCTCAGATAGACTAAGGGACTTTCCGTCTTTCAGACTAATAATATTATCTGGCTCTGAGCAAAACCAAGCATATGTTCCCCATGCTAGCTCTGACATCGCTTTTTTGAATGCTGGTGCGGAGCGATCCTGGAAGGCAGTAACAAAGGCCAAATGCTCAGGGCTAAATCCCGCTTCCACCGCAATCTCAGTTAATTTCTTTTTACGCACAGAGTTTACTGGACCATCAGAGGCTACGATCTCAATGAATACGAAAAGCATATCGCTGCCATCTGTCTTAGTCCCCAAGTCAACCAATATGACATCTGGTAGTGTCTTTGATGGGTCGATCTTCAGTTTCAGCCTACTGGCGAGATCAATCCCCACTTTTTCACCGGATTGTGATAACCACAAGACAGCGGGATTCTTGAGGAACTTGGGCGCAAAATCCTCGATAACGCACTTTCCAATGACGCCAGAAGGCCCTGATTCAAGGGTTACCACACCGGCGTTGGGTAACGTGGCTGTGATGGTATCGGAGTTGGCCGCTGCCGCGTTCGCTCCCAACAATCTTATCCGGCTGAGTGCCGCCGGATTGAGGTGTGCTTTCTGCCAGGCAAGAATCGCATCCTCCAATTGCTGGCCGACTAAGGTCTCATCAAAAAGAGCCGCAAATTTTTGAGTCATCGCATACTTTGGAAGTGGCGTAGTAACTGGCAGGCCAGCTCTCTCCAAAACCGCCCCCAAAGCTATGAACCCGTATCGTATAGTCTCATCCCTGACGGGTTCTCGTGAGTTCGGAGCGTACCAAGTGTTAGCTGGACGTTCCTTCTTGCTGGAGAGGGCTTGTTCGACCCAAGCGTTGCGCTCTTCGTCCGACAGCAGCACTGCTTGCTCATCCGACATGTCAGTAACTTGGCTCGGACGAATCCAGCGCTCCTGTCCGTCAATCGCTCCTGCATAGAACATTACATAAAGCGTGCGGGCCGCCATTTCGCGGGTAACGTAGTTACGATTTTCTGTCCCATCTGGGAAGATCTGTGGCAATCGCTCAGCGATTACCTCCAGTTTTGGTACTTTCGGCCAGCTCAACTTTGTTCTCTCCATACAGTTTGGCTACACATTTCTCGATGGTGAGTCTATCAGAACCGGCCAAAATGATCTTCTGCAGCTTTGTCAAGCCTTCAATCGTAGGTAGAGGAACCGACATCAGCTCATAGGCAGAGACCGCAACACTACCGCTTATACAGCGATATATGCGGTCGAAGACCTCTGAATTGAGGAGAGCGTTAATCGTTTCGACAGTCACCTCTCTGATCAGACCGTCGGAGTAAACAATATTCAAATGATTCTCAACTACAACGCCGTTGTTTCGGTCGATAAAGTCTTGGGGGATGACTGCGCCCAAAACCCGACGACTCTGTTCTTTTGATGTAGTCCTCTGGACTAAAACACATGACTCCCGTGTAATAAGGTGTTGTTGGTTGCTTTTCACCTCGATATAGGGGACATGATTCCGTTTCACTGCTGAGAATTTAAATCCTTGAGCTGTAACTGACTCGGCCCATATCAACGGTAACGAATCTTTCGTCTTTTCTGATTTGAGCTGAGTTTTATGCCGGTTCCAAACCAACTTTCCAGTGGATACTACATATCCAAGGTCAGGAAGCCGTGTTTGCATCTTCTTAATGCGGTTAAGTAAAGCTGCGTCCTTTGACACCCTAGGGATTAGCCAAGGCCCATCGCCCTTAACTATGCCCACTTTACCAATGTGCTCTACTTTGGCTTCATTAAGCCCCTGTGGAACGAGAAGTGACACTTTAGAGGGGCTGCGTCGCGCTCCCCTCTTAAACGTTGTCAACAATGTTTCTTGGAGCACATCATCAAATACCCCTTCTCGGTTAGAGATGAAGTCGAAAGCTCGTGGTGCTGCTTCAGTAAGTAGCAATTCTCGTAGCGCCTTGAAATACTGACCGCCCAGAAATGATGTCGGCGTGAGGTAGGCGATGACTCCATCTTCCTTGGCAGTTCTCAATGCAAGATCGGTAAACAAGCCATAAAGATTGGCGTGACCGAACAATGAACGTGCGTACTTGTCTCTTAACGTTGCATCAAGCGTAACTTTCCCATATGGAGGATTGCCAATTACCAAATCAAATTTTGTCGATGACTCATATGCGAGTGCGTCACCAACAGTTATTACGTCTTTTGGTAACCTCTTCCGCGCTTTAATGCACAAATCAATGAGTACCGATTCAAGAAGGACATGCGTCATCCAGGCGGCAAAGGGATCTATCTCTACCCCTTTCAATCGCTTACCTATCTGCCGAATCTTCCATTCTGCTGATGTGTTTTTCGATTTTTCAAGCATTCTTGTTGCTACAGGTGCTAAGAATGCCCCTCCACCACAGGCCGGGTCTATTATGGACGCTTTACTGAAATCAACCCCAGCATCTTCGGATAAATCAAGTAGACGGGAAACTAAAGGAGGCGGCGTATAGTAAGCTCCCAGCTTTGAGCGGAAAGCCACTGGTAACATCGCTGTATAGATTGAGCCAATCAAAAATCCCGCATCAATATCGGGAAACTGAGCGATTACTCGCCCTGTACTTTTTGCAACGTCTTCAGCGTCTGATGCAACATCAGCGAGAAATGTATCATGGGGAACCGGAAAAATTTTAAGCTTAGAGCCGTGGCGCAAATTAACCTCATTCCAATATGAAGTCACCAGAACGGCACAATATGATCGAGCTACAGCCAGACGATGCTCATCATCTGAGATAGAGCTGGCATACCCTCGTGCCATGCTTTTACATGCGTCATACCTGACAAGGGGCTCTTCCGATTCGCTTAAAATATCCTGAAAGTGATACGCATTCATGCCTTCGTACCCTCGCGGTCAGGTTTAACTACCCCGACCCTGTTGTAAATAGTTGTTCTTGAGACTCCAAATCGCTTGGCAATATCAGAGACGGGTATATTTGGATCCTTGAGTAGAGCTTTAATCTCGCGAATGTCTTTCTGTTTCAGCTTTGGTTTACGCCCACCAAGTCGGCCACGCGCCCGCGCAGCCTTCAATCCAGCTCGTGTTCTCTCGCTGATTAGGTTTCTCTCAAATTCAGCAAGTGCAGCAAATACGTGAAAAACCAGCTTTCCAGAGGCACTTGTCGTTTCGATCTTTTCTTGAAGACTCTCAAATCCGATTTTCTGTTCTTCCAGGGTCGTCACGAGTTTGACCAAATCACCCAAGCTTCGTCCCAGACGGTCCAGCCTCCAAACCACCAACGTGTCGCCTGAACGCAGAGCTTTCAGGCAAACCTCAAGCTCCGGCCTTTCAGTGTTCTTCCCACTGGCTTTGTCTTCATAGATGACCTGACAGCCCGCTTTCTCCAAAGCGTCCCTTTGGAGGTGCAGGTTTTGATCATCCGTTGAAACGCGGGCATAGCCAATACGTTGATTCATGCACAATTAATTTACATAGAAAAATATACAAGTATTTTAACAAATTGCACACCGAGAATCCATGCGAAATGGCACCTTCTGAAGGTGTTCATAAAACGGTGGTTTTATGGACGTAGACAATATTAATTGATAAGTTCGCATATCATAGATATTGCCTATCGATCTGGTCGCAAGAAAGCAGACTCTCCTGTACTTGCTGCAAGCTCCTAGCTAAGGCAGACTAAGTTATTAAATTTAGTAAAAATTTAAGGTAATCCTCTCAGCTCATTACATAGAAAGAGGATTCGCCAAAGCGAATTGTAGGTTCAGGGGAACGGGTTATGGAAAAGCTATCTATTAAGTTGAAAAATTGCTTTGGTATATCGGATTTTAATGAGACGTTCAGCTTTGAAAAATCGAACGCACACTTAATATATGCTCCTAATGGGGTCATGAAAACTTCTTTAGCTAAAACATTTGATTGCCTTAGTGTGGACGGCGGAAAGCCAAAGGAAGTTCTCTATAATCTTGAGCCTGAATGGAGCATTAAGATTGATGACCAAGAAATACTGCCAGATGAGATATTGGTAGTTAAGCCCTTTGATGCAGAGTTTGACTCAGATAATTTATCTACATTGCTTGTTAATAGCGAGCAAAAAGCCACTTATGATTCTATTTATAAAGAAATATTAAGCGCACGAAATCAACTCTCAAAAGGGTTGAATAAGCTATCAAAAGTCTCCCAGGACAAAGTCGAACAGCAATTAATTGACGATTTCGAAGTTGATAATATTTTTGAAGCGATTGAAGCCGTCCAAAATTTTGATCAAGGAAATTCAGAACTCTCAAAAATTCCATATTCAAAGATATTCGACCCGAAAGTTATTGAGTTGCTAAATGATGAGTCTATTCGCGATAATATAGATGAATACAGCACTCGCTATAATGAACTCGTCGATAAATCTCCTTTATTTTCTAGGGGTAAATTCAACCCAATAAATGCCGCGTCAGTTTCGAAGTCTCTTAAGAAAGAGAAGTTCTTTAATGCCGAGCATAAACTTTTGATGAAGGGGAATGATGAACCTATATGTGATCAAAAGAGTCTCGATGAGCTGCTAAAAAAAGAAAGTGAGTCTATTCTTGGCGACGGTCAACTACAAACCATATCAAATAAAATAATTTCTGGCGTCGCACCAGTTAAAGCATTTCAAGAGATCATTGAGAGTAGCCCAACAGTAACCGCGTATTTAGGAGACCTAGCGCACCTTAAAAAATTGCTCTGGTCGTCTTATTATGCGACTGACAAGTCAGGATTTGACAGCTTACTTAGCTTATTCCAAAGCAAAAAATCAGAGCTTGCAGAAATAGAAAGGCAGGCAAGCTTAGAAAACACATTGTGGCACGAATCAAAAGAAGTTTTTAAAAGGCGCTTTTACGTTCCCTTTGGAGTCGATATTGAAGATCATAAAAATGTAATTCTAGGAACATCAGCACCAAACATGGTTTTCACCTTTCCAAGGGAAAATGGTGAACCGGTGAGATTCGACAGAGGTCAACTAGATTCTCTTGATTGTCTCTCACTAGGTGAGCGGAGAGCTATGTACTTGCTTTATGTGATTTTCGAGTTCAAAGCAAGATTAAAATCAGGTCAAAGGTCAGTAATCATTATTGATGATATTGCAGATTCGTTTGATTATAAAAATAAGTATGCGATTGTCGAGTATCTGAGGGAGATGGCCGGAGAGGACCTGTTTAGATTAATTATACTGACGCATAACTTTGATTTTTACAGGACAGTTCAAGGACGAGTCCTCGATACGGCTCAATGGGACAACTCTTTCATAGCTCAAAAGAGCGAGGGGAAGATTTTACTTCTTAAAGGGGGAAGTAAAGATGTATCCAGCCCATTTGATCTCTGGAAAAAGAGTTACGATTCAAATGCTGAAATGTTAATTTCAATGATACCCTTTGTAAGAAATCTTATCGAGTACCGAGATGGGTTTTCGCCAGATTACAAAAAGCTAACATCAATGCTTCATATCAAAGACAATGATGATGAGCCCGATTATAAAACAAGATCATTAAAAGTAGAGGATTTAGAAAATATTATTGCCAAGGTCGTACAAAGAAGAGATGTTAGCCAAAACTTCGATAAAGATGAGCCGGTCCTAGATCTTATTTATAGAACTGCTGATGATTTAGCAAATGCTCAAGTTCCTACAGACACAATAGCTTTAGAGCGAAAAATAGCGCTTTCCATAGCTATACGCCTAAAAGCGGAGGAGTTTATGTGGGATCATGTGAACGATAAAACTCCCATCAAGGGTTCACAAACCGGGCGGCTGTTCAATAGAATTGTGAACGAGCAGTCAGGCAACAGTGATTTTGAGCAATTAGAAAGGGTGCTATCTCAGGTTACATTAATGACACCTGAAAATATTCACCTTAATTCGTTCATGTACGAGCCCCTAATTGATTTAGCCATGGACCATCTAATTGCGCTGTTTAAAGATGTTAAAGCGCTCACGTTCACTGGTGCTTAAGGCTGGGTACTGTGAGTCCTGGATCTTAATAAACTTGATCCACATTTACTCCCTAAGCATCGTAACCTTTTGTTTTATAATTATATTTCACATTCTGCATCGGGAAATGACCGTCTACCGCTCCAGGGCGTCCCGTTTACTTACCGGTATGGTAACTGGATTGTGGTGGTTGTTAATCTTTTTAGGGCTATAGACAATAGAACTATGGCCAAATTTGCTGATTGCCTCTTTTCGACTGCTTACATTCAACTTTTTATACAAGCGGTAGATATGGGTTTTTACCGTACTTTCAGCGACAAATAGTTCCTCTGCTATCTCCAGATTGCTTTTGCCCTGAACCACACGCTCGATAATTTGTTGCTCTCGTTTAGTGAGGTTGTGTAAAACATTTGTTTTCTTGTGGGTGTTTTTTGCATAGGGTTGATAACTGGACAGGAGTTCGGCCATCAGTTTGCGCGGTAGCCAGTAGTCTCCGCTTACCACATGTTCCAGGCAACAGGTCAGATGTTCTATAGGGGCATGTTCATAAAGCATACCCTTTAAATTCTGCAACGATAAAAGCAAAGCATTAGTAGTCGTTTCAGGAACATCATAAATAACGATGTCGATGGGGTTTTCTGTATGGTTTAGCCGCTCTCGCAGGGCGCTGGTTTGTGCAATACGGTAAGAGGTTAAAATGACCCTAAAGGAAGAAAAATCAAATGCTGATTCGCAAGCCTGCAATACTGAACGGCAGGTAAATGCGTAGCCCGCTTTTTCCAATTCCCGCTGAATAAACTGTGTTTGTATACAATACTCGCCCACTAGCAAAATAGAGGTGCAAGTGGACTTATCATCTGTCGCGTTATGCATAAATAGTCCTGTTTTTATTTTTCCATAAAGCACGTGTAAACCACATCAGGTTTTGCTGACACCCTGTCAACTAGCCCCGCTGATACCAAAAACAAACAAAAGCGATGACATCTCTGCAACTATCAAAGACTGGAATAACGCGCTGTCTATTGCATAAATCGTTAAAGCAAAGAACCTCATTCAACCCTGCTGCGGAAGTAGTGAAACTTTCCCTCTAATGAACAGTAACTGCTCCGAATTGATTAAAATTTACACAAATAGTAACAGAAAACCTGCTTTTTTCCATTATTAGTCACTCTTGTCAGCAAATTCATACTAACGAACGTGTAAGCTTAAGGTTTTATAGCTAAATCTGGTTCCACCGAAATCTGCAGGGAATCACTGTAAATACCACCTGGCTTGTGTGCAGTATCGCCAATGACAAAACCGATAGGGATAATATGACCCGTAGACAGACTGTCATAGGCAACTTCAGCAACCGGATTCGTAATATCCAGAAAATTATTGTCCAACAGCATCTGATAAAAAATATCCCACTTTTCGTTCATTGACTGGTGTCGCAGCCTGCCATGATGACCGGAGGCCACGCGAATGGTGTAACCCGTATTACTTTGAACCCAAAGCCGCGGGGCGCCGGAAATTTGCTTATTAGAGGTTAATACCCCCATATCAAAATCATAATGTTGCTGGGTCATGCCATAAAACTGGATTTGCGCTATAGGTAGAACATTCACCTGTATATCCCTGGTTTCAGGTAATGCAGCTGCGTTATAAACCAATGCATCATCATCCATCGTTGCCTCCAGCTGACCAGCATATGGGCCGGCAGAAAGCCATTGCTTAGTCCTGAAGCGCAACGCGATAGTAGTCATAGGTTGCTGGGTCGAAAGGGTCGCTATCCAACTGTCAGTCTGCGCATAGCCGCTACTTCCGTGCCAGTCGAATTCTAAAACACCATTACCCTGTCCCTGTAACGCCTGCCCTCCGTCTTTTAATCGTAAGCGAATTGCAGTTTGACAATCTTCACCCGAGATCTGCACACCGAGCCTGTAACTCATTGTGAGCGCGTAATTACCGTCGGCAAGTACATCATAGCCTGATTGCCCAGATAGCGGTTGTAGGTGAATTGAGCCGAACTCACAGGACTGCGCGATAGCAGTATTGCTGGCTAACAAAAAAAGCACGCCGCAACAATAAAAAGCCGGTTTAGTCCACATAAATGTTCCCTAACCGAATAAGCAAATCATCTTGTTCAGCTAACGTTAGTGTTGTTTTCTGTTGGGCTTTATTTTCCAACACCAGCTCATAGTCGCCCGGTCGCACCCCGGAAATAGCAAAAAGACCATTGCGGTTAGTGAAAAATTCAACCTCTTTTTGAGATTCATCGCCAAGGTATCTGGCCACGCCAGCGACTAACGAAATAGGTTCGTCAGAGCTTGTATCCAGCAGCGTGCCAATAACCGTATAAACAGAATCAGAACCAATTTGTAAGTCATAGCCGCGTCGATATGCCGGATTGACCCAGAATGCGCCATCACCCAGATCATAGCCTGGAGGAAGATTTTCAACCTCATAACTAAGCATTTGTGGATTATAAGCCACTAAATCAGGCACCAGGGCGGGCATTGCACCATACCCATATGCACGGGCGTAGCCTTGTTCTGCGGCAGGTGAAATGGCGACTTTATTGTCTTTCAGGCTTTTATGCTGAGAAACCAGCGCAAACGCTTCGCGTACCGGTCGTCCAATAGCGACTTTATCGCCAGCAAAGGCAACTGCACTACTTAACTGTACACGAGTGTTATGACTACGAATATCGTCATTGATGTCTTCCAAACGTGTGGTATGCCCTGCCAGGGCTTCGAACCGATTTCCCGTATAACTTACGCCCGCGTCTACATCCGTATCAATTTCTTTATTGGTGACAACTGATGCATACGCTGACAACCCACCGGTATTACCGATATTGTCCTGATAAGTGGTATCTACAGCGTATTGATTGAGCTGAGAATCGTAACGACCAATTGCTCTGGTACTTCTACTAAAAGGCCAGCTCAGGGTTAGGGAGGTATTCCACTCATTATCCTGAGTTTCATTTAACTGGAAACCAACACGCACACTCCAGGTAGCTGGAGTACTGAAAAAGCGGCCTGATAAACCAGGACTGAAACGCCAGTAATTTGCATCTTTATCACTACCTGAACGGTGATCAATAGTCATGGCAGCGCGCAAAGTATCATTGATGTAAACAGAACCAAATGCTGAAAAAAAATGCTCAGTAGTACTTAATTGAACAATGTCTGTGACGCCATCCTGAATACCTGAAAAATTATCAGACGAATATTCGTAAATCGCACTCAGTTGCGGTTGCCAGATATTGTTGTTATCAAAATCCGCATCCAACGCCAGCCGATAGGCTTCTCCTTTTCCCAGCAGGGGATGAGCGCTTTTTGTTGCTGATAATTCCATCACACCGATGGCATTGGCAAATAGTACGGTGCCGCCGTATTGATAAATATCTTCCCGCTTTTGCCCGTTGATACCAAGCGTAAGCCAGGGCGCGACGCCTACATTCAAATAACCGCTTACAACACGTTCATCTGATACGTAGTCTATTTCATCGGTGCCAAACTCTCGGGGGATTCCATACATCGCCGAGTATTCGAACTCTCCGGCATCCAGCAGATCATTACCTGTTGCTACGGAAAACTGTATAATTTCCTCAGCGCCTGCCGAATCGGTAATGACTAACTGAATATCGTTGGTACCCTGTGCCAACGGAATATCGCTGAGATCATAAGTACCGGCGCCCAGGGAAAGCCGCTGTACCACCGCACCATCTATGACCACGTCAACATTTGAGCCTCGCATCAGAGTAAATATTTGGTTTGCCCGGGGCCTGACATTGCGGGTAGGAATACTGATAAAGTCCCGGGTCACGCCGATCCCCAGAATATCAGCGCTGTTTTGAAAACTGTCACCAATATTAAACATATCCCCCACAGTTAAACGGGTACCCTGTTCTGCAAAATCTATATTTAATCGAGTACCTTCGCGTAAATAACTGCCGGTTTGGTCGTCTGATTTTTCGTATCTTGATTCGTATTCAAAGTTGGCCCATCCCAAATTCAGCGCAGAAGCTATTCTCGCGCCATACACTCTGGAAGTATTATCCTGTTCAGATATGGTTTGATTATCATTGGCAGCGACATTTAAATTTATAAAACCGCTGATGGGACTGGCGCTGGTGTAATTGCTATGGTCTTCATCGTTACCCAGTGAAAGTCGATGGATACGACTGTATTCGCGCGGCACCTTAACAATACATTCTAATGTGGACATATCAAAAATAAGTTCTAGGCCCGCCTGCTTGAAATCATTGCGAGACAGCATCGCTTCTCCACCAGTATCGCGAAGCTCTGAAACTTTTTCCTCTATTATCACATCAGAAAGCAACGCAAGCGTACTGGCTTTAGGTAACAGTATCTTATTCTCGGCGGTGATGGTTACTTCAGCCTCGCCCAGCACCGTATCGCTTATCTTAAGTAACGACATGAGTTGTATATCCCGCCCCGTGGGGTTAAGTGTGACCTCCTGCCCCATCGAACTTTGACAATAAATAAGTAACAAGCTTAATACTAAGCAAGTTTGGATTGTCCATGTCAGGCAATGTAATTGAAAAATCTGTCCATTATCTTTCCTGCCCATGATACTCACCTGCGGGTAACAACCTGCCGACAATAATATCCCGCGATGAGTTTGGGGGTATAAATATATCGCCGATAGTGCTTAACACTGCTTCCTGAGTCTCCGCTGCTATACCATTAAAGTGCAGCAAACTGGAGTAAGTGAAGCGGGTTCCTTTATTTTTGAGAATACCCTGCCCGTCATCATCAACTATCAAAAGGACACCGGGCTCTTGAGCGCTGTTATAAACATGAATCAGAGCGTTATAGTTGACCTGGACACTCACACCGCTGCTGATTCCAGACTGATTAACAGGATCATAGTTGTTCTTCGCTAATTGAAGTTGTGCAAATCGAACAAAATAGCTTTTTGATTCATCCAGCGAGCTATCCGTTAACCATTGAACCCGAAATGTCTGCTTGCTGCCCGGCGCCAGAATGGCCGCTGGTGGAAAAATTTTTAGCGGGCTGTCGGATGCTACTTGCGTCTTATAATTGCCGTCATCCTGAAAAACCAGGTTCATGACTAGGGCTTCCAGAGGCAAACGCTGAGTGGAATTATTTGTCACAACCAGCTGAGCTACGCGATGACTTTGTGTATTAAGCGTTAGCACGGTGGGAGATATAATTACACTGTTTGCTGTAAGTGGATAGCTAACCAATAACCAACACAGCAGGAACCACTTTACCCGGTCCATATCTTAATCCTGCAGGATATCTATAGATACAGTCGATGCGTTGTAGTTCTCAATAGGTGTCATCTCAAACACACGTTTAGATTGTGGCAATACTAATGTACCAGCAATATATTTACTAATATCGGAACCCTTGAGCATCAAAGAGTTCGCGCCATCAGAAACCTGCCATCTTGTTTGTGTAAGACGACCATAACTATCGCCAGAATTAATAACTTCCAGCAACCATTTATCATCTTTTTGTGATATTTTTTCGACATTAAGTTCAGAAAATGTATTTTTTGGCTTTACATTTATAAGTGTGTTGAATTGAAATAGTAGCCCCATCATCCCACTATTATTTTTTTTGCTTTCTAACTGAACTTCTTTTACGGAGATACGATATGCTTTTGACTGGGTGATAGAAGGATCACCTAAATAACGAACGATAACAGACTGAGAGCGACCGGGCTGAATAACAGCGGTAACCGGAATAACTAATAATTCACCGTCAGCGGGTTCTCGGGTTTCTTTTCCATATTCATCCATTGTCATAGAAAAAGGATAGAGCTCGACGGTCAGCACTTTATTTGATGTATTATCAATACGCATGGTCATTTGCGAGCGATTACCAATAGGCTCTAATTCTGCAACCATTGGCTCTACTTTATACGCAAGTGCATTGTGACAAAACATAATAGTTGCGATCAAATATAAGTAGCGAACCATCTTAAGCTCCATCTTTTACATTAATTATTATTTTAAATAAGACCTTCGTTAATCACCTTTTTATATGGTAATTAGTTAGAGGTTACATTGACAGTCAGTGTATCAGAATACCCTCCAGCCCAGGTGGCTGCTTCTGTTGTAGTAACAACTAATGAAGCTCCAACTCCGGAAGCCAGAGCACTAGAGCCCCCGTATATCTGTGAGGCAGGTACATCATTTTGGCCGGGGCCGCCTGGCGCATTCAGTGTTAAGGGCGTTAGGCCAGTTGGCGTAAATACCGCGTCATAAGTTAGGGCAAAATCTTCATCGTCATCTGACTCCAGACCGCCTTCAGCACTGATAAGTGTAACGGTGGCACCATCCACATCATTACACTTAAAATGCATTCCAATGTTAACTGATTGATGCGATGATGTAACATCCCCAAAATCAAGTAACTGGGTATTCAGACCACTTACTTCGCATACGGGAGAGACATAACCAACCAGCTGTACATCACCCGGTCCGGCGTGTGAAGCTGATGCTACAAGCGCGGTGACTGCTGCTGCACAAAGTGTTAACTTTCTCATCTTAATATTCCTTGTTTATCATTTTACAACATTAAGTTTGCCCGAAACCGCTGAGCTGTTAATCTGTCTGATGACAGATCATTGTGTTGAGATATTGTGAATAGATGGAAAAACATCTATTTGAACAACATCTTCATAATAACCTGCGAAAAGCAGGCTTTCTTCCAGCGTCACCCTTAGCGTTCCTGACGTAGAAAAAGGAATGACACCTGAACTCTTTACTTCTTTAGCAATAGTTAATGCATCGCTTTTATTCTTATAATTTAAATTTAAATCGCCAATATCAATTTCTAATGTGTAGATATGAGGTTCTATGTCTTCTCTTCCTTTTATAGCAAGACCACCATTTACAGATGAAACTCGTATATTCATTGGCTGATTACAGTAGATATCCATAGGTAGCGATTTTTCTTTCACATTAGATAAATCTATTTCATTTCCCGCAGAGAGATTAATTTGACACTGGTCGTTTATTTTTCCTGATATATCCAATGTCAGTGAGTTGGCAAAACAAGTAACATTTTCTATAACTGAGAGAAGAAAAATAAAGCAAAAATATCTTCCTGTTTGAAGAACCATATTAATTGATCAATAAATTATTTTTAATCTTCAAGGTAGAAAGATTGTAGTCGCTAAATCAGATGTCAGAGTAGTAATTGAAGTCTTAAAGTGAGGAGGATAAGTAGTAGAAAAGTTGTAAGTAATAATCTAGGTGAAAATACACTTTTGGTAGCGACAGAAGCAGGAAGAA
The DNA here is from genome assembly GCF_000378185.1 of Salinimonas chungwhensis DSM 16280. Lineage (GTDB taxonomy): Bacteria > Pseudomonadota > Gammaproteobacteria > Enterobacterales > Alteromonadaceae > Alteromonas > Alteromonas chungwhensis. The sequence continues at coordinate 79,905 of NZ_KB899377.1, forward strand.
AAGAGTACCGCGCTGTACCCGTATTTCACCTCGTGGTATTTTATCATCTTCTTATGGGCTAGCTGTTGGCAACGCCCGGCTTCTAACCTGGAATGTAAGTTTATGTCTAAGCATCTCTCCGTAATCGTAGGTTCAATGCTTGGCGCGGCGGAATATGTCGCTGACGCCTTAGAGGATGTGGCCAAACGAGCCGGATATACGGTAGTTATTCATCTGGAGCCGGATCTGGCTGAAATCCCTGTAGACAGCAGATGGGTAATTTGTACCTCGACCCATGGTGCTGGCGAACTGCCAGACAATATCCAGACATTTGCAAGGCAGGTCAAACAGGCTAATTTAGACCAAACCCAGGCCTATATCATAGGGCTCGGTGACAGTAGCTATGACACTTATTGCTACGGCGCCATCGAGATGGAAAAGATTATTCTGGAGGCAGGCGCATCGCTGTTGGCTCCACCACTTCATATAGATGTATTAAACCATCCCATTCCTGAAGATGAGGCGGTGGTATGGTTTGAAAATATTCTGGCAGATCAATAATCCGTGTTTACCCAGGCCGAATATCATGCACTTTGCTCGGGGCTCAATAACGAGGCCAGAGTACTATACTGTCTGGGACTCAGACCCACAGCAAATCTGGCCACTACCACCAGTGATCCACTCAATTATAAATTTTTATTGTTGCTGTTAAATGCTGATAATCAGGAAGAAAAAGTGTTTACCCGAGGCCGGCAGATAAACAGCCTTTTGCGGCACTTAGAACAAGCGGGCCTCGTCGCTCTGCCCCAGCATCTTAGTTTTGAGCAAACACTCAACGGTCAGACAATTCTTTTGCCGCTATGTAATGAGGCCCAGGATGACTTTGCCCACCTTCATCGTCAGCATCAGCCAATGAAACCTTCCTGGAAACCGGATAAAGCGCTGTTCGAGCAGATGGCCAGCCTGCTCGGTTTAATAGACAAAAGCTATGATGAAGATGATGTTGGGGAGTTTATCGCTTACTGGCTGGGTCGCCCCAATACAGTATTTAGTCATTTTCAGTGGACCCAGAAATTTGCTTACGCTATGCGTTTTAAACGACTGGCGGGTGGCGCTGCACCTAAGGCTCGGGTAGGTAATCAACAGGTGCCAGTTGCACCGGGTATTGAAGCAGACGATAATGCCCGCAAACTGGTTGAAAAATATCACGGCCAAAAGAAGTCCTGACCTTATGGAATCGATAAAAGATCGTATAAATAATCTCGCCCGCGCGATGGGCAAAGCAGCTGTTCAGGAAAGTGAATATATTGACTATAAAACGCTGCGAAAACAATATGAGCAACAAGCAAATGCGGAGATCCGTCAGTTGCAAAGCGCTTCAAAGAAAGATCGGATCGCGGCCATTCACGGACGCTCTGATTTAAACCCTCACTGGACATTCGCTAACTTAGTAGAAGACAGTGAGGATGTTATTGAGGCTGTCAGCATTGCTCATTCTTTCATTGCTGCTCATGATGATCCGTCCTGGCGCCAGGCGGGTTCGCACATGATGTTATTTTATGGTGATTACGGGCGTGGCAAGTCTCATATCGCCGGCGCTATTGCCCATCAGCTTATCGAGCAGTATGAAATCAGTGTGCTCTATCGCCAGTTATCTACGCTGCTTGAGATGCGTTACTTTTCTTACGATTTCAGCGCAAAAGATAATGTCGGTCAAAAATTCAGGGAAGCGCATCAGGAGCTGTTAGAAGTCGACCTACTCATTCTGGATGAAGTCTGTGTAAATGAAACCGTGCTTAAAAAGAACACGCAAAGCTGGCTGGGGAACTTGCTTAGACAGCGACTGGTGAACAAAAAGAATTGTATTTTAATAACCAACCACAATCTCGCGGAGCTGGAGCATGCCGTTGGCCGCTACTGTTTTGAAAGTATTCGTGAGTACGATACTTACCGGGTACGTTTTTCCGGGCCCAGCCGACGCAAAGGACTTGTAGCAGAAGATGCGGAACCTTCCAGCGCATCCGGCTCACGTTATCAGCCAAATCAGGTTAGATAATTTTGCTCGTTTAAACCTTTTCCCGTTTGTATACGACATAGTGTTTATAACCTTGATGGAGTAAACACTATGATCACACGACGCTCTTTTTGCACAGCATTAGGCCTTTCATTATTAAGCACAAATGTGCTTGCCGAACACATTTCAAAAACGTTTGATACCCGTCCCAATGGCACGTTGACACTACGCACTGAAGCGGGGTCCGTTGAAGTTACTACACACGCCGAAAACACGATAAACATTGAGATTGATATACATAATACCGATAACGAATTTTCGGTATCATTCGAGAATAACGACGACGGCCTTTCCATTGAGGGTGAACGTGATGGCAATTGGCACAGCAGCTCTCTGGATGTTCAGTATCAAATCACCCTGCCCAGTCAATATAACGTTGATCTTGATACCGCAGGCGGTGATATTCAGATAGCCAACCTTAATGGCCAGGTAGAAGCCCGCACATCCGGCGGCAAAATTAGTACAAAAGACATAACAGGAAACATTAATATAAAAACTTCAGGCGGTTCGCTGGAGCTCGTAAATGTTCAAGGCCGGATCGATGGACATACATCAGGTGGCAACATAGATCTTCTGCTTCATAGTCAGCCTGATCAAGCTATCCGTTTACATACTTCAGGTGGTTCAATAATGGCAAAATTTGCGGAAAATAGCCGTATAGATCTGAAAGCGAATACTAGTGGCGGTCGAGTTAGCAGTCAGTGGCAGGTTGATGGGTCACAATCTGAACAACAAATAGCCGGAAAAATTAATGACGGTGGACCAGAAGTAGATCTAAATACCTCGGGCGGTTCGATCTATGTGGAAAAGATCCAGAGGTTTTGACCGATCGCTCTACAGGCCGTTAAAAGCGGCCTTTTTTTGATCATTATCCCGATCTCATTGACAACTTATCCCCATGTCGATCACACTTTGATCACGGTTGTGGATATGATCCCCAAAAGCCCTGTGTATAAGCTCTGATCGCAACAGGAACAAAATTTTTGAAAATCCCGGGTGTGGATAAATAGGGGGTTTATACACAAGATCCAGACCCGTTATGATCGATCCCATACATGAGTTATCCTTGGCGTAAGATCCTGTGATCTATGAAGAATGATCGCTTATCAACAGATCTTGTCGATCCTAATAGTAATAAAAATAAATAAGATCTTAAAAGATCATATTATATATAAGCCTTGCCCCATCTCACTTTTCACATTGCCGTGAGGAAAATTTAAGCGTTTTCTTTATGCTCCAAGTCAGCTAAAATACGCGCCCTTTTTACCAAAGGTCCGGATCTATTTATATCCTTTGCATCTGTGAGGTTTATCATGTTTTATCAGCAAGAATTTGACGTCATCGTAGTTGGTGGCGGTCATGCAGGCACGGAAGCCGCTATGGCATCTGCACGCATGGGGACAAATACCCTGTTGCTGACTCACAATATCGAAACGATCGGACAAATGTCCTGCAATCCGGCGATCGGCGGCATTGGTAAAGGACATTTGGTAAAAGAGATCGATGCTCTGGGCGGCGTTATGGGGCTGGCAACTGATCAGGCGGGTATCCAGTTCAGAACGTTAAATTCAAGCAAGGGTCCGGCAGTACGTGCCACCCGAGCTCAGGCTGATCGGACGCTATACCGTCAGGCGATCAGAACCATGGTTGAACAACAACCCAACCTCACACTATTTCAGCAAAGCTGCGATGATCTGATTGTTGAGAATGATCAGGTCACCGGTGTGGTTACTCAGATGGGCCTGAAGTTTAAGGCTAAATCGGTGGTACTTACAGTCGGCACGTTCCTGGGTGGCACGATCCATATCGGACTTGAAAACTATCGCGGCGGCCGGGCCGGGGATCCGCCTTCCATCGCGCTTGCTGATCGCTTACGGGCACTGCCGTTTCGAGTGGATCGTCTTAAAACCGGTACCCCGGCACGTTTAGATGCGCGCAGCCTGGATTTTTCGCAAATGCAGGCACAACCGGGTGATGATCCGGTGCCCGTGGTTTCCTTTATGGGAAATCGGGCAATGCACCCTACTCAGATCCCGTGTTACATCACGCATACCAATGAAAAAACCCATGACATAATCCGCGGTGGCTTAGATCGTTCCCCGATGTTTACCGGTGTTATCGAAGGAACCGGCCCGCGTTATTGTCCAAGTATCGAAGATAAGATTACCCGTTTTGCTGACAAGAATTCGCATCAGATCTTCGTGGAACCAGAAGGACTAAACAGTATGGAGGTTTATCCCAATGGGATTTCCACCAGTTTGCCTTTTGATGTTCAAATCGAGCTTGTCAGATCTATCAGGGGCTTTGAAAATGCGCATATTGTCAGACCCGGCTATGCCATTGAGTATGACTTTTTCGATCCCCGTGATTTGAAACAAACACTGGAAACAAAATATATCAACGGCTTGTTTTTTGCCGGACAGATAAATGGTACTACGGGCTACGAGGAAGCAGGTGCCCAGGGGCTTGTCGCCGGCGCTAATGCAGCACTTCAGGTGGCGGGTAAAGATCCACTGATTTTGCGACGGGATCAGGCTTACATGGGGGTGTTGATTGACGATCTGGCGACCATGGGCACCAAGGAACCATATCGGATGTTTACCAGCCGTGCAGAGTATCGTCTGCTATTGCGTGAAGATAACGCAGATATGCGTCTTACAGCGTTAGGTCGTGAGATCGGGCTGGTGGATGATGCTCGCTGGGCGTCGTTTAATCAAAAAATGGAAGCAGTCCAGACTGAACAGCAACGGCTACGCGGTCAGTGGGTATATCCTGAGCATCCGGCTGTTCAGGAGCTAAACACAATGCTTAAAAATCCGGTAAGCCGCGAACATTCCCTTGAAGAGCTTATTCGTCGGCCTGAAATGACCTATGAAAAGCTCATGCAAATCCAGCAGCTTGGTCCGGGGATTGAGGATCCGATTGCCGCGCAACAAGTGGAAATCCAGATCAAATATGCCGGTTATATTGCCCGCCAGCTGGATGAAATTGCCAAAGCACAACGTCATGAAAGCACCTTGCTGCCCCGTGATTTTGATTACAGCAAAATATCCGGTCTTTCCAATGAGGTGGTTTCTAAGCTAACGGAAGCCCGCCCTGAAACGATTGGTAAAGCATCGCGGATTTCTGGCATTACGCCAGCGGCTATTTCACTGTTGCTGGTTTATCTCAAAAAACATGGATTATTGCGTAAACAGGAGCGTATCAGCGCGTGAGTACAGCCGTAGATACTGATAAACTTGCCCGCATTCTGGCTGGCGGCATTAAAAGTATGGGGTTGGTTATCCCTCAGCCCCGTCAGCAAAAACTTATTGATTATGTAGTACTTATGCATAAGTGGAACAGGGCGTATAACTTAACCTCAGTTCGCGATCCTGAGCAGATGGTGGTTAAACACTTACTGGATTCACTGAGTATTATGCCGCATATCACTGCTCATTCTGTCATTGATGTGGGAACGGGCCCCGGTCTGCCGGGAATGCCACTTGCTATAGTGCTGCCAGAAACCCGTTTTACGCTGCTGGATAGTCTTGGTAAACGCGTTCGATTTATGAAGCAATGTGTTCACGAGCTTAAGCTTGAAAATGTAGAATGTGTGCATGAACGTGTGGAAGCACACACAGATCATGCGCCATATGATATTGTATTAAGCCGTGCCTTCGCATCGTTGAAAGATATGTTGCACTGGTGCGAACATCTGGTAGATTCAGAGGGCAAATACTTTGCGCTGAAAGGTCAATTCCCGCAAAATGAGATTGATGAAGTGAGTGATCACTTTCGTATTGAATCTGTGTTGTCGCTGGAAGTGCCGGATCTTGTGGGCGAGCGCCATTTGGTGATGATTCAAAAAGCATAAACAGGATTTAAGTGTGGCTAAGGTTATCGCAATAGCGAATCAAAAAGGCGGCGTGGGGAAAACCACTACGGCAGTCAATGTTGCAGCGTCTATGGCAGCAACAAAGCGCAAAGTGTTGCTTATCGATCTCGATCCACAAGGCAATGCCACCATGGGTAGTGGCGTCGACAAATACGATGTACCTGCAACCTGTTTTGAACTCTTGATTGAAGAACGTCCTGCTGAAGAGGTCATCGTTAAAGATACAACTGGTAAGTACGATATTATTCCGGCCAATGGGGATGTCACCGCGGCTGAGATAAAGCTGATGGAGATGTTTGCACGGGAAGTGCGGTTGCGAAACTCACTGAAACCGGTCATGGATTATTATGATTTTATTTTCATTGATTGTCCCCCTTCGTTAAACCAGTTAACCGTCAATGCATTGGCCGCAGCCGATTCAGTGCTGGTACCTATGCAATGTGAGTATTATGCCCTGGAAGGCCTGACCGCATTGATGGATACAATTTCCAAGCTGGCTTCGGTGGTCAATCCGGATTTGAAAATAGAGGGGGTGTTAAGAACCATGTATGACCCCCGTAACCGGTTGGCCAACGATGTGTCAGAACAGTTGAAACGGCATTTCGGTGAGCAGGTCTACCGTACTGTAATTCCACGCAATGTCCGGCTTGCTGAAGCGCCGAGTTTCGGCGCACCAGCAATGTATTATGATAAATCGTCAACGGGTGCAAAAGCCTATCTGGCGCTAGCCGGAGAAATACTTCGGCGGCGGGACAAAGCTGGTATGCAGGCCGCCAAGGCCTGTTGATTTGATACTGTCAGCCACTGGCGGTATTTTGTGAGTTATTGAGGAAACTATGTCAGCGAAAAAAAGAGGACTTGGGCGAGGACTGGATGCCCTGTTGGCGACCAGTCAGTCTTCAACACAGAAACACCAACAGCAAGAAGCGTCAGACCTGACATCCGTGGAATCAGAACTGAGAAAATTGCCCATTGAATATTTCAAACCGGGCAAATATCAGCCTCGCAAAGATATGTCACCGGATGCTTTGGAAGAATTGGCCTCATCGATTCGCTCTCAGGGTGTTATTCAGCCTATTGTTGCGCGTCAGCTAGATACTAACAGTTACGAAATAATTGCCGGTGAACGACGCTGGCGCGCTGCGCAGATGGCACAGCTCGACACGGTGCCCTGTCTGATTAAAGATGTACCTGACGAAGCGGCCGTAGCAATTGCACTGATTGAAAACATTCAGCGCGAAGATCTTAATGCAATGGAAGAAGCCCAGGCTCTTAGCCGGCTCATGAAAGAGTTCGAACTAACCCATGCCGAAGTTGCTGAAGCGGTAGGTAAATCCCGCACGTCGGTTACCAATCTGTTGCGCTTAAATAATCTCAATGATGATGTGAAACTGTTACTTGAACATGGTGATATTGAGATGGGTCATGCGCGAGCTCTGCTTGCTCTTGACGGTGAACAGCAAACCGAAGCTGCGCAGGTAGTCTCAGGAAAAGCACTCACCGTGCGTGATACTGAAAAACTGGTGCGCAGGTATTTAGAACCCGTCGCACCGAAACCAGAAAAGAAAATAGACCCCGATGTAAAGAATCTGATGACCAAATTGTCTGAGAATTTGGGCACACCGGTAAACATCGACCACAACGCCCGGGGCAAAGGAAAAATAACTATTAGTTTCAGTGACCTGGAACAGCTGGACGGAATTTTATCAAAAATCCACTAGTATCCAGTGCGCAACAATGTTTAATTATCTGTATGTAAAGTGAACAAAAAATTATGCGTTGTTGAACTGCGTAACGAAATTCAGACAGAAAATTTTCATAATCACTTTCAAAATGCGATGTGCTGTTGAAAAATATCGGTAAAACAGTATACTTCTGACGCTTTTCGGTTGAGCAGAAGCAAAAGAGATTCGCCGTGCAAAATGACTTGGCCCGAGAGGGTAAAAACCTGGCCAAAAAAGCATTTGCGGCGCAGCTTCTGGTATCAACGATAATGGCGATGCTCGTCTGGCTGGCAAGTGGTTCACATCAGGCACTTTCGCTGATGATGGGGGCGTTAATAAGTATTCTGCCAAATAGTATTTTTGCCGTATTTGCATTTAGATACGCCGGGGCCCGACAAAATCAACAGGTTGCCCGGAGTTTTAGTCAGGGAGCGAAGATCAAACTGGCTATAAGTTTTATTTTGTTTGTTATTGCATTTAAAGGGCTAAATGTCGCCCCCCTCGCCTTATTCGGCGGCTTTGCAATAGCAACTGTCAGCTATTGGCTGGCTTTGCTTCAGCAGCACAAACAATAAAAAAAAGTTGCCGGCCCGATAAGGCCATGAAGCGCTGAACCAATTTTACACTTTCAACTTTGGGTTAAAACATGGCATCTGAGCAAACAACACAAGAGTATATTGTCCATCACTTGACCAATGCCACCATGTGTATGACAGACGATGGTCTGCAGACAAACTATGGTATGGCATTGGAAGAAGCAGCGACTGCGTGTCAGGAAGCCGGGTTTTGGGTATGGCATATTGATACCCTGGCCTGGTCTATTCTATTAGGCGTGATTTTTTTGTGGTTCTTCCGTCGCGTAGGTAAGAATGCAACTACCGGAGTACCAAGCAAAACACAGGCATTTGTTGAAATGACAGTAGAATTTGTCAATGACAACGTGCGTGATTCTTTTCATGGTAAAAGTAAAATGGTAGCGCCACTGGGCCTCACCATCTTTGTCTGGGTGTTTTTGATGAACCTCATGGACTTGGTGCCAGTTGACTTCTTGCCGTGGGCAGCGGGTCAGATTGGTGCGGCAACTACCGGCGTCGATCCCCACCATGTATATATGAAAGTGGTTCCCACTACAGATCTCAACCTGCCACTGGCGTTAGGTTTAGGTGTATTTGCGCTAATTCTCTTTTATTCCATTAAGATTAAAGGTATTGGTGGCTTTACTAAAGAGCTTACCATGCAACCGTTTAATCATTGGGCGTTTATTCCGGTAAACTTTGTGCTAGAGACTGTTACCCTGTTAGCACGACCGTTCTCTTTGGCTCTGCGTTTATTTGGCAACCTGTATGCCGGCGAACTTATTTTTATTCTTATCGCGACCCTGGGTCTTTGGCAATTACCACTGCACTTCCCGTGGGCGGTGTTCCATATTTTGGTTATCGTTCTCCAGGCCTTTATTTTCATGATGTTAACCATCGTGTATCTGAGTCTGGCTCACGAAGATCATTAAAGAAGTAGCGGTAACAGCGGGATAATTGCCTGCTGTTACCATCAAGTTTAACTTTCAACTTTAAATTTAACTTAAATCGGAGACGTAAATGTTATACATCGCTGTTGCACTATTAATCGGTCTGGGTGCCCTGGGTACTGCTATTGGTTTTGGTTTGCTGGGTGGTAAATTCTTAGAATCTGCTGCACGTCAACCAGAGCTGGCTCCTCAACTGCAAGTTAAGATGTTCATCGTAGCGGGTCTTATTGACGCCATCGCGATGATTGGTGTTGGTATCGCTCTTTACCTTCTGTTCGCTGTTGGTGCTTAATTTCTTAAACTTACAGTCTATTAGCGAACATTATGAGGAGGAGCGGTTGTGAATATTAACGCCACTCTAATAGGTCAATTAATCGCGTTCATCGTCTTTGTGTGGTTCTGCATGAAGTACGTATGGCCACCATTGCTGAGCGCGATCGAAGAACGTCAGAAGAAGATTGCCGATGGCCTGGAGGCTTCTGATCGTGCTGAGAAAGACCTTGAACTTGCCCGGGAAAAAGCCACCGAGCAATTAAAAGAGGCGAAAGCGCAAGCAGCTGAAATTATCGAACAGGCCAAGAAGCGTGGTAATCAACTTGTTGATGAAGAAACGCAAAAGGGTCAGGCCGAGCGCGAAAAAATTGTCGCTGCCGGTTATGCCGAAATTGAAGCTGAACGCAATCGTGCCAAAGAAGAATTACGCAAACAGGTCGCTGCTTTGGCAGTGCGCGGTGCTGAGCGCATTCTTCAACGTGAAATCGATGCTCAAGCACAAAACGACATTGTTGAAAAACTTGTCGCTGAGCTTTAAAGAGGAGATGAGCCATGTCTGAATTGACAACCGTTGCTCGTCCATACGCTAAAGCTGCTTTCGATTTTGCGGTCGAGCACAACGCCGTGCCTAAGTGGCATGAGATGTTGAGTTTTGCCGGTCAGGTAGCCAGCAACGATGAAATGCATCAGTACTTAACTGGTGCCGTTGCGGCAGAGACTGTAGCAGAGATGTTTATCAACATCTGCGGTGAACAACTCGATCAACATGGTCAGAACTTTTTACAGGTTCTGGCAGAAAATGAACGTTTGCTTGCCTTACCTGAAATTAGTGAGATGTTTACTGCGTTTAAAGCGGAATACGACAAAGAAGTAGAGGTTGACTTAACCTCGGCTACAGAGTTGAACGCGCAGCAACAGACACACATTAAGGCAACATTAGAAGAACGTTTGGCACGTAAAGTGAAGCTTAATTGCAATGTGAATCCTGCCCTGATTGCCGGTTTTGTAGTCCAGGCCGGCGATACAGTTATCGACGGCTCAGTGAAAGCAAAACTGGAACGTCTGGCAGACACGTTGCAAGCATAACGGGGATAAGAGCATGCAACTTAATTCCACTGAAATTGCAGAACTGATCAAGAAAAGAATTGAACAGTTCAATGTAAGCAGTGAAGCACGCAACGAAGGAACAATCGTTGCTGTTACAGACGGTATTATCCGTATCCATGGCCTTGCAGATGTCATGCAGGGTGAAATGATTGAGCTTCCTGGCGGTCGTTATGCGATTGCACTAAACCTTGAGCGCGACTCAGTTGGTGCAGTTGTAATGGGTCCTTACGCGGACCTGACAGAAGGCACTAAGGTACAATCATCAGGACGTATCCTTGAAGTACCGGTTGGTAATGGTTTGCTGGGTCGTGTTGTAAACACACTGGGTGAGCCTATCGATGGCAAAGGTGCTATTGATGCAGCAACTTTTGAACCTGTTGAAAAAATTGCACCTGGCGTTATCGACCGTCAATCAGTCGATCAGCCAGTACAAACAGGTTATAAGTCTGTTGATTCAATGATCCCAGTTGGTCGTGGTCAGCGGGAACTTATTATCGGTGACCGTCAAACTGGTAAAACGGCGATGGCTGTCGATGCCATTATTAACCAGAAAGGCACCGGCATTAAGTGTGTCTATGTAGCGATCGGTCAGAAAGCATCGACTATCTCTAACGTAGTACGCAAGCTGCAAGAGCATGGTGCGATGGAGCATACCATTGTAGTTGCTGCGTCTGCATCAGAGTCTGCGGCGCTGCAGTACCTTGCACCTTACTCTGGTTGTACTATGGGTGAGTACTTCCGTGACCGTGGTGAAGACGCGCTTATTGTATATGATGATTTGTCTAAGCAGGCAGTAGCCTATCGTCAAATCTCATTGCTATTAAAGCGTCCACCGGGCCGAGAAGCTTATCCGGGTGATGTTTTCTATCTACACTCTCGTTTGCTAGAGCGTGCGGCACGTGTTAACGAACACTATGTTGAGCGTCTGACAGATGGTGAGATTAAAGGCAAAACCGGTTCATTAACCGCGTTACCTATCATTGAAACCCAGGCTGGTGACGTTTCGGCGTTCGTACCAACTAACGTAATCTCAATTACCGATGGTCAGATCTTCTTAGAAACTGACTTGTTTAACGCAGGTATTCGTCCTGCTGTTAACGCCGGTGTTTCAGTATCACGTGTTGGTGGTTCTGCGCAAACAAAGATCATCAAAAAGCTGGGCGGTGGTATTCGTCTTGCCCTTGCACAGTATCGTGAGCTGGCGGCTTTCTCACAGTTTGCTTCTGACCTTGACGATGCGACCCGTGAACAATTGGAGCACGGTGAGCGCGTAACAGAGCTGATGAAACAAAAGCAATATACACCATTGTCAATTGCTGACATGGGTGTATCACTGTTTGCTGTTGAAAAAGGCTTCCTGAAGGGCGTTGAGCTTAACAAGATTCTGGACTTCGAAGCAGCACTGCATTCATATATGAACAGTGAGCACGCTGACCTGATGAAGACTATCAATGAATCTGGTAACTACAACGACGAGATTGCTACCAAGTTAGATGAAGCTTTGAAGAAATTCAAAGAGACACAAACGTGGTAATCACGGGTGCTGACTGTTAAGTCAGCACATTGTTGGGTTAACGGGAGATAGTCATGGCTAGCGGTAAAGAGATAAAAGGTAAGATTGGGAGTATCAAAAATACTCAAAAGATTACCAGTGCTATGGAAATGGTTGCTGCGTCTAAAATGAAAAAGGCGCAGGAACGAATGGCTACTGGCCGTCCATATGCACACAACATGCTTAAAGTGATTGGTCATATCGCAAATGGTAACCTGGAATATCGTCATCCTTACCTTGAGGAGCGCGAGGTAAAACGGGTTGGCTATATTGTGATCTCCACAGACCGCGGTCTTTGCGGTGGCTTAAATACTAATGAATTTAAGCGTGTTACCCAGGACGTCAAAAAATGGCGTGATGAAGGGGTCGAGGTGGATTTTGCAGCCTTGGGCTCTAAGGCATGTGCCTTTTTCAATCGGTTCGGCGGCAATTTGCTTGCAGCGGAATCGGGGCTGGGCGACAAACCATCTGTGAGCGACGTTGTTGGTGTTGTTCGTGTCATGCTCAGAGCATTTGACGAAGGTAAGCTGGATAAAGTTTATTTAGTGTTTAATGACTTTGTGAACACGATGACACAGACGCCTGTGGTCAATCAGCTACTGCCTTTGCCAAAGTCAGAAAACGATGAATATAAGCACCGTTGGGATTATATCTACGAGCCTGATCCAAAAGAAATTTTGGAATCACTCATGGTTCGCTATGTTGAGTCTCAGGTATATCAGGGCGTTGTTGAAAACGTTGCGTCAGAACAAGCTGCCCGAATGGTAGCAATGAAAGCCGCGACAGATAATGCCGGCAATCTTATTGACGATCTACAACTGGTATACAACAAAGCACGCCAGGCTGCAATCACACAAGAAATCAGTGAGATTGTTAGCGGCGCCGCAGCGGTGTAGGCAAAGGTTTATAAGAGATAATGAGGACAAATTATGAGTCAAGGTAAGGTCGTCCAAATCATCGGCGCCGTTGTGGATATCGAATTTCCACAAGATGCGGTTCCTGGTGTATACGACGCACTACGAGTTACCGAAGGTGACTTATCCGGGCTGACCCTGGAAGTGCAACAGCAATTAGGCGGTGGCATCGTGCGGGCAATCGCAATGGGTACCACCGACGGGCTTAAGCGTGGTTTAGCGGTTGAAAATACCAATGGACCTATCATGGTTCCGGTAGGCACCAAAACGCTTGGCCGCATCATGGATGTGTTGGGTAACCCTATCGATGAAGCGGGCCCCATCGGTGAAGAAGAGCGTATGTCTATTCACCGCGCCGCACCCAGTTACGAAGAGCAGTCCAACAGCCAGGAAATTCTGGAAACCGGGATTAAAGTTATTGACCTGGTTTGCCCCTTCGCAAAAGGTGGTAAAGTTGGTCTGTTCGGTGGTGCCGGTGTAGGTAAGACCGTCAACATGATGGAGCTTATCCGTAACATCGCCATCGAGCATAGTGGTTATTCCGTGTTTGCTGGTGTTGGTGAGCGTACCCGTGAGGGTAACGATTTTTATCACGAGATGAATGACTCCAACGTACTGGATAAAGTATCTCTGGTATACGGTCAGATGAACGAGCCACCAGGCAACCGTCTGCGTGTAGCACTGACCGGTCTGACGATGGCGGAGAAATTCCGTGACGAAGGACGTGACGTATTGTTCTTCGTTGATAACATCTACCGTTATACTCTGGCCGGTACCGAAGTATCAGCACTTTTAGGACGTATGCCATCAGCGGTAGGTTATCAGCCTACACTGGCTGAAGAAATGGGCGTACTTCAAGAGCGCATTACATCAACCAAGACGGGCTCAATCACGTCAATCCAGGCGGTCTATGTACCTGCCGATGACTTGACTGACCCTTCACCAGCGACAACCTTTGCTCACTTGGATGCAACGGTAGTTCTTTCACGTGATATCGCGTCTCTTGGTATCTACCCTGCGGTAGACCCTCTTGATTCTACATCACGTCAGTTGGATCCATTGGTAATTGGTCAGGAACATTACGATGTTGCTCGCGGTGTTCAGACGGTTCTTCAGCGTTATAAAGAACTGAAAGACATCATCGCGATTCTGGGTATGGACGAATTGTCAGAAGAAGACAAACTGGTTGTTACCCGTGCTCGTAAAATTCAACGTTTCTTGTCACAGCCATTCTTCGTAGCAGAAGTATTCACAGGTGCACCAGGTAAATATGTACCGCTTAAAGACACAATTAGTGGCTTTAAAGCAATCCTGGATGGTGAGTACGACGAGCTTCCAGAGCAAGCCTTTTATATGGTTGGCTCGATTGAAGAAGCTGCAGAGAAAGCCAAGAAAGCGTAAATTGATCGGCGGTTTGTAAAGGCCGCCTGATTCGATTACGTTGACTACCGACTTTGGAGGTTTAAATGGCAGCAATGACAGTTCATCTGGATGTAGTAAGCGCAGAAGAAGAGATATTTTCTGGTCGCGTAGAAACTATACAGGTGACAGGCAGCGAAGGTGAACTGGGTATCCACCCGGGTCACGCGCCTCTGATCACTGCAATTAAACCTGGTATGGTGCGTTTGGTAAAACAACACGGTGATGAAGAAGTCATATACGTGGCAGGTGGTGTACTAGAGGTACAGCCTGGTAACGTAACCGTGCTGGCAGACACGGCTGTTCGTGCAGAAGATTTGGATGAGCAAGCCGCAGAAGAAGCAAAACGTCGTGCTGAAGAGCACATCGCCAACCCAGGCGCTGATTTCAACTACGCAGAAGCTGCGCAGGAACTGGCCGAGGCCATTGCGCAATTACGCTTACTTAAAAAGTTGCGAAAGTAAGTCAGCAAGTATGATTAGTAGAAAAACCCGGCGTCCGCCGGGTTTTTTATTACCCAAAAATCACTTAATTGTCATAAAAAAAGGTTAGATTACCTGGCGCTAGTTTATAGGGCGTACTAAAATATCTCAGCACGCTCAGGCCCAACGGGTAAAGGCTACTTACGGGACACAAGTAGTTCGACGTAAAAATCAGGGATTTTCACGTAGTTTGTAGAATATGCCCTTATGAATTTTTCAATACCGCTTCCTCAACCGGCAACCAGTCGGATCTGGATGCCGCCCTTCTGCTATCTTATTGTTGGATTTGTCATCCAGGCAAGTGTGCAATTTATCTATAGCCGTCCCTCAATCCCTGGTATTGACCATTTGCGTGCCTTACAAGAGCCGTTAGTACTACTTGTAACCACAGCCCTGCTGTGGACGGGGCTCCGATATGTGCATGGTAGAGCACATCGAGCCTTAGTAAGTTACCTTTTAAGTGTTAGTCAGCTGTGCAAACTTAACTATTATCGCAGAAAAGCACTCGTACAATTGCGCAACCAGGCAAGCGTTGCCGCGCTAATAGCACTTTGCCTGCTAATCGCTGGTTTACAGAACCCTCAGCTAGCGCTCTATCCCGATGAGCCTGGATTTAATCTTGTCCTGCTGACTTTTATTATAGTGGCGATAGTTTTTATCGTGCAATCTGCCACGGTGCCGGGATTTTTGCGCAGCCATTTTTTCAGTGAGAGTGAATTTTCTGCCAGCTCGTTACATGCTGCCTGCCATTTTTACCAAATTCATACCTTAAGTATTGGTATGATTTGTGCCGCGCTTTTAGCATTTAGCGTCGGTGCTGTTTTCCTGCCACGTTTTACCTTGTTTTTTTTGCTAGCGACTGTTCTTTGTCTGGTGGTACTGTTTTATCAGTTTATCGGACATTTTAAAGTGTCGGTGCAAATGCAGCGCTATAAAGCTGAGGCTTTAAAAAGCAATAAGCGCAAGCTGCACTTTTTAAAACACAGCGCAAGATATCCTGAGCAGGCGTTGCAGGTTGCGATAAATAAGCTGGTAGATCAGCGCAGAATGTTACTGGACTGCAACTGCGAAGTGCTGAGCCATACCGTCATGAAAATATTGGTCACGACATCTGGTGGTCTGGCGATGGTTTGGTATTGGGCGTTATAACCTATTGCGGCGATGCTGTGTCGGACCCTGCCAGTTGGCCTGCATGGCGTTTTGTAAGCTTAGAAGATTTTTTGTCTGCGCGTTGTAACCCGCTTGCAGCGAGTAGGCAACGGCTTCAAGCGTAGATAAGCTGTTATCCACCGAGGTATGACGGATCAGATATTCAGATTGCGGCGCGTGGCGAAAATGCCATTGAGGCAGATTCCAAAGCCAGGGAAGCATTGAATATAATGCATAGGCCTGACGCCATGAGCCATCCAAAAAAATGAGTGTATTAAACTGGCCAGCAGTAAATGCTGTGCTTTCCAACGGCTGACTATTGTCACCGGGATAAATCAGCGCTGCCTTCGAGTTTGTCACCGTCTCTGCTATCTTATCAAAATCGCTGGCTGTTTTGCCACTTACCATCGTGCTATTACTGAGCGTAAGCAAGACCAGTCTTGCAGTATTTTTTGCATGCAGCGTCTCGCGCTCGTGTTGTAAAATAATGATATCAGCCGGCGCTTGTTGTGAATTTACAAATTCACACAAACAGGTTGATGTAGGGTAGCTGCAAACGTTGCAATATTGTCGCATGAGTTTTTCTCCCAACACAAAGCGATTAAGTATGCAGGAAAATCCACAGTGGCAGCAAATTTATCGGGTGGCTTCACTTATCCCTGCCGGGCAGGTCGCATCATATGGTCAGGTTGCTGATCTGGCAGGCTTACCCGGGCGGGCGCGTCTGGTGGCGAAAGTGCTAAAAGCAGCAGATGCTTCACAACACCTTCCCTGGCATCGGATACTGCGTGCCAGCGGACATATCGCCATACAGGGTCAACAGGGTGAGCAACAGCGTTTACGTCTGGTCAGTGAGGGTGTGGTGGTGGAAGGTATGCGAGTGAAAATGAGCAAGTATCAATGGCAACCTTCGTTATATTTAATGCTGCATGAATTGTCTGGCTAAGTAAGTTGAGCTACTCTGCCTGATGGGAATTTATTCATTGTGAACATGTGTAGTAAATGAATCAGTCAATAACTAAAACAATCACAATCAACGGTCTTCGTCCGGGTATGGTGGTTATCGAAATTATCGAGCAATCCGGTGCTGTCAAAGTAACGTCCAGTGGCCGGGTTACTTCCCAGTCCATGGTAGATAGCCTAAAGGCAAAGGGCGTTAAAAAACTTCGTGTCAGCGTTCCGGTTGACCCTCCAGAGTCTGAACCCGCGGCTGCCCCCCACACACATAAGCATGACAAAACGTCCTTCAACACCGAGATAATTACAGCGGAAAAACTGCATCGGCAGGGCAAAACACTCCAGTCGGAACTATTGGAAGCAGTAGGCAATGGGCTTTCTTTTGATGAACAAATTCCTAGAGAGTTTTCACAAAAGCTTGTTGCTTCTATCAACAGAAATCCTGACGCCTTGCTGTGTTTAACAAAAATTAAAGAAAAAGATGATTATCTGCTGGAACATTCGTTAAACGTGGCGATTATACTGGCGCATTTCGCTCGCTATTTGGGAATGAATGACGAAGAGGTGGTAGCCCTTGCTCACGCAGGTTTTCTTCATGATCTGGGTAAAATTCAGGTGGCGGATGAGATTTTGCACAAGCGGGGAAAACTCACTGATGCAGAAATGGATGAAATGAAAAATCATGTGAAGTATGGCATTGACGTATTGGAAGAAGCGAACATGGACGGCCACCTCATTCGAATTGTGAGTGAGCACCATGAACGTTTAGATGGATTGGGCTATCCACATGGTAAGACTGCCGCTGAGATTTCCCAGCATGGGCGAATGCTTGCCATTGCTGATATGTACGATGCGCTCACAGCAGACAGATGCTATAAACCCGGTATGACCTCCCAGAAGGCCATAAAAATCTTATTAAGCGAGGCGCCGGAAAAACTTGATAAAAATTTGCTGGAAAATTTTGTTAAATGCATGGGTATTTTCCCGGTGGGCAGTCTGGTTAAACTTTCCAATAAAAAGCTGGCCATGGTGGTTAAACAAAATGCGTCGCTGGCAAAGCCCGTTGTCAAAGTATTTTACTCACTGGGTGGCGGTCACTTTCTGGAGCCAAAAGATATCGATTTATCGCAGGATGATCGTGTCAGTATAGAAAGTGCAGCACTCGCCAGTGATTACGATATCGATTTCAACGCATTTTTCCAACGTTCAGTCACAGTGTAACTAATCACCTACGCTCATAATGCATCAACCCGGATTTAACCGAGACTAAACCGGGTATCTACACCCATACCCGGGTCTGTGGTATGGAACAGCTTTTGCACTTACTAAGAAATACAATATGTTACCCTTTTTTTAAGGTAATTATTTCACGGTGAAAAAACGAGGAAGTTATGAAAAAAACATTGATCGCCGGCGTAGTCGCTGCCGCAGTAACGTTATCAGGATGTGCAACCAGCCCTTCTAATACACAAAAAGGTGCAGCAATTGGTGCTGTTGCCGGCGCTTTACTTGGTAAAGCAACCGGCGATAATGATAAAAGTCGCTACGCCTGGGGTGCGGCGGTAGGTGCAATAGCCGGTGGTGCTATTGGTAACTATATGGACCGCCAGGAAGAAGCGCTGCGTGAAGAGCTTTCTGACACCGGCGTACAAGTGGAACGCCAGGGCGATAACCTAAATCTTATAATGCCCGGTGATATTACCTTTGCCACTGACAGCTCTGCGATTAAAGGTCAGTTCAACCCGGTACTAAGGGATGTTGCCAAGGTTATCAACGAATACGAAAAAACTGTACTGATGATCAAGGGGCACACCGATGATACCGGTGCCGAACAGTATAACCAGGCTTTGTCAGAACGGCGTGCTCAGTCAGTTAAAAATCTGCTGACTTCATTCAATGTCAACCCACAGCGAATTACCACCGTGGGAATGGGTGAGTTTCAGCCCAAAGTACCTAATACGAGCGCTGAAAATCGTCAGCAAAATCGCCGCGTAGAGCTACAGATTCAACCATTAACACAAAACAACACGTAAGCAGAGTCGGGCGGTCTACTACCGCCCTTTTTGTTATTTGCATAATGAATACTATTTTGTATGTGCAATCCTATCTTTCGCCTCCAGAAAGAACAATTTGTAAGCGTCCTGATGACGCCAATAAATACCGTTTAGAAATAGCAGCCATCAAGGCTTTTACTTGATCTTTAACCTCAGGTTACACTGTGGTGTAAATCACACCAAGTGAGTAATGACTATGAGATTTATTGTTGCCGGATTACTGGCTTTTCTGTTGAGTGGCTGTGCTACGCTTTCACAATTGTCATCCTACACCGTCTCTGATGCCGAGCTTGAGAAGGTATTGAATGAACAGGTGAGCAAATTGCAGAAAAAATCATCCCTGGCAGGGATCCCTTTAGTCCTCAATGTCGATGAGATGACTGTAGCTGTCGGGCCAGATGGGAAAGATGTTGTTCGCCTGGGGACCAAAGCAACGGCGAGTGTGAGTGCTTTTGGTTTTAGTTACCCGGCAAAAATAAGTCTGCAATTACAAGGTACACCTTATTATGACAGTGAGAAAAAAGCGATTTTTGTGCGCTCGCTTTCTTTACTCGACAGCACCATCAATGCGGGTGGCTACAAAGGTAATCTGGCCCCAATAAGCAGTGAATTTATGCAGCTGATTAACAGTTACCTGAGCACTAACCCGGTTTATGAACTGGATACTACTAACAAAGCCATCAATTTTCTTTCTACCGTACCGCTCCAGCTTATGGTTGAACAAGGCCGTCTGGTGTTACAACCTAAGTCCTGAATAGGTTGACTGTTAAAAAAAGAGATGTTTATGATTAAATATCAACGCGTTAACTCATCGACTTGAACGGTGAGCTTATATGTTCGATTTTTTCCAGTCTGCCAGTACCTTGATATGTTCAGGACCTATACCACAACAGCCGCCTATAAAACGAGCACCAAGAGCATACCATTGCTTTGCATAATGCAGATACTCCTGGGGGCTCAGTTCGCGAGTGGCAAGATCATCAGAGTTGGCTCTGTGAGTTTTACCAATAGGTGCAAAATTATTGGCATAAACGCCCACTACGATGTTCGACCTTTCATCCTGGCAATAGGCGAGCGTTTTCTCTATTGCCTTATGCATGACCTCAGGTACCGAGCAGTTGAACATAATACCGGCAGCCCCAGCTGCACACGCCAGCGCCACAGCGCTTTCTACTGACTGGCCGGAGCGCAACTGTGGGTCCTTCTCAGCATTATCTGAAAGTGTGAATGCATAATGACAGGGTCGGGCGGATTGCGTCACGACCGGAATAATGGCTCTAAGCTCCTCCAGACTGGCAATCGTTTCTGCTATCCATAGATCAACATACGGAGCCTGTTCATCCAATAACATCTGATAAATCTCTACCGCGCGCGCTGAGTCAAATAAATCAGGGCGGTAACTACCCATTGGCGGCGGTAATGAACCTGCCACTTTAATGTTGTAAGACGCGCTATCTGCCACCTCGCGAGCAAGCTTGCCAGCGAGTCTTGTCAGTGCAGAACCACGTTGGTTATACAAGTTTTCGCCCAAGTGGAAAGGAACGCATGCATAACTGTTAGTTATGATTACTTCAGCGCCAGCATCCACAAACCGCTGATGGGTAGCCATGACGGTTTGAGGCGCTTCCATGAGCGCCTGAGCGCTCCAGTAAGGATGACAAAACGGTGCACCAGAACGTTTCAGTTCACGGCCCATTCCGCCATCCAGCAAAGTAAATTTTGGCATTAGCTTCTCGATGGTAACACTATCCGCTCACCATAGAACAAACCGGCTGCGCTGAAAATGTATATACACCTATAAATTGGCAATAAGGTATGCAAAATGGACAAAAAATACTAAGAAGAGAACATGGAGCGTGGATATTGCTATTGGACTGCGAAAACAGCTCCAACAGCAATATCAGATAAAAAGTCAGATAGTTGGTATCGGCTACCTGCTTATTGTTTTAAAAGCTAAACGTTACCTTGAGATAATCGCGACTTACTCGATATTCTGGATCTGCTCGCGCATTTGTTCAATAAGCACTTTTAACTCTACTGCTGACTGGGTGATGGCGGTGCTGATTGATTTTGAGCCTAGCGTGTTAGATTCACGGTTGAACTCTTGCATCATAAAGTCGAGCCTGCGACCACAAGCGCCACCTTTTTTAAGTATATTGCGGGTTTCCTGAACGTGTGAGTTAAGCCGATCAATTTCTTCGGCCACATCTACTTTTTGCGCCAGCATAATCATTTCCTGCTCGAAGCGACCTTCATCAAGCTCGATCTGCGCTTCTTCAAAGCGGGTTTGAATGCGCTCACGTTGCCATTGAAGAATCTCGGGCATTTTTTCCTTTACCGATGAGACCTCACTTTCAATACTATCCAGGCGCTGTTCAATAAGGCTTTTCAACGTCTTACCTTCGGCTTCGCGGGCTTCGATAAATTCGTCCAACGCCGTATCAAAGCCACTTAGACTGTCATTATGAATCGCATCCATATCTGTTTCTTCAGAGGCGATAATACCTGGCCAGCGCAGTACATCCATTGGATTTACACCGGTCGACTGGCCATGTGACTGAACCCAGTCAGCGGCGTGCAAAACCTGTTTAGCTAGCTGTTCATTCAGAGTCAAAGTGGCTTCTGCATTGTCGGCAGGAGTAAAGCGCAAGCTGCACTCTACTTTGCCGCGGTTCAAACGTTTACGAAAACGCTCTCTTAGCATCGGCTCTAATGATCTGAACTGTTCGGGTAAGCGAAAATAGGTTTCCAGAAAGCGCTGGTTTACCGAGCGGATTTCCCACACAACGGAACCCCAGTCCTGTTTAATTTCCTTACGGGCGAACGCGGTCATACTGTAGATCATAGATGACATCCATGGTTGGTTGATGCATAAGTGATTATCCTGATCATACGCGAAGTTATCAATTTCTGCCCAGCATTTAATAGACTTAGCGCTTCTTTCATTCAACTCTGAGGTACAAATACGTTATACTTCGCGCTGATTAACAACTCAATTTATCGCCTTATTGCGCCCGTCCTTAGGAGAACATTATGCGTCCAAGTGGCAGAACTGCCAGTCAAATCCGCCCGGTTACCATTACCCGTAACTTTACCTGTCATGCCGAAGGCTCTGTGCTGATTGAGTTTGGCAATACCAAAGTACTTTGTAATGCAACGGTGGAAGAGGGTGTGCCGCGGTTTATGAAAGGGCAGGGAAAAGGCTGGGTTACCGCTGAGTACAGCATGCTGCCTCGCTCTACACATACTCGTAGTCAACGTGAAGCAGCCAGAGGAAAGCAAGGTGGTCGAACCCTGGAAATTCAACGTCTCATCGCCCGCTCACTGCGTGCTGCCCTTGACTTAAAGCTGCTGGGTGAGAATACCATCACTCTGGATTGCGATGTGATTCAGGCTGATGGTGGTACGCGGACTGCCTCTATCACTGGTGCCTGTGTGGCGCTGGTCGACGCGCTTACCTATATGCGTACCAAGGGCATCATCAAAGCGAACCCGCTAAAGCATATGATTGCTGCGCTTTCAGTCGGTATTCACAATGGCGTTGCTATCGCCGATCTGGAATATACCGAAGACTCGACTGCCGAAACTGACATGAATATTGTCATGACAGAAACCGGCAAACTGATCGAAGTGCAGGGAACAGCCGAAGGTGAACCATTCTCTTTTGAAGAGATGAACGAAATGCTTGAGATAGCCAGGCACGGTTTGCGTGAACTGTTCGACGCGCAAAAAGCTGCCCTGGCATAAGGAGATGCGCATGAAACCGTTTCAGCGAGAATTCATCGAGTTTGCGATTGCCCGTGGTGTACTCAAATTTGGTGAGTTTACGTTAAAATCCGGGCGTAAAAGCCCTTATTTTTTCAATGCCGGCTTATTTAATCGTGGTCGCGATCTGGCTAAGCTGGGCCGGTTTTATGCTGCAGCATTGACCGATGCTGGTGTTGAGTTTGATGTGCTCTTTGGGCCGGCTTATAAAGGTATTCCTATTGCCACCACGACCGCTGTTGCATTAGCTGACCACCATGATCTGGATGTTCCTTACTGTTTTAACCGTAAGGAAGCCAAAGCTCATGGTGAAGGCGGAAATCTGGTGGGCAGCGCCCTTGAAGGTCGCATTATGCTGGTGGATGATGTAATTACCGCTGGTACGGCTATTCGTGAATCAATGCAACTTATCGAGCAGAACAATGCGTCTCTGGCTGGCGTGTTAATTGCTCTTGATCGGCAGGAGCGCGGGCAGGGCGAGTTATCGGCAATTCAGGAAGTAGAGCGTGATTTTACTACCCAAGTTATATCGATAGTGACACTCGCCGATGTAGTAAGCTACCTGACTGAGCAGCCAGCCCAACAAACCCGTATCAATACGATAAATGCGTATCGTGAAGAGTATGGAATCTGAGCGTGACCGAAAACAACGATTTTCAACAGGCTGACTATCAACTGGATGCACAAGGCCTGCGCTGTCCTGAGCCGGTGATGATGATTCGGCTGAAGGTTCGTAAAATGGCCGACGGTGAAACGGTTTACATAACTGCTGATGATCCTTCTACCTCACGGGATGTGCCCAGTTTCTGCCGGTTTATGCAGCATACCCTGCTAAAAGCCCAGACCGATGAGCTGCCGTACGAGTATCTGATAAAAAAAGGGGCATGAGCCCCTTTTTTTATTTAAGTAAACTTCAAAACCTTAGTGCGTAGTACCAAAACTGTCGCTACGCATTTTTCTCTCAGGTTTTATGGTAGCGGCTTTCAATGGCGCAGAATATACCGAATAAGAATATGCCGGCGCCTACGACCATGAGCCCAATCTGCCCGTAGCTTTGCTGTGTGATAGTGCTAAGCGCTTCCTGTAAGCCGCCAGCTTCTTGTGGATCAGCTTGTATAGCCGCCTGCACAAAGAATCCTCCCACCAGAATATAAACAATGCCTCTGGCCAGAAAACCTAAACGTCCAACCACCTGGGCTGTTTTTTTGACTTTTGCTGACATCCGATGCACATCAAACTTATCCATAAAATCAGTTTTGATGGCATGTTTGAACTGAATAAACGCAAAAGCAATAATAATCAGGCCGACGGCACCTACCAGATAGATTCCCCATTGCTGTTGCATGAGGCTTGACGACATTTGCTCGCTGTTGCTCTGACCACCACTTGATGAGCCCCCCACGCCCTGAAAAACCTTAATTGCCAGATAGGTACCAAACGCATAAATAACACCTGATACAAAATAGAAGATGCGGGTAATGACATCTTTGGCTGAACTCATATCAAGATGATCAATATTGGTGGCGCCCTGAACAAAGCGCCATATTACGTAGCACACCATCCCAACGATGACGCAGCCAAGCATGATACGGCCAAACGGTTGCTCAAGAATCGATGTAAACACATTTTTCTGAGAAGGAGTACTTGATCCTACGGCGCCGATGGCTGCTTGCAAAATAAGCAGACCGAGCAAGCAATACACGACGGTCTTGGCCGCGTAGCCACCAAAAACCAGCATGGATTTCCAGTTATCTTTCAAAATAATACTCCGTTAAGTTATTGTCGTTAGATAATTACTTACGGCGCATTAGCTTTTCATGATTACTTTATATTCAATAAGTATAAATTAACTTCTTAAAGACTTAAGAAGTGCTTCATGAATGAGCGCTTTTGACTGTTCTGAATCGCAGGAGAAGTCACTGACATGCAGGGCGTGGCGCGCCAAAAGCGCTTGAATAGTTTCCAGTCCAATGGCGATATGGACAACATTTTCCGGGGTGTTTTTTGCTGGCGCTTCCATATCTCCCCCTAATGCAGATAGTGTCCGTCGGGGCCGGTGACTGGTATTTGGTGGTCGTCACCCAGGGATTGTACAATCGCCTGAATTAAGCGGGCGATTTTCGGCTCACAGGCATATAGGGGGGTAAGTGCCATCAGCTGTTGTTGGGCATCATCAATTATCTGTACAGCAGCCTGTTTTTCGCCAGTGGCTTTATAATGATTAGCCATATAAATGGCCAGTGCGCCATATGCGATAAAGTCCTGAGATATCAAATTTGTACTTTCACCTGGCGCACGCAGAGCCTGAATAATCGCTTGTGCAATTTCAAGCGCCTGGCCGCTACAGTGAAGGGCACTGGCTTCATCACCTTCTTCTGAAAAACGGTTGGCAGTCTGTTGCATTTGTGTTCTTTGCACTCGGGCATCGTCAGGGTGTGCCTGCAACCACTGCTTGTATTTATTACTTAAGAAACTCGACCGCACTGCCCCCTCTCCTTAATTACGCTATATGTAAATGAGAATTATTATCAATAATAGGGTGGTTTCAGTCTCCAGTCAACACAACCTTCAGATACTGCTTAGAACAATGTACTTAAATACCATAGCAGCAGTACAAGGGCTGTCAGCGTGGCTATCGCTGCCGTCTTATATTGTCTGATAAGCGCCTCAGCCTGGTTACCGGCAACATACACCACAATGGCCAGACCAAAATAACGAATTGAACGGGCAATAACAGTAGCCAGCACAAACATGAATATTGAATACTTGGTGGCCCCAGCTGCCAACATCGCAATTTGAAAAGGGATCGGTGCAATTCCCAGCGTTAAGACAAACCAAAACCCCTGGTTTTGCATTTTTTCTTTCACCATTTCAAACTGCTGTTGGTCTGAAAATGTCTCTATGACCCAGTCGCCCAGCAGATCGAACAGAAAATAGCCGATACCATATCCGATAATAGCACCCAGCAAGCAACCCAGAGTCGCCATGAGCGCGATAAGCCAAAGCTTGTCGCGCCTGACCTGCATCAATGGAACCAGCACTGCTTCTAAAGGAATAGGCACTATTGTAGATTCGAGCATGGACGCAATAGTGACACCAGAAAGCATATTCTCTGAATTCTTTAGCTTCCGGGTTCTTTCTTTTAAGCGCGCGCTGATTCCCATTTTTTCCTACTTCTGTTTTATGATTTTTCCATCCTTCATTACGAAGGTAACAGACTTCATTACGCTGATATCTTCCAGAGGGTTTCCAGGCACTGCAACAATATCTGCAAGTTTGTCTTTTTCAATACTGCCCAGTGTGTCTTCAACATTGAGCAGTGCTGCGGCATGTCGGGTCGCGCTGAGTAACGCATCAGCCGGTGACATACCTGCCTCTACCATGTAAACAAACTCTTCGGCATTATCACCATGGGCGGAAACGCCTGAGTCGGTGCCAAACGCGATTTTTACACCTGCTTTGTGTGCTTTTTCAAACGTATTTTGAATCAGTGGTCCAATTTTCTGAGCTTTAGGGCGAACCAGCTCAGGAAAGTAACCATCGATTTTTGCTTTTTCGGCAACAAACTTTCCTGCCATGATGGTCGGCACATAGTAAGTACCATGCTCCTGCATAAGTTGCATGGTTTCATCGTCCATATATGTACCATGCTCAATGGAAGTCACGCCCGCCTTAATAGCACGGTCCATGCCCTCTTTTCCGTGAGCATGTACTGCCACTGTCATACCGTAATCATTGGCTGTCTCGACAATGGCTGATAATTCATCATTCATAAACTGCGGGTTTTGCCCACTCTTAGCCACGCTTAGTACGCCGCCGGTTGCTGTGATCTTTATAACATCAGCGCCATCCTGATAGCGTTGACGAACAGCCCTGCGCGCTTCTGCTGTGCCATTTACCACACCCTGGGTGGGACCTGTATCAGGTCTGATAGCGCGAGCCATCCCGTTACTGGGGTCCGCGTGACCGCCCGTAGTGGCGATTGACTTGGCCGCGGTGAAAATACGCGGGCCTTCCAGCAACCCCTTATCAATAGCATTTCTCAAAGCTACGGTTTCGTTGTAGCTGTCGCCTAAGTTTCTTACCGTGGTAAAGCCTGCATGCAACGTTTTCTTAGCGTAGTTAGCCGCTGTCAGAGCATAATCAGCTTCATTTTTGGTGTAGCGGTCTAAATAAGCACCCTGCTCGCTCTGTGAGGAAAGATGAACGTGCATATCCATCAGCCCCGGTAGCACGGTACTGTTTTTCAAATCAATAACCTCGTCCTCATCCCCAGGCCGGGCAAAGCCATCTCTGATTTCAACAATCTTATTATCGTCAACTACAATGGTGACATCGCTGCGAAGCTTTTCACTGGTACCGTCAAACAAGTGGCCAGCGTGGATGAAGGTATCTGCATAAACACAGCTGCTTATCAGGCTGCCAAAACACAGGCAAAGACGAGAAAGGTTACGTTTCATAGATGCATAATCCGGTTGTGAGTGTAGTGATACAATAGGTGAGAGACAGGGAAGATGTAAAGATATTGTGATCAGGCGGACTGGTCAGCCGCCTCAAAACGATTTATTCGGGCAATTCACCAATAACGAACGGTTCAAATTCGCTGGTAACATAAAGTTGTTGTTTTCCGTCTTTATGCCGACGCTGAGCATGTTCTACCAGCTGATAGTAAACATTGTGGTTTAAGCGTGCCCACAGGTTTGTTCTGACACAAACGTACGGGATGGGTGTGCTGTCTGGCGCGCCAAGCTCAGCCGGAGGCTCCCGTAACTCAAGGGGATGATTAGAGGATAACGCAAATCTGTCACCGACATTAGTGGTGAAGATAATACTGTCATCTTCTTCTGCCCACTGAGTCACCAGAAACGGCACGTCTTCCACCGTAATACCCAGCTTTTCACCCGGCGTTACCAGAAAATAGCTGTCGTCTTCTTTTTTGATAACAGAAGCAAACAACCTGACCAGTGCCTGCCGGCCGATTGGACTGCCTTCATAATGCCAGCTACCATCCAGCTTGATAGTCATATTCATATCGCCACAATATTCCGGATCCCACTTATCGACCGGAGGGATGGCCCGGGCTTTATCGCCCGTAGCCTCCGAAATTTGCTGACTGAACCTGTTAAGATCCATTACCATCCTCAAGCATCGCTTTTATTTCCCGTAATTTGGCTTTTATACGACGCATATTGTCAGGGCCGGTCCGCAGTAATTGTTTTTGCGGCGCACTGAGGTTCTCCAGCTGCGGGTCTGCATACTTGTAGGCGACCGAGTCACTGTAAACTTCTACCGGTACAGGCACTTCAGGCGTATCCAGTAACTCATTGATTGCCTTAACGGCCACTTCATCAAACGGCATATCCGGGTTACCAATTTCCTGATACTTTTCCTGAATCTGCGGTTTATAGTTTTGGTACAACTCAATAAGCTCCTGGTTCTCCATGGATTCAAGCATATTTACATAAGGTGTGTACCGCTTGTAACTGGCCGCATCAATCCATTCTTTACCAGCCTGTTCATAGACGCGGAATGTCTGCTCAGGGGCTTTCAGTGGCTGTTGATTAGCCATCTCCTCATTGCCAATATTAGTAACCGACACGACAAAACGTTGTAGAAGACCTTCATCCACTAGAAACGTATTAATATCTTCCTGCTCGCTCA
This sequence comes from Salinimonas chungwhensis DSM 16280, assembly GCF_000378185.1. Lineage (GTDB taxonomy): Bacteria > Pseudomonadota > Gammaproteobacteria > Enterobacterales > Alteromonadaceae > Alteromonas > Alteromonas chungwhensis. The sequence goes on from NZ_KB899377.1 coordinate 108,417, forward strand.
GCGAGGCAACTGATTCTTTGATACCTGTATCACTGCTATCCATTGGTTCTGGTGCGGGCGCTTCCTGCTCGGGCATTGGCTCAGGTTCAGCATCGGGGTCGATCTGCACCGGCTCAGGTTCCGGCGCGCCTTCAAATTCTTCGGTCTCATCATCCAGCGAGCCATCTGCTACGGGGGGCGCTGCTTCCTGTGGCTCAACAGTGGCTTGTGCATCATCTGCTTCATCTGAAGAATCATCAGAAGGCCAGAATAACACTGCCAAAATAACGATGACAATAATGGCTATCAGCACAATGTGCGGGGCTACCTTGCGTTTTTCTGACGGGTCACTCATAACATATCCACCATATAAAATTAATCCTCAGAACAATGTCTTATAAGAATCATACTTGCTATGCGCTTGTTGCGAAAGAGCGCCGGGCGAACAAACGCAAATTTCCATAATTGATTCATTTTCCTACATAGAAATTGAAGAATTTGATCGTTTTACCGTCAAAATTCTTTTGGGCCCGGTTTCTCAGTCGTAACATCTTTTGCTTAGGTTACCTATACTGTTGCACAGATTTAATGGCGAGGATCACCTGTCTTTGTGTATATTTTAAGCACGCAAAACATTATTTGGGCGGAATAAAGCATGCACAAGTTTATGTATAAGGATTTGATGCAACGAACACCGGCGATTGACTATCTGGAAGTTCAGTCGTTTGAAATGAATATCTATCTGGTACAAATAACTATTGGCGAAAAGTGCGGCTTTGTGTATGACGAAAAAGACCGCCCTATGCGCTTCTTCAGCGCCGGACATATCCGCGAGGCTTTTGCAGAATGCGTCGTTGCCCAGTCAGTGATGGTGCATGATACACCTTATGAAGAGATGATCGGCAATCCTCCGAAATCCGAGAGCAAAATGGCGCTGCCGTTCACCATGCAGCTTCCGTACTAATCGATATTAAAAAAGTTGTGAAATAATCTGAATGACCATTCCGGTTGCGCTGCCAATGGCAAAGCCAACCCAGGTATTTTTCAGCAAATACCGAAACAGTGCTGCGCCGAAAATTCCGCACCACAGCATTGCAGAATACAGCGATAAGGTCGCGCCACCGGTCCCTGTCTCCGGCAAAAACAGCATTACCACAAATGTCAGTGCCATTGCGCCGGATAAATACACCCAGATAACATTTTTTCGGTTAGAAAAACTATCAGCTTCACTCATAAAAAATCAGCCCGTTAGCCATAATAAAGATATCATGGCTAATGCGGGCTGATGTTGCAATCATGTTAATATAAGACTTTAGTGGTGATGCCCGTTAAATTCAACTTTAAGCAGAGTAGTATTACCTTCAAATCGCAGTGTCTGGATATCGCCTTTGCCTTCTACATTCAGGGTGTTTACCTGAGAAGGCCACAAGTCTCTTAATGCATCATGGCGAATTTGCAGACCTTTTAGAGCCGGTGGCTGATCAGTTTCCTGATAGACCCAGAAAAATTTACCTTCTGTTTCAAAACCCACAGTATTCAAAGTCAGTTTTTCGCCCTGAGCATTGAGCACTGCAAAGCGCTTTGCCACATATTCGGCGAACTTGAGCTGCGTGTCCTTACTGTCCAGGATATCAGCCTGCTTATCAAACAGGCGTTTAACCGCATGTTCTGCATCATGCAGGTTGAACCGGTGCATCACTTCGATATTTTCAGTGCGTGGATTAAACAGCACCGTAGTGATAGCTGCCTTTATCTGATGCGCCTGCGCCTGGGCACAGACACTTAGCAGCAGAGCCAGAAGGCTCCACTGCTTGGTACGCTTAAACAACCTCTTAGTCATCTTCGCTGTCATCGTCGTCATCGTCGGTTTTCAGCTCAGTTTTGCTTTCCTGCATCAGATCTCTGGAGACGCGGCTGCTGCTTTTCTTCGACTTATAAGCCTCAATGCGCGAAGGAATGATACGACGCGGATAGTAATTATTTTCTACATCAACATCAGCCGTTTCCCAACGCGGGTCAACCACAGCGCTTACCAGCTCTTTGTCCTTATCGGTAACAATTAGCTTGGAGACTGACTTAGGGGTCCGGCGCCAGATTTCAGCAGGGATGCGCATGGTTTCTTTGGTGCCGTCGGCAAATTCCATTTCAAGAATAATGGGCATGACCAGGCCACCTTTATTAGCAAACTCCATCACGTAGTAATTTTTATCCTCCCGCACCGCTCGCTCAAACGCTTTGCGTTCCCACGGCTCCAGGTCTTTGAGGAACTTGCGATAACTGTTGCGATCTTTATTGTTCGGCGTGTACTGATCATTTTCGTCGTAGAAATCTTTGATATCGTCAAAACGATCAACCCACAGCTTACGACCTTCCTGCTCGTTACGCTCTACGGTTAATGACATCGGTTTTTCCATTTCCGCCTCGCGGCGACGCTGCAAATCGATATCCGGATCTTCTGTATCCAGGCGCAGTTTATAAACGCGCTCCAACGCAATATCTACGTGGTCTGTGCTGTAAAACCAGCCGCGCCAGAACCAGTCGAGATCGACCCCTGATGCTTCTTCCATCGTGCGGAAAAAATCTGCTGGGGTAGGACGTTTGAACATCCAGCGTTGGGCATATTCACGAAATGCAAAATCAAACAGCTCACGGCCTAAAATGGTCTCGCGAAGGATGTTTAGCGCAACAGCTGGTTTGGTATACGCATTAGGGCCTAAATGCAGTACCGAATCGGACTGTGTCATAATTGGCACCTGTGAAGATGACTTCATATAGCCGACGATATCCCGAGGCTCTACACCCCATGGAATATTAGGATCCCATTCACGACCTGCAACACCGTCAAGAAAGCTGTTTAAGCCTTCATCCATCCAGGTCCACTGGCGCTCATCAGAGTTCACAATCATGGGGAAATAGTTATGACCTACCTCATGAATAACCACGCCAATCAAGAAGCGTTTTTCTGCCAGAGAATACGTCCGTGAGCCATCGTCCTGAAGTTCAGTACGCGGGCCGTTAAATGAAATCATGGGGTATTCCATACCGCCGACAGGGCCATTGACAGACTGCGCAGTAGGATAGGGGTAATCGAAAGTGAAGCGGTTATACACATCAAGTGTATGAATCACTGATTCTGTGGAGTATTTTTTCCACAGATCGCCACCTTCTTTGGGATAGAAAGACATTGCCATAACCAGTGGCGTGTCTTCGTTGTCCTGTTTGAAGCCCCGTGCATCCCACATGAATTTGCGCGAAGATGCCCAGGCAAAGTCACGGATATTCTCGGCTTTGAAGCGCCAGGTTTTGGTGTCTGAGGTGCCAGCTTTTTCGTTTTCTAATGCTTCTTCCGCGGTAACTACGAAGACCGGACGATCAGCACTTTCTGCTTTTTTCAAACGGTCACGCTGCGTTTTCGTTAAAACCTTCTGAGGGTTTTGCAGTGTTCCCGTAGAAGAGACAATATGATCAGCCGGGACAGTGATATTCACATCATAGTTACCGAACTCCAGGGTAAACTCGCCGCGGCCGATGAACTCTTTATTTGTCCATGCTTCATAGTCTGTGTAGGCAGCCAGACGTGGGAACCATTGTGCCAGCAGAAAAATATCATTGCCGCCTTCACGTTCATCATCCGGGAAATGTTCATATCCCGCCCGGGCTCTGACAGCATCTTCCTCGACAATATTAAATGCAAAATCAATTTCCAGGTCGGTACGCTGACCTGGCTTAAGCGGCTTGTCCAGATCCACCCGCATCAGGGTGCCCACCACGACATGGTGAAGTTTTTGGCCATTACCGTTGGCGATTCGCTTAATCTCGTAACCCAGTTCGTTATCATCTACAAACTGCTGGCGGCGTAATGCGCCCATACTTAGCTTGGCCGGGGCATCTGCAGAAGCTGACTGGGTGGCCGGTCCGCGGTTGCCGATACCACCGAATGTGGTGGTCAGCGCTGACATGGAGTCATCACGGTATTTATTCTGGTCAAGCTGAATCCATAAGTAAGTCAGCGTATCCGGAGAATTGTTTTTATAAGAAATTTTCTCCGAGGCCTCAATCCGGCGCTCGCTTTCATTGAGTCTGACATCAATTTTGTAGTCAACTTGTTGTTGCCAGTATTGATAACCTGGCGCTCCCGCTGCATTGCGGTAAACGTTAGGCGTTGGGAAAGTTTCATCCAATTGCCGGAACTTGTCTTCGAAGTCGCCTTTTGTTTGTTGTATCGCTGAACTGGCAGCAACCGGTAAATGCAGCATCACTGATACGGCAGACACCAACCAGAACAGACGGTTATGTCGTTTACTCATGCAGATTCCTTGCTAATATTTGCTAAGTTAGAGGCATCGAATATGCCATTCTATCGTTACTTGAATTAATTTTGCAGGTTTTAGCCGCAATAAGTTAAAAATTCACCGCAAACCCTTACTGCCAGTAAAAAACTTGATGAATACTTTTTAAGCAGTGCTGTTTTGGCGTATTCTGGTTACACCCCGCAGATCTGATCGTACGAATATGAACCAACATACCTGGCAACGGGCTGTCATAAAGATTGGCAGCGCTTTAATAGCTCCGGACGGAAGAACATGCAGCACAGAGTTTCTGGCCCCTGTGGCGCAGTTTATTAGTCAGTGTCAGCAAGTTGGTAAAGAAATCATTCTGGTGTCTTCCGGCAGTGTTGCTGCCGGGCGCCAACACATCCCGGTGGCTCACCGCCCGACCATTGCAGAAAAACAGGCCATGGCAGCGATTGGTCAAATGAAAATGATGGCTAACTGGCAGCAGTTATTTTGCAGACCCTGTGCCCAGGTACTATTAACCGCCGACGATCTGCGTAACCGAACCCGGTATGTAAATATAAAAAATACACTGAACCAGCTGTTAAAACACGGAGCGATTCCTATTGTAAATGAGAACGATACGGTATCCGTCGATGAACTGAAGGTGGGTGACAATGACAACCTGGCTGCGTACACCGCTTTGGTGGCACAGGCAGATACACTGATTATCTGCTCTGATATCGATGGATTGTATACAGCTGATCCACGTAAACATTCTGGCGCAACGCGAATTGAGCGGGTTGACCATATCAGTGAGGCGATCATGAAGCTGGCTGGAGGCGCTGGCTCATCTGTAGGTACCGGCGGCATGGTAACCAAACTACAGGCGGCCCGTATTTGCACCAGTAGCGGTATTACTACCTGTATCGTTAATGGTCGCCGGCAGGCAGTTTTTAATACGCTGTTGACCAATAATCCCGATGGCACGTTATTTTCTGCCAGCGGCTCGCCTGCGCAGGCCCGCAAACTCTGGCTGCAGCATACCGTAACGGTCAGAGGCGCGCTGCACATTGATTCAGGGGCAATGGATGCGCTGGTTCAGCATGGGGCATCGCTGCTTGCTAAAGGGGTTGTGGGTGTGACCGGCGATTTTCAAAGCGGCGACGCGGTAGAAATCTATGCGTCGGGAAAACTGCTTGGGAAAGGATTGACAAATTACACAAGTAAAGACTTACTTACTATAAAAGGTCTTTCGAGTGGTGATTTTGAAGCGGCGCTTGGGTTCAGTCGGGGGGCCGAGGTAGTTCACCGCGATGATATGGCGCTGACCGGAATATCACTTAAAAAAAAATCAGATTGATGCGTTACAGGGTGGGAATTAAGACCTGGCCGACGTATGCTGTATTTATTTGACAGAGACTGATTATGACTGATTTTGCGCCTTCTCTGGCCGATTATCCTTATCACATCGAGCTAACCACTCGGGCGCAAGATTGCGACGCGCTGGGTCATATCGGTAACGTGGTTTTCTACAGTTTTTTCGACACAGTGGTAAATCAGTTCTTAAATGAGCGCTGCAATCTGTCTGTGGCCTCAGATACCATTGTTCCGTTTGTCACCAGTTCACAATGCCAGTATATGTCAAAGGTCAGTTATCCTGAATCGGTCTTTGTCGGGTTACGGGTGATAAAGATTGCACGCAGCACTGTGACATTTGGTGTTTCGGTTTATGCCGGTGAAAACGGCAGGCGTGCCGCCCACGGCCAGCTCATGCAGGTTTTTGTAGAGCGCAGTACCGACAAAGCCGTGCCCATACCCGGGCATATCAAAACAGAGCTGGACAAACTAGCCGGGGAGTTAACATGAAAGGCGTTATTCTTGATATGAGCACTCTGAAGCCTGATGATCTGGATCTTTCGGCGCTGGAGGCATTGCCAGTTTCCTGGACATATTATGATACCACGGCTGCCAGGGAGACAGCGTCGCGCATTCAACAGGCAGATATCGTGCTGACGAACAAAGTGGTTCTTGATGCACCGTCGCTTCGCGACAGTCACTGCGCCTATGTCGGGGTGCTGGCAACCGGTATAAATAATGTCGATATCCAATACTGCGACGCGCACAATATTACCGTTAACAACGTAGAAGGATATGGCACCGGCTCTGTGGTTCAGCATGCCCTGACATTGCTTTTGACACTGACCACATCGTTTCGTCACTATGATAACGCGGTACGAAATGGCGACTGGCAACAGTCGGAACACTTTAGCCTGCTTGACTATCCGATACGCGAATTGCGCGGTAAACAGCTGGTCGTTGTGGGTAGCGGCCAGTTGGGCACAGGCTTTGCGCGAGTCTGCCAGGCGCTGGGCATGCGGGTTACTTTCAGCGCCCGGCCCGGCAGCACCGATGACCCTCGACCGCCGCTGGAAGAACTGTTGCCGCAGGCTGATGTGCTCAGCCTGCATTGTCCGGCTACACCAGAGACCGAAAACCTCATTGATGCTAAAGCACTGGCGAACATGAAGCCCACAGCTTTTTTAATCAATACAGCCAGGGGCGCACTGGTAGATGAGCCAGCATTGGCAACTGCACTGAAAAACGGCACCATTGCCGGTGCCGGCCTGGATGTATTGAGCGAAGAGCCGCCCAGCGCCGATAATCCGCTACTGGGCTGCCCTCAGCCGGATAATCTGATTATCACCCCACACGCTGCCTGGGGGGCGACCGAATCCAGACAACGTTTACTGGATATTGCCGTCTCACATGTCCAGCGCTTCGTTGCTGAGAACCGTTAGGTCGCCACGCCCTGGCAACTACAATCGGTTTAGTTTCTGGTTCAGCTCATAACTCTGGTCGGTCACAATGGTCTCCAGGGTTTCAATTCGTGCTTTCAGGGCAGTGATCTCCGCCTGCTCGGTGCTTCGCGCTTTTTGTGTATCCGGTGAAAACGGGCTCGACGCTTGCCCGTTGAGCCATGACACTACTTGCCAGTCATACCGTGCATCAAGGTAATATGCCAGCCCCATAGTGCCAAAAATCAATGTTAATGTAATAAATAATGTCATACCTGCCTCGCATTTTTCGTTGGTTATGAGTAAGTAGTCGCAAGGTCGGCTTTTTTATTACAGGTAAGGTGTAATAAATATTATCCTTCACAGACTGATACTCTGGCTTATGTGTCTAAATGTGAAAGGAAGCAGAATTAAACGTGGATTTTGAGCAGGTTTTTTCTCAATACGGCGCTATATTAGCGCGGGTGGCAGCCTCATATGAAGCACGGCCCGCTCTGCGCGATGAACTGACTCAGGACATCTGTCTTGCCGTCTGGCAAAGCTTGCAGCGTTATCAGGGTAAAAGCAGCATTAAAACCTATATTTTAAAAGTAGCGCACAATCGTGCAGTCACCCATGTCGCCCGCCAGGTACGACACCCCGCCTCAGACAGTTATGAAGACAACCAAAGCTGGGCGTGCGGGCACACTGAGGCCAGCCCCGTTACACAGCTTGAGAATGCACAGATCCGCCAGCAGTTACTTGATGTTATCCGTCAGCTGCCAATTCAAAGCCGTCAGGCTATGACGCTTTCTCTGGAGGGACTGAGTTATGAGGAAATCGCCGAAGTCTGCGGGCTGACTACATCCCATGTTGGGGTGCTGATTAACCGGGCTAAGGTAACGATAAAAAGGAAGCTGAAGAATGAATGATTTTGACGAGCAAATAGGAGCATTGTGGCACTCACAGTCAGTGACGCCGGTGGATATCGCCATCATTAAAAAGCGTTTGCGCTCGGCCAGAATTAAGCACCGGCTTTACCTGCTGTTGGATTGTCTGTGTCTGATACCACTGATTTATCTTTTTTATTGGTCGCGGGATGTTATTCACGGCCCTGAGCGTTATTTTCTGTTGGGTATCGGTGTGATGGCGATAGGCTATACTGCCTATCTGACGTGGTTACGCCGGCTGTCACTGGTTAGTGGCAAAGCGACGCAAGATCATCTGCGTGTGTTTCTTCGCCAGCTTGAAAACAACATTCGCATAGCCCGGGTTACCAGGCACTCAGCCTGGGTAGCTCAGGGGTTACTGGTTGGGTTTTATTGCTGGCTCTATGTGTCGGGAAAGTTACCTGAAGCCAAGTTTGTCCCTGTCATAATTGCGCTGGCAGCGGCTGGCCTGGCTAATGCTATTTTTTATGTATGGGCAACCAGACGCCAACAACGTTTTATACAGGAGCTGCACCAGCTTGAGAAACAACTCGGAGACATCGCCCCTCGCTAATGAAATCCAGAGTGGCTATTCATCGCTATCTGTGTTGTCCGGATTTTCCTGCTCAGTTGGATTACTCTGGGGCGCACCTTTTTCTGGCTCCTTACCCAGGAAGAACTGATAGTAAAAGTCCAGCGCAAATACCGCCTGTTCTTCAATGGTGGTCTGAATAGCCTCAGCATAAAACTGTGGCATCCAGCGATATCTCAGGGCAAGGTCAGGCGGCACTGAGCGGCGACGGACTGTCTCTGCCGCGCTATCACCGCTTCTCAATCCGACATCAAAGTTATACCGAATACTCAGGCGGTCATTAATCTGACCACTGAGTGACAGTTTAGGGTCGTTACCTGCCGAGCCTGCGGTAGTACCAATACTGAAATCCTGAATACCCAGCGCCTCTCCCAGCTGACCTTGTATTTCGCTCGTGTTAGACAGGCCGAGTCCCAGCAGGACAGCCCCGTAGCTGGTGTCTCCCCCCCCACCGGTGAATTCTGCGCTGCCGGTGAGCAAATAGCTGAGCGAGCGACTCTGATCCATCGCCGGGTTACTGAATATACTGATATTGGGGCTGTCGGCCATACCGTCTATACGGACCCCCGCAATAACCCCATCGTCGGTTTTAGCCGGGGGACGAATCGCTTCCACCAGTAAATTGGGCTGGTCCAGCGGGCCGTTAAACTGCACTTCGCCGGTCCGGATAATTAAGTCCTGGCCATAGGCCTGAAACCGGCCATCCATCACCTGAAGAGCACCATAGCCGACCAGTGCAGGTTGCGTTTTTACTTGCAGGTGGCCAGTGAGATTAGCCGTCAAGCCAAAGGCTTCCACCTTCACTTCGCCACTTTTGTTATCATCAATGATGACATCCACATCCGCATTAACAATACTCAGTGGGTCTTCGCTGGGGGGCTCGCCGCGCAAATGCACATCTTTTGAGGGCGCTACCGCGCTTTCCGGCAACTCTTCGATTTTGATTCTGGCCCACGGAATTCTCACCTCGCCGCTAACTTTAACGGCTTCTGGCGAGACGGTGGCATTTAAATCCGGTGATACCCGTAAGGTGATATCACGTTGCTGAACTTCCAGTCTGTCTCCGGTGAGGCTTAGCGTAATTTCGGGTTGTTGCGGCGAGCTCCAGTCGATGCTGCCCTGCAGTTGGCCTGTTCCCGGTCCTAGCGCAAACTGACCGTCAAATTCAGCACGGTTTCCCTTAAAACGAATATCCTGGGTCCAGTCACTGATAGCCGCCGGGGTATCTTCAATATCAATATTGCCATTGGCCAGCTTTAAATCGCCGTTTAGTTGCGGGGCTGTTAGGTTGCCATCAAGTGCAATATCTCCGTTGATTGAACCGGTCAGCTCTCTGATCGCAGGTGATATCGGCTTCAGTGGTGCCACATTGATATTGTCCAGCCTGATATTGCCATCAATCGTAGGTGTCGAAGCAAATGGCTGGGTCGTTATGTGAGCGACAATATCACCTAACTGTTCACTTTTAAGGCTTGCCGATGCCACCAGTTCATCGGCTTTGAGTTCACCGCTGGCTTCAATCGCATCAACCTCGATGGCGACGTTACCATTTTCACCGAGCTTCCACGTCGCCGGTGTCACATTGAAATTGAAAATACCCTGAGGCCGTTCGCCATCGCGCATTCTGCCCTGCGTAGCAAGGGAGGCGGTAGCCTCTGGCGGCTGAGGAACAATATCGCCTAAAAACTCACTGGCCCACAGGCCGACAGGCAGTTTACTGGCATCGATATCCCATCTGGCGACGCTGTCTTTATACAGCAAATCATTTACGCACAGCTGACCTTCTTTGCGCGACTCCCAGCAGTGTGCGGTAATCTTGGTACTAAAGGGCGAAGGCCGCACCGCGACGGTAAACGGGGAGCCTAATTCCCAGCGTGTGGAGAAAATACCAATAGTGCTGTCAGATAATGTACCTTTCCAACGCTCACCTTCCCAACCACCATCAATGACGACAGCCAGGGCGTGTTCCGGCAAATTGACGCTGGTTTCCACATGATGATCAGATAATTTACCGCTGACCGAAAGTTCACCACTTAACGGCCCCTGTTGTGCCAGTGAGGGATTTAACGAGGCGGGCACCTGAAGATCGTTGAGCGCGACACTGCCCTGTGCGCCGGGGTCCTGCCACTCTCCGGAGATATCAATATCGGCAGTTACTGAACCGCTTAAGCCCGGGTAGATAGCGGTAAGCTGAGTCAGTTGCGCTTGTACGGTGCCTTTAAGTAAACGGTTCTTAATCAGTTGTCCGGCAATCTCAGCCTGGTTTTCACCCTGGGTAAGCTGAATCGACGTCACCAGAATTTCGTTCGGGCCGGAGTATACCGCAGAGCCGCTGAGACTTAAGTCAAACCCACCCTGCAAGCCGGTTATATTGATATCGGTTAAGCTGGCCTGAATGCCTTTACTGTTATATTGCATTAAACTGGTGAACTGACCGGATAAGTCGGTAGGACCGCTGCTCACAAGAGAAGTCGTTGAGATGTTCTTCAGCTTGGTAGTCCCTGACCAGCTAATAGCCTCGTCAAGGTATAAGGTACCGCTGTTACTGACAGAGCCGTTCAATAAGTCTGCGTCCAGTGAATTTACGGTGATATTTTTGCGGTTAAGTACAATATCTACATCCAGCGGTACGCGGCCTATTTCGGGTGCATCGACCGCTGTACTCCCAGTAATCTGATAGTTGCCCATTTCACCGCGAGCAGTGATTTGACCGTTGTACACATTGCCCTCGGGCAGACCAGGAAGCGGCTGCTGTGGCCAGGTCGCCTTCATGTCGACCGGTAGCTGGTCGTTTAAAATATCGGCTGTTAACTGCAGGTCAGCCTGATACTGACCGGTGGCCACTACACTCACATCCAGTGCTGACAACATGCCATTGAGCGTAACGTTAACCTGCTGAGATTGACCATCAGGCAGGGTGAATCGTGCATTTAAGTTGGTCTCAAGAGGATATTTATCCTGAAGCGTAACGGCCAGCGACAGATCGGCCTGGCCCATCTCATGTTCCACGTGTAACCGGCTTAGCTGCATGGAATAATCAGTAAACTGGTAATTATCGATACTGAGAAGGTTCAGTTTTTGCGGTTCATCACCGGTTTGAAGCTGTGCATTTTTCAAACTAAGGGATGACACCTGGATGGGGATAGGCGTTTTTATCTCAGGCAGTTCAGGCGCTGAATAACTGAGTGCGTAACTACTGGGTGGCGTCTGTGCGTCTGGCTTTGCAGTGGCAGGTATATCAATAAATAGCCCTTCAAGTTCCACCGGGTCCAGGGTAATTTTATCTGCCGCGCGTCCGCTGACAAATAGCGACGCCAGAGAAATTTTTTGGCCCGGCATGTTCACCGTCGTATTTTTAAAGGATGCCTGATTAATAATGACGGTAACAGGCATGGCAAAACCAGTCTCGTCAGAAGGGGGCTCCTGCTCAGCTGCCTCACCGGTTTGCGTGACAGTGACCCCCTGGGTCGTAAGTGTATCGACACATACTTTTTTTGAAAGAAAACAGCCCAGTACGAGATTAATCGAGGCTTCTTTGACTTCCACTTTCCATTGCGGGTTGTGCCAGGATAACCCGTTTACCGTAAAGTCACTTAATGGCGAACCGGAAATCGCTTCAATTTCAAGATCTTCAACCAGGGCCGCGCCGATATTTGCCAACAGCGGGCTTCCCAAAGGGCTGATCAATACACCAACTAACACCAGAACCAGTATGAACGGCGCAGTAATCCACAGTGCGACAGAGCGTTTTCTCATAATTCAGGCCCCAGCATAAAATGGATTCGCCAGTTTTTTTCGTCCGGTGAAAAACTTCTGGCTATGTAAAGCCGCACCGGTCCGATAGGAGACAGCCAATGCACGCCCGGGCCGACACCGTAGGAAGGGTCTTCTTCAAACTCGTTGGTCGCAACCCCCACATCAACAAATGCGGCTATTCGCCAGTTTGGGGCCACCTGATAAGCGTATTCATTGCCCATGGTAGCCAGGTACCTGGCCCCCGCTGACTCTTGAATTGCGCCTAGTACCGGATTGAAGATTTCACCAGCCGGTGAAATATCCCGGAATCCGAAGCCCCGTACACTCTGGTCTCCGCCGGCATAAAATCGCACGGAGGCCGGAACTTCGGTAAAGCTGTCGGTTTTGATGGCACCGATTTCAGAACGCACCATGAACCGATGCTTGCCGATAGTACGAATGAACTTTGCTTCCACCGAGGCCTTGATAATATCAATATCCGATCCAATATCCTCGCGACCAACTTGCACGCCGGCTCTAAAATAAGTGCCACGACTGATATTCAGTGGATCATCTTTCGTCAGATATTGAAGGGCATAGCCGGGCAGTAACAGCTGGGTGGTCTGACTGGGATCATCATTTACCTCATACTTTTCACGCAGCAGTGTGGTCGAATAATCACTTTGCCACGGGGAGTCAGCCTGCTGTATCAGCCTGTGCACAGACAACGATAGTGTTTCGCTTTCCGTATTTGTGTTGCTGTAATCAAGAAACTGATAACCCGCCTCATACTTCAGATAATCATTTTTTAAATCACCCATGGGCACGAGGTAGTCTGCAGTAATTGATTGTTCCGGAGCAGAAATAAATAACTCTGCATTTGCTGAATGACCTTCATCATTGACCCAGGGTCGTTCCCACTTCAGGCGCAAGCGCGGACCTGTATCTGTTGCCGCTCCGATACCTATATTAAAATTATCGCGGGGTTTATGGTCCAGCGTTACTTCAATGGGTACCCTTGTTCCCTGTGCTTTACTGACCACCGGGCGGGCAATTACTCGGGAGAAATACCCTGTAGCATTGAGCCTGCGATTAAATTCAGTTAACTGATCGGCGGTATACGGCTCACCGACGTCAAACGGTTTGAGCTGCTCTACGATAGAAGCGGCTTTGTCCTGACCGTTAATAGCAATCTCGCCAAATTCATAACGAGGGCCACTTTGAGCGATGAGCAAAATATTGGCGGCTCGTTCTTCCCGCACTAAATCCAGCCGGGTTGCCTGCCAGTGAAAATCAAAATACCCGTGATTAAGCGCATAGTTAAACATTCGCGATTTGAACTGCTCATACTCTGGCTGTAAAAGCACATCCCCTTTTTGCAGCGGGAAACTGTTAAAGGTTTTGCGAAACGTTTTATCCGCGCGACCTGCGCCGATAATTTCCCGCGTGATATTAGTGACCTTTAACGGTGTATCCAGTGAAACAGTAAGTTCAACATCACCATCCTCGGTAGTTTCAATCAACGTTGTGCTGTTATAGTAACCAAAAGGTTCGACTGCTGTGGCGACGGTCTTACTGATTTCTTCCTGCCAGAACGGGTCACTTAATGCATCCTGACTAATATTAATGCTTTTCAGATGCAGCCGAATATTGTCCTCTATCTCATCGTCATCAATACCGTCTATGGAAAATGTTAATTCAGCCAGCGCCTGCCACGGCAGGAGTGCCACCAATAAAATCAGACAGCGGGTTTTATAATACTTTCTCAGAGGCATGAATTTACTTTATAGTCCTTAAAGGCGTATCGGTGAATAACAGCATTGTTATTGAGGCACTAATCAGACTGATTGTTTAGCAACAGTCCAATAGTGATAAATTTGAGGCCGGTACAATACGATGATTGAACTAAGGACTCTAGTATATTATCGCTTTGGCCCTTGCGAAGATCAGCTGCGATACATCGCATGGATTTGCGGTGTAACTGCAAAATACCACGTTTATAAGGAAGAACCCTTGAAAGGATTCAAGAATATCAGGCATCTGGTCCTGTTTTTGGCAATATTTTTTTGCTCATCAGTTTTATCTGAAACATACCAACCGCCACCGGTCACTGACTTTAGTGCGTTGCCCAAAATACAAAAAGTTCGCTTATCGCCAGATGGCGGTCGCATAGCGTATACGCACAATGTAACAATAAAAGGTGAAGCGCTTGCGATATTGCAGGTGTATGACTTTGACAAGCGCAAGACCGCTTATTTATTACGTTCAGATAATGAAAAAGTGAAAATAAACTGGTATCGCTGGGTCAATAATCACCAGCTGGCCATCAGTGCATTGTACGAAGAAAAGCAGCGACAAGCCCGCTTCTACAAAACCCGCATGTACATCATGGATTACACCAAACCGGATGAAAAGCCGCGTATGGTGATTGATGTTGAGAGGTTAAGACGTTCGGGCAGAATCAAAGTCTACCCTCAGTATGTCGACAGCGTTATTGACTGGATGGACGATGATCCTGAACATATCATGATGCAGGTGGATACAGATATGCCTGCGCAACCGTCAGTTTATAAGGTCAATGTAAACGACTACAGCCGCACCCGTATTACCCGGGGCAAGCGGGAGGTTCGTCAGTGGATGACTGATCAGCAGTCAACGCTTCGCCTGGGTATTGCCGTAGACTATGACAATGGCGATACCCGGGTACTCATCCGGGACAATGAAGACTCTGACTGGAAGACACTTTTTTCATACAACAAAATGAATGAAAAAGGCTTTTATCCAAAAGGGTTTGGTCTTGATCCAAACATCCTTTATTACGCTGCCTACAACGGCGATTACCTGGCCCTGTACAAAATGCAGCTGGATACTCGTGAAAGCGAGCTGGTTTATGCTGATGAAAATTATGATGTTGACGGTAGTCTTATTTATTCACCTAAAACCGGCGAGGCCATAGGAATCACTCATACCCAGGCAGATAACGGCGAATATTACTGGCAGCCCCGCTGGGCTTCACTGCAGACAATGTTAGACGAAGCGCTACCGGAGTTTACCAATACCATCCTTAGCTTCAGTGCAGATGAAACGCATTATATTCTGCATTCAGAAACCCAGGGCGAACCACCTTATCTGAGTCTTGGCAATACCCAGACCCAAAAAATTGATGGCTTATTTAATCTCTACCCGCAGCTGGTGGGCTTGAATATTCCCGAGAATAAACAAATAACCTACAAGGCGCGGGACGGGTTAGAAATCGAAGCGTATCTGACCTTACCGAACCGAGGCAAACCACCATATCCTACTATCATTCATCCACATGGGGGCCCTGGCGCCCGGGACGTTGACGGGTTCAACTACTGGATAGCCTATTTTACCAGTCGCGGGTATGCGGTTTTGCGGCCTAACTTTCGTGGCTCAACAGGTTACGGCTATGAGTTCGCCAACGCTCAGATGAAAAGCTGGGGGTTGCAGATGCAGGACGATATTACTGACGCTACACAGTGGATGATTGAAAATGGTCATGCCGACAACGAAAAAATATGTATTGTAGGCGGCAGCTATGGCGGCTATGCCGCACTGATGGCAACGGTCAAGACGCCGGATTTATTTGCATGTGCCGTCAGTGTTAACGGGGTATCTGATCTGACTTACTTAGAGCGTAATTCACGGTATTTTCTTAATCATGCATTTGTCCAGAACCAGATAGGTGACGACAGGGAGGATTTAAAAGCCCGCTCACCGTTGTACCACGCCAAAAAGATCAAAACCCCGGTGTTACTGGTTCACGGTGAAGAGGATCGTAGTGTGTATGTAACGCATAGCCGGCGTATGGCAGAAGCGCTAAAAGACAACGAGCATCCGGCTTTTAAGTATGTTGAACTCGAGGCCGGAGACCACTACTTGTCGATTCAGCGTAATCGTCATCGGTTTTTTGCCGAAATGGATACCTTTTTAAATCGCTACCTTTAAATATAAAAACCGACGGTTTCCGTCGGTTTTTTAGTTGTTTTCACGGTTTACCGTTATCTTTCTGTAATCAGTAGCAATTGCGCTATTTAAAAAACGCATTTGATGTACACTGACGCCTTTTGGGTAGGTCCCTTTTATGCTCACTCCCGATAAGGAACTGCTCCGTGAAGCCTGCTACTGATACCAAAGCCACACCAACTCTGGCCCTACAGGAATTTGTGGCGCTCATGGCGCTGATGACCTCGCTGGTAGCGCTAAGTATTGATGCAATGCTGCCAGCGCTGCTTCAAATTGGCGAGGCACTTAATGCGCAAAATGAACATGATGCGCATCTGATTGTGTCGGTATTTTTTGGCGGTATGGCATTCGGACAACTGTTTTTCGGGCCTTATTCAGACAGTCGCGGCCGCCGGGAAACCATCTTACTGGGATTGTGTATATTTGCCATCGGCTCGCTGGTATGTATGCAGGCAGACGACATGAATACTATGCTGGCAGGTCGCCTGATCCAGGCTTTTGGTGTGTCGGGCCCCCGTATTGCAGCTATGGCTATCATTCGTGACTTATATGTGGGTGACGGGATGGCACGGGTCATGTCGTTTATAATGATGGTGTTTATTCTGGTGCCTATGCTGGCGCCAATGGTAGGCCAGGCGGTACTGCTGTTTTTTACCTGGCGTCATATTTTCAGTTTGTTTTTGATTGTTGCGGTGCTGGCCGGTGGCTGGTACTTCTGGCGTCAGCCAGAAACACTGGTTAAAGCCAGGCGAGAGCCGTTCTCATGGCAGCAATTCGGGCGGTCATCTAAATTTGTGCTTACCCACATGTCCGTAATTGGTTATACACTGGCCATGGGGTGTATCTTTGGCTCGTTTCTGGCGTATCTAAGTGCTTCTCAGACAATCTTTCAGGAATATTATGATACAGGTGTGATGTTCCCGTATATTTTTGCCACACTGGCATTTTCAATTGGTCTGGCCTCATTTTTCAACGGCACTATGGTCATGCGCTTTGGTATGAGTAAGCTGGTGAGAATCGCGTTGGTAGGGGTACTTTCCTTTGCCTTGCTGTTTAACTTGATTTTACTGGCTTTCGATGGACTGCCGCCGCTGGTTATCACCATCAGTACGATGTTTGTTGGCTTTTTCTTCGTCGGTATTTTATTCGGCAATCTCAATGCAATGGCGATGCAACCATTAGGGGAAATGGCAGGGTTGGGCGCCGCTATCATCGGTTCACTATCCAGCCTGATAGCTGTTCCTGTCGCCCTGAGTATCGATAGCTTTTTAACCTCCAACCTGTATCCCATTGGTATTGGCTTTTTAATCTTTTTCATGCTGGCTGCCGCCGCAGTATATTTTGCTGAAAAAGAGCGCCATGAGATTCAACCCGATTAAGACGTTATTCTCTCACGGTATATAAAAAAGCCCGGCCAAACTGGCCGGGCAAGAGGGCTTCTAAAAGCACCTAACGACAGAAACTGTTACTCGCGGACAATGGCTTTCATGTCAGTCATATACCCGCGTAGGATTTCACCTACCGTTTCTACACCATGCTGTCGGATAGCATGGTTTACGGTCACCAGTCGGCGGTTATCCACCTGATTGGTTTGCTGTCCAAGGCCTTTGCCGATGACCTCAGTGGTAATACCCGGCATAAACGATTCTTTAAGCAACGGAATCGCAGCATTAGCGAATAAATAGTTACCGTATTCTGCGGTGTCCGAAATGACCACATTCATCTCGTATAAACGCTTGCGCGCGATGGTATTAGAGATCAGAGGTGTTTCGTGCAGTGATTCGTAATAGGCTGATTCAGGCAGAATCCCGGCCTCTACCATCACATCAAACGCCAGCTCTACACCCGCTTTTATCATTGCAACCAATAAAATTCCTTTATCGAAAAACTCCTGCTCAGAGATTTTGCTTTCATAAACCGGGGCTTGTTCAAAGGCACTTTCGCCGGTTTCTTCCCGCCACTTAAGCAAGTTCGCATCGCCGTTTGACCAGTCTTGCATCATATTCCGGGAAAATTCTCCGCTGATGATGTCATCCTGATGTTTTTCAAACAGAGGGCGCAACGTGGTTTTCAGTGTTTCTGATAAATCGTAGGCTTTCAATTTAGCCGGGTTCGATAACCGATCCATCATATTGGTCACCCCACCGATTTTCAGTGCCTCGGTGATAGTTTCCAAACCATACTGAATCAACGCAGCGGCGTAGGCTTTATCGATACCGTCTTCAACCATCTTTTCAAAAGCCAGTATTGCAGCCACCTGCTGCATACCGCAAAGGATGGTTTGTTCGCCCATCAAGTCTGATTTTACTTCGGCCACAAAGGACGAAGCCAGTACGCCAGCACGGTCGCCCCCTGTGGCACTGGCCAGCGCTTTTGCAATATCCCAGCCTTCTTGTTTGGGATCGTTTTCCGGATGGACCGCAATCAGTGTGGGTACACCAAAACCTCGCTTGTATTCTTCTCGTACTTCAGTGCCCGGACATTTAGGTGCGCACATAACAACAGTGATGTCCTGACGAATTTGCTGACCTTCTTCAACAATATTAAAGCCATGGGAATACCCCAGCGCCGCACCGTCTTTCATTAGCGGCATCACCGCTTCAACAACGCTGGCGTGTTGTTTATCAGGGGTAAGGTTGTAAACTAAATCCGCTTCGGGAATTAGCTGCTGATATGTCCCCACGGTAAACCCATTCTCTGTGGCCCGCTGATACGAATCACGTTTTTCATCTATTGCTGCCTGCCTTAACGCATAAGAAACATTCAGTCCTGAGTCGCGCATGTTAAGACCCTGATTCAGGCCTTGTGCACCGCAACCAACGATGACGATGCGCTTGTCTTTTAAAAACTGGCAACCGTCAGCAAATTCGCTACGGTTCATAAAGCGACAGCGACCCAACTGGTCCAGCTGCTGACGTAACGATAATGTATTGAAATAATTAGCCATAAGATTTCCGAACATCTTGTTTATTTCATCAATCCCGGTGGCTGCCAACCCCGGAAGACCTCGTCTGTGACGACTTGTTATGAAGACTAGCCCATCGCTTTTGTTTTGAAAAATGATATATTTGCAAGACCACGTTTCACTTTTTGCAACATCATGGATTTTAAAAGCCTGCAGTTATTTAATCATCTGGCCGATACGCTGCACTTTGGAGAAACCGCCAAAGCCACCTATGTATCTGCATCGACGTTAAGCCGCACGGTGCAGCGTCTGGAGCAGGAATGCGGCACAGCCTTATTTGTACGCGACAATCGTCAGGTGTCACTGACTCCTGCTGGTCAACAGTTGCTGATGTTTAGCCGGCGGGTGGTAAAAGAGTGGCAGACCCTGCACGCCCAATTGCACGAAACGTCGCAAACATTACAAGGTCAGCTCAGTATGTTCTGTTCAGTGACGGCCAGTCAGAGTCACCTGCCGAACCTGTTAAGGGCATTTCGCAATTTGCATCCGGCGGTAGATATCCGTTTAATTACCGGCGATCCGGCTTTGTCCATCGACCGGGTTAAGCAAAAAGCCTGTGATGTGAGTATTGCCATTCACACGCCAGACTTTCCCGGTGATTTGAGTTTTGCGCCGCTGGACAGTATTCCCCTCGATCTTATCGTGCCCAGAAACTGGGGCATCAGCCAACTGTCGGATATTGACTGGCGGCATCATCAGGTAGTGATGCCGGAGTATGGCCCGACACGACGTATTGTCTATCACTGGTTTGCCGAAGCGGGTATCAGACCGAATGTTTATGCTTCTGTGGGCGGCAACGAGGCTATCGTGAGTATGGTGGCGTTTGAATGTGGTATCGGGTTTGTTCCTCAGGTGGTGTTGGATCACTCCAGCATGTCAGCCAAGGTCACTCGCATAAACGTGGACAGTATCGAGCCGTATCAGCTTGGTTTATGCTGTCTGAGTCATCGTCGCGACGAGCCCCTTATAAACGCACTGTTTCAGCTGGAGCTAAGCTGAGCAATAATATTGTCCAGTGCCCGGTAGCCCAATGCTTCACTGATGTGCGCCTGTTGTACCGTCTGACTATCTTCTAAATCGGCAATAGTCCGGGCCACTTTCAGTGTGCGATGAAATACCCGCATGGACAGTTTAAGGTGTTTAGCGGCACGCTGAATAAAGTGTAAATCACTTGCGGATAACCCACATACGTCAGTAAGCTCCGCTGATTGCAGCGCGCTGTTGAGCTTACCCTGTCGGCATAGCTGAGTATGCTGAGCCTGGATAATTTGCTCCCGGGCCTGTCTGGCCGTATCGTTTTTATCAGGGGTGGGGTTACCAAGCAGGTAATCGTCTAGGCGCGGGACATTAACCTGTAAGTCAATGCGATCTAAAAAAGGGCCGGAAAGACGATTAATGTAGCGCAAAATACTGTCCGGTGAGGTGCGGCCATCATGAATATCGCCGGTAGGGCTTGGGTTCATTGCCGCTACCAGCTGAAAGCGTGCAGGATAAACCGCCTGGCCCTGAGCTCGACTGATACAAATATCACCCGTTTCCAATGGTTCGCGCAGCACATCCAGGGCCCGTCGGCCGAATTCAGGTAACTCGTCTAAAAACAGGACGCCCTGGTGGGCCAGTGAAACCTCACCAGGCAAGGGCTGACTGCCGCCGCCAGTCAAAGCGATAGCCGAACTGGTGTGATGCGGCGCGCGAAAAGGGCGCGAAAATAATGTTCGTGGATCGATTGGAATCCCTTTGACCGATGCAATAGCCGCAACCTGCAGAGCCTCATCCACACTAAGGGGCGGCAGCAACGATAATAAGCGGCTGGCCAGTAAACTTTTACCGGTTCCTGGCGGGCCTACAAACAGAATATGGTGCCGGGCAGCCGCGGCTATCATTAACGCCCGTTTTGCCTGATGCTGGCCGATGATATCATCCCAGCGTGGTGAGTTTTCTTCGCAGTGCTGCACGCCACTGTCCGGCAGCGCACTGAGTTTTTCAGTATGATTTAAATGATTGAAAACACTCAGCAAGCTAGTGGCTGCATATCGGGTTAGCTTTTCGACCAGGGAGGCTTCCTGGGCATTTTCTGCCGCGAAGATGATATGACGCTCTGTATCTCTGGCTGCCAGTAATGCCGGAATAAGACCGCGCACGGACTTCAGGTTGCCGTTAAGTCCCAGCTCGCCGATAAGCTCATACTGTCTGGCGCAGTCGGCAGGCAGCGCCCCAGCGGCAATAAGGATCCCAATGGCAATGGGTAGATCATAACGTCCGCCATGTTTAGGAATAGTCGCCGGCGCCAGGTTTACGGTAATGCGTCGGGCCGGAAACTCAAAGCCGCTGTTGATCAACGCACTTCGAACCCGGTCCCTTGCTTCCTTAACACAGGTTTCGGCCATGCCTACCAAATGAAACGCTGGTAAACCATTGGCTAGGTGTACTTCTACCTGCACCGGAGGCGCGCCTACCCCCTCGCCCGCCCGGGTGTTTACAATTGCATAGCCCATAATGCTCATCCGCAAAAAAGCTACACTTTATAAACTTGGTGCTGTTTCCGGAACTGTTCTGTTGGGCGGTTTTACTCGCTCTTAAATACCGGCAACTCCCAGTGCCAGCGCATTGCGCCCAGGCGTAAAATTACCGTCGTGGCCAATGCGGCCGTTACGCACCAGGTGTCAGGCAGGTTAAGATAGTAAAGCAACGCATAGGCCGCGCCGCCCACAATACAGGTAATGGCATATAATTCACCGTTGAGTACCAGAGGGACTTCCCGGCAGATTACATCGCGCGTCAGCCCGCCAAACACACCGGTAATGGTACCCATGGCAATGGCTACGGCCATTCCCGAGCCGATACTTAATGCCTTTTCAATTCCCACAACATTAAACAGCCCGAGCCCGAAAGCATCGGCAACTAGCAGATAGTGATACGGAAACATTGACGTAAGGCGCAGCCAGATAATAGTGATAAAGGCTGCGGCAAAAGTAACGTACAGATAATCAGTATCTTCAATCCAGAAAACCGGTAAATCCAGCATCATATCCCGCAATGTGCCGCCACCGATAGCGGTCGCCGAGGCCAGTAGTACGACACCAAACCCATCCATTCGCTTTTGATAAGCCATAAGTGTGCCGGAAATTGCACACACCGCAACGCCGGCCAAGTTCAGTGCATGGACCCAGTTTTCAATCATTCAGGAAGACCTTCTGGCAGATAATAAAAAGAATAGTCTGGCTAAATTGGTTGAAAAAGACCACTGTTTCGTGCTATTTCTTTAATTACGCGTTTTGTTACGGGTCAGCCAGCCTGTAACAATCGAGCAAAAACATCGCTCACGCCAAAAAATTTCCGAACATCTGCATCTGCGTAGTCGCGCAGTTTTTCATCAGGTATCTCCCTGTTTCGGGAGCTCACTTCCTTGTTTGCGCCGTAAAAGTTAGCCAAATGTAAAAAATGCTGTCCATTCGGATAGCTTAAAATGGTTCCCCATTGGGCCTTTTTATTCTGCTGCTGTATCATTTGCGCTGAACATTTAATTTACTGCAGTTTTCGCAGTTCCCGGGCAATCATGCCCCGTAGATAAGGAATAAACATGGCTAAGCAACCTGCTGAATACATTTGGTTTAACGGTGAAATCAAACCCTGGAAAGAGGCCACCGTGCATGTAATGACTCATGCTATTCATTACGGCTCTTCAGTTTTTGAAGGGATCCGCGCTTACAAAACGCCAGATAAAGGTACTTGTGTGTTCCGCCTGCAGGAGCACAATCGTCGCCTTTTTGATTCGGCAAAAGTCTATCGTATGACAATTCCTTACACGCTGGATCAGGTTAACGAAGCGACCCTGGCCATCATTCGAAAAAACAATTTGCAATCTGCCTATATCCGTCCTATCGCATTTTACGGTGATATCGGCATGGGCCTTCAGGTTCCGTTTGGCCAGGAAACTGAGCTGACCATCGCAGCATTTGAGTGGGGCGCTTATCTGGGTGATGAGGCAATAAAAAATGGTGTCGATGCCGGCATTTCATCCTGGAACCGTCTGGCGGCCAACACAATGCCAACAGGCGCCAAAGCTGGTGGTAATTACTTGTCCTCACAACTAATTTCCATGGAAGCGCGGCGTCATGGCTATGGCGAGGGCATCGCCCTTGATCGCAATGGCTATATCAGTGAAGGCGCCGGAGAAAACATCTTTGTGATTCGCAATGGTGTTGTTACCACCACCCCAAAAACAGCGGCAATTCTGCCCGGTATAACTCGGGATACCGTGATGACGCTGCTGCGTGACATGGGTTACGAGGTGCGTGAAGAAAATATTGCTCGTGAAGCCATGTATCTGGCGGACGAGATTCTTATGTGTGGTACCGCCGCTGAAGTAACACCGGTACGCAGTGTTGATGGCATACCGGTGGGTAACGGCGGCCGTGGGCCAATAACCGAAGCCGTCCAGAAAAAATTCTTTGGCCTGTTCAATGGCACCACAGAAGATAAATGGAACTGGTTAACGCCAGTTTATGATTAACCCCTGATCTTAGGAGCATTTATGCCCAAATTACGTTCTGCAACCACCACCCAGGGAAGAAATATGGCAGGGGCACGCGCACTCTGGCGTGCCACAGGTATGAAAGATACCGACTTTGGAAAGCCCATTATTGCCGTCGCCAATTCCTTTACGCAGTTCGTACCGGGGCATGTGCATCTTAAAGACATGGGACAACTGGTCGCCCGCAGTGTTGAAGAGGCGGGCGGCGTAGCGAAAGAATTTAATACTATTGCAGTGGATGATGGCATTGCCATGGGCCACAGCGGAATGCTGTACAGCTTACCTTCACGGGAAATCATAGCAGACTCTGTGGAATATATGGCTAATGCCCATTGTGCCGATGCTCTGGTATGCATTTCAAACTGCGACAAGATTACACCAGGAATGTTGATGGCCGCCATGCGCCTGAACATTCCGGTGGTCTTTGTTTCCGGCGGCCCGATGGAAGCCGGAAAGACGCAGCTTTCCGATCGTCTTATCAAGCTTGATTTGGTGGATGCCATGGTGGCGTCGGCAGACGACAGCGTCAGCGATGAAGACAGCACCGAAATTGAGCGCTCTGCTTGTCCAACCTGTGGATCCTGCTCTGGTATGTTTACCGCCAACTCTATGAATTGTCTTACCGAAGCGCTGGGACTGGCGCTGCCGGGTAATGGTTCTATGCTGGCTACCCATGCCGACCGTGAAGGGTTGTTTAAGCGTGCCGGCAGTTTAGTCGTAGAGCTATGTCAGCGCTGGTACGGCAATGATGATAGCAGCGCGCTGCCACGCAATATCGCCAATCTTGAGGCATTTGAAAATGCCATGAGTCTGGATATTGCTATGGGTGGGTCGACAAATACTATTTTACACCTGCTGGCAGCCGCGATGGAGGGAGAAATCCCGTTTTCCATGGCGGATATCGACAGGCTGTCGCGGGAGGTTCCCCATCTGTGTAAGGTCGCTCCGGCTACTCCGCAGTATCATATGGAAGATGTCCACCGGGCAGGCGGTGTACTGGGTATACTAGCGGAGCTGAATAAAGCAGGCTTGCTGCGCGATAAGTGTCACCATGTGCTGGGTGACAGTATTGGTGAAGTGATCAGCCAGTGGGATATTACCAACCCTGACAACAGCACTGCGGATCTGTTTTACCGCGCCGGACCGGCAGGGATCCGCACTACCAAAGCATTCAGCCAGGATTGTCGTTGGCCGGAATCAGATAAAGACCGTGAGAACGGGTGTATACGTGCTCTGGAGCATGCATATAGCCAAGAGGGTGGCTTGGCGGTGTTGTACGGAAACCTGGCCAAAGATGGTTGCATAGTGAAAACCGCTGGTGTCGATGAGTCGATACTCACATTCACCGGCACAGCCAGAATTTATGAGAGCCAGGATGATGCCGTGGCAGGCATTTTAGGCGATGAGGTTAAAGCTGGCGATGTTGTGATTATTCGTTATGAAGGGCCTCGTGGCGGTCCGGGTATGCAGGAAATGCTCTACCCGACGTCTTATCTTAAATCCAAGGGTCTGGGCAAAGAGTGTGCGCTAATCACGGATGGTCGCTTTTCCGGCGGCACCAGTGGCCTGTCAATTGGCCACTGCTCGCCAGAAGCTGCCAGTGGCGGCAACATTGCGCTGGTCGAGGATGGCGATAAGATACTGATTGATATCCCCAACCGAACCATCAATATTGATATCAGCGATGCCGAACTGGCGCACCGGCGTGAAGCTATGGAGCAGCGCGAGCGGCCTTATAAACCGCTTAACCGTCAGCGTGTCGTCTCAGCGTCACTGAAAAATTTTGCCATGCTGGCCACCAGTGCAGATAAAGGTGCCGTGCGTGACGCGGCTAAGTTAGAAGATATATGACCCTGAGCAGTCACGATTATCTTAAAAAAATTCTGCTTGCGCCGGTCTACGATGTGGCGGTTACCAGCGATCTGGTTACCATGGCCAGCTTGTCGCACCAGGTGGGCAACACTGTATTTTTAAAGCGCGAGGACCAGCAACCGGTCAAATCTTTTAAGCTGCGGGGTGCTTATAACCGTATCTGCACCCTTTCACAGGCGCAGCAGCAGGCGGGGGTCATTGCTGCATCGGCCGGCAACCACGCCCAGGGACTTGCCTACGGCGCTAATGTTAAGGGTATTAAAGCTACAATTGTTATGCCTGAAACCACCCCGGACATTAAAGTGGATGCTGTGCGTCGGTTCGGGGGGCAGCAGGTCACCGTTATTCAGCATGGCACCAGCTTCGATCAGGCCAGCGCTCACGCCAGAGCACTGGCTGACGAATACGGTTACACCTTTGTTCCACCCTTTGATGAACCCGACGTCATAGCCGGTCAGGGAACGGTTGCCCGTGAGCTGCTGGAACAAAATCCTAATCTGGATATGATTTTTGTGGCTGTGGGCGGAGGCGGTCTGGCAGCAGGCATCTCAGTTTATTTAAAGCAGTTAAAGCCGCAGATAAAAATTATTGCGGTGGAATCAGAAGAATCCGCCTGCTTTACTGCGGCTCGCAAGGCCGGTAAACCGGTGCCCTTACCGTCGGTAGGGATTTTTGCTGATGGCGTCGCGGTGAAAACCATGGGTCAGGAGACTTTTCGCCTGTGCAATGAGTACGTGGATGAAATCATTACGGTCAGCAATGACGAAATCTGTGGCGCTATCAAGGATATATTTGATGACACCCGGGTTATTGCTGAGCCGGCGGGCGCGTTATCGGTTGCCGCCA
Organism: Salinimonas chungwhensis DSM 16280; assembly: GCF_000378185.1. GTDB lineage: Bacteria > Pseudomonadota > Gammaproteobacteria > Enterobacterales > Alteromonadaceae > Alteromonas > Alteromonas chungwhensis. Next base: position 134,907 of record NZ_KB899377.1, read on the forward strand.
TCCGCAAATATGTGAAAGCGCATGGTATAACCGGCAAAAACATCGGTGGAATATTGTGCGGTGCGAATATTAATTTTCACACACTGCGTTATGTTTCTGAGCGCTGCGAACTGGCAGAGCAAAAAGAAGCGGTCTTTGCGGTAAAGCTTGATGAACGTCCCGGGGCATTCAAACAGTTTTGTGAAGCTCTTGGTGGCAAAAATATTACTGAGTTTAACTACCGGTATGGTAATGAGACCGAGGCGCATATTTTTGTGGGAGTAAAGCTAAAAGGCGGTCAGCCAGAGTTTTCATCGCTGCAAAGCAACTTGACCGAGAAAGGTTTTGCGTGCTTCGATATGAGCGCCAACGAGCTGGCTAAATTGCATGTCAGACATATGGTCGGTGGGAGGCCGCCGACTATTTTGAATGAAACCGTCTTTGCGTTTGAATTTCCGGAATACCCCGGCGCCCTGATGAATTTTTTGAATACGCTGGGTGACAAGTGGAACATTACGTTGTTTCATTATCGTAATCATGGTGCAGCCAAAGGGCTTGTGCTGGCTGGCTTTGATATACCGCCGCAGAGCAGAGAGGCGTTTGATGCCCATCTTCAGGCGCTAAATTATTCCTTTAACGATGTGACCGAGGATCCGGCGTACCAGTTCTTTCTTTCCGGCTCCTGAATAGCTGAAAAAGTATGCTGCCCGTTTACCGGGCGGCATCAGTTAATTCTTGACGTGTAAATACCTGAATAGCATCAAGTACCTTAACCCCGGGTTGCAGCCCGCCAATCACGTAAATTTTATCATTAATGGTGGTAGCCTGGTTATGTCTGCTGGCTAGCAATTTCAGATCGGCTTCACGCCACTGCTGTGACGCAAAGTCAAAGACCAGTGTTGCTGTAAGATTGGTATAATGACCAAAGGTAAAAAGCTTGTCATCCCAAACTGTGGCCGAGTGGGCGCTCAACGGATGCGGTAGCGCTGGCAACCTTGTCCAGGTATTGGTTTGCGGGTCGAACTGCTCAAACGATGTAACGGCACTGTTGCCATCATACCCCCCGACGACATAAATTTTTCCTTTAAAAGCGACCGCAGTGGTTTCTTTTGCCGAGGGCATGGGCGGTCCCAACGACCAGCTATCAGAAGCGATGTCATACACTGCCATTGCCGATGAGCGCTTCATTTGTTTGGTTTCCCAATCGCGATGGCCGCCCCCTATGACATAGATTTTACCATCAAGATACACAGCAGCATTGATGCGGGTGGGATAAGGCAACTCCGCAGCATAAGAAATTGTGCGACTGCGGGTATCGAAAATTTCTACGCGAGTTTCATAGGAGTAGTCGCTGTCTTCATGGGAAATTCCACCAATCAGATAAATATGATGGGCTTCATCGTAGACCGCTGAAAAGTAGCGGCGAGGTAAGATATGATCGTGCATGACCTGAACATTTTCAGTGGCAGGATCAATGATTTCTACATCGCCCAGCCATTCTTCATCACCTGAACCACCAAATACGTAAATCGCATCACCGTCATTGGCAATACCGGCACCAAAACGTGGGGTCTCAAGTGAAAAGGGCAAGTCGGTATCAAAATCTGAAGCTGGTGAGGGGTCAGTGTGGGAGGAGTGACTGCTAGTGCAGGCGCTTAACACAACAACTGCCGCTATCAGCAGACAGCTCGGTAAAAAATGTGTCATTGATATCCTTTTGACTTTCCATTGCGAATACAAAAACCGGCAGTACATAAAATACCGCCGGACTACTATAAGTTAATGTAGCGCAACATTTTCTAGGTGCTGAATAATTTCCGGCCAAACCAGCGCCATAACGTCTTTACGCAAAGCTGCACTTTCTTCAGAGTACTTTAAACTCCCGTCTGAGGTAGAGTCCAGCCAGTGATTCTCTCGCAGAGCGTTGATAAAACTGGATAATACGTTTTTGTCGTAGAATTCCGGCGAGCTCATGCCGTACAGTGTCGATAAGCGTTCGGCAACTTTTCGACTGGTGCGTTCAAGCTCAGTGCGTGAAATAACCCGCTCTTTTTCAATAATTGTCAGTACCACAGCATAGCGCTGAAAGGTTTCCTGCATACATCTGCTTAGCAACCAGGCTGAGTGATAATCTTTATTGCTGGGCTCGGGTGGATGCAAAGATTTATCTTTTTGTCTGAGTAGCCCCTGTTCCAGCATTTGATTAATCAGTTTGTCGGTATATGCCAGTGCCTGGTCCTGGGTCATGTGTATAAACAATTCGCGTTGCAGCAACGGATATAATGCTGCAACCAGTTGCAGCACATAGTCCCGGCGACAAGAACGATGGGCAAATACAGCCGACATGATAATGCCCGGTAACGCAAACAGGTGGAGTATATTGTTGCGGTAGTAGGTCAAAAGAACCGCTGAGTCAGGCTTTGGCTGGATTAGTCTGCCGTAACCGTCATTACTTACTGAAAAGCGGTTCAGGCTCAGAACGTGCGAAAGAATTTGCTCATCAGATTCCTCCGGTACTGTGGCATCATCTGAAAATGGCGCTTCTCGTAACATTGTCATAAAGGCACTTAAAGAGTGCTGCAGTTCATCCTGACTCATGGTCTTATTTTTTGATGAAAGCAGGCAGAGCGCCGATAACGCCATTCCATTTATCGCGGCAGAACGATTAATCCGCAACATTACTTCATGGGCGAGCTCATTCACCATAGGCGTTAACCACGTTGGTTTTTTGTCAGGATCAGAAGGCACACGATCCCGCCAGTGTGGTAACTGCTTTTCCATAAAACTGTTTAGGTGAATTGGCTCACCAAAATTGACATAACCATACCCATAATTTTTGAGCTTTCTTAACGCAGAGAAAACCTGCAGATTGGACTCTTTTTTCTTACCGCTGCCTTTGAGTTCTTTCAGATAGCTTTTGACCTCCATGACATTCTCATACCCGATATAAACGGGCACGATGCTTACCGGCCTGTTGACCCCCTTGAGCATCGCCTGCATGGTCATGGCGAGCATGCCGGTTTTTGGTGGGATAAGACGCCCTGTGCGGCTGCGACCGCCTTCTGGATAATATTTTACCGAATAGCCTTTGTTGAACAGTAACTCCAGGTATTCTCGAAAAACAGCAGTATACAACTTATTACCAGCAAAACTGCGGCGTAGAAAAAACGCGCCTCCACGACGAAATATCTTACCTACAGGCCAGAAATTAAGATTTATTCCGGCCGCGATATGAGGAGTAACCATACCCTCATGATAAATAACATAGGTAAGCAGCAAATAATCCATATGACTGCGATGGCAGGGCACATAGATTATTTCATGGCCGTTTCTGGCCAGTTCCCGGACACGCTCGCTGTGATGAACGCTAATGCCGTTATAAATCTTATTCCAGATGCGCGTTAACAGCCGGTCACCAACCCGTATCAATCCTTCGCGGTAATCGGCGGCAATTTCATCAATATAAAGCCGGGCGTTTTGGCGTGCTTTTTCCGGAGAACTTTTTTTGCTTTTACCATCTTCAATAATGGCTCGCTTTACGGATTCTGCACCAAGCACCGCATTATAGAGTTCCTCGCGTTCCAATAACGTAGGCCCAGTCATATTCTGGCGCTTACGATGAAAGTGGGTACTTGCTAACCTGACAAGCTTGTGAGCCAGCTGAGCATCACTGCCATGAAGCGTCGACATAGCATTGGCGGAAACTGATTTACTGAAACTGATAAAATTATCCCGGCCCAGAAAACATACGATAAAAAACTTTCTCAGCCAGCTGGGTGTGGCCGCATCGGCGATAAGATCACTAAAGCCCGGCTTGCCTTTACCAGGTGCTCGCCCCCATGAGATAAATACCGGTACAACCTGCACATCAAGTTGGGGGTTGTCGCGATGAAGATGGAACAAGTCGGTAAATACCGTTTCAATATCGGTTTTGGCTTTGCCGTTCATGCGAACCGGTTGGGTTCGGCGCAAAAATAATGAGGTAGGGTACGCTTTGTCGCCCAACAACACTTCATCAGTGGGACTGGGTAGCCCCATCTTTGTTGTGGCCTGGCGAAGCGCCAGTTGGTCAGTAATGGAATTACTCGGCAGCAAATAAATAATAGGTTTATTGCTGTCTATGCCAAGCTCGGTTTCCAGGTTTGTGGGAATTGTATGAGGCTTGACCAGCCACTTAACGGGATAATGAAACACTGATAGTAGCGTTCTGCGTATCCACGACATGAAAAAAATCCTGTATAGAAAAAACCGGCGCAGTGTACCATAAGTTTTTCGTAATACTTACAACAGGCCTCAGAGTAAACGTGCGGTAAGCCAGCTACGTGCGAAGTTTGGCCACAGCACTGCCTGCAGCGGCCAAAATACAGGTCGCAACAGATCCCCAAAGCCAGTCAATTACAGTCATATTCAACGGCCAGCCGGCGACAATTGAGTACGCCGTCAGATTGTACGTACCATAAGCTGTGGCGCCTAAAACAAAGCCGTAAAATGCAGCAGTACCAACAGGCTTATGAATATTTGGAATCACCGTCAATATTACAACTGACAAGCAATAAAGCAGGTAAAACAGAATCCAGGGCCAGGTAATAAACTGAGCGCGTAAAAGCCCTTCAAAATTTTCGACATACATTGGCATCGCGATAACTCCCAGCCAAATTCCATCCAGAACACCGAATGCAATAAGAACCGCAAGATAAGCTAAAGCGAATGTTGAAATTTTTGTCTTCATAAGACTGGTAACGCAGAGAGGAAGGGTTTGGTTCAGTGTGACAGATAAACAAGACTAAAAAAATATAGAGCCTGAAAGATCAGGCTCTATCGAAACGCTTTTTCATTTTGTGATGCGACGAGCAGCTAACAGCCCAAAGCCCATTAGCGAAAGCAGCGCTGTGGCAGGGGCAGGAACAGAAGCCGGCTCTAATTCAAGGGCTTTCATGGAAAGCTGCACGCGGCCTTCTGGTTTTATTACATTACTATCAGCCGTCCAGCTAAAGTTAAGGGTGCCAGCAACAGACGTAAATTCAGCAAAGTCTTCCAAAGCAAAGGTAAAGCCACCGCTTTGTGCGCCCTCTGCCAGGGCTACTTGTTGACCGTTTACTGTTGTGGATACTGACACATCATTCATTTGAGAACGACCAGACTGCCTGATAAAAAACTCCAGGCCGTTCCAGGTACCTTCCTCGGCGATGTTTTGTAAAGTGATACCGTCGAACGTCAGCGTAGTTGTACCAGAGTTGGCCAGGCTCAGACTCCAGTCAAAGCTTTGGTTATAATCAAAATCGGCCTTCCAGTCATAGTCTTCGGAAATAATATTAGTATCTTTACCTTTGCGCAGAAAAATATCTTTGCCCTGCTGCCCACCAGTGCCGGCAGCATTGATATCTTGTGAAACTTTGAACTCAGTGGTGAAAAGTGTATTTACTAATACCGGGGATTCAACCTCGACCAGTGCAGCTGATGCTGCGCTACTCAATATCATACCTAATGCGAAAACACTTGCTACTGACTTTTTCATCTGAACATCCTTACTTCTGATTATACATATATGCGGCAATACGTTTGCCAGCGATTACGCTATTGTCGCCATTTCCGTGCCATATTTTTATCATATTGAAAATTAAGGGTTATTTTTATTTTTCTATAGCCGCTCAGTGGTAGGTGTAAAAAGTAGCGACACCCTGTTTTTCAGTTTTCATACCTAATAGTGTTAAATAGAATTGGTTCAACATTCCTGCCCGAATAAATGAAAATTGCGGAAAACCAGTGCCCTGCGAGTATCCGCGGCTTGCCAAATTCATTTGCATGTATATACTCTGCAGGATAACTGTATGGAAAACCAGGCTGTGTATGCGTCCACTTACCCCCAGACAAACTGAAGTTCTCGAACTGATTAAAACCAATATGCGCGAGACCGGCATGCCTCCTACCCGCGCTGAAATTGCCAGTCGCCTCGGCTTTCGTTCAGCCAATGCGGCAGAGGAGCATCTTAAAGCGCTGGCCAGAAAAGGGGTGATTGAGATATTAGCCGGGACGTCACGAGGAATACGTCTGACGACACCTCTGGAAGAAGAAGCCAGTAATGACGAGCCGGGATTGCCTTTAATTGGGCGCGTGGCCGCCGGGGAGCCCATTCTGGCTCAGGAACATATTGAAAGCCACTACCACGTGGACCCCAATTTGTTTAAACCCCATGCTGATTTTCTGCTGCGGGTCGATGGCATGAGTATGAAGGACATCGGCATTCTGGATGGTGATTTACTTGCTGTACACAGAACCACGGATATTCATAATGGTCAGGTTGTGGTGGCCCGGGTAGAAGACGACGTCACTGTGAAGCGTTTCGAAAAACGCGGGCACGAAGTTTTGTTGCATGCTGAAAATGATGAGTTTGCCCCGATTAAAGTTGATTTAACCGCTCAGGCACTATCTATCGAGGGGCTTGCTGTGGGCGTTATTCGCAACGCCGACTGGATGTAATTTAATACCTCTATCAACTGCAGCGATTTTACTCGCTGCAGTGTGGTCCTTTTTGTTTTATCCCAGCCTTTCCCTGATAAGAATTTTTGCAGGTGCGTATAAACCTCGCTTTTATGGATTGAACAAAGTTTACGCTTTACGTCCCTAGCGCGTTTAACGCAGATCCTTTTTAGAAATAACCACCAAATCACATCCATTTTTCTTTTCCAAAAGACTCCCCTAGATCAACCGCTTGCTAATTTTTTGCACAAAATTTTCTTAAATGACTAGACTCGGCGTTAAATTTGTTTAATTCTTATACTGTCATTTACATAATGATAACAAAAAGATAAACGATCAAATGCACATAAGATCGCACAATTTTTTCGAGTCCATGGTCGATAAAGTCGCCTTCCATGATTCGTCCATCACGGAGGTGTTGAGTGAAAAAGCTCGCGAGTATCGCAATGATGGTTTTGGGAACTCTTTCAGTATCATTTGTCAGCCGGGCAGATACACAGGCTGTTTCTGATATTAACCTGCGCAAAGGAGTGACTGATATCAGCGGTCAGGTTTACGACCTGCACATGTTGATGTTTCTTATCTGTGTCGGAATTGCCGTGGTGGTCTTCGGCATAATGTTTGTATCCATGTATCTGCATCGTAAGTCTCGCGGTGCCAAACCAGCCAAGTTTCACGAAAGCGTTAAAGTTGAAGTGGCCTGGACCATTGTTCCTTTCCTGATACTTATCTTCATGGCGGTCCCGGCTGCTAATACCCTTATCGCGATGGAAGATACTTCTGAAGCTGATCTCACCGTGCTGGTAACCGGCTCACAGTGGAAGTGGCATTACCGTTACATGGATTCAGAGGTTTCCTTTTACTCCCTGTTGGCCACGCAGCGTGAACAAATCAATAACCGGTTCGAAAAAAGTGAAAATTATTTGCTCGAGGTAGATAAGCCGCTGGTCATCCCAACAGATAAAAAAGTGCGTTTTTTAATCACTTCAGACGATGTAATTCACTCGTGGTGGGTGCCAGACTTTGCCATCAAAAAGGATGCTAACCCCGGGTTTATTAACGAAGCCTGGACTCGGGTCAATGAACCAGGTTTATACCGTGGGCAATGTGCCGAATTATGTGGCAAGGACCATGGGTTTATGCCCATTGTGGTAATCGCTAAAGAGCCTGCCGAGTTTGCCTCCTGGATCGGAGAGCAAGAGGAGATTCAACGTAAGGCAAGAGAAGAAGAGCAGCGCTTATTGTCGATGAATATGAGCATGGATGCGCTTATGGAGGAAGGTAAAAAAGTTTACAACGCAACGTGTGCATCTTGTCATATGCCAAACGGTGAAGGATTACCCGGAACGTTTCCTGCGCTTAAAGGCAGTGCAATTGCGTTAGAAGATATGCAGGGGCATCTGGACATTGTAGTAAACGGTAAAACCGGTACCGCAATGCAGGCCTTCGGCAAAATGCTGTCGCTCAAAGAATTAGCCGCAGTAATTACCTATGAACGCAACGCCTGGGGCAATGACACCGGGGACATCGTACAACCAAAAGATGTCGACGCATTCAATAAAGGGCAATAGGAGAGCATCATGTCTAAAGCTACAGAAATCTCTTCCCATGATGCTGGCGCAACGGCAGCGCATGAGGATCACCATGAGCATCATATTCCCAAAGGAGTAATGCGGTGGATATTGACCACTAACCATAAAGATATTGGTACTTTATATCTGTGGTTCTCATTCATCATGTTTCTTACCGGCGGCGCGATGGCAATGGTCATACGGGCTGAACTGTTTCAGCCAGGATTGCAGATCGTAGAGCCTGACTTCTTTAATCAGATGACCACTGTGCATGGTCTCATCATGGTATTTGGCGCTGTCATGCCGGCCTTTGTGGGTCTGGCTAACTGGTTAATTCCTATGATGATAGGTGCACCGGACATGGCGCTGCCGCGCATGAATAACTGGAGCTTCTGGATCTTACCTTTCGCCTTCGCGATTTTGCTGGCGTCGTTGTTTACAGAAGGCGGCGGGCCTAATTTTGGCTGGACATTTTACGCTCCCTTATCAACCACTTACAGTAATGACAGTACAGCCTTGTTTGTCTTCTCCGTCCATATAATGGGGATTTCCTCCATCATGGGCGCCATTAATGTCATCGTGACGATTTTTAATATGCGCGCGCCGGGCATGAACTGGATGAAAATGCCGCTATTTGTCTGGACCTGGCTGATCACCGCATTCCTTCTTATTGCAGTTATGCCAGTACTGGCTGGTGCAGTGACCATGGTACTTACGGACAAGTTCTTTGGTACCAGCTTTTTCGATGCTGCCGGAGGCGGCGACCCGGTCATGTTCCAGCACATATTCTGGTTTTTCGGGCACCCTGAAGTTTACATCATGATCCTGCCTGCTTTTGGCATTATCTCCCATATCGTGCCGACCTTTGCGCGCAAACCCTTATTCGGTTATGCATCGATGGTCTATGCCACTGCGTCTATTGCCCTGCTGTCATTTATTGTCTGGGCGCATCATATGTTTACTACCGGAATGCCGGTTTACATGGAGATGTTCTTCATGTTCGCCACTATGCTTATTTCGGTGCCTACCGGGGTAAAAGTCTTTAACTGGGTGGCGACAATGTGGCGTGGGTCGATGACCTTTGAGGTGCCGATGCTCTTCGCACTGGCGTTTATTGTGCTATTTACCATCGGCGGCTTGTCTGGCCTGATGCTGGCCATCACACCGGTGGATTTTCAGTATCATGACACTTACTTCGTGGTAGCTCACTTTCATTATGTATTGGTGAGCGGTGCTATATTTTCCATTATGGCGGCGGTCTATTACTGGTTACCCAAATGGACCGGTCGGATGTTCAATATTGGTCTGGCCAAAACCCACTTCTGGTGTTCGTTAATCTCTGTCAACGTGCTGTTTTTCCCAATGCATTTTGTGGGCCTGGCAGGCATGCCCCGACGCATACCTGATTATTCCCTGCAGTTTGCTGATTACAATCAGTGGATCAGTATCGGCGGATTTGCGTTTGGGCTGTCCCAGCTAATATTTCTTGCTGTAGTTATCCAGGCATGCCGCAAGCAGGGCGAGCCAGTAAGTGACCGTGTCTGGGAAGGCGCCAATGGCTTGGAATGGGAAATTCCATCGCCAGCACCCTATCACACTTTTGAAACACCGCCGGTGGTTAAATAATTATGGCTAAGCCTGCAAGCAACCGTGCAATGGTCACCCGGTTGGTGGTAATTGTTGTAGGCATGTTTGGGTTTGGTTTTGCCCTGGTACCGCTGTACGACGTATTTTGCAATATCACCGGTATCAACGGTAAAACCAATGCCAGCGCAGCTGTCTACACGGCCAAAGAGATAGACCGTAGCCGACAGGTCACAGTGGAGTTTTTAACCCGCACGCATACTGGTATGCCCTGGGAGTTCAGAGCAAACACTAAGCGTATCAAGGTCCACCCGGGGGAAATGGCTACCGTGAATTTCTATGTGCGCAACCCTATGCGCAAAGACTTTGTCGCCCAGGCAATTCCTTCAGTATCGCCGGGTGAGGCGGCCTTGTTTTTAAATAAAACCGAATGTTTTTGTTTTAACCAACAACCTTTGGCAGGCGGGGGTGAGGCAACTATGCCAATGTCTTTTTATGTAGACCCGCAAATACCAGAGGATATGACTTATTTTACTGTGCAGTACACGTTATTTGACGTCACAGCCCGGGCTGATTCGTTAGATGACACTGATAATCCATTCCTTAACCGCACCGGACGCAGCGATTAAGACCACTAATTGATGATGTGAGAGGAAGAAGGTAATGCAGCAGTCTTACGAAAAATATTATGTACCGGCGCAAAGCCCCTGGCCAATAGTCGGTGCGGTGGCACTGTTTTTAATTGCGGTGGGCGCTGCAAATGTGGTCATGGAGTACAGCAACCAAAGCGATGGCTACGGCCCGTATATTTTAGCCCTTGGTCTGGTGGTATTGCTGGTAATGATAGTGGGCTGGTTCAAAAATCAAATTGACGAGTCAATGGCGGGCCTTTACAGCGCTCAGTTGGGGCGCTCATATCGTCAGGGTATGACCTGGTTTATCTTCTCTGAAATCATGTTTTTCGGGGCATTTTTTGGTGCTTTGTTTTACGCAAGAATGATTTCTGTGCCCTGGCTGGGAGGTGCATCAAATAATGCCATGACCAATGCTGTGTTATGGCCTGAGTTTCAGGCTTTGTGGCCATTGGTTACAACCCCGGGGGGCACCACTACCGAAGCGATGGGGCCGGCCGGTTTGCCTACGATTAACACTATTATCCTCTTGATCTCGTCAGTGACGCTGCACTTTGCGCATGTTGGACTTGAAAAAAATAAACGTAAGCAGTTGGCTTGGATGCTGGGAGCGACAATCGCATTGGGTGGTATCTTCTTATTTTTTCAGGTGCAGGAATATATTCATGCGTACCGGGATCTGGGCTTGACGCTGCAATCAGGAATTTATGGTAATACATTTTTTCTGTTGACCGGCTTCCATGGCATGCATGTCACTTTGGGCACGATAATTTTGCTGGTGCTGTTTTTCAGGGTCTTGAAGGGCCATTTCACACCAGATAACCACTTTGCTTTTCAGGCCGGCGCCTGGTACTGGCACTTTGTTGATGTGGTGTGGGTCATGCTGTTTCTTTTTGTCTACGTGCTGTAGCGACTCGCTTAGTAAGGCCGGGGATTAAGATGAATAAGATCCATTGCCACCGCCAGCAAAATGAGTACTACGATACATACAGATGTGAGTACACGCCTGCCAATATATTTGCTCATCGGTTGCCCGTTGGGGTCATTCTTCATCATTACACGCATCGCCATGAAAAGGTTAATCACCATGAAAATGAGCAAACTCACCAAAATTATCTTAACGATCATAATGTGTCCCTGACCCCTTATCCAAACGACCGCGCAAGCTTTTCTGCTAAACGCTGGGCTGCTGTGGTAGTGACGCTCCTTGCAATTGCGCTGATGTTTCGTCTGGGGCTATGGCAGCTGGACCGAATGCATCAAAAAGAAGCACGTCTGGCTAGCATAGCGCAAAAACAAGCGCAGGGGACAGTTTCGTTGATGGATTTACCCGCACACCCCGTCGATATGCAGGATTACCCGGTTTCATTAAACGGCCGGGTGATGGACTCTACGCAGTTTTTTCTTGATAACCAAATATATGAAGGACGGGTCGGGTATCATCTGCTGGCTCCTGTAATAACCGCTACTGGTACGGTTCTGGTCAACTTTGGCTGGGTGTCTGGCGGGCAATATCGGGGCGCCCTTCCCGACGTCGCATTGCCCCGTGAGCTGACCACATTTTCCGGTACAGTCGCCCTACCTGCATTAAACCCGGTAGTGCGGGAAACAGCGACCGGCTATAACCAGAATAAAGTCCTGCTTCAGCAAATTGATATTGCAACACTCAATCGCCAAACCGGCTTGCGTCTGAAACCTTTTATAGTTCAGCTAGAGCAACCCAGTGATAGTCAGTTCGAACGCGACTGGCGCCCGGTGGTCATGTCCCCCAAAAAGCACCTCGCCTACGCAGTACAGTGGTTTGGTTTGGCGCTGGCCGCATGCATCGTGGCATTAATTGTTTTCTTTCCCAGAGGTAACAGCAATGACAAAACAAACCTACACTAAACGTCTGACCTTTTTTGGGGTTCTGGTCGCCTTTGTGGTGCCGGTATTAATTGCAAAAGTAGCGCTGGACAATAACTGGTTTAACCGGGGAAGTACGAACAACGGTGAGCTGATTCAGCCAGTGGTGGACTTTAGTGCGGCGCTGGACCAACAGCCACCAAAATGGCGGCTGGTTTATCGTATACCCTCACGCTGTGAGGCCAGCTGCCAAAACGCGATTTATAGCATTCAGCAGGTTTGGCTGGCGCTGGGGCGTGAGACCGACCGGGCCCAGGCTACCCTAATTGTTACGGAAACCAGCGACCCTGAAGTAGTCAGTAAACTTGACAGCCATTCCCGACTGAAGATCGTGAATACAAACCGAGCCACGGCAGATAAGCGATTAAAGCAATATGGCGATAACAGCGTTTATCTTGTTGATACATTGAATCAAGCCATGCTGCGCTACGCAGTCAGCGCTGATCGTGAAGAGGCAGTACTCAACAGTCGCGACATTTTGGCGGATGTTAAAAAGCTGATGAAACTGTCACGGATTGGCTAACAGGAGACTGCCGCATGCGCAAATTCATATTTTGTAGTTTACTGATGGCCATAGTGGTGATTGTACTTGGTGCCTATACCCGCCTGACGGACGCAGGCCTGGGGTGCCCTGACTGGCCCGGCTGTTACGGGGAGTTATTTGTCCCTTCCTCTGAGGATAAAGTTAATGCGGCGAACAGCGCATTCCCAGAGCGCCCGCTGGAGCCCGCGAAAGCGTGGAGTGAAATGGTACACCGTTATTTTGCCGGGGGGCTGGGAATAATGATATTTGTGATTGCCGGATGGGCGCTTATAAAAAGAGATCCCAGAATGCCAGTAGGCCTGCCGTTGTTTTTATGTGGCTTAGTTGTTTTTCAGGCTGCTCTGGGGATGTGGACAGTGACCCTGAACTTGTTACCAGTGATAGTCATGGGTCACCTCCTGGGCGGCTTTGGCGTTCTGACCTGCTTATTTATTTTGTATCTGCGATTAAGCCCGGCGATGTGCCGCGACAAGTTAAAATCTGCTAAACGAATGCTGGGATTTGCTTTTGTGGGAATGATTATTCTGGGCTGTCAGATAGCGCTGGGGGGATGGACTTCGGCCAATTATGCTGCGCTGGCCTGTACAAATTTACCGGTTTGCGAAGGACAGTGGTGGACCCAAATTGATGTTCCGGGAGCCTATAGTGTGCCGCCGGCAGACAATTATGAGTTTGGCGTGCATGATTATCCCGCCCGCATGACGATGCACATCATACACCGCGCCGGTGCGCTAATCACCTTTGCGTACCTGCTTACATTAGGTATTTGGCTACTCCGGGTTCGCTCCAAATTACTGAACTCGGCTGGCACTGCACTTATTACGGTATTAAGCGCTCAGGTGGGTCTGGGGATCAGTAATGTGGTCATGAGCCTGCCACTGACTATCGCGGTGGCGCATAACTTTGTAGCGGCGATGTTGCTGCTCATTATGGTGTGGATCACCTTCAACTTGTCAGTTATCCAACGGAGGGCGCATGGCTAAAACAGCAAATCTTACGTCTTATGAGGCCGGCGTCAGCAAAATTCCACGCTGGCGCGAATATTATGAACTTACCAAACCCCGGGTCGTCATGTTGCTTCTGCTCACCGCGCTGGTGGGCATGTGCCTGGCCTCTGACAGCTGGATTTCTGCAACAGTCCTGGTCACTGGTTTGCTGGGAATCGGGCTGTTGGCAAGCAGTGCAGCGGTGATTAACCACGTGGTGGACCATCGCATTGACAGCATCATGGCGCGGACATTTAACCGGCCCGTGGCCAAAGGCCGGATCCCTGTAGCCAAGGCGATATACTTTGCCATAGCACTGGGCGTCACCGGCTTTTTTATTCTGAGTGTCTGGGTAAATGCACTTACTGCGTGGCTGACGCTGGCATCGCTGGTAGGGTATGCGGGGGTCTATACGATGTTTTTGAAACGCGCCACCCCGCAAAATATTGTTATAGGTGGCCTGGCCGGAGCAGCACCGCCTTTATTGGGATGGACAGCGGTTACCGGCAGTATTCATGCACATGCTTTATTGCTGGTGCTGATTATTTACACCTGGACTCCTCCCCACTTCTGGGCCCTGGCGATTCATCGTGAACGCGACTACGCAAAAGCGAATGTTCCCATGTTACCTGTTACGCACGGCATCAGCTTCACTAAAACCTGGATTTTAGGATATACCTTGTTGCTGATGCTGGTGGGATTTATGCCCTACTTGGTGGGAATGTCTGCACTCATTTATCTGGTGGGAGCCACAGTGCTGAATCTGATATTTGTAGGTTATGCCTGGAAACTTAAATTTAACGATGAACCAGGCTGGGCGATGAAGACATTTCGCTTTTCAATCATTCATCTCATGGTATTGTTTGTGGTACTACTGCTTGATCATTATGTACCTGTAACACTATGAAACAAAATAACCTTGTGGGCCTGGTTCTTATCGTTGCATTTATAGGCGGTATTTGGGCGGCAATAAATGTGGCCCCGCCTGCTACAAATATCAGTACTGAGGCAACCGATGCAGAGTATTTTCAACACTACCCTGCTGCCAGGGCGTTACCCGAATTTTCCTTGTACACCGCCGACGATAAAGAACTGACCAGCAGCGATCTGCAAAATCAATGGACCCTGGTATTTCTGGGATATACGTTTTGTCCTGATATCTGCCCGGCCACAATGGCGGCGCTTAGTCGTGTCTACCCTGAACTACAGAAAATAGACAGCGAGTATCCCATCAAAGTGTTGTTTTTGTCCGTCGACCCGAAGCGTGACACACCGCAGCGCCTTTCAAGTTATAAAACACACTTCAATGATGCGTTCATAGCAGCCAGCGGTCCGCATAACCAACTGTTCCCCCTGGTCAGAAGTTTTGGCTTGATGTACTCTATGCCAGAGAGTACTGATCAGAGCGATTACCTGGTCGATCATAGCGGCTCAGTAGTTTTGGTCGGGCCGGATGCTGAAGTTATAGGGCGTTTTAAACCGCAGGCCGAACCGGGGCAGCTTTCTATCGCCAATCCTGCGCATATCCTGAGCGATTTACCTGGCATTGTAGCCACCAAGTCATAACTGATACAGGTTTCTTCACGTATTGGGCAGGTCGTTTTACCTGGATTGTGACGATACCTGGCTATCAATTTGCTGAACTATCGACTTGCTGAACTATGACTGGCTGATAACTAATGTAGCTATGGTGCTGATTACCTCTTCAACTAATGTTCACCCACTCTCAGGCTTTGCCGAAGTGTGGGATTGACGGGCTCCCTCAGAGGTAGGCTTGTGCTTTGTCTTTTAGTCCGGCAAACGCATTCTGCCGGATTAACAGCAGATAAGTGCTGACGGTGTGCAGGTCAACAATAGCGATAAAACAGTAGGGCAGTCAGTGCAGTTTACTAACAGGCCCTGCAATATCACTATCTTTGCTAACTAACATCCATTTGATATAAATTTTATATCAACAGGTTTGGTATGGTTTGTTCACTTGCCATCCTAAATGACTGTTGTATCGAAACAAAGCTACGCGCATTAGTCAGGAAACTGGCCATTCTCATCAGCCACAAAAAAGGGTTGTGAGTACCAGTAGTACTTTTCCGGGCGACTTTGTGAAGGTGCCGTGCAATTTACCCGCGACCGGCCAGTAGGCAGACTTTTTTCAACCGTAAAGGTTACAGCGTTATTACTTGTTGTGACCGCGATGGCTTGGCCCTGAAAGTAGCAGGCCACCTGACTAAGCCGGACATCATCAGTTTCCACATTAAGCGTAACCTCATGGGGTGGCCGGGTATCAGTTATGTGTGGATCGGAGACCGAACTGTCGGTGACAGGTAACGCCAAACTGTTCATTTTCGTTTTCAGGCTTTTCAGGTTTGCGTAGGGGCCGGCAGCAGGAAAGCGGGGAAGCGCGGCAAAGTTAGCGTGAGGTCCGATGGCGCCTGAGTGTTGCCCAAAGCCAATGTATCCGGCTTCTTCAACCTTTAACGCTAACGCTTCATTGAATTCTCCGAATGGGTAAGCCAGATAGTTGTCAACATTATCAAGACGGGACGTCAGTATGTCCTGCGCTTCTTGAACATTATTCCATACCCGCTCAAGCCACTGTTCATCGCTCTCGTTCTGGTTGCGATTCAACATATGCAGGTGACCCATCGTATGATTGGCAAAGCTGACATTCTCCTGTGCCATTTTCTGCACTTGCGCCCAGCTCAGCTGGTCTGCGCGCTGTCCAATGGTGTCTGGGTTAATAAAAATGGTGTAGGGAAACTCATATTTTTGTAAAACAGGATGTGCATTTTCCAATATATTGGCGTAACCGTCGTCAAAGGTAATTGCCAGCGCGTCATCGGGTAGCGATTTGCCGTTTTGCGTAGCTTCAACAATCTCTTTTAGTGGTAAGACCGTGTGATGGTTATTGATATACCTCATATGTTCAGCGAATACTTTCTGTGAAACGCTGGTACTGGCCGGCGTCTGAGATGAAACATGATGATAGAGAAGAACCGGGGCGCTTGTCTGGTCTGCCAGGGTTGCCGTGCTGCCAAACAGACAAATAACGAATAATAAGCGATTGGTCAGTAACGCTAAAAAATGCTGTATCGTGTTACACTTCACAAAATTTTCCTCATAAATGAAATCGACAGTGACCCAGACGTTCCGACAAGGCTGGCCAGCCCACTGGCATATGCTGACTTTGGCCGCGCCCATGATTCTGGCGAATATTACCACACCCTTATTAGGACTAGTGGATACGGCAGTAATGGGACATATGGATTCACCCGCTATGTTGGCAGGGGCATCCATCGGAGCGCTGATACTTACCCAAATTTACTGGGTTTGCGGATTCTTACGTATGTCGGCCACGGGGTTGAGCGCACAGGCCAGAGGCCATGACAAGCCGCAAGAGTCCGCGGCAAAAGTGTTCTATCAAAGCAGTGCCATGGCGCTGTTGCTGGGGGCCGCTGTTTTTACCTTACAGCAACCTATCCTGACTGCCGGACTTTTTCTGGCTGATCCTAATACGCAAGTGAGTCAGTTCATCAGCGCTTATTTTTCAGTGCGGGTATGGTCTGCTCCGGCTGCAATGCTTAATCTGGCGCTCATCGGCTGGCTGGTGGGACAACAAAGACCCCGTGCTGTGATGATTATTCAGATCGTAGGTAATCTGGTAAATGCCGGGCTCGATTTTTTCTTCGTGCTGGGATTGGATATGTCGGTTGGAGGTGTGGCGCTAGCCACCGTTATTGCAGAATATTCGATGGCGATAATGGCCTTGGTCGTGGCACTGCGGCTTTGTGACGGCTTACGGCCCCAGCGAGAGTGGTTTAATGCTGCTGCCAGACGTATCTTATTAAAACTAAATGGCGACATGCTCATAAGAAATTTAGCCCTGCAGTTGTGCCTGGCTTTTTTAACTTTGCAAGGCGCCAGATACGGAGAAACTGCAGCAGCTGTAAATGCTATTTTAATGCAGTTTTTTGTTTTGATTGCATTGGGACTGGATGGTATCGCTTATGCTGTGGAGGCTCTGGTGGGCGAGGCCGCTGGACAAAAACAGCGTAAAGAGGTCATCCGCCAGACCCTCAGGGGGCTTTTGTGGTCATCGCTGTTTGCCATTGCCTATGCGCTGTCTTTTTGGTGGTTTGGACGCGATATCATCGGCCTGTTAACAAATTTACCCGCTTTATTTGACGCCGCCGTACCCTATTTGCCACTAATGATCTGGCTACCACTACTGGGCCACTGGTGTTTCTTATTCGACGGCGTTTTTGTGGGGCTGACCCGCTCCTCTGCCATGCGCGACACCATGATTTTCAGCGCTGCCGCCGTATATTTTCCACTATGGTGGGCGTTAAAAGATGTGGGCAACGAAGCACTTTGGTATGCCTTATTGGGATTTTTACTGGCCCGGGGGATGAGTCTGGGCGGTATGCTATGGTGGCTTAATTACCGCCGCGTGATCGCTTCTTAGCTTCATTCAGGCCGCTAAAGCGTTGAATGAACAAGCCCAGATACCCTGACATAGCCAGTACAAATCCGATCAGCAATGTACCAAGTGCAAGCCAGTACAGAACAATATGGTACTGAGCAACGCCCAGCAATAATCCAGCACCGGCAACAAATACCACCAAACCGGCAGTGAACCGACGCCAGCATCGCAGCGGGTCGGTTAAATGTTCACGAACAGACGGCACGAGGACTAGTAATTAATAGTAAGAGTGCTCGCCCGCCTGATGCTCGGTGGCATCTTTAACGCCTTTTAGCTCGCCGGCAAACTCTTCAATCATTTGCTTCTCTATGCCTTCTTTAAGGGTAACATCAACCATAGCACAACCATTACACCCCCCTCCGAATTGCAGTACGGCATAACCCTCTTCGGTTATCTCTGTCAACACAACCTGGCCACCATGGCTGGCCAACTGAGGATTGATTTCAGCTTCAATCATATAATTCACACGCTCGACCAGAGGCGCATCATCAGGCACTTTTCTGGCTTTTGCGTTAGGGGCCTTCAACGTAAGTTGCGACCCCATTTGATCGGTGACGTAGTCGATTTCTGCTTCTTCAAGATAAGGTGCGCTCTCAGCATCCACCACAGCGTTGAAACCATTAAATTCTAATTGTTGATCATTATCTTCCACTGCATTTGGCGGGCAGTAGGAGACGCCGCACTCTGCCGAGGATGTACCTGGATTGATAACAAAGACCCGGATATTCGTCCCGGATTCTTGTTTTTCCAGCAATTTTGCAAAATGCGCTTGTGCTTCTTCTGATATAGTAATCATGACCAAGTCCTGCGTTGTAACGTATCTGGACGACATAATAACAAATTTACCTGAGTAAAACAGTCAAGTATTGATGCTTTTTACCTATCAGGTCATTCGCCTTACGACGACACAATTACGGAATTTATTTATGCAAAAAGTATTTGCGTTACTCAATAATATGGCGCTTAAAGGTGCGCTGGCTATCGTTGCGCTTATCGCGTGGACCCCTGCCAGCGCAGTCATTGATAAAATCTCTGCCGATGAAGGTCAGGGCAAACCGGCCGCGCAGTATCTGCCAGCGGAAACCACCTATAACCCCGCCATTCCGACGCCAGAATCCTATCTTGGTGCACAGGTTGGCGAGTGGCATGTGCGCCATGACCAATTGGTAGGATACATGCGCCTTTTGGCTGAAAAATCTGACCGCGTCACAGTGCAGGAAACTGGCCGCACGCATGAAAACCGCCCCCTGTTATTGCTGACTATTACTTCGACAAACAATCAGCGCAATATAGACAGTTTGCGTGAAAACCACATTTCAAAGCTGCAAAAAGGTCAGGCTGACAGCGAAGACGCCCCGCTTATCCTATACATGGGCTACAGTATTCACGGCAATGAACCTTCTGGCGCAAATGCCTCGATGCTCATCGCTTATTATTTGAGCGCCGGGCAGTCCGAAAAAGTGAATGCGCTGTTGCAAAATAATATTGTGCTGCTGGATCCGTCTTTCAACCCGGACGGCCTGTCCCGGTTTGCGCAGTGGGCAAACATGCACAAAGGCAAGCAGCTGGTTTCTGACCCGGAGCATCGTGAGCATGCTGAAGGCTGGCCTTCCGGTCGGACCAATCACTATTGGTTTGATCTTAACCGCGACTGGCTGCTGTTAACGCACCCTGAGTCCAGAGCACGAATTGCTCAAATGCAGCGCTGGCGTCCGCATATTTTGACCGATTTTCACGAAATGGGTCCTAACAGCTCTTATTTTTTTCAGCCCGGCGTACCCAGTCGTAAGAATCCAAATACCCCCGAAGGCAATGTGCGTTTAACTGAAGCACTGGCCGAATTCCATATTGAGGCTTTTGACAAACAGGGCCAGCTTTATTTTTCGGAAGAAGGCTTTGATGACTTTTATTACGGTAAAGGTTCGTCGTATCCCGACTCGCTGGGCAGTATCGGTATTCTATTTGAACAGGCCAGCAGCAGAGGCCATGTGCAGGACACCATTAATGGCAAGCTGACATTCTCTGACACAATTCAAAATCAGGTAACCACTTCTTTAAGTACTTTTGCTGGCGCGATGGCGAATAAGCCGGCAATACGCAACTATCAACGTGAGTTTGCCCAAAGCACACAGAAACTGATAAACAAAGACAAACACGCCGGTTATGTCCTGGCCCGGCCTGACGATATTGCGCGGTTTGATGCATTGCTGAGCCTGCTTGACCAGCATAAAATTGAGTACAGCTGGCTGACGGAAAATACCAAAATTGACAAGCGCAAGTTCAACGCGGGTCAGGCGATTTATGTGCCTGTAGACCAGCCGGGTTATCGCTTGGTGAAGTCGTTATTTTCTACCCGTACTGACTTTGTTGATAATACCTTTTATGACGTTTCAAACTGGAATTTACCGCTGGCTTTCAATGTCGATTATGCGCCGGTAGCATCAGGTGATGCGGGCCAGATTGAAACCGGTAAAGCGCCGGTTAAACAGTCATTTAAGCCTTTACCTGAGGATGCCTATGCCTACGCTATCAACTGGCAACACTATTACAGCCCTGCAGCATTACAGCGTCTGTTAGAAGCCGGTGCGATGGTGCGTTCAGCACAGGAGGCTTTTACCGCATCGTTAAGCAGCGGCAAGCCCCGGGATTTTGCTGCCGGTACAATTATTTTACCAACCGGTCTTGAGCAGCCGGATGACTTGCCCGCGATTCTCTCGGCTATTCAATCTGATTTTGAGTTGCCGGTTCATGCTCTTCGTTCAGGGCATACAACCGCAGGGATAGATATTGGCAGTAGTTCAATGGTTCCGATTGACGCGCCCTCTGTTCTGCTGGTGGGTGGACGCGCTTCCAGCGAGTACGAAGTGGGCGAAATCTGGCATTATCTGGATACCCGGGTTGGCCTGGCGGCAACATTAGTTGAAGAGCACAGGTTAGGTAGTATCAATCTCAATAACTACAGTCATATCATTTTTGCCAGCGGTGACTACAACCAAATGAATGATAAGGTAGCCCGGTCAGTCACGCGCTGGGTTAAACAAGGCGGCACGCTTATCGGCGTTCGTACAGCGCTTCGTTTGTTTGCCGACCAGCAATGGTTGCCGCTGGAGATTGTTGATAAAGAAAAGATTGAAGAAGCGTTTAGCACTGAAGGTCTGACCTATGCGGATCGCGGTGCCCGGTATGCCAAAAAACTTATTGCGGGTGCGGTATACAACACTAATATCGACCCAACCCATCCGATATTTTTTGGCTATGAACAGGCGCAACTGCCGATGTTTAAAACCACCAATATGATTGTTGAAACCGATAATTCGCCCTTTACCACACCGGCTACTTACGTCGAGTCACCATTGATGGCAGGCTACAGCGCCTCGCAGTTGACTGAAATGGTCGGACAGACAGCTGCTGTGGTAGCCGATGACCTGGGCCGGGGTGTGGTCATCGGCTTTGTTGATGATATTCATTTTCGTGGTTACTGGCGAGGCACTGATAAGCTGATGAGCAATGCTATTTATCAGTCGGCGCACCTGAAGTAAGACGGCGCCGGGAAGGTGGCGGTGTTACCGCCATCGCCCAGATTTGTACGTCAGTATCCGGTGCTTGGCGGCGAATAAGTGCAGCCAGCGCATCGACCGTGCAGCCTGTAGTAACTACATCATCCACAATTGCGACATTTTTAACCGGTGGCAAGCTGCGTATCTCAAACATATTGCGCAGGTTAGTCAGTCGCTCTGAGCGTTGCAGCGTATGTTGCGCCTTGCCATTCCGGCGGGTGGCCCAACCGCCATATGTGGCAATTCCCGTGAGTCGGCTTAGTTGCCGGCTCAGCTCACCCGCTTGATTGAACTGACGCTTCCAATAACGCCATGGCGGTAAGGGGACAGGGAGTAAAATCTGTGGCAGCGGCGTAATATAATCAACAGATGTCTGAACAAACCAGCGGGCCAGAATACTGGCGTAGCGCAGGTCATAACTGAACTTGAGGTTTTGAATCATCTGATTAAATGGCCACTGATAGTAACCACATGCATACAACGCATTACAATGGGCATGCCGTAGGTAACGCGAAATTTCTGGTCTGCGCAGTAAGTTAGGTGGATTTGTGTGATGTTCGAAAAAACAGGTATCGGTTTTGCAGTGTCTGCAGCACAGGGGATCTTCCCCGGTAAGAGGTTGCTGACAGAGCAGACAGGAATAGTTTAACCAGCGCATCATAAATCGCGTCAATGTCTCCGTAACGGCTGCCTGAAAATGGGCATAATAAGGGTGAACAATTTGCACAATTGTACAAAAAATACTGATCTGATAACCCGTACTCAGGGCACAGGAAAAGATCTGGTTTTGCTGCACGGATGGGGAATGAATAGTGGTGTATTCAAAGAGTTTTCACCATTACTGTCAGATGAGTACAGTGTCACGGTAATTGACTTACCCGGATTTGGCGAAAATCACAGTGTTGCACCGACCGACTATACAATTGCCGGCTTGGCAGAGATCTTAGCTCCGGTTTTGCCGGCTAACTGTATTCTTGCGGGGTGGTCTATGGGCGGACTTGTGGCTCAGCAACTGGCGCTCAGTATGCCGGAAAAAGTGATGGGTCTGGTAACAATAGCCTCTTCTCCACGATTTGCTTCGCAGCAGGGATGGCCCGGTATCGAACCGGCATTATTACAACAGTTCCAGTATGAGCTGGGTGAAAACTTTGCAAAAACGCTGGATCGGTTTTTAGCTATTCAGACCATGGGCTGCGAGACAGCACGCAAAGACGTGAAAACGATAAAACACAGTGTTAAAGAGTACCCCCAGCCTTCTGTTGAGACACTTAAAGCCTCTCTTGAACTGCTCTCTAATGAAGATTTACGCAGGCATGTAGGGCAAATAAAACAGCCGACGTTGCGTATTTATGGCAGGTTGGACAGTCTCGTGCCTAAAACGGCCATTGATAGCATTTGCCAGTTACATCCCCAGTCTGATGCAGTGGTACTTTCCGGCGCCTCTCATGCTCCGTTTATCTCTCACCCGAAACAAACCGCTGATATCATTAAGCGTTTTGTAACCACCAGAGTTTCCTGACTAATACTTTTTTACTTTCTTTGTTTAATGGTTAATACTTAAGCATTAGCAGAGTGAGGAAAGGTAACAAACTTATGACGGTGAGCATCAACAACTCGATGGGTTCAGCCCTTACCCATGCTCAGTATGGTATGCATCAGGCCAGCCAAAAGGTGACAGAGGCCGCCTCGCAAATCGCCAGGCAAAACAATGAACCATCGGCTCAGGGTCTGGTTACACACCTGATGGCCCTGCAAACCAACACGATTTATCATGAAGCTGCTGCGAAAGTAGTTAGTGTTACAGATGATACAGTTGGACAGCTTATCGACACGCGGGCCTGATCAATGAATATTGCGCCGGCTTTTCCCTCGGTCCTCGCCTCGCCGTCCGGTAATCTCAATACCGAAGCTGCCCGTCGTGAAAACGTGCTTCAGGAAACCATACCCAAAGCTGCAGGATCTGAGCCTGAACAGGCTGGCCAGGGGCCAGGCTCTGACTCAGATCGTACACGTCAGCCCGCCGCATCACAACACGCTGTTACCTATGAAAAGCCAGTCACCGTCGAGCCGCAAGATGCCGGGTCGGGTGTCGCCGGCCAATCGTCTAAAAATAACAGTAGCGAAGAACAAAGTGCAGGACGAGAACAGGCAGAACAGCGTCAGCAAGAGCAACAGGCAGAACAGAAAGTTGCTGAGCTGGAAAAGCGGGATAGAGAAGTGCGCATTCATGAAGAGGCTCACCGGGCGGCTGGTGGCCAATATGCGTCAGCGCCTCAGTATGAATATACTACCGGACCTGATAATAAGCGGTATGCGACCGGTGGTGAAGTAAGTATTGATGTCAGTAAGGAGAAAACACCGGCTGAAACAATACAAAAAATGGAGCAGGTGAGAAAAGCGGCACTGGCTCCGGCTGAGCCTTCATCTCAGGACAGAAAGGTAGCCAGCGAGGCGGCGCAGGCAATCGCTCAGGCGCGTAGTGAACTGGCTCAGGAACGAACCGATGAGCAAAATGGTAAGGCCCCCTCAGAATCAGCAAATCCGCTGACTGAGAGGATGGCACGGATCCAGTTTACTTATCGGCAGGCTTATACCCCAAAAGACGCTGGTTTTCAGACCAGCGCCTGACGTCTGTTATTTTTGTTTGGCCTTGGCAAACGCATCGGCAAACGCGTTGCCCATCGCCAGGTTCGAAGGCTGTGAGGATTTTTCAGAGCGCGGCTTTTTACTTCCTGCTTTGGCATTTTTTGCCTTGCCTTTATGGGCACCTGCATTACCTTGTTTAGCGGGCGCGCCCGGCGTGTCATCAAGGCGCATGGAAAAAGAGATACGCTTGCGCGCAACATCGACTTCCATCACTTTGACCTTCACAATATCACCGGCTTTGACGACTTCCCGGGGGTCAGAGATGAATTTGTCCGTAAGGGCTGAAATATGAACCAGACCATCCTGGTGAACACCAACATCTACAAAGGCCCCAAAGTTCGCCACATTACTTACCACACCCTCGAGAATCATCCCCGGCGTCAGGTCAGTAATTGTTTCAACGCCTTCTTTAAATGTGGCTGTCTTAAATTCTGGTCGCGGATCCCGCCCAGGCTTATCAAGCTCGCTAAGAATATCTTTCACCGTTGGCAAGCCAAATGCTTCACTGGTAAAAGTCTCCGGTGAAAGCGCTTTGAGCAGCGCAGTATTGCCAATCAGGTCATTCACGGCGACATCGGTTTTTTTAACGATAGCATCGACCACAGCATAAGACTCCGGATGCACTGCCGACTGGTCAAGCGCATTATTACCATCGTAAATGCGTAAAAAGCCTGCTGCCTGCTCAAATGCTTTAGGCCCCAGACGCTCGACTTTTAACAACGACTTACGGTTATCAAACGCGCCATTAGTATCCCGAAACTGAACAATATTCTGCGCCAGTGTTTTGTTTAACCCGGACACGTAGCTAAGCAGGGCGGGTGAAGCAGTATTTAAATCTACGCCAACCGCGTTTACGCAGTCTTCTATTACCCGATCCAACGATTTACCCAGCTGACTTTGACTGACATCATGCTGATACTGGCCCACACCGATTGCTTTAGGTTCTATCTTTACCAGCTCAGCCAGGGGATCTTGTAATCTACGCGCAATGGAAACCGCACCACGTAATGATACATCCATTCCCGGCAACTCTTTGGAGGCCAGTTCAGACGCTGAGTAAACAGACGCCCCGGCTTCACTGACCATTATTTTCTGCGCACTAATCTCACTGTGAGCCTTGAGCATTTCACCCACCAGCTTATCGGTTTCACGGGATCCGGTGCCATTGCCGATACTGATGAGCTGAACCTTATGTTGCTTACATAAAGTAGCCAAAGTGCGTAAGGCTTTATCCCATTGATTTTGAGGTGTGTGGGGGAAGATCGTGTTTGTTGCCACAACTTTTCCGGTGCCATCTACGATAGCCACTTTCACTCCGGTGCGCAGACCTGGATCCAGACCCATCGTGGTTTTTGCGCCAGCCGGGGCGGCCATTAACAGGTCATTGAGATTTTTGGCAAAAACACTGATGGCCTCTTCTTCGGCGTGATCGCGCAGCGTGCTGAAAAACTCGGTTTCCATATGCAGACCAATTTTTATTTTCCAGGTCCACTGTACGACCTGTTGCAAAAATGCATCGGCAGGTCGTCCGCGATTAGCGATATTGTAGTGTTCAGCGATAATGTGCTCGCAATGAGACGGGGCTTTAGGATCCTCACTTTTCGGGTCAGCATTAAGCTGTATTTGCAGTACGCCTTCGTTGCGACCACGAAACATCGCCAGCGCACGGTGCGAGGGAACGGCTTTTAATTTTTCGGAATGGGCAAAGTAATCTTTGTATTTTTGCGCGTCATTTTCTTTACCTTTCACAACGGTACTGTCGATAAAAGCATTGTCGGTAAGGTATCGGCGGATCTTGGCCAGCAGGCTGGCATCCTCTGCAAACCGCTCCATCAAAATATAGCGGGCGCCTTCCAGCGCTGCTTTTATGTCAGCCACCCCGTTGTCAGAACTTACATAGCGCTGCGCCAGAGATTCAGGTACTTGAGAAGGGTCGTTAAACAGCTCATCAGCCAGGGGTTGCAAACCGGCTTCGATGGCAATCTGCCCTTTGGTTCGCCGACGAGGTTTGTAAGGAAGATAAAGATCTTCCAGAGTAGTCTTGCTGTCAGCATCAACAATCTGTTGTTTTAGCGTGTCCGACAACTTACCTTGCTCTTCAACTGACTTAAGAATGACATTGCGTCGCTCATCAAGCTCACGCAAATAAGTCAGGCGCTGCTCCAGTGTGCGCAGCTGCGTATCATCCAGCCCCCGCGTGGCCTCTTTCCGATAGCGAGCAATGAAAGGGACGGTGGCGCCGCTGTCTAAGAGTGAAACGGCAGCTTCAATCTGGGCGGGGTTAACCGCCAGTTCATTTGCGATAGTCTTTATAATCATAATATCAGTGCGGTACTCAAAAGCTGGGCTGGAGCATGTATGTCATGATCTGCCAAAAAAGAAAAATATTATCTAAAAAATTGCCGGACAGTATAGCACTGATAACCCTGTGAAGCAGTGCGTTTGTCTCATCAGGCTAAGGTTTCAGGGCTATCTGATACTGTAATAGAAAACCGCTGCTGAAGATGATTACGAAAGCCCAGCGCAATATTCTCAATATTTTGCTGAAAGGACTGCCATTGGCAAGCAGGGAATTCTTCAAGCAATGTGTTTAGCGTGTTTAGCTGTTTGATAATATCTGTTGCACCGATAGATTTTGCAACCTCTTGCAAGGTATTTATCTGAGCGCACGCTCGTTGTGCATCGCCGCATTTAAGTGCTTGGGATAGACGAACAATCAAAATAGGAAGGTTGGCGGAGAACCGGCTTAGCAGCTTTTGAACAAGCTCTCTGTCAGCCCCGAGTCGCTGAAAAAGTTCGCAATCATAAATTTCTGCGTGATCTGCCATGAGCTTTCCTAATCAATTTCCTATCAAATGTAGTGATGCGGCTTCCCATGTCCCTGGGAATAAGAAATTACCTGAAGTGAACAGTATACAAAGCTGGTATTAAAAGTGGATAAGTAATTTTACGGATAGTTGGTCAAAGATACTGCGCTGAGAACTATTTTTCACTTTTTTAAAGCGTCAAATCCGGTTAAGCTGGCAAAGTTTATCTATTTTCACGATCACACGTATAGGGTGTAGAGCGCTTGTTACGAATAACAGGCCATTTTTAATACACCTGAGAAAACCAGAGGTAAACCATGATCAAAATTTCTTCGTCGGTACAGATTGAAGATGATGATATAGATATGACAGCAATACGGGCGCAGGGTGCAGGCGGTCAAAATGTTAATAAAGTCAATTCGGCGATTCATCTACGGTTTGACATTGCTGCTTCATCATTGCCTGACGAGGTTAAACAAAAGCTTTTAAACAAACCTGATAGCCGTGTAAATACTGACGGGGTGTTTGTATTAAAGGCACAAAACTATCGCACTCAGGAACAAAACCGCTTTGATGCGCAGGAGCGGTTAGTGGCCTGGATAGCCCAGGCGTTGATAGTAGAAAAAAAACGCAAGCCCACCCGCGTAAGTAAAGGGGCGAAAGAAAAACGTATCAAAGCAAAGAAGCAACAGGGTGAGCGTAAACAAATGCGCAAAAAAATTCCTCTGTAAATGAGTAAAATTTAAATAATTCTTCTCAAAAAAGGCGTGGCACTTTTCGATAGTGTGACTGTCGTACAGTGGCAGACGGCATTGCTATTTATAAACTTCTTAATATGGTAATTCAGATTAGTGGCTGTTGATAAAGATTTACAAACTATTCAGTCTATTGACGCCGTGCCGCACATAATGAGTATGCTGGCAGATACCACGGGCCTGCGTTTTATTTGTGTGGCCAGGGTTACCGAGTCATATTGGAAAAGTTGCGCGGTGCTGGATAAAGTTAGCTTTGATCTCAAGCCGGGGGACGAGCTAGACATCAAAGCCACGTTTTGTGACCGGGTCAGAAGTACTGCGAAACCTATAATCATCGAACAGGCGAGTACCGATGGTACGTATAGCCGAAGCGATATTCCTTTGATGTATGGGTTTGAGAGCTATTTTTCGTATCCTATTTATGATCATAACAATAATTTTTTCGGCACGATTTGCGGCTTGGATCCTTTGCCGAAAAAACTCAACACGCCCTTTATAAAGGGACAGATTGCGGCATTTGCTGAACTGATCTCTCGGCAACTTGAAGCTGAAGAAGCGCTAACCAACACTCAGTCTGATCTATCTTATGAGCAGACGGCTTCAAAACTACGTGAACAATACATCGCCATTCTCGGGCACGATTTACGAACCCCGCTCTCATCAGTAAGCATGGGCATAGATTACCTTAAAGGCAATGTTACCGATGAAACATCGCAAAAAGTGCTCACTAAAATGGATAAGAGCACTAAGCGAATGACCCGGCTGATCAGCGATGTCATGGACTTTACCCATGGAAAAATGGGCAATGGCATACCATTGAAGTTAAGCTCAGTGGAAGATTTGGGCAGCGCGCTTTTGTGGACAGTTAACGAGCTTGTCGATCTACATCCAGAATGTGATGTACAGGCGGATATAGAAATCGCGGGTACCTTTAATTGTGATCAGGATCGCATTAGCCAGTTACTCTCTAACCTGCTGATAAATGCCATCGTTCATGGCGACCATAAACAGCCTATTTATGTGAAAGGACGTACAAACAAAGATGAATTAGAATTGTCTGTTTCAAACGGCGGCCAACCAATTCCTCCAGAAACCCAGGAAAGGCTGTTTCAGCCATTTTGGCGTGAGCAAAGCAGTAGTCATAGTCAGGGATTAGGGCTGGGTCTTTTCATCGCCTCACAAATTGCAGAGGCGCATGATGGTGAGCTCAGGGTTGACTCAAACACGCAACAAACTATATTTACGTTTAAGGCGATTCTTTAACTTTCACTACAGTTGTATCATCACGCTACGATGATGAACATACCCATTGGGCCTGCCACTTTTCTTACTTAGCGACCGTTATAATTTACTGATAGCTTTGCGAGAGGGAGACAAATATAAACTCTCAAATTCTTCAAATGGTAATGGACGAGAAAAGTAATACCCCTGGAAATACTTAATTCCCATTGCCAGCAGAGCATTTACTTGAAATTCACTTTCAATGCCTTCTACTAATGTAACCAGGTTACAGGAAAGGCTGATATCATGTATTCCCTTCACGAACATTACCTCTGCTTCACAGTCCATTTGCTTTACAAAAGCTTTATCTATTTTCAGGATATCTAGAGGAAGCTTGGTAAGGTAACTTAGTGAAGAGTAGCCAGTACCAAAATCATCCAGCGCTATGCGAAAACCATGTTGCTTTAATTCCAGCAACTTCTCTATTGATTTGTCGATATCGTGCATCATTGCTGACTCAGTTACTTCAAGTGTGTATAACGCGGGAGAAACATTATATTTTTCAAATAATCTTAAAATGTCAGAGACATAGCTTGGTCGCCCTAGTTCCCATGAAGAAACATTGATTGATAACCTGAAATCTTTCTTTAACAGTTGGTTTTGATACTTATGTATAGCCGTAAGTGATTTTTCCAGAATTTGGGACCCCAGTTTGTGAATGAGCCCATACTTTTCTGCTAAAGGGATGAAGTCACAGGGAGGGATAAAACCTTGCTTGCTATGCCACCTCACAAGAACTTCGGCGCCATAAAGTTCACCGCTAGCACTTATCTGGGGTTGAAAAAATGCCTGCAAAAGAAAATCATCGAGGGCGTCCTGAAGTGATTTCATTAGCGACTGCTCGTAGCGACTTCGATGTAAGTCACTCTCTTCCAGCCTTACGATATTTGACTTCGAAAACTGTTTTGCATGAGCAATAGCTTGCTCTGCGAATCCAAATAGCTCTTCTGGTTCGCGGACTTCCTCACTGCGCAATACCGCCATACCAATTGTACAGGTGGGCTTAAAATCCCTTTGATCAATAAAAATCTCCTGTTGAGCTGCATATTGAACAGAGATTGCAACCTGATGGATAAATTCTTCGTTATTGGTCTCACCACAGCAGACTAACAGAAATTGATCGATATCCAGTTTCGCTAATTTAATTTGATGCGTTTCCGCTACAGACTTCAGCTGAGTTGCTATGCGACGGAGGATTCGGTTGCCGACTTTACGACCAAAAGTCCTGTTGTAACGTGAAAAATGGTCAATATCGACGATCCAAAATGCAATAGAAGCTCTTTCCATTAAAAGCCATTTTTCTGACTCTAGAGATTTTACCATTTGAGCGCGATTCGGAAGGCCTGTCTGTAAATCCTTAAAAGCCAGTTCAGCCAATTTAACCTGCATGCTGTCATGTTCAACAATCAATCTGATCGCAAAGTAACCAATGAGTACCAGTACGCCCAACAACGAAATGAATACGCTGTTTATGAATCCAAAAACCACCAATATATCATGGAGAAAAAGGATGCTTGAGAGAATCATATAGCCAATAAAGAACTGACTTCTCACATCTTTATTGCTTCGCACGTACATAAGCATCGAGCACAGGTACCATAACTGACATGCTATGAATGCTAAATTTCTGATACTACCAAGAAGACTGGAAGGGCCAGTTAATATTGGAACAGCGCTACCCCAAAATGTATTTATTGTTTTTATCTCTGGCATTGCGGAAAACGGGATAGGAATGGCCGAAATTACCTCGTAGATACTCACCGAAAGGCAGAATAATAAGGTGACAGTTATCGCAACAGGGGAGTAGAGATAACCAGTGAGTCGAGTGATAAGTAATACGACAGTGGGCATTATCCATAGCGCGGTAACGTTGAGATATTTGGCCGCCAGGACCATACTTTCAAGCGACGCCCCACTAAAAAAGATATATAGATAATATTCATGTATCGCAGCCAAAAGTGCAGTAGTGCACACCCAAAACTTAAGCTCCGTATGCTGCCTGCGGCCTAATCGTGAACAAAGTAGTATTGCGGTGATTATACTTACAGTCACCATTGCACCACTAAACATTAAGTAAAAATGTAATACGGCCGACATAATAAAACTTCAAAGTTGAGTTGAAATTTCTCCAGAGTCACAGGAGACGAGTTAAGACGCTTTGCATTGAAATCCAAGGAAGATAACATTATTCGTTATCTACACCACTATTCTTTAGTCTATTAGCTTATGAATCGTTAAAGCTCAAAAATAATGGCTTGAGAGAAATTGATTTCAATAATAAATTTGATTATTTTCCTGAACGAATAAATGATGCTGCTTATAATCAACAATGGATGCAGAGCTTCGAATGGTACATAAATTTAAAATAGCGTAGTTCTGTACACCTACGTACTTTCTATCATGGCTCATACTTAGATACCCACGGATACAAAGCACCACCCTCCGAGCATAGCAATGGGTAATAGAAGTATTTCCACACCGCTGGTTCACCCACCATAAAGGCACAGTTTTGGTCTGCCGGGTCATAGGTCCAATTCAAAGAAAGAGAATGGCTCTGACAGAAATTAAAGCGGTGGAGAGCATGGTGAAAGTGTATCGGATGCGGCTATACAGCGTAAGTTGATTTATGCGATTACTCAACGACAATATAATCAGACAGGTTACCGAAGAAGACCTTGCACGGTCGGTACTGGGAAAGCAGCTTCAAAACCACAGGCTTTGTTAAATAAGCCTGCATTAGCTGCCTGTATGCGCTATGTTGACTTTAATCCAGAACCTGAATCGCAAAACTCCAGAAGATGCTTTGCATATCAGTATACAAAAGCATTTGGCTGCAAAAATCAATCGCCAGCCCCTGGGTAGCTGTGTCTGTTCGCTGGGCCCTGCCACAATTGGGTATCGGCTGACCATCCATAGCTTGAACGGCTGGTTAAATGATAATAATCGATGGCTCAGAGCATGTTTGTCATCGCCAAAGATACTCACTAAGAGCTTTTCATCAATATTAAGCTTTACTCTGCAGCATGATTAGCCGTAAATGTCAGACTTGAAAAGTAGGTTTCAAAGTCAGCACGATTGTTATTTTGCAGTGGGACACCCCAGACCACATTGAGTTTTACCGGCCCTTTTTTATTAAATTTAAACGTCGCATGCCCCTTATTGTCAGTTCGTGCTGATTGCGCTGTGTGAGTAGCGTTGTTTAATGGCAGGGCGTCAATTTTCGCATGCTGAAGTGGCTGTCCCCTGAAAAGAACCTTCACCGACAGCGAGCCATCGTTGGCTAAGTCGTAGGGATGCTGCAATGGAACAATTTCAAGTGTGTGTCCAACCGGCTTGGTAGCGTTAGCGGTAAGCTCGTCGCCAATCTGAACAATCGTCTTGGCTTTACGAGAATAAAGCTCAATGCCGGTGGAATTCATTAAGCCGTTTGACTGTCTGTATTCTGCTATTGCTTTAAGGCCTTCATCTTTAACATAACTGTTGAACTTGTCCGCGACTAATTCGCTTACACTATGATAGCTTTCAAAGCCAATAACATAGGTTCCAGGTTGAAGCGTCGGGGTTTTTGCAGCACCTGGTAGTAAGTCAGATTTAGGGATAATACTGGCCGCTAAGTCGGTGACGCCATCTGAGTTATAGCTTCGCAATGCAACAATGGTGTCCCAGCGTAAATTCCAGTTATTAATATTTTCTTTGTGACCCACCTTAAACTGAATAGATACTGATGTGGGTGTCTCACTAATATACTGGCCTGGCGCCAGCCAAAAGTCATGGGCGAATGCGGTTGGAGTTATACTCGCCAAAAGACCACACCATGCTAACATTTTCCTAATTTGCATTTTTATATCCTCTTTTTTGTGGAGCTCGCCTCATGGCAGGTCCTGTGTTTCAATATCATTGCTGATGATCGGTGGTTTTATCCGCCATTGTCAGTTTCATAATTTATCTGTTGTATCGTACCAAATGCGATTAATCCACCATTCAAACTGGCCAGCCTCGGTGTGCACCAGCACCTCATCATCTTCAGATTTTCCCAACAGGGCTCGTGCCATAGGGGAGTCCACAGAGATATAATCTCTTCGACCAAAAATTTCGTCATAACCGACAATTCGCAGGATGAGTGTCTTGCCATCTTCGTTTTCTATTTCTACCCAGGCCCCGAAAAACACTTTACCTTCCTGCTCCGGGTTGTAGTCGATAGCTTTCAACCGCTCCAGACATTTACGCAGATAGCGTACCCGGCGATCTATTTCTCGCAGACGTTTTTTATTGTACTGATAATCAGCATTTTCACTACGATCGCCTAAACTGGCAGCCCAGGTAACTTTACGTGTGACTTCGGGACGTTCCTGGCGCCACAAAGCGTCCAGTTCATCTTTTAATTTGTGGTATCCCCCACGGGTAATTAAAGGCGTTTTCAATGTATGCTTGCCAAAGTAATGTTTTTAAACTATTTTTTAAACAACCCAGTATATCTGTCGGCGTCATTGCCGCCACACGCTCCTGTGTTGCCCCGGATAAAAATGAACCAACCTGTTTAAACGGTGGTCTTATGATTATCCATGTCAATGGATGTGATTTAAAGAGAGCAACGTTATGGTCAGTGAAAATGTGAAAGCGGTAAATTACCACAAGCCGTCAGTGCCCAAAAAGTTTGGTCTGACAATCGTCGGCTTCCTGTTGTTTATGACCGGTGCGGTGCTATTGGCAGTAGGGGCGATTGAGGTATTTAAATTGATTGAAGATTTTGCCACAGGCTTTTTCCTGATTGGCGGATTGTTTCTGTATAAAGCCGGCCGTATTGTTTTACGGCATTGCGCAACCGTCAGAGTAAAGCGGGAGCGTCGAAATCACCTAACGCTATAAACAAACAGGTTTTTGTTCCAAATCGGTTCTAGCAGAAACTGGCAGCTTTAGTAATACAGCCTATAGTTATTAATGTCGATTAGACAAAAATTGAAAAGCCCGTATTACTATCCGGGCACGCGCTGTAAACCACGTCTAAAGTTTATACACGTTGGGAATAAGGCTGGCACGGATTTGCCGTTAAAAACAAAGAAGCCGGTGCATGTGCACCGGCTTTTCTATTTTATAAACAGAATTTATTCCGTTTCTTCTTCAGCGTTTTCGTCCATCACATCGAGTAATTCAACTTCAAAAATTAGCGTTGAATTAGGTGTAATAGCACCGGTCGCTCGTTCGCCATAAGCAAGTTCTGGTGGAATAACAAAGCGGTACTTAGCGCCTTCCTGCATCAGCTGAACGCCCTCAGTCCAACCTGGAATCACCCGATTAAGCGGGAATGTAGCAGGCTCGTCGCGAGCATAAGAGGAATCGAATTCTGTCCCGTCAATTAAGGTGCCCCGATAGTGGACTTGCACAGTATCTTCTGCTGACGGACTGGCGCCATCACCCTCTTCGAGAACTTCGTACTGAATACCAGACTCAGTGGCTTTTACACCTTCTTTTTTGGCATTTTCAGCCATGTACTCTTTACCCTGCTGAACATTCTCTTCAGCCTGTTTTTGGGCCTGAGCCTGTTGTTTTTCACGCAGAACCTGTTCACCTTCCTGGGCCAACTGCTGGATTTCTTCCTGGCTGAATTTAAGTGAATCATTTAAGCCATCTTCAAAGCCTTGTTTCAAAGCTTCTCTGTCCATGGGCACATCCAGCTGCTCTTGCTGTTGCGCGCGGTTGTTAACAAATAAGCCCATGCTGGCGCCCATGGCATAAGCGTGCTTTTGCGCATCGGTCATTGCTTCACCGGATTTTGACACATCAGAAGATGTTGCTTCTTCGTTTTGGTTAGTTGTGTTTTCTGCTGTGTCCGGCTGGCAGGCGAAAAGCCCCAGCGCGGCTACTGTCGACAATGCGACAAGTGACTTACGCATATTTATTCTCCGTTTAAGTAAAGTAATAGCGAATCGTTATTCGTAAAATCCAGATTCTTACGAACCCGATTGCGCACGTTAATTATGTATACTGTGTAGGCGCATTAAGTCGATTACAAGACTTTTGCGCGATTTACTTCATCCCGTGTTATGTTATTTCAAGCTGTAAGAAGGAAAACCTGTTCGACATGAAACTGTTTAAATCGTTCCATTGGACTGGCATCGCGGCTTTGACGGTGTGTTTGTTACCGGCATGTTCCGGCCCTGATTATGATCCGGAGAAGCAGTGGCTGCATGGCAAAGAAGGGATTTACGCGGCAGATATTTCATCCGATGGCACCCTGGCGGTGGTTTCGGGGGTGAATAATGGTATCGATGTGTGGCAGGTAAAAGCTAGTGAGCCGATGTATCATTGGTCCCATCAGGGGGAGGCGGCGAATCTGGTAAATACCATCCATATTTCCGCCGATAAAAAAGTGGTGGTCACCAGTGACCGTGAAGCGTTTGCGTTATGGAGTCTGGAAAGCGGCGAGCCAATGGGCTTTTGGCGAATTGACACGTCCACCATTCGTGACGTTGCAGTGGCCAATGATGGTAAAGGAATTCTGGTTGGTCGTTCGAACGGTAAAGCCATGTATTTTGAACCGGAAACCGGCCGCAGGCTGGAGTTTTTTGGCCATCAGGAAAAAATTAACAGTGTAGATATATCTCCCAACGGCAAGTATGCTCTCACCGGCTCCAATGACTACGTTGCTTACTTGTGGAGTACCGATAACGGGCAAATCATACATACCTTTACGCATCCCAGCCGGGTAACGTTGGTGGCTCTGGACGACGAGGGGCGTTATGCCTTTACCGCGGGCAGTCAGAAAAAGTCACAGATTTGGAATGTTCAAACAGGTGCACCGGTGGCTAACCTTCAGTATATTGCACGCCAGAAAATATTTACGGATGCTGTATTTTCTGAAGACGGCAACTATTTATTAACCGGCTCACCCACTCGCAGCGTGGATTTATGGGACGTTGCCACCGGTGAGTCCGTCGCTGAATGGAAAGTCACCCCTAAAGACGGTGCTTCCCCGCCCAGCGCCGTGGTTTACGCTGTCGGGTTTGCCGGCCCGCAAAGCATTGTCTCAGAAAGTAGTAGCGGTCTTGCCGAATTATGGGAATTTGAAAATGAGTAGTAACGACACGACATCATTAACTGATGCATATAATGCCATAGAAGAACTTCAGACCAAGGTAGCCTTTCAGGAGCATACCATCGATGAGTTAAACGATGCACTGACCGGGCAACAACACCAGATTGAAAAGCTGCAAATACAGATCCGGCATCTGATGGAGAAGATTAAAACGATGGAGCCTTCTGATATTGCCAGATTAAGTGATGAAACACCGCCACCGCACTATTGAGCCGAAAAAATTCGGCTGAGGTCCGTTGATAAAGAACTCACCATATCGTTGTGGCTTTTGTGAACATGATGAGGAAGATTATAGCTGCCCAAAAAGAAAGACTGGTAAGGACGTTGTATCGGGGCCTCCTCTATCTTCTGACTGACGACAACATGAACAAAATAATCAACGCGACGTTGATTAAATAAAGTCAGAAGTTGCCGTGGAGAATCGACATATGTCGCCAGGCCTTTGAGTGAGAATATGTGCCCGTCCTCATCAAGTAACGCCTTACTACCACGGCTACTATAAACACTGACTGATGTATCCTGAAAGCGCTGTTCAGTGCATTGAGTGTCTGGCGGACAGATAAGGTACAAGTCAAGGGGGAGTAAGGGAGGTCCAACCTGAAGGACATCAGGATAGCTTTTTGACAAATTAGAGCGCGCAGCCAGATCGGCATCAATCACGCCAGCGTTGAACAGCTTCAGCCTTCTTGCCATGGGTAATTGTACAAATCTCACTTTTGTACCAGCCGCTTTATACGCTCGCGCAATTTTTATTTCAAGATCCCGCGCTACGGGATAGTCGACAGATCCAATCAGAAACACCAAAGCGGTAGTTTTCAACGGGAACAACGCCATGCTAAGCGTAAAAACGTTACTATCTTCATCGTGCAATTGTGTGGGTTTTTATGAAGTATAGCGAAACCACTGATGCACATAGATTAATTATCCATCAAACATCACGCGTGGGTGTCCGATTTTGCGTGGGTGTCCGATTTTGCACGATTTTGTATAGCCTGACCCGCTTATCCACAGACTACTCTTTCGTTTTTTAATAAAAGCTAAGCACGGTTATGCGTCAGACGCGTTCTGATCACTGGCGGTCTGCTGTTTTTCTTCTTTTTGCTGCGTGGCATCTTCTAACTTAATGCTTTTTTCCACATCGCCTTTCATGGCATTGATGAATGCATTTTTTAGCACCCCCCCTATGGCGGGCAGTAGAGGCGTATCTGGTTTACTTAGCTGGCCCTCAATCGGGATGCGGGTAGCTATCTGCTCTTCTGACTGGTTTTCAAATAATTCGGCGATGAAGGCCGAACCCATTTCCACCATACCTTCAAAAAAGCCATCGTCGTCCTGCTCGATATCGCCTTCCCAGGAAAATATGGTCACATTTTTCAAAATAGGTTTAACATAACCACTGATATAACCATCGTCACTGGCAATTTCCATGGCTAGTTCCAGCGTGCCGGCCTCTAGATCGAACGGTGCATAAGCGTCCAACAGGTTCTCAAAATTAACCAGCGCTACATCATTAGCCTGAAGATCTAAATCAAACGTGGGTCGTTGGGTACTGGGATCCAGTGAAGTGGAAAGGGCTAATGTGCCTTGTTCGGCGGTTTGCGCCGAGGCATTGAAGGTGGCCATTAAATTTTTAGATAAATCGCGGCTGTTGACCAGGTTCTTACCTTCGCCATTAA
The DNA here is from genome assembly GCF_000378185.1 of Salinimonas chungwhensis DSM 16280. Taxonomy (GTDB): domain Bacteria; phylum Pseudomonadota; class Gammaproteobacteria; order Enterobacterales; family Alteromonadaceae; genus Alteromonas; species Alteromonas chungwhensis. Next base: position 172,880 of record NZ_KB899377.1, read on the forward strand.
TGTTATGCAACGATACCTCCACAGGAGGTTCAGCGTCAGGGTTGTAAAAACCTATTTTGCCATCTGTAATTCGTAGATGATCAATTCTCAGCGGGAACAGTTGGTCAGCCAGGTTTAACCAGTTTTCAGACTCACCAGTTTGATCTTTACTGTCATCCTGCTGTGAGTCAATGAAGTTAATTTCAGGCCGCGTAAGCTGAACATCGCCCACTATTGCGCCATCCATAAGCGCCGACCACAGCAAGCTAAACTCAACTTTATTAGCCTTAAATAGCGGCCTGTCTACGGAGCCGCCCGTTTTGATAATCAGAATATCTTCCAGCTTATAGGCGCCCCGCCACAGCATGAGGTCGACATCCCCTACGCTGCCCGCATAGTCACCAGGCTGACTTAATGTTCGATTGATATACCATTGCGCAGCATAGGGCAATGAAAAGCGCACTAAGATAATCACTGCTACCACACTGAGGATAGACACCGTGAGCCGTTTTGAACGCTTTTTCATTCCTAATCTCTTTGATTGACCAGGGCAAAAGACTTGAAAAGTCTGTGCCACAAAAAGAATTTTTAAAATTTATTATTTTTCAATAGCTTATGCGCCATCGTGCAAACAGGGTTGTTGGCTGTAGCGGGAATATAATGTCAAAAGACGTAATTTTTACTCAGGCTTAAACACACCTATTACGTTTTCTCCATCTTTACGCTGTGATTTAATTTTGTCATCAGCCTGCGATTCCTGGTACCCACATTCCACACACTTTAATTTTTCCACATTATTTTCAAAGTACAGCATGATGGTATCCATGGCTTTGCATTCCGGACAGATCGCTCCGGCGATAAAGCGGCGTCGTTCTCGATTGGTCATAATACCTCTTGACGATATCGTTGTTCAGATAGTTTTATATTGTACATTATTCCTCTTCAACCTGTTCAGACGGATTAGTTAAAGGCGCGTAATACAAGCGACCGGCGTGGATTTTTGCTACCATACGCCGCGCAATCAGTAAGGTGTAAACAGCAGGTATGATTAAGCTCTCAGATATGACTTTGATGCGTGGCAGCAAGATATTGCTGGAATCGGCATCAGCGCAGATTTTTCCCGGCCACAAGGTGGCGCTAATTGGTAGTAACGGCTGTGGTAAGTCCAGCCTGTTTGCGCTGTTGCGCAATGAAATTTCACTGGATGCCGGTGATTGCAGTGTGCCGGCCCAATGGCGCATTGTAAGTGTGGCGCAGGAGACGCCGGCGGTTGACCGGTCTGCCATCGATTATGTTATCGATGGCGATAAACGTCTGCGCCAGTTACAGCATGAGTTGGCCGATGCCGAGCGTCAGCATGAGGGCGAAAAGATTGCTGCATTACATGATGCGCTCGCCCAGGCCGGCGCTTATGATGTGGAAGCGCGGGCAGCCACCATTCTGGCGGGGCTGGGCTTTGGTAATCATCAGCTTCAGGCTCCCGTTACCGACTTTTCTGGGGGCTGGCGGATGCGTTTGAATCTGGCTCAGGCACTGTTGTGTCCGTCTGATTTGTTATTGCTGGACGAGCCTACTAACCATCTTGATCTGGATGCTGTTATCTGGCTGGAGAAATGGTTGCAACGCTACACCGGCACGCTCATGCTGATTTCCCACGATAAAGCCTTTATTGATGCCACGGTCTCGCAAATTATTAGTGTCGAACAACAAAAGCTCGTCGCGTATACCGGTAACTATTCATCGTATGAGGTTCAGCGGGCCGAGCGTCTGCGATTACAAAACATCGAATATGAAAAGCAGCAGGATAAGATCGCGCATCTGGAGTCCTTTATTACCCGCTTTAAAGCAAAAGCCAGTAAAGCAAAACAGGCGCAAAGCAGAATCAAGCAACTTGAAAAGATGGAATCAATTTTGCCGGCGCATGCGGCCAGTGAGTTTAGCTTCTCGTTTGCGCCGCCGGACGATCTGCCCAACCCCCTTATTCGCATGGAACATGTCCAGTTAGGTTATGGTGATGCCGTTATTCTCAATGAGGTAAAGCTTAATCTGGTGCCGGGCAGCCGCATAGGTTTGCTGGGGAGAAACGGTCAGGGTAAGTCGACACTGATTAAGCTGTTGGCTGATGTCTTAAAGCCGCTAAAGGGGGAGTTTACCACTGCGCAGGGTCTCAAAGTGGGCTATTTTGCACAGCACCAGCTTGAGTATCTGGATCCCAAGGCTTCCCCGTTATTGCACTTACAACGTATTGATAGTCGTGCCACCGAACAGCAACTCAGAGATTTTCTGGGTGGCTTTGGTTTTTATGGTGATGCTGCGCTAAGCGCCGTGGCGCCCATGTCGGGTGGCGAAAAAGCCCGGTTAGTACTGGCGATTATTGTGTACCAGAAGCCGAACCTGTTGCTTCTGGATGAGCCGACCAACCATCTTGATTTGGAAATGCGCCATGCGCTTAACATGGCTTTACAGGGCTTTGACGGGGCGATGGTGCTGGTATCCCATGACCGTTTTTTGCTCGCTTCGGTGTGTGAGGACTTCTACCTGGTTGACAGCGGTAATGCAGCGCCCTTTGAAGGCGACCTTGATGATTATCGTGAATGGATCTTAAGCCAGCAAAATGACCAAAGACCAGCCAGAGAAACCCGTCCTAAAGACAATCGAAAGGCGCAGAAACGCAGGGATGCAGAGTTTAGAAAAACCATAGCACCGCACACCAAAGCCTTGCAAAAGCACGAAAAGAAACTAGAGACGTTATCGGCTGAACTTTCCCGACTGGAAACCCGTTTATCAGATACACAGCTATATGACGATGAAAATAAGGCAACGTTGCTGGCATTGCTGGAAGAACAGAAACAGTTAACCCAGGATCAGGAAAACACTGAACTGGCCTGGATGGAAGCTCAGGAAGCAATTGAACAGGCAAGGCAGGATTATGACAGTAACCCATGATTTATCCCCGGAAACTTTTTGGGCATTTTCAACCAAGCTATACAGTGATCCGGCACTTGCCGCACGGTGTCTGCGTCTACAGGATAATGCCGGCGTCAACGTGAATATGCTGCTGTTTTTATGCTGGTGCTTACAGCATCAGCGTATTGTTGTGCTAAAACAATGGCATACCCTGAAAGCTGCCATTGCACATAGCGACCAGGAGCTACAGCAGCATCGTCAGCGCCGTAGCGCCGCCAAAGAGCCGGAAAGTCCTGAACATGCAGACTATGAACAGCTTAAACACACGGAACTTGAACTGGAAGCACAGCAGCAGTCTGTGCTGGTCAGTGCATTTAACAATATGAATGTGGACAGCACGGATATGGCCGGTATAAATGCTAGTGTTGTAGCGTTTATTCATGCTTACACACTACGCGACAACCCCGAGGCAATTGCTGATATACGTCACATTATCAAGGACATTGTTTAACCGTATTATGACGTCACGAAAAAACCTGCTGCACGGAAAGATAGTAAAAAGTGCTTTTGAGGCTCCATGGTGGGCACGCAACCGACATCTTCAGACAATATGGCCGCGTTTTATCCAAAAACGCTTGCCGTTGGAATACCACTGGGAAAGAATCACTACGCCGGACAGCGATTTTCTGGATTTGGCGTGGGGCCCGAAACCGGCAAAAACCACTGGTATTGTTGCTATGTTTCACGGCCTTGAGGGGAGTATTCGCTCGCATTACGCCAACGACATGATGGCGGCTTTAAGCCATCAGGGCTGGCAGGTGGTGATGATGCATTTTCGTTCCTGTTCAGGTGAACCGAACCACTTGCCACGTGCTTATCATTCCGGCGATACCGAGGATCCGGCATTTTTTCTTGATTTATTAAGTGCCCGATTCCCTGAGTTACCCAAAGTCGCAGTCGGATTTTCGCTGGGCGCCAATATGCTGCTTAAACTGCTGGGCGAAAACCCTGCCCAGAAATGGTTAAATGCCGCTGTTGCTATATCGGCCCCACTAAAGTTAAGCGAATGCGCGCACAGTATTAATCAGGGGTTTGCCAGAATTTATCAAAAATATTTGCTGGGCAGCATGAAGGCCACACTGAAAAAGAAAATGGCATTTATTGATTATCGCAAGCTTATCCAGCTCAACCCCGACGATGTAGATAAAATAGATTCGTTCAGGCGGTTTGATGAGCTGGTCACTGCGCCGCTGCATGATTTTGCTGATGCTGAAGATTACTATCAAAAATGCAGTGCATTTCATTATATGAGTGCCATCCATTGCCCGACGTTGGTATTACACAGTATTGACGACCCGTTTATGAACCACCTGGTGGTACCAAAACAAGAAGAGCTGTCTGAAGCGGTAACGGTTGAATTAAGCGATCGCGGTGGCCATGTTGGCTTTATGCAGGGCAATATTTTACGCCCTCAGGTCTGGCTTCAGCAGCGAGTCAGAGAATTTTTAGCGCAGTATATGCCCATTACAGATCAGGAGAAAACGTGATTATACCTCTGGCCCAACTGGAAGAAGAGACCATCAGAAATATTGCTGAGGGCTTTGTGTTGCGAGAGGGTACCGACTATGGTGAGGTTGAATTGAGTTTTGGGGAAAAAGTAGACGCGGTGATTGCCCGTCTCACCTCAGGTGAGGCTGTTTTGGTATATTCTGAGCTGCATGAGAGTGTGGATATAAAACCCGCCGATACTTTTGCAAGTGATGACGAAGGAACTGCGTCAGCAGAGTAGCGCAAGTATGTTGCTTTGCAAGGAGAAAGCTCAGGACTCTATGGCGGCCCTGAGCAACACTATTTAAAAGGCGTAGCGCGCCGTTAGCTGAGTTATATCCACGTCATCAATACCTTCATGGCTCAGGCCGACCGCCCAACGCGGCGTAAAATAATAGTTGGCGCTGACTTTGAAAGTAACATCGCCGTCGTCCACATCGTAATAGCCTAGCTGACCAGCCAGTTCCAGCTCAGGCATGATCATCGAGCGGATACCAGCATTCAGACTAAACCCGCTATCATCAGAAGCACGCGTATCGACCCGCTCAAAATTAGCGCCAAAATATGCATCGGTGCGGCTGGTCAGCGGCATGCGATATCCTGCGCCCAGAGTCAGCATATCAAAATCAACATTTGACTCATCAAAGTGCTTATAGTCGCCATTAAGATAAATGTTGTTATCCATTAAATATTTACCGGCTACGGTGAAGCCGTCAGCATCCGCTCCCCCAGCGTCAAGCTCGCTATAGCCAGCTTCAACGTATTGCCAGTTTACATCCGAAAGTGCTCCGGTACTGAAAGTGCCCAGCAGCGCAGCTGTAAGTATGGGTAAACGCTTATACATAAGAACTCCTTGTGTTTGCGACAGGACAAAATCGTCTTTTTCATCTTGCCGGCTATTATTCTCTTGGTGTTGTGAGGTTTCTGCCAGACGGTTTGCAACTTATTTGCCAGCTGGTCAACTATTCTTGAGTGTTTTATTACTGCCCGTCTGCAACCGCGGGTTGTCATAGGTTTCGCTGGTTTACTCTTTTTATCTGTCTGAAATGAAAGACAGTTTTAGCCGGTGGATTCCCGGCTTACGGGCAGATTATATTTGCCCGAACTGATCTGAGTCAGTCAAAATTACATATCCTGTTGCTTATTCACTTCATTTTCCCTTAGCCCTGCTGACATTTCGGAGAGCCTCACATGCAGCAACGCCGCTTTACCACCCTGGCCTTTTTTCGCGGGGCGTTTGCATATAACGCACGAAATCTGTTGTCCGGTCATACTAGATTTAGTCGTTGGCTGACTAGCGTGCTGATAATAATTGTGGGTGTCAGCAGTGCACACGCGAATGCCGAGGCAGTGGGAAAAAGCAATTTGCCGGATAACAAGCCAATTCTGCAATCAGTGATTGAACAAGCCAGGAAGTCGGCCCAGGAAAGTTATGTGGCGGACGATCACGGGCTGGATGATCAGCTTAAGAATATGGACTATCAGGCCTATAAAGCTATCCATTTTAAACCGGAGCAGGCCTTATGGAAGGACGATAGTCCTTACAATATTCAGTTTTTCCACCCCGGCTTTTTATATGATGAGCCGGTAACAGTTAATATTGTTGAGCGGGATAACAGTACTCGTTTGCTGCCGTTTGACGCAAACATGTTTCGTTATGAGAAGAAAGCTAAAGAGGTAAGAGGGCTTACGGATGAAAAAAGCGGCTATGCTGGATTTCGTGTCCATTACCCGTTAAATAAAAATGACTACAAAGATGAGTTTGCGGTTTTTCAGGGCGCCTCGTATTTTCGGCTTATTGGTAAGGACCAGGTATACGGTATTTCGGCCCGCGGCCTGGCCATTGACACCGCTATGCCTGAAGGGGAAGAGTTTCCCCGTTTCACCGAGTTTTGGCTGATTAAACCTTCCAGTGCAGAATCATTGACCATCTACGCCAGACTGGAAAGCCCTTCGGTAGCCGGAGCGTATGCGTTTACCCTTTATCCTGGCAAATCGACCAAAGCCGATGTAAAGGCATGGCTATTTGCCCGGCAGGATATCGATAAACTAGGTATAGCACCTTTTACCAGTATGTTTTTGTATGGTGAAAATACCGAACAACGACACGACGACTATCGACCTGAAGTACATGATAGTGACGGTGTACTGATGATTACCGAAGCTGGCGAGCAAATATGGCGGCCGCTGACTAACCCTTCGCGCTTGCAGATTACTGCTTTAAGCGACACCGCGCCTCAGGCCTTCGGTATGCTGCAGCGTGATGGTAGCTTCAACAGTTACCTGGATGCCGAAGCAAACTATCATGCCCGTCCCGGGTTATGGGTGAAACCGAAAGCTGGCTTCGGTAAAGGTAAGCTAGAGGTAGTGGAGATACCTACCGATGCTGAGATTCATGACAACATTGTGGCTTACTGGGTGCCTGAAAAAGGGTTAAAAGAAGGCCAGAGCCGGTATTTTTCTTACGGCTTACGCACGGTGGATAAAGAGCCTAAGCTATACGATAAAGCGGTAGTTACGCGGACTCGGCAGGGCGTCAGCCATCTGCCTGGCTTTGAGTCCTCTGAGGAGCAGACAGTACGCCGGTTTGTGGTGGATTTTACCCTACCACGGGGGTTTAGTCTTGATACTGACGAGATAGATCTGATCTTAAATGCCAGTCGCGGCACGGTACAACAGGCCCGAATTTTTAAAGTAAATGGTAACAGTGAAATGCGGGCAACCTTTCTGTTAATGCCGGATTCGCAAAAAACAGTGGATATGCGTCTATTCCTCAACCATCAGGACAAACAAATCAGCGAGGTATGGAATTATGTCTACCAGCCAGAATAAGGCCGGTGACAGAAAAAACCCAAATGCCTTATTCACCCGGGCACGACGTTTTCGGCTGATCATCATGTTGATGCTGGTGCTACCTACCACCGCGCTGGCAACCTATAGTTTGTATGAGATTTTTCGGCCTAACCAACTGACGGCGCTGGAAGCCGGCCAGTTGATTTTAGCTGTGATGTTATTTGTATGGCTGTCCATGGCTTTCTGGACGGCGTTCATTGGTTTTATGCTTAAACTGTTGCATATTGACCCGCTAAGTTTACGACGTGAACTAAAACCTATCGATGAAAGCGTACCACTGACAAAACGGCATGCCATCATTATGCCCGTATACAACGAAGATACCCGGCGTATTATGGTGGGCTTTGAAGCCTGTGTGCGCGAATTGGTTGAATCGTCTGACGCCGATAAATTTGATTTTTATATGCTCAGTGATACCCGTGATGCAACACTAGCTCAGGCGGAACTTGATGCCTGGCAGTCGCTTATTCAACGAATGGGGCCGGCGGCCAATCGTATGTTTTACCGTCGGCGGGAAAAGAATATCGGCCGTAAGGTGGGCAATGTTACCGACTTTTGTGAGCGATGGGGCGCCCAGTACGAAGGAATGGTCGTACTGGATGCTGATAGCGTCATGTCGGCCACTCGTATGCGGGATTTAGCCAGAAGACTGGAACTGAATAATGATGTCGCGCTTATTCAGACGATTCCTATGCCGGTACGTCAGCACAGCTTTTTTGGTCGCTTTGTGCAGTTTGCCGCCCATCTCTACAGTCCCATGCTGGCCACCGGCCTGGCGTTTTGGCAAACCGACAGCGCAAATTATTGGGGACATAACGCCATAATTCGTATTGAGCCTTTCATGGCCCATTGCGGGTTGCCGGAAATGCCCGGTCCGGCTCCCTTTGGCGGGGATATTCTAAGTCATGATTTTGTTGAGGCGGCGCTGTTACGACGCGCAGGCTGGCAATGCTACCTGTTGACCGACACCGATGGCAGCTACGAAGAAGTGCCGGCCAATATGATTGATTATGCTATCCGTGACAGACGTTGGGTTCAAGGCAATATCCAGCATATGGGCCTGCTCTCTATTCGCGGGCTGAAAACCACAAACCGTCTGCATTTTTTGTTTGGTGCCTTCGCCTATATTTCATCCATTATTTTATTTGCCGTACTCATGCTTGGCACCGCTGATGCTATTGTACGTGCTACTACGCTGCCCGATTTCTTTGCCTCCCGTTATCAGTTATTTCCTGACTGGCCCATAGCTAAAGAAAAAATGATGTTGTGGACGCTGTGGGGCACCATTGCGCTGCTCTTCATGCCCAAAGTGCTGGGTATCGTGTTAGCCATGATTCAGCGACGAAAAGCCTTTGGCGGGCTATTCAGCCTGCTTAAGGGCGGGATTGTAGAGTTGATGATGGCAATACTTATCGCGCCGATCATGATGTTTTATCACAGTTACTTTGTATTGAGTGTTCTTATCGGGCACAAAGTCCGCTGGGATGCGCAGGCTCGTGAAGGGCGCATGGTGCCATGGAAAGATGCTTTTGCGTATACCCGCTGGATGACGCTACTGGCGGTGGCGTGGGGTGGGCTGACAGCCTGGTTTACCCCGGTACTGTTTGTCTGGTTGTTGCCGGTACTCACTGGCATGTTCATTGGGGCGGCGGTTATCCGCTTTACCAGCAGTGAGCGTGTTGGCCTGCTATGCCGCAAGCTGGGAATTTTCGTTATTGACGAAGAGCATAACGAAGATACTTCTTTGGTAAGAGTCAGACAGGGTATGGCTGATTATGGCCAGCCCTCGCAACATGGCGCAGTGCCCGACATTCCGCCGGCCCATCATCAACCGATGCCCATCCAAAATTTTGGCAGAAAACCTCTGCCTATGCGCAGCGCATTGCCGGTGGGTAAATAATCAGGGGCGGCTGGCGCCCCTTAGCATTAATGCTGTTCAAATACGACAGAGAAGGTTACCGGTACCGCCATAGTGATGCTTTGCAGGCCTGCGATGGCCTGCAATGTGTTTATTCCTTCAGCCAGGCCGAAGTCCCCCGCATTCACTATTGTCGGTGCCACCGTGGTCACTCTGAACGTGGCATCATCTAACCGGGATACAGCAACATCAAAAGTAGTGGCGACGTTCTTTCCATGAAGATCAATTGCACCTTCTACCGTCTGAATCGCCGATTCTCCAGGCTGCATGGTAAGCATTCCATCTGCTAATGTTGCTGAAAATCGAGCCTGAGGAAAGTTGCCAGTTTCAAACAGCTTCTCCTGCATGCGCGTGTCCCGAATTTCAATGCTGGTATTAACCGAGGTGAGGGGAACAGTCACGGTTAGTTCGCCACTGTCGCTGATGGTGCCAGCCAGCGCCTCAAAGCTGTGACGTTCAGTAATCTGTGCATTTTTGGTCGACAAAAAGTGAAGTTGCGACGCGCTTTCGTCGAGTTTCCAGTCAGCCGCTGCAACAGATGGCAGCACCAGGGCCAGGCTGGCAATTAAAGATTTATACACAGTTTATTCCTCTTCGTACTGGACAATATCCTGCCAGGGTACCCGTTGGTCCCCCATCACAACAAAGTCCGGGTTTTCCAGTGATTTTCGCTGGTTATAGGTAAGCGGTTCGAAGTTCGCCGCCAGAATTCGCCCGCCGGCTTCCTCAACAATGCACTGGGAAGCGCCTGTGTCCCACTCACCGGTGATGCCGATACGCATGAACACATCCGCTTTGCCTTCTGCGATAAAGCAGGACTTTAAAGAACAGCTACCCAGCGGCAGGGTCTGGTAGACGCGACGTGCCGTCAGACGCGACATGATTTTTTCCCGTGACTGGCGACGGCTGATGGCAATCATCACGACACTGTTGTGTGGATCGTCCAGCTTGCGCACGTGAATACGGCGGTGCTCGTCGGGACTATCCTTATAGGCGCCATTGCCCTTACTGGCGTAATAGAGTGACTGTCCGGGCGGCCAGAAAATAACGCCAATAACAGGCTCGTTATTTTCAATCAAAGCAATATTGATGGCAAAATCTCCGCTGCGGGCAATAAACTCCTGCGTGCCGTCGATGGGGTCAATAAGCCAGTAACGCGGCCAGTCCTTACGTTCGGACAAACTGGCATGCTTATTCTCTTCGGAAAGAATGGGGATATCCGGGGTCGCTTCTTTGAGGCGTTTATTGATGATGTCATTGGCACAATAATCGGCGCTGGTTACCGGCGAATCATCGTCTTTCTGATAAGCGTCGAATTTACCCGTATCATAAATGGATAAAACCTCTCGGCCAGCTTCTACCGCCACATCTTTGGCAAGCGCCAGTAAATCCTGTCTGTCATCTTCAGGCATCGTGTTACCGCTCCTTTAACCACTGTTGCGCTAAAAACAAGGCGGCAATACACCGCGCTTCTATAAAATCATCACGGCTCAGCAGCGAGGCTGCATCGCTCATTTTCCATTTCACCACATCCAGAGGTTCCGGCTCATCGCCCGGTAGCTCTTTGGGGTACAAATCACGGGCCACCACAATGCGCATTTCAGAATTGAAGAAATTAGGAGCCATGTTCACTTTATGGATTTCTTCTATATGATTAGCTCCAAATCCAGCTTCTTCCTGAAGCTCACGATTTGCCGCTTCTACAGCACTTTCGCCCGGGTCGATGAGCCCTTTGGGAAAGCCTAGCTGATAAGAATGGTTGCCGGCAGCATACTCGCGCACCAGAATCATCGTGTCATCATCTAACATGGGAACAATCATCACCGCACCGTGAGAGGTGCCAGCCATTCGTTCAAACTGTCGGGTGGCGCCGTTGGAGAATTCAAGATCAACGCGCTCTACTTTAAACAGGCGGCTTCTGGCCACAATCTCCCGATGATGAATCTGGGGTAACGTTTTGGCTGGATCTATTTTACTCATGTTTATCGTGGCTTTTCTTCGGTATTATGTGGTTAGTCTAAAGCTTAACGCAATAGAAGGAAATGTGCTTGCCCACTCTGCCCTGGAATCAGATTGATACCGTTCTGCTGGATATGGACGGCACCTTACTTGATCTACATTACGACAATCATTTCTGGACAGATTATCTGCCTCAGAAACTGGCGCACGCCACCGGTTTGCATCCTGATGCGTGCAAAGCACAACTGATGTCTCATTATGCGCGGGTCAGTGGGCAAATCCAGTGGTACTGTCTCGATTACTGGGCGACACAGCTCAATCTCGACATTCTTGCTGCGAAACGGGAAATCGCTCACCTTATTTCATTGCGCCCCGATACCATCGCATTTTTAGATGCACTGAAGCAATCTGGTCGCGATGTGGTATTGGTCACCAACTCGCATCCTGACGGACTGACTTTAAAAATCGAACGTACACAGCTGGATGCCCACATAGATACGCTGATTTCCACTCATGAGTTTGGTGTGACCAAAGAATCGCAGTCGTTATGGCAGCAATTGCACCATCGCTTGAAATTTGATCCGGATAAAACCTTATTTGTAGATGACAGTCTACCCATTTTGACTGCGGCCCGTGAGTTTGGCATTGCGCATTTGCTTGCAGTGGCCAATCCAGATAGTCAGCAACCAGTAAAGCAAATTACAGACTTTCCGGCTGTTACTGATTATCGTGATCTGATCGAAGCGATTATCAGTTCGCCAGTTCAACATGCAGGCACTGAACAATGACAGAATGTATTGTCGGCTCTGAAAACCCGGTAAAAATTAATGCCGCGCAGGTGGCCTTGGCTAAAGTATTGAACAAATCCATAACGATTACGCCGATGGCGGTATCCAGTGGCGTAGCTGATCAGCCGCTGTCACAGGAGGACACGCGGCAGGGGGCAATCAACCGAATCAATGCCTGTGTAAATAACGTCAGTCAGTCGCGCCGTGAACATAGCTGGTTTGTGGCAATTGAGGGGGGCGTGGATCATTTTGCTGATGGTCCGGCAACCTTTGCTTATGTAGCGATTTATCACCAGGGCATATGGTCGGTTAACCGCGGAGCCAGCCTGCCGCTACCCGGTATAATTTATCAGGCCCTCGAAGAAGGGCGTGAGCTGGGTGATGTAATGGACGATGTTTTTGCTACCAATAATGTTAAACAAAAAGAAGGCGCCATCGGCCTGCTCACCAATAATCTGGCCACGCGGCAAAGTATTTATGAATCTGTACTCATTCTCGCATTAGCAAAATTTAATCATCCTCAGCTGTACGGCGGCATTTAACAGCCGGCCATGAGCTGTACGTGAAATTCTGTACCAGCGCCCTGAAATTTATTCGCGCTGGCTAACAGGTTGATATTAAGATAATTGCAGGATCACAGCAGATAACACCATGATCGTGTGAGAGATCTTCCTAACTCGACAAGTTGGCGTTGTTGTTGCACCTTCTGGAACACATGTTCAAATCAGGAGACAATTAATGTCCAATACGGTTGAAACAATCAATCCCGCAACAGAGCAAACACTTAAGTCATATACATTACTCAGTACAGAGGAAGCGAAAAAAGCAGTAGATGCATCTCACGAGGCATTTACCAGCTGGCGCAAAACTTCCTTGCAAGAACGAAGCAAACTAATGAATGCGCTGGCTGATAAAATCGATGAGCGAGCCGATGATATTGTCGAACTGATGATTGATGAAATGGGCAAGGTTACCGAGCAGGGTTATCAGGAAGTTGAATTGTGCGCCGCCATTTGCCGCTACACCGCGGAAAATGCTGAAACACAGCTTGCCGATGAAAAGCGTGAGTATGACGGCGGTAACGCCATCATTACTTATCAGCCAATCGGTGTCATTCTGGGCATTCAGCCCTGGAATTTTCCTTTGTATCAAGTCATCCGTTACAGCGTTCCCAATATCATGGCAGGAAATACTACGGTCTTAAAGCATGCTGACAATGTGTTCGGTATGGCTGAAATGATTCAGGAACTGTATGAAGAAGCGGGTTTTCCGAAAAATGTCTATCAGTCTCTGCTTATCAGCGGCGAGACAGCCAGTGACCTGATTCAGCACGATAAAGTGCGCGGTGTCACATTTACCGGTTCAGATAAGGTTGGCAAAATGGTTGGCGAAAATGCCGGCAGCCAGTCGAAGAAAAGTGTTCTTGAACTTGGGAGTAACGATGCATTCGTCGTGCTTGAAGATGCGGATATTGAAACCGCTGTTCAGGCATGTGTTCAGGGCCGCATAATCAACAATGGTGAAACATGTGTCTCTGCTAAACGTTTTATCATAGCTGATAAAATCTATGACGAGTTCAGAGATGCCTATGTGGCAGAATTTAAAAAACTTAAAGTAGGCAATCCACGCGATACAGACACCGATGTAGGGCCAATGGCGCGCAAGGATCTTCGCGATAAGCTTAATGATCAGGTTCAGGAATCTGTCAAAAATGGTGCAACCTGCACGCTGGGTGGCGATATGACTAGTGGCACCGGTTATTACTATCCGCTGACTATTCTTGAGGACGTAAAGCCAGGCATGCCAGCATATGATGACGAATTGTTTGGCCCCGTCGCCTCATTCATTCGTGCCAAAGATGATGGTGATGCCATGCGCATAGCTAATGATTCTCGCTATGGACTGGGCGGAGGAATTTTCTCTTCTGACGAGAAGAAAGCTGTAGAGCTGGCCCGCACCGAGTTTGATACCGGTATGGTTAACATTAACGGCTATTCACTGGCGCAACCTAACCTGCCATTTGGCGGCGTAAAAGAAAGCGGCTACGGGCGTGAACACGGTGGCTTCGGCATCAAAGAGTTCGTTAACGCCAAAACAATATTCATTGCCGAATAAATAGTAAGACGATAGACAAACGCGCTGGTCTGAACGACCAGCGCGTTTTTTTATGCTTAAAATAAGATGAAATAGAGAGGTTGGCGTCAGTATTACCCAGTCGCTATGTTCTAACTTGCTAAGTCTTAAAAGCTATGGTGTTGGCACTTATGGGGCCATTGAGCCGTACGGTTGCGCAGTAACTATATACAGTCTTTACTGAACAACGCTGCCACAACTACCGTGTATCGTCCCTAATATTGACAAATCGAGTAGCCGAAACAAAAAGTAAACCGTAGAGCAGCCCACTGCTTATTCCCATCGCCTCTGCTAAGGGCTTGAAAAGCGGCAGATGAAGAAGAAATACAGGGATTACGCCAATCACAATTATTTTAAATTTCACGGTTGAGGTAAAGGGTGAGTTGCAATAGGGGCACCTCTTCTTTTTGCCCAGTTTGTTAGCCGCTTTCGAAAAAACACCTATTTTTTTTCTCGCAGGCGGGACATCTGAAAAACTGCTCGTTAGCATGGTATGTCTGCGTATTGGCGGCTGCAGCATTACCTGCATCTGATTGGCGTGTGGCTAATACAGTTTGTAGTGTTTCTGTTCGCTCCGGAAAAGCGTCTTTATCGATGGTTCTGAGCGTGCTATCAAGCTTTGTGATCGAATATTTTGAATAGTCCGGTTCCATCCTTGAATATCTCACTGTTACTAAACGCAAAGCTAGCGGCATAGCAGCGATATGTCAGCAATGTTATGTCAGCAATTTCACACGACTTAAGCCGCTCTTTTCTGCACAATGTTAAACCCTTGCTCGCCTTGAATTTTTTCAAAGGTAATAGCGAGCAGCGTTGATGATAGTGGCGATTACAGGCTAAACTCTGTGTAACCGTTGCTGTCTGGCTGGCCAAAAAAGCGAGCTGCCTGATGAACCTCTTTAGGCAGGTCATTATCCGGTTTGAAACGACCTTCTACGGATATGTCGCTAAATTGGGGATCGGCTTGTGCCTGCATAGAAAGGCCCAGCTTGTTTGGCTCCTCAACGTTAACGATAAAGTTTCCATCCGCGCAGGATAAAGAGGCGTCGTAAGTACCAAAGTCGATAGGCCCCTGAGTGCCAGCTACAGCTGCGTTGAGCCAGCTTCCCTGGCCATTTAATTCGTTGCACTGGCCATTGTAGTCCAGCGTTTGCAGGGAAAGCTTGAACCGCCCGGCTGCGTTAACCGGTAATGGCAGGGAAACCTGCGCGAGGATCCGGTCAACCGGAATATAGGCGACAAAGCTTTCTGCGCTGACGCGTGTTTGAGAGAACAAACCGGTGGTAAGGGGGCCTGAAAACGAAATAGCCTCGGGTGAACGCATGTTGCCGCCATTCAGAGACACCCGGATATCGCCCCAAAGTAATGCCGCTGGATGAATTTCCCAGCTCACGTTATCAACCGGCAAACCATTAACCACCACTTGTTGCGCGCTACCTTCCCATAATGTCCCCGACACACCGTACAGCGATACTTCCTCCGGCAAAGCCAGGCGAGAAGTAATTTGACTGGCTGGCAAATATATAATTAAAAAGAAAACGAAGACCAGTACAGAGGCAATAGCCCACGCGATTTTGGCTTTCATGATACTCCTAGTTGCAAACGACGGATTTTAATCTGACCAGGCATATCCGTTTCACTGATATCGACCTGTAAAATAGCAATGCCACGCTCTTCCAGCTGATTGAGCCAGGCCAGCACAGCATTAAAAGGTGCCTGATCTACCCATACCTGTAACTCATCATTCACCGGTTGCATACGTGAAACCGGAATATCAAAGCGCGCCGCGGATTGTGTCACCGCCTGGGCCAGCGATCCGGAAAACTGAGCACCAGCTACCCCAGAGCGTTTCAGCTGTTGCGCTTTAGCAGCATTCTGTTCAACCCAGCTAAGCAATTCAAGCTGACTTTGACGTTGCGCGCGTGCCTGTTCCACGCCGCTTGTCAGCGGGCTCCAAACAGCAAAGTAAAACATTGCAATGAGCAACACAGCACCGCTAAGTAGCACCAGTTTTTGCTCGCGCTCAGATAGCGTTTTGAATTTTTCAGTAAAAGTGTTCATGACTGGCTCCTGATACTGACATTGCCAATTACCGCGTTATCTCGATTATTAATGGCGCCTTGCTCTACTGTGAAGCCGGCCTGCTCGGCGCGGCGACGGAACGCTTCCAGCGCCTCGAAATTCGCCGCCATGGCCTGCATGCGAATCTCAGTCCGATTGGCGTCAAAGCGCAACGTCTGAGGGCGCACACTGGAACCATCAAAAGCAGGACGCAACTGCTCCAGCATCATCAGCATTGATGCGCCGCCGCCAGCGCCCTGTTGCAGACGGGCGAGTTCCTGACGCACTTTACGTTTTACATCACGGTAGGCGCCCATGTTAGGAAATGCCTGTTTCACAGCGTTATCAATTTGTGCATTCAGCGACGCATTCTCCTGTTCAAGCTGATACAGGGTAATACTCTTATCCACCAACGCGGTTATCAGCACAGCCAGCGCCAGTACGGCTACCCCGGCCCACTTGCGCAATGCTCCTGAGCGTTTGCGCTTAACTTTAAATTCGCCCTGCAGCAAGTTCATGGAGGATTTTATCGCTTGTTGCGCCAATACCTGCATAGGCAAATCAAGCTGCGCCTGTTGGACATTCACGTTAGGTAAATTTTCAAGCATCATATCGGTGTAGGTGACAAGTTCAACGGGTGTGGTCTGTTGTCGGGCCATATATGAAAACGCAGGCAGGATCCAGGTCGATTCTCCTTGCATGCCTTTCCACTGATCTTCGCGCAGTATCAGTTGCTCCTTAAGCGCCACCAATGCCCAGCCGTTTTGATTATACGGGACAGCAAGAACATCGGGGAGCATATGCTGGCAGCTTAAGCCAGCATCGGATAACCACTGTTGCCATTCAGTAAGTGCCTGTCGGCTGACCACTGCAACAGCTTGTTCATCGCCGACCTTCGGGCCCAGGGCAAAAAATTGCTCACTGATATCTGAAGCAAGCTCATCTTCTAGCATATAAGGGATCGCGCTGATAACCTTGCGCCCGGCACGGGGGGGCAGGGTTACCCAGGTCAGCAAAATTTCGCTGGTCGGGGCCAGCGCGACAACCGTATCGTGGCCCGTACGTTCAGGCAGGGTAGCAAGCGCACCCGCGTTTTCCAGCTCGCCCGAGGCCATTACCTCATTACCGGTAGCATCTAACACCAACCACTGAACAGGGTCATCGTACCGCGCGCCAAGACGTACTACCAAATGTTCCATTAATCTACTCCTAAAAACTCACGTCGCAGCACCTGAGCCGGCTCTGATGCAGAAGCTTTTAGCACCGAAGTCATGGTGAAAGAAGCTGCATTGTAACGAGCTTTGGTATGTAAAAGAAAATGTTCTGTTGTTACCGAAAACCAGCTGCGCTGAGTTTCGTTCAATTCCAGCGCAGCAATAGCCGGGTCCTGCAAAAAGTCCTGCGCGGTTTGCCAGCCCTCTGCCGGTCGCGCGCTAATCATATTTTGCGCCTGTGCCAGTGACATGCCGGTAAGCCCCGCCAACAATGGCGCCTTTTGCTCATTCAGTGTGTTCACATTAATCACAAGCTCATTGACCTGCGGTATCACGCAAACCAGTGGTAGCAGCCTCTTAATCCATGCCGGCTTCATACCGTTAACCAGCCGCAATTCAGACTGGGCAGTCATCAGCGCGTTGGCGGCCAGGTAAGGCGGCTGTCTTGATTCATATTCGCTGTCTTCTGCGCCATAGGGGCGCATCTGGCTGTCTTCGTCCAGCCAGTCGGCCAGACTGTCACGCAGTACATCAGCGTCGTAACTACTCATATCATCAAGCTGAGCCGTGGTCAGCATACGATGGAAGCCATCCATGACAGCGTTGCCCTGTTCGGTGGCCCGGACTTGCACATCGCCTGCCAAGGCATTGAGGTTAAAGCAGCTGGACATATCTTCAAGCTTAGCTTCTATAGTACCGCCCTCAACCGGATAGGCAAACTCCTGTGCCCAGGGTTGCTGCAGGGTAATTTTATCGGCGGTTTCTTCCATCAGCTTTTTTAACGATTGCCGGGCGAAAGCTTCAGCGCCCATGGCATACCAGTAAGCCTGGGTGTTTTCTTTAAGATTGGCTGTACGCTGAATCTGTAACTGTAACCTGGTGCCCATTTGGGTGGCGATAATAGTTACCAATGCCACAATCATCATGACAATGAGCAGTGCCACACCGCGCTGATTAGCGTGCCTTTTCATGAGCCATTTCCGGTCAGTGCGAATTCACGCCGTAGCAGGCCAAAATCGTCGCTGTCTATCTCAAATGCCACCGCCCGGGGCAACTTGGCGCCAACGTAGCTTTCACTCCAGTTTAGGGTATTGTCGCCAAACCCTGTGTCATCGTCGCCCTGTACATAAAACTCTATATTCAAATCCGCAACATTATCCAGCAGAACCCGCACCTGCGGCTCAAAACCGATTACGTTATCGACATAGTTTGAATACACACGCTCCAGCTTATTGTCGCGCAGACGATACGCCACAAACTGCTGTGTACTTCTGGGTAACATCAGTTGGGGATTTTGCCAGCCGCCGCGCACAAAGCCGATACCGTCTGCGTCGCTGTCTTCCGTAACGCCCCCTTTCATCACAATGTCGGTGCGCTCACCTTCCAGGCGCACCGGGCGGGGGATCGCCTGTAGAACATCCCGTTCAATGATCAGCATAGCGCGTTGCAGTGTTTGCAGTTTTTCAAAGCGCTCCTGTGAAATCTCATCGCTGTCGATAACCGATGTGAGAATGCCGGTGGAGGCCAGCCCGATCATCGAAAAAATCGCCATAGCCACGAGTATTTCAATAAGTGTGAAGCCCTGCTGCCGTTTACCCATTGTTAGCTCCGGGTGTGGCAGGCTGGGTCACAAAGGTTGTAACGCTGGTTACCGAGTTATTAAAAAGCTCATCCAGTCCCACCATGATGTCTATCTGACGTAGTGTGCTGTCGTTGGTCTTTTTAACTTGCTGCTGCCAGTACCAGGTTCTTCCGGCCATTTCGACCGAACCCTTCTGATTGTTTTTGGGTGGCCAGGTATCACTGATTTTTATTTGATTAAGTCGATTCGAGGCAACCCAGGTGGCAAACGTAATATCTTCAATATCGCTAATACTGGATAGATGCGCCGATGCTGCTTTCATTACTGCTGTGCCAGCCAGGGCGAAAACAAACAATGCCACCATAACTTCCAGCAGCGTCATGCCACGGTTTTTTGCTCGTGACATCATTGCGGAAGTTGCTCCAGCGGACCGGTGAGCTTCAATGGCGGCAGCGCTTCATTTTTCAGCTGAAAATATGCGGGCAAGTCTGTTCCGAAACCCGGCTCATAGTGAAAGGTCAGTACAAAGGGCGTGATTTCGCCACTGGACATAATCAATACCTGAGGCGGCGGCAACGGCGCGTCTTCTTCATTGCCTATCTGTGTTTGTGAGTCCTGGAGTGAGAAGTCTTCATCAAAGATTTCCCGATCATATAATAAGGAATCCTGGTTCCAGGGCAGATTGTCAAGGTTGAGACTGAGGAAGAAGGGTTCGGGCAGCTGGCGCTCAGCATACACGTTATTGTTCTCCAGCCGCTGCCACTCGTTTTCTTCGTTTAAAAAAACAAAGTAGTAAATCCCGGCATCCGGCTCGAAACGAATACCCATCTGCTGCTGGTTCATGACCGCGTAATCCGAGGCCATGTCGGTGACCACCTGTAACCGGCGAGCCTGATTTTCAAGCTCATCTACCGGGTCTGTGCCTACTGCATTAAACACCACATAGGTGGCAGCCAGACCCATTAACAGCAGCACTATCATCACCTCCAGCAGAGTAAAGCCCTGCTGGCGCCGGGTGTCGCGACAATGAAATGCTGGCTGCACCATCATTAGCCAGCGCTGTTACCCAGATATTCGTGCATGTTCCAGTTACCAATATCATCATCGGTGCCTGGCTGACCATCCGGACCATTGGAGTAAATATCGATGGTGCCCATTTCGCCGGGGCTCATTAATTCATAAGGATTGCCCCAGGGATCATTCGGTATCCGGTCAATAAAACCTTCTGAAGGGTAATTCCGCGGAATCGGTTCGATAGTGGGCGCGCTGACCAGCGCATCGAGCCCTTGCTCTGTCGTTGGATATTGGCTGTTTTTCAGCTTGTACATCTGTAGCGTGTTTTCCAGCTGACGAATATCAATGGCGGCTTTTTGCAAGCGAGCATTGTCCGACTCACCCAAAATTTGCGGCGCCACAATGGCTGCCATAATGCCGATGATAAACAGTACCACCATAACTTCGATAAGTGTGAAACCTGAAGCGCGAGAAACATTTTTCATTACTAATTCACCATTTGATTTAAGCTTAAAATTGGCTGCAGAATTGCCAGAACGATAAACAACACCACCCCGGCCATTGTTACAATCAGCAGCGGCTCAAAGGTTTTTAAAGACACATTCACCAGTGACTCAAATTCCCTGTCCTGATTGTCGGCTGCCCGGCCCAGCATATTTTGCAGCTCGCCGGATTTTTCCCCTGAGGCAATCATATGCATCATCATCGGTGGAAACATTTTTGTGTTATCCAGCGATGCACGCAGACTACTGCCTTCTTTTACGTTTATGGTGGCGGCCTCAATTTCCTGTTTCATGTAACGATTTTCCAGTACGTCACCAGATATGCGCATAGCCTCAAGCAGAGGCACTGCACTGGCAGTTAGAATACTCAGCGTGCGGGCAAACCGCGAAGTATTCAGGCCTTTAGATATTTTGCCCAGCAAGGGCATTTTTAAAATAAGGCGATGATAGCGCAGGCGTAAGGCCGGATTTTTCAGCGCCTGCTGAAAGCCAATAACCAGTAAGATAATAAACACCAGCAAAAACAACCCGTAATTTTGCAGCCAGTTGCTGGTGCTGATTAGTACCTGGGTTATTGCCGGAAGTTCCTGACCCATATTATCAAACTGACCAACGATTTCGGGTACCACTATGGTTAACAGCAGCACGACGATGGCAATGGCAAAAAACATCATCAAAGACGGATAGACCAGTGCCTGGATAATCTGACTGCGAGTTTGTTGTCGGCGTTCTGTATAATCGGCCAGTCGGTTTAAAACAGTATCTAAATGACCTGACTTTTCACCGGCAGCCACCATGGCCCGGTACAATTCATTAAATACGCTGGGAAACTCGCCCATGGCATCGGCCAGGCCGTGACCTTCCACGACTTTGCTGCGCACTGCCATCATCATGTTGCGCTGCGCCGGTTTGTTGCTTTGATCGGCTACTGCCAGCAAGGCTTCTTCGATAGGCAATGCTGATTCCACCAATGTTGCCATTTGGCGGGTCATCAGGGCGAGCTCAGACGCGGATACACGGGGCGCAAAAAAACGAAAACGTGCTTTTTGTTGCCTGCTTTTTTCAGCAACTTGCTCTACATGTACCGGGATGAGACCTTTTTCCCGCAATTGCTGACGCACCTGGCGGGCATTATCGGCCTCCAGCACACCATTGCTGTTGCGTCCGCGCTGATTAACCGCCTTATACGAAAATGCTGCCATATTTAATCTTCCCGCGTTACCCGCAGTACTTCTTCCAGTGAGGTCATGCCAGCCAGCACTTTGCGACACCCGTCCTCACGAATACTGGGTGTACTCTTGCGAACATACCTTTCAATGATTTGTTCGCCTTTACCTTCGTGCATCATGTCGCGAATTTTTTCGTCGATGATCAGCAATTCATGAATGCCGGTTCGGCCACGATAGCCGGTCTGATTGCAGGCAGCACAGCCTTTGGGCGCATAAATATCCGGATAGGATGCAAGGTCTGCTACGCCTAACACTTCGGCTTCCTGCGAGCTGGGCTGGTGGGGCGCTTTACATTCTGGGCACAGGGTGCGCACAAGACGCTGAGAAAGCACTGCCAACAGGCTCGATGAAAGCAAAAATGGCTCTATGCCCATATCTTCTAAACGGGTGATGGCGCCAGCTGCTGTATTTGTGTGTAGAGTAGATAGCACAAGGTGGCCGGTTAAACTGGCCTGTACGCCAATCTGCGCAGTCTCAGCATCACGGATTTCACCCACCATGACCACATCCGGATCCTGGCGCAAAATGGCTCTTAATCCTCGCGCAAAGGTCATATCCACCCGAGGGTTGACCTGGGTTTGCCCGATGCCGAGCAAATCAAATTCAATGGGGTCTTCGACCGTCAGAATGTTGCGATCTTTACTGTTGATCTCTGATAGACCTGCATACAGCGTAGTACTTTTCCCTGAACCGGTGGGACCAGTCACCAGGATGATTCCGTGGGGTTTGCGAATAAGTTGGTCAAACTTATCCCGGTTTGCTTTTGTCATACCCAGGTCAGTGAGATTTAACCGGGCATTATTTTTGTCCAGC
The DNA here is from genome assembly GCF_000378185.1 of Salinimonas chungwhensis DSM 16280. Lineage (GTDB taxonomy): Bacteria > Pseudomonadota > Gammaproteobacteria > Enterobacterales > Alteromonadaceae > Alteromonas > Alteromonas chungwhensis. Next base: position 195,381 of record NZ_KB899377.1, read on the forward strand.
AAACGAAGTACAACCCGCTCCCCGTGGCTGGAAGGCATAGTGGATACTCGCACATCCACTGCGCGACCGGCAATACGCAAGGTTATACGGCCATCCTGAGGGACGCGTTTTTCGGCGATATCCAGCTTAGCCATGACTTTAATCCGTGAGACCAGCATGGAAGAAAGCTTGCGGTTGGGTCGCAGAATTTCCCGCAGTACGCCATCGACGCGAAACCGAACAATAAGCTGATTCTCGAAAGTTTCAATATGAATATCCGAAGCACCTTCTTTAATGGCTTCGCCGAGCATGGCGTTAATCAGTTTGATGATGGGGGCATCGTCTTCACTGTCCAGCAGATCTTCGGTATCTGGCAGCTCATCGGCCAGCGCGAACAGGTCACTTTCGTTACCCAGATCTTCCATTAACTGCTTGGCTGCCGATGAATCCCGTTGGAATGCCTGCGTTAGCAGACGGTCAAATTTTTCATCGTCAATTTCGGTCAGCGTGAATGGCTCACCATAAAAGCGACGTACTTCGGCAAACACCGTAAACGGTGACTCAACCGTGTAGTAAAGTACCGCCGGGTCACTGTTTGTTTCCAGCAATACCTTATTCCGTTTGGCAAAGCCAAAGCTCAGCTGCCGGGGATCGGCATGATGTTCATCTTCGGCTTCCAGGGCATCTTCCTGAGCCAGCATGGCAGCTTGCTGGAGTTGTTCTTCCTGATCAGCCATCAGTCGTTCGCATCCTGCTTGTTTTTCTCAAGAATATATTCTTCAAACGACGGCGGCAGGGTCAGCGCATCGTCCCACTCTGGCATGGTGGGTTGCTCATTTGCATCCAGGAAGGTTTCGCCCTTTTGCTGGTGACGAATTTGCTGCGCCCGGATGAAATTGTATTTGCGGTGACTGATCTCATTCATGGTCACCCCGTCCCGAACAATTTTAGGCCGTAAAAAGACCATAAGGTTGCGTTTGCGCTTGCTGGTGGAGGTTGTTTTAAACAAATGCCCCAGAATAGGAATATCACCCAACAGCGGCACCTTGGAGACACTTTCCTGCACATCTTCGTCAATCAGGCCACCCAGTACGATGGTCCCGCCGTCATCCACTATCACCGTGGTTTTAATCTGACGTTTGTTAATGGAAATATCTACTGACGTGGCACCGCTGACGCTGGAGACTTCCTGCTCTATGGTCAGTTGCACCGCATCACCTTCATTTATTTGCGGGGTGACTTTCAGTTTAATACCCACTTCCTGACGCTCAACCGTCTGGAACGGATTGGAGTTATTGTCGCCGGTGGTGGTGCCGGTAAGAATCGGCACTTCCTGACCGACAATGAAAAAGGCTTCTTCATTATCCATAGTCGTTAAGTGGGGCGTTGCCAATACATTAGAGTTTGTGTCGTTGCTAACCGCCTGAACCACTGCGCCCCAGCCATCATCAATAATACCGGCAATAAGGCCATTCGCCCCGCCGAGCAAGTTGGCCAGCGGTGTCAGGTTACCTTCAACTGTGCGCTCGCGCGTGACTACCTGGCCTTCTTCGGTGACAAATGACTCATCCACCGAGCGATCTTCTGCCTGTCGTAACGCAACACCCAGCGAGCCAACCGGTACAACACCATTGGTAAACTGCGTGCCGCCGCCCTGTTCAGACACCCATTGCACACCCAGCATGGTACCGTCGCCCTCGAATACTTCGACAATAATCGCTTCAACCTGAACCTGGGCGCGACGTACGTCAAGCTGGCGGATAACCGCCTCAAGCGACTGCATCATATCCGGTTCAGCGGTAATGACCACCGCATTTGAATCCTCATGGGCATCAATGGAAATCTCACGGTTGGTACTCGCCGGACGCCGGGCTGCATTATTACCGCCACTGTTTCCTTCGGCCTGGATGCTGGCGGATACGCCCTGTAACACTTTCACCAAATCTTCCGCTTTGGCGTAATTTAAAAAGATAACACGTGTGTTGCCGTTAGACTCAAGCTCCTGATCCATGCGCTTGATAAGATTTACAATACGCTGGCGGGCTTTTTCTTCGCCGCTGACAATGACCGAGTTTGTTCGATCATCAGCCACAGCCCGGGGCGCTGCTTTGCTGTTACCGGCTGTATTGCCCTGAGAATTATTAATGCTTTCGATAATGCGCACCATCTCCGAGGCTGATGCATAGCGCAATTTAACAATCTCGACTTCTTCGTCACCAGCCTTATCGACCCGCTCGATAATTTCCACCAACCGGTTTACCACTGCGGCTCGCCCGGTAAGCATCATAACGTTAGAGGGATCATGGCTGACCACATTCCCACCGCCGGCCTGATCGTTCAGTTGGCGCAAAATCGGTGCTAGCTCTCGGACAGGTACATTGTAAACAGGTACTACGCGGGTAATCATTTCGTCACCGTCACGCAACGCGCCTTCCACAACAGGAATATTTGACGTTTTTGCATCCTTGGAGCGAATTACTTTTAAAACGCCGTTGGGCATCTCTACCACGGCAAAATCGTATACCTGAAGCACGTTCAGGAAAAACTGGTAATATTGCTCCTCATCCAGCATGTCGTAGCTGCGCACGCTGATTTTTCCGCGTACGTTGGGGTCAACGATAATAGTTTTTTGCAGATTTTTACCGACAATATTAATAAATTCATTAATATCGGTATCTTTAAAATTCGGCATATACTCTGCAGCGGTGACAGAAACGCTGATACTTAGCAATGCAGCAAAGAATGCAACAGTAAGTTTGGATAGCAAAGTACGACTGGCTCGCCTCATAATTCTTATATTCCTGTATTATTCTGCACCGGTTTCTGGCATATCCAGATAAACCGTTAAATATTCGCCGCCTCTGTCCAGGGTTAGCTCAATGGATTGGGCGCTACGTAATTCATTCATTGCTGTCATGGTTTGCTGAGAATCAGTCAAATCATACCCATTAATCTGCACGATAACATCGCCACTTTGTAACCCGGCAGTTTGAAATAACGATGGGTTTTTACCTGGCTGGACCTGATAGCCAACCAACATACCATCTTCACTTTTGGGCGATATAGAGATGAAGTCGGTAAAACTGGCTGGCTCCTCGCGTAACGCGGCTGTGGCTTCAATTGCATCCCGGTCCAGGCTGGCCTGACGCGCGGGGGGCGGATTGCTGGGTGTTAGTGCGCGCGCCCGCTCGCGTTCGCGGCGTTTATTCGCTTGCTCATACTCTAACCCGTCCAGCATTAATGTCTCGTTACGGTTGCCGTTTTTAATGATTACTCTGTCGCGCTGCACCTGATGCAAAGTAACATTGGTGCCTTCTATTTTCTCACCCAGACCGTATACCATCTGCGTGCCTTTATTTTCGATAATCGCAGCGGCCTCTTCTACAATAGAACTGGCAACTACACCGGTAAGAGTGAGATTTAGTGAGGTTTGCGGCGCATCTGTCACCTGCTCGGCAGGAGCTTCTGCAACCTCTGTCACTTCACCGAATAAATTTAACTGTTGTAATTGGTCTACATTGACCCCACTTTGCGGCGAAGAGGTTGTCGTCGAACCTGCAATACCAGTATAAGCAGGTGGTGTTGGTTGCGCAGGTTCTGGCCACAGTTGCCAGAATAACCGGGCCGCGAAGGCAAGCAGGTAAAGGCTTAACAGCACAACGATCACCAGGCGCAGCGCGGTTTGATGGCGCATTAAGCCTGTGGTCAGGGTTTGGTGATTGAATTTATTGAATGTCATGCTGTCAACGAGGTACTGCTTTTATTAGTTAAAATTTGGTAAACCGGGCGTTAGCTAATCCATCATAGCTTAGTCAGCGTGGGCGCCACAACACTAAAACGAAAGAGTGACAAAAATATTACATGAGCCAATCAAAACAAGCCAAATCAACCGAAAAAGTCAGACTGGACAAGTGGCTTTGGGCTGCGCGGTTCTTTAAAACCCGCGCCCTGGCAAGAGACATGGTCCAGTCCGGAAAAGTTCAGTATAACGGCCAGCGGGCCAAACCCGGCCGACCGGTAGAGATTGGCGCAATGATTACCCTTCCCGCAGGCTGGGACCACAAAGAAGTAGAAGTGCTCGACCTTTGTGAGAAACGGCAGAGTGCATCGCTGGCCCAGGCGCTTTACAGCGAAACCCAGGCCAGTGTTGATAAGCGTGAGGAAAATCAGCGGGCTCGTCAACTCAGTGCGTTTCACAGTCCCAAACCCGACGGCCGCCCCGACAAAAAACAGCGGCGCGAAATAATTAAACTTAAACACAGTTAGTGTTTTCCCGGCAGGAAACCCATTTTATGAACCATTATGATCAGTTACACAGATTTTTAATTGACGATGCCAATGTACGTGGCGAGATCGCTCGTCTGGATGATAGTTTGCAGCATATTGTGCATAGCTATGAGTATCCGGTACAGATTCAAAAATTGCTTGGTGAAATGGCTGCAGCTACCTGTCTGCTCACCGCAATATTAAAATTTAAAGGTGAAATCGGGCTGCAGATACAAGGCGGCGGCGCGGTAAAATATGCTGTTGTTAATGCTACCGATGAGTACACGTTACGCGGCGTAGCGCGCTGGGATGAAGAATTGGCCTCCTTGCCTGAACGGTTCGAGGATTTGATGGAGAAAGGCGTACTGGTGATTACCATCACTCCTGAAGGTGGCGAGCGATACCAGGGCGTAGTGGCTCTGGATAAGCCTACGCTGGCTGAGTGCATTGAAAATTATTTCGCCCAGTCAGAGCAGCTGGCGACTCAGGTGAAGCTGTATACCGATTTAAGCGATCCTGAGCGGGTGAAAGCCGCCGGTATGCTGCTTCAGGTTATGCCAACCCAGGCTGAAAACACCAACGTGGCGCAGGATACCGGCTTTGAGCATCTGAGCACGCTGGCCGAGACCTTAACCAGTGAAGAGGTGTTCGGCCTGGCGGTTGAAGATGTTCTGTATCGGCTGTATCACCAGCAGAAGGTTGAACTGTTTGAGCCGCAATCCATCACGTTCGCCTGTAGTTGTTCGCGCAGCCGAAGTGCCGAAGCACTTCGCAATGTGGAAAAAGCGGAATTACTGCAAATCATCGAAGAAGAAGGCGCGGTGCAGATGAATTGCCAGTATTGTCATACCGAATATCGCTTCGATACGATAGATGTAGAAGCTATCCATGCCGGGCACTTCGACAGCGCGCCGGATAATCCTCAATAACGGTTTGCTAAACGACGCCAACAGATTCGTACTACTGGCGTCGTGCTGCCTTTTTATGTAAAGATTTAAAACCTGTGACGCAGATTTAGTGTTAAAAACGACGCGTCGCGATCAGAAATGAGTCGTGACCAGAATGCATTCACTGACCATGATTTGCTGATAAAGTGTGTTACAGAGGTATTAATGCGACCCACGCTGCTGCCATCATATTTGTTTAAACCCCACGCAGCCTCAATGTGAACTTTTATATTGTTACGCAGGTAAACATATCCCCCCGTGCGCGGCTCCAAATAAGCCTGTACCCGGTGGTTATCAGCACTTATGCCTACGCCATTTTCAATATACACCCCGCCATGAGCTATAGGAAAGGTAAAACCTCCTGACATCTCAGCTTGTGCAACCAGTTTGCGTTGCAGATGATTATCAAAGACACGATTAAGACCTACCTGAAGCCCGGTAGAGATATCTCCATACACCGCATTAAAAGGAACTCTGGACGTCATGCTGTAAAGCATCAGCTTATCCAGATGCAATGTCGTGTTGCTGGGGGTGTAGCGGATCTTAATATCCGCCAGAGAAAGCGCAGTCTCGCCAGAATAGTTACGGTGGTCAGAATTAATATCACTGGCCACGGGAAAATAACGAAATGTCAGGGACTGGTTTTCATGGATATCTTCGACGCCTATCGCCAGCATCGATTCTTCACTTGTGTTAACCGGATTTTTATAGTTGCTGACATCCAGGGCCATTCCGGCAAACATTGCTTGTCCGGGTTGAAGGCGCTGAATATTGGCGTGGTGCCGCTTTTCACCAATGAGATTTCTCTGGCGAAGCATTATATTAACGCTTTGGGCAAACTCGTAACGAAGAAAGCTCTGAGAGTCGCGAGTGAAATTCAGTGCGGGACTGCCTTCCTTGCTCAACTGACGGACAATCTTTTGTGCGCTGTCAGCCGAAAGCGACTGGGCAAGAGATTGCGCTTTCCACTTATGGGAGGGCAGAAGCTGTGTTTGTGCGACAAGATCATTTTTCAGGGCGAAGCGGACCACATCTGACGGCGTTACAATAGTATCCATTTGCGCGAGGGTGGGGGGGCGCGCCAGAGTTAGCAAAAGTCGGGTTACGGTGGCACAGTTATAAGAATGAAAAAAGTAGTCAGGATTAAACTGACCCAACTCCCAAATCATGCCCGCGATAAGTGACTTCTCCGTTGCGCTTAGATCCAGCTTGTACTCCCATACGTTGCGCTGCTCGGTCTGTCGGTAATGTTGCTGGAAAGGCGCGTAGGGGGCCACTTGAAAAACACCTGGCTTGCCCTGCACAAGCGTGTCGTACAGCAATACAGGAATATTCAGTGAATCCAGTTCGGTGAAAAATGTAATACCATGCTGAACCTCTGTGCCTTCGGTATTAGCGCCATCAAATCGCAACATAATATGGCCCATCATTGAGCTTGCTGATGTCACGTTTTCTGCGGCGAAGACAAGGTAAGCTTCATCAGTGGGAACACTGTTGCGAAAAGAACGATAATCGCTGCACTTTGCAAAGTTCAGAGTATCTTTTGCCAAGCCGAGTGTTATCTCAATAAACCGCTTTCTGGCAGGATATTGACAGGCTTTCTGAGGCGCCTCAAAAATCAGGTTTACTGTGGCGGTCAGCTCAGCGCTCGCTGACACCGGATGAACTAAATACCCAGTATAGTTGGGATTTATCGCAACGCCTTGTTTTAGCTGTAATAATGCTTGCCATAAAGGCGTGTTTGCAGCGTTATGGTAAGCAAGTTGATGATGAATATTATTCCGAGAGGGTGTCGATCCCTCTGATTGGGATGGTAATAAAAACAACAGGCAAAACAAAAAGGAAGCCAGAGGGCTTCCTTTGCAGCGCAAGATTTTCATGTAAATATTATTTACAGGGAACAGTCACTGATTCCTGATAACGCCACATTTTCTCTGTGCCATAATCCGTTGAAGAACCAAATACGCCGCCGCTCAACAAATTAACAAAAAACGCGCCTTCAACTTCTTTGTTCAATGCAACATTTGAACAGTTCGCATCCTGCGCCACCAATACTTTATTTTTGTTTTCTTTTGTGACCGTTACCACGCCAGGTACGGTTTGATTTTGGCCATCTACCGCAACAGTGGTTTGCTGACCATTTGAAGTGGTCACATTCATCTTGTAGGTATCTTCGGTGAGAATAGTAGCACAGCCAGAAGTAAGAACTGCAGTAGCGAGCGCTAGTCCGATTAGTTTTGTTTTCATTTAAAATCCCTTAATAAAATGCTTTAGCCTGAGAAGGCGTCAGTAATATATATTTTTCTTTTTTTAATGCAAACTTTCAATTCAACTTTTTTGATCCTTTTTAGTGAGCTTCAGATAGTTCTATCTTCCGACACCAAATTTTAGCCATGGAAGTAAACTTTTTTTAAGGTTTATCTCGTATAGTATTTAGACGGTGGGCGGTTGCAAAACTTCTTACTGTTATTCCTTCGTTTATCACTTTCTCATGGTGATGAGTTTAGCCCGCTACAGGACGGCGGGCTTTTTTACTTCCTATTGATATGCCCCGGCAGAGTACGTTAACTCGTAACTGTGACTGTATATTTCCAGAATATTACCGAACGGGTCTTCCATATAAATCATTCTGAACGGTTTTTCTCCCGGGTAGTAGTAACGTGGCTTGGGCATACGGCGCTTGCCGCCAGCGGCTTCGATCTTTTCAGCTAGTCCTTCCACATCAGGGTCCTGGACACAGAAATGGAAAATGCCGGTTTTCCAGTACTCGAAGTTGTTTTGCGGATTTTGCTGATGTTTAAACTCAAAAATCTCTACCCCGATTCTATCGCCTGTAGACAGATGGGTGATACGAAATTTTTCCCATCCGGCACCAAATACATCGGTGCACATCTGGCCAATAGCGCTGTCATCTTCTTCGATGGTGGTGGGTGGCATAATCAGATACCAGCCCAACACTTCTGTATAAAACTTCACCGCTGCGTCTAAGTCAGGTACCGACAAACCAATATGGGAAAAGGTTCTTGGGTAAGGCGTTTGTTTGGTCATGGTGGTGCTCCGCGTGTTGATTAACTCGAAAGCAAGGTTACGCCTTAGGATATAAAATGATAAATTATCATTAATTCTTGTTTTGATAATTTTACGTTATGAAATTAAACCCCGCCTGGTTGCTTACTTTCAGGGCTCTGGTAGAAACAGGGCATTTTACCCGGACTGCTGAAAAACGCTTCATGACTCAGCCTGGCGTAAGTCAGCATATTCAAAAACTTGAGGCGGCCTGCGGCCATGCACTGATTAAACGCCAGGGTAAAAGTTTTACCGTCACACGGCAGGGCGAGCAGCTGTATGACTATGCCCGGTTGCTTGAAAACAATGAGCAACAACTGCTTAGTGAGTTAGGCGCAGACAACCCCTATCAAGGGACATGCCGCATTGCCTGTTCAGGTGCCAGCGCAATCCGGTTGTACCAAAGCCTGTTACAACTGCAACAGTGCCATCCCGGACTACGCATGTATTTACAGGCGGCTCCTTACCAAAGCGTGCTGGCGGCACTTCAGACGGGCGAGGCAGATTTGGGTATCGTTACTGAAAAGCCTGATTCGCTGGCATTCAAGACGCAGAAAATTGGCCGTGAGGCCATCGCTATAATCGTGCCAGCCGCACGGCCTCAGGGTGCCAGATCGCTGATCAGTTATTTGCAAAGTCTGGGTATGATTCGGCATCCTGACAGTGATTACTATATCAGTTTATACCTCAATCGCAGTGATTCTGATGACCTGCGTGCAGTGCCATTTCATACCATAGAAACCCATAGCTTTATTAATCAGATCCATGACATCTTGCTGCCGGTGGCGATGGGGCTTGGGTTTACTGTGCTACCGCGCAGCGTGCTTGAAGCCAGTAGATACAAGGATGCGTTAAGCGTGATGGGTAATATCCCCCTGATTGAAGAGCCCCTGTATCTGGTATATCGAAGTGACCGCGAGCTGGCGGCGCGGATGCATAATCTCATTCCCGTATTACAGCGCGAACTGGCAAGCGTGAAATAAAAAAACGCCACCTGTTAAGGTAGCGTTTAAACCATTTTACATAATGAAAAATGGCGGCTTACGACTAGTATTTGCTAGCGTTCGTCTGAGGGCGCGTAGCGCTGTAGCCAGTGCGCGTAAGGTGCCGGCATCACCCAGGACGGCTCATCGACGCCCAGTTTTTTGGCAGCAAAATACGCCCAGTGGGGATTGGTCAAATGCATGCGACCTACCATTACGATATCAAGCTGGCCGTTCTTCACCGTATCATTAGCCAGCTCCGGGGTGTCTACGCCCCAGGCGGTGGCCACCGGGATCTCCGCTTCCCGGCGTACTTTCTCTGCTACCGGCGCCAAAAATGCAGGGCCCCATGGTATATCCGCATCAGGGGTATTGAAGCCTATGCTGACACTGACAAAATCCGCTCCGGCGGCTTTGAACTGCTTTATCAGAGCAATAGATTCAGCCTGGGTTTTCTCATCATTTCCATCATATTCAACAACGCCGAAACGAATTGTGAGAGGCAGATTTTGCGGCCATACCTCGCGTACTGCTGCTAATGTTTCAAGCAGAAAACGACCCCGGCCCTGGGCGTCACCACCGTATTCGTCAGTACGGCTATTCGCATGGGGTGAGAAAAAGCTCTGGGCCAGATAGCCGTGGGCAAAATGCAGCTCCAGCCACTGGAAACCGGCATCCAGAGCACGTTTTGCGCCGCTAACAAAATCCGCCTTTACCCGCTCGATATCCGCTTTTGTCATGGCGGCAGGCGTCCGCGGCAAGTTAGCGCCAAAGGCTTGTGCCGAAGGACCAATGGGCTGCCAGCCTTTGGGGTCATCTGCTGCAATATGATCATCGCCGTTCCACGGACTATTTGCCGAGGCTTTACGGCCTGCATGGGCAAGCTGAATACCAGCTACTGCGCCCTGATCTTTAATGCGCTGCGCAACATTCGCTAATCCTTCGACATGCTCTTCTTTCCAGATGCCCAGATCTTCAGGAGAAATCCGGCCCTCTGGGGATACCGCAGTGGCTTCAACAATTACCAAACCGGCGCCGCCACGGGCAAATGATTGATAGTTAGCTTCATGCCACTGGTTTACAAAACCATCTTCCGCGCTGTACTGGCACATTGGCGGCACCGCAATACGGTTGCGCAGGGTGATATCTTTTAGGGTAAATGTGTCAAACAAAGCTGACATTACTGTTATTCCTTCTTTGGCGTTATTTGCAGGTACCTGTCAGGCCGTTCGTGGTAGGCGTGTCGGTCCCGTTGAATTAGGTCAGCAGGGCGAACCTTGCTATACAGATATAAAATAGGGATGATATTGAATATAAAAAATGAATGTTTTAAATAATTGTCTTTCAATATATGAATATCGCATCTAAAGATTTTAATCTGCTGGTTCTGTTTACCATTTTGTATGAAGAGCGAAGTCTCAGTCGCTCTTCAGTGCGCATGAATCTAAGCCAGCCTGCCTTGAGCCATAAGCTGAAAAAGTTGCGGCAAGAATTCGATGACCCTCTATTTGTGCGCTCTGGGCACGGGTTAGCTCCCACACCAAAAGCGGATGTGATGGCGCAGGAAGTTTGTACGCTGGTTAAATCCCTGGAAGGCTTTTACGTTCGAAGTAGTGAGGAAAATATTGCCGGGCGCACTGATACTATTCGTTTGTATTCCACAGACTTTATAGAATTTATGCTTTTACCGGACCTTATCCGGCGGATGCAGCAAAAGGCGCCAGGGGTGCGGATTGTTACTCGTAATACCACTGGCGAGTTTCCGCTGAAGGCGCTGGAAAACGGCGACTGCGACATTGCCATCGCCGGTTTTTTTGACAATCTGCCTAATCACTTTTACCGACAGGCGCTATCTTCATTTGAGTTTGCTGTTTTAAGTGATCGTCAAAACCCGTATTGGGGAGCGGCCCAGTCCCTGAAAAATTTTATCCGTTGTAAACATGTGGTGACAACATTAAATGGTGACCTGAAAGGCGTCATGGATAAGGCTTTGGATAAAGTGGGGGCGCAGCGAGAGGTCATCGCCGGGGCCTCAAGCTTTTTAACGCTGCCCTATGTTATCAGGTCTACCGATTTGCTACTGACTTGCCTGGCGCCCATTGCCGCACACATATGCCAAGTAGAGCCGGCACTGGCGATGCACACCCCACCGGTAGAGACCCCGCCGGTGACCATTGAGCAGGTCTGGCATCCGCGTACCCATGAAGATCCGTTACGGTGTCTGGTAAGAAGCGAAATAAAAGCGATTCTGGCGGATTATGCTATAACGACGACAGATTTATGAAAACCGAAGTTACAGGGCTCACTATCGCTGCCGCTGCTTGATGGCAGCCAGTTTGGCTTTTGCGTTATCGCACCAGTAGCATCGTTGCGCCGGTGCCATAACCAATGCATTGACAAAACATCGCTTAGCATCTTCAAATTTATTCGCCGCCAGGTAAGCCTCTCCCAGGCTATCCCACAAATTTCCATCGTTCTCAAATAAGGTGACATTTAATGATAACAACGCAATCGCGCGTTCAACCTGGTTAACATCCAGCAGCGCAAGGCCTGCGCGATTAAGCACATAGCGTTCCTGAAGCTGGGTTTCAAAACGGCTTTTAATACGTCGCTGTAAGGTTTCAGACGGACCGGTGAATGCTACCGCCACGCGCAGTATTTCGGTAACCGGCCCGGCTGCAAAAGTTGGCGGATTAAATACATGGTCAAACAGCATGAGCTCAATATTTTCACTGACACTCGGCGTATCCTGCACCATGGCATTAGAGGCGTAAATGATTACCAGGTCTTCATTTTTTAACCAGCGTAGATCGAAATAATAAACTCCATTTGAGCCATTATGGCCGACCATTTTGGTGTCTTTGGGCGAATCGAATACACTCCAGCCATACCCATAGGCAATATTATTATCAGGCCGCTGTTTAACATAAGCCTTTGTCAGCTTGTCAATCTGCTCGGTATCCAGAATCACGTTGTTACGCAGCGCTAAATACCAGCTATACATGTCATCCAGAGAAGATATTAAACCGCCATTACCTTTTAGACTCCAGGCCACCTGGTTATCATGACGATAGCGCGAAAGCGTGGTAGCTACCGGCACCACACCCTCACGATAGCCAATGGCGGTGTCCTGGTCAGCAATGTTATTTTGCAGGTATCCGGTTTGCTGCATGTTTGCCGGTTGAAAAAGTCGCTGCTGCAAAAATGTCTCGTAGGGCTGTCCTGAGGCAAGTTCAATGATTCTGGCCAGTAAACTATACCCTACATTGGAATAGTGAAACGTTTCACCTGGTTTTTCCAGCAGATCCATCTTCATAACCCGGTTAAAAAAGGCATCTCTTTCAACGTGGGTAAAGTCGTCGATACCCACGCCGCCAGGTAATCCGGCGGTATGGGTGAGCAGCTGATGAACGGTAATACTCTGTTTATCTTGTGGCACAGAGGGGAAATAGCGGGCGAGGGTATCCTTAACGCTTAGTTTTTCCTCCTTTTCCAATAACAGAATAGCCGCAGCGGTAAATTGCTTGGTTACCGAGCCAATATCGAACAGCGTTGCCGTAGTAATGGGTTTCTGAGATTCCCGATCCGCATCGCCGTAACCTTTTTTCAAAATTAGATTGTTGCCGTTTGCAATGAGCACAGCCCCTGAAAAACCATGCTCAATACTTCGGGTAAGATGATTGTCGATACGCTCTATGGCCCATTTTGGCTGATCCTGTGCGATTACAGAAAAACCGGCGAAAAGAAGCAGGCTGATAAAAAATCGGAAAAGCAGCCTCATAGATACATCCTTACATTAGGCAGTGACTTCAAGTATACCATAGCGTTGCCCCTGAAGATTTTCTAGGCAGGCAGCCAGAATTCAGCGATAAGACCTTTTTCAGGATGGTTTCGCAGCTCAATATCACCATGGTGACTACTGATAATCCGTCTTGAGATAGCAAGCCCAAGTCCTGACCCACTACTGCCGCGGGCTTTGTCACCCTGAATGAAAGGTGAGAAAACATTCTGCAAGTGCTCAGCTGGAATGCCCGGCCCAAAATCACGGACCCTACAATAGATGCGCTGTGCCTTTTTATCGTGAAAACTCGTAATAGTGACTTTGTCACTACCGTACCTGAACGCATTTTCGATGAGATTATCCAGCACGCGCTTAATACCAACACGATCTAACGCGATGGCTGGTAACTCGCCCAGTTTGAGAGTGATTTCGTGATTCTCTTCTACGTGTCTGGCGTCGGTGAGTTCATTAATTAATGCATTCAGGTTATCGTCTTCATAGCTGGCTGAGGTATCAAGGCGCGCGTACTCAATGAATTGATCGATAATCGCATTCATGTCTTCAATATCATTAACAATGCCTTCACGGATCCATTCATTATCTTCGGTAAGCATTTCCGAAGACAGACGTATTCGGGTCAGCGGTGTGCGTAAATCATGTGAGATACCGGCTGTCATAAGGGTGCGGTCATTCTCAAGCTGTCGAATCCCCTGATTCATACGATTAAACGCGCGGGTCACTTCTATAATTTCCGCGCTACCCTGTTCTTTTAAAGGCGGGGGGAAATGGCCTTTACCCACCTCTAAGGCCGCTTTTTGTAAAGCATGTAAAGGGCGGTTGAGACGACGCACAAAAAGCCAGCCACCAACAACACTTAATATACCGATGACCATGAGGTAAATGGTGAGTGGTGAAATATCAGTACTTGCCCACCCCGACAGTGGAATCATTATCCACTTATCAGGTTGTGTTTTCAGCGCTATCCATACCTGATAAGACTGTTCGCCCTGGGCATCCTCTGCCGGCGTGCTTACTCGCACATCCGCGGTTTGGTGCAACTGACTGGAAACCTGAACAGACATAAAGCGGTACGGCGTGGCTCCCGCCAGCCCCTTCTCTTCGGCCGCTGCAGTATCCAGTATCTGGATGCCGGTTTGTCGGGTAAATTCTATTTGCTTAAAGCGGTTGGCCGAAAGCAGATCCTGGGCCAGCATACTTTGAACCTGCGTAGCCAGCAGGCTGTTAATCTGTGCGGTGGTAGGGCGAATAAAGTAATAGGTAACCGAGAGATAGCTCACAACCTGATTAATGAGCAACAGCATACCAATTAAAAGTACAGTCTGCCCGAAAGCGCTTTTGGGAAGTAACCGCATCAATACCCCACCAGACTATTATTGCGCTTCACCATCGGGTACAAATACATAGCCCAGCCCCCATACCGTCTGAATATAACGTGGGTTGGCGGGATCTGCCTCCAGCATACGGCGTAAGCGCGAAACCTGAACGTCAATGCTGCGTTCCAGGGCGCTGTAATCCCGGCCGCGGGCCAGATTCATCAACTTATCCCGGGACAATGGCTCGCGGGGATGGGTAACAAGTGATTTCAATACGGCAAACTCGCCGCTGGTGAGTGACAATGGCTTGCCGTTATCGCTCATCTCACGGGTCGCCAGATTCAGCTTGTAGCTGGCAAATTCAACAATCTGCTCACCCTTTGACGGGGCACCGGGGGCGTCATGTACTTTTCTGCGTAACACTGCTTTGATTCGCGCCAGCAACTCGCGGGGGTTAAATGGTTTGGGCAGATAGTCATCGGCACCCATTTCCAGCCCGATGATACGGTCAACTTCTTCACCTTTTGCCGTAAGCATCACGATAGGCAGGTCGCTGTTACCCTGACGCAAGCGGCGACAGACAGTCAGACCGTCTTCGCCAGGCAACATCAAATCCAATACCATCAGATGAAAATTTTCGCGCGCAAGCAAACGATTCATTTGTTCAGAATCTGCGGCGGTGCGCACCTGAAAACCCTGCTCTATCAAATAGCGCTCCAGCAATCCGCGCAAGCGCATATCATCATCAACAACAAGAATTTTTGACGTTTCCTGACTCATTATGGTTATCCTGAGTTTTTCTTAACTATACCCAGAACTTTGTGGCGACAAAAGCCTGGCGGCGCGCTTCTGTGATTTGGAATGTTACAAATGGTTTCAGTGTGGCTTTTCTAAGTAGCAATATGCTGGTATTAAAGGACAGTTGTTACAACGCAATGGGAGAAACGGGCACTTGCCCGGCGGGACGGATCAGTCATCACTTATCCAGTCCATTTGATGGCCGGCCCGGCGCTTTTTATCCAGAATATCTTCTATCAGCGGGGTCAGTATCAATTCCATAGCCAGTCCCATTTTACCGCCAGGCACTACCAGCGTGTTGATGCGCGACATAAAAGCGCCATCAATCATTTGCAGTAAATAAGGAAAGTTAACATTCTTCATTTCCCGGCGAAAACGCACTACCACAAAGCTTTCATCCTGCGAGGGAATTTCCCGGGCGCTGAAAGGATTAGAGGTATCCACGGTAGGTACCCGCTGAAAATTAACATGGGTGCGGGAAAATTGCGGGGTAATGTAGTGAAAATAATCATCCAGGCCACGCACAATACTGCTCATTACCGCTTCGCGGGAATGGCCGCGATCAGTGGTATCACGTACGATTTTCTGGATCCATTCTAAGTTAACGATAGGCACCATGCCGACCAGCAGATCGACATGCTCGGCGACGTCATTTTCTTCTGTTTTGACACCGCCATGGAGTCCTTCATAAAACAATAGATCAGTATTTTCCGGTAGTGCCTGCCAGGGTGTAAATGTACCAGGCATCTGGTTGAACGGCACGGCATCATCAAATGTATGCAAATATTGTCGAAACTGGCCCTGCCCGGACTGGCTGTATTCGTGAAACAACGATTCCAGCAAATCAAAATCGTTGGCTTTCGGACCAAAGTAACTTATATGCCGCCCCTGTTCCTGCGCCTTGCGGATCTCGACTTCCATTTCCGGACGGGTGTATCGGTGAAAGCTATCGCCCCCGACTACTGCCGCATTGATCTTCAGATTTCTGAAGATATGACGGATGGCGTTGGTTGTGGTGGTCGTGCCAGCACCGGATGAACCTGTGATAGCTATAATTGGATGTTTTACGGACATAGCGCTGATTCTGCATAAAGCCGGACACTAGTTATAAGCTGGCAGGTTCGAATAATCAAGAGGCGAGAGAGGGAAGTAACAAAATGAAAACCGCAAGAGGAGCGCATCGCTTTACCCTCCGCGGTTGATTTAAATATTTAAAAAACAAAAAGAAAGTAAACTGACAGATTTAGCCCGCTTTACTCTCACGTTCTATAGCGCGGTGGGCAATATCTGTACGGTAGTACATGTCCTGCCAGCCGATATGCTGAACCAGCGCGTAGGCATTTTGCTGCGCCTCAGTAACATTTGCGCCCAGTGCAGTGGCGCATAGCACGCGCCCGCCGCTGGTGACAATATCACCTTGTTTTAATGACGTTCCGGCATGAAAGACTTTGCCCTCCACTGCAGCAGCATCCTGTAAACCGGTAATCACATCACCTTTATTGTAATTGCCAGGATAACCGCCGGCCGCCAGCACCACGCCAACGGCAGCCTGTTCGTCAAACTCAACAGACTGTTCGTCCAGCTTTTGCTCGCAGGCTGATAGGCATAATTCCACCAAATCAGATTGCAATCGCATCATTATAGGCTGGGTTTCCGGGTCGCCAAAGCGGCAGTTATATTCAATGACTTTGGGAGTGCCATCGGGCATGATCATAAGCCCGGCGTAAAGAAACCCTTTGTAGGGGTGCCCTTCGGCGGCCATGCCTTCAACTGTCGGAACAATAATCTCATCCATAACGCGCTGATGAATCTGGGCTGTTACCACTGGCGCGGGAGAGTAAGCGCCCATGCCACCGGTGTTGGGGCCCTTGTCGCCGTCAGCGGCACGTTTATGATCCTGGCTGGTAGCAAAAGGAAGAATATTCTGACCATCCACCATAACAATAAAAGAAGCTTCCTCACCTTCCAGAAACTCTTCGATTACCACGCGGCTCCCTGCTTCACCAAAGGCATTACCAGCCAGCATATCGCGAATGGCCGCTTCTGCATCTTCTTCGGTTTCTGCAACGATAACACCTTTGCCAGCAGCCAAGCCATCGGCTTTGACCACAATAGGAGCGCCTTTTTCTTTCATGTAGGCAACCGCAGGTTCAACGTCAGTAAAGTTTTGATATTCTGCTGTAGGAATATGGTGCCGGGCGAGAAAGTCTTTGGTAAATGCTTTTGAGCCTTCCAGCTGCGCGGCAGCCTGGCTGGGACCAAAAATTTTCTCGCCAGCTTTTTCGAACGCATCGACCACACCTGCTACCAGCGGCGCCTCGGGGCCAACAATGGTAAGCCCAACACTATTTTGCTGAACAAACGTTAGCAACGCATTAGTATCGGTCACCCCGATATCGACATTTTTCAGTTTAGGCTCAGAGGCTGTGCCGGCATTACCCGGAGCCAAAAAGACCGTCTCTACTGCTGATGACTGAGCAGCCTTCCAGGCCAGAGCATGTTCGCGGCCACCGCCGCCAATAACAAGTACGTTCATTACAGCGTTCCGTTATCTATTCAGGTTTAACAAATTTTAAGGTCATGCGATTACTTTCTCCAATCGCAAGATACTGCACTTGATCTTCTTCACCCAATGCCAGGGTTGGAGGCAATGTCCAGACACCTTTAGGGTGTTGCGCATCATCCATAGGATTAGCGTTCACATCACTTTGCGCTTCAAGCGTGAAACCGGCGGCTTTTGCCGCATCAACCACAAAGGATTGTTTCACATAACCACTTTTTTCCATCATGGCGTCATCGGCAGACTCCGGCAGATGGTGATCCACTACCCCTAACACGCCGCCTGGTTTAAGCGCCTTGTAAAAGGTTTTAAAGGCCTGCTCAACCCCTTCCTGACCGCTGTTCATATACCAGTTATGTACATTGCGGAATGTCAATACCGCATCGGCACTGCCGGCTTCGGCAATTTCCATTGCTTTACCCGGATGAAAGGCAGTAAGTTCGACACCACTGTATTTGCCGCCATCTTCCATCTGTTGTTTGAAGTTCTGTAATGATTTTTTGTAGTAATCACGGGTCTCTTCATCAACGTGAAAGTGTGCGGCTATTAATTTACCGTCAGGGCTGAGCATACTGCTAAGAATATCAGTATACCAACCACCGCCTGGCCAGATCTCAACCACTGTCATGTCAGGCTCTATTCCAAAAAAGCGCAGAGTTTGTTGAGGGTTACGGTATTCATCGCGGACTTTGGCAGCTGCTGTGCGATGTTCAGATTTGACTGCGTCGCTCAGTTGGTCAGCCATGGCTGGCTGTGCTGAGAGAGC
Source organism: Salinimonas chungwhensis DSM 16280 (assembly GCF_000378185.1). GTDB lineage: Bacteria > Pseudomonadota > Gammaproteobacteria > Enterobacterales > Alteromonadaceae > Alteromonas > Alteromonas chungwhensis. The sequence goes on from NZ_KB899377.1 coordinate 213,861, forward strand.
GAACAATGAGGCGGCAACTACGCGCAAGGTTGTTTTCATGGATTTTCCTTAAATACATTTATTGTTAAGTGCCATGCCCGCCTGAACTGCCTGTAACGGACCAATCTAGAATAACCTACTCTGATGGTCAGGTAAAAGACAGTAGTGGGCCCTACACCCACTACGGCTGGCGCAGCATAAATGATTTAAGGCTTAGTGTTTAAAGTGGCGCATGCCTGTAAACACCATGGCAATACCGTGTTCGTCGGCAGCAGCGATAACCTCGTTGTCACGCATTGAACCACCGGGCTGAATCACTGCCTTGATGCCAGCGCTGGCTGCTGCATCAATCCCATCCCTAAACGGAAAGAATGCATCTGACGCCATAACAGAACCGGCTACTTCCAGGTTCTCATCAGCCGCTTTAATACCCGCGATTTTAGCGGAATAAACCCGGCTCATTTGCCCGGCTCCTACGCCTATAGTCGTGCCATCTTTACAATAAACAATAGCGTTGGATTTAACGTATTTGGCGACTTTCCAGCAAAACAGCAGGTCGCGCAACTCTTCTTCAGTAGGCTGGCGTTTGGTAACAACCGTAAGATCGTCCATTTCCACCATGCCAAAGTCACGCTCCTGCACCAGCAGACCGCCATTGACTCGTTTAAAATCAAGCCCGTCGGTCAGCTGTCCATGCCAGTCACCGCAAGCCAGCAAACGCACATTTTTCTTACTACTAATAATCGTCTGCGCTGCCTCCGCTACCGCGGGTGCAATGATCACTTCCACAAACTGACGATCAATAATTGCCTGTGCAGTGGCGGCATCCAGTGTGCGGTTAAAGGCAATAATGCCGCCAAAGGCTGAGGTCGGGTCAGTTTTAAAGGCCCGGTCGTACGCGTCTTCAATGGTCTGACCAATGGCCACGCCGCAGGGGTTTGCATGCTTAACAATAACACAGGCAGGTTCTTCAAATTCCTTCACGCACTCAAGAGCGGCGTCAGTGTCTGCGATATTGTTAAATGACAATGCTTTGCCTTGCAGCTGACGAGCGGTGGCTACCGATGCTTCCTGAACAGTATTTTCTACGTAAAACGCTGCTTCCTGGTGACTGTTCTCGCCGTAGCGCAAATCCTGCTTTTTAGTCAGCTGCATATTGTAAGTGCGTGGAAACCCGCTGTGATCATGGCCGCAGTCTTCATCACACTGCACACTGTCTACCCGGGCACCGAAGTAATTGGCAATCATGCCGTCATACTCGGCGGTGTGCTCAAAGGCTTTTATGGCCAGGTCGAAACGTGTTTCGTAGGTCAGTGAACCTTCGTTGGTATTCATTTCCTGTAATACACGGTCATAGTCACTGGCGTTTACCACAATCGTCACATCTTTGTGGTTCTTAGCCGCCGCCCGAACCATGGTTGGACCGCCGATATCGATATTTTCTATTGCATCTTCCAACGTGCAATCTTCCTTTGCCACTGTTGCGGCGAAGGGATAAAGATTTACCACCACCAAATCAATCGGCGCGATTTCATTTTGCGCCATAACACTTTCATCCTGACCGCGACGGCCGAGAATTCCGCCGTGAATCTTCGGGTGGAGTGTTTTTACCCGGCCATCCATAATTTCAGGGTGCCCGGTATGATCAGAAACTTCTTTAACCGGCAGACCAGCTTGCGATAGCAACTTGGCCGTGCCGCCGGTAGATAACAGCTCAACGCCAGCCTGGCTGAGGGCTTCGGCGAATTCAACAATACCGGTTTTATCGGAAACGCTTAACAGCGCGCGTTTGATAGGTTTGGGTGTTTGCATAGTGGTGTTTTGCTACTTTTCTAAGAGTGAAACAAAAAGAGCACCGTAATCAGGTGCTCTTCGGTGGGCCAGGCCCGTCAATACTTAGTTCATGCCGTATTGCTTCAACTTCTTGCGAAGTGTGCCACGGTTGATGCCCATCATGATGGCCGCGCGGGTTTGGTTACCGCGGGTATACGTCATAACTTCTTCCAGTAAAGGCGCTTCTACTTCTGCCAGCACCAGTTCATAAAGATTGTCGATGTTCGCGTTATCTAATTGCTTAAGATACTTATTTACCGCCTGCTTAACAGAGTCACGCAGCGGCTTTTGAGCTTGAGTTTGAGAAGGTGTTGTTACTGTCGTAGTAAAAGGTGAAGTCACGTTTTGATCGAACATAATACATTCTTGCTCTATAAGTTAGTCATCACTATGCTGCAGGAGAAATCTGTCGGGTTTCCCGTGTCTGCAACGATTGAAAATAATCGTTCAATGCCTCGAGCTGTAGATCTGTCTGCTCAATACCATTGAACGTTTTGCGAAACTCACGCTCCGTGTCATGCTCCGCAAGATACCAGCCAACATGCTTTCGGGCTATTCGTACACCAGAAGTATCACCGTAAAAGGCATGCACGTTGGCGACGTGTTCATGCAACACCTGATGCTGTTCTGACAGGGGCGGTGCTTCCAGCGTTTCACCGGTTTCCAGGAAATGCTGAATTTGTTTAAAAATCCAGGGGTTTCCCTGTGCGCCACGACCAATCATCACACCATCTGCGCCGGTGTAATCAAGCACGTCTCGTGCTTTTTGAGCGCTGCAGATGTCACCATTGGCAATCACGGGAATTGAGATCGCCGATTTAATTTGCCGGATGGTGTCATACTCAGCATTGCCCTTATACATGCAGGCGCGTGTTCTGCCGTGAACAGCCAGCGACTGAATGCCGTTTTGCTCTGCAATTTGTGCAATTTTTACACCATTGCGATTATCCGTATTCCAGCCAGTCCGTATTTTCAGGGTGACGGGGACATCTACCGCCGCCACCACAGCTTTTACAATTGATTCCACCAAATCGGGGAATTGCAATAACGCTGAGCCAGCCAGTTTTTTATTCACTTTCTTGGCAGGACAACCCATATTGATATCGATGATCTGCGCACCGTTATCGACATTAAATTGCGCTGCCTGTGCCATAAGTTCAGGGTCGGCACCGGCAATCTGTACAGACCGGATACCGTCCTCACCACTGTGATCCATGCGATGCATAGACTTAGCAGTTTTCCAGACTCTGGGATTACTTGATAGCATTTCAGATACCACTAAACCTGCACCCATCCGGCGACACATTTGCCTGAAAGGCCGGTCAGTGACGCCTGCCATTGGCGCCAGCATCAAATTGTTATCCAACTGATAAGGACCAATCTGCATCGTTAGTAACCCAAAATTGACTGTAATTTGAACACTTGGCTAAAACGGGGCGCTAAGTTTACGCATTTTGCCCCCCCTTGAAAAGGCTAAAATTCAAACAAAATTTATCAAAGGGGGCTTGACAGAGAACCTGCGATTTGCCTTTGAGGGCATGACAGACAAGGGCTGTACAGCTATGGCTCTGGCCGGCTGGAAGGCGCTTTTTCCAAATACAGCAATAGGTTAAGCACGCTTAACGCCACTAACTCTGGCCCAGTCGCCGTCAATTTTACCAGGCTCCAGTTCAAAATCGTGATGGTAAGCCTTTTCGATTTTTTCTACCTGTTCAGCCAGAATTCCCGATAAAACCAGACGCCCTCCCGGCTTGCAATAGCCGGAAATGACTGACTGGAGTGCTAAAAGCGGGCCTGAAAGAATGTTGGCTGTAACAAAGTCTGCTGCTAAAGACGGCTGATCTTCGGGTAAATAGACCTCAAGCCGCTCTGCCACATTATTGCGTCTGGCGTTTTCGGTGCTAGCCTGCAATGCCTGCGGATCAATATCGATTCCCACCACGCGCTTCGCCCCTAGCTTTAAGGCGGCTAAGGCTAAAATACCTGAGCCGCAGCCGAAGTCGACAACAGTTTTACCGGTCAGATTCTGGCTATCCAGCCAGCGCAGACAAAGTGCAGTGGTAGGGTGGGTACCAGTGCCGAATGCCAAACCGGGATCAAGCATTACATTGACGGCGTCAGGGTCGGGCACATCTCTCCAACTTGGGCAAATCCAGAGACGCTCACCAAACTGCATGGGGTGAAAGTTATCCATCCATTCACGCTCCCAGTCTTTATCTTCCAGGGGGTCAAGCTTGTAGGTGAAATCCGGCCCAAGTATTCTGGCTTTGCGCAAGCGCGTAATCACGCCTTGCATATCGTGCGCTGCATCAAATAAACCTACCACCTGGGTGTCTGGCCAAAGCTGTGTTTCGCCCGGCTTTGGCTCGTAGACGGGGGTATCCTTTGCATCTAAAAATGTAATAGCTTGGGCACCATTGGCCGATAACATACTGCCAATCTGCTCAGCGTAGTCCGCAGCGGTATCAATGCGAAGCTGTAACCAGGCCATAATTTATCCTGTTTCGTAATTTTTGCGCTATATTAACAGTTCTTGGGCGGGGCAAACCAAAACTATTTCACCGTTCTGCATCGTCATGGTTTGACCGTAATGTTACTGTGGAAACAACAGCTGCTCTTAATCAAAAAGGTATTGGTCAGGTTTTTATGTACAGGCTATTGCTTCTACTGTTAGTTATTGTCAGCACAACGTCTGTGGCCCGTCAAATTGATGTGGTAGCCGGCTGGAACAAGCCTCCATATGTTGATACCAACACTGACAGCGGTTTTGAGCTGGAGTTAACAAAACATATTCTCAGCAGGCTTGGGCATACAGTAAAACTCATTTATGTGCCCTTCGGCCGATCGCTCAGACAACTGGAGCAGGGGCGGGCAGACATTGTGTTAACAGTAAATCCCCGGCATAAAATCAGCCGTAATTTTCTTACTGACGAATATGTGACCTATCAGAATACGGCGATATCCCTGGCATCGAGAAATTTGCAGATTGATGCAGTGAAAGATTTATCACAATACACGGTCCTGGCTTTTCAAACAGCTCAAAACGTACTTGGCGCTGAGTTTACTGAAATGGTCAGTGAACATAAGGGGTATCTTGAAATAGCCGATCAGAGTCGACAGGTTCGTATGTTACTGATGGGCAGCGTAGATGTTGCTGTGATGGACCAGAATATTTTTTCGTGGTTACGCAGTAAGCTACCCGCTGCCCACCAAAAAGAAATCAGAATGCACCCATTATTTGGTAAAACATCTTACCGGGCCGCGGTGGCAGACGAGTCGCTGCGCAATGCATTTAATAAAGAGTTGAAGGCAATGATGCGCGATGGGCGATATCAGGCACTGGCCGATAAATATCGCTTACGCGTGACGCCGGCCAGCGAAAAGTCCTTACCGGATAACTAAGAGCGTGTTACGCCGGGTAAATGCGTCTGGCCAACTGACGGACTCACTTGGCTGCTACCCTGGTCGCTTAACCCACGCACTGCACCAGCCATTAACATTGATTAACTTGCCGGGGAATATCGCGCAGGGGCGCTCGGTCTTTCCCTCTTCACCCTGAATATACATGCAGTTACCACACACTGAGCCATCTACGGTGGACTTAGGCGTATAGTTAAGGGCTTTTGCTGTGGGATCATCTTTTTTAAGAAGCTCCTGGGCATTCGCGCGTAATGCAGTACCACCCAGTGTGATACCTATGATTGAGGTGCCTGCCATGCGTAAAAAATCGCGACGGTTAACGCTTTTCATCAGGTTACTCCGGTTAACGAAAATGAAAATGATTCTTCTTTATTTGACCCATTAAACGCAAAAACCTGCCTAAACAGGCAGGTTTTTAGCATTAGCATCGCTTCGCTCTGACGGTGTCTTTGCTGGCAATGCAGTCATTAGTTTCAAATTTAGTATACGCTTATTTGAATGAAATTACAGACCTTTTCGGCAAGCAACAGATCGCCGGTCTAATTCTGTCTTGTATTACGGCTTTGCATAAGCATAGCGGCCGACCGGATTGATCGTGTGATACGTGTCTAATCCTGTTATGGCAGCGACACCGAGCTGGTCAAGATTAACCTGACCCTCAGCGGTTATGGCGTTTGTGTCGATCCATACAGATGAAATCTCACCAATAACCAACTGTGTGTTATTCAATTTAATAGGAATAATCTCTGCCAGTTGCATGGCCAGTTTCACCGGACTTGCTTGTACAAAGGGCGCATCAAAATCATCGGCATACCATGACGTGAGGCCGGTCGCATCAAACTCGCTGACATTCGAAGGATAACTGGCTGATGTTTGGTGGGCAGCCTCTGTCCACTCACTGCTGACATGATTTATAGTATAAACCCCGGTTTGCTGGATATTTTCCAGTGTGTCACGGACCACAGTATGCGGCCGCATGATCATACCCAGCAAAGGCGGATTAGCACCGATGTGGACCACCGAACTTATAATAGCCAGATTTTCATTAACATGGCGGCCCTGACTGGTGCCAATCAGGTTGGCGCTTTTTACCCCGGATAAACTGTTCATAAACGCGGCCCGGTAGCGCTGCTCCATAGTCGCAATATCGGCGCTTAAAAACCGTTTTTCAGACATTTTCCCGTTGTACCTCTACCGTCAGGGAATCACCCTGCCCATGCACTGTCATTTCAATGGGCTGGCAGCAAACCTGGCAATCCAATACCTGCATCTGACCGGTGTCGTTAATTTCATCAATTTCAACTTCGTTAGGTTCCATACAATACGGACAATGAAATGTTGCGGGTGTGGCTAAACTCATAAAAACCCTTTTTTAAGTTGTTGTTTGACTGCATTATTACGGATCGAAACTGTCGATGGATTGGTACCTACACATAAGTCAATTGATAGAGGTAGCTGCATGAGTAAACGGCTGGCGACCGGCTATTGTCCTTTATGTTTTCGCTATACGCGGCTGACATTTCATCATTTGATCCCTAAAAAAATGCACCGGCGAACTTACTTTAGGAAGCATTATTCAAAGGCGCAACTTAATGAAGGAGTGGCGATTTGTCGCAAATGTCATGATGGCATCCATAAATTTTATACAGAAATGGAATTGGCGAAACATCTGAACACCGTTGAGCGCCTCAAACAGGATGAAAAGCTAACGCGTCATTTTGAGTGGGTGAGTAAGCAGGCCATACAACTTTAGCGTGAATTTAATCTTTGCAGATTGAGATGTTATCTGTATGTATATACACTATAGAAGTGTTTAAATGTTGTGCTTCTGATATGCGAAAAACCCTGCCCGAGCGATATTATCTTGATCATTTCCACGAATTTCTGCGGTTTTTCGATGGCAATAATGCACCGCTATTATGTCCGCAGAGTCGTAAACTTATTCAGCAATTTCGACAACTGGATGCCGATAAGCAATGTATTATCGCGCGTGCTGCAAATCGTAAGTATGCACTTATTAACCGCGCACATTTTGATTACAATGAGATTCATGCCCCCCAGCTACAGCTTGATTACCTGATTGAAAGCGGCTGGTTTGCACCGGCTGAAAACGTGTCGATGCAAGACTTTGCGGGTGTGGTCACCAAAAATGACTTGTTGGCATATCTGGCCGCTTATCCGGTCAAAGAAAGGTTAAATCAGCTTAAGAAAGCTGAGCTGGTGGCATTACTGTTCGAATACATCGATGTTCATGGCTGGCCGGAAACCCTGCCTCGAACTGACTATCTGGTAAAGACCTTTGACCGCAGCCTGCGCTACTTGCTGTTTCTTTACTTCGGTAATACCAAAGGCCGTTTAAACCAGTTTTCTATGCGAGACCTTGGTGTGATGCGCACCCGCGCCGACGCGGCAACCGATCAGGCCAGATTTGCTTCGCTGGAAGATGCTCAGGCAGCATTTTATTTTGCCAGTGCACTGGATGAAATGCCCTACTGGAATGACACCGTACTGCAACAGGCTGGCCGGGCAGACTGGCCCGCCTTCAGCGAACCAGCCAGTATTGCCTATGCTGAAAAATACTTGCACAAGCTGGGCGTCCGGCTCCTTGACAGCGATCGTGAATTGGCGCTTGCTGTACTTGAGCATGCGCCGGGGGATGCGGCGCGGGAAAAATGGGTGCGGGAGACCTTTAAAGACGATAAAGAAACGGCCCGCGTGGCGCTGGAAGCCATAATTGATAATCCTGGTTCTGATTCCCTGCTGGCCTTCGCCGAAGATTTCTACGCCAGAAAGTTTCATAAAAAACGCACCAGTGCGCTCACCGATATGTTACGCAGCTCCAGTAAAACGTTGCAGCTGGATATCAGTCAGAACCAACATGTGGAGCGCGGTGTTATTGCCTGGTATAAACGCAGGGGAGTGGTTGCGTGGCGCACTGAAAATCGCCTCTGGCGTACATTATTCGGGTTAACATTCTGGGCATTGTTATTTGAGCAGGACCAGCTGGTAACTGAATTTGATCGGCGCCCTCAGAGCCTCAAATATAATCGTTTTTACGACACCTTTGCCAATGATATTGAATCACTATTAGGTGGATTGCACTCGTCAGAAAGCTTATTGCAGCACGTCACCAAAAATGCTGCTACCCATTACGGTAAGGTCAATAGTGTCTTTATGTGGCGGGCCAACCAGCTTGATACTGTACGGGCACTACTTGATAACGCATCCTTTGAGGCCGTTAAGCAGTTGCTGAAAATGATGGCCCAGGACTATGCCGGGTTATCGGATGGCTTTCCTGACATCATGGTACTGGAGAATAATCAATTACGATTTGAGGAAATCAAGGCCCCCGGCGATGTCCTGCGCCGCAACCAGCTTACTTCTATTCAGCGCATGCAGCGTGCCGGCTTTGATGTGCATATTACGCAGGTAGACTGGTTTTCTGATCCCACTCAGCCCTATGTCGTGGTGGATATTGAGACTACCGGTGGTAACAACGGCTATCATCGAATTACCGAGGTGGGTATGGTGAAAATGGTGGCGGGTAAGGTGGTGGACAGCTGGCAATCGCTGATTAACCCGCAGCGTCATATCCCCTCGTCCATTACCCGGCTCACCGGTATCTCTGATAGTATGGTGGCGGATGCGCCACTGTTTAGTGAAGTAGCCGATGCCATAGACACATTTACCGAAGATTGTGTATTTGTGGCTCACAATGTGAATTTTGATTATGGCTTTATTAAACAGGAATTCAGCCGCCTGGAGCGTGAATTTAAAAGGCCGAAACTGTGTACTGTGGTGCAGATGCGCCGAACCTATCCGGGCCTGCCCTCCTATTCTCTGGCCTCGTTGACCAAGTATTTTGACATAGGTATGGAGCGACATCACCGTGCGATGTCCGACGCCCAGGCTGCGGGGCAACTGTTAAATCTTGTCCATGAACGCCTTTTTGCTCAACAGGCAGGTTAAAATAATAGCCTTGATTGTTCATAGAAAAAGGTAGTTGATGAGTAGCACACCAGACGAGACTACATTGTCACGCATTATAGAAATGGCCTGGGAAGACCGCACACCATTTGACATTATTGAGCAACGTTTTGGATACGGCGAAAAAGACGTGATTGCGTTGATGCGCCGCCACTTAAAACGTAGGGCGTTTGAAAACTGGCGCAAACGCGTCAGTGGCCGTAAAACCAAGCATGCGGCACTACGTCCGGCTGGTATTACCCGAGGCTATTGCCGCTCTCAATATAAGCCCCAGGGAGCGGGCTAATCATCCTCGCCCGGCTCAGCCAGGACGCTTGTCACAGGTAGCATTAGTGCCATGATTTGTTGTCGCCACGGTGAAGGAAATACGCGGGTGTTGTCCGTGGTCATCACAGTTTGAGTTTCTTCGATTACCCTGAGCATCGCCTTATAGCGGCTGTCTTGCTCCTGAATGTACTGGACATCAGCCAGGATTTTGTCAATCAGAATGGATGCTCGGGTATGGCTGTGCTCACGCAAATAGCGGATAAGCGCCCGACGCACATAAAACTCCCACTCCTGGCGATAGCTGGCAGTTATCCGCTCAGGAAAATGCGCTAATTCAGCAATATCCAGGTCCAAATCGCTGACATCGTCTCGCTTATCAAATAACAGCCGCAGCGCAAACAGGACAGGCAGTGAAAGCTGCTCAATAGGCAGAAGGTGTTTGAGTTGTTCTATCTGACTGGCTCGGGTATTCATGCTTTAAAGGGTTACATAGCTCGCCAGCCTACATCACGTTAAAAAAACGTAACCGGTGTCCCGTGAACTGCACTTATGGCCGATACGTAAATAATCCTGCACTGTTAAAGTGTGTACGCGTTCTTGCTATTTGGCCCGTCATCACTGGCGGGCCTTTTTTTCTCTATAGCTTAATAACAATGCCAGTTAACAAGCGCTGGGTATTTTCAACAAGGTCAATACGAACAAACCAACCTGTCGCCTGGAAACGGCTGAGTTTACCTTCCAGCTCCAGAGAAAGGCTGTGCCCATTGCCGATGAAATCCTCAGTAAGTTCTGCCCGTGGACCGAAATCCTGACTACTGTACGCGTAATATATGCCGTATTCGAGCGGGTTATCAGGATACCGTAGTGTGCCTGTAAGTCCTGTCACAAATTTGCTTTGGTTACTATCCAGACGTTGTATGAACTCGAGCGCCAGTTCGGTTTGTCTGCTCAGGGTCTGGCGGTACTCAGTGCGTATAAAATTGCCACTAAGCATGCGCTCAATGCTCAATTCCATACTGCGAGACCTATCTATGTTAGCGGAGTATTCAAGTTCAAAATAATTCAGATTCTCGGGCCAGTCCAAAGCATGCGCCGGGTCGAGACTCTCAAGCCTGCCCACGACGAGTTCCAGCGCATTACCGGCTTGAGAAATATAAACATGGCGTGCGCCTGTAACCCATCCATCCTTGGACAGACCGGAGGAGGATATGCGGCCTTTGTAAGTAGGGATGGCGCCAATTTCGGTTTTGCCATGCTCATACTGTTTTCTCACAAACAAACGTCGTGCATAGATGTAATTTGACGATCCATCCAGGCTGTTATGGCTGGCGTTGAAATGTTCTCCTGTCACAATCATGCTGTTCAGACTTACAGATGCATCAAGCTGAAGTGACGGGTAATAACGCAGGCGATACTGAAATCGCTCGTTGCGGTTTGAACGCTGGTCGAAACGTACCTGAAAATCCAGTTTGTCTGTATAGCTTATGTTTTTCGCAGTTGCCCAGGCGACGGTACTCACAGCCCAGCTAATGATAATAATGATATTTAATAAATAGCCCATCAATTTGCACGTCACTCATCAAGAGGCGTTTATGCTAGGGCACAGATAAGACAGTTTTATTGCAGACAAAAAAGCCGACCATCTGGCCGGCTAAAAAAGGATCCGCTTTATTCGCATCACCGAAGGAATACACATGATAGTCATCAGGGAGACCTACAACTGATGCATACCATACGCTGATCCGTACAATCGCGAAAAGCAAAAATAATGATTAGCTTAATCGACACGGTTGATTGATGCTTTATACGCAGGCGTCTGCGCAGGATTTCGCAGGTGAGCTTAACCATCTCAAATCACTGAACTGTCGATGGTAATATCTGCATTTGCCCACATTTTGTCGAAACGTTGTCGGACCTGCCGGGCTTCTTCGGTTTTCCCCTGCATATCCAGGCTCCTGGCCAGACCAAACAGCGACCAGCCGTTGCGTGGGTAATTTTTTAAATCCTGACGGTATACAGCTTCGGCCTCGGCTGCCTGACTGGTCTGAATTAATGCATGCCCTAGGGTTTGTCTGGTGGGGTAGTACCAAAACGGCGGCTCTGTATAGGGCAATGCGTCCTGCAGCTCTACGGCCTGCTTAAATGCGTTAATAGCAAGCTCATTATTACCGCGAGCCATGTCAAGCTCGCCTGCAAGCAGCGCCGATGCTATGCCTAAAATTGTACTGGCTGGGTAATCATTGCCATCTAATAAAAATATACGCTCGTGATTTTTGAGCTGTTCAAGCTCGCCTGCAGCCAGTTCAGCGTCGGCAAGATTGTCTGTGCGCAAATTGGCCATTCCTCGCGCGTACTGCCAAATCCCTTTAGAAAACTGTAATTCATCTGCTGGCTCAGGTGCCGCGAGTATTTTCTCCCAGTCACCAAAGCGCACTGAAGACAGTAGCGGGATAGTGTGGAAAAACTCAATGGGAGGAAATTGTTTGATTTGGTCAAGATTGACATTTCTGGCTACCTTTTCACCGGCTTCGATAGCCACCTGACTTCTGCCCTCCATACTGGCAGACGCCCACAGAAAATGGATATTATGCGGATAATACAGGGCAGGATAGAAGCCTTGCGCATTGCATTGTGCAATATAATCTTCATCCACATTGGCGGCTTTAACATTTGCATCGGACGCATCGTTGTAGCGCCCGATACGCCAGTAAATATGCGAGGGCATATGCACAAGATGCCCGGAGCCCGGTACCAGGCCAGCCAGTGTATCGGCGGCCTGTTCCGCCCGCTCTGGTCTATCTGATGCTTCTACCGCATGGATATAAAGATGCAGCGATAGTGCGTGCTCGGGTGACCGCTGCATGACTGTCTCCAGTGCTTCTATTACCTTTACGGTGTCAGGCTTTGGTTTGCTGCTATCCAGCCAGTAATTCCACGGCATGGTGACCATCAGCGATTCTGCATACATCGCCTGAGCATCGTCATCATCAGAATATTTTGCTGCCAGGTCAGCCATTGCCTGCGCGTATGCCTCGTCTAACGGTGATCTTGAGGTAGAAGGATCGCCATTGTAACGCGTTGTCTGGGCCTGGATGTAATCCTGCTCACGCTGACTTGCGTTGGGTGCTAATGTGTTTGCTTTGCTTATCGCGGCATAAGCGGCTTCGCGTTCGGCTGGTTGCATCACCGCTTTACCGTTGCTGGTCACATTGATATTCGGCCCGGTCGCCATGGCCTCGCCCCAATAACATATTGCGCATGCGGGATCTAAACGTTGCGCCGCTTTAAAAGCCCGAATAGCTTCGGCATGATTAAACCCTGACGCCATTACCATTCCCTGGTCAAAATAGCGCTGTGTGCCATAGATCTTGCTGCTGATGGGATGGGTGTAATCGCCAAGTCCACCCAATAAAGGGGCGCCTGCCTGTTGTATTAATTGGGTATCTGAAATAGACGTATCGCCAGGTTGGGCAATCTGGCTGGTTTGCTGCTGGGCCGATCTGTCTGCAGTGGTGCAGGCAGCCAGAACAAGAGCTGATAACAACGGTAGTAATGTCGAACTGTGCATAACAGTGTCCTTTGAATGTGAATAGCAAACTTCAGAACACTGACATAACTTCGCTCTCGTTTAAGTGTACCACCTAATTGAGACAACGAGAGGTTATTTGGCGATGACGTGATGAATATTAGATGGGGCCGTCAGACGCGGCAGTATCACCTGAGTTAAGTTAACGTTTGTTTCTTTTTTTAATTGATCGTTCAATTAAAAATGTTATATTAACTGAACGTTCAATTAAATATCGTAAATCTGTAACATTTCATCTGCACACTTTTGACTTCTACTACATAAAAAACTAGGAAAAACATGCTTGCTAACTTACCAATGCGAAGAAGCTTAATTGCGATTTCAATAGTTTCATCATTTTCATCTTTATCACTTTCCGCTATCGCTCAGGACAAAAATCAGAACACCAGCCAAGCTGATGACGAAAAGGAAAATTATGAATCTATCCAGGTGATGGGTAGAAGTGTTTCTTATGCTAACAATGCCTCAAGCACGTCCATGAAGCTGCAGCAAACCTCTATGAGCAGTGCTTTGTCGACCATCGATAATCTGCCGGGCGTGATGGTTAATGAAGGTGACCCGTTTGGTTCTGACGAATGGTCTACCAGTATCTCTATCCGAGGCTTTCAGCTGGATCTTGAATCTCAACAGATTGGTATGACGGTAGATGGTATCGCGAATGGTAATTCAAACTACGGCGGTGGGACTAAGGCAAACCGGTATATCGATACTGAAAACCTGCGCGCCAGTGAGGTTTCACAGGGAACCGCAGATATTAGTTCGCGTTCTCACGAAGCATTGGGCGGTACTATCAACTTTACCAGTATCGATCCAGGCTTTGAGCAGAAACTTACCGTGAGTACTACGCTTGGTGAATACAATGCCCAGAAGCTCTATACCCGCTACGATACGGGAGAGATAGCGCCCAACACCTATGCATGGCTGAGCTTATCGACGCAGCAAAATGATGATTATATGGATGGCAGTATCACCAACTCAAGGGATCATTTTGCCGGTAAGTTCATCAGTGAGCTGAGCAAGGTCAATCTAACCGGTTATTTTAGCTATGACGACGCTGAAGAGTATACCTATCAGCGAGTATATGGGCTAAGCCAGTATGAGCAGAATCCAAACTGGGACGGCCTGAATCCTCAATGGACTGGTAATCCCTATCAGGATCAGGTCTGGCGTGAAGGCTGGATAACCGAGCGTGAAAATCTGTTCGGCTATCTTAAAGCAGACTTCACTGTTGGTGAGGTAGATATCAGCACCAATACCTACTACCACACCAACGAAGGCCGCGGTTCCTGGATCCCTTACTATGTTGCCGATGTTACTGATGATGGCGCAGGCAACGCCCACTCTGAACTGGATCCTTCTACAACGGTTTACGGCGGTGAGTCCCAGGGTCTCATTTACTTTGTAAACCGTGATGGCCAGTCAATGACGCCGAATGACGGATGCCAAAGTTCAATTGGCTACCCGTATGGTGGTGCAGGCGCTGCACTTGACCAGAACTGTTACGACCAGGGCGCAATGCCGGTAAGCTCCCGCCGCCATTCTCATTATGATAAGGAGCGTTTTGGGGTTAATGCAGACTTTATCTGGGAAACTCAGATAGCCGGTATGCCAAACACAGTACGTGGTGGCCTCTGGTATGAAGACTATCACCGTGAAGAATACCGTGACTGGCACAAAACTATTGATGCAGCCACCAGTGCGCGCTTTGAAAGTAACCCTTACTGGGTGCAGTACAGCAGAGAGTTTCCGGTAGAAACGCTGATGTATTATGCCGAAGATGTATTAAATACCGGTTTTGCTACCTTCCGCTTTGGTCTGAAAAAATTTGATGTTGAGGTAGAGAAAGAAGACCAGTTCGATGCCAGTAATAATCTGTCAGTGTCTTCAGACTCGGATGTGCTTATCTCAGGTGGTGTGGTCGCGCCAGTTTCTGCTGTACCCGGGTTGGAAGTATTTGCCGGTTATGCCGAAAACTATGCCGCTATTAAAGATACCGTGCTGGCTGACAATGGCACCGACGTAAGCAATGTAGAGCCGGAAACCGCGGAAAATATTGACTTAGGCCTACGTTTCTCCAGTCCGGGCCTCAATGCGAGTCTGACCTACTACAACATTAAGTTCGAAAACCGTATCACCTTCTATAGCGCAGAAGATGTGGATGGTATCGACTTTCTCGAGGCGGTAGAAGGTGCGTATATTAACGAAGGCGGGATTGATTCGCAGGGTGTTGAGGCATCGGTGGACTATAACCTGACTGATAGCCTGAAGCTTTATGCATCTTATACCTACAACGATGCGACCTACACTGACGAAGACATCGAAGGTAATCGTGTACTGGGTACTGCAGAAGATATGGCCGTGGTGAGCCTGAACTATCGGGATGACGGTTACTTTGGCGGGATCAGTACAAAATATGTCGGTCCTCGATTTATGAATCAGGATAATACTCAGGAAGTAGACTCCTACGTAATTAGCGATTTGTATCTGGGCAAGACGGTATATGACATCGGTCCAGGTGTTGATCATGTTGAAATGCGCCTGACCATCAACAATCTGTTCGATGAAGAATATCTTGGCACTCTGGCGCCAAATGCAGGTTGGATCGGTGCGCCACGCATTGCTGCACTGAACTTAAAGTTTGCTTTTTGATGCAGTCAGTCTGAAATTGGTCGGAGCAGGAGTGTTCAGGGTTCTATTATCCTGCTCCGATCGATATCTGCGTGAAATACTAATGTGAATATGCATTCCCCGGTATACCAATCAGGCCTGCGCTGCTACTTTAGATGCCGCTTATGCTTGCAACTTACTGCTTTGCCTAAGCTTTATCATGATTGAGTCAGCACTCAAAGTGCTTACTCTTCTTTCCTGAACACTATTTTAACGATGCGATTGAGAACGTTATGCCAAAAATCGGAATGGAACAGGTACGTCGTCAGCAGCTTATAGACGCGACCATTGATGTTGTTGCGGACGTGGGCCTGCGGGGTGCAACAATTAATCTGATAAGTAAAAAGGCAGGAATGTCTTCGGGCATTATCAGCCATTATTTTGGCGGAAAACAGGCGCTTATCGAGGCGTCTGTCCGGTTTTTACTTTCCAAGCTGAAGCTGGAAACATCACCGGAATCACCGGTTGGCCGGTTGATGAAAATTGTTGACCTGAACTTCTCTAACTTACAACAGGCAGACTCGTGTACCAAAACCTGGCTTTGTTTTTGGGGTGAGTCGATGCACGACAATAGTTTGTATCGCTTGCAGGAAGTTAATAAAAAAAGGCTGGTCAGCAACTTACGTTACAGTTTTAAACAATTAATGCCGGCAGAAAGAGCAGCCGAAGAGGCTGAAATAACAGCAGCGCTGATTGATGGCTTCTGGCTTCGCTGCGCGCTCAGCCGGTACAACGAATCAAAATTTGATGAAGCCAAACGGCATATCAAAAACTATATCAACGCCGTGCTGGAGAACTACAGCAAGCACGAATGAAAAACGGGAGTGAGTGTTGTCTACAAAAATACTGAGCAATTATGTACATGGTCAGTTTACTGATACGCAAAGTGGCATTACCTTCGAGGTAAATAACCCGGCTACGGGCGAAGTCATTTATCAGGTCCAGCAAGCCGATGAATCCTTGATGGATAAGGCAATTGACAGCGCCAGAGAAGGATTTTTGCGCTGGTCAGACACTCCCGCTATAGAACGGTCACGAATTCTACAAAGAGCCGCCCGCTTACTGCGTGAACGTAACGATGAGTTAGCCGCCATAGAAGTGCGCGATACAGGTAAACCCCTGCAGGAGGCCATTGAGGTTGACGTGCAAACCGGTGCCGATGTCATTGAGTATTTCGCGAACCTGTGCCCATCACTTTCCGGTGAGCAGCAAACCGTGGGGGAGGATTTCTTTTATACCCGACAGGAACCCTTAGGTATATGCCTTGGGATAGGAGCGTGGAACTATCCATTGCAAATTGCCTGCTGGAAATCCGGCCCTGCGTTGGCTGCCGGTAACAGTATGATATTTAAAGCCTCTGAAGAGACGCCCTGTGGTGCAGTCAAACTGGCTGAAATTTTCTCTGAAGCCGGCGTGCCGGACGGTGTTTTCAATGTGGTGCATGGCGATGCAGCGGTTGGACAATACCTGGTCGATCATCCACAAATTGCAAAAGTATCGCTAACCGGTGAAGTGGAGACCGGTAAGCAGGTAATGGCAGCAGCAGCGGCAACCCTCAAGCCTGTGACCATGGAGCTGGGCGGTAAATCGCCGCTGATTATTTTTGATGATGCGGATATTGACGAAGCAGTCACCGGGGCGATGCTTGCGAATTTTTACACGCAGGGTGAGGTCTGCACGAATGGCACCCGCGTTTTTGTGCACGAGGCCATCTATGACGATTTTATAGCACGCTTACTGGGCCGCATTAACGATAATATTATTATCGGCGACCCTATGAATAGGCAAACAAATTTGGGCGCCCTTATTTCAAAGCAGCATATGCAAAATGTGCTCAGCTATATTGCCACGGCCAAACAAGAAGGCGCTACGCTGCTCACCGGGGGGGAGCAGGTGCAGCCAGAAGGCTGCGAGCAGGGCTATTTTGTCGCCCCTACTGTTTTTACTCACTGTACCGATGATATGACAATTTGCCGCGAAGAGATCTTCGGGCCGGTTATGTCGGTGCTTACGTTTACCGACGAAGACGAGGTCGTTAGCCGGGCAAACGCCACGCGCTATGGTTTGGCTGCTGGTGTTTTTACTCAAGATCTGCGTCGTGCTCATCGGGTTATTGGTCAGCTACAGGCGGGAATTTGCTGGATCAATGCATATGGCAACTCACCGGCTGAAATGCCTGTGGGCGGCTACAAAGAGTCGGGCATCGGCCGGGAGAATGGGGTGGAGTCATTAAAAGCATACACCCAAACCAAGTCAGTTTATGTGGGTATGCAGACCCTTGAAGGCCCGTTCTGATGAGCAGGTTTGACGAATACGATTATATTATTGTGGGCGCCGGCTCAGCCGGCTGTGTATTAGCAAACCGGCTGAGCGAAGATACCGACGTGCGCGTGTTGTTGCTGGAAACGGGCGGTTCTGATCGAAGTGTTTTTATCCAGATGCCAACCGCGCTGTCTATTCCGATGAATACAAAAAAGTATGCCTGGCAATATCACAGTGAACCCGAGCCCTATCTGGATAACCGAAAAATGCACTGCCCCCGGGGTAAGGTATTGGGCGGCTCATCCTCCATCAATGGGATGGTTTATGTGCGGGGTCATGCAAAAGATTTCGACGAATGGGAAGCGCACGGAGCGTCAGGATGGAATTATCAGCAGTGTCTGCCTTACTTTAAAAAGGCTGATGACTGGGCTTTCGGTACAGACGACTATCGCCACCACGGTGGACCGCTATCAGTGAACAACGGCAATAATATGAAAAATCCACTCTATAGCGCGTTTGTTCAGGCTGGAGTGGATGCCGGATATATGCAAACCACAGACTACAACGGCGCGCAGCAAGAAGGGTTTGGCCCCATGCACATGACGGTCAAAAATGGTGTGCGGTGGTCAGCGGCAAATGCGTATCTGAAACCGGCCTTACAGCGTCCTAACCTCCAGGTAAAGACCGGTGTGCTGGTTGAAAAGGTGGTGGTGGAAAACCGCCGGGCCAACGGCGTCATCTTCTCGGTAAAAGGCAAGCAGCATCAGGTTACAGCCGCTAAAGAAGTCATTTTAAGTGCAGGGCCCATTGGCTCACCGCAGCTGCTGCAGCTTTCCGGAATCGGTGACGAAACGGTGCTTAAAAAAGCTGGCGTAGCGCTTACCCACCGGTTGCCTGGCGTGGGAAAAAATCTGCAGGATCATCTGGAATTTTACTTTCAGTATGAGTGCAGACAGCCATTGACCCTTAACAGTAAGCTGGGTGTGATGAGCAAACTGGCTATCGGGATCCGCTGGGTGTTATTTAAAACCGGGCTCGGTGCCACCAATCATTTTGAGTCCTGTGGCTTTATCCGTTCAAAAGCTGGCATTGAGTGGCCCGATTTGCAGTATCATTTTCTGCCTGCCGCCATGCGTTACGATGGCCGCTCGGCATTTAATGGTCATGGATTTCAGCTTCATATCGGGCACAATAAGCCGAAGAGTCGCGGCTGGGTGCATATACGCTCTGCTGATGTAACGGATGCCCCTGAAATACAGTTTAACTACTTGCAACATCAGGATGATATTGAGGCATTCAGAGCCTGTGTACGATTATCCCGCGAGATAATCGCACAGCCAGCAATGGACGCTTATCGGGGAAATGAAATTCAGCCCGGTGCTGCGATACAAACCGATGCACAGATAGATGCCTTTGTCCGGCAGGCTGTAGAGAGTGCATACCATCCGTGCGGCAGTTGCCGTATGGGCCGCAACGACGACCCTATGGCGGTGGTGGATAATCAGACCAGAGTTATCGGGATCGAAGGGCTACGCGTGGTGGATTCATCGGTTTTTCCTAGCATTCCCAACGGTAATCTCAATGCACCGACTATCATGCTGGCAGAGCGTGCAGCTGATTTAATCAAAGGCCGGGAGCCGCTTCCTGCTACCAATGTTACGGTCAATTTGGATAAAGACTGGCAATATCAGCAGCGTCCTCACTCCCCAGTTCGGGAGGCGTCATAATGTCAGCATTAGTCGGAGCCGGGATGGTTTTCTTTCTGGCCATGGTCGCTTTCATATTGATCCGTTGGGGCAAGCTGCCCCTTAAAGGCAGGATACCGGTTTCAACCTGGGTCTTTATTGCCATATTGTTTACTTCCGGGCTGGATGTGGGCCTGATTATGTTTCCGCTCACCGAGTTTCCTGTCTATGCCAATTTAAAAGAGAACAGCGAGTATGCCTTCGCCAATCCTCTGGCCATCGAATTTGGGTTCTGGGGCTTTATGATTTGGGCTGTGTACTTTGTCACCTGCTTTTATTTTTGTGCACTTGAGCCAAAATTGCGTTTTTTTCAAATAACCTGGGTAAAGTGGCTGAATAATATCGTTATTATCGGCACCTGTGCATTTACCGCCCATTTACTATTTGCCAACCTGACCTGGTATTTGCCATCACTGGCGGCACGCGATGGTATTTCATACGCTTATATCGCTATTGTGGGGCTTACCATTTTGGCGGCTGTATACTCCAGTACCGCGCTTAAGTATGTCAAAATTCTCAGTGTCAGCTCCGGGGGACTTTTTGTTGTTCTGGGCACCGGGCTGGCAATCTATGCAGTCAATCAGCCAGGGGTGGATATGGGCGACTATCTTTCAACCCTGCCGCTGTTGTCAGATTACTTTGCCCATCTGGATGAATTTGTTTTGCCGATGAACGACTACCACGCGTTTTATCTGTTTTGGTGGTTTGCCTGGAGCATCATGATCGGGCAGTTCACAGCACGCTTTGTGGGTAATATGCGCGCGGTTACCCTGTTTTTGAATATGCTGATATGGCCATCTGTTTCCCTGGCGCTATGGTTTAGTGTGCTGTATTTGCTTTACACCAAAGGAATCGACACAGCAGGCATTATTAATCAGTTGATGGTGGCTGTGGGCGTGGTATTTGTTCTCAACTCGCTGGATTCTTTGATCCGTCTTTATTCGGACAATCTAAATCTGACCGTAGAGCGTTTTGGTAAACCCAGGTATATCGCAATCCACGCAATGATCATGATGAGCCTGACCACATTGTTTGGCATGCAATTTATCAAAATTCAGTGGATTGGCGCCATCGTGATTGGGATGGGCGCATGTTGCGTACTGTATATGGTCACCGCCGACAGGCGTCATCGGCTACCCAATGCCGACGGATTACTCCCTTTGAAGCTAAAATCCCTTAGCTCAAAATAACATCATGATTAGTTTGCGAATCTTTTCACAGAGTAAGGAACAGTTTTTCTATGTCTGAAATAACAAAACGAATCATTGCAGGGCTGTTTCTTTGCTTTGCCAGCGGCGCTGTAGCACAGGTG
Source organism: Salinimonas chungwhensis DSM 16280 (assembly GCF_000378185.1). GTDB lineage: Bacteria > Pseudomonadota > Gammaproteobacteria > Enterobacterales > Alteromonadaceae > Alteromonas > Alteromonas chungwhensis. The sequence goes on from NZ_KB899377.1 coordinate 234,919, forward strand.
TCCGTGTCGCAGGGAAATAACCCAATACCCGATGCTGAGGCGTTAGACGATAAAGATATTGTGGTGCAAAACGCGCATCTGGCGTTTGCGCTGGCGGTAGAGTCGCCAGCGCCCTGGGGCATACCCAGGGGGGCGCTGGTGGATTTATCGGTGGTGGAAGAGGGTCAGCCCCGTGGTGATCGCATTGCATTTGCTGACTTCATTCCCAACGCCTGGTCCGCCTGGCCGAATGAGAGCAAAAAGGTTGAAATTCTGAAAGACTCCGGGCATCAGGCAACCATCAAAATTACGCGCAATTTCGGCGAGGTGGATATCGCCACCTGGTATACCCTCAAATCAGGTGCGGACAGTATCCTGCTAAAAACCGTTATGACGAATAACGGCGCTAAGCCTGTCAGCCTGACGTCCGGCTTTACCCTCTGGCCAGATGCGGGCCACATGTTTGCAGCGCCTGGCCTGAATGAAGATCAGCAAAGAAACGAGAAAACACAAAGTGACCGTACCGTTGCTTATGACCGGGATTGGGCATTTGCCCTGCATGCGCCTTATTTTACGATGAACGTGTATGAAGGACGCGATATGTATCAGTCTCATGATTTAGCACCTGGCCAGAGCCGGACCTTTGAAGCGCAGCTTCAGGTGGTGCCAGATGGTGACCTGATGACGGTGGTTAAAGCAGAGGCAGCGCGCAAAAATTTGCCTACCGGTATTATCAGCGGAAAAATTCAAACCAGTCAGGGCAACGTGCCTGATGACGCCATGGTGATCATCCAGCAAAACGATGAGCTTTATGCCTGGACCATGGCCAAAGAGGGGCAGTATGAAGTGGCATTGCCCCGTGGTGAATATCAGGTTTACGGCACGGCCTCAGGTCATGCCGATAGCAAACAGCATACATTAACCGTATCAGCTGACAGTAAGCAGACCGTAGACTTCACCGACCTGGCCGGGCCGGGTACGCTCAAATTATCACTGACCGATGCAGCATCCGGCACGCCGCTGGATGGCCGAATCAGTATTTTGCAAGGACAGCGTTCCGCCGTAGAGTTTTTAGGTAAACGCACTTTTTTCACCAAGCTATTACCCGTCGGAAAAGCCGATATTAAGCTGCCCCCGGGAAATTACAAACTGGGCATTGGCTCTGGCGCCGGATTTACCAGCGAGCAACAGGTAATTAACGTTGGGCTTCAATCAGGTAAAACGATGCAGCAGCAGGTGAAAATTGCCCAGTTGTCGCAGCCCAATGAACGCCAGTGGTACAGTGCTGACCTGCATCATCACGGCAACATTCTGGAGGCGATCACGCCGCCTGAAACTGTTGTCAGAGCTCAGCTGGCAGCCGGCCTTGATGTGATTTTCATCAGTGAACATGACTCAACAATAAACTATGCCGCGTTTGCTGAGCTATCTGATAAGCGGGGAGTGCCTTTCCTGCCGTCTATCGAAATCTCACCCTCGTGGGGGCATATGAATCCCTTTCCGATTGACCTGGATGCCACGCTCAACGCCGATCCCGGTACAGACGATATACATACCCTTATGGCGGCGATACGGGAAATGGGCGCCAGCGTGGTCGCAATGAACCATCCTTTTAATGATTATGGCTATTACGCTAATTTGAAAAAAGGCGTGGTGCCCGGCGGGGAAAGTGACGGTTTTACGCTTTTAGAGCTCAACGCGGCGATGGATAACACGAAGACAGTTAATAAAGCCCATTCGCTATGGGATGAGGGCAAGAAAATGTACTTCAATGCCGGTACCGATACCCATGATGCCTGGAACCAAAAATCAGGAAATATACGCATGATGGCCAGGGTACCTGATCCTCTAAGCGCACAGCGGTTCGCAGAAGCGCTCAAGCACGGGCATGCTTACGCCACGACCGGGCCTTTACTTTATCCCCGAAATATTATGTTTGGTGATAGTGCCGATGCCGCATCATCCTGGGAAGTTGATATTGAGGCGGTCAACGGAATCAGTGAGATTCGGCTGCTGGGCAAAGAAGGTCAAATACTTAAGACAAAAAAATTGAAGGGTGAAGAAATCACGCAAAAAGTGCAGCTGAAGTGGATAATTCCGACATCTGCAAAAGGCTGGGTGAGTCTGGAAGTTGATGATAAAAAAGGTAACACTGCTTGGTCTAACCCGGTTTGGATTAAGTAAGCTCGCCTGAAGCTACCTTTGGTACAAAAAAAGCCCGCTTGATTGCGGGCTTTTGCTTATGAAGACATACCGAGTTTCTTTTCGAGGTAGTGAATATTGGTACCACCAGCAAAAAAGTTCTCATCGGCCATGATGATGCGTTGCAACGGGATGTTGGTTTTGATGCCATCAATAACCAGTTCATCCAGTGCGTGTCGCATACGGGCAATGGCCTCATCGCGACTTTCTCCATAAGTAATCAGTTTCCCGATCATGGAGTCGTAAAAAGGGGGGACAGTATAGCCTGCGTAGATATGCGAATCCCAACGCACCCCAAGACCGCCTGGCGAATGAAACATATTAATGTTGCCGGGGCTGGGCACAAAGGTTTGCGGATCCTCTGCATTAATCCGGCATTCAATCGCATGACCGCGGATTTGGATTTGTGACTGATCAATAGATAACGGCTGACCTGCTGCAATACGTAATTGTTCTTTTATCAGGTCTACACCGGTGATCATTTCAGAGACAGGATGCTCCACCTGAATTCGGGTGTTCATTTCAATGAAATAGAACTCGCCGTTTTCATACAAAAACTCAAAGGTACCCGCGCCACGATAATTAAGCTCTATACAGGCGCGACGGCAGCGATCACCGATTTTATTACGCATTTGCTCTGACACCCCTGGTGCAGGTGCTTCTTCGACCACTTTTTGGTGGCGTCGTTGCATGGAACAGTCACGTTCCCCAAGGTGGATAGCATTGCCCTGACCATCGGCTAATACCTGAATCTCCACATGGCGTGGATTTTCCAGAAACTTTTCCATGTAAACTGTGGCGTTACCAAAGGCGGCGCCAGCTTCTGCCTGTGTCGTTTCTATGGCAGAGATAAGTTCTGATTCCTGGCGCACAACACGCATACCGCGGCCACCACCGCCACCAGCGGCCTTAACAATAATTGGATAGCCAATACGCTTGGCTATACTTTTATTTTTGTCTTCGTCGTCGCCCAGGGGGCCATCTGATCCGGGTACACAGGGAACCCCGGCTTTTTTCATAGCATTGATGGCAGACACTTTATCACCCATCAAATCAATGGTCTCGGCTGTGGGGCCCACAAAGATGAAGCCACTTTTCTCTACAGCTTCGGCAAATTCTGCATTTTCCGCCAGGAAGCCATAGCCAGGATGAATCGCGATAGAATTGGTGACTTCTGCTGCAGCAATAATACGTGGAATATTCAGATAACTTTCGGTTGCCGACGCCCCTCCGATGCAAATGGATTCATCAGCCAGTAGAACGTGCTTTAGATTTCTGTCAGCGGTAGAATGCACCGCTACGGTTTTGATGCCTAACTCTTTGCAGGCACGCAAAATCCGCAGTGCTATCTCCCCGCGATTTGCGATTAATACTTTATCTAACATGTGCCCTGCCTGCTTATTCGATGATGAACAGAGGTTGTTCGTATTCAACCGGCTCCTGATTTTCCACCAGAATGGCTTTCACCACGCCGGATTTATCAGCTTCAATTTGGTTCATCATTTTCATGGCTTCAATGATACATAATGTATCGCCCACTTCTACGGTCTGGCCAACTTCACAAAACGATTTTGCGGTTGGGGAAGAGGCGCGGTAGAAGGTCCCTACCATTGGCGATTTTACCTGGTGGCCCGGCGGGGTATTGTCTTGTGCTTCAGGCGCCGGGGCCGGAGCCGGAGCGCTCACAGGGGCTTGTTGTGGAGCCGGTGCGCTGGCAGGTAAGGTGTAGCTAAGCGGCGCGGCACTGGCACTGGGGCCACGATGAATACGTACAGACTCTTCGCCCTCGGTGATTTCAAGTTCAGCGACGCCGGACTCTTCGACCAGCTCGATCAGCTTTTTAATTTTTCTAATATCCATGTTCTGTCTCTGTTTATTAACCTGATTTGTGTGATTGATGTAATGCGTTTAATGCCAGTTTATAGCCCTGTGCACCCAACCCTACGATGACACCCTGTGCAATATCTGAAAAATAAGAGTGCTGTCGAAATGGTTCACGGGCATGCACATTGGAAAGATGTACTTCAATAAACGGGATACTGACACTAAGCAGTGCATCTCGCAGCGCGATGCTGGTGTGAGTGAAAGCGCCCGGATTGATAATAATGGCATCGATACTTCCCATCGACCGGTGAATACGATCAATAAGTTCATGTTCAGCATTTGATTGAAAATGCTGGAGCGACACGGACAGCGCTGACGCTTCCTGTTCTAAAGCCTCAATAATTTGGGCCAGTGTTTGCTGACCATACTTGTCCGGTTCGCGCTTGCCCAACATATTCAGATTGGGCCCATTGAGTAACAAAATATCCATTAAAATGCTGCTATCTTTCCAAAACTAGGCAATATTAACCTCATATAACCAAAATTTTCTTGCCGTTGCACGAAAAAAAGACATTTTCACGTGCACGTCTATCTACCTACGGCTGATTATAGAGAAAGTTGTGAATTTAGCAGCAAAATACTGGTCTAATCAGGTATGTTGCGTACAAGTTAGTCATTACGGCTGATACTGATACAACAGTCAGTATCTAGTCTGCATGAGAATAAAAAGTAACCGGAAGAGTCTGATAATTGCCGTCAGGCAATGCCTGGTAAACTGCAAAATGCAGGTGTGGCTCAGTGGAAAAGCCAGTATTTCCGGAGTAGCCAATTTGTTCGCCGGTTTCTACAGACTGCCCTAGCGCCACAGTAACTCCCTGTTGTTTAAGGTGATAATACTCAGCTACGGTATTATCCTGATGCAGGATAGCCACGAAGTTCGCTTTATCAGCAAATGCCGGATCTGGCCCTCCGGTATTACTGGACGCATTCAGATCGATGATTTGCCCGGCGCGGGCCGCATACACCGGAGTGCCTACCGGAGCGGCAAAATCAATGGCAAATCGCGCCGCGCCAGTATGGGAAAGTTTGCCATTATGACCCTGTATAACCGGGTAAATTGCAGCAGGATTAAGAGGGTAAGCGTATCGCGTACTATCATTGTGAATCGCGTTGAGCCGACCCGGCGTCCACTTTACCTGCAGATTGTGCCAAAACCCCATTACACTGGTCGCCTGACCTATCTCAACGGGGCCGTTCGGGGACAGCTCGACCGTACTTGGTGCATTGGTGATCCCGCTGGTCAGGGTCACTACCACTGGCTGGGGCCGAATCGGATAGACAAAAACATTTAATGTCGCCGTATCCAGCGTAACGCAAAACCACTGTGCAAAGCAGCCAGGCTGAGCTATCGCTGCAAGTGGAAGCAGGCTGGATAGCACGATCAGGCGACATACAAAATTCATGATCGCGGCTCCCCCAGAACCTGGCTTACGTGGCGGGCGAAAGCATCTGCATTCATAAAACCAGCTACCCGTGCCTGTTCAAGCTGCTTACCAGAGGCATCAAAAAACAAAATGGTAGGTAGTCCAAGAACGTCATAGTGTGCCATGAAGGCAAGGTCGGTGGCGTTTTGTTCGGTCAGGTCAATTTGTACCCATACGGTATCCGATAACGCGCTTACTACCTGGGGCTGGGGAAAGGTATACTTTTCGAATTCTTTACAGGCGACACACCAGTCAGCGTATAAGTCCACCATTACGGATTTGTTCTGCGCACTGGCTTTGTCGATCTGCTCTTCAAGCTCCTGAACACTGGAAACCTGTATAAACGCGGGATGCGTGGCTGAAGTATTACTGCTGAAAAAGTTATGATAGGTCAGCATTGCGCTGCTAAACAGGCCCAGAAAAACAACCAGCGCGCGCACACCTTTGGTAAAACCCGGGCGGGTAGTGGTATTGATAACCCAGAAGTAACTAAACAATGCCAGTCCCAGCGCCGACCACAGCAAGATGGTGAAGGATGAGCGCCATAGCCGCTCAACAAATACAATCGCGACGGCCAGCATCATAAAGCCAAAGGTCACTTTCACCACATTCATCCACTGACCAGCCCTAGGCAGCAGTTTGCTTCCGGTCACCCCAAAAGCAATCAGCGGTATACCCATACCAATACTTAGTACATACAGGGAAATGAAGCCTAAGAAAAGATCGCCACTTTGGGCGATAAATAAAAGGATGCCGGTTAACGGTGCAGTGGTACACGGAGATGCAATCAAGCCTGATAAAGCGCCCATTATAAACACCCCGGCGAGGGTTCCGCCCCGTTGTCGGTTACTAAGCGTGTTCAGGCGGGTCTGCCAACTGGCCGGTAACTGTAAATTGTAAGCGCCGAACATCGCCAGGGCGAGAAATACAAAAATGCCGATAAATACAGCAAGGATGAGCGGATGTTGCAGTGCGGCCTGAAATTGCACACCGGCCAATGCTACGACAATGCCTAGCAATGAGTAGGTCAGTGCCATGCCCTGGACATAAATAAAACTCAGCCACAGGCTCTTTTTCCACGTCGCATTTTTCCCTTGCCCCACCACAATGCCAGATAAAATCGGATACATAGGAAAGACGCAGGGGGTAAACGCCAGACCGATACCCAGGACCAGAAAAATACCCAGAGTAATCCAAAGATTTTCATCCTCAGCTAACCGTTCAGCCAAAGAGAACTGACTTGCAGCAGGCACCGGTGCAGAAGCGTCGGCGGCATTATTATCACCCACCGCATCCAAATACAGTGTCTGGTTTTGTGGCGGGTAACACAGCCCCGCATCCGCACACCCCTGAAAGCGCAGAGTTACCGGGGCATCGGCTGGTGCGGCATTAATGGGGACTGTCAGTGTGACGTTGTCATAATAAACTTCTGTGAGGCCAAAAAATTCGTCCTCTTTCTCTTTTCCTTTGGGAAGTGTAATGGTGCCCAGGTCTGCTTTCGTCGAGACCACTTTAAACTGATGCTTATAAAGGTAATACCCAGGTTCGATATCAAACGTTATGCGCAACTGGTCGTCTTGCTGCCGGAAGTCAAACTGAAAGGCTTCAGCCACCGGTAAAAATTCGGGTTCTTCGCTAAACGGGTTGGAAAACCCCTGGGAAGGGATCTGTGCCTGAGCAGCGCTCATCAGCAACGCTAAAACCACCAACACCACAGCGTACACCGGGCGCGCAACATTCATACTTCTACTCCACAATCCTGGTCATGTCAGTCTGCTCGGCCAGCCATTTGCCGTAATCCTGGCTGGCTGTGACATCATTGATGACGATCCACTCAGGCACATCATACGGGTGCAATGAGCTAACGCATTCAAATGCTTTGTCCACCGTATGGCGGGTGGTTTTTATCAGCAACTGACACTCTTTATCTATTTCGACATTGCCTTGCCAGGCATACGTTGATGTCACTTCAGGGAACTGTTTGACGCACCCTGCCAGATTTTTTTCCACCAACGCAGAGGCAATTTTTTGGGCTGTCTGCGTATCTGGTGTCGTAGTAAAGACTATACATAGTGACACGATGTTCTCCATTAGACCGAAGCATACGTGTTATTCTTACAAAATAATGCAGTCATATGCTAACAAATCATCGAAAGTTACGGTGGTTTAGCATGTATGTCGGGTTAATGCAGGCGCGCACGCTTGAGTTAACCATCGGCACCCCAAACTTACAGTATGTAAGTTGACGAATACGAGGAAGCGATTTGCGAGTCTTATTTTTACTTTTTGCCATCATGCCCATTATCGAAATTGCGCTGCTGGTTCAGGTTGGCGGAATGATAGGCGGGTGGAATACGATAGCGCTGGTCATTCTTAGCGCGTTGATTGGTTCTTATCTGGTTCGCCGGGAAGGCCTGGCTACACTACAAACCGCTCAATCTAAAATGCAGCGCAACGAGATTCCGGGTGATGAGCTCGTGCAAGGGCTGATGCTGGTAGTTGCCGGTGTATTGCTGGTGACGCCTGGATTTGTGACCGATATTCTGGGATTATTATTTGTAATTCCCGGGTCCCGTCAATATCTTGCGCGTAACATCAGTAAACACCTGAAGGCCCGGGTGGTCACTTCCTCTACCTTCACTTCAGGACAAAACCCGTTTAATCAGCATAGCGACCCGTTTTCCCGCCCTGACAGAGACGAAAACGGCGATATTATCGAAGGCGAATATACCGATAAATCCGGCCAGGATGATAATAATCGGCTTCGGTAAGTAATAAAAAATACTTATTCTGTAATTGCTTAGCGAACGACGCATCAGCAGGAAAAAAAATTTACTTTTTTTCGCTTACTACCCTTGAGTTTGTTTCGCGACTCCCCCATTTATCCTCGCAGTATTGAGTTTGAGGCGGCCAAGAGGCGGCCTCTTTTATGTAGAGGCGTTCACGAGGTGTGAGCGCCTTCATTATCTAACATTTTATAGTTGGAATTTTCAGGAGACTTGAAAATGGCAATTCGTCCTTTACACGACCGCGTTATTGTTAAGCGCTCAGAGCAAGAATCAAAGTCAGCTGGCGGTATCGTACTGACTGGCTCTGCAGCCGAAAAATCTACACGCGGTGAGGTAATCGCAGTAGGTAATGGTCGCATCTTAGACAACGGTGACGTTAAAGCTCTGGATGTTAAAGTCGGCGACACCGTTATTTTCAGCGACGGTTACGGCGTTAAAACCGAGAAGCTGGACGATCAGGAAGTCCTGATCATGAGCGAAAGCGACATTCTGGCGATCGTAGAATAATAACCGTTTAAACCGTATTTAGAGGAATTTAAAAATGGCAGCTAAAGAAGTACGTTTTGGAGATGACGCCCGCACAAAAATGTTGAAGGGTGTTAACGTTCTGGCCAATGCAGTAAAAGTTACGCTTGGTCCTAAAGGCCGTAATGTAGTACTGGATAAATCATTCGGTGCGCCGGCTATCACAAAAGATGGTGTATCTGTAGCCAAAGAAATCGAGCTGGAAGACAAGTTCGAAAACATGGGCGCGCAGATGGTTAAAGAAGTGGCCTCTAAAGCAAATGACGAAGCCGGTGATGGCACCACAACTGCAACCGTTCTGGCACAAGCTATCGTAACAGAAGGTTTAAAAGCCGTTGCTGCGGGTATGAACCCAATGGACGTAAAGCGTGGTATCGACAAAGCTGTTGCTGCTGCGGTTGAAGAATTTAAATCTCTGTCTACTGATTGTGCTGATAGCAAATCTATCGCTCAGGTAGGTACTATCTCTGCAAATTCTGATGAAGAAGTTGGTCAGATCATTGCTGAAGCAATGGAAAAAGTAGGCAAAGAGGGCGTAATCACTGTTGAAGAAGGTCAGGCACTACAGAACGAGCTTGACGTTGTTGAAGGTATGCAGTTTGACCGCGGTTACCTGTCGCCTTACTTCATCAACAACCAGGAAAACGGCACTGTTGAACTGGACAACCCGTTCATCCTGTTGGTTGATAAGAAAATCTCTAACATCCGTGAACTGCTTCCTACCCTGGAAAATGTAGCAAAAGCAGGTAAGCCACTGTTAATCATGGCCGAAGATGTTGAAGGTGAAGCACTGGCAACGCTGGTTGTTAACAACATGCGCGGTATTGTTAAGGTTGCTGCGGTTAAAGCACCTGGTTTCGGTGATCGTCGTAAAGCAATGCTGCAGGATATCGCAATTCTGACCGGCGGTACGGTTATCTCTGAAGAGATTGGTCTTGAGCTTGAAAAAGCGCAGCTAGAAGACCTGGGTACAGCCAAGCGCGTTGTGATTAACAAAGACAACACGACTGTTGTTGACGGTGCCGGTGATGATAAAGCTATCGAAGGCCGTTGTGCACAAATCAAAGGTCAAATCGAAGAATCTTCTTCTGACTACGACAAAGAGAAACTTCAGGAACGTCTGGCCAAATTGTCTGGCGGTGTTGCAGTCATCAAAGTAGGTGCTGCTACTGAAGTTGAAATGAAAGAGAAGAAAGATCGCGTAGAAGATGCACTTCATGCAACCCGCGCAGCGGTTGAAGAAGGCGTGGTACCTGGTGGTGGTGTAGCGCTGGTACGTGCTGCAGCAAGAGTACTTGACCTGCAAGGTGATAACGAAGATCAGACACACGGTATCAACCTGGCACTGCGTGCAATGGAAGCGCCACTACGTCAAATCGCAACCAACGCTGGTGCAGAAGCATCTGTTGTTGTTAACGCGGTTAAAGGCGGCGAAGGTAACTATGGTTACAACGCAGCCAACGACACCTACGGTGACATGCTGGAAATGGGTATCCTTGACCCAACTAAAGTTACGCGTTCTGCCCTGCAGTTTGCTTCTTCAGTCGCCAGCCTGATGATCACGACCGAAGCGATGGTAGCTGAGATTCCTAAGGAAGATGGCGCTGGTGCCCCTGATATGGGTGGCATGGGCGGAATGGGCGGCATGGGCGGCATGATGTAAGCAGTCCTAGCCTCATCTGGCCCTTTAAAATCAATGGGTTACAGATTATGTATACAGTGATGTATACGCAAATGTAGACAGTGATGTAGGTCAGAAAGAAGCCATTAAGAAGGCGTTGGGTTTACACTCAGCGCCTTTTTTGTATCCAATGTAATCTCAGAACATTCGATAATACTTCCGGTACTCTTGAACCAAGTCCCGTGACAATCTGAAATCACCACTGAATGCACCAACGATAGCTTGCTGGTATAACTGCTTAATTCTGGTGTTTTGGTCTGCTGCATGAGCTACCCATTCAGCGAGGTGGTCTATATGTTCAACTCCAAGCTTATCCTCAGCATATCCAGCGAAGTCGTTGTAAAGCTGTTCCGTTGTTTGGTATATCTCACGTGCCGCCCGTTCAGGTGATACGCCGTAGGACTCGCTGATGCCTGCTAATATATCAGCCGAAAGGTCTTCACCGGCTAATACAGTAGTCACTGTCTCGATGGTATTAGCTGAACCAATGGCATCTTCAATCTGACTTGCTGTGCTTAACGCTTCAGGGGTGATGTGCTCACGAGTTCCTTGCGTACCTTCCGATTCTTCAGGAACCTCAAAGCAGTCTTCAGCATCTTCAAGATATTCTTCGTAGCTGCCAGCATAAATTGATTTACTGAGGACACCGGCTTCTATTAGGTGGTCTGCTTGTCCAGTTATACCGTCTACAGTTATCAACGTGTCAGGTTTAATGTCCTTAAGTTGAACGGGACGGCCTTCAACTGTCTTAATGTCTGTTATCGCCAAATTTTCAGCGGCGTGCTCTAAGTGTTCCTCCTGCTCTAACAGCTCGTTCAGGTGTCGCTGAGTCGTCTCACAGAGTTCAGCTGTAGATATGGCAGTAAAGCCTTGAGAATCACCTAGGTCTTGCTGGTGGTCGTCTAGTTCACCTCGTGCAACTAAGGCTTGTGTTTGTTCTTTTGTAGTTGGACATAATTCGTCGTAGTTAATAGTCATGAATTGCCTCTTTTATTGTTGATGAGTGGATAAGGGGTTACGGCCTTCTGAGAGGCGATATAAGATCGATTTAGATGCAAGTCCATTGGCTTCTTGGGTCTAGCGAAAAGCCTGCTCAAAAGGTCGTACAGTAGATTTTAAGTGTGTATGTGTTGGTCATTCGTGATTGCCAGTAGTGTTCACACCGTTACCTTCTACACAAGGCTGCAAATCAGCAGTCTTGGTCAAATCAGCGTGAATCATGGTTTGCCACTGGCTAGGCGCTTAACATACTTTCAGAACGGAGCGTGCCGTTAGGTTAATTACAGGCTGCGCCCTGAATAAAGGAGTGAAAACTAACTGAGCGCTTTGACTAGCAGCGCATTTATACGTTCGAGTTCTTTGGTAATTGACTCACACCGCTTTATAGCCCCCCGCGCACTATCTAATCGCCTGTTAAATCCCGCGCGTCTGGTCCGCTTTTCGTCTTCGGGTAACTCAGCAGCCTCTAAATCACTCAAGCTCTTCGTGTAATGTTCTAGCGATGATTTTTCATGGGACAGATTGATGTGGTCGCGTGCAGATTTGAGCGTGACTCGCCGCTCTATCAATTCATCTACGGATGGTGGTGTATGTGTGTAATCTGGCTGCTGAGCGTTCTTGCGAAGAGAGTAAGCTTGTTTCAATTCTTCCCACATGCTGCATGCAAAGCTCTTACGCTCATCCTCCGTCATCATAGCAATATCCCAGTACGACGAGGACATCTGCTCCTTAAAGTCAGTTACTGCATTACGCATTGCTTCGTTATTCTTTTTCGCTTCCGCTTGCTTACGCTTAGCTTCAAGTGCTTCTTCAGTGTTTTCGATTTTGGCATTCCTGATGAGTACCTCTGCCTGTGCTGGTGTATGCATTCGTGATAGTAAGTGTATTACTAGCGCTTCCAGTGCATTCACGGTGTCTTTGAGGTTTCGTGTTTCTGTGTTCATTTTTTTCATTATCCTTATAAGTTGTGGTGTTGATTTATGTGGCAGCCTGAATGACTGCTTCGTTGGCTAGCTGGTCCGCCAGTTCGTTTCCGTAACAACCGTTGTGCCCTCTGACCCACTTGACTTTGACTGTTGGCTTAACCTCTTTGAGCGCGTCTACAATCATCCACAAGTCTCTGTTCCCTACTGGCTTCTTATTTGACTTCTTCCAGCCGCGCGCCTTCCATCCGGCTAGCCATTCGTTGTAACCGCGTACAGCCAGTTCATTATCCGAGTGAATTATGTCGTCTGGTTGTGCAACCTTGAGCGCTTTAATGAGTGCAAGCATTTCGCAACGATTGTTGGTCGTAACCACCTCACCCCCTTGCGGTATCACAGCCTCTTTGAACATGTTTATTATTTCGTTGCCGCCACTGAGCACTGCTACGCCTATCCCTCCTAGCCTACAGCCGCTTTGATTGTTGGGCGCGGCACCGTCGGTGTATATATGGCGTGAGTTGTTGGCTGTGATAGTTGAATCTTGAGTAGTCATAACTTCCCTCTTTATATTATTGGTTGGTTGATACTGGGTACTCAGCGAGAGGCGCTAAGCTCTGCTCCACACACTCATTGATGAGCCGGTTTGCACTGACTTTTTTATCTCCGATAGCTTGGCGCTTAGCCTGAAGTGCTCGTAAAAGCTGAAGCGCTTTATCTGTGAGCTTCACGCCTAAGTGGTTCGTGTTTAACGTCTTGTATTGCATGGTGTTACCTCATTAGATTTTTATGAAAATAATAGCCGTACGCTGGTAGCGTATAGCTGCATGTTTATTGGTTTTAGAGATTCAGGAAAACGGTAAGCAGGGGCTTACACATGCACACCGCCAGAAAAGGCAGTGAGTCCCAAGTGACCTGTCTGTGTGATGTACTGATAGATTGGAAACGTACAGGTGTAATTTATTTATCCTTAAGTCGGACAGTCGCAAGTCCAGTGATGACAAAGGATTAGAGTCGGTGTTTGATTAGGAGAATAAACTCAGTTAACCACCACATGTGATGTATTGAAGGAAGTAACAGGACCAGACTTTAAGTAGTCTAGGCGTTGGTCTTAGATTTGATGACTTAGATTTGCCCCCTTACCCCCATGAATGATGAGAAGTAATAGGGTAATCACTCTAAGATGACCGCCGATGTTCAGCAATGTTGGCCTTGAGTTTGATTGACTGGTCACTTGCCCCTGAGCCTAAGCTCACCACCACAAAGTTAGTGACCGATTGTTGTCCTTGCGATGTCTTGATAGATTGGAAATGTGCAGAAGCGATTTCTTTATCCTTAAGTCGGACAGTCGCAAGCCCAGTAATGACAATGGATTAGAGCCTGTATGATTTATGCCCAAGAATGTCTGGCCAGTATAAGACCATAGTTCACTTGAGTTTGCTGGCTGGTAAGTGTGGCAGGAAGTAACCTAAAAGCGCCTGTATGGATCTGTGAGAAGAGTTCAGGCGCATGACCATAGGATGCTCTAAAGAACTATGAGCTAATCATAGTATTGAGCACAAGACGATAATCAGGGGCGGCCTTAGTCAGCGCCTCGACCAGATCTGTCAGGTGATACAGTGTATCTTCCATATCACTAGGTTGTTCACTGAATAGCTTTGCCAGTTCATCAGTGCTGTAGTCCAGACTAGCGAGTGTATTGTCGATTGTATCGTTCATATGTCTTAGAGTGTTTGCTGTCATTAACGTTACCTTACTGCTTGAAAGGAGAGGGCAACGATACTTACCTCACTCATCATTTGCAATCGCATCGAGAGCGACACAAGTGACTGAAATGAAAAAGAATAGTCACATCTGACTAGCGAACAAATTGCATTGCGTGGAGTCACCTGAAATTGGCCCGTTTCAATACAGGCGGTTGTGACTGTAAGTTTTTTCTGCTGTTACCAGCACGTGCTCAAGATTTGACCTCATGATAGTGCGCTACATCTCATATCATGAATGCCTGCTAGCAATTTCCTTCTTTGCCGCCTGAACTGTTGACGGTGAAATTTTCAGTTGGCCTGCAATCTTCCGGATACTCATACCGTCCCTTAACAGTTCGGCTATACGCGATCGGTCAACGCTTTGAGGTCTGCCCTTGTACTTCCCTTCTTTCTTGGCTATCGCAATGCCCTCACGCTGCCTTTCGAGCATCATGGAACGTTCAAACTGATAAATACCGCCAAGCATAGTCAGCATCAGGTCTTGCATTGCGTCGTTCGTATCAGGCGTGAATGTCATGTTCTCCTTGTAGAACTTTAGCGCGACACCCTTAGCTTTAAACGATTCCACCAACTCCAGTAAGTCACCAACATTTCTGGCCATTCGTGAAATATCGTGAACGTGAACTGTATCGCCTGTGCGTAGATGCTCCAGCATGATTTGAAGTTGAGGCCTGTTCCTATCCTTACCTGAGCACTTGTCAGTGTACACTTTGTCTAGCGCTATACCTTCAAGCTGTCTTGCTGTGTTTTGCTCTACAGTGCTCACGCGAATATAACCGATGTCCTGACTCATACTATTGCATCCTTGGTGTGTGGTTTTAAGTCTAAGATGTTTGAATGGTAACCGTACCAATAAATCATAGTCAACTCATAACCACACAAAAGATGAAAGAAAAGTGTACCAATCAGGTGTACTCGTATGGATATACCCAGTTGGTACAGAAGTCTGATTAATTTTGCCTATTCAGATTGGGTTCAAGAGCCGGTGTGTTGTCTTGGTGCTTGGTTAAGAGGGCGTTGTGATTACTTGAAGGCTGCCTTAGCGGTGCGCCTGTGGCGCGTTTAGGGCCCCTATGGGGGGGGAATTCAGACATCACCATTATCGAATTGGCCGCTCAGATTTTTGCAGTAAAACTTTATGAGGCCAAAAAATAGAAAAGGGCAGCCTAAGCTACCCCAAAACGGTGAGTAATATGTAAATACGCTTTACTTAGCGATTTGGCAGACTGCGAGTGTGCGCGCAAACATACTCAAGGCGACCAGCCTTGCGTCTCACGTAAGCACAAACTCGAACAACTTTTGCTCTAAGCATTAGATGTCCTTCAACTATAAGATTATGATTGCGCTAAGACCGTTTACTCTGTATAATTCTGCGATTCCACATGCCGAATCATTGAGAGTAGCTGTAACACAGCCGCTTTCTCTGCATTACCGGTCAACGTAGAGAGGAATTGTGCTAGTAACACTTTTTTTCTCTACGTGCTCTTCCTATCTAAGCGGTAGTAATGTTTAATTCATTGGCTCACCTTAAATTTTCAACAAGCAATAAGTTATCTCTCACCGTCAGTTGAGTATTTTAAGGTGTATCGGAAGGGATTGCAAGGGTAAGATTATAGTTCTTCTAATTTAGAAGATAGCAAACAAAACTAATTGTGAAAAGCGATAGTTGACTGGTAAGACCAGATCCTGCGTGAAATTGTGATAGGCCTGTTTTTACATACAGGAAAATCAATAATAATAAATAAAAATCAACATATTACATGGAATCTCAATGCGAGCATCTGTTGTGCTACTCTACCCCGAACCGATCTGTGCAGTGAATTGTTCCAGTAAGGATGCCTCTATCCATTGCCGGTGAAAACGAGACTTACCTTTCGATTCTAATTGTTAACGACTACTCTTGAGCAGTTAGCTTCGTGAATCATCTCGACATACTGCCACAACTCGTCTTTGTTCTTTTACTTACTATACAAGCTGTAGGTCAAAGACAGCTGCTTATGACCTGCTAGCGCCGTAGCAATCTCTTCAGAACACGTTACCTTTTTAGATAGTCCATTGCTTTGTCCGTAGCTTCCTTCAACTTCCTCAACTCATGCCCTTTTGAGTAATAGCCATAAGACATCGTTTTACCGCGCTCATGGCCTACAATCTGCGCCGTGATGTTTTCCTCTACGCCTGCTCGTTCCATTGCTGTAATGTACATATGACGAAATGAGTGGAAGCCTTTCAGTTTGTTGCTGGAGACGTACTTTGTCTTGAAGCTTGAGAAGGTGCGGCTCGCAGCCTTATTCGTCAGTCCAATCAAGTAATCTTCATCTTGTTTCTTTTCCACGTGCTGAAGTACCTGTGCCCCTATTTCGTCCGGCAGAGGAACAGTGCGTGTTGCAGCCCTAGTTTTACCCTGCTCAATGTTGAGCGCAATAATTCCTTCATCGATAACAACATGTTTCTTCTTGAGGTTGCATAGTTCGCTGATACGACAACCACTATAGAGGCCTAGGCTTACGAGCAATCCATAGACTGGTTTTTCCCAATCATGAGTGAGAATTCTTTGCGTCTCTTCGGCAGTAAATGCTTCACGCTTCTCTGACTGGGCAATGTCGTCCTGTGAATACTTGTGGCCTGCAAATGGGTTCGTTCCAGTGACTTCTTCCATTGTCTCAGCAAACTCCCAGACCATCTTTAATCTGCTGACCTTGGCTTGAATAGTGGCCTTCTTGTATTGCTTGCTTAGGCTTCTGGTCCACTGGTAAACCATCTTCTTCGTAATATCTTGAATAGGTGTATCAGCCTGCTCAATCCAGTGGAAGGACTTAAAGCAGAATTTTGCGAAGTCCTTGGCAACCGCATCTACCTTCTGAAGTGTTTCAGCAGTCTTATTTTCTCCCCAGTCCTCCTTCCACATGGCGACCGCTTCAGAAAGGCCGAGCTTGTATTTGTGAGTAAAGTCTCGCTTTCCATTTACAGTCATGTACGCTTCAAGCTCAACCTTTCGTCCTTCACGCTGAAGCTTTTCGGGGTAAACCATTATGTCCCAGTCATCGGGATAGTTCTGGCGGTCACGCTCCATCTCCCGCACTAGTTCCCTGAATCTCTGGCCTTCGGTGCTGGTGGTTGAGCGTAAAGACTTGCTCTGAAGTTCACCGTTTATGACATCGCGTTTTTTACGGGCCTCACGAATATCGCCAGTTTCAAGGCTAACCTGAATGGTGTTTTGGTTTGGATATTGCGAGACCATATGCTTAGGAACGCGGCGCTGATACCACCAGATATTGCCCCTCAGCTTCAGGTGCTTTGTGTCTGCCTTACTGCTCATGTATACCTTCAAAGTAGTCACAAATGTAGACAGTATTGTGGGCGTAACATATTGAATGTCAATAGGAATAAGGGTTTCAGGGCAATTGAAGCGGCATGATGTAAGCCACCCATAAGCTTAACGCTTCTATCAAAAGGCGCTCTTCGGAGCGCCTTTTTCATATTTGCAATTGATATACAGGTTTTCTGTACATGCACTATAGTTAAGTTTATTTCTGGCAACTATGCATATGATGCTCTTGCGTCCGGTATTCTTATTCTCTGCTGTAATTCTTATCACCCCTCCGGGTCTGTCCCACTCAGTAACCCAGGTTGATAAAAACGCTACTATTTTGTTCCCGGGTCACACCGCCTATCTTCTGGCTGACGCCGAGACGACCAAAGCTCGCACAGCGATACTCGAATTAGAGGTGCCAGGCAAATCGATAGGTGCTCCACCTCATACTCATGCAAGAGAGGATGAATTCTTTTACGTTCTTGAGGGCACGGTTACTTTTTTTAACAAAGACACCAGCAAGGTCCTGACGAAGGGGCAAATGATTACGTTGCCCAGAAATAACGTTCACGGCTTTTACAACGATTCTGATATACCAGCAAAGCTGCTGCTGATTGTTTCGCCGGGCGAGTTTGCTTCTTTTTTTGATGCAGTGGTGATGGCGTTGAAGTCACAGCAAAAAGACGCTGATGTGGGTCACATTATTGCCCGGGAGGCGCAGAAATACGGTGTGACGGTTTTACCGCAACATATGCCTGAGGCAGCGCAAGCATTGATAGAATAGCATTATTAGCCGGTAGCACTTGAATTAGCTGGTAAAAGCCGCCGATCTATCAGTGGTCATAAAGGAATAAACCGTGCCGCTAACCGGAATACTTAAACTAATGCTTTTGTTTGGATGCTTCTTAACTGCATTACCTGTGCTGTCTGAGATCGCCATTGATAACGCTGAACCAATACCCTATGTCACACCGGATGCCAGCGATTTATCTTCACACACCGTGCTCACCGGTACACTTCCCTCTAAAGCCAGTCGGTTTAGGCACCTTCAGCAACGTGCCAGGTGGTCTTTTGAACAGGTTGATGCGCTACACTTTGTCGTGATTCAAGCCGACACGTACTTGTGGAGTGAACCGATACCACCAGAAACGCGACACTTTTTACCGCCATTTTTTACCCGCGCCTTATTGTGGAAAGACACCAACCTGCTTTATCAGCAGCAAGCTGTGTCGACCCGCTATCTCTTACGTCAATGCACGTTTTATCTAACTAACTACAGAGATTATCTATGAACACATTTTTCTTGCGCGCCCTGGGCGGGCTTCTTTTACTGGCAACTGCAATAAGCGTTACAGCAAATGCCGAATATTTTGATAATGCTCAATCCACACAAATAAAGACCAGCCAGCCACTGAATAAATCTGACCGCGGCACGCTGTTAACAAAAATACTGACGGTTTTCGCAGAGCATTATATGGATGAATCATCCATCGACAAAGTGACCGCGTCAGTCCGAACACAGCATAACGCCGGCAGATACGATGACATTTAGTCACTGGATAAATTTTCCCAGGTTGTAGGGAATGACTTCAGGCGGTTTGCCAATGACTTGCACTTAAGTTTATTGGTGAAAAACGCCGATGAGTCGATGACGCACATATTAAAGGAGTTACCTGGCCGGCTAACCTATAACCGTGCATTTGAAACGGTAAGTTACCTCTATGGAAATATAGGCTACCTGAAGTTTAATAAATTTCACTCTGCTGATGATGCAATAAGGGTGGCAGACAATGCTTTTTTGTTTCTACAAAACAGTGACGGGCTTATCATCGACATGCGTGACACAGTAGGCGGTTCGCCCTATCTTGCGCAACATATGCTTAGCTATTTTATTGAGACGGACACTGCCCTGTGGTCGGTGATTACGCGAGAGACAAAAAAGTTCCATACCGTAAAGGCTCTTAATACTCCCGCCCACCACCGATTCCGTGAGCACTATCCGGTATGGATCCTTACTAGCAGGCAAACAGCCAGTGCGTCAGAGTTATTTGCCGGGGTGCTTCAGGCCCGTGGCAAGGCAACGCTGGTAGGCGAGCAGACTGCCGGGGCAGGATTTTACGTAGGCGTACGCAAGATCACCGACCGGCTGGTGTTTCGAATTTCGTTGTCTAAGCCAGTTCTGGCGGTAACCGGAGCCAACTGGGAGAAAATCGGTTTGACGCCCGACATCACGGCAGAGCGCGTTGATGCTCTGGATGTGGCGCATCAGCTTGCCAACACAAAATAATCTTGCCTCGCTGAGGCATTTGTACAGCGCGCCTTACCGACGTTAATCGCCTATGCCTCAGCCAGCCAGGATGCGCTATAATAGCCTTTTTGATTATTCGGTGAGATGTATGAAAGCCGCAGCATTACATATTCTGGTTAAAACTGAAAAAGAGGCGCTTGCTATTCTCGAGCAGCTTAAGAAAGGTAAAAACTTCGCCGCGCTGGCTGAACGACATTCAACATGTCCTTCTGGTAAGCGCGGCGGAAATTTGGGTGAATTTCGTCGTGGTCAGATGGTAAAACCGTTTGACGATGTGGTTTTTAAAAAAGAGCTGCTCAAAGTACATGGTCCGGTCAAAACAAAGTTTGGCTATCACCTGATCAAAACTCTTTACCGTAGCTAGTCAGATTCGCTGATGGCCTTAAAAACCTGTTTATCGGCACTGCGGATTACAATGGAATATTACACTGATGAACGTGTAAAGTGTTTACTGCCAACTTACAATCAGCGAGCGGCTTCTGCGAATTTTAGGTGGGTTTAGAGCCAGGTTTTTAAATCGAAAATGTACTGCTTGCAGACCACGCCGATGGGGAAAGGCAACATGTATCGCCCCCGAACTCTATTTTAAATGTGTAGTTCTATACTCGCGGGAAGGCATTGGACTACGACGATTTGCAAACCGGTAGAGTAAAATAAAAAACAGTACCCTCTCCAAACTTACTATGTACCCAGATTTTTCCATTTTGTGCTTCAACTAAGCCTTTGGCAATACTTAAACCTAACCCCATTCCTGCTTTTCGCATTGTTCCAGCTTGTCTGAATTTATCAAAGATAAAGGGGATTTGCTCATCAGCGATACCCTGACCAGTATCAGCGACAGCGATACAAATGTTGCTTTCTTCCTGCGTCACCTTGACGTCAATTTGACCACCTTGAGAGGTGAATTTAATCGCGTTACCGATAAGGTTGGAGAGTATTTGCAAAAACCGTGGGCGGTCACAAAAAACAAAAAGATTGCCCGGGAAATTATAGGAAAGTGTTAATCCTGCTTGTTTTGCAATGGGGCTCATTTGCTCCTTACTTTCGAGCAAAATCTCAGTCAGGCTATCAGAGGCGATTTCCACAGTAAGTTGCCCGGCTTGAATACTTCCCAGATCAAAAAGGTCGCAAATAAGCCGATCCATTGTTTTTACCGATCGGACAATAGTATTAATAAGACGCGCTTGCTGGTCATCGATCTGAGTAGCAGGCATATTTTGCAGAAGCTCTGTGCTAAGTGAAATGGTATTTAACGGATTTCGTAAGTCATGCGAAACCACGCTAAGCATTGCATCACGGGCGTGGACAGCATTTTCGGCCACGGTTCTGGCTTCGCGTTCTTTTTCTTCGGAGACTTGTAACTCAGCTTGTTGCTCTTTTAGCTTTTGCAGTGCTTGTATAAGTTCATTATTCTGCTGACGAATAATATCTATCTGATTTGGAGGACTTACTTTTTGTAGCTCGCCTGCAATCTCTTGTATATTTTCCTGCGTGACCACTTGACCCGGGTTGAGGTGGCAAACCAGCGAAACCTCAATGGCATCGGCACTCCCTGATATAGTGAATGTATCAACCAATCGGCCACATCCACCAAAGTAGCGCTCTGAGGAGGGGATGTTTGCGTGATGTTGTAACTTGCTCACTTCTCCGCCTTCTCCGCGCACTGTTACCCGTATACTGGCAGGTTGGTCAGTGATAACAGCAAAACTCGCCATTCCTTTAACAGTATTAACAAACATACTGCGACCTACTTCAGAAATAGCAGTAGCAAAACGCGTCTGTTTTAGTCCTTCAATGCCCAACAGCTCACAAATATGCGACGCCCGTTGCCTCAAAAATACAACATCGGCTTCCTTCATTACTCTTACTTTTGTCAGCGTTACATCCATCGTGTCTTCAACAATCTTCCAAAGGTTTGTAGACAAGGACGCCGGCATCATCGCGTCCATGAGCAAAATCGCGATACAGAATAGCGGCAATAAGAGAAGACGATTTCATTGTAATTCCCGGGTAGTCTGATAAATCCCAGTCAGACTTGAGGCCATCGGTATGCAATATCAGGATACTTTGAGAGGAAAACGGATACATATATTCGCGTAACGTGTGCACTGACTCACCCAGCGTACCATCATGTGATACTAATCCTGTGACTTTTTTGTCTCTTTCCCACACGGTGCCTGAAAGATTGCCCACGCCACAGAATGTAAGACTGCCTGCGGCTACATCAATTTGCGCCATAGCCACTACGCCACCGCGAAGTCCATTGACCGAGTGGTGGGCATGTAATATCGAATCTTTTAACGATGCCGACACAGAGTTGAGATTACAAATGATTTGCTCAGCGGAACGGGCAGCTTGTTCACCGTGGCCCAAACCATCAACCAATATCAGTCTGGCCAGATTTTGTTTCCGCTCAATACAGTCCCAGGCATCGCCACACGAGCGCTCCCCTGGTTTTGCCACGCTGATACCATTCACCGCAGAGACTTCAGGTGAAGACGATAGCTGGTTGGAAAATGTTGCATAAATGATACAACCCTTGTCGGGCATAGCGTAAATATCAAAAAAATCAGAAAGCCTATCAATGGCGCCTAACCCAACTCCCCTGGAACCGCCAGTTGAATAACCATCTTGCAGGCATTTAGCGACATTACGCATACCTAGGCCTTTATCAATAGCAAAAAACGCAATGCAGGCATTATTGCTATCTTCCCAGGCGCTAATAAGAACTTCACCAACACCAGCATGCTGAAGGATATTAGTGCTTGCTTCAGTCACAGCTATGGACAGGCGACCCAATGCATCACAGGTTAACCCCACCGACTTACCCAACGCCACGGCCGTCCGTCTGACATGGCCGACGGAGGAATCATCTGAGACCGGTATTTTTTTATAAGCATTTTTCACTAATTTCTGTCCAGCCAACTGATAGCCCTAACGCGTACACCGCGGGGGGCGAGGGGGACTATAGTAAGCTCATTCACTAATCGTTTCGCACCACCTAAGCCCAAACCCATACCATTTTTTGAGGTATAACCATCGGTCAGTGCGAGGTCAATATCTGGTATGCCCGGCCCCGTGTCTTCAAAATCTAGGCGAATACCTTTGGTGTTTCGCTGCATAATTATGGCTGCCTGCATATGGCCGCCCTCACCGTGGATAAGTGTGTTTCGTCCTAACTCTACTGCCGCGGTCATAACCCTTGTTGCATCTAACACACCGAAGCCTAAAGACGCGGCCAGTTGGCGTACGCAATTTCGCACTAGCAAAAGGTCATCTTCGGTCTTGATACAAACATACTCAGCACCAAGCATCTGTTATTAATCATCTATTTTTTTATTAAGTAACAAAATGCCTTTATCAACATTCAGCGCTGTACTCACACCGTCAAGGGAAACTCCCATTTCTACCAGCGTCATCGCTACCGGTGGGCGCATCCCCACTAGCACCGTATGTGCATCTAAAATTCGGGACATTTGCGCAATATTTCCCACCACCCGCGCAATATAAGAGTCAACAATATCTAAGGCAGAGATATCTATCAAAACACCTTTTGCATGGGTTTCACTTACTCTTAAAGTAAGATCTTCCTGAAGATTTGTTGCTAGTTGGTCATGCATATCAACCTGAATAGTAACCAGTAATAGCGCACCAACATGTAAAATAGGTATTCTATCCAACCTACCGTCCTATGTATTTATTGTCTTTTGCATTTACTTCCAGGCCCTGAAATTCAAAGGCATACTTTATTGCTGCGGCCATGGTTGATTTAGTTACCACATCACCCAGAGATACTCCCAAATGTACCATTGTCTGCGCAATTTGCGGTCGTATACCGGATATAATACACCGCGCGCCCATTAACTGTGCTGCGCTAACAGTACGGATAAGATGTTGTGCCGTTAGCGTATCGACCACGGGTACACCGGTAATATCAATAATAGCAATGTCGGACTGAGTAGAAGACAAGCTTTCCAGCAACGACTCCATCACAACCTGTGTTCGTTTGGAATCCAGTGTGCCAATGATCGGCAGGCCCAGTACGCCTTCCCACAACTGAACCACCGGGCAGGACAGCTCAAACATCTCTTCTCGCTGACGGGCAATAACGTCTTCACGGGTTGCCAGGTAGACTTCGGTGGTAAATAAACCTAGCTTATCCAGCACCAATGAAATTTCCCACAACCGTTCTGTAACTTGCGCATCTGTTTGACTTTGTTCTTTAATAAGATGAAAAAGAGGGCGTTTCAGCGAGAAGACAAAAGTCGCGGTTTCAGAGGGCGTGAAACCTTGATTTGTACGGCGCTTAGCGATGTCGGTTAGCAATGCCGCCATTGGCGCCCAGACATCGTCGGTCACATCCGTATCGGGTTTTTGTGAAAAACATTTTACAAAAAGCGCGACGAAAGAAGCACATTGTTCGCGTAGCTCGTCTTCCCGAACGAGGTCGGAACGAAATTCACCAGAGTGAAGTTGTGATGCGACCCACTTCTCCAGCAGTTGTTCCTGGTGTTTCTCGAGAATAAGATGGAGTACTTTGTCTATTGTTTCAGGCATAACACAAATCCGTCAGGCTGCTAAATTTTTGCATTATAGGTATATTTACCTATAAATAATACAAATTATCCAAAGCAACTCAAGATGAAGAATATAATTTGTGCAAACCGATGTTATTTCAGTGGTTTAATCATACATAGCATTGAGCAGTTAGGTGCTGAACAAAGCGCAATGTCTTGCGCTTTGTTCTTTCCTTTTACTATTTTAGGATTGTTTAGTTAATGCATTTACAACTTTGTCCGGTGTAATAGGGAATTCCCGAACCCTGATACCAACCGCATCGCTGATTGCATTGGCAATTGCCGCGCCGGCACCGGTGATACCCAATTCACCGATTCCTTTACTACCCAGTTTGCAGGCTTTGTAGTCCGGTTCCTCGATAAAGGTAACTTTAATATCACCAATGTCACGGTTCACCGCAAAGTGATATTCGGCTAAATCGCAGTTTACAAAACCACCATGGTGCTTATCCCGCTGCAAATCTTCTAGCAATGCATAACTTGCGCCCCACACCATTCCACCCTGCAGTTGCGAGGTGGCTGTTTTATGGTTAAGGATTTGCCCTGCTGAAAATACCCCGTGTTGACGTTTTATACGTACTTCACCGGTTATGGTGTCCACCGTCACTTCAGCAAAATGAGCGCCACAGGAATACTGCTCATACTCATCATGACTCTCACCGGGTTCCACCTCGCCATGCCCTTCCAGTTCGCTGACGCCGCTGTCTTTGAACAAGTCACTCAAGGTGCAGACTTGCTGGGTATCGCCTTCGCCTGCGATTACTTTGCCATCATGGACTGCAACCTGATGGGAGCCTCTTGCCAGCCCCATTTTCTCACATAGCTGACGAGACAGTTTCTCGCAAGCGTTGCGTACAGAGGTGGCGCTGCTGGACGCACCAAATGAACCGCCTGAGCCACATGAGGCGGGCGATGTGCTATCTCCCAGGTTGATGGTAATCGCATTGGCGGGCGTATTGAAAAAGTCAGATACCACCTGACTTAATATCGTATAGGTCCCAGTACCAATATCAGTCATGTCGGTAAATACTGCAATTTGCCCGTCACTATCTAGCGTGACTTTTGCCGCACTGGGCACAATCATGTTCATGCGCATAGCTAACGCAACACCGTAGCCCGTTTTCACAGGCCCGTTGTCATTTTTTGTCCTGTTAGCCCAGCCAAACTCTTCTGCACCCTTTTTCAGGCACTCTGCCAGATGATGAGTTGAAAACGGTTTGCCAGTGATTGGGTGGGCCGGTGCTATATTATTCAGCCGAAATTCCACGGGATCTATTTTGCAATGCAAGGCCAATTCATCAATAGCAGACTCAAATGCCAATGAGCCAATAGCATCGCCGGGGGCCCGCACAGAATCAATCATGGGGCTGTCCACTACTTTAACCCGGTGACGACTTTCTATCGCGTCAGCTTTATAGGTAATCCTTGCGACCGCGCCGGTGGCCTCGGCAAATGCATAATCCTGCGCCATCGGCATGGCACTGTGATGCGAAATACCATTAATATGACCAGCATTGTCAGCGCTAAGGGAGATTTTCTGAATGCTGAAGCCACGGTGAGGCGCACTGTGAAAAACCTGCCGGCGATGTAATGCAACTTTAACTGGCTGCTTAAGGTGAATCGCCCCCAGGCACGCTAACACCGCATCGTTATGCAAGCCCAGCTTCGACCCGAACCCCCCGCCAACAAAAAGGCTTTTTATCCGAATTTTATCTTCTGGTAATTTCAGCGTGTTTGCCAGGCAGGTAACGGCACTGGCCAGAATTTGCACACTGGTATGCACATGTAAAATATCACCATCATAATAGGCGATGGTGGTGTGGGGCTCCATCGCTGCCGAGATCTGATTTGGCGTGTGATAAGTCATATCCAGCCGCGTGGTGTTATTCAGCGCCTGTTCAATATTGCCGCATGTTGCATCTGGTTCAAAGCCGCCATCTAAGGATGCCGGTGTTACCTGTGCCTCGTCGGCATTCTCCAATAGCTCAGGCCCGTCACTTTCTACCGTATGGGTGATCAAGCTAGCAGCGTAGCGGGCCTGTTCAAGGGTTTCTGCAACAACCAATGCGACGGGAAAGCCAGCATAACGAATTTTGGTATCCTGCAACACTGCGCGGCTTTGACCAAATCGCATCGCATCTTCAGGTTCAGCAAACGGGCGTTGTTCAGGCGCATTATGATAGGTCAGGACTGCTTTAACACCAGGCTGTGACTCTGCCTTATCAGTATTTACCTTAGTAAGTGTGCCCCCAGAGCGGGCTGCGCCAACATAAACACCGACCAGCGTTGGCGCGTCAAATTCAAATTCCCCGGCATACCGGGCCTTGCCCTGGACTTTTAACGGACCGTCGATGCGGTCAGTGGCATCGCCTATTTTTGTTACTTGATCATATTGACTAGCGGGCATGAATGGCTCCTTGGTGACCGGGGTTGGCCATCTGGTGTTCTACAGCCTGTTGAATAACAAATGCGGCAGTGCGCTTAATCAGCGGAATTTTAAAGTCATTGCCGCCAGCGCCACGCGCTGGGTTTAGCTCAAGGTCAACGGCCTGTTCATACAAACTACTGGAGGCGGTCTTGTTGCGCATAAAGTCTTCGGCGCTTGCAGCGTGCCAGGGCTGTGTGCCCACGCCGCCAAATGCAAGACTGATATCAGCAATAACGCCATCTTTGAGGGTTAGATCACATGCAACAGAGACCAGCGCAAAGGCGTAGGACGACCGGTCTCGTACCTTGCGATACGTTTGTGTGCCGCGCTTCTTTTTCGGAATCTTTACGGCGACGATGAGTTCATCCTCAGCCAATACCGTTTCAATATGCGGCGTGTCGCCGGGCAACTGATACAGCTCTCTGACTGGAATACTGCGGGTATCGCCTTTGGTATTGATGGTTTTTACCTGTGCATCCAACGCGGTCATCGCCACCGCCATATCAGAAGGATGAGAAGCGATACAATGCTCAGAAGTGCCGAGCACAGCATGAATACGATTAAAACCGTCCAAAGCAGCACAGCCAGAGCCAGGCTCTCTTTTATTGCACGGTTGGTTGGTGTCGTAAAAGTAGTAACACCGAGTCCGCTGGAGTAAATTACCGCCGGTGGTGGCACGGTTACGAAGTTGCACAGTCGCACCAGATAGCAGTGCCTGACTCAGCACACTTAAGTCCTTTCGCTGGTAGGCAAAGTTTGCCAGATCGGTGTTACTCACCATGGCGCCAATCTGGTAATAATCGTCAGTTTCATCAATATTATTGGCGCTGTCCCAGCGACTCAGGTCGATAATATGCTGTGGTGTTTCAATCTGGTGTTTCATCAAATCCACCAGATTGGTGCCTCCCGCTAAAAAGCGGCTGCTTTCAAAAGTGCCAATATCTGCCAGTTGCTTACCATCAGTAAGTGAATTCACGGAAAATGGTCTCATGATACCTCCTTGTCCTGACGCACAATATTCACTGCATCAATGATATTGGCATAAGCACCACACCGGCAAAGATTGCCGCTCATCCGCTCTTTAATATCTTCCTGCTCGCTATAGTTTGGTTCAAACCAAACGGTACTGGGGTTGTTTTCCTGCAACTCATTCATCATGGACACGCCCGAGCAAATCTGACCGCTGGTGCAAAAGCCACACTGAAAGGCATCACACTTTACAAATGCCTTCTGCAACGGATGTAATTCTTCCTCGCTGGCAATACCTTCTATGGTAGTTACCGATTTACCCTCCAGCTGAAATGCCAGCAACAGGCATGCGTTCATACGTTCGTTATCAACAACCACTGTGCAGGCGCCACACTGACCGTGGTCACAACCTTTTTTGGCGCCAAATAGCTTAAGATGCTGGTGTAAAAAATCCAATAGTGTCGTGCGGGGGTCGTCAGGTAGTGGATATTCCTGACCATTAATAGTAATTGTCGCCATCTTGTCGGTCCTTTGGCTGAAGATAAGTGCAGGAAAAGCACATTAACATGGTGTAATTCTCATACGTGGTACAGAGGCAATGGTTTAGCTTGGTTTACTTAATTAGCAAAGTCAGACATGAAGAGTGAACTGTATCGGTGAGTCTGGGTAAAAATCACAATAGCCGTTAGGTACGCTAGGCAAGACCATAAGAATTTGCGTGAATAACAGAAATTTCATAGCGTCGCTGGTGTGCTTGATTATAATACCCGTTCATAAATAAAGATTGATACCGGCTACTGATAAGCAACAAGCTTAAGCTGGCCAAACAAAGTGGAGAAGACACCATTGTCTGAGTGGAGCATCGAAGAAGCTGAAAAATTGTATGGCGTATCGCGCTGGGGTGGCGGATATTTTGAAGTTGGCGAAAACGGCAACGTACACGTTACACCGGTTCCAGCGGATAAGAGTATCCGTATAGATTTTCAGGCTCTTATAGATGAAATTCGCGATGAGGGCGTACAATTCCCTGTAGTGGTGCGCTTTCATGACGTATTGCGCTCGCAAGTGACCAGTTTGAACACGACATTTCGGGATGTGATCGCCGAAGCAGAGTTTCAGGGCCAGTACCAGGGCGTCTACCCGGTAAAGGTCAATCAGATGCGTGAAGTGGTTGAAGAGATTGTCGACGCCGGCGCCCCTTATAATTTTGGCCTGGAAGCCGGTTCAAAAGCTGAGCTTATTACCGCACTGGCGCTCAACAGTAACGAAGAATCCCTGACCATTCTGAACGGCTATAAAGACGAAGAATGCATGCGTCTTGCATTGTTGGGCCGCAAGCTCGGCCGCAAGATGGTAGTGGTGGTCGAAAAGTATACCGAGCTTTTATTGTTAGTGAAGATTGCCAAAGAGCTCGACATCGACCCAATCATTGGTGTCAGGTCAAAAATGACTGTTAAAGGCCGGGGTAAATGGGAAGGCTCCGGCGGCGAGCGGGCCAAATTTGGGCTGACAATTGCCGAAATTATTAAGACAGCCCGCTATCTGCAGGAAAACGATATGGGCCATTGCCTGAAGTTACTGCACTTTCATATCGGTAGCCAGCTTACCGATATCAGGGCGGTTAAAGAGGCCATTAGCGAAGGTGCCCGTATTTATGCTGACCTGCATAAAATGGGCTTTGCGCTGGACTATGTCGATGTCGGTGGCGGCCTGGGCATTGATTATGACGGCAGTGCGTCTACCAATGAATCCTCTCGCAATTACACGTTGCATGAGTATGTGGCGGATGTGGTTTATGGCATGAAGGAAGTGTGCGACTTAGAGCAAGTGCCTCATCCTCATCTGGTCAGTGAAAGTGGGCGAGCGATTACCGCCCATCACAGCTGTGTTATTACAGAAATTGTTGGGGAAATTCGCTCGAACAGTGCTGAAGTCGATACTGCGCCAGCGGCTAACGAGCATGTATTGGTCAAAAATATTCGTGAATTGGAAGATTATTTTGACGAGCAAACCTCGATGCAGGAAGTGTTCAACGATGCATCACAATATAAAGAACAGGCGCTGGATGCATTCAAGTTCAGGGTACTCAACTTAGAAGAGCTGGGCAAAATTGAAACCATTTACTGGCGTATTATGGCGCGCCTGCGTGGATGGTATTCCAATCAAGACTATGTGCCAGAAGAGCTTCAGGAGCTTGACTATAGTTTATCCTCACAATATTTGTGCAATTTTTCGGTGTTTCAGTCAGCGGCTGATACCTGGGCCATTGATCAACTTCTGCCTGTGGTTCCATTAACCCGTATGAATGAAAAGCCGAGTGTAAACTGTACGCTGGTCGATATCACCTGCGATAGCGATGGCAAGCTGGATCAGTTTAGCGTGGGCCGTGAAATCACCGACATCCTGCCGATGCATCCGCTCAAAGAAGGTGAAAATTATTATGCCGGCTTGTTTCTAACCGGCGCCTATCAGGATGTGATGGGCGATATGCACAATCTGTTTGGCCGACTGAACGAAGTGCACATTTATAGTCATGATGACGACCCTCAGGACTTTTATATCGAAGAAGTTGTAAAAGGCTCATCGGTACAGGATGTACTGAACATTATGCAATATAATCCGCGGGCGATGGCTTACGATGTGAAAAAGCTTATCGATAAACAGGTCTCGGCTGGCAAAATCCGGCCCAGAGAAGGTGTCCGCTGGACAGATTTTTACGAAAATTGCTTAAGCGGGTACACTTACCTTAAGACAGAATCAAAATAAAAAAGTACAGTTGCCAGGCCGGAAACTATTTATCGGCCTGGCTATAAAATCGTTTCCAGAACTCTGCAGTGGTCGAATTGATCAGGTTTGATTCAGCGTTCATCAACATGACGTAACCGGCTTTCGCATCCGGGTCAAAAGACACATCCGCGCGATACCCCTTCACCCAGCCGCCATGATAATTAAGTGTGTGGCCATCAAAATCATATACCCGCCAGCCTAAACCGTAATGCGCATCTTTCAAATGACCTCGCCATCCACGGCGGTAGATTTCCCGGGTAGTACGAACACGGGGTTCGGTAATATAGTCCACCAGTTCCTCAGGCACCACAGTAGGAAATTCCCCCAATAATGCCTGCAGATAAATGGTCATATCATTAATACTTGCATTAACCCCGGCGGCAGGGGTAAACCGATAATAGTTACTCTCCACAACTCCCCGGCGCCATTTGTTGCGGGCAATGGCGATATGAGGGCGGGCCCAACGCTCTGAATTAAGTAGGGCACCTTTGCCGGCGCTGGCCGTCTTCATACCCAGCGGCGAAAAAAGTTGCTCCTGAATCTGGCGGTGATAAGACGTATTCTGACTAACCAGATAATATTCAATCGCGCCAAACAAGGCATTCTGATAGGTGTAACACTCACCGGGGGCACAAATAGGTTCCAGTTTTGCCAGATAGCTAAGCACTTTATTGAGCGGGTAATCGGCTTCGATGAGATTGTCATAGGCGTTAGGCATAAAGCCGCTAGACTGGCCACTTATATGCCTCAGCTGCAGCTGATCCATGCCTTTTTTAGCAAATGGAATGTCCCCAACCAGAGTGTCTATGCCCATATCCCAGCGCAGAACATCTCGTTGCACCAGCTTGGCTAACAGTAACCCGGTGAATGATTTGGATACTGAAGCCAGCCTGAAAACGGTATCTTTATTGACCGGTTCACCACTACGCCATGTTTTGCCATATGTATAAACCTGCGGTGGTTTGCCCTGTTCATAATAAACAAAGGCATAGCCGGGAATATTTAATCTGTCAGCCTGCTGTTTAACATAGCGGGCGTATTCATCCACCCATCGCTCGGTTGCCTGTGCGCTGGTGCTGATGATTGCAAGCCCTGACACTAGGACGAGCCAGCAAAAACGAGATATGCAACAGCGCAATTTCTGCAAAAAAAGCTCCGATAATTCATTAGTTGCAGCATAGTCTGGCTGCTTCATACATCAATGGCGAAGTATTATGCGGTCCGGTAGGCAGAGAATCAACCGCCGGTTAGCAGGTGGTCGCTTCCGATTTCATCGCACCAGATAGTTTTATCAGGTTACACTGTAAGAATGCAAACACTGGTGACCCATTATGGCATCTGCGCACCCTTATCATGATGCATTCAGACAGGCCCGGCAAAGCCGGGATCCGCGCTTTGATGGCCTATTTTATGTGGCGGTTACCAGCACGGGGATTTTTTGTCGACCGGTGTGTCCGGCCCGGCTGCCGCTGGAGAAAAATGTCAGATATTATCATTTTGCGACGCAGGCATTGCAGGACGGATTTCGGCCCTGTCGACGTTGTCGGCCTGACAGTGCGCCGGAATCACCAGCCTGGCGGGGAGTTACCACTACGGTGGAACGCGCCCGGCGGTTATTGACGCAATTGCCTGTCAGGCCGGTGTATGAAGTGGCAGCAAAGTTAGGTGTCAGTGAGCGTTACTTGTATCAGCTAACGCGAACGCATCTGGGGATAAGTCCTAAACAATTACAGATTTACAGCCAGTTATGGTTTGCCAGACAGCTTCTTACTCAAACCTCGCTGCGAATTATTGATGTTGCAGCCGCATGCGGTTTGCATTCGGCACGTCGGCTGCAGGATCTAATGCAAAAATATTGGAGAGTCACCCCGACAATGCTTAAAAGCCAGCCCCCTAATCACAACGGAACAGCACCGGTGGTGCTGTTTTTGCCCTGTCATGCGCCCTATAACTGGCCACAGGTGCGCGACTTTATCGCAGCGCATCAATTGGAACGGGTCGAAAAGGTCTTTCAAAACGGTTATGCCCGGGCCTTCAACTGGCAAGACAGCGAAGGCTACCTTAAGGCTGAATTTTGTGAAAAGCGGTGTGGTTTTGAGGTCTCGCTGAACATTACTGACTTGCAGTTCATTCAGCCGGTCATGGCAAATCTGGCGCGTATGCTTGATACCAATGCCCATCCGGAAACAATTCATCGGGCCTTACTCGCTGCCGGTATTAGTAAGCAAAAGCTTACCCGGGGCTTACGTTTTCCAGGTACCTGGGATGTCTTTGAAGCGGCCAGCAGAGCGGTGGTAGGCCAGCAAATCTCGTTAAAGGCTGCAACCGGTTATATCAATCGAATGGATCAGCTGATTGGTGGCAGTAATTGCTTTGGACCGGTGTTTCCCAGCCCGCAGGAGGTAGTTGCTCAGCCAGTGGATTTTTTAAAAATGCCTGCCTCACGACAACGCACCCTGGCCACGTTGGCTGAGGCATTTACCAGGCACGCCCAGCCGCCGGATACAGATACGCTGCTGGCACTAAAAGGTATCGGTCCCTGGACGTGTGACTATATCCAACTGCGTGGCTACAATGCCTGTGACATTTATTTACACAGTGACCTTATTGTTCGCAATGTGGCTAAAACCGAGGCAGTACAACCTGATCTCGCTGCCCCCTGGCGCAGCTATCTGACGCTACAGCTGTGGCAAATAGCGCTGGAACAGCGAGCTCGGCAAGCGCAGGAAAAAAAACACAACAAAAGCACAGCGAGGTAACGATTCATGTATCAGCAGACATTGTCTACGCCGTGCGGGCCTTTGATTGTAAAAAGTAGTCATAAAGGACTGACACAGGTGGTATTTGATACCCCCCAGGAACAGGATAGTCCCAATGCACATACCCGGCTGGCCTGTAACGAGTTAATCCGGTATCTGGCAGGCCATACAGTGCGCTTTTCCGTGCCGCTGGATGCTGCGGGTACGGCATTCCAGCAACAGGTGTGGCAAGCGTTAGTCAGCGTTCCCTACGGCGAAACCCGCAGCTATAAAGATATTGCTGCGCAACTTAATAACCCCTCTGCAATGCGTGCGGTCGGCGCTGCCAATGGCCGCAATCCCGTCGCAATTATTGTCCCCTGTCATCGCATTGTGGGTGCCAATAAGCGTCTGACTGGCTATGCTGGGGGGCTGTGGCGCAAACAATTTTTACTGGAACTGGAAGGAATTAACGATATATGCCATTAAAAGAGGGGATGGCTCTGGTACTGCTGGGCGCAATATGGGGGGCCTCATTTATGTTCATGCGGGTGGCCGCTCCGGAGTTTGGCATTTTTGCGTTAGTGGAGGTGAGAACCTGTCTGGCCACACTTGTATTATTGCCGGTAGTATTGTGGCGTAAGGAGATGGCCGACATGCGCCGTTTTTTCTGGCCGATTTTTGCTATCGGCGCCATTAATACCGCTATTCCTTTTGCACTGTTCAACTTTGCCAGTTTGCATCTTGAAGCCGGGGTTAATGCTATTCTTAATGCTACAGCACCTATGTTTGGCGCAATGGTGGCATTTGTCTGGCTGCACGAGCGGTTATCAAAACTTGCAGTAACGGGCCTAGGCTTGGGATTTGTGGGTGTGACAATCATCAGCGAACAAAAAATCGGTGGTGGGGAACTCAGCGTGCTGCCTATCCTGGCGGCTTGCCTGGCAACCTGCTGCTACGGTATCGCCGCCTGCATGATGAAACGGTTTTTAACCGGTGCTAAGCCCTTGGCCGTGGCGACCGGCAGTCAGGCAGTGGCGTCGGTGCTGTTGCTACCACTGGCGCTAATGCACTGGCCGGATACCTCTCCCTCACCCCATGCCTGGACAAATGCGGTGGCACTGGCTGTAGCTGGCACCGGTATTGCCTACATTCTTTACTTCCACCTCATCGCCGCAGTGGGGCCTTCTAAAGCCATCACAGTAGCTTATCTGGTACCGCTGTTTGGTATTGTGTGGGGCCTGGTCTTGCTCAACGAAACCGTATCCGGTCAGACACTGGTAGGAGGCGCATGCATTATGGCCGGAGTGGGAATGACCACGGGTATTACGCGCCTGTTCAGCCGGCGAGGCTTTGCGCCGGCTAAGTAAATTTAGCTGATAAGCTGCATGCTGACCTGATTACACCCGTCGCGCCTGGCCTGGTACAGTGCATCTTCGGCACAGTCTGTAACTTCCGACATGGTTCGTTCAATGGCCGTATACGATACGCCGAACGAGGCTGTTAGTTTGATTTGTAACGACCGTTCTACCGGGCGTAGCTGACTGATATCCGCGCGCAGAGATTCAGCGATTTCATAGGCTTCATGGGGGCCGGTTTCTGGCAACAATAAGATAAATTCCTCACTGCTCCAGCGCCCGATAACATCTTTGCTGCGCAAGCTGTCCTGTAAGAATGTCATGACGTGGTGGTAAACCTGGTCACCAATATTGCGCCCGTAGGTATCGTTAATAACAGAGAAATGATCAATATCCACCAGAATGATGCTGACAGAATGATAAGCGCGGATTAGTTTGCGATAATCGTCCTGTACCTGTGTGCGATCGGGCAGGCGGGTGCGACTGGGAAGAACGACATCTTTATGCAAATCTTTTCTGAAGTAATAAAGCAGATGATACACCATTAAGAACAGTGCGAAGATGACCACCAGCAAGGTTATTACACTTACAATGAAGCCCTGAGAAATGGCCGTCTGGCGTTTGTCCAGCGGGCTAAGCAGAAAAACTGTCCAGCCAAACTGGTTCAGGTCTACTTCGGCAATCAGATACTCACTTTCATCAATGGTAATCAGCCGGTTATTGAGCGCCTGAGAATTTTGCACTTCCTCGGGTAAGCTGGAAAACCAGGATAGCTCGGACATATTGGTAAAGCGGGAGTATCTGGCCATTAATCGAGGATCAGATGACAACATGATATCGCCCTTGTCGTCCACAAACAGAAAATCATAACCATACTGCTGCTTATAGCTGCTGAATATCTGTAAAAAGCTGGTGAGACTTTTCCCTACCCCGAAGAAACCAAGGAATTCGTTGTCTTCATTAAATACTTTTATATCGATATAAAAGTGCGCATCTTCCCACTTGCCTATGTCGGCAACCGCGCTTTGCGGCATGGCTTTATATTTGAAATACCAGTTCACCTCGCCTTCTACCAAATCCACAATCTGGCCATCAGACATATATTGAATACGTTCGTTTTCACTGGCCACAAAGAAGGTGAGATCAAATTCCTGTTCCAGCCTTTCAAGCATGTTAAATGCTTCTTCCCGGTCCAGCGTTGGACGGTCCATCAGCGCAACCAGCTCTCTTGATTGTCCAAGTGCCTGTGCGGTATGCAGTGGTTTAAGCAACTCTTCAGTAATCAGGGCAAACGCTGGAGACATGGATTGCTGCTGAGCACGGCTTTGCTCAGCGACGATAGAGGTTATACTGAAATGCACCAGCGTGACGATGGCAACAGTCACCACCAGAAAAAGCAACAAAATACTACGGTGCAACGTCCTGAAGGCTTTCACAGCTGGCAACCACTCCCTTGCAAACAGACCAAAAAATACGAAAAACGAGTATACCTGCGTAACATATGTACGACTAGCCATACCTGTGATTAAACAAAAACCGGACATGACCGTATTCAAACGCTGACTATCGCGTCTGGCTTGGTTACACTAAGTCGAATACTTTATTGCACAAGAAGTTTAAGGAATTTGCATGGCGTTTTCTGTTGTAGTACTTGCCGCGGGTAAAGGAACCCGAATGAAATCCTCGTTGCCCAAGGTGTTGCACAAGGTGGGTGGCGTCCCAATGGTGCAGCGGATTATCAATACTGTTGAAAGCATGCAGGCGAGCGCTGTGCATCTGGTCTACGGTCATGGTGGTGATCAGTTGCAAAGCACTGTTAGCGCAGACAACCTCAACTGGTGTTTGCAGTCAGAGCAACTGGGAACCGGACATGCGGTACAGCAGGCGGCTGACCATGTAAAAGATGACGAAGATGTCCTTATCCTGGTAGGCGATGCCCCCTTAATTACCCAACAAACATTACAACGACTGGTAGCGGTAAAGGCAGCATGCGATCTGGCGCTATTGACCGTGGATTTAGATGATCCTACCGGTATGGGACGCATTGTGCGAGGCAGCGATGGCAATATCACAGCCATTGTAGAGCACAAGGATGCGACTGAAGAGCAACACCGGATAAAAGAAATTAACACCGGTATGATGATGATGAACGGTGCTGATTTAAAACGTTGGCTGGGCAATTTAAGTAACGATAACGCTCAGGGCGAATATTATCTGACTGATGTGATTGCCATGGCCGCAGCAGAAGGCAAAAAAATTCAGGCGGCGCAGCCCGATGAAGTTATCGAAGTCGAAGGTGTGAATAACCGGGAACACCTGGCAAAGCTAGAGCGGGCGTTGCAGAAATGGCAAGCCAGTGCGCTGATGCATGGTGGTGCGACGCTGGCCGATCCGGCGCGGGTGGATATTCGTGGTAAAGTGACGACCGGACAGGATGTCTTTATTGATGTTAACGCCGTTTTTGAAGGCACTGTTGAACTGGGTAATAACGTGGTAATCGGGCCAAATTGTCTGCTAAAAGACTGTAAGATTGGCGACGATGTCACCATCGAAGCCAATAGTATGATTGAACAGGCTCAGGTGGACAGTGCCTGTACCGTTGGCCCTTATGCACGATTACGCCCGGGCGCCGTTATGCATAAAGGCGCCAAAGTCGGCAACTTTGTGGAAATGAAAAAAACGGTGCTGGGTGAAGGGGCGAAGGCGAATCACCTGACTTATCTGGGGGACGCTGTTGTCGGCGCCCGGGCAAACATCGGTGCGGGTACCATTACCTGTAATTACGATGGTGTGAATAAGTCGAAAACGGTTATCGGCACCAATGCGTTTGTTGGATCTAATTCATCACTGGTTGCGCCGGTTGAAATTGGCGATGGCGCTACCGTGGGTGCCGGCAGCACCATCACCGGTGATGTTGATAATGATGCCCTTGCAGTGGCACGTGGTCGTCAGCGCAATATTGCCAACTGGCCACGGCCGCAGAAAAAGTAAACGAATACATTAGTGGCACCGTGGTTTTGCATGACACCGGTGCCACCCACCTGTTCAACACTTCTGTCACCTCCGGCAGAAAAGGAACTGTCCATGCTTTCTACACTTCTGGTAGGTTTTGGCTTTTCGGCGAAAACATTTCACCTTCCCTTTCTTAACTATAATGACCAGCTTGCGGTAAGCGGCGTGGTGTCTTCACGGCCTGATGCAGTTGCTTCTGTTTTACCAGACATCCCGGTGTACAGTAATTTGGCTGATGGTCTGAGTCACGCAGCACCTGATTTGTGTATCATTACCACCCCGAACCATTTACATGCAGATCAAGTCAGTCAGTGTCTCACCGCGGGCAGCCATGTTCTGGTTGAAAAGCCGTTTACACTTTCCCTGGCAGACGCCACAGCCCTGGTGGCACAGGCCCGACTTAGCAAAACCTCCTTGCATGTATTTCATAACCGGCGGTTTGATGGTGACTTTTTAACCGTACAACGTCTGCTGAGTGAGCAACAGCTGGGAACTGTGCGGCGTATGGTGAGCCGTTTTGACCGTTTCCGGCCTGTGCCGCGGGATCGCTGGCGGGAAAACGCCGGGCCGGGGGCCGGTATTTTCTGGGATCTGGGACCACACCTTATCGACCAGAGTATTCAGTTGTTTGGTATGCCAGAGGCAGTGCAGGCCAATATTCAGACGTTACGTCCAAACGGGCAGAGCGATGACTGTTTTGACGTAACGTTGTTCTATCCGGATAAACAGGTGGCAGTAGGTAGCTCAGCCTTTCAGGCAGGCAAGACATTACGCTTTGACGTTCAGGGAGACAAAGGTAGTTACCGTAAATATGGCCTGGATCCACAAGAGCAGTTATTAAGAGATGGGGTCAGCCTGACTTCAGCGCAGTGGGGGCAAGAAGATGAGGAAAGTTACGGAATGCTTCACTGCGAAAGTGGTAGCACACCAGTTACTACTGTGCGGGGCGACTATCGCGAATTTTACCGACAACTGGTCACCAGCCTGACGACGGGTGATGCCTCGCCATGTAGCGCAGACTCAGTTGTTCCTGTCATACAAGTGATGGAACAGGCGTGGCAAAGTCATCGCGACAAACGGCGCGTGGAAATAATAAAATGAAACCAAAATATATTGCAATTCGTAACATTATTCGTTCTAATTGCTTTCGTTTTGTAATTTAAAGTTTCATTTATGCAGCGACGCAATACTGATACCCGCCGCCAGGCAATTGTTGAAAGGATAAACCGGGAAGGCCAGGTTCAGGTGGAAACGCTGGCGACAGCATTTGGGACGTCGGAGGTGACCATTCGCAAAGATCTAACGATCCTTGCCGATAAAGGTTTGCTGGTACGTCAGTTTGGTGGGGCTGCGCCCATGCCGGGTAATACAGGCAATGCAGCAGGAGAGTCTGATTTATCCCGCCATACTGAACAGGCTGGCCAGCCCGGCACACTGTCGCACATCAAGCGTGCCATAGGCCATGCCGCTGCACAGTTGGTGAGCGACAATACCCGGATGATTATCGATTGCGGCAGCACCACGGCCTGTATGCTTGAACATTTGAGCACACGGTCACGGTTAGTGGTGATGACGAATTCACTGCACGTTGCCGCAACACTGACCGCAATGGATAGCGAGCCGACAGTATTGATGACAGGCGGTACCTGGGATGCACAATCACAATCGTTTCAGGGACATATGGCTGAACAGATGACACGGGCCTACAGCTTTGATTTTGCATTTATTGGTGCATCAGGGCTGGACGTATCCCGTGGCACAACAACATTTAATGAATTAACCGGGCTGACCGAAACGATGGCCAGCACCGCCAAAAATGTCGTTATCATGGCAGAGTCAGGCAAGTTTTCTCATAAGATGCCAAACCTGGAGTTACCGTGGCAGCAAATTGCTTATCTGGTAACCGACGATGATATTGACTT
Source organism: Salinimonas chungwhensis DSM 16280 (assembly GCF_000378185.1). GTDB lineage: Bacteria > Pseudomonadota > Gammaproteobacteria > Enterobacterales > Alteromonadaceae > Alteromonas > Alteromonas chungwhensis. The sequence continues at coordinate 274,497 of NZ_KB899377.1, forward strand.
ACAGATTAAACAAACAATTGAAAAGCAGGGTGTGACGGTCATTACCGCAGCGCTGGATGGAGAGTAGGATATGTGTGGAATTGTAGGCGCTGTCGCCGAACGTAATGTAGTAGAGATCCTTCTTGAAGGACTCAAACGTCTGGAATACCGTGGTTATGATTCAGCAGGTGTGGCCCTGCTTGATAACGGCGATCTCAATCGCATCCGCCGCACTGGCAAAGTGCAGGCGCTGGCCGATGCAGTAGCCGAAGAGGGCGCGCCGGGCACGACCGGTATTGCTCATACCCGCTGGGCTACCCATGGCGGCGTAACGGAAAGCAACGCGCACCCTCACACTTCACGGGAACGTATCGCTGTGGTGCATAACGGTATTATTGAAAACTACATCGATTTACGTGAAAAGCTCAGTGCGCAGGGCTATACATTTACCAGCGACACAGATACCGAAACCATTGCCCATACTGTTCATGCTGAGCTAGAAAAGGGCGCGGATTTACTCAAGGCCGTGCAGAATTCCGTCGCCCAGTTTCATGGTGCTTATGGTACCGTAATCATGGACCGCGAAGACCCTTCAAAAATGGTAGTGGCACGTTCTGGTAGCCCGCTGGTCATTGGTCTTGGTTTAGGTGAAAACTTTATTGCTTCTGATCAAATGGCATTACTGCCAGTGACCCGCCGTTTTATCTTCCTAGAAGAAGGTGATGTGGCGCAGGTAACCCGTCGTGAAGTATTGATTTTTGACAGTAACGGCGAACCGGTCGAGCGTGAAGTTATTGAGTCCAATATCGAGCATGACGCGGGCGATAAAGCCGGCTATCGCCACTATATGCTGAAAGAAATTCATGAGCAGCCTACTGTGGTTCGCAATACGCTCAAGGACCGCCTGGACGAGCACGGACTGATGACCAATATCTTTGGCGAGCAGGCCGTCGATATACTGGCCAAAGTTAAGCATGTACAAATTATCGCCTGCGGCACCAGCTATCATGCCGGCATGACAGCACGCTACTGGCTTGAGCAGTATGCTAATGTATCCTGCGGTATCGAAATCGCGTCTGAATTCAGGTACCGCAAATCAGTAGTGCATGAAAACAGTCTGTTGGTTACCATCTCTCAGTCAGGTGAAACCGCGGATACGCTGGCGGCACTTCGTCTGGCCAAGGATTTGGGCTATATGGCCAGCCTAACCATTTGTAACGTACCCGGCTCGTCACTGGTCCGCGAATCAGACATGGCGTTTATGACCAAAGCCGGTGCCGAAATCGGGGTAGCCTCCACCAAGGCCTTTACCACCCAGCTTACGGCCTTTTTGATGCTAACCCTGGCTATCGGTGAGCACAACGGTATGACCAGTCAGGACAAGGAACAAATTGTGAGTGGCCTGCATAGTCTGCCGGCGAAGCTGGAAGAAACGCTGACCATCAGCGAGGGGATCGAAGACTTAGCTGAGGAGTTTGCTGATAAAAATCACAGCCTGTTCTTAGGTCGTGGTGATCAATATCCTATCGCCATGGAAGGGGCGCTGAAACTCAAAGAGATTTCCTATATTCACGCCGAAGCCTATGCCTCTGGTGAGCTTAAACATGGTCCGCTGGCGTTGATTGATGATGAAATGCCGGTCATCGTCGTGGCACCCAACAATGAATTACTGGAAAAGTTAAAATCCAATGTTGAGGAAGTCCGCGCCCGAGGCGGTATTATGTACGTGTTTGCCGATAAAGATGCCAACTTTAAAGGCGACGAGTCCATGCGGGTCATCAATGTGCCTCACTGCGAACCGTCCATTGCGCCGATTATCTATACCCTGCCTCTGCAACTGCTGTCCTATTATGTCGCTCTGATCAAAGGAACCGACGTTGACCAGCCGCGTAATCTGGCAAAATCAGTTACAGTGGAATAGTTGATACATAAACCCTGACGGTGTTAATGAAGCAACATGACTTGTTGCGTAATTATATAAGCAAGCCTGTATTCGATGTGTAATCGGGTTCAGGCTTGTTAGTTTTGACCTGTTAAGGGTATTTTATCCTGTTGACGCTTATTCAAACTTGCTGACATTCCGCTCCACACATTTTGGTAATAAACCGTCTACGCTGCACAGTGCCACTGTTAATCAAAAACATTGTTGCACAATTGGTTATAACACGAAGCTTGCTATTAATATAACGTTTGCACTCGCCCGGGCCGGGTCGTGAATTGTCACTTTGTAAGGGTTGACGTGGTTTGGATGAGGTAAGCTTTTTTTATTTATCTGACACTATGGGACATTTTTGTTGCTAAGCTTTTCAATCGGGCCTTTTTCAATATCAGCATACGCTGCGTTTACCGTCTTTTTCATCTTTGTCTTCTGGGCGGTGGCGCGTCTGCTTACCCGAAAAAATGAAAGCCCGGAAGATGTTTCGGATAATATCTTCCGGGCTTTGGTTATCGGCGTAGTGGCTGCCAGGGCAGTATTTGTTCTGTCCTTTTGGGAGGTTTACCAACAGGATCTGTTTTCGGTGATTGATATTCGGGACGGAGGGTTTAATACCACAATAGGTTGGTTTAGCGGTCTCTTGATATTGCTGGCTTGCACCCGCAATAAGCGTGAGCATATGTCAGCTTATCTAAAAGCCGCAGTAATGGCGGCTGTTATCATCGCACCGCTGGCGTTGGTCAACCTTTTGTTGACTAACGAGCAGTCTATCTGGCCGATTCAGTTGCAACGCGCAGATGGCACTGCGGTAATGGTCGAGCATCAAACTGGCAAGCCTGTAGTGATCAACTTCTGGGCCTCATGGTGCCCGCCATGCCGAAGAGAGATGCCTGTACTTGTCGAGGCCCAGAACGATTACGCTGACATCACATTTATTTTTGTGAACCAACAGGATTCAACGTCTGATGCATTACATTTTCTGCGTAAGAACAACCTGGAGATTGCAAATATATATTTTGACCCAGTCGGTCAAACAGCCAGACAACTGGGAATATCGGGCCTGCCTTCGACCTTATTTTTTGATGCGAACGGCAATCTTGTCACCAGTCATATGGGCGAGGTATCCAGGGCGAGTCTGCTACACAATGTGCAACAGCTTGTCACAGATTCCGCTGAAAAATAGAGATTAACGCTAAAAAGATGCGCCCTCTCAGGGATGAGCGGTATTCACACTTGTCAAAGACAGCTTCTCATCAAGAACTAAAAAGTTTGCCCACGCCCCTGGGCGAAGCTGTCCAATTTGCTGATGCTGCAAAAACGCAGCCGGGGTAGAGGTGGCCATTTGCAACGTATCGGGCACATTGATACCCACAATGTGATGAGTGTTTCTGACCGCCTCAATCATAGTAAGGTTGGAGCCTGCCAGCGTGCCATCTGCCAGATTCAGCGTTTTGCCTTGCTGATAAACAGTTTCGCCCTGATACACAAAATAATCGATATCACTGCCTGCCGGGGCCATAGCATCGGTGATAAGCATGGTTTTATCGGCGCCTTTCAGGCGCATGGCCAATGCAATGCTGGCCGGATGAACATGGTGCGTATCGTTAATAAGGCCGCAGTATACGTGCTCGTGATACAACGCACTGCCGACCACACCCGGCTCCCGGCTGGTCAGTGGTGACATGGCATTGTAAAGGTGGGTCGCGCCGGTGGCCCCGGCAGTAAACGCTTCACTGGCCTGATCAAAAGTGGCATTGGTATGGCCCAGGCTAACAATGACGCCTAATGCAATCAGCTTGTTTATATCGGCGACAGAAACCGTTTCTGGTGCGACAGTCACCATAACCCGACCTATGTCTTTGCGACTGAAAAGTGCCAACTCTTGATCACTGATACTGCGCAAATACTCGCTGCTGTGCATGCCTTTTTTGGCCTGACTCAGATGTGGCCCCTCAAAATGGATGCCGACAAAACAGGCAGGGTCCTTCGCATGAGCCTGAGCCTGAGCATCCGCGGCTTTTTGCATTACCGCGATGTCATCGGTAATGATGGTTGGCATCATGCTGGTAGTACCAAATTGGCGGTGAGCCTCGGCCATAGTGAGAAGCGTGGCGACGCTGGGTTTATCATTAAACTGCACACCGCCGCCGCCGTTAACCTGGACATCGACAAAGCCAGGGGTAACCAGGCCGGTAAAATGTTCAGCCTCGCTGAAACTGGATAAAGAAGCATTCTGCAGCAACGATGTGATACGCCCTCTATCAACGCTAAACAATACGCTTTCAAGCATGGTGTGCCCGTCGAAAAGTCGGTCGGCAAAGTACTGTTTCATCATTCCTCTTTATGGGGGTTATGTGTCAGATTGTTAGCCATTGTCCGGGCGAGCAATACCGCGCCCTGTACCGGCGTGGATAGGGGAGCCCGTAACTTGTTAGCCTCTTCCGGCGCAAGCCACTGTTGCCAGGCCGGTGCCAGACCGCCGGTCATGGCGATACGCGGTGGCTTGTAACCTTCTATCACGGTAAGTATCCGGCTTAGATATTGTGCGCCCTGCTGCATAATACTTATCGCATTAGGCTCGGCCTGGGCGGCCAGCGCAATAACCTCAGGCGCAAGCGCTGCATAATCGCAGGACTGATAATGCAGGGTCATGGCAACCAGTGCCTGCGCCGATTGTGTATCAAATTTGTGGCAAAGATGCCGGGTCAGCGCGTTGTCAGGATGCATGCCATCGAGGGTTTGCAACGTAAACGAAAGCGCTCGCCAGCCCAGCCAGGCGCCTGAGGCTTCATCACCTAACGGAAAACCGTGACCGCCGATGATTCGCTTCGCACCACCTATATTCACGTACGCGGAGCTGCCGGTCCCGGTGATAATCAATGCGCCCGTTTCACTGCCGTGCGCGCCAGCGCAGGCAATATGTAAATCGGTAGTCATGTTGGCAGTATGCACCGGTAGTGACCACTGAAGAGCGGCTTCTGCATACTTTTGAATATTGAAGCCGGCCAGGCCAATCACCGTGGGAATATTGGCAAAGTCCATGGCTGAGATGCCAGTGCGCTGACGAAGCTGTTCACACGCTTGACAGACAGAGTCATACGCCGTGGCTACGTTCTGGGCCACGTTGGCTGGACCGGTAACAACCTCTCCGATTAATTCGCCTTGAAGCGTCTCTAGCCTGGCCAGGCATTTTGTCCCACCACCATCAATCCCCAGAACCCAGTTCGACACTGCCACTTTGCCTTTTTGACTGTTTTGATGCCAAACAGTGTACCCTGAAGCGTATCAAAACCCTACTTATCTGAGCCCGGTATGGACTGTGAAGCCGATTGGGCCCGGGCAAACTGACTATCCCTAAATGCCAGTTGTCTGGGATTGGCTCGCCCGTAGCTCATAAGATTACGGTGCGAGGTATAGGTAAGATTTAACAGCACCCGTCGCTCATGACCTTGCGTACGCTTATGCAGCACTTCTACATTTTCAAAAAATACCGTACCAGCCGGGCCGGTTATCGCATTTATTGCGTGACCATGTTCATTTTCAGCCTCTTTGTCACTGATCAAACCTTTTAATAGTGTGCTTAACCGCATCTTTTTATGGGAGCCTTTGATGGCAACATGATGAGAACTGTTAAGGCTCACATCGGTAAGGTAAACAAATACGTTCAATGACTGCCAGCCGGCATAGTCGAAGTGAAAATGATTTTGTGCACCTTTGGTCTTACTGGCTTCCGGGTTGGTCACAAATAGTGAGGATTCCACCAACACCGGTTCACATCCTAAGTACTCGCCGACTACATTTAACAACGCCGGGTCGTCAGCAATGCGGGCAATTTTTTCATTAGCCTGATGGGTTTGATGATACTCCTGTGCAGGCAACTGGTCAGTAAACCGGCACAGGGCGTCGACAAAAGGGGCGGGCAGTACACCCGCCACACAGACACCGTCTTGTCGAAGTGTTGCTGAAATAGTTTTTATATCAAGATCAGGCATCAGTGAGGCGGCGTTTACCCGCCACTCAGCGGGGCCACGAAAAAACCGTATAGCGTTTATAAACAGGTGCCGCCACGGGCCAAAGTGAATTAACTGACGGACAATTCTGATAGCGTTAGCCAGCTTAAGCTGACGTGCCCAGCGACGTAGAGTATTAAATAAAAGCGAGCAAACTTTCGCGCCCTGAGAGGGGTAGTAATGCATGGTGCCAATCCTTGGTACATATTCCTTCGCTTATCTTTGAATGAAAACTAAGCAAAAATCAATGCAAATACGTTGGATGACAGATAAAAATGGACAAAATTTATTGTTTACTCGGTGAGAACTTTTGCAGTTTTCGCTGCAATGTTCGCCTGTGCATGCCCAATGTTTTTGCGGTGGCCGAAATATTGCCATCATTCGCATGCAGCACGCGCTGTATATGTTCCCATTCTACCTGCGCAGGCGTCATGGGAAGTAAAGTAGCAGTGGGTGGCGCCGCGTCTATATTAAGCCGGGTCAGTAATTCCTGAAATCCAACCGGCTTTGCGATGTAGTCGGTGGCCCCCTTTTTAATGGCGGCCACGGTGGTAGCAATGCTTGCATAGCCGGTCATGATGATAAGATGTGTTGGAGTAAATCGCGCTGCGAGCGCCTCAACAAACGACAGACCAACTTCATCATTATCCAGCATCATGTCTAGCAGGATGGCATCAACATTGTTCGGATCTGCTTTCATTGCCTCAGATGCTGTCCCAAAGGTGTTTACCTCATAATGGGTGACGTTTGTGAAACGGCGCGCCAACACCTCTGTCAGACGCGCATCGTCATCAATAATGAGCAACTTCATCCGGTAACCTGCTGCGCATAAGCGATGGTACGGGCAGGAAGGGTTATCTCGGTAACTGCTTTGTCATTGCTATGCGACCATTGCACGAGCCCGCCGAATTTTTCAATGGTGGCATTGCTGATAGCCGCGCCGACGCCACTGCCGGTTTGCGATGTTACCAGGCGCTTTCCCAGCGCATCCAGACGCAGGCTATCGGCGTCATTCACTTTATTGATAAAAATAAGTCGCCATGTGTCGTCGGTAATCTTCAGTGAGAAACTTACCCAGCCATCACCGGCTCGCTCACTGGCTTCGCAGGCATTGAGCAAGATGCTGCTTAATGCGGGTAGTAATGTGCGGTCAGCGTAAATCTGACTGTTCTGCACGTCGGGTAGCTGAGGCCAGGTGATTTGTGATTCGGGACGTGCCAGCATAACCACATGACGTAATGAACGAATAACCTCGGCCGGGTGAAAGGGCACAAACCTGGCCAGACGTACATCATCGGCGACATTGCGCCACTCGTCCAGCATGGCCTGTAGCCGCTGAAACTGCTCATCAATGTCGTTTACTAATGTTACTGAGCCTGCTTCCTGTGCTTCTTCGATAAGCAGCTGGGCGGTTTGAATGGGTGACGCAGCATCATGGGTAAGCTGTGCCGCGGCCGTGCCAATGGCCAGAAGCTGTTCATCCCGCAGTTGCCGCTCTCTAAGTATCTGTAAAGCGCGGGACTGCTGATTTAGCTGGTACCGAAAGTACGTAACGACCGCCGTAATAAGCAGGGAGGTCAGCACAAAGCCAATGATCATATTCTGGCTGTGCGCTGCCATCGTGGTATTGCCGGCATGAACAGAGGGCAAATAGAGCTGGCTTATCTGCCCACCCAGACTGACCAGAATAATTACCGATGCCCACACCGCAGGCAGCACCATAAGCCCTAGTACCAGTGGAACCAGTAGTATCATGCTAAACGGATTGCTGGCAGCGCCATTAAGGGCAATCAGGCTGTTAAGAGCAACAATTTCCAGCATCAGTACGATAGTTGCCAGCCAAGGGGCAAACTTTTCGTCACGAAACAAGTAGGTGTAGAACAATAACAGCATGGGGCAGTCCGAAGTTACTCTGACAGGTAAGATGCGTTAATCAGAAATGATATTCAATACCGAAATTCAATGAACGCCCAGGGCCATCGAGCTGGGCAAAACCGTTTTCAGGATTTTGCTTAAAGTCAGCAATGCTGACGCCGCCAAGGGGCAACTGGTATTGTTTGTCCAACAGGTTGTCTACTGCCAGTTCAATTTTCCAGTTATCCACAATCACCTGGGTTTGCAGGTTAATCACAGAGTAGGCATCCGTGCTGTTTTCCAACCTTAGCGGATCAGTATCAAACTTATTGCCTGTCCATTGCCACTGAACGCTCGATTGCCAGTCACCCTTACTGTGGGTCAACTGCATCTGGTTTTGTACCGGTTGAATCTGGTACAGCGGTGCATCAGAATCTTTGCGGATACCATCTTGCCAAGTAAACGTATTACTGAGTTGCCATTGGCCGGTTTGGTTATCTGCTACCAGCCAGCCAGCCTCTATCGATATACCCATTAACCGCGCATCAAGATTGGTAAACTGAAGCTGATTGCGCTGGGTCTGCGCCAGGCCTGACTGATTGAATTCGCCGATTTTCTGTACATCGATATAATCATCAGCGTGGGTGTACCATACATCCGCAGAGTAGGTCCGTCGTTGTGACTCGAATGTGTACATCGCAGATGCTGTATAGGCGGTTTCAGGTGCCAGGTCGATATTGCCGACATATCCGTTGCCGTCGGCGAACCAGCCAATCATGGTGGTGGCCATAACACCGCGTCCCCAGGTGTAGCGCTCGTACAGCGAAGGCACACGATTTTTACGCGCCAGACCAAACGAGACTTTCTGTTCAGCGTCAATGTCATAGGAGGCCTGCGCACTGATATCGACCAGCGTATCCTGCTGGTCCCGGTCGGCCATATTAAATGCCATAGCGGCGTCTGCATCCGGATTTGCCATAGACATTGCCATACCGCCGCCCATAGCCATAGCGCCGTCGCTGTATGGCTGAACCGGCCCGGTATCTGTCGTAACATATTCGACTCTGGTGCCTGCTGTTACCGACCAGTCACGATATGGCTGTCCGGAAACTTCAGCATATAATGCGGCGCGCTCACGTTTACCATCATTGATATTTACGTAATCGTTCGGGCCCATCATCATGCTGCCTTCAATGGCAGGCCACCTGTCGTCGAGTGTGTTGGCGTAATACTCCTGACCAACAACAAGGTCGTAATCAGTGGTTAATGGCATTTCCCACGCTAGTTTCAGGGCAATATCCTGTGAGTCAGTATTCATTGGCATGGTGCCAGGCTTTTCACTGGTGAAAAAGCCCATTTCGTGGCTGACATCGCGAAATACGGCCTGCGTATCAAGCTGTACATCACTAAAATGACGACGGTATTTTGCGTTTATTGCATAAGATCGATTATCCGTCATATCCATATACTGTCCGGCAAAACCCTGATAGGGAATCGACTGATAGGAGAGCTTAACCACACCCATCTGATGGGCATCTTCATACCCGAATGTGAGCGCGTGACTTTGTGCTTTGTAAAGCGTATCAAGTACTTTTTCGCCTGCGCCATTTTCGTAGCTGTCGGCTTCTTCACTTTGTCCTGCATAGCTGGCATACCAGGTGTCGTTAGCGATACTGGCGCTCAGATAATAGGTATTACGGTTGTTGACGCTTTTATGATGAAAGCCGGCTTCGCCTGAAACAACTGGTGCATCGACTTCACCAAAGACCGGTGTGAGAGTATCAACCACTATGACACCAGCAATGTTATCACCGCCCGCACTAACGGGTGATACACCAGATAAGACATTGATACTGCTTATCTTTGATGTTGTTACATAGGACAGGGGCGGGTTCATCTGATTACCGCAAGCCGCGGTGATGGGCGCACCATCAGCCAGAATCTGAATTCTGTCACCCATCATACCGTTGAGCACAGGCAGCGGCGACAATCCACCGCCCGCAGCAAAGTTCACCTGTTGCTCTGAAAGTGCTTTTTCAAGCTGGTCGGTGGACGATGTATCTAATGCCCTGCCGGTTATTTCTATTGATTCGATTGTATCGGCATAGGTGGTGGCTGAAAGAATACTGCTAAGAATGACTGGGTAAATTAATTTCACGTGGAAGGCTCCCGAAAACGTCAGGCGCCAATATTAATCGCAGAGGGGGGGCCAGACCATGCGGCAAAATGTCGCATGGTCTGAACGACTGCTAATGGCAGCAGCTGGATTCTGACGGCGAGGTGCGTAGCTTTTCACTTACCATCTGCCAGATTGTTTTAAGCATTAATAAACCCAGCACGATAGCACATAGTGCATATAGCATCTGCGTGCCCTGACCATGCTCATGCATAGCGCCAGCTGTGACAATCAGATCCTGCCAGGCGAATGCGGCGACCGCCCAGTTCAGCAAATAGCCCAGACCGATACTGGCAGTTAATACCGAAAACAAATACAGTGCCAGCGAGCGGCGCCCCAGCTCTTTTAGCATCATGCCCATAGTAGACACGTTGGTGGCTGGTCCGGCCAATAAGAACACTAATACCGCGCCAGGAGATAAGCCCGCCGCCAGAAAACCTACCGCTAATGGTGTAGACGCCGTGGCACAGATGTACATGGGCACGCCAATCACCGCCATTAACAGCATGGCAACCAGGCCGTCGCCCCAGCGGGTGAGGAAGTCGGTGGGCACCCAGGTCTGGATAGCCGCTGCCAGGGCAAGGCCGAACAGCAACCAAACAGTAATATCAGACAATAGCTGACCGGTGGAAAACTGCCACATTGAGCGTAGCTTATCTGACGTCTTCGATTGCTTAATTGTCGGATGATTACTACCACACGATGTGGCGGGCGCGTCGGTGTCGCAGCACTGAGCTTGCGCGTTGCTACTTTCAGACGCCGCAGACGGTGTGTTTTTTTCGCTGCTGCAACAACCTGAAGAGGCTGCTTTATCAGCTGGCGTGACGGTAGCAGTATCATCCGGGCCACCGAAAAATTTAACCATCAGACCGGCATAAATGGCACTGGATATTGCTGCCACGGGGCGCACGATTGCATACAGAGGCCCCAGCAAAGCATAAGAAACAGAAATTGAGTCGACACCGGTTTCTGGCGTCGAAACTAAAAAAGATACCGTAGCGGGTTTCGAAGCGCCACTTCGGCGCAGACCGACAGCGGCCGGAATAACGCCACAGGAGCACAATGGCAAAGGCGCGCCAATAACTGCGGCCTTGGTTACGGCACCTACACTGTTGCTGCCCATATGCCGCTGCAGCAGGCTTACCGGCACTAATTCGTGCATGATCGCTGCCACCAGTAAACCCAGTAACAGCCACGGGGCTGACTCTATAAACAAAGCCAGAAAGTTTTGTGCTAACAAATAGACATCATTCATAAGGGATCATCCGACTCCAGTAACTGCAGAATTGAGCAATTTTCGACACTTTCGGGGCCGCCACTACAGGCGGTATGAAGCTGTACCAAAGAACGCTGAATGCGTTCAAGCTCGGCGATTTTTTCACTCACGCTGGCAAGCTTTTGCTGTGTCCGCTGCTTGACCTCGTGGCAGGTATGCACGTCAGGATGTAGCTTGAGATCAAGTAATTCGCCAATTTCCTCAAGCGTAAAACCCACATGTTTGGCGCGCTGCACAAACAGTAAGCGAGTCACATCCTCGTGATCGAATAAACGATAGCCACTGGCTGACCGGACGGACGCCTTAATCAGCCCTTTGCTTTCGTAGAAGCGAATGGTATCTACCGACACATTTGCCCGGCGGGCCAGCTCGCCGATTTTTAACATAGACACTGTATTCATGTTGGCAAGTATAAACCCTGGAGTCTACTCCAGGGTCAAGAGAAATATCCAATCTGCAGATTATTGTTGCTGAGAGAAAATTAAAATACTGTAGGGGCGCAATGTTATCTGATTGTTATGAAGGGAAAAATCCGCGGTAATATCTTCATGTTGCCACGCAAAAAGACATTGCGGAGTTTCTGGTAAGCCTTCCAGCTGATATGCATTTGCTTCGCTATTGGCTAAATTCAGATAGACCCATACCGGTTGCTCGTTATTCTCAGTAGTACGCTTAAAGCCAATCACTTTATGGGTATGGTCTTCATGCACAAACTCGGTAACGGCGCCGGTCAATCCTGCACTACCGCCGTGAGCATTGGTGCGCAGCGCGACAAGTGAGCTGAATGCAGCCACGATATCTTTAAATTTTTCCCGGCGCGGCCAGTCAATGTCATGATCATCACTGAACCATCCATGCTGTTTAAACTCTTGGCCCTGAAACAGCATTGGGATACCGCAAGCTGTAAGCACCAGGGCGGCGGCCACCACTGCTTTGTTATGGGCAAAAAAGTCATCATCCACATTTCCAGGTGCCACTTCCTCTACAAGACGTGCGCTGCCATTTGCAACTTCATCATGTGACTCCGTATAAATAACCCGGGAAAATGGCCGCTCGCTATAGGTAGATGAGATTGCATCTTTTATACAGGCTAAGTCAATGTCGCTGTCAGCGCTGGCTAATAACGCTCCGCGCACCGGATGAACAAAACCGGCATCCCATTGAGCGGTAAAGCCGCAGCCATCAGGCAAACCATCGGTGATAAAGTGATGGCTGTGCAAGTCTTCAGCGATGGTGATTTTGTGGTTGAACTCATCCGCCACCACCTGAGTTATCTGCTGAATTAATGTGTAAGCTTCAGGGATTGTATCGCTACCATCGTCCAGACCTGAAATCGTGCGCATATAGGGCACCATATCCAGGCGCAAACCATCTGCCCGAAACTCACTCAGCCACATTCTTGCGTTATCGATAAAATACTGGCGCACTTCAGCGCGGCCATAATCAGGCCGGGTATCTCCCCAGGGCGTATTGGAGCGCTCATCATTATAAAAATAAATACCGCCCTTATCGTTTTCATTCCAGCCGTCAAACTGCCACATGTCAAGATCGCCCGGGCCAAGATGATTGTAGACTACGTCCAGAATAACGCCCATTCCGCGCTGGTGTGCTGCATCTATAAAACGCTTCAGACCATCGGGGCCGCCATATGCTTCTTCAATAGCAAAGGGATAGGCGGGGTTGTATCCCCAGCTTTGATCTCCGGCAAACTCATAAACGGGCATGAGCTCGATCATATTGATACCCAAATCCTTCAAGGTATCCAAACGCTTTATTGCAAGGTCGAAGGTGCCGATTTGTTGCGCGTGTTTGCCAAAAGTTCCGATGTGCAGTTCGTAAATTACCTGCTGGTGAATTGGAGCGGGTGTAAAACTCTCTGTCTGCCAGATAAAGTTATCATCATAAATGATGCTATTGCCGCTGCTATTGGTCAGATAACGGGCCCGTGGATCATTTTTGTGCAACTGACTACCATTGGCGTCTTCCACTACAAACTGGTATTGCTGCTCATTTTGCGCAGCATCACACTGACACCACCAGATACCTTGTTCGGTAGCGGTCATTGGCATGGCAGTCCAGTCATTAAAATCACCGGTCAGGGCCACTGATTTAGCATTGGGGGCCCAAACCGAAAACTGATAACCGGCTGCTGCCGGGGAAACGCCGAGTCGTCCGTCAAATGCAGACATGGTTGCTCTCCAAAAGTGCGCCGCACGTCGGCGCACTTTGAGCTTAGCAAACACAGTGCCATAGTGATGTAGTTTTAGACAAAAGTGTATATCGGCCTGTGCCATGAGTGAACACAGCCCGATGTGTGTATAGGTGAACGGTCTTCTGCTCATCGGTACAAAATGAATAGAAGAAATTACCGAATCCTACAGGCCTTACCGGTCAAAAATACTCATTACAAGTAGCTAACTGGCCCTCTAGTCCGGCGCTTTGCCCAATACTGTTTTTTCTTTTGTTTGTTTACTGTGGTCAAGGGCCTCATTGAGTTCTTTGAAGGGAAACAGTACCGGATCCTCGACGATAATCAGCCCCGCCTGCACATCATCCAGCAATGCTTCGCCCTCTAGCATGAGTTCATGCCAGTCTTGTGCGCTGCCGTAGTCATGTAACGCCCCAAGTGCTACTTCATGATAAGAAATGGTTCGGGTAAATGCAGGATCCACGGGTTTTTCGATACGGCCCTGAATGCATACTACGTGACCATTGGCAGTAAGTAACGGGACAAGACCTGCGGCATTGTCGGGCCCCACTGCATCAATTACGGCAAAGTACTGTTGCCGGAGATCATCGGCGCTGCGATGCACAGCGGCAACCCCCAGTGTCTGTGCTTCTTCACTGGTAAGACTGCCGGATAGCGCATGCACTTCAAAATCTGCGCGTGTTAGCAACTGTACTGCAATCTTGTTCACCGAGCCCATTCCGGCAACCAGCACTTTACTGCCAGGCTTGGGGGGAATTTTGCTTACCGCCTGCCAGGCAGTGAGCATAGGACAGGGCAGAGCAGCGGCAAATTCGTAAGACATTTTGCCAGGAAGTTGCATTACCCGGCTGGCCTTGACCACCGTGCAGGCAGCAAAGCTACCATTTAGCTTTAAAGACTGATGATAGGCTATGCGCTGGCCAACCATCTCATCATCAATTCCTTTGCCAGTCGCAATCACTATACCTGTGCCATCCACGCCGGGAACTCGGCCTTTAGGCCAGTTTAGCGGATTATCATCAATAAATTTCCAATCAACCGGGTTAATACCGCTAGCGCTGTTCTCAATCAAAATTTCATCATCCGCTAACCTGGGCGTTTCGAGGCTCTCCCGATAAAGTGAGCGACCGGCCTTTTGAAAATGCCATGCTGGAAATGCTGTGTCTGTCATAATGATAATCCTGCTCACCTAACTTGTATTGCAAATACAATGTGTGTGAAGCGTTGGTGAATTGAAAAGGTCTGTAGCTTAAACGGCCAACAGGCCCCAGTTGGTTTAGTTAATAACCAAATACTCTGGAGCCTACTGGTAAAGCGATGCTTTCTTGCGCGCACCTTTTGCCACCGCGCGATGCTCATATATTGCCGATGCTAAATAAAATGACTGGACACATACGCCCTGAACACATACGCTAATACATATATCTGAAATAATGTATGTGTGTATGCCCGTTTTAGCTTTTTACAAATGTCTGGCCGATGACACTCGGCTGAAAATTTTATTACTGCTGGTGGCCCACAAGCAGCTTTGTGTCTGCGACCTGACTGATGCGCTGCAATCAAGCCAGCCAAAAATCTCCCGGCACCTGGCCGACTTGCGAAAGTGTAAGTTGGTCGAGGCTGAGCGACGGGGTAAGTGGATGTATTACCATTTGCATCCGAGGCTACCCGATTGGGCGAAAACTGTGCTGTTTACTACCGAAGCATCCCATCAATCTTACCTTGAAGAGGCGAACCGCAATCTAACAAATGCCTCTGCCACAAACTGTCAGGATACGTGATCATGAAAATTTTATTTATATGCACCCATAACCGGTGTCGCAGTGTGTTGAGCGAGGCGATAGTCAACCACATCGCCGGTGCAACAATTCTGGCTAAAAGTGCCGGCAGTGAACCGGCCGGGCAGGTACATCCTCTGACCCTAAAATACTTAGCGGCAGCCGGTTATTCCACCACAGGCCTGCAAAGTCAGTCGTGGGACGATTTTGAACAGTTTGAACCTGGTGTAGTGATAACGGTGTGCGATGCCGCCGCAGGTGAAGCCTGCCCGGTATACTTTTCCCGCTCACTCAAAGTGCATTGGGGGTTACCGGATCCGTCTAAAGTTTCAGAGAGTGAAGAACAGCAAAAACGCGCTTTTGAAGAGGTTATCTCAGAAGTAGAGCGGCGAGCGCATGCACTAAATGCGATAGCAAAGGCTGATTTGGAGGGCGATGCATTGCGGGTTGCTCTGAATAAACTAGGTGCTCAGTAAAAGGAGTCATGTATGGGAATGTTTGAGCGCTACTTATCGCTTTGGGTAGCATTATGCATTGTAGTCGGGGTTGCCGCAGGAAAATTGGCGCCGGACGTTTTTGCCGCTGTATCGCAATTTGAGGTGGCACATGTCAATCTGGTGGTAGCGGTACTCATCTGGCTGATGATTTACCCCATCATGATTCAGGTAGACTTCGCGGCGCTCAAAGATGTGGGCAAAAAGCCGAAAGGGCTGGTGCTTACGCTGGTCATTAACTGGCTGATAAAGCCGTTTACTATGGCTTTATTAGGTTGGCTGTTCTTCAAAGGGCTGTTTGCTGAATGGGTTGATCCACAGACCGCAAACGAATACATCGCCGGGATGATTTTACTGGGTGTGGCGCCGTGTACAGCCATGGTATTTGTGTGGAGCCATTTAACCCGGGGCGATGCTAACTATACGCTGGTCCAGGTATCGGTCAATGATGTCATTATGATTTTTGCTTTTGCCCCATTAGCCGGTCTGTTATTGGGCGTCTCAGATATTGCCGTGCCGTGGGACACATTGCTTTTGTCGGTAGTGCTGTATGTAATTTTGCCCCTGGTGGCGGGCCTGATTACTCGAAGGGAGCTACTTAAACGGGACGAGCAAGCGGTCACATCGCTGGTTAATAAACTAAAGCCGCTGTCGATTCTCGGGTTACTGGCAACACTGATTTTACTGTTCAGTTTTCAGGCTACGAGTATTTTAGAAAAGCCGCAAAGTATTGTGTTAATTGCCATACCCTTACTCATTCAGACGTATGGGATTTTTGCCATAGCGTACTTCCTGGCTAAACGACTACGATTACCCCACAACGTTGCTGCACCGGCGTGTATGATAGGCACCTCAAACTTTTTTGAGCTGGCAGTCGCCGTCGCTATTTCGCTATTCGGCCTGCACTCCGGCGCCGCACTGGCTACTGTGGTTGGCGTGCTGGTGGAAGTACCGGTAATGCTTTCACTGGTCTGGTTTGCTAACCGAACACGCCACTGGTTTGACTAATAACCTCTGGGTCTGAGCTTACCGCGTTTCCAGAACGAAGCGCCCTCGTAGGGCGCTTCGTCTTCGACCATAAAGGTTTTGTCTGCCACAATTTTGCCATCCAGCTCCAGTGTCATGCGCCATGGCCCGGTTTTATTTGAAACCGGCTCCCACAGTGTATCTCCAAGATAAAAATCCCAGTCATTGTTGCCTACATATTCTATACCCTCGAAAGGGGGCATAATCTCACCGTCTTCATCAGGAATGTCTGGATGAAAAACGCAGTATCTGAGTTTTGCGTTTTTAGCCCGTTTGATATTGACGATATAGCCAAATTCAATGTTCAGTTCACCAGGGATAGATGTGGTGAACCGATCAATTTTCGGCAGAGCTTTTGACCTGGCGTCCCAGTGTTTATAAATGCCGTAACTGACAATTTCCACAGAGGGTTTGTGTTTCGCCATAGCTATCTCTTCTTCTGGTTAACTCCAGCGGCAAAGGATAGCAGAACAAGATGAGCAGGATAAGAGACCCGGTACAGGATTGCACCGGGCAAAGAGATCTAGCTAATCCACTTTTCAGTGACTTCAATAACCCGCTTGGCGTATGCTTTTGCGGTTTCCAAGTCACCTTTAGGCGGCGCTTCATCGGCATCTGAATCAACCGGCGATTGTGCCATCAGCCCGATAAACCCGCCAACATAATTGATATCATCGCGGCTGGCATCTTTGGTATTGGACGGTTTCATGCCCATGTTTGCCCACAACATACCGTGCTGGCCTGCCAGTGTGACGAAATAATGCAAGGTGGAATGTTTGTCGCCATTCATAGAGCCTGAATTGGTAAAGCCAGCGGCAACTTTGTTTCGCCATTTATCCTCAAACCAGCGTTCACTGGTAGCATCAGCAAATTTTTTGAATTGCCAGGATGCCATACCCATGTAGGTTGGCGAGCCGAAAACAATGGCATCGGCATCATCAAGTACCGACCACTGCCCGTCTGTGATGTCGCCATTCTCGTCAATTTCGATTAATGTGCTTTGAGTTTTAGCGTTTTCTTCAAGTTCTGCGAAAAATGCCTCTGCCAATCTTTTGGTATGGCCATAGCCGCTGTGAAATACCACTGCAATTTTCATAATCTCTCCTGAGTTTCAAGGTATTGATACCTACTTACGAAAGTTGGTTACAAAAAGTGCTGTTGAGCGAATCTAGCGAAGGGGTTCATACAAAAAAACCGCGCAGTAGCGCGGTTTTTTTGGGCTATCATCCAGGCTTTATTTTGATTTGCCCTGATTAGCCACAGAGTTAACCATTTTTTTGATTTCTTCCGGATCGCCAAGGTACTCTTTCGAGATAGGCTTCATATCTTCGTCCAGCTCATAAACCAGTGGAACGCCCGTTGGAATATTCAGTTCCAGCACTTCTTCTTCGCTCATACCGTCCAGATATTTCACGAGTGCACGTAAACTGTTCCCATGCGCAGCAATAATAATGCGCTTACCATCCTGAATACTGGGCCGAATAACATCGTGCCAGTAGGGAAGGACCCGTTCGATGGTTAATTTAAGGCTCTCGGCACGTGGCAGGATGGCAGGGTCGATGTGTCTGTATCGACGGTCATGACCTGGAAAATGCTCGCTATCGGTTTCCACAGACGGGGGCGGCACATCAAAACTGCGACGCCACATTTTTACCTGCTCTTCACCATGCTTCTCAGCAGTTTCTGCTTTGTCCAGCCCGGTGAGCGCGCCGTAATGACGCTCATTCAGCCGCCAGTGGCGTTCAACTGGCAGATAGTGCTGCCCCATCTCTTCCAGTGATAGATTAAGGGTTTTAATAGCGCGCAACAGAACAGATGTATACGCTAAATCGAATTCAAAGCCGGCGTCCTGGAGCAATTTACCCGCATTGATTGCCTGAGCGACACCGGTTTCAGTCAGGTCGACGTCATGCCATCCGGTGAAGCGATTTTCAAGATTCCATTGGCTTTCGCCGTGGCGAATAAGTACCAGTTTATACATAAAAAAATTACCCTTTGAGGCTAAGTTTGATTCAAAATATGCGCTGCATGTTAGCCAACAGCCAGCCTGACCACTTTCATCAGGCTATCATCTATCATAGCAGCCAAAAAATCTAGCCAGACCACGCCCATAAATGACTGGCACGAGTTGTGCAACATGCTCTTGTGAATCAGGACAAAGTGACATCTACCGGCGCGCTGGCTTTATACATCATTAATAATGCGCTTGCTCCACTTAGACGTTACGCATACTTAGAAGCAGAGGTTGTTATGTGTTTTAGATATACATTAAGTCAGTCACAAGTGCGCAAGCCACAGGCTCCTGCACAAGATGATCACGCTATGAAAGCAACCAAACGTTATCATTATAAGCCACGTGGTTCACGCTCTTCTGTGCTTACTAATAAACCACGTAAAATCAAGCATTAAAGCTGGTCAGATTACAATCCTCTAGTCAGAGGATTGTAATTCAGTTGCTTGCTGTGTCTTTCTCACTATAGCTTCGAGAAACGGCGATTTGAAACGGTCAAAATCTTCGATATGGGGCAGATGCCCCAGGCCTTCAAGCTCAACCACCGTGACTGCCTGATTGCGTTGTTTAATTTGTTGGCCGAGCTTATCGTAACGACCCAACTCCCGTTCGATACCTGATTTTTTAAGGTCCCTGCCTGGCGCGGTGCGATCTCTGGTTCCCAGAATTAGTGTCACCGGGAGATCGAGGTATTTAAATTCCTCAATCACAGGCTGGGTAAGAAGCATATCGTAAGTTAGCGCACTTACTTTGGCCAAAATGGGCCAGTCCGGGCCCTGCACCCAGCCGATCAGAAATTCGGCATGTTCTGCATAACGCTCATTCCACTTTCCATCGTAATAATTTTTCTTCTGGTAGTTAACAATGTCTTCCGGCATCTTTTTCAACTCACTGCGGTAAGTTGTATTAACATCCGGATAATTTTCGTAAATCAGATAATTTTCCAGACCAATGGGGTTTACCAGAACCAGGCGCTGCGCAGTTTTACCGTACATGAGAGAAAAACGCGTGGCCAGCATGCCTCCCATTGAATGGCCCACAACAATAGTTTTATTGATATTGAGCTTATCGAGTAAGGTTTTGGTGTTGTTTGCCAGAGCAGCAAAACTATACTGATAGTCGGTGGGCTTATCTGATTTACCAAAGCCGATCTGGTCGGGCATCAAGACGCCGTAGCCCTGGTCACTCAGCCAGTTCGCCGTGGTTTGCCAGTAGGCGCCGTTAAAGTTTTTGCCGTGAAAAAGCGTAACAACCGGAAAATCATCTTTTGGCGGTAAATACATGTACGCCATACTCAGATCATTGCCCTGGCTCGAAATGGTGACCCTGTGAACCTCGAAAGGGTAGGGCTTACCGGTTAACGTGGCGTCATACTTAAGCTGCTCGTAGTCATCAACGTTGGTACGTTGGGCGTGCGTTGCAAGCGTAAAAAATAAGGCAAGCAACATAATCGGCCATGCTTTCATTTTGTTTCCCTGGCGCTGTATAGTAATCCCTTTATACCGAAACGTCGGCGCACGGTTCAATCGGCTGTTTTTTTACTCTGTATTCTGACCGCGAAAAAACGGTCTGCAATGGTCCCAGGTCGGTATGGCCGGCGCCCCGCCGACGTAATTATTATTTTAAGGATGCTCTATGTCGCACGATTATCATTACTATGAACCTCAAAATGGCCATGGGCTTGCGCACGACCCTTTTAATGCCATTATTGCGCCTCGTCCCATCGGCTGGATTTCAAGTCAGGATAACGACGGACAGGTAAACCTTGCGCCTTACAGCTTTTTCAATGCCTTTAACTATGTCCCTCCTATCATTGGCTTTGCCAGTGTGGGCTATAAAGATACTGTTCGCAATATAGAGCAAACCGGCGAGTTCTGCTGGAATCTGGTCAGCGAGCCATTGATGGAAAAAATGAATCAAACCAGTGCCAGTGTTAGCAGCGATGTTGATGAATTTTCAGTGGGAAATCTGAAAAAAGCACAGTCGCGCTGTGTGGCCGTACCTCATGTTGCTGATAGCCCGGTTATTATGGAGTGTAAAAAAACGCAGATAGTCAGGTTAAAAAATAAAGCGCAGGAAGACGTTGATACCTGGATGATATTTGGTGAAGTCGTGGCAGTGCATATTGATAAAACTGTTATCAAAGATGGCGTTTACCAAACCGTGGCGGGTAAACCCGTACTGCGCGGTGGCGGCACCGGCGATTATTTTACGATTGATGAAGCGGGCAAACGCATCATGCCACGCCCGGGTTAGTCGCCAGGCGTCGGTGCGGTGCGGATTATCAAACCTAGGCGGGCCGGTCACGCCTGGGTTTATGAACAGTTCTGACAATATTGATAGAATGCGTGGCCAGGCGTACCTCCACTAAAAATAGCAACAGCGCGCAGATGAGCAGTAACATAGCCAGTACAAACAATATGATGATAGGCATTTTTAGATCTATTACCAGCAATGAACCGGCGAAAAGCAGACCAATTACCAGGCAAATCATCAGCCCTGAAGCGACACAAAAACCGATGGCCCAGTTGGCCGCCCTGACCCGGCTCCACAGAACAATGATTTCCTGCTTTGAACGCTCTACCAGCTGTGGGTCCGCCAGTGTCTCAATCTGGCGTTCCGCAATTCTGACACGGTCCGAGATTCGTCCAAGCCGGCCGGACATGACGCCTAAGAAGCCGGCGATACCAGTCAAAAGAAATACCGGTGCAACAGAAAATTCGATAAGCTGTGACAAACTAGGTATTAAGGTATCCATGGTAATGTCCTTGTGTTCAATTAACTCTGCGGAGGATGCAAATCCCCGGCCTGATTGACAAAAAAATCAATGCAGTGACGATGAGTCATATGACAATATGCTGCTACTCAGCATAAAAACTGATAGTGAACCGCGGTTTGAACCGTATTAACCTTAGCTCTGTCGCGCCAGCCATATGCATTTAACGCAAGTGTAAATGGCTGGAACGATTAAAACAGGGTTAATTATGAAACGTATCGTGGTTGTGGGGGGCGGAGCAGGCGGCCTTGAGCTTGTTACCCGGTTGAGCAATTCGCTGGGCAAATCAGAAAAAGCGGAGGTGGTGTTGGTCGACCGCTCGCGCACGCATGTCTGGAAACCGTTGCTACACGAAGTCGCTGCCGGGGTTATCGATAAGAACTCAGATGGTGTTGATTACCGGATGCACGCGGTCAAACATCATTACCGCTTTGAACTGGGCGAATTGGTGGACATACACCGGGAGTCCAAAAAAATCCAGCTGAGTCCTCTGTATGATGAAAAAGGGGTGGAAATCCTTCCCGAGCGAACCATAAGTTACGACTATCTGGTTCTGGCGATGGGGAGTGTTTGTAATGATTTCGGGACCCCCGGCGTTAAAGATCATTGCTATACACTTGATTCCCTTGATCAGGCTGAAAAGTTCCATCGTGCACTGCTCAATCAGCTGTTGCGGATTAATCAGTCAGAAGTCGATAAAACTGCCTTACAGGTGGGTATTGTGGGCGCCGGGGCCACAGGTACCGAACTGGCTGCACAGCTTCATCACATCGCGAATCTTGCCAAAGCGTATGGCATGCCAGGTATGTCCTCAGACCGGTTGAACGTCACTATTATTGAGGCTGGTCCACGTATTTTACCTGCGCTGCCAGAGAAAATTGCTGCCTCTGCAAAACAAGCGTTGCAAAAACTTGGCATTACCCTGCGCGAAGGAACAATGGTCTCAAAAGCTAGTGAGGAGGGCTTCATTACCAGTGAGGATGAGCTCATCAAAGCTGATCTTATGGTCTGGTCGGCAGGGGTTAAGGCGCCGGACTTTTTGGTTGAGATGGATGTATTTGAAACAAATAAGGCTAACCAAATCCTGGTCAACAAATACCTGCAAAGCACAGTTGATGACCATATTCTGGTAATTGGCGACTGTGCCGGCTTTGAGCAGGACGATGGTTCCTGGGTCCCGCCACGGGCGCAGTCAGCCCACCAAATGGCCAGTACCGCGGGTGATAATATTATCAATTTACTCAAGGGTAAGTCGCTGGAAACTTTCACCTATAAGGATTATGGCTCGCTGGTGCATTTAAGTCGATACAGTACCGTTGGCAGTCTGATGGGCTCACTGTCTAACAGCAGTATGTTTGTTGAGGGGCGGCTGGCAAAACTGGTCTATGTCTCATTGTATAACAACCATCAGTTCAGCGTGCATGGCTGGCTCAAAGGTATGATGACTTTATTAAGCCGTAAGGTGAGTAATATTGTCAGGCCGAAATTCAAACTGCACTAGGCAGTCTAGTTAATATGCACTTCAGCGGCGTTATAGTCTGGAGTGCATTATTCGGCAAACGTGTCGTTTATTGAGACCAGTGCCAGCTGAAATTTTATTTATCGCCCCTATACTACATTTTACGTCTCAACTGCTAAGGCTCTACTCTTGATTAAACACTGGCTCGCCATTGTAAGCTTACTATTGTTGTTGCCCATAGAGGCCAACGGCACCATAGTATCTGACAGGCAGGTAGTTCAGTGTAAGCCTGAGACCATTGCTGTCATATTGGGTCAGCTTGCCGCTGAATGTGCCGATGAACAGACAGACATCGATACAGACGTGTTATTTCAGGATGTGACAGCAGATGTTGTTCAACGTTGCTGGAGTCCGGATACCGCACTTTGCACAGGCTTTTCCCAACCCCGGCATTACACGCTTTCCATTCGGGCCCCCCCTCGTTCATTAGTTTAAGTTGCGTACAAATTAATGCAGCAAATGCTGCTTTTTCTTAAACAATGAATAAGGCATATTCCTATGCACACCCTATCTTTATTTAAAACAGATCCGTCTGACAGACTCGCATGGCCGCATGCTAATCAAGCGTTAACACTGGATTCTCCGGCAATGGATATCATTGCTGACTTTAGTATTTATGCTCCTTACCGGATAAGTTCAGCAACCCCTGCGGTAAATATTCTGCCCCTTTTGAAGCAGTCGCATGTTAGTGCAGCATTAGTGACGGACAGTCACGAAAGGTTTTGTGGGCTCATTACCCCCCAGGATGTTAGCGAAGAACGATTGCTACAAATTGTGGGCCGGGGTACCGCACGCGAGGATATATTTGCCGCAGACTGCATGCAGCCACGTGACCAGTTACACAGTGTTGCGTTTGATGAAGTACAGCGGGCCCGAATAAAGGACGTTGTTGAAACACTTTGCTCCTACGGACACCAGCATTGTTTGGTGACCGATCAGAAAAATCACGAAATCCGCGGCCTGATCAGTGCTGACGATATTGCTGAATTTTTAAAACTTCAGCTGGATATTCGCAGTCGCCCAACTTTTGCGGAACTGTCCCGCATATTAGCTGCCTGAGTAGATAGGTGCACTTGTCCGGGTCATTGCGAACGACCCGGACATTTGCGATAAAATCTATATTTATGGAGCAATTATTGCACAGAAGTAAATGGCTTTAAGTTTACTGATAAACTGTGACAATAGGAGTGATGGCGTGAAGATGGCAAATAACCCACCCGCGGTAGTAATGAAAGCTTTTACCTGGGCGTACGAAGAACTGGGCCTTAGCGTCCACGAGGCGGCTCAGTTGATGGGCGTATCTGAAAATGCATTACGTCAGACATCATTTGTCGGATTTGAGAGCACATCCAATGAAAGCGAGATGCAAATAGCGTTTATCCGCATGTACCATTTACTCTATGCTATGTCAGATGGGGATACTGCGCAGATGGTCAGCTGGTTTAATCGGCCCAATCCGCACTTGGGTGCTATTCCTAAAGAAACTTGTCATAACCTTGCCGGCATTAATTATATTAGTGATTACCTGCAATCCGAACAAAAAGAAAAACCGGTATCACCGCCCTCATTTATGCTTCCTGGACAGCCGCGCAAAGCGGGCAAACGACTTAACTACCGACGTTAATCTGCTGTAATCGTTACTTATTTGGAGACCTTTTACTTGGTCGCGTCTTTGTCATTTTAATCCCATGACAATAGGACACTTGACCTTGTCCCAGCCGCCCATTAAACCATAAGGCTCGATAATTATCTGGCGGAATGTCTGAATGCGTCAGACTATCCATTCGCCCAATATAAAGCGAACAAAATAAGCTTGATTGTCACTCAGTACGCTCCCTTTCGCTTCATTTTTCCATCATTGTGCAGAATTGCATCAAAACAGCTGCGAACCAACGCTTTTACCGCGCTATTCGGACATCATTCATACATAACTGCTCGCCATCAGCTTTGATCATAGTGAGAAGTTATTACTCGAAAAACCGCGATGAGTCTGATAATGAGATTATCTGTTCGGATTAATTGGGTAAATATAAAATCTTGCGACACGGCGCGTTGTGAGATTGTTGCGGATGATATGTAATATCCTGCCAGAGGAGCATTGTTAATGGCGGGAATAACCAAAATATTACTCTGGCAAAGCTAGTCTTCATATATGTGGTCACACCTGTCAGTCCTATGCTTAGCGTAAATGATTTGTCTGATTAGTGTGCAGGTGTTGCCTTGCAGCAACAATGTATAGTGAAATTTGTGTGATGTGGTAAATAGAGGCTTTTTCGCAGACATAAAAAAACCGAGGCTTGGAGGACCTCGGTTAACGATTTGGAATACACATGGTTATCGCTTTGGATAGAGATGGGATACCGAAGCGATGAAACGAATATAGCAATACGCTTAAATAACATCGCTCTTAATTTTCATATAAAGGTATTCATTTTAATACTCAAATATTTCGTTAAATCTGGTATTAATCATTCTCGCCTCAATCGGGCCTGCATACAGGCTGTCAGGGCCTTTGAGATTAAGGCATCCGCTCTGCTATTATAAAGGATATAGTGCGAAGGCCAGCATACATAGCTACAATAAGCAGGCACCAAAACGTCAAAATTGAAATTATAGTGTTTCATCTTACTTTTCCATCCGGAGCGGAAATGCTAACCGGTCCAGATGGCTCGGATAGATGTTAAATGGATTACCCCTTCCGGGTTGATGAAGTGAGGCCCGGACAATAGAGAATGTTCTATGTCGCAGCAAAAAATCGAGGCGTTTCTGAGTGGAGCCGATCCCACAAGGACAGGAAATGTAGCGGACTTGTCCATGTTGCTTGAAGCGGTTCGTCAGTATTTAAAAATGGACGTCGCTTTTACTTCACGATTTACCGAAACCGACAGGCAGATAGAGCTGGTACGTAAAGACAAAGATGCGGAAAGTTGGTGTAATCTGCAGTTTGGCGACACTGATCCACTTGACCAGTCTTATTGCTTTAAAATTGCAGAAGGGCAGCTCAGTAATATAATCGCTGATACCAGTGCTGATCCCATAACTAATGAAATGCCCGTTACCAGAGCATTAGATATTGGATCTTACATTGGTGTGCCTATACCGCTTAAGGATGGTGAGATATACGGTACTTTGTGTTGTTATGATAAGGGGCCGAATGAATCACTCGATGAGCGCGATCTGGAGCTATTGCAAATCATCGCATCTTATATCGGACAGGTGCTGGGGCGTACTTATAGCAGTAAGAAAAAACAGGATATTATTCGAAAGCAAGTCAGAGCTGTGATTGATAACGGCAAGCTGGATGTTGTATTTCAACCAATTTATGGTCGCAGCAGCCAGAATTATGAGTACTATGAAGTACTGGCCCGATTCAATACCGAGCCCTACCGGCCACCAAATGAATGGTTAAGTGATGCTGATTTAGTGGACCTGGGGCTGGAAGTGGAAAGTGCCATTGTGCATAAAGTCGCAGAGCGTCTCACTCAGGCTAATGAGGTAGGGCTGGGACTTAAAGTCGCGGTGAATGTCAGTCCGCGCATGATGGAAAGTGGTCTGTTACCTGAACTGCTCAATAATGTAGATAGCAATCAACTGCGTCTTGAATTGACAGAACATGTGCGAATTACCAATTATGAACGCTTCCGGGAGTTTCTCAGACCGCTGACCGATAAAGGGTTTAAAATTTGTATTGATGATGTAGGAGCTGGTTTTGCCAGTCTTAAACATATCCTAGAAATTGAACCTGATGTGATAAAACTGGATTTAAGCCTGGCCAGCAATATACACAATGATACTAAGCGTCAGGCTCTGGTAACCGGTTTGCTAGCCTTTGCAAATAGTTTTGATTGTGAAGTTGTAGCAGAAGGCGTTGAAACGATAGAAGAATATCGAGCGCTTGAAGCATTGGGCGTGCGCTTTTTTCAAGGCTGGTATTTCTCACGACCGATGGGGTTTGAGCAGCTTTCATCAGCCAGTCCGCATAAAATGCCAGATAGTATTAATTAATTTGCAGTTAAAAAAACCGACATTTACATGTCGGTTTTTTTACATTCTAAGACAGGATTGATAGGCTAAAAATGCTGTAGGTACGCGGCATTGTTACATTCACTTTAGAACTTAGATTCGGTTATGCGCAAATTTGTCTGTGGTATTGGACTGTTATTACTTCTTTTCGGGTGCTCAGGACGACCCACCTTCGAAGAGATGCAAACACATTTTGAAGAAAACCGCGCCACTTTCTCAATGATCGCCGCGCTGGCTTGCGATAGCGGAGAAGAAAGTGGCGCAGACGAGATAGCCATTACCTCAGATTCATCGGTAAATCAAACACTACTGGCACTTGCAGATACGATGAATATCGAAAACATTATTTACCGCCAGGCTGATGGTAGGTGCGCGTTGACAATGCGTATTTACGAAGATGAGTATGCCACGGGGTACGAGCAATTTGCTTATCGCTATAATGTACCTGACCCGGCACCTTACAATCCCATCACCCATAATTATGATACTGCTGTCGAAAAGATTGAGCAGGGCGCAATCGATGAAATTGATTTTGATATGAAACTCGCTAAACGCTGGTATTTCTCCTTTTCGTATAAGGATATAGGCTAATCATCAGGGGGAATGTCTGGCGGTGAGTTTATAAATTTGCAGCAAAGCTACTAATACCATGATTCCCCCCGCTACAGCGAAAGGTAAGCGATGATTAATATGGTAAAACAAGGCTGACAGCGGTGGCCCGATGATATAGCCCATAGCTGGCGTGGCTGTAATCATTCCGGTTACGCGGCTTTGCCGCTCAGGTAAACATCGCATAGTGGCAATAGCCGCTAATGATGGATAAGCCGCTCCCATTCCAAGACCTAATAGTCCCATGGCAATATAAAGCACAATAATTGTCTGATGCACTGATATCAGAAAATAGGCTGCACTTAGTAGTGGCAGGGCCAGACAAATGAGCGTTTCCGGACGTAGTAAATGACGCTGCACCACCCCGAACTGAATGATGAGAGAGAATACCGCACTGACCATCATCGCTGCGCCGGTAAGCTGAGCAGCCTCGACAGTAGTCGCACCATTGTCGTCCATCAGAAAGAACGACAGACTTTGTTGCATCATTGCCATACAAACAAATAAGCTTGCGCATCCAATGATAAAAACTTTGGTTGAGGTGGCTACCGGCGTAGTCGCTGAGCCCCCACGAGAGTGCGCTGCACTGGGTGGAGCTTCAAAGGCAGGAAGCTTGTACCATACCAATAACCAGGCAAAGATGGTTAATATCAATATGCTGTACAAAGGCGCCAACAGGCCAAATACAACCAGTAACCCGGCCAGCGGAGGCCCCAGCACCTGCCCTAAATTATTTGCCGAAGTGACTTTGCTGATGGCTGCAGCGCGATGGGACTGTTGGCTCATTGCCACCACGTAGCCAACCGCCGAAGGCGGAGTGGCTGACATAATGGATGATTGTAAACTACGCGCAATCAGCAATATTATGAATAAAGCCGTGCCGGTTAACATACCGGCTAGCCCCAGCCACCATAATGAAGCAAATATAAACGTGCCCAGCGTATAGCCAGCCAGGCCAGTCATCAACAGACGTTTGTATCCAAAATGCGCAGAGACTCTGCTCCAGCCATTAGCGCCAACTGCAAAT
The DNA here is from genome assembly GCF_000378185.1 of Salinimonas chungwhensis DSM 16280. Classification (GTDB taxonomy): domain Bacteria; phylum Pseudomonadota; class Gammaproteobacteria; order Enterobacterales; family Alteromonadaceae; genus Alteromonas; species Alteromonas chungwhensis. The sequence goes on from NZ_KB899377.1 coordinate 303,200, forward strand.
ACCAATGCGGAGCTAGACATCATAATTGCCACCTGAAGCTCGCTCAGCCCGACTTCGCGTCCTAACGAGGGCAGTACTGTGAGAAAAACACTCTGGCCCACGGCAGTCGCCAGTAATGCACAAAACAAAATCACATACGTCATGAGGTTATCGCAAGAAAGGAAGCATCAGAAAATGCTTATGATAACATGAGCAACAAACGCCCGTGGATTCATAAAAAAGCTCCCGCCAGAGGGCGGGAGAAATCAGAGGTATTGAAAGGCCTGATTTGGCCTTAAGGGGAGATTAACTGTCAACTGACAGTTCACTTTTGACGTCGCTTACGTCATCGGTGTTCTTTGCAATGGCTACCGCCAGATCTCTCTCACTGGGCGTTCTAACGGTGCCGGATAATGTAACAACGCCCTGGTGCACATCTACACTTATATCGCCGGCAGATAATTCAGACTCTAGCATCAAGCGGGCTTTTATCACGGTCACTATCTTGGCATCTTTCATATCGTCAGTGAATGTGTCCCACTTGCCTTCATAATCTTCCGGAGACACTACTGATAAACGATTATCAACCGCATCAACACCCTCAATAGACTGCGCCAGTTCAGTGGCTAACCGCTTATCCACTTCGCTGTTTACCTTACCGGTTAAAATAACCGTACCGTTTTTAACATCCGTATTAATATCCAGCGTATTCAGCTTACCGTTAAACAACAGGGTGGCTTCTACCTTGCCATCAATCCATGCATCGTTTGCCGATGCCTTCCAGTCATTAGACTCACTGGCTGCCATAACCGACGATGATGTAGTAACGCTTAAGGCCATTACTGCGTAAAGCAGAAACATTCTTTTCACTGGTAGCTTGCCCTGTTAATTTACCTTTGGTTAAAGATAAGCCAAATATATGCCATACTTTGTTTTGTTATTAACTATTTGATTATTAGTTATTTTAATTATTGCAGGAAGGTTTCTTGTACGATGTTTAGCGCTCAGTGGGAAGATATTACTTGATGAGTGTCGTTACTTTCATACTCAGACAGGGCAGGCACAAAGGATATCTTCCGCCTGCTCATCCAGCCGCTCTAATCGGCGATATTGGGTTTCGTGCAGTCTCAGGTTAAGGCGCAGGACAGCGCCGTTAACTCACTGACGCTAATGGCAAGTTATCATTGGTACATGCCGCAGTACTGGCCTGAACAAACTCCCACCGGTTGCCATACAAGTCAGAGATCACAAATGCTTTAGTCTCATCCGGCTCGAAGGTTGAAGCCGTCACATGCACATCACATTTGGTGAGCATGATGCGCAGGCCGGCCAGGTGTCTGACTGTAAGGGTGCCAATAATACCATCTCCAGCCTGCAGTCCGACCATTGCCTGTTCATCACGAGTCACGGCACGCTTGAGTACAATTTGCATCGGGCTGCCTTCGGCCGGGGCCAGAGTAACCCAACGTGACCCGTCGGCGCGTGGTCTATCGTCTATCCGGGTAAAGCCAAGCTTGTCGATGTAAAAGGCACTTGCTTCCTCTTCATCATCAACCAGAAGAATAAACGACGAAAAAATAAAGTTATCACTCATATCGCACCACTAAGAATATGCACCAGCCAGGGCAAAATTGTAGCCCTGAGCCAGCGCGCACGTCGGTACATTTTTTTACACCCAGGTATTTGATGCGCATCTACACTCAACCAATTTTCAAAACGTCACAAATAAGCATTATGAGACAGATTGCGTAGTTATGTACTATATGGCGCTGCCAACACAAGGATGCATGATGCTAGCCGACTACCTGACCGCCTTTGACAGTATTTCATTGGTGACCGCTCTGGTTTTAATGATTACCGCTTTTGTAACCGCGCTGTTCACCGCGGCCATGGGAGTTGGAGGGGGCGTATTATTGTTAGCGGTCCTGGCTTCAACGGTACCGGTGCACGCGCTCATTCCCGTGCACGGGTTGGTGCAACTCGGTGCGAACGGCAATCGGGCATTAATGACAGTACGGCACCTGGATAGAGCCGTCTTTTGTTACTTTCTTGCAGGAGCGCTGGCAGGTGCCATCGTAGCATCGTTTGTGATTGTTCAGCTGCCTGTTATCTGGATACAACTGGCGGTGGCAACGTTTATTCTTTTTCTGGTGTGGGGTCCGAAGCCCGACATCCGCGAAACCTCGGCAAGTGGCTATGTTGCTGCCGGTGGCATTACTACGTTAATTTCTATGTTTGTAGGGGCTGCCGGTCCTCTGGTAGCGGCTTTTATCCACCGAAACTATGATGACAAGCTCAGGTTAACGGCAACATTTGCAGCATGCATGACGGTTCAGCACGCCCTCAAGGGGGTGGTGTTCACCTTCGTAGGGTTCGCTATTTACCAGTGGGCGTTTTTAATCCTGGCAATGGTTATCAGCGGTACGCTGGGAACATGGGTTGGCCTGAAAATGCTGGTGAGAATACCTACCGGGCATTTTAAGCGTGCATTTAAATGGATAGTTACGCTGTTGGCTCTGCGTTTATTGTATCAGGTTGGCTGTACCCTGTTTTACTGACTGTTTGTTATCTGGTTTTTCGGAACATTTGCGTTAGATCAAGTATTGCTTTTTTGATCTGTGGTCCACTTAGCGCAGTGGATTCTCATGCCCGTTTGAGAATCTGAATTTGTACTAAGGAGACACACCATGAGCGATACGTTAGTTGAACTATCGCGCTGGCAGTTTGCACTGACTGCCATGTTTCACTTCATTTTTGTGCCACTGACTCTGGGCTTAAGCTTCCTGCTTGCCATCATGGAGTCAGTATATGTAATGACCGGTAAAGAAATTTATCGGGAAATGACAAAGTTCTGGGGCAAGTTGTTTGGGATAAACTTTGCCATCGGGGTTGCGACCGGCCTGACTATGGAGTTTCAGTTCGGTATGAACTGGTCTTACTATTCTCACTATGTAGGAGACATATTCGGTGCGCCACTGGCCATTGAAGGGCTGATGGCATTCTTTCTGGAATCCACATTTGTCGGGCTGTTCTTTTTTGGCTGGGACAAAATGTCGAAGGTGAAGCACCTTATGACGACCTGGCTGGTGGCCCTGGGCTCAAACTTTTCTGCGCTTTGGATACTCATCGCCAATGGCTGGATGCAATACCCGGTGGGCGCTGAATTTAACTTTGAATCCATGCGCATGGAAATGACCAGTTTTGCGGAGGTCGTGTTCAATCCGGTCGCTCAGGTAAAATTTGTCCACACGGTGTCTGCCGGTTATGTGACTGGTGCCATCTTTGTGCTGGCCATTTCCAGCTATTACTTGCTTAACCACAAACATATTGCGTTCGCCCGCCGCTCATTTGCCATTGCCGCAAGCTTTGGTCTTGCTTCTGTGCTATCGGTTATCGTCCTTGGTGATGAAAGCGGTTATGAATTGGGCGATGTACAGAAAGTCAAATTAGCCGCGGTAGAAGCGGAGTATGAAACCCACCCGGCCCCTGCCGCATTTACACTCTTTGGCCTTCCCAATGAGGCAAAAGAACAAACAGAGTATGCTGTGAAAATTCCCTGGCTGATGGGGCTTATTGCCACTCGCTCACTGGATGAGGAAGTGACAGGCTTAAAAGATCTTAAAGTAGCGCATCGGCAAAAGATTCTTTCTGGCGTCATTGCCTACGAGCAACTGGACAAGGTACGCAAAGGCGAGGCCAGTGAGCAGGAAACGGCGCTGTTTAACCAGCATAAGGACAACCTTGGCTACGCTATGCTGCTGGAGCCCTACACCACCGACATTACTAACCCAACCGATACCGCGCTGGCTAAAGCCGTGGACTACAGTATTCCTGCGGTAGCACCCTTGTTCTGGTCATTCAGGCTGATGGTGGTATGCGGCTTTTTAATGCTGGCGCTATTCATTGCTGCCTTTTATTACAGTACCAAACACCGAATCACCCAGCCGCGCTGGCTGCTGAAAGCCTCCCTGTATAGTTTACCGCTACCCTGGATTGCCTGCGAAGCCGGGTGGTTCGTTGCTGAATATGGTCGTCAGCCCTGGTCAATCGCCGAAGTACTGCCGGTGCATACCTCAGTTTCAAATCTCAGTGTATCTGACGTGGTAACTACTCTGGTGCTTTACAGTGTGTTTTATACAGTCATGTTCATTATCGCCTTCTCTTTAATGAAAAAATTTGCCAAAAAAGGGCCGGTTCCGCCCGAGGATGATGACCACATCAATGACACCATTGGACTGAGCACTGATGAAGGAGTAAGAGCATGATCGACTACGAAGTATTACGAATTATCTGGTGGTGCCTGGTCGGGGTGTTGCTGATTGGCTTTGCCATCACAGATGGTTTTGATTTAGGCGTGGGCGCCCTGCTCACCATCATTGGGCATAACGACAAAGAGCGCCGGGTGATGATTAATACGATTGGTCCACACTGGGATGGCAATCAGGTCTGGTTCATCACCGCCGGAGGAGCGATTTTTGCGGCATGGCCGATGATTTATGCTACCGCTTTTTCAGGCTTTTACCTGGCGTTGGCGCTTACGCTGATTGCATTATGGATGCGGCCGATTGGTTTCGATTACCGCAGTAAACTACCTAATGCCCAATGGCGCAAAGGCTGGGATTGGGCTTTGTTTGCCGGCGGAATCGTCCCTTCGCTCATCTTTGGTGTGGCATTTGGTAATTTGCTTCTGGGTGTCCCCTTTGAGCTTGATGACACCCTTAAGTCAACTTATACCGGCAGCTTTTTCGGACTGTTAACACCTTTTGCGCTACTGACAGGGCTGGTGTCGGTATCTATGTTGCTAAATCACGGGGCCACCTGGCTGCAAATGAAAACAGATGGCTTTGTGGAAGTGAGGGCCCGGGCTACCGCAGTTATTTTATCGCTGACAACAGTAGCGCTATTTATTGTGGCAGGCCTGTGGATTGCCTTTGGCATCGAGGGGTTTGTTATTACCTCCTCGCTGGATACCCAGGGCACGTCTAATCCGTTGCTTAAATCGGTGGTTCAGGAACCGGGAGCATGGATGAACAATTACGCCGCCTACCCATGGATGGTCGTTGCACCGCTGCTTGGTATTGTTGGTGGGCTGATGTGCGCAGGGTGTTCAAAAGCAAGACGGCCAGGCTGGGCTTTTGTCAGCAGCAGCCTGATGATAAGCGGCATCATACTGACCGCAGGATTTTCGATGTTTCCGTTTCTGATGCCAAGCACAGTAATGCCTGATGCCAGCCTGACAATGTGGGACGCCACGTCCAGTCTGATGACGTTAAAAATTATGTTTGTTGTCGCCTGTATCTTTGTTCCTCTGGTGCTGGGGTATACCGCTTACGGGTTTTATGTCATGCGGGGGCGTCTCAAATCAGACGACCTGGATAAATCACACGCTATTTATTAGGAGACATTATGTGGTACTTCACCTGGATACTGGGGGTTCTTCTGGCCTGTGCATTCGGCATCATCAATGCAATGTGGCTGGAATCTACCGAAGATATGGACCGTAGCGATAACCAAGCGTAAGGCAGAAAAATGAGGCAATCACCGTTACAGCAGTGGCTGGATGCAGAGCTTAGTCATGTGGCACTGCCGGGGCTGACACCTGCTATTGCCGTAAGCGTGGGTAAGGCGTTGATGCTCATCGCTGCCTTTGGTTTTTTTGCCTCTATCGCCGACCAGTGGATTGTCACTGGTCAGCCTGCAGATTCACTGATAACGGCTGGTCTGGCGATTATGTTAACTGGTCACTGGATTCTAGAAGGGATAGGTCAGCACCTGGCTCACCGGTTGCGAACCCGTCAACTGTACATTCTTGAACAGTGTTTCAGTCAGCAGCTCATGCTTCGTCAGCATGCGCTGGTGCGAACCAGGCCGGTTTATCACTGGCAGTTGGTGTGGCAAAAACATATCCCCGCCATCGTCAACTGGCGAACAGATTACTGCGTGCAACAATATGTTGCAGTGATTGTGCCGCTGATTGCTTTGACGGTTATTTTTTATATGAATTATTTTATCGGCGCCATGTTACTGCTGACCTTGCCGGTAGTGCCTTTGTTTATGATTGTGGTGGGTAAGGGAGCCGCGTACCTTCACCGCCGGGAGTTCACGGCTTTAACCCGTCTGGGAAGTTTGTTCTCCGACCGGTTAATGGCACTTCCCGTACTGGCAGGTACTGGCGCACACGTCGTACAGCAACAACATCTTAAAGATGCCAGTCTGGCATTGAATATACGCACGATGAAAGTGGTGTCCGTGGCATTCTTATCCTCGACGGTGCTGGATTTCTTCTCAACCCTGGCCGTAGCGCTCATCGCAGTGTATATCGGCTTCAGCCTGCTGGGAGAATTACAGATGGGCCCTCAGGTAACCTTTTTTTCAGGTCTGTGGGTGCTGCTAACTACGCCACTGTTACTTAGCCAGCTTAAAAAGCTGGGACAGTTTTATCACCAAAAAGCGCAGGCTGAAGCAGCCAGTGAGGCGTTGGCAGGACTGCTTGGGCCGACAGTGATGGACAAGTCTACCCCGGAAATATTTAGCGGCTTTAGCGCATCAGATTTTACTATGCAGATGCCCTTGCTTAAAGCCAAAGAGCTCAGAATTACTCCTGGAGACTGGGTGCAGGTCTCCGGGGTTTCCGGAGCAGGGAAAACTGCGCTACTTGAGGCGCTTGCGGGTTTTCGTCAGGCCTCTCATAAGTTGGCTGGTAGAGCAGTATTGCTAACCCAGCAACCCGCTTTTTTACCCGGAACCTTGCGTGAAAATTTATGCCTTGGGTACGCCTATCCCGATAGTCAGTTGTACCACAAATTGCAGCAGGTGGGGTTGGGCAGTGCCATTAGTAATCTGCCGGCGGGACTGGACACACTGATGGGCGATGTGCCCGCGTTGTCAGGCGGCGAGCTACAACGGCTTGCCATCGCCAGGTTATTGTTAAGAGATGCACAGGTCTGGTTACTTGATGAGCCAACAGCGCATTTACCAGAAGATCAGCATACCAACATATGCAGGCTGATTCGACACTGTTGTCAGGACAAAACCGTCATATGGGTGTCGCACAAATCACTGAAAAAAGATTGGTTCTCGGCTATCTGGCACATTGAGGATCAGCATATTCGTCAGGTTCAGGAAAATATATGAAATCAACGCCGTGGGTGTCTTTATGTCTGGCTGTCCTGCATGGTATCGCGGGCTTGTCGATTCTGGTGGTTTCAGCCTGGTTTATTGCCGCCTGTGCAGTCGCACCGATTGGGTTTAACTATATGTTACCTGCTGTGGCAATCAGAGCGCTGGCATTAATTCGCATCGCATCCGGTTACGGGCATATGTGGGTAGGTCACAAAGACTTACTGGCGCGCACAGCGGTATTACGGGACGGTCTGTTTGGTCGTCTGTTACATCATCGCATTGCACGCCGGGCGCAACTGGCTGAGGCGCTAAGTGCACATACGGAGACAGTCGCATCGGTATGGGTGGCCTGTATTGCTCAGGTTGCCACGGCCGTTATCGTGCTTCCGGCGCTGCTGGCAGCAGGTCTTTATCTGGTGTTACCCGGTACCATTTTTATTGTGGTATTGGGAATGGTGTGGCTGGCTATTACAATTGGCGTGGTGGTGAAAAGCCTGGATGTGGCGGCCGAGCAGGTTCTGGCTGAACAGGCACTGGCTGAACGCAGTGAAGCCTATTTGCGGACCAGTTCATTATGGCATTTGTACGCGCCGGGTCAGCATAACCGACCTACGGCGATGCCAGTTTGGTCACTGGAAAATAGATTACAGTCGCTGTCCGAAAAAGCCGTCTGGACTATTCAGGCGCTGGCGTTTTTGATGGTGATAATCATGGTTGCCTGGCCCGCTGCCGGCGTTTTGCACAATCCTCTGGCGATGATTGTACCGATGATTTTGTTGGCAGCGCCAGACTGGTTAGGTCGATCTGCGGCCACGGCTACTTTTGCGGCTCGTTTTAATAAGGCGCGCCAGGCACTGTCAGATTTATCTCTGCGCCATGTGCCTGTTATCACCGCGCCTGTGGGGAAGATACGGTTACAGCGCTTCGCGGCACGCGGACGGCCTATGGAGCCGGTGGATACTGTATTGCCCCAATGCGGTATTGTTACTGTAAGTGGCCCTTCCGGCACCGGTAAATCATCGTTGCTACAGGCGCTGGCCGGGGAAATTCCCTTTTTTGGCAAAAAATACAGCGATACATTGTCATTGCCTCAGGGCCTTGTTGAGCCCTGGCTATATGTTCAGCAGGCGCCCACGGTTTTGCAGGCTACGCTGCGGGACAATCTTGACCCGGCGCGTCGGTGCAGTAATGATAAGTTGCTGGAGGTGCTCGCAAGCGTCGGGCTGGGCTACCTAACCGAACTCAGTCAGTGGCTGGGTGCTGGCGGGCGCACATTATCCGGCGGCGAAAGTAAGCGTCTGGCTATTGCCCGCGCACTATTGACCAATAAAAAAGTCTTGTTGGTGGATGAGCCCTTTGAGGGGCTGGATGTTTTTAGCCGTAGCAAGCTGGTCAGTCTTTTTAATACATTATCTCACACCCATCTCATTGTTATTGCAACCCACATCCGTGCGTCGTCGCTCAGGGTGGATTGCACTGTCGTTATGAATAGCGGGCTGACCGTTACTGATCAGCAGGCGAGTATCTGAAAAATAACAGTAAAGTTAACCCTCTGATAAGCCGATATACCTCTTACATATTACGACCTGATGCTTGTGGGTGCCAATTCGGGACTTTTGACCAATAGGTTTTTCTTAACCCTGTCAGTATCATCTGACATCATTTACTTATTAAGAGGCGGTTATGTTCGTCTTAAAATCTTCCTTTGACGAAAAACAACAAGAGATAGCCCGCCTTGAGGCGGAAAAAGCAGCATTACAAGATAAAGTTTACAATCTTGAAACTGCATTGGATGAGGAACGCAGCCGATATAGTGTGTTGAAAAAACAGACTGACGCAGACGCCAGCGATATGCTTACATCTGCGCTGATGGAATCAATGCATCAGGTCGTCGGCATTCGCGAAACAGTAGCGAATTCTTATGACGTTATCAGTAATGAAACCCATAAGTTGAATGACATTGATAGTCTGGTCACCTCTAGCTCCGCCTCACTGAAAAGCATCAGTCAGGCGATGGAAGCACTCAATAATCGGATGGGGCAGATGAGTGAGCGGATTGCAGGTCTTTCGGATACTGCCGATAGTATCAACAAGTTTGTCAGTACCATTACCAGTATTTCCGACCAGACCAACCTGCTGGCGCTTAATGCGGCAATAGAAGCAGCGCGTGCCGGCGATGCAGGGCGCGGGTTCAGTGTGGTCGCTGATGAAGTTCGGGCGTTAGCGAATGAAACAAACAAGTCGGCCAGCGAGGTGGCAGAGCTGGTCAAGGGAATTATTCAGTCAACGAAAGCGGCAGTTGGTGCGGTGTCAGAGCTTCAGGATAATAATAGCCACCTGACTTCGGGGGTGGATGATCTTAGTCAGGACTACGATAAGATGGTCACCTTTTGCGGCAGCATGAAGCAAACTATTACTGTGGCGGCTCACCAGACATTTATTCAGACGGTCAAACTTGACCACGTTGCCTGGAAAAGTGAGGTTTATGCGGTAATCAAAGGCGACAGTCAAAAACACGCTGATGACTTTGCGGATCACCGCACATGCCGCCTGGGACAATGGTATCAACAGCAAGCGGGTAAACCCATTGCACAGAGTGAGATTTTTACGCGGCTGGATATCCCCCATGCAAAAGTGCACCGTGCTGGCACAGAAGCGTTAGTGGCTATGCAAAATAATGACAAAGAAAAAGCATATCGTCTTATTGATGAAATGGAGCAGGCCAGTCAGGAGACGATGACGCTACTTGACCGTCTCGCCGGCGAAGTAATGCGCTGATAATAACGGTTAGGGCAGACGCAGGTCTTTCCCAATCTACCCTCATTCGATATTTCAATAGATATACATTCTGCCAGGCGCCCAGCCTGGCTATGACAACATTTCTTTCCCCTGACTTTAAAAACTCTCATTTTTTTCTATACTTACGCCACCTTTGTAGTGGTGATTCTGTATATGCATTCACTTTTATGTATTGAATTGAATACTTATTAGAATACGTAGGTGGCCGATATAATGGCCTGACACGACGAGTAATTTTTCAACACATTACCGCGCTAGTAGTTCTACGATTCACCACTTCGTAGGAGTGGTAACCCGGCTCTCTCACATTTGAGCACATTTTGGTAAAACAACGATCAGTTTGGCTTTGACGTAAAGCTGGTCAGCGCTTTGCCGGTAACAACTTTCAAGGAAGGACGGAGACTATAATATATGCGAAATAACCAGCCTGTCACAAATCGGGAATATAGTTTTCCAACCGACTATCGTCTTATTTCCTCAACAGATAATCGCGGCGTTATCACACATTGCAATCAGCAGTTCATCGAGGTGAGTGGTTACGCGAAAGATGAGCTGGTGGGGAAAAATCATAATGTAGTTCGCCATCCCGACATGCCACAGGCGGTATTTAAAAAAATGTGGCAAACCCTCGAGTCCGGAAATATCTGGATGGGCCTGGTTAAAAATCGCCGTAAAGACGGCGATCATTACTGGGTTTCTGCGTTTGTAACACCGGTTTATGAAAATGGTGCAATTGTCGGCTATGAATCGGTACGTGTGCCAGCCTTGCCCGCCGAAATAAATCGAGCAGAGGAGGTTTATCAGCGCCTTAGACAGGACAAGAATGCTGCCAGTGCAGGGCGAGCAGGTAAGGGCTTATTGGTCGATAGCTTGCCGTATTTAGTGCCAGGAATTATTACTACAGGAATAGTCGGTGGCATCAGTGGATCCCTGCCGGCGGCAGCCAGTGCCGCTGGCTTTATAATTGCTGGTTTGTGGGCTCGGTGGAGCGAACGCAAGGATTGGGAAGCGCTTATCGGACTTAGTCCGGGAAGCTTCAGCGATCAAACAGTCGCACAGACTTATTTTTCAGATGTGGGCCATAAAGCCAGAGCTAAACTGGTATTAGGCTGTGAGTTGGCTCGATCCCGTACCGCTCTCACCAGGATTGAAGATGCCGCAAATGGTCTTAATAGCATTGCCGATAGCACACACGACCAGGCTCTTAGTGCTAGTAGTGTGGTGGCTCAACAAAACCAGGCTACTCAGCAAATAGCATCGGCAGTACACCAAATGTCGCAAGCTATCAATGAGGTGGCTCAGCGGGTCGAGACAAATGCCAGTAGTGCACGCGAGGCATCCAAAAATGTTGAAGATGGTAATAACAAAGCGGATATGGCGTTACAGTCAATCAATGAGCTGAAAGAGGCTGTACAGTCCATTGCGACAACAGTACAGGAGTTAGCTCAGTCCACCAGTGATATAGGCGAGGCCGCCAGTATTATTTCAACTATTGCTGAACAAACTAATTTGTTAGCCCTTAACGCAGCAATCGAAGCAGCCAGAGCCGGTGAACAAGGGCGAGGCTTTGCAGTTGTTGCTGATGAAGTGCGCTCTTTAGCGTCTAAGACCCGAGAGTCTACAGACAAAATTCATAATATTATTCAAATTCTGGCAGAGCGGTCCGAGCGAGCAGTGCGTGTTTCCGATGCCGGGTTGGATGCTGCTACCCGCGGTGCTGAAACCGTGGAAGAGACGCGCACCACGCTGGCTGAAATTAACCAGGCGGTCAGTATTATTGCTGACCAGACTATTGAAATGTCATCTGCCGTCGAAGAGCAAAGCAGCGTTGCCGAGCACATTAATCAACAAATTGTGGATATTGCTGATGGCGCTCAGGATACAGAAAAAGCGTCTAAGCAATCGCTGGAATCCAGCGAGCAATTACGCAAAACGGTGGCGCAGGTTAACTCTGTAATTACCCGTTTTTCCAGTGCCGGCAGAGTGGGCGATTAACGCTGGCTTAACCCAGCATGCAAGGCCTGGCGGTAAGCCGCCAGCGCTGGTACAAAGCTGCATAGCCAGGTGGCGGCCAATACACAGATAATGATTACGCCACTGTTAACCGTGAGCAGATTGCCGGTGATGAATAAACCAAACTTTGTGCTTAGAAAATCTTTTAGGCCGACAAACAATAGTGAGTCGAGTCCAAGGGCTATCAGGCATGCACCCAGTGCCAGCAAAAGCGCTTCAGTCTGAACCAGCCATAAAATGGCCACCGGGCCCGCCCCCATGGCTCGTAATACCGCAATCTCGTGGCGCCGTTCCCGCATGCTGGCCAGCAACATGGTTATCAGGCCAATCAATGAGGCAACTAATATTAGTACCGAAATGCCAAGCAATAATTTCTCGATGCCCCCCATAAGCTGCCACAACTGTGACAGTGCCATGCCGGGCAGAATTGCCAGTACCGGCTCCTCATTATTCTGATTTAGCTGATACTGCAATTGAAGGGCAGCCGCCCGGCTGGTTAACCCTACAAAAATGGCGGTAACCTGAGTTAGCTGAGCGGCTTCATGTTTATCTTCGTGATGGGCATGTTCGGGCTCTTCAGCAGACAGCGCTGCTTCAGGCTCAGGCTTTTGTATACGCATAGATCGCGAGGTGCCTCGCCGTGCATTCTCATGCATCATTTCCACGCCCTGTAAAGTAACGTGCACCGCTTTATCAATAGGCGTACCGGTGGGTGACAAGATGCCGCTTACCCTGAATGGATGATCATCATGCTGCTTGAAACTGACATTACCCAGGCCATGTGCGATAACGATCTCATCTCCAACCTGATAGTCTAATGCTTCAGCTACCTGGCTGCCAACCACTGCTGACCGCTTTGTTGTGAAAGGCCCGCCTTTAGCAAACTGAATACTCTGCTTATCGCCGTATTGATAATGAGAAAAGTAACGATTATCTGTGCCCACTACTCGGTAGCCCTGATGACTATCACCCAAAGAAACAGGAATAACCCAGTCTACCAGCTTATTTTGTTTAAGCTTATCCACCTGCTCCCAGCTAATGCCATTGGTCGCGTTGCCCATATGGAACACCGAATACAGCAATAAATTAAGATTGCCGGTGGGCGCACCAACAATCAAATCGACCCCTGACACTGTGCGGGTAAAACTTTGCTTTACCTGACCACGGATAAACTCAACCCCCAGTAACAGACTCACACTTATTACAATAGAAATGAGGGTTAAGAGCACAGAAGTGCGACGGTGTTTTAGACTGGCTAGTGCAATTTTACCAATCATACAGGGCTCCCAGAGGGCCGATTGAGGCAGGACATATCTGTTTGTTCATCGAAGTATTGTGCAAGACTCTTGTCGTGACTGACAAAGATAACAGCACTGTGTGCTGTTGCTTCTAACAATAACTGCATGAATTTATCTCTGGCATCAGCATCTAAGGCCGATGTGGGCTCATCAACAATGACCAGCGAAGGTTCATTGATAAGAGCCCGGGCGATAGCGACGCGTTGCTGCTGTCCCACGCTTAGCAAGTCTGCACGTTTATGTAGCACATCAGTCGGAAGCTGCAGTTTATTAAGCAGGGTCGTCGCTCTCGCTGCAACATCCACGGTTTGATTTTTCGCGAAATAAGCAGCTACAGCCAGATTTTGATAAACGGTTAAATATCCAATCAAATTGAATTGTTGAAATACTACACCGATATTTTGCGCCCTAAAGGCATCTTTACGACGAGCGGATAGCTTTGAAAAGGGTTTTCCCAGTAACTCTATGTTGCCGGATGACGCTTGCAGCGTACCCGTCAAAAGATTCAGCAGTGTACTTTTACCTGAACCCGAAGCGCCTGAGATAAAAATATGTCGGCCTTTGGGCAATTCCCAGGATTCTATATCAATAACCGGCAACGCTGATTTGTCGTAGGCAAAGGTAACGCCCGTCATGCAAACTGCCAAATCAGCGGATGTATCGTTTTTTATCTGGGCAGGTTCGGTCATTCGGTTCAGTTGTTATAAAAATATGCTGCTGTTATAACAACTCTTGTGAGATAAAAAAAGCGCCACAACGGTTTGTGCTTAGTTCTCATTTCCTGCTTTCAGGGTCACCACATCTGCACTGCCGTCTTCAAGCACATTTTTAAGCGCTGTGCCTTTTAGCAGCTTGCCTACTTTATCCTTATTTTTTGACAGCAAAATGGATAGCTCTTCCATCTTTGCCTCTTCCATTTTAATTCCCATAGCCGTCATGAATCCGGCCAGATTGTCAGCAGTATCAAGCATCTTATCGTACTGATCTGCAGCTTTTTTATCAGTGGTCACAAGCTTTTCAACCTCTTTATGTGTTACGACATACTGTACGGTAATCGCCATGATGCACTCCGATTTATAATTTGACTTTAACGAGACAACTACAAATACTGTATATACAAACAGTATAAAACGCAACCTGAGATATGCAGTATGTTAAAAGTTATTCCTGTTTTTGCACAGGCTGGAATTAGCGGCTTTGAGTCTCCGGCGGCGGAGTACCGTCAGCTCAAGCTGGATCTGGATGAGCTGCTAATTGAGCATCCCACCGCCACATTTATCGGTCAGGCCAGCGGTGATTCTATGACTGGCGTAGGCATTTTTGATGGCGATCTGCTCATCGTTGACCGTGCTGCGATAGCCTCTCCCCTGGATGTTGTAGTGGCTAACCTTAATGGCAGTTTTGTGTGTAAATTGTTCGATCGCAATACCCACACACTGCTTTCACCAGGCAGCAATCAGTACGGGCATAAGCTTCGAGAAGGCGACACTTTTGAAGAGGAAGGGATTGTGATTCGTTCTGTACGTCTGCATCGGTACACCCGGCAGTTAGCGCAATGTTTGCGTTAGTCGATGCTAATAGTTTCTATGCTGCGGCAGAAAAAGTCTTCGACCCGGCCATTCGCAATAAACCGGTGGTCGTGCTGACCAACAACGATGGATGCATATGTGCCCTGTGCGACCAGGCAAAGCAGCTGGGGGTAAAAAAGTTTGGTCCCTATTACAAGGTGCAGGATATGCTGCGCTCACATAATGCAATCATCCGCTCGTCTAACTACGAGCTGTACGACGATTTATCCAACAAGATGATGCAAATCATCGGTCGTTTTGGGCCCCGTCAGCATGTTTATAGTATTGACGAGTGCTTTTTAGACTTTGGTGAGTGGGTGCCTCAGGAAGGTTGGCATGAATACGCAGAAAAAATAAAAGAGGCGGTGTATCAGGAGCTGCGATTGCCGGTAAGCGTAGGCATTAGCTTGACCCCTACGCTAGCTAAAGTGGCTAGCTATGTTGCTAAGAAACGTAAAACCGGCCGGGGCAAAGCAATTCTTGTAAATGACAGTGTTTTAGATCGTGTTTTGGCGCAGCTGCAAGCCAATGATATCTGGGGCGTAGGGAAACGCTTATCTAAACGGCTGAATGATATGGGAATCACTTCAGCAAAATTATTAGCAGCCGCTGATCCCAGATCCATGCGAGCTCAATTCTCGGTTGAACTCGAACGCACCATCAGGGAACTTAACGGAACCCCCTGTTTTGATTGGACCAGTTTACCTACCGAGAAAAAGCAGACCTTCTCGACCCGGGCGTTTGGTATTCCTGTGACCGATTTAACTGCACTACGTCAGTCACTGGCCTGGCATGCTGAAAGGGTGGCAGCAAAACTGCGGGCACAAAATAGCATGGTAAGAGTGATAACGGTTTTTGCTCACGCCAATCCGTTCGCGGTGCAAGGGCATTATCACAAGTCAGTTCAGCATACATTCGCCTATCCGGTAAATGACACCAGTAGTCTGGTGCGCGCCACTACACAGGCTGCCCGTGAGATTTATCAGCCAGGTATTCGATTTCACAAAAGTGGTGTAGGTGCGATTGACATCTGTACGCAGGATCAGATTCAGCCAGACTTGTTTGAATCACGTCAATCTAAACCAGAATTAATGCAATGCATGGACCTGATTAACCGTCGTTATGGTAAGAATACATTAGGCGTCGCGGCCAAAGGGGTTGACGTAAAGTGGTCAATGAAGCGAAATTTTCTTTCGCCACACTACACGACGAACTGGCGCGATATTCCAAAAATTCTTTGTTAAGCGGATGGGTAGAAAAATATGATCGATTTTGCAAATGTTGACGGTGTTATCTTCGATTTAGATGGCACGCTGGTGGAATCGAGTTTGGACTTTACGCAAATCCGAAAAGAGATTGGTTGTCCCGCCGAGGTGGATATTCTTACTTTTATTGATGAAATCAGTGACGAGACGCTGCGAAACAAGGCGGCTGCATTTGTTATTGAACAGGAACTGAGTGACGCTAGGGGCGCGCGCTGGCTTAGCAATGGTAAAGCGCTGGTTGAAGCCTCCCGGGAACAGGGTGTGCCAATGGCTATCGTTACCCGCAACAGCCGGCCAGCGACCAGGATAAAGATACAAACAAATCAAATTCCAATTGCTAAAATACTAACGCGCGAAGATGCCCCGCCAAAACCTGACCCCACAGCGTTACTCAATATCGCAGCGGAGTGGGGGTTTTGCCCCAGCCGCTGCCTGTATGTAGGTGACTTTGAGTATGATCGCATTGCTGCGGAGCGCGCGGGCATGCGATTTTTATTAGTTTGAAGGCCCTTTGGGGTTGCCTATTGGAGGAAGCCTTGGAAGGATATTGCGTTCATCGTAATGGGTAACAACAAAGTGCTGTTTTGAAACCAAGCCACCTGAGACTTTTTCTATTTCGTTCTGCGTTAGCGTATTCAACTTTTGGCTAATACCTTTTTTCATATACATTCCCTATATTTAAAATATGTCGTTGAAAAGCCTCCAATGGAAGCTGGAGTCTTAGTATAGAACGCTTGAAGTTCTATGTTTCAATATCAGGACAAGGATGTAATCAATGCGGTATCTTCTTCCGGTTGTCCCAATTTTAATAGTGCTGCTATCTAAAAGTGTTGCCGCCTTCAGCACAACTCCCCTGCAAGTAACAAAAGCGTTTTCCGACTATAAGACTGGACTTATTTTGTCAGTAAAAGTCACATCTACAGGTATATGGCTTGGATCTGAAAACGGCCTATTCGGGCTTATAGGTAATGAAGTCATTCATATTTCAAAGTCCGCTCCGGGTTCAATAATCAAGAGCAACTTTATAACTGAGGTTTCGGCGCTATCAGATGGCCGCTTAGTCTTTGTGGCTTACGGCGACGGAATTTATACATTGTGGCCGGGTATTGCGGAGCCCCAGCGCTTGAAGATTGTTCCAGATACTTTGCACGCCAGGGCCTGGAGCCTAAAAGTTCGTAATAAGATTATTTTTATTAACACCGGTAGTGACATAACTGCTTTCAATCTAGAGTCAGGCAAGCAAGTAAGTGCGCTGTCGGAAATATTAGAAGGCCGAAATCGCAATATTATTTCTTTTGATGTTCATAAGGAAAAACTATGGTGGATTGAAGAACGAAAAGGCGTGTTTGCTTATAACAAATTAACAAAAAGGTTGGTGTCCTATTCTATAGAAGAATTCTTTCCCGCAGTAAGCAAATTAACAGCTCTCTATGCAGAAGAAGATAACTTATTTATTGGTTCTGACTTAGGGCTTCATCGTATTGATCTCAAAAGTAACCATATATCACATGTCACAGCAAGACCATCAGATATTGGAATTGAGCAGAATGAGCCCGTTTATGAAATCAAAAGAGCACCAAATGGCAGGTTATGGGTGGCCGCAGAAAGATTGTTTACGGTAGACGAAGACCGTGAGCTGTTGCAACTTCCTACCCACTTGTTTCCATCATTTCAAACTGCTTTTGTTGAAATCGTGTGGCGTTTTTCATTCGATGAACAGAGTAATCTCTATGGCGCTGATACTCAGCGTGGCTTGTTTGTTATTCCAGAATATGCAACCGACTTACAAATCTTAAATCACAATAAAATAATAGAAACGGGACTGGTTAACGATATAGCGTTTAAAAACGAAACCAGCTTTTGGTACACAAGCCCCAAAGCAGTAACGATTTATGACTCTAGCAGTAATAGTTCAAAACGCATAACTCTACCAACAACGAAAAAAACCTGGATTCTTTCAATGTTCCCGGAGGGCGTCGATGTTATTGATGAGGATGGAAATGTCTATAGTGTGTCTCTTCGTACTCTAGGGGTTCTTGGCAAAGAAAACATATTTGCAAAAAGCCAAATTAATGGAGTAGTTACCGATACGGCTTTAAGTGAAAACGGAAGTTTCTTAGTAGTAAATTCTAAACAGGGAAACAACCTTTATCGCTTTCAGCACGGTAAGGCATTACCTTTACCTTTTGTCAGTGAGGTAAGCCTACTTTCGAATAATAATTTAGAAGGACCTATTTATGTTGGCGTTGTTGGTCAGGGAGGATATCACGCAGAGATAAATGCTGATAAAGAAGTAGTTTTTAAAAAAGCGTTCGAAGGCCTGGACTGGAATACTGCCTGCATACATATATACCCAAACGAGCAAGTGTGGACCTGTTCTGCAGAGGGAGCATTATTGAAAATAGCAGAGAAGGATAGCCAGTATGATAATGCCATCCTGAAAGAAAGCGTGGTGAGAGGCATTGGAAGCATTTCTGGCTCGGAATTATTGGTCGCCACTAACACAGGATTGTTTTACGTTGATAGCAAAAAAGATATCACTGTCCCGCTAGACCGCACGTTTGGCATTTCAGATAACGATTTTGAATACGATGCAATCCGATCTACGAGCAGTATTTCAACTGTTTACGGCGATAGATTTATTTATATAATCAACCACAATTCACTTCGAGAAAGTATCAAAGAGTATCTTAACCATTCCTCGCCGGTTCATATTTTTTCAGCGATATCGATAAATAAAAAAGAAGAGTCAAAGAAAACTCATCTCAGTGAAACGAGCCTTTTTTCTGAAGGTACTACTAAAATGGAAGTTGAATCAGATAAAGATTCAATTGTATTCAGACTGGGTGTGGCAAATTATCTGGATTATGAAAGCCTAAAAATTCAGTATCGAATGCATGGTATAGATGGTCAATGGGTATCACTTGATAGTAATGAGAGTGAAGTTATTTTTAGCGATTTATCTCCGGGAGAACATATATTCCAAAGTAGGACTGTTCTCGAGGTCAGCAACCGACCAAACCCAATCAACTCGCTTATTATTCACGTCGCCCCGCCATGGTGGCTGACTCTCTATGCATTTATCTGCTATATACTTATTTTTATTGTTGTACTTAGCTTTGGAATTCGCGCGTTGAAAAAGCGTTTGAATGCACAGAGTGAGGCGTTGTCTGGTAAAGTCGATGAACAACGTCACGAGCTTACTCATACGCAAACGTACATAAAAACGCTCTTAAGCCGCAAGCATCAGGTTTTCCTTAAGGTCGCCAGAGAAGTACAGACGCCGCTGGCGCTTATACTAGGGCCGTTGCAGTACATTAAGGAAAACCCAAATGATACCGGCAATGGCCAGCGCATCAATGTAATGGCTCGAAATGCAAAGCGGCTGCATCTTCTTATCAACCAGATGACTGAAATAGAACAGCTGGAGCAATCTAAAAAGCGCAAAAAACAGACCTACCAGATAAGGCAACATATCCCCAGGCTGCTGGCTAATCTTGAGCCGGTAATTTCCCAAAAGAATATTTGTTTGTCGACGCGGTTGCGCGCTACCGGCGCTATTACCCTATTGTCTGGCTCATTGGAAAAAATATTCTATAGCTTGGTTACCAGCGTTTTAGAGCGATGTACTGAAGGGACTGAGATAGCACTACATACTCGGTGTGAGGCACTGCACCTGGTTATTCAGATACGCGATTCAGAGCCCGCCATGAGCGAGGAAGAGCAAGCCAGTATATTTGATAATGTGGCCAGCTACGGGGATAAAACAGAGGGGGATTGGTCGCCTAAGCTTTCGCTGGTAAGAGAAGCTACACTGGCCAATGCAGGTTGGTTCGGGCTTGATAGCGACCCGGTTAAAGGCAATTGTTTTTCTGTTTATCTGCCGCTTATAAACCTGTCTGAAGGGCTTAGCGCTTCTGCTCCGGCGGTCACGGAAGTATTACCCAAATTGCCCCGGGTAGAAACTAATCGGCCAGTTGTTCTGATTGTGGAGGACAACCCCGACATGCGTCAGTATCTTGCTGATGCACTAAAGTCAGATTATAACTGTCTTGAGTCAACTGATGGTAAGCATGCATTACAGGTTATGGCAGCTGTGCCAACCTGTCTGGTAATCAGCGACACGAACATGCCCTATTGTGATGGGTACCAGCTAATAAGTGCAATGAAGGCCGACAGTCGGTTTAATCATATTCCTTTTCTGCTTATCAGCGAAGTGCCCTCGACCAATATAATGCAAAAGTGTGTTGATCTTGGTATTGACAATGTGTTGGTCAAACCGGTTGATATTGGTGAATTACGCTATACTGTTCATAACCTGGTGGGCCGGCATGCTCGGAGTTCTCATGAGAAAAATAGCGTCAACGCCCTCTCACCTTTCGCTATTCCCGAATTCGAAAACGCCAGGGATCAGGCTTTCTACACACGGTTTATTAATCTGTTGGCAGCGCATTATCAAGAGGAAGGATTTGGCAAACTCGAGGCCGCCAGCGCTCTGGCGATGAGTGATAGGCAATTGTCGCGAAAGTTAAGGGCTATTTTTGCAATGAGTTTTAGCGAAACCCTGAAGGAATATCGTATCCATCGGGCGAAAATTATGTTGAGTCAGGGACACCAGGTTACGGAAGTCGCATACGAAGTGGGATTTAATACAACCTCGTATTTTAGCCGAAGCTTTAAAGCCAGCTGTAACGAAACGCCAAGCCAGTACCAGGATCGTATCGCGGAAGCGCCCGCTAGCTGACTTCATCAATCAGATTACCACAACGATCTGTATTGGGTTGGTAATGTCTCAGTCGTTCTGCCTCGTGTTCCACCTCGCGCTGCAAAACATGCTGTATATGTTTCAAGCGCTCAAGAAGCGTACGGGATGTCGCACTAAAAAAACCACCCGGGTTATTCATTATAACTAACTGCAGCATCAACGCTTTGTCACGTAGCTGTTGAATGGTCGCATCGACATTATGGTCATTCCCGCAGTCAGTATAAATCCCGGTAGAAGGGCAGCGTTTTTCTTCAGCCGCTGCATTTTTCCACTGCCTTTCAGGCAATGAAGTGACTGTACTATCTTTACGTAACACTTGCGGAGTATCATATTTACGACGACGGCGAGAAGATCTTAATGCATCATGATATGCCCGGGCATTCTGATGGCTATGTTCGCGCTGACCTTCCGCATCAGTATTGAGGCCAGAGCCGGATGGTATGCGTGCAGTGCGCGGGATTGCTTCCGTAGAAACGTGCGTTTCACGCTGAGCCTGGACTAAAGATGTAGCATAAGCAGGTAATTGATTAAGCGTCATTTATCGTATCAGGCTGTTTTATCAAAACAGCACCGCCCTCATGTCAGTCTGTGTTTTCGAAAACCGTTGCGATTGTGTCCTTCACCGCTTTAATATTGATGCATTGACAGTGCCAAAAAATTGACAGCTGGCAATTCCACTTAACAAACTGAAAAACAAGTACAATTTTTAGTCTTTTAAAAGTGGCCAAAGTGCACGATGGAAAACTGTTTAAAAAGCTGACACTTTTTGACAACAACTTCTGTAAAAATTATGCAATTGCTAACAAAAGGACGTCCATGAACCGCTTATTTCCACTTTTATTGCTGGCTAGTGCCAGTTGTTCTGCCGAGGCAGTGTCTTCACCACAGCCTGTATACCCGGCTACGTCAAAGATTACCATTGATGGAAAGGCGCAAGAGAAAGACTGGCAACATGCTGACTGGTACGCGCTGGACCACCACATCATAGGTGATATGCCGACAAGCGAAGATTTTTCAGGACGATACAAGCTGCTTTGGGATGAAGACTATCTGTATTTGCTGGCAGAGATCACTGACGATGTCCTCATTGATACCCATCCTGATCCAAAGGACGCATACTGGGACGATGACTGTCTGGAAATTTTTATCGATGAAGATGCCTCTGGTGGCAACCATTTATACAGTTTCAATGCGTTCGCTTACCATATTGCCCTGGATGGTAATGTAGCTGACTTTGGTAACGCGCAAAACGACAACAGCGTCATCCTGCTTAACGATCACGTAACGAGTAAATGGACACGCCAAACAGAATCGCCTTACCGTATTGTCTGGGAGGTGGCTGTTAAGCTTTACCCTGATACATTTAACACCGCCTCTCCCGGCGATCCGGTAAACCTGAAAGCTAACAAAATCATTGGATTTATGTTGGCCTATTGCGATAACGATGGCAGCGATACGCGCGAACATTTTATCGGGTCCCATGCGATAGAACCGGTAAATGGCGATAAAAACCGCGGCTATATTGACGCCTCCGTGTTCGGGAAGCTGGAGCTTAAACCGAAGACGGCATGGTAATGTCAACCCGGGGAGTAAGTAACCTGGCGAATAATGCCCTCTTCCAGAGTATGTACTGCCAATGAGCAATGGGCCTGCTCAACCAGCGCACCGGCTTCGACTTCTGTGAGATGCTCTTCAAGGAAGTGGGCGGCAAGTCTGTGGTCATCTTCGGCAAACGGCGCGTCATAAAAATAGGCCAGGGCACTTAGTGGCGTGTCCGCGGAAAGTTGAACCGCAGTATGCAGCGACGTATCCACTGATTCTTCGCTGCAGTGAAACAGGGCGTCCAGATAGGCACGCAATTGCGGCCTCAGTGTAATAAACAGATGGTCATCAGGCTGCAACTTAGTACTGGGTTGAGGCGGGAGCACTTTTTTATCCCTGACCAACATCACGATGTTAACGCCCTCGGGTAGCGGTAGAGCTTGCAGAGTATAGCCGCAGGCGCGTGACCGCTCGCCCAATACAATTTCTACAATATCTGCGTTCACCCCGCCCAGCGAAGGTATTTCCAGAGGCTTAACGGGGCAGGCCGGAGGCAACTGGGTAAGTTTGAGTTTACGAGCAGCCCAGGGTAAGGTTGAGCCTTGCACGGTTGCTGACAGCAGTACCACAAAAAATACTACATTGAAGACCAGGCCAGCCTCATCTATCCCAAACAGTAAAGGAAAAATCGCCAGGATAATAGGGACAGAACCACGTAACCCCACCCAGGAAATCAGCGTTGTTTCGCGAGCGGAAAAACCGGTCAAGGCAAGCAGGGGGGCGACTGCCAAAGGGCGGGCGATAAACACCAGAATAATAGCTATTACCAGGCCTTCTGCCCATACATCAAGTAAAAGTGGTGGATTGACCAGCAATCCAAGCATCACAAACATGGCAATCTGGCTAAGCCACGCCAGCCCGTCCATAAACAAGAATGTGGCCTGCTGAAATACAAACCGACTATTGCCAATAATGACACCGGCTATAAATGTTGCCAGAAATCCACTGCCCCCCAGTGATGCCGCTGCGCCAAATGCGATAGCGCCACACACCGCAATTAGAACCGGATATAAACCGGCAGCGATAAGTTCAATACGGTTGATCATTTTGATGGCAACCCATCCAATAAAAAGCCCGGTGACGGCGCCGATACCCATTTGTTTAATAAATAGAAGGGCCATATCCGGGCCCAGGGTCATGTCTCCGGTAATAAGCTCTAATAAGCCGACCACCAGAAAAATAGCCATGGGATCATTCGACGCACTTTCAATTTCCAGGGTCGATTTGAGGCGTGGTTTTATATGAATACCAGCGCTTCGCAGAATAGAAAAAACAGCAGCAGCGTCGGTAGAGCCTACGATAGCGCCAAGTAAGAGCCCTACCAATAAGGGAATACCCAGAATATATGCAGCAGCTACCCCGGTGATACCGGCAGTAATCGCCACACCCGCGGTCGATAACAAAGATGCAGGTTTCCAGGCAAGCCTGATGGCCGACATAGAGGTTTGCAGCCCCCCATCAAAAAGTATGACAGCCAGCGCCAGCGTGCCTAACGCATGCGCTGTGGTGGCGTTATCAAACTGTATACCGCCAATCCCGGCTTCGCCAGCCAGCATGCCGACAATTAAAAATAACACCAGCATGGGTAAGCCGAGACGGGGTGATAGTTTACTGGACAGTATGCCGGCAAAAAGTAGTAAAGCGGCAATAAGGATTTCAAAATCGACAGCAAACATACACGATTCTCTAACTGGTAAGAAGCGACAAAAGATTAGCAATATGCCAGCGGCTAGACATACGTGCAGACAGCGGGGCAAGGCGATCCTGCAGCGTGATATTGCCATAAACAAACATGTATAAGCCTAACCGGGAATTTAGGTTTAACTGAATATAAGTTGACGCTGAAAGCAGCAACTCTCAGCGTGGTAAATCACCTGTCTTACCAGGCAGGAAACTACCCGGTAAGATTATTCTGCGCCGCTGATTATCTGTACCTGAGCGATATCAGTATCGCCTTTAACTGCTTTAAATAAGGCATCCTGTACCAGTGTACGCATGCCATCGTTCATAGCCTGGGACTTCATCGCTGCAACGCTGGATTCTTTGTAAATAAGCGAACGTAACTCTGGCGTCATACCCAATAGTTCGTGAACGCCGGTACGTCCGCGGTAGCCGGTACCGCCGCATTCATCACAGCCGGCACCTTTATACAGCATCAAAGGCTCGGGCAAATTAAGCTCATCGATGTGTTTATCACCGTACTGACGCCGAATAAACGCAATGTCTTCCTGACTGGCAGGATAGGTTTCTTTGCAGTTGCTACAAAGCGTCCGAATCAGGCGCTGAGCCAGTATACCTACACAGGCATCGGAAAAGTTCACCGGATCCAGGCCTAAATCAAGTAAGCGGGTTATGGTTTCAGGTGCTGAATTGGTATGCAGTGTGGATAACACCAGGTGACCCGTCAGGGAAGCTTCAATACCGGCATGGGCGGTTTCTTTGTCCCGCATCTCACCAATCAGAATGATATCCGGATCGGCCCGCAAGAATGCTCGCAGCGCGTTGGCAAAGGTAAAGCCAATTTTAGGGCTCACCTGAACCTGCTGTAGTCCGGCCTGGGTAATCTCTACCGGGTCTTCTGCTGTCCAGATTTTTTTATCCGGTGAATTCAGATAGCCTAAAACAGCGTGCAGGGTGGTGGTCTTACCGGAACCGGTTGGGCCCACTACCAGCAATATACCATGCGGCTTTTTGATCATAGTTTCCAGGCGCGCCATGTTGGCCGGAGCGAGGTTCATTTTATCAATTGGCATGGCGCCACCAGAGGCCAGTATACGCATTACTACACCTTCACCGGCGACAGTAGGAATAGTCGCTACCCTCACTTCAACGGGCTGGCCATTCATACCAAATGTAAGCTTGCCATCCTGAGGGACACGTTTTTCGGCGATATTCAGATTGGACATGATTTTGATTCGCGCTATCACTGCGCTATGGTGCCCGCGGGGGATCTGATTCATATCGCGACAGACGCCGTCGATACGCATACGCACACGGGTGGGGCCGGACTTTTCCGGATCCACGTGAATATCCGACGCATTTAGTCGTTTGGCATCTTGTAAAATGCGGCTGACCAAGCGAACTACTGCTGGTGCATCGTCCGACAACTCATCCGCTTGTTCATCATTCTCATCAGACGATGAGCCAATTTCATCCAGAATTTCACTCATCTCACCGGGCGCCGCGCCGCCACTACCTTCACCCAGATACTGAAGAATCTGGGTGGGCAGACCCACCGCAATGTCGTAGGCATCAATCCCCATGGCGCTTTCGATTTCCATGAGCAGGGCCGCATTGTTGGGTTCCGCCATTAGTACGATGGGATTATCGTGAACGTCGGCTATCACTGCCACTACGTTACGTTTCAGATAAGACAGATTCAGCTTACTGTCATTTTGATAAAGATGGTATTTGTCGGGTAGATATGGCAGATACGGCACCTGGTAGTGTATTGAAAGTGAATTGCCAATCTGGGCTTCTGACAACCGGGATTCGGTCATCAGGCGTTGTACGACATGACGGTGGTCCTGCGAGCTATCAAGTAACTCTTTAAGTGCGCGCTCTTCTATCAATCCCTGGTGCAACAAAGAGTCGAAAGGGTTGGCTGTACCACCGAGTTCGTAGCGAAATTTCTGGCCCAGAATTTCACAGACTTGTCTGGCCAGATCCAGGTCGGTATCGTCGAATGCGCCATTTTTTTTATTAATTATTTGCATTACACCCAGCAGCACGCCTGCATTGAGTATAGGCACACACAATATGTTGTGGGTTTTAAAGGAGCTGGACTTATCGAACTTATCCGCAAAGCGCAGGCGGGGATGAACACTGCCCAGTTCATTAGTGTCATAGGGATCGCTAATAAGAACAGGTAGCTGTGCCAGGGCAACATACCCGGCAATGGATAAGGGGCTGATAGGAACCTTGATTTCCGTGGTTTCCTTGCCGGTTTTAAAACGGGCAACCAAATCCTGATGTTGGCGACGACGCTGAAAAATACTCATGCGAGATGCATCAAATAACGATAATAGTATTTTTTCCAGTTCAGAATATGCGCCCATTAAGGTTGAGTGGTTACTCAGGGTTGTACTTATTTCATCCAGCTTATGCTGGTCACTGTTTATCATCATTACTAATCTGCTAACTGCGCCGTCGTTTTGTCGAATCATTGTACCTGCGTTAAGCAAAGCTCAGAGCAGGAATTCATTTACTAATAGAATTTGTCAGAATAATCTTCACCTTATACTTATCGGATGAACGCAGCAATCTTTTAGTCGACACTCAGTGCTAATGTACAGCCGTCTGCGCCACTAGCCGGGCCTCCCACAACCGGGCAAAGAAGCCGTTGGGAAACTGCGTTAAAGGTGCGTTTACTTGGTTTGCATTAGCAATGCATTTACACAGTGAATAAAAAGGAAGGCCGGGCTTGAACATTATTTGACAAAAACAGCCGCTGTTTACTTTTTCTGCGAATAGGGCTTGCAAATTAGTCTTATCTATATATAATGCGCGCCTCTGCCCAAGTAAGGGCAAAAAGTTTTAGCCGCAACCACACTGCTTTTAGGGTGGATGCCAAAGTAACGCGTTCCAATCCTTAGGGATGTCAAAACCTGTTGCTGGCGTGCTAGAAATAAGAACAGGGTTCCGATTTGGAACCACCGGTTTACGCACATCCTTTCTTTCCGTACCAAAAAGGGAAGAGAAAGGGTGAATTTTTTTGTTCTTTCGATTGGAGCTTAATCGATGCCAAATCAAAGAATTCGTATTCGTTTGAAAGCGTTTGATCACAAGTTGATCGATCAGTCTACGGCTGAAATCGTTGAAACGGCGAAACGTACTGGTGCTCAGGTCAGCGGTCCAATTCCTCTGCCTACTCGCAAAGAACGCTATACGGTGTTGACATCTCCTCACGTGAATAAAGACGCACGTGATCAATATGAGATTCGTACTCACAAGCGTTTGGTAGACATCATTGAGCCAACTGATAAAACAGTTGATGCTCTGATGCGTTTGGACTTGGCTGCCGGCGTTGATGTTCAAATCAGCCTGGGCTAACAAGAGAGGGTTATAACAATGGCGATTGGTCTAGTCGGTCGTAAAGTGGGTATGACTCGCATCTTCACTGAAGATGGCACATCTATCCCTGTGACTGTTATTGAAGCGACCCCAAACCGAGTTACTCAGTTACGCACTGATGATACTGACGGTTATCGCGCTCTTCAGGTTACTGCTGGAACCAAGAAAGCGAACCGCATCAACAAAGCTGAAGCAGGTCAATTTGCTAAAGCAGGTGTTGACGCCGGTCGCGGTTTCTGGGAATTCCGCCTGGGAGACAACGAAGGTGACGATATTGAAGTGGGCAGTGAAATCACTGTTGAAATCTTCAACGACACTAAAAAAATTGATGTAACAGGTACATCTAAAGGTAAAGGTTTTGCCGGTGCTATCAAACGTTGGAACTTTAGTTCACAACGTATGACACACGGTAACTCTTTGTCGCACCGTGCTCCTGGTTCAATTGGTCAAAACCAATCACCAGGTAAAGTTTTCAAAGGTAAGAAAATGGCTGGTCAGCTTGGTAACAAGCAAGTGACTACGCAATCTTTGGAAGTTGTACGTGTTGACCTGGAAAATAACCTGTTACTGGTTAAAGGTGCCGTACCTGGCGCAACTGGCAGCGACGTTATCGTCAAGCCAGCTGTTAAAGCGTAACGTCTGGGGAGTGAACTGATGGAATTAACATTGAAAGACGCGCAAAGCGCTCTTGAAGTATCCGAAGCGACCTTTGGACGTGAATTCAACGAATCTCTGGTACACCAGGTCGTTGTAGCTTACGGTGCAGGCGCTCGTCAGGGTACAAAAGCGCAAAAAACTCGCGCTGAAGTTCGTGGTGGCGGTAAGAAGCCATGGCGTCAAAAAGGTACTGGCCGTGCACGTGCCGGTACAATCCGCAGCCCAATTTGGGTTGGTGGTGGCCGCGCATTCGCTGCAAAGCCTCGTGACCATGAGCAAAAAGTTAACAAGAAAATGTACCGCGGTGCGATCAGAAGCATCTTGTCTGAACTGGTACGTCAGGACCGTTTGGTTGTGGTTGAAAAGTTCGGTGTAGACGCACCTAAGACAAAAGATCTTGTTGGCAAACTTAACGATCTGGAATTGAACGACGTTCTGATCGTGACTGCAGAAGTAGAAGAAAATCTGTTTCTTGCGGCACGTAACCTGTATAAGGTTGACGTTCGTGACGTAGCTGGTATCGACCCTGTAAGCCTGATTGCATTTGAAAAAGTGCTAATCACTGCTGATGCAGTTAAACAGCTTGAGGAGGCGTTAGTATGAATGAAGAACGTCTACTGAAGGTGCTTAAAGCACCTCACGTTTCAGAGAAGTCAACACTGGCTGCTGAAACCGGCAACACTGTTGTATTTAAAGTAGCGAAAGACGCAACTAAAGCTGAAGTAAGAGCAGCCGTTGAAAAGCTGTTTGAAGTTGAAGTTGAAGGTGTTCGCACTGTGAACGTTAAAGGTAAGACTAAGCGTCACGGTATGTCTTTCGGTAAACGCAGCGACTGGAAAAAAGCGTATGTTTCGCTTAAAGAAGGTCAGGACATCGACTTTGTCGGTGGCGCTGAGTAAGAAGGGGATTAGAAATGCCATTAATGAAAGCTAAGCCAACTTCTGCCGGTCGTCGTCACGTTGTTAAAGTAATTAACCACGACCTGCATAAGGGTGCGCCTTACGCACCTTTGCTGGAAAAAAACAGCAAGAATGGCGGTCGTAATAACAACGGTCGTATTACTGTACGTCACGTTGGTGGTGGTCATAAGCATCACTACCGTCTGATTGATTTCAAACGCAATAAAGATGGCATTCCAGCCACTGTAGAGCGTCTGGAATACGATCCTAACCGTTCCGCAAACATTGCTTTGGTTTTGTATGCAGACGGTGAGCGTCGTTACATGCTGGCTCCTAAAGGAATTAAAGCTGGTGACCAGGTTCAATCTGGCACACAGTCACCGATTAAAGCTGGTAATGCTATGCCTATGCGTAACATGCCGGTAGGTTCAGTTGTACACGCTATCGAGATGAAGCCTGGTAAAGGTGCACAGATTGCACGTTCTGCCGGCGCTTACGCTCAGATCCTGGCTCGTGAAGGTAACTATGTTACTTTGCGTCTGCGTTCTGGCGAAATGCGTAAGGTATTGTCTGATTGCCGCGCCACAATTGGCGAAGTTGGCAATGCAGAGCATATGCTACGTTCTCTGGGTAAAGCCGGTGCAACGCGCTGGCGCGGTGTCCGTCCTACTGTTCGTGGTGTTGCCATGAACCCGGTAGACCACCCACACGGTGGTGGTGAAGGACGTACTTCCGGTGGCCGTCACCCAGTATCACCTTGGGGTACTCCTACTAAAGGTAAGAAGACCCGAAGCAACAAGCGTACTGATAAACTTATCGTACGTCGTCGTAACAAGTAAAAGCGAGGATTCACCATGCCACGTTCTCTCAAGAAAGGTCCATTTATTGACCTTCACTTGCTGAAGAAGGTAGAGGCTGCAGTGGAAAAGAACGAGCGTAAACCAATTAAAACCTGGTCACGCCGTTCCATGATCATCCCAGATATGATTGGGTTGACCATTGCGGTCCATAACGGTCGCCAACATGTACCTGTCATTATTAGTGACGAAATGGTCGGCCATAAGTTGGGCGAATTCGCGCCAACGCGTACTTACCGCGGTCATATCGCGGATAAGAAAAGCAAACGTTAAGGGGTAGGAAAATGGAAGCATTAGCTAAACATCGTTTTGCCCGCACGTCGGCTCAAAAAGCACGCTTGGTTGCGGATCAGGTTCGCGGAATGCACGTTGAGAAAGCTCTTGAGCTTTTGACGTACAGCTCTAAGAAGAGCGCAGGATTAGTTAAGAAAGTACTTGAGTCTGCTATTGCAAATGCTGAGCATAATGACGGTGCCGATATTGACGAGCTGCGTATCGCTAAGATCTTCGTTGACGAAGGTCCAACAATGAAGCGTATCAAGCCACGTGCTAAAGGCCGTGCAGACCGTATCTTTAAGCGTAGCAGTCACATCACTGTGGTTGTAGCGGATAACTAGGAGTAGATAATGGGACAGAAGGTACATCCTACAGGTATACGCCTGGGTATCAGCAAACCATGGATTTCTACCTGGTACGCTAATACTTCAGACTATGCGGATAATCTGTACAACGATCATCAGGTACGTCAGTACCTGACAAAGAAACTGAAAAACGCTTCTCTTTCTAAAATTGTTATCGAGCGCCCGGCGAAGAGTGTACGTGTGACTATTCACACAGCACGCCCAGGTGTTGTTATCGGTAAGAAAGGCGAAGACGTAGAAAAGCTGCGTAACCACGTATCTAAGCTGGCCGGTGTGCCTGCTCAGATCAATATTGCTGAAGTACGCAAGCCAGAGCTAGATGGTCAGCTAGTTGCTGATAGCATCTCTAGTCAGCTTGAGCGCCGTGTTATGTTCCGTCGTGCGATGAAGCGCGCGGTACAAAATGCAATGCGCCTTGGTGCTAAAGGTATCAAAGTAGAAGTTAGTGGCCGTCTGGGCGGTGCAGAGATCGCACGTACAGAATGGTACCGCGAAGGTCGCGTTCCGCTGCACACATTCCGTGCAGACATCGATTATGCGACATCAGAAGCGTCTACTACTTACGGTATCATCGGCGTGAAAGTATGGATCTTCAAAGGTGAAGTTTTGGGCGGATTGCCTACAAACCATGAGCAGCCACCTGCTCAACCTAAGAAGAAAGGCCGCAGCGCTAAGCGAGAGGGCTAATCATGTTACAACCTAAGCGTACGAAATTTCGTAAACAGCATAAAGGTCGTAACCGTGGTCTTGCTGTTGCAGGTAGCAAAGTAAGCTTCGGTACATATGGCCTGAAAGCAACTGGTCGTGGTCGTATGACTGCGCGCCAAATCGAAGCAGCGCGTCGTGCTATGACTCGTCACGTTAAGCGTCAGGGTAAAATCTGGATTCGGGTTTTTCCTGATAAACCAATTACTGAGAAGCCGCTAGAGGTTCGTCAAGGTAAAGGTAAAGGTAACGTTGAGTACTGGGTATGCCAAATTCAACCTGGCCGTGTTCTGTATGAGATGGAAGGTGTTCCTGAGTCTCTGGCACGTGAGGCGTTTGAACTGGCAGCGGCAAAACTGCCATTTAAAACAACCTTTGTAACTCGGACGGTGATGTAATGAAAGCGACTGAACTGAGAGAGAAAAGCGTAGAAGAGCTGAATGCAGAGTTATTGAACCTGCTACGCGAACAGTTCAACCTGCGCATGCAGCACACAACCGGTCAGCTTGAAAAATCTGATCAGTTGAAAAAAGTGCGTCGTAACATCGCGCGTGTTAAAACCATTCTGACTCAAAAGGCTGATGCGTAATGACTGAGCAAAAAATTCGTACAGTACAAGGTCGTGTGGTTAGCAACAAGATGGATAAAACTATCACTGTTGTTGTTGAACGGTTCGTTAAGCATCCTATCTATGGGAAGTTCATGAAGCGTTCTACTAAACTTCACGCCCATGATGAAGACAACACTGCCAATGAAGGCGATACCGTGACTATTCGCGAGTGTCGTCCTCTGTCCAAGAACAAAACCTGGACGTTGGTTAGCGTTGTAGAAAAAGCGGGCGTTTAATCGCGCTGCTTTTGCAGAAACTAAAAAAGCCGCTCTCAGGAGCGGCTTTTTTGTGTCTGTTAGACTGGCACACTACCGTTGCTGCTCAAGGTACTCTGGCAAGACACGCAAAAAGAAATCTTATCTGTATAATACATATTAACTGCTATGTCCCACTATCAGGTTGCCCTTATCGCCTTGGGTCAACGTAAACAGGAGTGAACCGTGGAACAACACCGTTATCAAGAAACTGTTGCACAAACAGCACTACGATGGCTGTATAGCATCCTGCTGGTGTTGGCGGCGCCACTTGCTTACCTCAGTCTATTAAAACGAGGTGTCCGCAAACAGCGCCATGATAGTCGCCACTTCTTGTCGCGGTTTGGTTGCGTTGCCAGACCTGAGCAAACCGGCGGCTATTTTTTTCATTGTGTGTCTGTAGGTGAGGTTGTCGCCGCGTCCTGTCTGATTCGCCAGATCATGCAGCATGAGCCAACAGCTGCAATTAGTATCAGCACGACCACGCCCACAGGCTCAGCTCGGGTGCGCGCCATTTTTGGCAAAACAGTGCACCACTTTTATTTACCCTTTGATTTTCCATTTTCCATGCGCTGGATGCTGTCGCGTATTCGTCCCAAAGCGGTATGCATCACGGAAGTAGAGTTATGGCCTAATCTTATTCATGCCTGCTGGAAAAAGCAGATTCCTGTAATGGTTGTGAATGCACGTATGACTGATCGCTCTGCTAAGCGTTATGGGAAACTGCGCGGGCTGTTTTTGCCTATGCTGAAAAAATTATCCTGTGTATGTGCACAAGGGATGCGTGATTATAATAACTATCTGCATCTGGGAATGCCTGAAGGAAATCTGGTTCTGACCAACAATATAAAGTTCGATCAGGCAGTATCACTGGGCGATGAACTGAACGCTGAGTTCAATAATCTTGATCGTTCCACCCGGTTTATAATTGTAGCCGGAAGCACTCACGCACCTGAAGAGCAAACTTTGATTGCTGCTATTGACCAGTTGCAGCCCGGTCCGAGCACTGGCAGTCCGCTTCTCTTTCTGGTGCCCCGGCATCCTGAACGTTTTGATGAGGTTGCCGATCTTCTGGCCAGCAAACATAAGCGTTTTGTTCGCACGTCTACTAACGAGGCCTGTGATGATGAAACCGAGGTTGTGCTGTTGGATGAAATGGGCCGCCTGAATGAAGCTTACAGCTGCGCGAATGTTGCCTTTGTAGGTGGGTCGCTGGCAGACCGTGGCGGCCATAATGCGCTTGAGCCAGCCGCTTTTGGCATACCTATCATGATGGGGCCACACACTTACAATAATCCGGTTATTTGTGAGTATTTAGAAAGTAGCGGCGCTTTGCATGTAGTAGGCAATACGGCGGAGATCACACGTTGTATTCAACGGTGGATTGACAGGCCTGCGGAAGCATCAGAGGCCGGACAGGCCGCAAAGCAGGTCCTTGCTGAAAACAGCGGCGCGTTGGATAAGACATTATATTGTCTGCAAAAAATTACTAACTGATTGTAAAGTGAACCCAGCATTGGTGCACTGGTAAGACATGTTGCACCAATACTTTACTACTGGCCAGAGTGGTTATAAACAAAAATTTACAATAATTATATAAAACAATGATTTATAATCTTGGCTTGTTGTTTGCAAAATATTAGCCGTGGAATAGAGCAGGTAAAAAAATAACCATTCTGTTTTTCTTAATAAAACGCCGCCTTTCCATACCTCCAGGGAGACGCACCCTGTCACAAGACAGGGTGCATTTTTTTAAACAGGCTCATCCTCTGAACGAATAAGACTGATTAGGCGCCAGTCCGGTGCAACCTCTAAATCCTGCCCCAGTAAAATTACATGTGATCTATTTTCAGCATCAATGGCAATCAGCGGAATCACCCGATCTCCATACTGTTCTAAATAATCTTCATACGTGAATTCTTCAGTGATGCGGGTTGTCTTTACGACAGCGCCATGTGACACCGCAGTGGCCAGATAACCGTATGTAACGCCTTCATCAAACAGTGTTGTGCGTTTTGCGTATCTTTCCCCAACCTGATGACTAGGCCGTGCAGTTTGCTCATTAGTATTCAGGCCCCACACCTTGTCTTTGCCAAGCGTGTATTCGAAGTGATAGGCAATCACAGGGTTAAGCTGTTTGTAAGGGGACATTACCAGGACTCTGCCTAAACGATCCATATCCATGTGACGAGCAGCGTGGTCCGATGCCGGATTACCAAAATAAGCCGGTATTTCGAGCATTCTGGCTTCTCTGACAGCATCCCAGTTGGTATCTGCAATAGTAACCGGAATGTCCTGGGCAATCATTTCCTCAGCCATAAGCCGGCTGAATTTGCTGCCACCAAAAATTAAGAAACCATTGGGCGGCGGCGCACGCATCTTAAGTAGCGATGCCACTGGCTTGGCGGTCAGACTTTGGACCACAACGGTAGTAATAATCACCAGAAATACAATCGGTACAATAACACCGGCACCTTCATAGCCGATTTGTTCCAGTTTAAGCGAAAATAAGGCAGAGACGGCGGCTGCCACGATACCGCGGGGAGCGATCCAACTAATCAGCGCTATCTCGCGCCAGTTAAGCTGGGTGCCGATTGCCGAGATAACCACCGATAATGGTCTGGCTACAAACATGACTGCAAGCAGAACCAGCACGATACCCGATCCAACATTGGCGATTGCCTGAAACTCCAGACGGGTAGCAAGTAAAATAAACAGCCCGGAAATTAACAGTACGCTGAGGGTTTCCTTGAATTCTAGGATATCGTCGACGTCGACATTTTTCATGTTTGCCAGCACCATGCCCATAATGGTAACTGTCAGCAATCCTGACTCATGAGCAACATAGTTTGATGCAGCAAAGGCGCCCAGCACAATGGTCAGAACAGCAGTATTCTGAAGATAATGGGGGATCCATTTTTTACGCAGACAGTAACCCAGTGAGTAGCCGGCCAACAATCCCAGAACAATACCGATGCCGACGGTCTTGCCAAATGCCACCAGGGTGTGGGTAATCGCCTCTGCCTGAGAAGCCACGATATATTCAAAGACTAAAACAGCCAGTAGGGCACCGATTGGATCGATGATAATCCCTTCCCAGCGCAAGATGTTGGAAACGTTACTCTGGGGCCGTACAGTTCGAATCATGGGGATGATGACAGTCGGGCCTGTCACGGTAACGATCGCGCCAAACAAAAATGACAGCTGCCAGGATAAGCTTAATGCATAATGCGCGGCCAGCGTCGACACAATCCAGGTTACCAGCACGCCAATACTACAAAGGTTTCTGACCATATTGCTATGGCCGCGAATATCTTTGAAACGCAGCGTCAGTGCCCCTTCAAAGAGGATTATTGCGACTGACAACGATACCACTGGAAATAATAAATCGCCGAATAAATCATCTGCATTAAGCAGATTAAGTCCCGGGCCCACGAGAATCCCCACAAGAAGCAGCGGAAGTATGGCGGGCAAACGAATCTTATAGGCCAGAAACTGGCAGGCAATTGATAGCAGGCCAACACTGACTAGACTGATTAATGACTCTGACAAGGTAAATTCCCTTACAAATACAATGCGCTGTTAAGATTGCGCGAAGCGTGTTGAAGTTTTTATAGTTGATGCTTTGTACTGTTTTTAGCGCAAGACGGATGAGTCGAGGGGGAAACAGTTGTGATCCTCGTCTGCATACTGGCCGTCTTCATTTATCAGTCGCCACGAAGCAAAAGCGTTCATATTTTTGAGGTAGTAACGTCGATGAATCACAGCATTATCGCTGCAAGCATACTATTTGTATTACTTATCACAGTGGGAGCCGGCGGATGTGCCGCCTCTACCCCCCAATCTGCGCTAACGGTGACAATGGTTAAACATACACCGTTGCCCGATGAAATAAACGAAAGCTCAGGACTTTTTTGTACTAAAGATGGTGCGGTCACGGTAAATGATTCCGGCAATTCATCGACGTTATATTTTCTTAATGATCAGGGCACCATTAGCCGGCTTGAGGAATTATCGTTGCCCAATAAAGATATAGAGGCCATTACCGCCAACG
Source organism: Salinimonas chungwhensis DSM 16280 (assembly GCF_000378185.1). Lineage (GTDB taxonomy): Bacteria > Pseudomonadota > Gammaproteobacteria > Enterobacterales > Alteromonadaceae > Alteromonas > Alteromonas chungwhensis. The sequence goes on from NZ_KB899377.1 coordinate 339,361, forward strand.
ATGATTTCTTTTTTATTGGCGATATCGGCAATAATCGCGGGCAGCGTAACTATGTCTCCATCCGGCAGGTAAACCGGCAGACCTATCAAAAAGAACAGTCATACCGACTAACATATGAAGGCAACAACCCTGCAGCAAACTTCCCTTACAACCATGATTACGATGCGGAAGCGCTGACTATAAAGAACAACAAACTGGTTATGTTTTCTAAAAGCTGGGAGAGTGACATCGCCCATGTTTATGAAATTGACGCCTCCCCAACCGCCCAGGTTCTCACACCGGTAGCCGACATCGATGGCTTGCCCGGGATTATTACCGGCGCAGACTGGGACGAGCACAATCAGCGCTATGTAGTCGTCGGTTACACCAGCAACCTGTTGGGCTTCCTGCGACCCTTTCTGGCGACATTAAGCGAGACCTACGCGGTTACCGGGATAAGCGAACTTGAAGATTTTGGTCAGGTTGAGGGCGTCTGTGTGGCAGCAAGCGGAGAAGTCTGGCTCACCCAGGAGGCCTCGCCGCTACAGGATGCCAGACTGATTCGCGTGAAACTACAGTAAATGCGGCACGAGCACATTGCCGCCCTGCAAGGGTTAAAGGCGGAAATGACTTACCTGTCTGGACAGGTTTTGCGCCACCAGATCCAACTGCTCACTGGCACTGACCAACTGAGATGCTGTCGCCAGATTGTCCTCATTGTTGTCACTAATCTCGTTTATATTTTTATTTATATCTTCTACCACAGATGATTGTTGCACTGTGGCGGTGGCAATCTGGGTGTTCATATCATTAATCTGTAGGGTACTCTGCGCGATGGTGGTAAGCAGCTCATCAATTTCCCGGGCGCTGTGAACGACTGCAGAGGTCTGCTCACGACTATTTTGCATCTGGCTCACAGCCTGTTCACTGTCTTTTTGAAAGCTGTCTATCTTCTGTTGGATTTCGTCGGTCGCCTCCGCAGCGCGCTGCGCCAGTGTGCGTACTTCATCGGCCACCACCGAAAAGCCCCGGCCATGATCGCCGGCTCTGGCAGCTTCTATAGCCGCATTCAAGGCCAGTAAATTGGTTTGTTCTGAAATACCTCTGATGGTATCCAAAATACTGCCAATAGCACAGGTATGCGTATTCAATGTTGAAATGGTATCAGCAACCTTGGCAATCTGATCTGCCAGGGCATCAATCTGAACAACCGTGTTTTTTGTCAGTGAATGTCCCTGATGTGTCGTTTGGGTTGAATGCTGAGCGTTATCAGCGGCTGACTGAGCGGAACGCGCTATTTCCTGTACAGAGCTTGCCATCTGTGTGACAGCGGTGGCGACCTGAACGGTGCGGTCGCGTTGGGTCTGGTTATTAGAACGGGTTATCCGCGTGCTTTCAGTAACCTGACCGGCGGCCAGGCGAACCTGTTCGCTATCAGTGACGATGGAGGAAATGGTCTGGTGCAGTGACTCAATGAATTGGTTGAATCCTTCCACCAGTCTGCGCATTTCTTTTTGTGGCGGTTTTGGCAACCGGCTGGTCAAATCGCCGTTACCACGGCCCAGACTCTGAAAAGCATCAGCCAGATGCTCTAGTGGGCGGGTAATCGAGGCTGCAAACAATACCCCGATTAGCGCAAAAATCGCGGCGACACCTAAAGACCAAATCAAAGATTCCTGGGTGGCGGTGTTTAGATCCGCATATAATTCATGCTCTGGTACCTGGGCCACCACATACCAGTTTGCACTGGGAATAAAGCTGGCGGCTAAGAGAAAACCGCCACGGCTGTGGTCAAACTCCGCCAGAGTAAAATTACTGTTGGTAAGAAGCTGATTGCTGGTCGCTTCGTTGGTCAGGCTAGCCAGCGTGCTGTTGCCAAGTTTATCTTCATCTGAATGCGCAATAACTGTACCTGATGCATCCGTTAGAAAGACTTTGCCGGTCTGGGCTACTCTGACCTGGTTCAGTATACCCACCAACTCATCAACCGATTTAGACACACCAGACATGCCGCGCCCATCAACTTGCTGGTAGTTAGCGTAAAGCTGGAATCCTCTGACCGGATCATTGTATAAGCTGTAAGATGTTTGCTGGCCACTGTCTTTATAAGCAAAAAACCAACCATCCATCTCATCATTTTTCAGCGTGCGCAAAAACCCTTCCTGATTCCAGTAATTGAATGTCTGCCGATCGGCAAAGGATGCCACGCTAAGATTATTGTAACTGGCCAGCGAATTTAAATAATTCACCATAGACTGTTCACCTTGCGCCGGGGCACCACTAGCAGACCATTTAAGAATGTCCGGGTTGGTGGCGATACTATGTGCCACGGCCGCCATCATACTGACTTCTTTATCCACACGGTTAGCCAGTCGTTTTACAATATTGGGCAGCTCTGAGTTTTCTACAGATGAACGGATAAGATCCCGGGTGAGTAATTGATTGACGATGCTCACCAGAATAGTGGTAGCCAGCACGGCAATGATAAGGAGAAAGATAAGTTTTTGTTTAATGCTGAAGATGCTTAATTTCATGTTATTACCACAACAATGCAGGCGCCGGGGTTGCTATAACGATACGACGACTATTAAGAGTGTTTGCTTATAACTATCGTTATCGACATCAGTTATCTTTAGTTGAGATAAAAACGGCGGTAGGTTTTGCGGTGGTCAAAAAAGAGGCGGTGAAAGGCGGGATGCATACTAAAACCCGCCGCGGGCGCGGCGGGTTAAGGTCAGATGCTTAGTTTTTCTCTTGCTCATCAGGCAGTGGAAAACCGCGGTCTCGCATCAACGCGTCGACTTTGGCATCGCGGCCCCGGAACTTGCGATAAGCCTCTGCCGGGTCCATGGCATTTCGCACAGAAAATAAGTACTTAACCAGCTTGTCAGCCATCTCCTCGTCGTAGAAGCCGCCTGGTGCTTCGGCAAACGCCTCGGCCGCATCTGCAGTAAGTACTTCGGCCCACATGTAGCCGTAGTAGGCCGCAGCATAGCCTTCGCTAGAGAAGATATGGCCAAAATGCGGACTGCGGTGGCGCATTACCACTTCTTCTGGCATGCCCAGCTTCTCAAGCTGTTCTTTTTCAAACTTATCTGGGTCGATATTTTCCGGATCCATGGTGTGATACTTCAGATCCATGATAGCGGAGGCCATATACTCTGTGGTCTTGAACCCCTCATTGAAGGTAGATGCACGTTTTATCTTCGCCACCAGGTCATCAGGAATTGGCTCGCCGGTTTTGTAGTGAACCAGATAGTTATCGATAACCTCATCAGTGGTTAGCCAGCGCTCCAGCAACTGTGACTGAAATTCCGTGTAGTCACGCACACCAGAGTGTGAGGTTGGGTAGGCTACATCGGCAGACAGGAAATGCAGGGCATGACCAAATTCATGGAAATAGGTTTCTGCATCATCCCATGAAATAAGTGTTGGCTCGCCCTCTGCGCCCTGTACAAAGTTAGAGTTGTTGGACGCCAGTACAGTTTGCTCACCATCAAAAGTGATGTAATCGCGGTAGGTAGTCGCCCACGCACCGGAGCGCTTCCCTTTGCGGGCAAACGGGTCAAGGTACCATAGACCAATATGCTCACCAGAGGTTTTGTCGGTCACTTCCCAGACTTTTACTTCAGGATTAAATACCGGCACTGTGCCTTCTTCGATGGGTGTGAACTCAAAGTTAAACAAACGGCCTGCTACATAAAACATCGCTTCCCGGAGCTTGCCTAACTGTAGATATTGTTTAACTTCGTTAGAATCCAGGTCGTATTTTGCTTTACGCACTTTTTCTGCGTAATAGCGGTAATCCCATGGCTTAATTGTGATGTCGTCGCCCTGCTCATCGGCGATAGCCTGCATATCAGCCACTTCTTCCTCAACCCGGGCGGTGGCCGCCGGCCATACCTTCATCATTAAATCCATGGCATTTTCAGGTGTTTTGGCCATTCGATCTTCTAACCGCCAGGAGGCATAGTTATCATAACCTAACAATTCAACGCGTTCGTCCCGCAACGTTAAAATTTGTTTGATGATTTCATTATTATCCTGAGCATCGTTATTGTCACCCCGGTTGTAATAGGTGCGCCATACTTTTTCGCGCAGCTCGCGCTCATCAGAATAGGTCAGAAACGGATCCATAGAGGAACGTGTATTGGTAATAGCGTACTCGCCATCACGACCTCGGGTTTTTGCTGCAGCTGCGGCGGCTTTAACAAATGATTCGGGCAGGCCGCTTAGCTCGTTTTCGTCAATGTAAGTGACATAACCTTCTTCATCAGCGAGAATGTTATTGGAAAATTGGGTATGTAGCTTGGCTAGTTCCTGATTGATTTGTGCATAGCGCTCTTTTTTCTCACCATCAAGGGTGGCGCCATTGCGTGCAAAGTTATTGTAGGTCAGCCAGGTGACACGCTGCTCTTCTTCAGTAAGATTGTCCAGTTCATCGCTTTCGTAAACTTCTTTAACCCGCTCGAAGAGTTTTGCGTTTTGTGTGATTTTGGTAAAAAACGCGGAGATTTTGGGCGACATTTCTGTCTGAATTTCGCGGAATTCAGGGCTCGATTTATTCGATCTCCAAATGCCCCAATAGGTGAAAACCCGTTCCAAAGGCTTACCCGCTCTTTCCATTGCTGCAATAGTATTTTCAAACGTGGGAGGATTCGGGTTGTTGGCAATCTGTTCAATCTCGGCAAGGTTCATTGCCATACCCTTTTCCAAGGCCGGTTTTAAATCTTCCAGCTGCATTTTATCGAACGCTGGCACCCCGCCATAAGGGCCTTGATATTGCTGTAATAAGACATTATCGAACTGGGGCTGTTCCGCTGCTACCTTATTGTCCATAGCGTCGGTGTCTGTCTGGCTACTACAGGCACTTAGCCCGAGTACCACTGCAGCCGCTGTCATCGAGGCTTTAAATTTTCCCATTTTTCTTCCTGTCGTTAATTATCATTGTGTAGGTTTTTTTATACTAGAGGATACCGTCAACAAGTTAAATAGGATCGCCCTGTCATCACCGCGCAAACCTGTAAATTCATCGGTTTTCCCTCATGTCATTACGGTGTTACAGGGCGTCACAAATTCGTAACCAAAAAGTCCTTGAGCATAGAGGGCATGTGGGATTAGACTGCGCCTGATTTTTAGCCAGTAGCGGGCAGAGGAGAAGGCAAATGGTTGAATTGATGATGCACAGTGCGCCGGTTGTCATAGCGATTTTGTCTTTCTGGTCCAGCACTGAAAGAAAGTTGCTGTTTTTGAACCTGGGGTTGTGTATTACCATCGCTTCGCTGATGGCTTTTCAGCATGCCTGGGCTGGCGCGCTGGTCATGACTGTTGCAGGATGTAGTACCACTTACCGGCTGGTGACAAATAAATTAGTGAAGCAAAAACTCACAGTCCTGTTAATCGTGATGATGTCCCTGCTGATAGGTTATATTAACCTGAAAACAGGCAAAACCAGCTGGCTTGAGATAATGCCGCTGATAACCTTTATCCTGTATCGTTTTGGTGAACTGCATTGTAGAGAAGCAGGACTGCGATTGTGCATGATCAGCGGATCTGTGGTCTTTGCCGCTTACGCAATCATCAATCAGACCTGGGGCGTGGCGATCACCGAGTTGCTTTTCGCGCTATCTAACAGCTGGTTTTATGTTCAGCTTATGCGTCGCTCACGCCGGGTGGTGGTTTAACTGTCAGGCAAACACCACGGTTTTATTGCGGTGGATAATAACGCGGTCTTCCAGATGATAGCGTACCCCGTGAGCCAGTGCGGTGACTTCACAGTCTTTGCCTTTGCGAACCATATCCAGCGCGTTGTCACTGTGACTGATGCGTTTGACGCTTTGCTCAATGATGGGGCCTTCATCTAAGTCCTGAGTGACATAGTGGCAAGTGGCACCAATGAGTTTTACACCACGATCATACGCCTGCTGATAGGGACGCGCGCCGGCAAAGGACGGCAGGAAGCTGTGATGGATATTGATGGCTTTACCGTCCAGAGCCTGACACATCGTTTGAGGCAAAATCTGCATAAATCGGGCAAGCACTGTTAAATCTATCTGGTAATCACTAAGCAACGTTTGAATTTGCGCAAAGGCCGCCTCTTTGCCCAGCGCCTTAAAATCAATCCAGTGAAAAGGTACCTGATACCAGTCAGCAAACTCCTGCATCTGGGGGTGATTAGAAATGACGCAGGGAATATCGCAATAAAGCTCGCCGGTGTGCCAGCGGTGAAGCAAATCCACCAGACAATGTGATTCTACACTGCCCAGTAAGGCCACCCGCTGGCGTTGAATAGAATCACTGAGCTTCCATTGCATTTGATATTCATTAGCCAGCGGCGTAAAGGCCTCAACAAACTCATCATAGCTAAGCTTCAGATTGGCGGTACCAATTTCATGTCGCATAAAAAAGCGGCCGGTTTGCAGATCGGTATGATGGCTGGCTTCGACAATGGTAGCCCCGTAGTCGGCCAGAAATTGCGAGACGCTGGCCACCAGGCCAATTTGATCGGGGCAGTCAATAACCAGTCTGAATGTTTGTTTCATGATGACGTAAATATCTAAATGTTGGTTTCTTTTTACTCATGCCTGAGGCGGATGTAAAGGACTGTTGATATTATTCGTCCAGCAGGCCTTGTCTTAGCCGCTCTCTTACCGAGAGATTAGGAAGCAATGGCCAGCTGTGACGAATCGGATAGTGGACACCTTGCGGATGGCTGAAAGATTCAAATAAGTGAAACTGATCAAAGCTGGCTTCAATGTCGGGTGTAAACAGTGGCGGTGGTAGCATCGATGTGGCTTTACGCACCAGCGTCACGTGGGGGCGATAGGGCTGATTGTCCACCTCAACGCCGGCACGCCGGGCCGCTTTGCGCACCTGGCGAGCTAGCTCAACAAGCGCGTCGTCAGGTTCTTCAGGGGCCGCCTGTAAGATTTTGGGGCCGTCCCAAATCCCCGTGGTATTCAGGCGTAAGGAAAATGGTTGACCCTTAACGGTTTCCATTTCCCGCATAACTGCTTCATGCTGACGAGGTGTTATAGTGCCCAGAAACGCCAATGTAATGTGCAGATTAACAGTGGGGACGGCTACCGGTTCTGCAGTCTTTGCCGGCTTGGCGCCGCGTTTGGCTGGTGCTTTTTCTTTTACCTCCGGCAGCGCTTTTTTACGCCAGGCTTCAAGCGCCAGTTTTGTGGCCGGGGGCAAATCCAGCCCGATAAAACACCGCATTGTCATTGCTTACTCCTTCTCATTTGTAACTTGCAGTAATACTCATGCAATTACTTGTTGAGTACGTACAATAGGATAAAGTGAGTTTTATCTGATTAATACATCCATTTATGCAGCACCATCTTAAACAATTCCCGGCCTATTCAATTGTAAGTGAGCTGACCAACGCCCTGACAACGTCTAATGCCATTGTGGCGGCACCGCCGGGGGCCGGAAAATCCACCGTTATTCCACTGGCATTACTGACCCAGGTGACCGGGAAAAAAATTCTTCTGATGCAGCCGCGCCGCGTCGTGGTGAGAAGTCTTGCCGCTTATCTTGCCACTTTGCTCGGCGAACCGGTGGGCCAGCAGGTGGGCTATCGCATTCGGGGCGAGAGCGCCGTGTCGGGTCAAACCCGGCTGGAAGTTATTACCGAAGGCATTCTGGCCCGTCGCATACAGCAAGACCCGGAACTCGGTGAGGTGGGGCTGATTATTTTCGATGAATTTCATGAACGCAGCATTCACAGTGATTTTGGTCTGGCATTGGCCCTGGATGTGCAGCAGGGGCTGCGCGAGGATTTACGGCTACTGGTGATGTCGGCCACTTTGGATACTGCTGCGTTGAAACAGCTTCTACCTAATGCGCATGTTTGTACTGCCCAGGGGCGAATGTTCGATGTCGAGGAGCATTACAGCGGGCAGGTGCCAGGCCATCTGCTGCATGAAAAAGTGGCGCACTATACACGTTTGGCGTGTGAGCAGGTAACAGGGGATGTACTGGTCTTTTTACCAGGAATGGGCGCCATCAACAAAGTTGCGCAATTACTCAACCAGCACACGCCATCATCTCAGCCGGTCATTCATCAGTTGTATGGGGCAGCAACCAAAGATGCCCAGACCAGTGCGCTCAGACCAGACCCGAATGGCCGGCAGAAGGTCATTTTGGCTACTAATGTGGCCGAAACATCCCTGACCATTGAAAATATTGACGCGGTTATTGACAGTGGAATGGAAAACGTCGCTGTATTTAATCCTGTCAACGGTTACACACAGCTTAATCAACAAATGATTTCACAGGCCTCCGCCACCCAACGTAAAGGTCGTGCGGGCAGGCTCAGGCCAGGTATTTGTTACAGGATGTGGAGTAAAGAGCAGCAAGATCGGTTAGCGGCCTATGCGCTGCCACAAATTTTGCGGGAAGACGTGACCGGGGTGCTTCTGGAAGCGTTAAGCTGGGGCACTCAACTAAGCGAACTGGCGATGCTGGATCAGCCTTCTGCAGCACAGACTGCCAGTGCCGTTACCACCCTGCAGCAAGTAGGGGCGGTTACTCAAAATACTGCCAGTACAGCGGTTATCACAAACTACGGACGTGAGCTGGCCAGTCTGCCCTGCCATCCCCGCCTGGCCCATATGCTCAGTAAATCCTGCCAAAATATAGCCACTCATGGCCCTGGTCTGTTTCAGGCAGCAGTATGGGTCGCGGCACTGGCCGAAGATAGCGGAAAAAATCAGGCATCTACGGTGAGTGAGGCCCTGGTTAAATTAGATAGTGGCAGGCTGAAGCGTTTACGTAATCTTGCTAACAGATACTGGACAAGACTTATCAGTAGTTCTGCTGACTATCGGCTTTGCGCGCCCCACGACCTTCATTCTGAAGACATTGCTCTGGCGATTGCATTTGCTTATGAGGATCATCTTGCTTACTGGCAAAACGATCAGTGGAAAATGGCCAACGGCAGAGGTGCTGAATGGGCAGGGCGGGTGCCAGACAGCAAGTGGCTAGCCGTACTTGATGGTCAGCAAATTGGGTCTCAGGTAAAAATCCGGCTGGCTGAAGCGTTAACTGAAAAAACAGTGAAAACCTGGTTTAAGGACGGCTTCGAACAATCCGAAGAGGTCAGTTATGATCCCCAGCAGGCCCAGATGCAAGCGCGGAAAATCACCCGCTTTCATCAGATTTTGCTAAATAGCGAACCGGTTGCCGGGCCGGGTAAAAAAGCCATTGCCGTAGCCTGGCTCAAATATCTGCGCACGCTGGATGATAATGCATTACCCCTGTCCGAACCAGCCCGCCAATGGTTACACCGGCTTAGGTTGGCAGTCCAGCTTGACCTGCCCCAGCCCCAGGCGTTCGACCTACCTGAACCCTGGCCGCAAACCTCTCAATCTGTATTATCACTGCTGGATGAAGGCACGTTGCTGAAACAGCTGGCGCTTTGCAAACGCTGGGACGACGTAAGCAAAATTGGTTGGCGGACATTATTGCAACAATCGCTCCCCTGGCCTCAGCAGCATGCGCTTGAGCACTTTTTACCGGAGATGGTTACTGTGCCTGTGGGCAATAAACGGGCGTTGAATTACCGTGCTGACGGGCAGGTGATTTTAGCTGTTAAAATGCAAGAGATGTACGGAAGTACTGAATCCATCAGTGTGGGGCATGAGCCCTATCCAGTAACGTTATCACTGCTGTCACCCGCCGGAAGACCCTTGCAGATGACGCGGGATCTGGCTGCGTTCTGGCAGGGAAGTTACCAGCAAATCAAGAAGGAAATGAAGGGGCGCTACCCAAAACATTATTGGCCTGACGACCCCGCATCAGCCACGCCTACCACCCGCACAAAAAAGTATACAGACTGACATATTTGATCTCGCTGCACAGTTCGAAAGGTAATAATCGTACATCATTTGCTCAGGAGAATCCTTATGCAAGTTGTCAGTTTCAAAGCCACCGGTCTGGCGCAGTTGTCTTATTTGGTCTCCAGTCAGGGGGAAGCGTTTATTGTGGATCCGCAGCGGGATATAGCACAGTATCTGGATGAGGCAGCCCGCCAAAATGTCAGTATTCAGTGCGTGATCGAAACCCATCGCAATGAGGATTTTATTTCGGGCGCCGCGGCGTTGGGCGAGGATCTCGATATACCGGTTTATCACGGAATTAATGCGGACGCTAAAATAGAATACGCACAAAGTGTGCAGAGTAATGACACAGTTTCGGTTGGGGCGCTAACCCTTACCGTTATTGAAACTCCCGGCCACACAAAAGACAGTATCTGTATCAGTGTTAGCGATAACGCAGTGAGCGACGAACCCGTAGCAATTTTCACCGGGGATACCCTTTTCGTCAATGAAGTCGGGCGGACTGATTTCTATCCTGATGAAAAAGAGCATGTTGCAGGGCTGCTTTACGATAGCTTACAGAAATTATTCGACCTTCCGGAAACGGTGATCGTCTATCCTGCCCACGGCGCAGGTTCAGTATGCGGCGCTGGAATGGCAGACCGTGAGTTCACCACGCTGGGTTACGAAAGACGTCATAATCCGGCATGGTCAGTCCGCGACAGACAAGCTTTTATCGACAAAAAACTCAGCGAAACCCATTATTATGCGCCTTATTTTGAACAAATGGAGAGGTATAATTCTATCGGTCAGCAGAAGCGGATTGCTCCCATTTCACTGCCCCGGTTGCCACAAAGAGAGGCCGATGCGGTGTATGATCAGGTTAGCGACGGTGAGATTCAACTTCTTGATGTTCGTGCCATCAGCACATACTGTTCGACACATATTAAAGGCAGTGTATTTCTACCCGGCGGGTTGGCTTCTGCATATGGAGGATGGTTTCTGCAATATGACAAACCGATCATTATCGTATGTGACGAATCAGCGCAGGCATATGACACCGCGTTACAACTTCAGCGCATGGGTTACAGCTGGTTTCCCGGTTATGTTACTGCGCTTCCCGTGATGACCGGCGAAAACGATATCGACCACAAAATTGGTGCTCTTGAAATGGTCTCAGCTGCAACGGTAGCCCATCGCATAGACGAAGGATCTCAGTCATGGCGTCTGCTGGACGTTCGCAAGCAGGAAGAAGTGAATACTAAGGCCTTGCCGCACAGCGAACATCTGTATCTGGGGCATCTTTTTACCGAATTTAAAAATCTTGATTCAACCCTACATTACACTTGTTTTTGTGGCTCAGGAATGCGTGCAACAGTAGCCGCCAGTTTTCTTGAAAAACAAGGCTTTCATCACATCGATGTATTTCAGGGTTCAATGGCAGCCTGGACGCGGTTGCATAAGGATAAATGAAACAGACTTATCACTCATTTGGTCGGAGGAGTGACCAGCGCTGGAGAACATCGCTATAGTAAGATTTAACATGATGATTAATAAGGCTTTTAATATATGGAAAGGGTTTTATTTACATATGTTTAACATATGATCTAAAAAAGTTTAATTTTTGCTCTATTGTTGTGCAGATTTCGTGCTTATACTGAGTTGTTAGCATAGATATTAAACAACCCAGAAAGGATGAGAATTATGAGCAGAGTAGCACTGGTTACCGGAGGGACGCGTGGTATTGGTGAAGCTATCAGCGTGGCGCTCAAAGACGCAGGCTATAAAGTGGTTGCCAACTATGGCGGAAATGATGAGGCAGCCAAGCGTTTTATGGACAAAACCGGTATTGCGGCAATAAAGTTTGATGTATCAGATTATGCACAGACAAAAGATGCCATAGCGCAGATAGAAAGTGATTATGGGCCGGTAGATGTGCTGGTAAACAACGCAGGAATTACCCGTGACGGTACGATGCACAGAATGGATGCAGAGCAATGGGAAGCGGTTATTAAAACCAATCTGGGGTCTTGCTTTAATACATCGCGAGCCGTTATCGAAGGCATGCGTAATCGTCAGTTTGGACGCATTGTTAATGTTGGTTCCATCAACGGACAGGCCGGTCAGTACGGACAAGTAAACTATGCCGCAGCAAAGTCGGGTATTCACGGTTTCACAAAGGCGCTGGCGCAGGAGGGTGCAGGTAAAGGTATTACCGTAAATGCAATTGCCCCCGGTTATGTCGATACTGATATGGTCCGCGCAGTGCCTGAAGATGTGTTACAAAAAATTATCGCCAAGATTCCTGTCGGCCGGTTAGGCTCACCACAAGACATTGCCCGAACAGTTTTATTCCTGGTCGATGATGAGGCGACTTTTATCACCGGATCTACCATCTCCGTCAATGGCGGCCAGCACATGTACTAGCCGCCCTCCAGGCATTAAATTCAACGTCAGGCGGACGTAGTGTCTGCCTGAAGTTGTACGTTTAATGAGTCCATGACCTCGAGCGTAGGAAAACCATCAGCAATAAGATCGTTGGCTAACTGATATTCTCTGATCCCGGCTCTTGTCGCCGGACCAAGGATGCCATCAGGCTTGCCTACATCAAAGCCTTTCTGGTTCAGCTTTTTCTGCATTTGCAATATATCATCGCGGCTGTAAGCCGGTAGGTCAGGTAATGACGATACCAGTCCATCGCTGCCGGCAAGTTGGTTTGCTAACTGGCCCACAGCAATGGCGTAGAATTCGGAATTGTTCCAGCGCATAATGACCCGAAAATTATGGTAGGCGAGAAACGCTGGCCCTTCATGGCCTGCTGGCACCACAACATATGATTCGATGTCACTGTCAGGTAGTTTTGCGCCCCGCGGTAACGTAACACCCTTTTCTGCCCATTCGCTAATAGGGCGGCGCTGCTTATAACCTGACAGACGATAGTCAAAATTATCCGGCAGGGAAACTTCCCGGCCCCAACGAAAGCCGGGCTCCCAACCTAAATTAGCCAGAAAATTTGCGGCACTGGTGAGGGCATCGGCCTCACTGTCCCATAGGTTAACCTGGCCGTTTTGATCGCCATCTGTGGCGTACTGATAATAAGCAGACGGCATGAACTGTGTATGCCCCATGGCTCCGGCCCAGGAGCCCACCATAGTATCGGCGGACAATGATTCTCGTTCCATCAGTTTAAGTGCCGTCATCAGCTCTTGCGTGAAATAAGTGCTTCGGCGCGGATCACAGGCTAATGTAGCCAGTGAGCTAAGTACCGGCATTTTGCCCTTGTAGCCACCATAGTTGGTTTCCAGCCCCCAGAATGCCACCAGATAATGGGGAGGTATGCCATATTTCTGCTCAAGGTTTCTCAGTAGTTCACTATGCTCATCAATAAGCTCACGGCCTTTATTGACGCGCCACTCGGTAACGCGCTTACTGAAATAAGACGGAAAAGTAGTCACAAATTCTGGCTGGCTGCGGTCCAGCTCAATAACCCGTGGCTGATACGCAATACTGGCGAACGCATCGTCTACCACAGTGCGGGCAACACCTTCATCAACAGCCTGGGATGATAAGCGCGATTTGCACTGCTCAAAACTATTCTCATTTTGAGCCTGAGCATTCGTAAAAGAAGAAAAAAAGGTGGTTGTGGCTAAGGCTGATACCACGGCTAAAATACGTTTCATACATTCACCTCGAATCGGGAAGCCACCATGCTATCTTAAAGCAGCTTCCGCAGGCGAATTAAATTATGCGATATCAGTCGTTCTTATGAATAAATTCTGTAATCAAAGGCCGCACATGTTTACGGAACTTTGAGCCACTGAAAATGCCATAGTGCCCAGCGCCTTGCTGAATATAGTGCTGCCGCTTATTGGCCGGAAGGCTTTTACATATTTTCTGTGCGGCCTCTGTCTGGCCTAAACCACAGATATCATCATCTGCCCCTTCAACAGTAAGCAGGGGAGTATCAGTAATAGCTTCAAAGTTGACCGGCTCACCTTTATAAGTAATGGCGCCATTAACCAGCTCATTATTTTTGAAAACACGTTCTATTGTTTCCAGATAAAATTCAGCAGGGATGTCCAGCACAGCCATGTACTCATCATAAAAAGCACGGAAGCGATCTGCGTCTTCTTCTTCTCCATACACCAGGTTTTGGAAAAAGTTTCCGTACTTACGCATGTGCGACTGCTGGTTCATACTAATAAAGCCGCCCAGCTGCATGAACCCGGGGTACACTTCGCGGCCCTCACCAGGATAACCATGTGGCACTTTCATGATAGCAACGTTGCGAAACCAGGACATTGAATGCTGTTGGGCAAACTCGTTAACACGGGTTGGGTTTTTGCTGGTATCCAGCGGACCCGCCATTAGCGTCAGCGTTTTGGGAACGCAATCACTGCCTTTTTCAGCCAACACAGCAGTAGCAATCAGTGCTTGTACAGTAGGCTGACAAATCGCAATAAGATGCGTATCCGGACCGAGAAATTCTTGAAAAGAGACGAGGTATTCCACATAACAATCAAACGTAAAAGGCCCTTCTTCTAAGGGAACCTCTTTTGCATCTGCCCAGTCTGTCACATAAACCTCATGATCGGGCAACAATGCTTCTACGGTACCTTTGAGCAGTGTTGCAAAATGACCAGAAAGCGGAGCTACCAACAATACTTTGTGGTTATCTTTAACACCTTTTCGGTTAAAGTGAATCAGATCACAAAAGGGGTAGCTGACAGCGACTTCTTCACGCACGGTGTGATGCTTGCCATCGATTGTAACTTCATTGATGTCAAAGCCCATTTTTTCATAGCGCTGGGTAAGTCTCATAGCGGTCTCAAGAGACGCACGGGTTATACGGCCCGGCAATGTGTGCGAATACAAGTTCGCCGGATGACTTACCACCGAATTTATCAGGCTCAAGCCTTCATGCATGATATTCGCGGTACGAGTCAGGTAATCATAAGCCTGGTAATTCATCACATTTCTCCGAAAAACAAGGTTTGGGTCAGCGCAGTCAATGATATGAGCAAGCGGGCAGGGTCTGGTGTTACATAATAAAAAAAGCTGGCAGAACTGCCAGCCTGATTCAGATTACTTCTTTGTCGCGTTGGCGAAGGAAGAAGTCATTAAATCGCTCATTCCTTTCACCATTTCACCGGCTTTCTCCTGCGCTTCACTCATTATTGAATAAGAGCTTTTCGCCGTATCAGCCATTTTTTCCTGCATAGACTCAACATATGCTTTTTGTGTTTCAGCCACAGCCATAACGTCTTTTTTGCCACTAAGCTGCTCAAAATAATTCATACTTTCAGACATCATTGTTGAGTACAGCTCGGTCTGCTTTTCAGCCAGGCTTTGCATGGTGCTAAGATTAAGGCTGGCCAAATCACTCATTGGCTTCATTGCAGTTTTAAATTGTTCATTCATTTGTTCAAACATGGTCTATCTCCAAAGTATAACGAAAGGTTAACTGGTTGATTTGGTATCAGTATCTTTTTTGGCTGCACCTGATTTTGGCGAAGCCGTCGTTTTTCGTGTGCGGGCCGGGGTCTTGGCCGTGCTCGCCGACGTGCTACTATTCTGGGTTGTCTTAGTGGGCGCTGCTGTCGCCTTGTCCGCTGCACTCGTCACCGATTGCGCAGCTTTTTCGCTGGCCTGCGCTGTTGCCTCACCTGCCTGCTTCACAGACTGAGATACCGCTTTGCTGGTAGATTCAGCTTGCTGTTTCATCTCATCGGCAGATTTAGCCGTAGTCTCAGCAGACGTGGTGACAGAATCTGCTGCATTACTGGCTTTACGTTTAACTGATTCAGTGGTTTGTTCCGCTGTCTGTGCTACCGTCTCGGTACTCTGAGCCTGAAGATCAGCCAGGGTTTGTAGTGTCGCCCTGGAGCTGTTGACCCATCGCTCGCGAACCGAGGCTGCGTATTCATTATTAGCCGCTAAGATCGTTTTGATTTCGGGTTGGACGCTAACCGTTTTCATGTATTTGACCCCATCAGACATCATGCCGGTCCACAATTCAGTTTGCTGTTGTGCAAGACTTTCGAGTGTTTTTGCATTGGTGGTAAATAACGACTGAACAGGGTTGGTAGTCGATTTCAGCTGTTCTGAAAAAAAGCCAAACATAGTAGTCTCCCTCATCAAATTAAATGCTGCGCTGCAGCAGCGATGTTTAAATAATAGACAGGTGAGAGCGCTTCGTCAACTTTTTTTGCTGCAACGCAGCATGGCTACTTATACTGATTGGCTATATAGAAATGTCATTTTCTGCTGCGATGCAGCACAGAATTATTTCTTAGGCTTCTTTGTCCACATATGAATATTCTCCTCCATCATCTTATTGAAGATATTGAAAGGATTATTATCCAACATGTTTTTCATCATGCCCTGAACCTGGTCCTGTTGTTCAATAAAATGCACCAGACTTTGTTCGAGATACTGCCGCACGTAAATTTCCATATCGGTGTCGTAATAACGAATCAGTTGTTTGAGCAATGAGTTGGTTAGCAGAGACTGGTTCTCATCGGTTTCAGATTCACTGATGATTTGCAGTAAAAGAGACTTGGTGATGTCTTCTTCGGTTTTTGAATCTATAACCGTAAAATCCTCGCGTTCATCAATCAGGGTTTTAATGTAATCGAGATTTACATACTGACTTTTTGACGTGTCGTATAAACGGCGATTGGGATACTTTTTTATGGTAATCATTTTGCACCAGTGGTGATGAAGCGCTGTCATCAGAGTAGCGAATGCCTTGGAGCAGAGCAAGACAATCCGAACAGCGTCAGTTTTCATCATGGTGGTGTGTGCTGTTAGCTACAGTTTTCTCACCCTTTCGTCAACGTATTTAGGTATGTTAGCGTGACAGATAACGATAAGTCGTTGATCCATGACCAACACAGGATCTTGGTATGAATCTGGCTTGTATTACATTGAGCGCCCTCTTAGACGGGGCAAATTTACACTGACCTGGAGTCAAAGTATGAACAAATTTGTTAAAACGTTCGCCGCTAGCGCTGTTATTGCATGTGCCTCTTTTACCGCACAGGCGCAGGAATCTTCCTCACAGCAGTCTATGGAGCAATCCTCACAGCAGCAAATGGCTAAGTACGATGACGCTACACTGGAAAAATTCACTATGGCAATGGAAGCAGTAAGCACAGTTGCCAATAAGTATGATCCAAAGTTTAAAGAAGTAGAAAGCCCTGAAGAAGCACAGAAAATTCAGAAGCAGGCTCAGGCTGAAATGGTTGATGAAATAGAGAAGACCGGCCTGACAGTAGATAAATACACTACTATTGCTCAGCGCGTGCAAACAGATGAAACACTGCGTGAACGTGTGCTTACTATAGCGCGTGAAAACCAGCAGGAAAATAGCTAAGACATCATGTGGTTATGTAATTATAAAGAGGCAGCGACAACCGCTGCCTTTTTTATTGCCCACAATATTTACAGCATTTTTTTAACGTAGCTCCCTGGCGCACTTTCCAGCGCTGGGTAATCTTTATGCGTACCAGGTTTGATTGCAGTAACCTTCTGCTTGTTTTGCGCCTGCATCCAGGAATACCAATCTGGCCACCACGATCCTTCTACTTTTTCAGCACCTTCAAACCATTTTTCGCCTTGTGCTGGTAAGTCTGTATTAATCCAGTGTGGGTATTTACCCCCGTTAACCGGATTTATGACTCCTGCCAGGTGTCCCGAGCCCGCTAAAACAAAACGCGTTTCGCCTTTTACCAGCTGCGTACCTTTATAAGCGCCTTGCCACAAAACAATATGGTCAGCCATGGTGGCAAGAAAATACACGGGCATGTCAATTTTACTCAGATCGATATCAATGCCATCAATCGTAATACCGCCCGGTTCTTTGAGTTTGTTCTCCCAATACGTTGTACGTACATATTGTTTGAAGCAGGCTGCCGTAATATTGGTAGGGTCACTGTTCCAGTACAAAATATCAAACGGCGCCGGATCATGGCCTTTAAGATAGTTATTGATAAAATAAGACCAGAATAAATTATTTTCACGCAGCAAAGAAAAACTTAGCCCCAGGATCCGGCCATCATAAACGCCCTTGATGTCTGCATTTTGCTCCATGACTGGCAGCGTGCTTTCCGTCAGATAATTACCTATCTCTCCCTGCTCAGTAAAATCAAGCAGCGTGGTAAGCAGCGTCAAAGAGCCGATGCGGGTGTCGTTCTTAGCGCGCAGATACGCCGCGGTCATACCAAGTAGTGTGCCGCCAACACAAAAGCCCACCATATTAATTTTTTTCTGCCCACTAACTTTGCCTACAATATCCATCGCCGTAATTGGGCCTTTGTGCATATAATCTGTGAAATCCTGATCAGCCAGGGAGGCATCCGGGTTCACCCACGACATCATATAAACAGAAAACCCCTCATCTAAAAGACCTTTGACTGCCGATTTTCTCTCGTTCAAATCCAGAATGTAGTATTTATTGATAAAAGGTGGAACAAACAGCACAGGCCGGGCGTAATGTTTATTTTGAGTAGGTGTGTAATGAATCAGCTCAAAAAGTTCGTTTTGGTAAATCACTTCACCCGGGGTTGTGGCCAGGTCTTCTCCCACCGTAAATGCATCGGCCGGTGTCTGCGTGATTTTGAACGCCTCTAATGGACTGTGCTCCAGGTCTTTGAGAAAGTTATTGATACCTTTGACAAGATTTTCCCCCCGGGTTTTTAATATTTCTTCGCAAACTTCCGGGTTAGAGAGTAAATAGTTGGTGGGGCAAACTGAGTTGATATACTGGCGTGTATAGAAACGCACCTGCTCCGCGGCCTTTGGGTCACTGAACTGCATGGAATCCACCATGCCCTGGAACATTTTTGCATTAATCAGGTAAGACTGCCGAAGATAACTAAATACGGGATCACTGTGCCAGTCAGTATGGGCGAAGCGTTTATCCGAGCTGTCTTCGTCAATTACCGGCTGCATCTTTTCACCCAGCATTGCTTTTGTCGCCTGTTGCCACAGCGCATTTTGTTCTTTCATAAATGCCATGTGATGCTGCATCAGGCTGGCGGTGTCCACTTCTACATTATCTTTGAGTAACTGCGAAAAGCGCTCGGCATCGAACATGCCCGGTATTGTTTCGCCGGGTTCACGCTTAGCCAGAATATCATGCACCATGGTATTAAATTGTGTGGCATACTGATTCAGCATGCTCATCACATCACTATAATCTTGCTGTTGCATAAAACCTTCCTGTGACTACTTTTTCTGGCCTTGCGTGGCCATATTCTCAAAAAACTTCTGATACATTGAAAAAGCATTCTGACTATTGGACAGATAAGGTTTCAGCATTTCCAACAAGGCTTCCTGATTACCGCCGGCAAGTTGCTCATTCAGAGCCGACAGGGTGGTTTCATGGAGCTTGCTTAGATCGGGCCAGCCAAATAATTCCCGAGCTTCCTGGGGCGACATATCGACATCGATGGAAATCTTCATGATTCGTTCCTCACGAATAAAGTGTCTAATGATCAGACGGTTAAGCAAGTGCAGACAGCTCACTTACACTACCGTGGCCAATCTGACAGCCAATACACTGGAAATTGCGCAGGGAAACACGCAGAATCCACGCAGTGTATTCTCATCATGGCATGATAAGTGGCTAAAAAACAAACTAAAGCGAAAAAAAATCGCGGGCTATTTTCTGGCCTGTTTTTAAAACTTGTTATTGTTGCTGCCATCGTAATGGCGGGATACGTCATATATCTCGATGCGCAGATCAAACACACATTTTCAGGCAATAAGTGGGAAGTGCCTGCGCAAATATTTGCTCGCCCGCTGATCTTAAACGAGCGTCTTGAGATTACGCCTCAGGAAGTGTTGGATGAATTGGAGTTATTGGGCTACCGCAAGGTCACTACCCCCAAAAGCAGCGGAGAATATGCTTACTGGAATGGTAAGCTGATAGTCATGCGCCGCGCGTTTCATTTTGCCAACGGTCCTGAGCCGCTGCGTAAAATTACCATCAACTGGGCCAATAAGCGCATTGCCAATATTACCGATAATACCGCTGCGCGCCAGATTAACAGCATTCGACTCGAACCGTGGCTGGTAACCCGGCTCGTCAGCGGTTCCCGAGAAGATCGCATGCTGGTAACGTTGGATTCGGTACCTGAGATGTTACCCAAAACCCTGACGCTGGTGGAGGATCGCGACTTTTACGATCATCACGGGGTGGCGCCATTATCAATTCTCAGAGCATTAGTGGCCAACCTGAAAGCTGGCCGCACGGTGCAGGGCGGCAGTACCCTGACGCAGCAACTGGTTAAGAACCTCTATCTGACCCGCGAGCAATCACTAATCAGAAAAGCGAAGGAAGCGGTTATGGCGGTTATCATTGATGCCCGTTACAGCAAAACCGAGATTCTGCAGGCTTACATGAACGAGGTATTTCTCGCCCAGGATGGCAATAAAGCGGTACACGGGTTTGGTCTGGCAAGCTACTATTTTTTTGATCGACCTGCTAATGAGCTAAATGTGCCTGAGATTGCCACTCTGGTGGCAATGATAAAAGGCCCGTCTTACTATAATCCACGGCGCTTTCCAGAGCGGGTAATCGAACGCAGAAACCTCATCTTGCGGCTCTTGTTTGAAAGTAACGAAATCACTGCCAAAGCTTATGAAAAATATCTTGATGCGCCGTTGGATTTAGCTTCAGGTGCAAGTCTGGCAAGTGGTAAACATCCTGCCTACATGCAGAAAGTGAGGCTGGAGTTAAATGATATTCTTGCTGATCCAAGTCTGCGGGATTCAGGCGTCAAAGTGTTTACTACGTTAGATATTTATGCACAGCGAAGAGCTGAAAAGGCGCTGACTTCCACCCTTGGCAGTTTGCAAAAAAACCGGAAGGCGAAGTTGGAAGGGGCCATGGTGGTTTCCGATATCAGTAGCGGCGGTATCCGGGCTATTGTAGGTGCACGGGATGCAGGTTTTAGTGGCTTTAACCGCGCAATTGATGCAAGACGTCAAATCGGTTCTCTGATTAAACCCGCGGTTTATCTGACCGCGCTTGAAGATCCTACTCAATATAATCTGGCCACGCCCCTGGAAGATAAACCGATTACGTTAAAAAGCAACGACGGTAAGATGTGGTCACCGCGTAACTACGATAAAGCGTTCCGTGACAGCGTGCCATTGATCACCGGCCTTGTGGAGTCGCTGAATGTGCCTACTGTTAATCTGGGTATGTCACTAGGGCTGGATAAGGTTGCCCGTACTGTCAGGCGGCTGGGCGTTGAGACGCAGATCAAAGAGGTGCCGGCGATGACACTGGGGGCGGTAACTATGACGCCTTTGCAAACAAATCAGATGTACCAGACCATTTCCAATAATGGCCGCTATGTACCATTACACAGTGTGACCGCTGTGATGTCAGCCAGTAATAACTTACTGTGGAAACACGCGGAATTTTATTCGCAGCGCGCTGATGAAGCTGCTACCTATTTACTTAACTACGGCCTATATAAAGTCACCCGGGAAGGAACAGCAAAACGCCTTGGTAAGGTGTTTCCCAACGTCAACATGGCTGGCAAAACCGGTACCACCGATGATTATCACGATGCCTGGTTCAGTGGTTTTGACAGAAATAATGTCAGCACGGTCTGGGTAGGTAATGATGACAATGAAAATATAAATCTGACCGGAGCCAGTGGCGCCTTACCCGTATTTATTAATTATCAGCGTTTGCAAAGTCCAAAATCACTATCAAGGCGCTTTCCTGATGGTCTGGGAATCGCTCATTTTGATCAGAATACTGGTGAGGTGGTTATACCGGGGTGCCCCAATTCACTGAGTGTTCCGGCAATACAGGATGTACTGCCGCCACCACAAAGTGATTGCGCGGGTAAGGCGGTTGAACAAAACGACGCAGATGACGAAAAAAGCTGGTGGGAACGCTGGTTTTAAGAAAAAACCCCTTTAAGCGCAATATTGCTGAAAAAGATACGGCAAACAGGCCTGGCCGAAAGGTTCATCAATATTGCCTTAAAGGGGGATCCAAAAGTTCAGGATCATCCAGGGAGAATAATTAACGTAAAGTAAACAGCTTGCGCACGCCCGAAAATATTAGAACACTTGCTACGTAAGCGCCCAGCGGTGCCATCGCCGCCAGAAATACTGCAGTTTGACTGATAATCATAATGACAGTCCTTTTACGCATCGTCATCGCCGATAGTCTCGGCAGAGTCAGTGTTCGCGGTGAGCGTTGGCTGGTGATCTACAGGTGCCAGCAACCATTCCTGACTCAGATCATGACGCGTGGCCATACGAATTTCCGCTTTAGTTTGTTCCGCCGTTGCGGCAAGCATCTGCTGCGCTTCAGTTTCCAGAGGGCTTTTTTCACAGGCGTGGGCGGTACCGATACCCATGCTAAACGCGACTACACAGCTAAGTTTGATAACAGTTTTCATCTTCATTCCTTAATTCATAGTAAATACTGCTCGGTACGACTGGCAGCCAGTAAGTAGTAAGTCGCTATAGCTATAGCGAGAGTTGTGCCACTCCAAAAATTAAATTTAAGGCATTGAAAATTAATGATTTTAATTTTTAAGGTGAAAACGTAGCGGAGTTAGGAAGAAGGGTGTCGCTAAAAAGTGGTTTTTTTCACAAGCAGATGGTCAGGTTGACCACCTGATTGTAACTGAGATTGCTAACGAGCTGTTAAGAATTGACCCATCAGGTAGTGTTACGTAGACGAGAAAGCAGCGCAACGACGCCCACCACAATCGCGCCGGCCAGAAAGCCCATCAGGCCGTCTACTATCAAACTGACTATGACCTCGGGTAATGCAATACCAGAGATGATTGCACCAGCAAAATGATGAATCAGCGCAATATTGTGAGTAAGTATGCCACCCCCGACCAGAAACATTGCTATTGTACCGACGATTGCCAGCGTTTTCATAAGCAGTGGGGCGGTAATTAGCAACGCCCTGCCGCTAATTTTCTGAACGCTGTTGAAGTTGCCAGTAAGAGATTTGCGGAGCAGGTAGAGCCCCACGTCGTCCATTTTCACAATTGCAGCCACAAGCCCGTACACACCTACTGTGATAGCGATACTCAAGGCACATAATACTGCTACCTGTGTAGTAAAATCTGCACCTGCGATGCTGCCCAGCGCTATTACTATAATTTCTGCTGAGAGAATAAAATCTGTCCGGATAGCACCTTTAATTTTCTCTTTTTCCAGCGCCACCAGATCGACATCTGCATCCGCTAGCTGGGCCAGACGCTGATCCCGCTCTGCTTCGGTATGATGGGGAAAAAACCGATGGAGCACTTTTTCTGCTCCCTCAAAACAAAGATAAAGACCGCCGAGGACCAGCAGAATAACAATGAGAACCGGGATAAACGCACTGATTAATAGCGCTGCGGGCACTAAAATCACTTTATTAAGCAGGGAACCCTTAGCCACAGCCCAGACCACGGGAAGCTCCCGGTCTGGCTTGACGCCACGGACCTGATCGGCGTTTAACGCCAAATCGTCCCCCAGCACCCCTGCGGTTTTCTTCGCAGCCACTTTAGACATCACAGAGACATCATCGAGCAAGGTGGCGATATCATCAATTAACGCAAGTAAGTTTGCAGCAGCCAAATTTGAATATCCTCACTGTTTTTATTTGTCACAGCATACCGCCAGTCTATGGATTGTCACCCCATTATCGCAGCAGGTTAAAATAACCGCTTACTGGTTGACGCCTGATTCTCGCAGACGCTTATCAATGTGGGGTGAAATATCCGGTGTATCCGAACATCGCAGTGTTCCGCCGGCATATCCGCTTAGCGCTGTTAAAATCTTATTGGCGGTATTGTCGCAGCGCACTTTTTTGGTAATGGGGAACTCGGATATTGCAACAGATTTTCCTTTACGCAGATCAACTATACGAGGATGGTTTTTTTCTTCCAAAGCGCGCCTGGCGTTTGCCCCACCCAGTTTTGAAATGTGACGTTGCTGTTCGCGGGCAAAATACTCATTCAGGGCACCCGATGCACTTACTACCGGCTCGACCTGGTTTGTTTCTGCAGGAGTTGCCTGAGACAACGGCGCTTGGGATGAACCTGGTGCTGATTCAGTGACGCTATTATTCTCATCAGCGGATACAGAACGACTGGTGTGAGTCGGGGCAGAGCGGGGTGCCTGTGCTGCAGAAGAAGACGAGACAACACCCTCTGTTATCGCCGTTGTCGTCTCAGACGGGGCGGTGGGTTTTGTCGTATCCGCCAGCGGAAATACCAAGCGGGCTTCGATTGGCCTGGTGGCCGGTGACTGCCAGAGATATTCAGGAACTGCTGAAAAATACCAAATCGTTACACCTGTCAAAACATGTGCGGTGATGGCGACCGCCCATGCACCATATTTATCTTTGTTACGCAGCCATTTACCGCTCAAGCGGTCGGATAAATCGGTTTTGCCCTCTGTCATTGTGTTAATGACCAACACATCCATTGTCACTGATAAAACCCTGTTCTACGTGCACAAAAAAGAAAGTAACGATTGCACAAAAATAACGCATCAAATCCTGGTTGCACCAAAAAGGTGCTTAAAAAGCAAAATTACTGCGTGGTAAAATGAATAAATATATGATTTTCATAAATATTAATTTGTGGCTTGGCTTTTGAATTGTTGCTTAAAAACGCACGCAATGTGCCATAACATCACCATCGAACCATTGGAGCTGCACATGAAACTAGTTACAGCGATTATCAAGCCTTTCAAGCTTGATGATGTTCGCGAAGCCATCTCAGAAGTCGGAGTAGAGGGTTTGACCGTCACTGAGGTAAAAGGTTTCGGACGTCAAAAAGGTCATACCGAACTATACCGGGGCGCGGAATACCAGGTGGACTTTTTACCGAAAGTGAAACTGGAGATCGCCGTAATGGATGACCAGGTAGATCGCCTTGTGGAGGTCATCGCCGACGCAGCCAAAACCGGCAAAATCGGCGACGGTAAAGTGTTTGTTTACGATCTCGAGCAAGCCGTCCGGATTCGGACTGGTGAGTCAGACGTTGACGCGTTGTAACCCACGATAAGATTGCGGAGAGAGTATAATGGAAATCACGTTTGAACTTGGGTATGCACTGGATACCTTTTACTTTTTGATTTGTGGCGCGTTAGTCATGTGGATGGCTGCCGGATTTGCCATGCTTGAGGCCGGTCTGGTTCGGGCAAAAAATACCACCGAAATTCTGACTAAAAATATTTCTCTGTATGCTATTGCCTGCACTATGTATATGGTCTGCGGGTACGGCATCATGTATGGAGGTGACGACTTCAGCTGGTTTTTAAGTGGCATCGTCGGCGATGGTGCGACTGATGTTGAAGGCGATGCTGCAACCTACGCACCGTCTGCCGACTTCTTCTTTCAAGTGGTGTTTGTCGCCACTGCGATGTCCATTGTATCCGGTGCTGTTGCTGAGCGTATGAAGTTATGGGCATTCTTAACCTTTGCTGTGATTATGACTGGTTTCATTTATCCAATGGAAGGTGCCTGGACATGGGGTGGTGAATCAGTATTTGGCTTATATTCACTGGGCGACAATGGCTTTTCAGATTTTGCAGGGTCGGGTATTGTTCACATGGCAGGCGCGGCAGCGGCTCTGGCTGGTGTGCTTATTCTGGGTCCCCGCAAAGGAAAATATACGGCGGATGGCAAAATCAATGCAATCCCCGGTGCCAACTTACCTCTGGCCACATTAGGTACGTTTATTTTGTGGATGGGATGGTTCGGTTTCAACGGCGGTTCGGTATTAGCAACCGCTACAGTAGAAAGTGCTAACTCAGTAGCCGTTGTATTTATGAACACCAACGCGGCCGCCGCAGGCGGTACCATTGCAGCGCTGCTATTAGCTCGTGTTATGTTTGGTAAAGCTGACCTGACCATGGCGCTAAATGGTGCATTAGCGGGGCTGGTGGCCATCACTGCCGAGCCTTCCACTCCAACTCCTCTGATCGCCACTGTCTTTGGTGCAATTGGTGGCCTGTTAGTGGTCTTTAGCATTGTGACCCTGGATAAGATGAAAATAGATGATCCAGTGGGAGCGATCTCTGTTCACGGTGTGGTTGGTTTGCTTGGTTTATTACTGGTCCCTCTGACTAATGAAGGGGCAAGTGTTGGCGGACAATTACTGGGCGCTCTGACAATTTTCATCTGGGTCTTTGTTACCAGTCTTATCGTCTGGTTAGTTATTAAAGCCATAATGGGTATCCGGGTAACGCCTGAAGAAGAATTTGATGGCGTAGATACCAGCGAGTGCGGACTTGAAGCCTATCCTGACTTTGTCGGAAGCCGCAAATAAACAACCGGGCAAAATAATAAATCAGATAAGCCCAAATCCTTTCATTCAGCCCCGCTTGCGGGGCTTTTTTATTGCCTTCGAAAACATGTTTGCCGATGAGAAAAAACTCCAGCGGTGTCCGCTGGTCCAAAAAACCTTTGCGCTTCATTGCTAAAGCTAACATACGCAGTGCAATGATAGCGGTGGTATATCGTCAATCTGGTTTATAAAAGTTGTGAATACAGAAAAACGATTAATCAAAAGGTGCTGCATTAGAGTAATCATACTAACTATAGTTAGCAGGAAATAATTATGAAGAAGCCAACGCTTACTACTTCAGCCGGTACGCCGGTACCTACCAATGAAACCTCAAAGACTGCGGGCGCCCGCGGCCCGCTATTACTTGATGATTATCAGCTTATCGAAAAGCTTGCCCATCAAAACAGGGAGCGGATCCCGGAACGTACTGTTCACGCGAAGGGGTGGGGGTTACAGGGAACCTTTAAGGTAACCCATGACATCACCCAATATACCTGTGCCAATATGTTTTCTGAAATCGGTAAAACCACTGATGTTCTGAGTCGCTGGTCAACGGTTGCCGGTGAATCAGGTGCCGCCGATGCAGAGCGTGATGTGCGCGGGTTTAGTCTGAAATTTTATACCGAACAGGGCAACTGGGATATGGTAGGTAACAACACACCTATCTTTTTCATTCGCGACGGCTATAAATTTCCTGACTTCATCCGTACGCAGAAGCGTCACCCTAAAACAAACCTACGTAGCCCCGAGGCAATGTTTGATTTTTGGGCAGCGCAACCTGAGTCTGTGCATCAGGTCACTATTTTGATGTCGGATCGCGGTATACCCAAAAACCCTATGTACATGAATGGCTATGGTTCTCATACCTTCAGTATGTGGAATGCTAAGGGTGAACGTTTCTGGGTGAAGTTTCATTTTAAAACTCAGCAAGGCCATGAACACTATACCAATGAGGAAGCGGAATCTCTGATTGGTAAAACCCGTGAATCGTATCAGGAAGATTTGATTAATGCAGTGGAATCTGGCGAGTACCCTAAGTGGACGTTGTATATTCAGGTGATGCCGGAAGAAGAGGCTGGTCAACAGGAATATAACCCGTTTGATATCACAAAAGTATGGCCCCACGATGATTACCCATTGATTGAAGTGGGTGAACTTGAAATGAATCAGGTTCCTGAAAACTATTTTCAGATGGTCGAGAATGCCGCGTATAGTCCTTCTAACGTTGTTCCCGGGATTGGGTTCAGTCCGGATAAAATGCTGCAGTCACGGGTTTTTGCCTATGCCGATGCGCATCGTTACCGCTTAGGCACGCACTATGAGGCTCTGCCAGCAAATGCGCCGAAAAATGCTAAGGTAAACCATTACCATAAAGATGGTGCAATGCGATTCTTTAGCAACGATTTTGGCAACCCCGATGCGTATTACGAGCCAAATCAGTACGATGGTCCTGTGGCTGATGAGTCGGTACAAGAGCCACCATTACGTATTGATGGTGATGCGGATCGTTATTATCAGGAAGAGTCAGACATTGACTACAAGCAGCCGCGCGCGTTGTACAATATGTTTAGTGATGATCATAAACAACGCCTGTACAACAATTATGCTGCAGCAATGGGACCGTGTTCTGATAGTGTTAAAGAACGCTGGTATGCGGTACTTGAAAAAGTGCATCCGGACTATGCTGCAGGGGTAAGAAACGCGGTAGAAGCGCTGGATACTGATGTTAATGCAGTACCTGTGACGGATGATACGCCTATGGATGATCAGTAGTATTTCGCAATAATCTGATACAAATAAAAAAGCGCCCGGCGGTAACCCCGTTCAGGGCGTTTTTTTATGGAAAAAAGACCGCCCTTAAGACAAATAATACAGTAGTCTTGCACAAAGCTTACTGGGTTTTACATGTGCCAATATCAGTATTAAATAAGATGATGTTGCAGATGAAAAGGTGTGGAATTAAGAGAGAAGTTGTTATTTACAAACAGGTGGAAAAAGAAAAAGCATGCCCCGAATGAGGCATGCATTGTTACTTAGCGTTGCCAGAAACGCAGGTTACGTAGATTGCCGATGATTTTATTTGCTTCATTGGTGGTAATATCAATAAAGCCATCGTCCATTTTTGCCGTAAGATTTAACTCATCAAACAACTTTTTCGCAGCATCGTTATAGATAACAAACTTCTGATGTGCAAACGCATCCATGACAAAATCCTTTGCTTCAGGAACCTTACAGATCTCGTCTACCTGTTTGTCAGAAAGAAGTACCGCTACCGCATCGTAAAGCACTGAAGGGCCGCCATCTATTTTCTGATTACCTTCAATGTGTGAACCGTCTGATAAGGTAACCCCATTGATAGTAGGTGCGATAACCTCATGCATAGCACCTTCTTTTTTCACTGCGGTGATTAGCGAATTTAATTGCTCACTGTCTGCACCATCACTACAGAAAATACCCAGCTTACGACCCGCGAAAGAAGCTGGCCCGTTTTTAAGAATACTCAGTGCATCAGATACTTTAAGATCGGTACGAGTGGGCATTGCTGCTTCTGCTTTTTCCGGCATTTCCGGTAAACCAAGCCCTTTAGCAACAGCGTGTGCCAAATCTTCATCTACATTTAGCAGATGGGAAACCACGCGTTCCCGGATTGCCTGTTTTTCCACCTTAGACAGCTCGAAAACAAAAGCATTCTGAATATGCATTTTTTCAACGTCGGTCTGACTGTTGTAAAATTGCAATGCCTGACTGTAATGATCTGAGAAAGTTTCAGAACGATACCGCAGCTTGTCTCCTTCAATATGTTGCGAGGAACTCTTAAAACCATGTGCCGGGCAGGCCCGCGGATTGTTCTCATCACGATCCCAGGAGTTGGGTTCATAATTGACGCGGCCTTTTGGATTCTTCATTGCCATATGCCCATCCTGCTGAAAATGTCGCATAGGGCACTGCGGAGCGTTAATAGGAATATGAGTGAAATTGGGGCCGCCTAAACGCTTAGTCTGGGTATCCAGGTAAGAGAAATTACGACCTTGCAGCAGCGGATCCTGTGTGAAGTCTATACCAGGAACAATGTTTTGCGTACAAAATGCAACTTGTTCGGTTTCTGCGAAAAAGTTGTCGACCACACGATTGAGCACCATTTTACCGATTTTGGTTACCGGAATCTGCTCTTCAGGGATAAGTTTTGTCGCATCGAAAACATCAAACTCAAAATTGTCTGCAAATTCCTGGTCAAAGACCTGCACGCCTAGTTCCCATTCCGGGAAGTTACCGACCTGAATATTGTCCCAGAGATCTCTTCGATGGAAATCAGGATCTGCCCCATTGATTTTCAATGCTTCGTTCCAAACCACTGACTGAAGCCCTGATGTAGGTTTCCAGTGAAATTTGACGAACTTCTCATCGCCATTTGCATTTATAAACTTGAATGTGTGAACGCCAAACCCTTCCATGAATCGGAAAGAACGCGGAATTGCTCGATCTGACATGGCCCACATCAACATATGTACAGATTCAGGTGACAGACTGGCGAAATCCCAGAAATTATCATGGGCTGTCTGTGCCTGAGGGAAACCTCGATCGGGCTCCTGTTTGGCGGCATGAATAAGATCAGGAAACTTCATTGCATCCTGAATAAAGAACACCGGAATATTATTACCGACTAAATCCCAGTTACCTTCCTGAGTATAAAATTTTACGGCAAAGCCGCGCACATCTCGGGCGACATCTCCTGAACCCTTGTTACCTGCTACCGTTGAGAAGCGTGTGAAAACAGGTATTTTTTCACCTTTACGCTGAAAAAGATCGGCGCAGGTAAGATCAGAGGCGTTGCCATAAGATTCAAAATAGCCGTGGGCACCATATCCGCGGGCATGTACCACGCGCTCAGGAATACGCTCGTGGTCGAAAGCGAATATTTTTTCGCGCATGACCTGGTCTTCTAACAGTGTCGGGCCTCTTTCTCCTGCTTTTAATGAATTCTGGTTATCACTGACAGGGCATCCCTGCGCAGTGGTCATTCTCTGGTCATCTGCTTCAGGAAGCTGGTGCAGTTCACCCCCATTCCCCTTGTTGCCTTTATATTTAAAGGATTCAGCCATGGTTTACGATCCCTTCTATCGTTTGTCGTTTAGAATAAACCCCACACAACACATAAGTAGGTACAACATCACTTTTACAAATATTTAATCATTTACGTTCATCGTTTTTCCCGATTCGCAATGTAAGAAAAAGCGATTAAATTTCTTTAATCTCACCCTTACACTAGTAATCGGGGGTGTAAATCATATGTTCACTGATTTCCTTTTTTGTCGGGAGCCGACGAACCTTTAAGCCGTTTTCATTAAAATCGTCATTAATCAGCCCCTCATCAGCAAATTGGTTTAGCCAGTTTTTTACCGGATAGGTACCCCATTTACGTTTGAAAATAGCGGCATTGTGCACAATATCTGACAGATGATTGATGGGCGGCTCTACTCTGGGATGAAATTGTCTTAAAATTTTGTCGGGCAAGATGTAGAGATGAATACCGCTTGTTTCACACCGCGCTGCAAAGTCCACATCGCCAACCCCGAACCCGGAATAACTTTCATCAAAACCACCTGTTCGGTTAAAGTCCTCTGCGTGCAGCGCAAATGCTGTGGTATGAAACGCTGACATGGAGATATCTGTTTCTAGCGGGACACCGGGGTAATCCAATTGGTCAACCGTCTGAGCAGCCAGCCTCTCGTAATCAGTATGCTCTGCAAGTGCCTGTAAATGCGCTATCTGAGTGGTTACCACCCGCCCCGGTTGTAGGGCTGCAACCATCCGTGCCAGCGTGTCAGCACCACAGATACAATCGACATCAAGGTAAACAATATGGCTGCTCAGCGCGCTTGCCAGTCCTTTATTCCGGGCCCTGGGGATAGGCAACTGGTCATTAGCAACAAACTTATGCTGAATTGCGAAGTGTTTACTGGTAATAAGAGACTCGCTGCAGGGGGATGCCATCCATACAACGATAAACTCTGCAGGCAGAACGTTACTTTTCTCTATGCTCTTGATCAGGTTAGTCAGCTGTCGAATACGTCCTTTTACAATGGTGACAACACTAAATTCCTGATGCATACGGTCCTCCTGATGTTAAGACGCAAGAATGCATCTTGTTCACACATGACACGATCAAACACGAAAATGAAAATACGTTAATGTTTGTTTTGAAGATAAGCGGGTTTTATGCCAGCAATCTGTCAAATCGCGCAGAAAATGTGATAAAACTGGTAGCGGAAAATAAATGAATTTCAGTATCAGTTGCTTACACTGATATCGCTTGATAAGTGTCAATGGGAAAAATGCACGTAATGCTTGTTTAGCGATAAAGAAGTAAAACAAGTCAGGAAAATATTACATACAGTAAATAGTATGATTTAAAAGCAGATAAAACATTTTTACTAAAGAGGAAGGAAAGATGCGCTGGCTGATTTATCTATTAGTGGTAGCTGTAATGCCTGCTGTGGCATATGATCGTGTCACCGGCGAACCTTTTGCCAGCCACTGGCCACCCAGGTAGCGCTGGATATACTCAAACAGGGCGGAACCGCAGTGGATGCTGCCATAGCGGCTAACGCAGTGCTTGGGCTGGTGGAGCCTACCGGCGCTGGCGTTGGCGGTGATTTATTTGCCATTGTCTGGGATGCTGAAAGTAAACAGCTGTATGGGCTCAATGCATCGGGCCGCTCGCCTCAATCACTGACAAAAGACGTCTTTGCCGAAAAAGGACTCACGCAAATACCGCCCTTTGGTCCGTTGCCTGTTTCAGTACCAGGTGCGGTGGATGGCTGGTTTGAGCTGCATAATCGGTTCGGCTCATTACCTATGCAGGATATCCTGACACCTGCCATCAACTATGCGAAAGACGGATTTCCGGTCAGCGAACTTATCGCCTACTACTGGGCTGTGAATACTCAGCGCATTGGTAAATACGACGGGTTTGCCGAGGTGTTTTTACCCGACGGAAACCCTCCGCAAAAAGGCGATATCTTTAAAAATCCAGGACTGGCGAGTACCTATGAAAAAATCGCTACCGGTGGTGCCGATGCGTTTTACAAAGGTGATATCGCGCGCACTATTGCCGCCTACATGAAAGAGCAGGGTGGGTATCTCAAATATGATGATTTAGCCTCCCACGAGTCCGAGTGGGTTGAGCCGGTGTCTGCCAATTACCGCGGATATGATGTGTGGGAGCTGCCTCCTAATGGTCAGGGCATTGCGGCCCTGCAGATTCTAAACATTATGGAGCAATATGATGTTGAAGGTATGGGTTTCGGCTCTGCAGACTATATTCAC
This sequence comes from Salinimonas chungwhensis DSM 16280, assembly GCF_000378185.1. GTDB lineage: Bacteria > Pseudomonadota > Gammaproteobacteria > Enterobacterales > Alteromonadaceae > Alteromonas > Alteromonas chungwhensis. Next base: position 371,834 of record NZ_KB899377.1, read on the forward strand.
ACGTTTGTTGAGGCTAAAAAGCTGGCTTTTGCAGACCGGGCGAAATTCTACGGCGACCCGGCATTCGGGCAGCTACCGGTTAAGCAACTTATTTCCAAAGACTATGCGAAAAAACGTCGCCAACTGATTGATCCGGATAAAGCCGCAAAGCGGGTGGATGCAGGCCTCAATGATGGTGATACCGTATATCTCACAGTCGCCGATGCACAGGGTAATATGGTCTCGCTGATACAAAGCAACTACCGGGGAATGGGGTCAGGCATGACGCCGCCAGGACTGGGCTTTATTCTGCAAAACCGGGGTGAGCTATTTACCTTGCAAAAGGGGCATGCCAATGAGTATGCGCCGGGTAAGCGACCTTTTCATACCATTATCCCGGCGTTTGTTACCCGTAACGGGCAACCGTGGCTAAGCTTTGGTGTTATGGGCGGCGCCACTCAGCCGCAAATGCATGCTCAGATTATCATGAATCTTATCGACTTTGGCATGAACCTTCAGGAAGCCGGCGATGCGCCACGCGTGGTCCATACCGGATCAGCCAGCCCGACCGGTGAGCGCATGGAGGACGGCGGTCAGGTCCACCTGGAATCAGGCATACCAGTGAAAACGCAGCGCAAGCTTATGAAAATGGGTCATACGCTGCAACCTGCAGTAGGTTTGTACGGTGGTTATCAGGCCATTCAGTTGGATAGTAGACGTCAGCTGTATATCGGCGCCTCAGAAAGCCGTAAAGATGGACAAGCGGCTGGCTATTAGCCACACTTAAAAGATAACGAAAACAACCACCTGAAGGTGGCAAAGGAAAAACGCATGAGCCAGCCGCAAAAAGGCGTATGTGCCGAGCCAAACTTACATGCCCAATATCTGTCGCTTAATGTTGTGGATGACGAAAGTGATGCGATAAAAGAAAAGCTGGCCAGAGTAATGGACATTTTTGACCATTATGAAAATGAACATTTTGAGGCAATGGTTACCGGGATGGTGGCGGTAGGTGCAGGCTACTGGACTGAGCTCTATCCGGGCCCTATTCCTGAAGGTCTGGCCCCTTTCCCTCAAATGCAGTGCGAAGACCGCTCTGCACCCAATACACCCACCGATCTGTTTATTCAGATTCGGGCTGACCGGCTTGATATATGCCACGCAATTGGTATCGAAATCATGGCATTACTGCATTTGCATGTGGAGCTCGTAGATCAAACCAGAGGTTTTCGTTATCTGGATGGGCGGGATTTGAATGGCTATATTTACGGTGCCGATAACCCACGCGGCATGAAGCGCAGGCAGGTCGCCGTGGTGCAGGCGCAAGAGCCAGATTTTGTCGGCGGCAGTTACATTCATATTCAGCGATACCGACACGACCTCAGACGCTGGATGTCGCTTTCTCAGCGCCAGCAAGAACAGGTTATGGGATTGACCCGCGAGCACAATCTGCCCAGCCCTGAACAATCGTCGTCTTCTCATTGTGTCAGGGCAGCCGCATCTGGCGCACAAAATGACTTACCCAGTATGGTCAAACAGGGTATGCCCTACGGTGATATGAATGAACAAGGTTTGTTTTTTATCAGCTGTGCTGCTTCCGCGCAACCCTTTAAAGCGATGTTGCACAGCCAGATTTATGGCAACAGTGAAGGCGATTACGACCGATGGTTAGATTTTACCAGTGCCCAGACCGGTGGCGCCTACTTTGCACCCTCGGTAACATTCATACGCAGTATGGGAGAACGTATAACTTAACGCGGGTGGGTGGTTTCAACTACGATAGCGCCATCCCAGGACTCAGGCAGTGTGGCCTGACGCAACTGTGAGATTGCCGCCAGGTGCAGGGTCGGCAGAGGATCCTGTGGTGACTGCTCAAGTGCCTGAGTGAAAAATGCCGTGGCAGCATCCCATTGCTGTGCTTTACGTTGCTTTATACCGGCTTGAATAGCTGCATCCGCGGCTTTCTTTTTTGTCTGTTCATCTTCTGGTAAATGAGCCAGTACTTCATAAATTTCAATCGGCGCCCGCCGGCCTTTTACGCGCACCCAGTCAAGCAACCGGGTTTTTCGGGCAAGTGTGGTGTCTACCGTATCCAGTGTTGTGGCGCTGACGATGATGTCAGCATGGTAAATGGGCGACAGTGTTTCCAGTCGATAGGCAATATTGACACTGTCACCAATGACGGTGGTATCCATTCTGTCTTCTGATCCTACGGTGCCAATGATAACCGGGCCGTAGTGAATGCCTATGCCAATATCAACCGGCTGGTAGCCGCTTTTTCTGCGGTGTTCGTTGTACAGTGCCAGAGCTTTGCGCAAATCCAGCGCAGCATTTAATGCATCTGTGGCTTTGTGTGAAGGCGTACCGCCAGGGTGGTCAAACAGCGCCATGATGGCATCGCCAATAAACTTATCAATAAAACCATGATTCTGATGGATGGGCTCATTCATTCGCAAAAAATAAGAATTTAAAAAACTCATCAACTGATGAGGAACCATCTTTTCAGATAGACCGGTAAAGCCACGAATGTCACAAAATAAAATGGCAACTTCATCTTCGTCGGCGTAGCCCAGCTCAAGCTCTGTTTTACCGTGTTTAGCAAAATGATCCACAAACTGACGGGGAATAAACTTTTGAAATGTTTTGGTGAGTTTCAGAGCATCATCGGCGCGCTGTGCAAACAGGCGCTCTTTGTCCTGATCGGAGGAAGCCTGCGGTCGCTGTCGCTGAGCCAGTAATTTTTGTTCATCGGACGGGGCAGGCGTACGACGCCGAATATATAAAACAGTGACTGCTACACCATAACTCGCCAGAATCATAATAATTATGAGTAACATCAGGGTGTAGTCAGTCACATCTTTCTCTTTTTTACGTCACATTACAAAGTGGCCAGAACCACATCCGCCGCGTCGAGCGTGTCCTGCACAACGGCTTCATCATGCTGGCTGGAAACGAACCCTGCTTCATAAGAGGCTGGTGCCAGGTAAACCCCCTGATCCAGCATGCCGTGATAAAATTTCTTAAACTGCTCAGTGTTACAGTTTATAGCTTGCTGGTAATTAACCACTTTTTCAACATCTGTAAAAAACACCCCAAACATACTTCCGGCATGGTTGGTGGTCATTGGAACGCCATGTTTGTCGGCCAGCGCTTGCATACCATTTACCAGCTGTTCAGTGCTGCGGTAAATTCCCGGATAAATATCATCCTGCTGTAACTGGGTCAGTGCCGCCAAACCCGCTGCCATTGCGACGGGATTACCGGATAATGTACCAGCCTGATAAACCGGTCCGGTGGGCGAAACATGGCTGATAATATCGCGCTTGCCACCAAAAGCACCTACTGGCATACCGCCGCCGATAACCTTGCCCAGACAGGTAATATCAGGCGTAACGCCGTACCGCTCCTGAGCACCACCCCGAGAAACCCGAAAGCCGGTCATGACTTCATCAAAAATCAGTACGGTGCCGTATTTGTCACATATAGCGCGGAGCCCTTCTAAAAAGCCCTCCACCGGTGGAATGCAATTCATATTGCCAGCTACCGGCTCTACAATAATGCAGGCGATATCGTCACCGTGTTCTTTAAACACCGCCTCGACGCTGTCTAAATTATTAAATTCAACAGTTAATGTGTGTTTGGCTACCTCATCGGGCACACCCGGTGAGCTGGGTACCCCCATGGTCAGCGCCCCGGAGCCAGCTTTTACCAGCAGCGAATCTGCATGCCCATGGTAGCAACCTTCAAATTTCACAATTTTATTGCGTCCCGTATAGCCACGGGCAATGCGGATAGATGACATCGTCGCTTCAGTGCCGGAGTTCACCATTCTGACCATTTCCATCGAAGGAACCATCTGGTTCACTTTTTCCGCCATCAGAATTTCAGCTTCAGTCGGAGCGCCAAAACTCAGACCACTGGCGGCAGCTTCAATAACCGCTTCACGAATTTTGTCATTATTATGCCCTAATACCATCGGTCCCCAGGATAGTACATAGTCGATATAACGCTTACCGTCAGCGTCCCACATGTAGGGACCGTCGGCTTTGGTTATGAAACGGGGCGTGCCACCCACCGCTTTAAACGCTCTCACTGGTGAATTTACGCCGCCAGGAATAGTTTTTTGCGCACGGGCAAAGAGGGCTTCGGATTTTTGCATATTATTCATTACTCTTGTTGCTGAACCATACAACGTCACGCTCATACTGCGTGAACTTGTCTTCTACGCCCAGAGTCAGCGCAAACAGCGCCATTCTGACCAGAACGCCATTATCAGTTTGTCTGAATATGGCAAGGTTCGGATTTAAGTTCAGATCGTTATCCAGCTCATTCGCCTCGGCACGAGAGTCTCGGGGCAGCGGATGCATGATAACGGTATTGGACTGAAAGTGACGGGTGTAAATTGACTGATTTAGACGAAATTTGCCACGGTACTTATTTGCCTCTTCCTGAGAAGGAAAACGTTCTTCCTGAATGCGGGTCTGATAGCAAATATCGGCATCCATGTTGCCTTCAAGTAACTCAGTGATAGTCAGATGATGACCCGCATTTTCAATTGCATCAATGATGGGTTGGGGCATGGCCAGTTCTTTAGGAGAAATCAGGGTAAAGCGAATATTATTGAACAGGCTCAGCAGGCGTGACAACGAATGCACCGTGCGACCATAGCGTAAATCACCGATCATCGCGATATGCAGGCCATCAATCCCTTTACCCTGGTATTCACGCTCACGCAAGATAGTGTACAAATCCAGCAATGCCTGGGTCGGGTGTTCATTGGCCCCGTCGCCACCATTGATCACCGGCACGCGGCTACCCTGGGCAAATTCGCTGACCGAACCGGCCGCAGGATGACGCATGGCGATAATGTCAGAATAACCACTTAACACCCGGGCTGTATCATATAAGGATTCACCTTTTGCTAACGCAGAACTGGTCATCCCGGTGGTTTCCCGCACTTCTCCGCCCAATAAATTAAAGGCTGTTCCAAAACTGACGCGGGTGCGGGTACTGGCTTCAAAAAATAGATTCCCAAGAATAGCACCATCCAGCACTTTGGTACGCTTTTGGCGGCGTGCATAGGGCTGCATGGTAGCCGCTACTGCGAACACTTTTTCTATCGCGTCTCGATCAAACTGATCAACGGAAAGAATATGATTACCGGTAAACTCTGTCATCGATGGTCTCATAGTTAAACAGGGACGGTGTTAGAATAGCAAAAAGTCACCCCCCTGTAGAGCATTGCTGGTGGCCCGGCGGTAAATGAAAAATGTCTAACACAGTGCGTCTTTGTTTCGCGCTGCGAACAGGGTAAACTTTACTATAAGGCGCAGCGTACACAACCCACTATACCGCTGATATCCTTGTGCATAACCAACGTTAAGCGCGCTTTAAGGCGAACGTTAGCGGGCATAGTAAAATGTTGTGTCAGAATGATTAGGCGGACATTGTCACCTCACTCCAGGTGCTTCTATACCCTCGCTTAACAGGGCATTAATTTATGCGCATGAGTACGCAAAAGAAACAGCGGTCAGTACTTTCCCGATGGTGGCATACCAATTGCGAAAAATGTCGTCGCATTCGGCTGTATCTGATTTGGGCGATTATAATGATGGTGGTTTATTTTTATGTCTTCGAATGAAAGCGCGCCAATTCTTATCCGTGCTACCTCTAAGCGCAATGGGATCACCACAATTTTTATCGGTGGACTAGCTCTTGCTGTTTCTGTCCTGTGTCTGGTTCTGGCCCCGTCCTGGCTGTTTCTCGCGGGTATTTTTTTAACCAGCGCCTCATTGGTTACCCTTCTGGTTGGTTGGTTCAAACTCCGGGAGCCTGACCACAGCATAGAAATTTCGCCTCAGCACATCCTGTATCACCATCGTCGTGGTAACTGGGTTATCGAGTGGGATAATGTTCAGCGCGTGGATTGTCCCCGGGTGCAGCAGGGACTGGAACATGTAAATCTGGAAGCGGTGGGGATTCGGCTGAAGGAGTATGCCCCTTTTTTAAGCACTGTATCGCCCAGACTCGCCACCCACCTTTTGATGGAGCAGCGGCCCCTGTTATTACACAATTTTGATAAAAACTGTGCCTCGGGTGATTGCTTTAACCAAGAGCTTTTTGATGATAAACATTACACGCTGGAAACTGGTGAAGTACTCACCGGGATCAAAGCGATGCTGGCAAACCGCATGACCCAACTGCGGGCGCGTCTGGGTTATGATATCTATGTATCATCATCGGATCTGGACCGCTCACCAACGGATTTTGTCCATCTGATGCGGGATTGTCAGCAGGCCCGTGATGACATCACTAATCGCTAACCTGTGAGGGCAGGGGACGGCTTCTGTCCAGCCACACATCTGCCTCGCTGATCACCTCGACTGCTTCTTCTAAAAATACTGGTAACAGCTCAGCAACCAGCATTTTTTTGTCTCGTTTTAATGCGCTTTCTAAATCATGGGCAAGCTGCTGGAGCTTTGGGACACCGGTGTAGCAGCATGCGCCATGGAGCCGGTGTACTTCATTTTGCATTTCCCCAAAGTCAGAGTCCTCCCAGCCAGCCTTAATCTGCCGGATGGAATCAGGTAAAAGCCTGACAAAATCAGCCAGCAACTCTCGGGCAGTATCATCATCACGGTTTGTACGTTCCACCGCTAAATCCCAGTCGAGCGTTGACTTTGACTGGCACGGTGGTGCATTTGACTGACACCAGCGGCGAATAATTTCGACCAGGCTAGCCTGGTTGATGGGTTTGGGCAAATAGTCGTCCATACCCGAAGCCAGCAGGCGCTCCTGCTCCTCTTTAAACGCGTGCGCTGTGACAGCAATTATGGGGGTGCCCATGTTTAACGCTGTTTTGCGTATACGTTTGGTGGCCTGCAGACCATCCATTCCGGGCATTTGTACATCCATCAGGATGATATCAAATTCAGTGGTTTCACAACGGTTGACCGCATCCGCACCACTGGTGGAGGTCGTCAGTGTCAGCGGACTGGTTCGAAGCCAGGTTTGTAGCAGCTTAAGGTTCATCTCCATATCATCTACCGCTAAAACCCGGGCATGCGGCAAGCTGTCCAACTTGCTTTGTAAGGGGTTTTTAAGATCGCTGGCTTTGTGATAAAGCAAGTCTTCCAGCTTAGTTAACGTTGCAGGCATCCGGATTTTTGAATAAAAATGCTGCGCCAGACTGGGGTACTGATTAATAGGATCGGCACCGGAATACCACAATACACGTCGCTCAGCGGGAATTTGCACCAGCTCACTGAGCATTGCATCGCGATAATTAAGCTTGCTAACCGGAAGAGTGGCAAATAAATAGTCGGGTTTTAGGTCAAGGCGCTTTAAGAATCTTAGACTCTCAGCACTGGTTACCTGAGCCCCAAGATTGCACAACATAGCTGCAGTGGCTCGCCGGGTTGCCGGCACGGGATCAAAAATAACTACGTGCTTGTCCTTCCATCTGTTGGTGGCTGCCATAGCGTATTTGTGGCTGAGCCGATTCATTTTTAAATTGATGGTAAAGATACTGCCCAGACCGGGATCGCTGCGCAGCTTCATTTCGCCGCGCATAAGACGCACCAGTTCCCGACAGATGACCAGCCCTAGCCCCGTTCCCTGGTAACTGCGGTTAGTTGAATCATCCAGTTGCGAAAATGCGCTGAAGAGTTTTTTTCTGTCCTGTCGGCTGATACCGATACCGGTATCTTCGATAACAAACTCAATTTCCTGCAGGCCATGTGCCAGGGCTTTGTTTTTGACTCTCAGGGCGACCGAGCCACTGGAAGTAAACTTGAGCGCATTACTTAGCAAATTGTTGAGGACTTGCTTGATGCGAAACAAATCTCCAATCAGCTTTTCTGGTAGTGGATCCATGTCAAAAACAAATTCCAGCCGTTTGGAGTGGGCTGATTTAGACATAATGGTTACCAGCTCTTCAATTTCTTTTATCGGAGAAAACGGCTGATTATTAATTTGTAACTTACCTGCTTCGATTTTGGAAAAATCCAGCACATCGTTCACGATACTCAACAGATTATCCGCTGCCGTGTTTACGATGCGTACCTGCTCCTGCTGATCGGCAGGCAACGGAGCATTACCCAGTTCGCGGCTAAAGCCCAGTATAGCGTTAAGGGGGGTACGAATTTCATGACTCATATTAGCCAGGAACTGAGATTTAACATTGCTGGCTTTTATTGCATCTTTGCGCGCGATATCCAGTCGGGCATTTTGCTCTTCAATTAATTCCATGTTGTTACGCAAATCGTCTGTTGCCTGCTGAACCTCGGTTTCAAGCTGGGTTCTGCTTTTTTGAATCAGTGCAACTGAAAACAGTGCAGACTCCAGAAAAACCCCGACCTGAAAACAATAAGTGATGAACTGGTTCGAGGGTAACAGACCCATTAGGCTAAGCATGCCGGCAATTGCGCCTGCCGATAGCATCGTCCAGGCAAATATAAAGTAACGAGCTGGCTCAAAACGGTTGAAGAATGCTTCAAAGCCAGCATAAATATAACTACATACACCTGCCATTCCAGCTCCGTAGACCAGGTTGTGCTTCCAGGTCACCGGTAGAAGGTGGAGCAGACAGATCAGGCCAACAAATGCCTGGAGTCCCAACATGGCAATGACAATAGGATGAGCGGTAGGCGCATTTTTTTTAGTGTTGAGAAATAAAATGGAGAACATGCCGGAACTCATGCCAACGAAAACAAACATAAGTTCTGTGTGACTGGCTAGCCAGGCCGGCGTGGGGCCGGCGCTAAATGCCTGAATATGGCCGCCCCATATCAGTTGCCAGAAAATAACGGCGATTACATAACAGACATAGGCCAGCAGGCTGGCCTCTCTGACCTGAAAGAAAAGCACCAGATTATAAATCGCCAGAATAATCAGGCCGCCGTAGAACAGTCCCCACATAGTACTGTCTATCTGCCAGATAGTGCTGTGAATCGGCTCAGGGGTAACTTTTAAAGGCACTATCAGGCTGGAAGAGTGACTTTGAACACGTAAAAACAGTTCAAGGGGGGTGGCCACAGGCAAATCCGCGCGCAAGGTGGGAACGCGAAAACGCTGCTCGCTCTGAAGTTTGCCCTGATGACTTTGCAGGATAACCTTATCACCCGATACCAGATAAAAGTCCACTTTATCCAGTTGGCTGAAGTCAATGGTAAAAATCCAGTTGGAGAGATTGCTGACATTACTGATACGGGTGGACAACCACATACCATTTTCCCGAAAGCCGAAATTAGGATTTTTCTCGGTATACCACTGAAATTGGCGCTTGCGTTCCAGCACCTCGCCGATAGTCAGCGGGATGCCAGTCTCCCGATAAATGGCAAAATTGCTGGAAAGATCCACGCTGGCATCTTCATCAAATAACTGAATAGTGGTTTGCGCTTGCGCCCCAACGCTACTCAGTGCCACCGTAATAATAAACCAAAGAAAAGATGCTACGCGCATTGTGCCAGTATCGGTAAACGTTAAAGGTCTTATTAAAACACCACTTCTGGGTAGTTTTCAAAGTTTAGGTGTAGCAGGCTGGACAAAAGTGGCGGCTACAATGCGATACCAGAGCGGATTAATCTGTTATCCGGTATGCGCCTTAAGTTGCGTTACCCCCTGCTTTGCCCCACAATGGCTGAAGATGCAGTGGTATTAAACAATAACGAATATTCCATGAGCGACCAAATCACGATTAGTCAGGATGGGGTTGAGCAGCTCCCATTACGCCGTTTTACTGAAGATGCTTATCTTAACTATTCCATGTACGTCATCATGGATCGGGCTTTGCCGAATATCGCCGATGGCCTGAAGCCGGTTCAGCGGCGAATCATTTATGCCATGTCTGACCTGGGACTCAGTGCGACCGCCAAATATAAAAAATCAGCCAGAACAGTAGGCGATGTCCTGGGGAAATTCCATCCCCACGGTGACTCTGCGTGTTATGAAGCGATGGTCCTGATGGCGCAGCCTTTTTCCTACCGCTACCCATTGGTTGACGGGCAGGGTAACTGGGGTGCGCCCGATGATCCTAAATCGTTTGCGGCCATGCGTTATACCGAGGCACGGCTTTCGCGCTTCTCTGAAATACTGCTTAACGAGTTGGGACAAGGTACCGCTGACTGGATCCCTAATTTTGACGGCACCCTTAACGAGCCCAAGGTTTTACCTGCCCGTCTGCCTCACATCCTGCTAAACGGGGTGAGCGGCATTGCGGTGGGGATGGCCACTGATATACCGCCCCATAACGTTAGAGAGCTTGCTCAGGCTTGCGCGGCACTGCTGGATAACAGCAAAACCAGCATGGATGAAATTCTGGAGTGGGTACAAGGGCCGGATTATCCAACAGAAGCTGAAATCATCACTCCGCGTGCGGATATCGCGAGGTTGTATGAAACTGGCCGTGGCAGTATAAAAATGCGCGCGGTATATCGCGAGGAAGCGGGCGATATCATTATTACAGCGCTACCGCACCACGCCTCGGGCGCGAAAATACTAGAGCAGATTGCGGCCCAGATGCAGGCTAAAAAATTGCCGATGGTAAGTGATTTACGTGATGAGTCAGATCATGAGAATCCGACTCGTCTGGTGGTCACACCGCGCTCTAATCGCGTTGACACTCAACAGTTGATGCAGCATCTGTTTGCGACCACGGATCTGGAGAAAAATTATCGTGTAAACCTGAATATGATTGGGTTGGATGGGCGTCCGCAGGTCAAAGATTTACGCACCATACTTACCGAGTGGCTGGTTTATCGGAAAGATACAGTCACCCGCAGATTGAGTTACAGACTGGAAAAGGTGCTTGCACGCCTGCACATTCTCGAAGGGTTACTGGTTGCCTTTTTAAACATTGACGAAGTCATCGAGATTATCCGTACTTATGATAAGCCCAAGCCCGAACTAATCGCGCGTTTCTCGTTATCGGAAAAGCAGGCTGAAGCAATACTTGAGCTGAAACTACGTCATCTGGCCAAACTGGAAGAAATGAGAATTCGGGGAGAGCAGTCTGAACTGGAAGCCGAAAGGGACAAATTGCAAAAAATTCTTGGTTCAGAAAAACGCCTGAAAACCCTGGTCAAAAAAGAGATTCTGGCAGATGCAGAAACGTACGGTGATGATCGGCGCTCACCACTTGTTGAGCGCGCCGAAGCCAAAGCGTTGTCTGAAAAAGAACTTATTCCCAGTGAAGCGGTTACCGTGGTGTTATCTGAAAAAGGCTGGGGACGCGCTGCCAAAGGTCATGATGTTGATGTAGAAGGCCTTAGTTACAAAGCAGGAGACGGCTTCCAGGCCAGTGCCCAGGGCCGCAGTAATCAACCCGCTGTATTTTTGGATTCTACCGGGCGTACATTTGCCTGTGATGCCCACTCGCTGCCCTCAGCCAGAAGCCAGGGAGAACCGCTTACCGGCCGGTTTAACATGGTAGCCGGTGAACAGTTTATCGACGTTCTGATGGGGGCCGATGAACAACGTTTTCTGATGGCGTCAGACGGCGGTTATGGGTTTGTTGGTTGTTTTGCCGATATGGTCAGCAAAAACAAAGCAGGTAAGGCTTATCTGAATCTGCCCAAGGCAGCAAAAGTATTGCCGCCGGTGAGGGTTAACAATCCTGAATCGGACTTGTGTATGGCGATTTCCAACGAAGGGCGTATGCTGCTGTTCCCGTTGACCGACTTACCCAGTTTGGGTAAAGGCAAAGGAAACAAAATCATCAATATTCCGTCAGCAAAAGCACAAAGCCGCGAAGAGTTTGTTAAGGTGTTAACCGTGGTTCCGGCAAACGCATCTGTAAAGGTTCATGCCGGTAAACGCAATATGACACTAAGCCCTTCTGATCTTGAGCACTATCGGGGTGAGCGGGGACGTCGGGGCAATAAATTACCCAGAGGATTACAGCGCGTGGATAATATTGAAATCATTCTGCCTGCATCACCGGATAGTTCCTCCGCCTGATCGCTTGCAGCGATGTTTACATGCTGCGCCCCGGTCAGTGAACGATACCTTTAAAACAACAGGCCGGAAAATATATTAATGCTGGGAATTGTATTTACATCCTTGATTGAGATGCTGGAAGAAAAGGTCTCTCCGGAGTTTGCTGATGAGATTGTTCAGGAGGCAGGTCTGGAAACAAAGGGAAGTTATATAGCAGTAGGGCGTTACCCGTTTGACGATCTGGTTAAAATTCTGCAAGTACTCGAAGAAAAAACCGGTAAGACGTTCGATAATCTTCAGCATGATTTTGGCTTTTATCTGTTTGGGCGGTTGGCGCAATCCCACGGGCAGGTTATGGCCGGGCGCGAATCGGTGCTTGATGTGCTGGAGGTACTGGACGATGATATTCACGTTCAGGTAAAGGCACTTTATCCGGATGCAGATCTACCTCACTTTACGGTGTTATCACGTACCGAGAAAGCGATGCGGTTGAGGTATGAATCATCCAGAGATTTATTTGCGCTGGCAGAAGGCTTAATGGATGGAGCCGCTGCGCATTTTGGGGATGAGTTAACCAGAGAAACGATAAAAACCGCTACCCCTCATACTTATGAATTCAGTTTAAGTGTGGTTTGATTGCGGATTAAAAAAGCTCAACAGAAAACTGTTGAGCTTTTTTTGTATCTTATCTACTTGGTATTGGTACTTTCAAAGATTTTGTCAGCCGATGATGCAACAAAGCCTTTGTAGTATTTGCCATCCGGCATTTTATAACGCTGGGCAAATTCATAAAAGCAGCTTGGAATCATTTTCGACTCAGCTTCAAACTTAACATATGCGTGGTCTGCCATGGTTGCTGACTGGGCCAAATACACAGACTCACCGCCTTTAATCTCACCACCCGACGAATTTAACGTAAAGCCGGCATCTTTAAGCATCTGATTGACGTCAGCCAACTCCTGCGTCTTATTGAGGAAGTTAACGCTCACCGTAAAGTGGTTAGCACGAAAACCCCACGCTGCCAGCCAGGCAGCGTATTCAGACTCTTCAAGTAGCATATCGTACTCTGCTTTAGAGACAGTCCAGTGCTTGCCTGAGTACAAAAAGTTGTCAGCCTCAACAGCTTCATCGTCCATTTGTTCGACCAAGTGATGGATAATTTTTTGGGCCTTTTCTGACAACTCCAGAACGCGCAATTCACTGATGAAAACCTTGGGTTTGGTTTCATCAGGATGCTCGAAATGACGGGCATCCAGTTTTTTTGCTTCAAAATCATACTCGCCCTTTTCTTCATAGCCAAGAGCAAGAAAGTGCGCTGCAAGTTTGTCCAGCGATGTTTTCGGCAAGTTGAAGGTACGAAACGCAACATGATCATTGACGATTTCGTCACCATCTTCGCTATCTGCCAACAACTCATGAATCTTGTAAGCAGATGGCGTGATATCTACATAATCTTCCCACAGATGTTCAAATAGGGTATCAACATTAGTGTGCATAAAAACTCCCTCTTACAAAGACAGGCCAGGACTCAACTTGCCCGGCAATGTCACTTTTTCAAGCTCAACAGATGCCACTGGGTATGCACAGTAGTCAGCTGCATAGAACGCGCTGGCGCGATGGTTACCACTGTCGCCTATGCCTCCGAATGGCGCCGCACTGCTAGCCCCGGTAATAGGGCGGTTCCAGTTCACGATGCCTGCACGGATGCGGTCAAAGAAATATTGCCAGTCATCAGCACTATCACTTAGAAGACCGGCGGACAAACCAAAGCTGGTGTTGTTGGCTTCCTCAATGGCACTGTCAAAATCGTTATAGCGGATCACTTTGAGCATGGGGCCAAAGTGTTCTTCATCGGGCAGCTTATCAAGTATGCCAGTCACGTCTATCACGCCTGGTGTCGCAAAGCCCTTTTCAGGGTCGCTTTGCGTCAGACGAAGCAGCACGTTGGCGCCCATGTCTTCAAGCTTTGCCTGTGCATCAACCATTAATTTAGCGGCTTGCGCTGAGATCATTGCACCCATAAATGGTTGCTCTTCAGCATCATAGTCGCCGACCCGTATATTCTTAGCAACCTCAATCAGGCGAGACAGTATTGCATCGCCCTGTTCCGTGGCGGGAATAAAAACCCGACGTGCACAGGTACAGCGCTGCCCTGACGTTACATACGCAGATTGCACGATATCGTGCACTGCGGCCTCGGTATCTTCGACATCTTTAACAATGAGAGGATTATTGCCACCCATTTCCAACGCCAGAATCTTACCCGGATGGCCGGAAAACTGTTCATGGAGTATTTTACCGGTGCGTGAGCTACCGGTGAAAAACAAGCCGTCAATGCCGGCATGAGAGGCAAGGGCTTTACCCGTTTCCACTTCACCCTGGACAAGATTCAGTACGCCCTTTGGCAGATCCGCTTGTTCCCACAACTTAATGGTTTCCTGCGCCACCATTGGCGTCAGATCACTGGGTTTGAAAATAACCGTATTGCCAGCCAGCAGTGCTGGTACTATGTGCCCGTTGGGCAAGTGGCCTGGCAGATTGTACGGGCCAAACACAGCCACCACCCCATGAGGCTTATGGCGGATGTATGCTTTGCCTACCGGTACGGAGTTTTCCACTGTGCCGGTGCGCTCATTATAAGCTTTCTCTGAAATGCCGATTTTACCAATCATGGCAGCCACCTCTGTGGCCGTTTCCCATTCTGGCTTACCGGTTTCCCGGGCAATGACTTTTGCCAGAGCATCTTTGTTTTCTTCAAGAAGCTCGCTGAACTTTTTAATTATAGTCAGGCGTTCTTCAGCGGTTTTTCTGGCCCATTGTGGCGCAGCGTGTCGGGCAGCCTTGATTGCCAGATCAACCTGTTGTGCAGTGGCCGACTGGCCTTCCCAGATAACTGCGTTTTTTGCCGGATCGATTGATGTGATGGCATGGCCTTCACCGGCGACCCATTCACCATTGATAAAGTGTGTTGATTGCATCTGGTTATCCTGTTTTTGATCTTGAATGAACGGGCGCAAAGCGCACGTATTCTCCAGCACTGATATTCAAAGCCGCAGCAGCCTGGCGCGAGATTACCGCAACCTGCTGTTCTTCACTGACGACCATCTCGGTAGCCACTGCTCTGAAATCTTCTACTGACGTATTGATGATATAATAGCTACGGCCCTGAGCTGCTGTCTGATCGTCGATAATAATGGGCAGCTTCTGACTTTCCTGGGCAGTTCTGATATGCGTCAGATTTGCCTCGACTGTGGGTCCGGCATCAAAAATATCCACATAACCACGGCAACTAAACCCCTCTTCCTGCAACAACTGCAGGGCAGGCCGGGTTTTTTCATGCACCTGACCAATTACTTCCTGTGCCCGGGTACTTAGCAGATTCACGTAGATAGGATATTTTGGCATTAACTCGGCAATAAAGACTTTATTACCGATGCCTGATAAGTAATCAGCAGTCGGGAAATCCATTGAGAAGAAATGCTCTTCCAGCCACTGCCAGAAAGGGGATTGCCCCTCTTCATCACTGACCCCACGCATCTCTGCGATGATGGTTTCAGCAAAACGCTCGCGATGCTCCATCATGAACAAAAATCTGACTTTCGACAGAAAACGTCCATTGATGCCCCCTCTGGCGCCTTCGCGCAGAAAGAGTGTACAAATTTCGGTAACACCGGTGTAGTCATTACAAAAAGTCAGAATATCCACGGTATTGTGAATTTTGAGTTCTCGTGACGCGTGCACAACTTTACCCATGTGGTAATGGTAAAATGCATCATCAAGCCCTACGGCAGCTTCGATACCTGTGGTTCCGACTACTTTACCGGTTTGCGTATCTTCCATAACAAACAGATAAGACTCGCAACCAGGCCCATCGACCTGGCTGGAGAAAGCTTTCTCAGCGCGCTCTATTTTGTTACTCAGCAACTCTTTGTTGACCGGCAACGACGTAAAGCCGATTCCAGATTCCACAGCAATTTCGTGCAAGGATGGATAATCGCTTCGTCTGATTGGACGAATAATATTCATTTTCGCAGACTCAACTGGTTAATTACTTGGCTTCAACAACCGCTGCAACAGCACGCTCGAAACGCGCCAGACCTTCCCGAATATCTTCTTCAGGAATAATCAGAGATGGTGCAAAACGCACCACATTGGCACCCGCGATAAGTACCATCAGGTGCTGATTAGCAGATTCCACCAAAAAGTCACGGGCGCGACCCTCATAGTCTTTGTTCAAAGCACAGCCTAAAAGCATGCCTTTGCCACGAATCTCTTCGAAGACATGGTACTTATCGTTAATTTTGCCAAGCAGTTCGCGATACAGTGCTTCTTTAGCCTCAACGCCATTGAGTACTTCCGGTGTATTTACGATATCCAGTGCTTTTTCTGCTACCGCACACGCCAGCGGGTTGCCGCCATAGGTGCTACCATGGGTACCAGGTTTAAGATGCTCAGCAATGGCTGTAGTCGTCAGCATAGCACCGACAGGAAACCCACCACCTAAGGACTTCGCTGAGGTCAGAATGTCGGGCGTCACGCCCAGACCCATATATGCGTACAAATGACCAGTACGACCTACGCCAGACTGCACCTCATCAAAGATCAGCAGGGCGTTGTGCTTATCGCATAGCTCGCGAACACCTTTTACAAATTCCGGGTCGGGCGAGATAATGCCACCTTCGCCCTGTAGCGGCTCCATCATTACCGCGCAGGTTTTATCTGAAATTAGCTTTTCAAACGCTTCAAGATTGTTATATTCACAATGTTCGACAGCGCCGGGCTTCGGCCCAAATCCATCGGAATAAGCAGCCTGACCACCGACCGTTACGGTGAAAAAGGTACGGCCATGAAAGCCTTTGTTAAACGCAATGATCTGATCTTTTTCTTCGCCAAACTTATCCAGCGCCCAGCGTCTTGCCAGTTTCAGTGCTGCTTCGTTAGCTTCAGCCCCTGAGTTGGCAAAATAGACGCGGTCGGCAAAGGTGGCGTCAGTTAATTTAGTAGCCAGACGAAGCGCTGGCTCGTTAGTAAACACATTGCTCAGATGCCACAGTTTACTGCCCTGCTCATTCAGTGCTTTGACCAGCTCAGGATGGCAATGACCCAGTACATTTACTGCAATACCGCCGGCAAAATCGACGTACTCAACACCGTTCTGATCCCAAACACGAGACCCTTCTCCACGTACCGGAACCATCGCGGCCGGGTTGTAGTTAGGAACCATTACTTCATCAAACGTTGCGCGAGTTACATTCATAGGTAATTACCTCTTCATCCGGCGTTTCAGGCCTGAAATCGGCATCGCTGAAACACAATAAGAAAATTAATTTGGTCAATATTATGTCATCAATAGCGCCTTTTGTCTCCCCGCTACCAGCCTCAACCCCTTTAATTTCAAGGGGTTTGGCTTCTTTTGCACGAAAAGTGAATAACTATCTAGTGCCGGTGCTGAGTGTGTCGCGAAGACATAACGCGTAAATGAAGATGAGCATTAGATAATCAGGTACGGTTGCCGATAGTCTGGAACGCCTGCATGATTACCCACAAAATTTTTTATCAGTCGTTAGTCAGATACCAACCAGTCTGAAAATTCCGGCAGGTTTCACCATTTGCGGCAAACAGGTAGCCTACTGTCACAAAAAGCTGCTGCTGATTGTTTTTTAAGAAGATGACCAACCAGGTACGCATATCCCAGCACTGCTCTGCGCTCTTTATCGCTATAATACGTCGGCTCAAGAGGTGCGGTTTGCTTTTTAAAGGCAGAGATGATGCAAAGTGTTTACTATAGAGAATATCTGAACCACGCTCAAAATCAGGTTGTGGAGCTATATCAGAGCTGCGGTTAACGAGAGCGAAAAGTGCGTGCCCGGGACAGAAAGTTGTTCAACATAATGTGTCCATGCTCAGTGAGTAGGGATTCAGGGTGGAACTGAATTCCCCAAATGGGTTTAGTGATGTGCGAAATCGCCATAATTTCGCGATAGTCCTGACTTTCCTGACACCAGGCATCAACCTGAAACTCTGCTGGTAGTGTGGCAGGATCGATGACCAAAGAATGGTATCGGGTGGCATTGAAGGGCGAGGGTAGATTGGTAAACAAACCACTGTCAGCATGATTTACCGCAGAGACTTTGCCATGCAGAATATGCCGTGCGCCGATTATTCTTGCTCCAAACACCTGCCCTATGGCCTGATGACCAAGACATACCCCCAGTAGTGGAATCTGGCCACTGGCATAGCGGATTACATCAAGGCTTATCCCTGACTGGTCGGGTGTGCAAGGTCCGGGTGATATCACAATTTTTTGCGGGGCCAGCGCGTCGATGTCGGCGACTGAAAGTTGATCATTGCGTATAACCTGAACGTCCTCGCCCAGTTCAACAAAGTACCGGGCAAGGTTGTGGGTAAACGAATCAAAATTATCGATAAGTAACAACACAGGGGGCGCTACGGTTTGGTGATAAATCCTACTGCCTTGTAAACATTTTCGAGCGTCACAGTGGCTTTTTCCGACGCTTTAGCGGCCCCCGCCTTCATTACGCTGTCTAAGTACGCGCGATCGTTCCTAAGCGTCTGAAATTTTTGCTGAATAGGTTCAACCAGCGCGACAATCGCATCAGCCACATCGCCCTTCAGGTGACCGTACATTTTATCTTCGTATTCAGGAACCAGGGTCTCAACAGATTTCCCCGTCGCCAGCGACAGCAGAGTAAGCAAATTAGAAACCCCTGGCTTTTCTGCCGGATTGAAATAGATTCTGGCCTGTTCGTCGGAGTCTGTAACGGCGCGTTTAATCTTTTTCGTCAGTTTTTTTGGCTCTTCCAGTAAGCCAATAAAATTGTTCGGGTTGGTGTCAGACTTGGACATTTTGCGATCGGGCTCTTGTAAGCTCATGATACGCGCCCCAAATTCTGGAATGTAGGGATCCGGTAATGTGAAAACGTCACCCGCATAAAGATTATTAAAGCGGGTTGCGATATCTCGCGTCAATTCAAGATGTTGTTTTTGATCTTCTCCCACCGGTACCTTATCCGCCTGATACAGTAAAATGTCAGCTGCCTGTAAAACAGGATAAGCGTATAAACCAACATTTACATTATTCATATTTTTGGCCGACTTGTCTTTAAACTGAGTCATGCGATTTAGTTCGCCCATCTGCGCATAACAGTTCAGCACCCAGGATAATTGTGCATGCTCCGGCACATGAGATTGTACAAATAGTGTACTTTTGTCAGGGTCAATGCCGCAGGCAAGATACAATGCAAGACCATCAAGGCAGGCGTTATAGAGCGTTTCAGGATCCTGACGCACTGTGATTGCATGCAAGTCAACCAGCATATACAGGCAGTCGAAATCGTCCTGCATCGATACCCACTGTTTAAGTGCGCCCATGTAATTGCCGATGGTTAACTGCCCTGATGGCTGGCAGCCGCTTAAAACAATAGGTTTATGACTCATGATGCTTCCTGAAACTAATTGGTAGTAATGGTTAACGTGCGACCTGTTCCAGCTCGCGACGCATGCTATTGATGACAGCCGCGTAATCCGGCTCGTTGAATATGGCTGAACCCGCCACAAACATATCTGCGCCTGCTTCAGCTACGGCACGAATGTTATCCACTTTTACGCCACCGTCAATTTCAATTCGAATATTTTTACCACTTTGCTGAATGCGACGCTTAACACCGCGAAGTTTATCATAGGTGGAAGCAAGAAACTCCTGCCCACCGAATCCGGGATTTACCGACATAACCAGCACGTGATGAAGTTTGTCCAGTGTGTAGTCAAGATAATGTAATGGCGTGGCCGGATTCAGTACCAAGCCCGGTTTACAGCCTGCATCAATGATCGCCTGAATTGACCGATCAACATGTGCCGAGGCCTCGGGGTGAAAACTGATATAAGTGGCACCTGCCTCTGCAAACTTTTCAATCAGCGCATCCACAGGCTGAACCATTAGATGAACATCAATCGGCGCTGTCACGCCATAATCGCGCAACGCTTTACAAACCATGGGACCGATAGTCAGATTAGGCACATAATGATTATCCATCACATCAAAATGAACCACATCTGCGCCGGCGTTTAGTACTGCGTCAACTTCTTCACCAAGACGGGCAAAATCCGCCGCCAGAATAGACGGAGCAATGACAAATTCAGACATACTAATGTTCCTGATTTCAGTAAGTTAATGCCTGCAGAGCTTATAACGGTGCCACAGTCTTGATGTAAGCGTCCGTCACCAGGCAAGTAAAGCAGAAAGCCTACCGTATTTTTATCGCCACTTCATGGGTTAATACTACCGTGATGCGGCGCTTATACTGCCTGCGCTTTTTTTGTGCAGTGGTTTTCAGGCTGCTGCTAATTGGTGCATCACGTATAAGCAGGTGGTTATCCTGAGCGCGGGGCGAGTTCGTATAGTAAAAATATTTATTC
This sequence comes from Salinimonas chungwhensis DSM 16280, assembly GCF_000378185.1. Classification (GTDB taxonomy): domain Bacteria; phylum Pseudomonadota; class Gammaproteobacteria; order Enterobacterales; family Alteromonadaceae; genus Alteromonas; species Alteromonas chungwhensis. The sequence continues at coordinate 392,186 of NZ_KB899377.1, forward strand.
ATACTAAACAGCTATTTATGCATTTTTTTTAGGGTTTATCTAATTACCCTCACTGGCGGGCACCGCTTTTGCGTTAAGTCATCCCAACAATAAGAAATGACAGAAAAAACTTAAATATTATCGACTTAACGCGTTTTGGAGAACACCCATGAGAAAGAGACTTCTTGCCCCTGTAATTATGTCGTTATTGGCCGCTTCTGTTATCAGCGCGCCAGTCTATGCGGACGACCTCACAGCCAATGTCAGCGTAACCAACAACTATATCTGGCGCGGTTTGACACAAACCACCAATGAAGCCGCCGTCCAGGGTGGTATTGATTACTTTCACGACAGTGGCTTTTATGCTGGTACCTGGGCGTCAAACGTTCAGTACGGGGCCGATGATGTTTATTCTTATGAACACGATTTGTATGCCGGATTTGCTGGCATGGCTGAAGGATTCAGTTACGACGTGGGTTACCTGTATTATAACTATGATTCAGAAGCTGAATTTGATTTTGGTGAAATTTACGGCTCCATCGGATATGAAAATTTGAGCGTAAGTCTTTACGTGCTTGCCAATACAGAAGCCGATGAAGCCCCGGGGCAGGATTTTGGTTTTGGCAAAGCAACTTACGTGTCGTTAGATTATGCTATGCCTGTGATGAACGGCACCGAACTTGGCCTGCATGTTGGCCATCATCAGGGCGATTTCGCTGAAGCATTTAATGGATTAACAGACAGTTATATTGACTGGGCTGTATCGCTGTCAAAAGATGGCTTTGCCTTTGCGATAACCGGCACCGATATGGACGATAGCGAGCCTGCAGCTGGCGGTGGTTTTGATAACGACGAAATAAAGTTCGTTGTATCCTATGGTGTCGATTTTCAGCTATAACAGACATACCTGAACCACACCGGTAGAGGAACCAGCCCTCAACTCTACCGGTTTTTTTATTTACCTACGCTAAAGATCAGCTTGTTCATTTTTAACACTGTATTATACTGAGGTTAAATTTTAAACGAAGAGCCTACTATGTTTATCAGGGAAAAGGTAAAAACATTGGCTGCTCTGGGGAGTGCTTCAGCTGGCTTGTGGATGTTGGTCGCCGTGCATATCACAGATGACCTCGGACAGTGTGAGTCTGCGACAGTGGCGGATATTTCATCAGAGCGCCTGATAGGCTTTCAACCCTGCCACAGTAATGAACAGATCAGCTGGAAAGCCTGGGTCTCTGGCAATTCTCTTTCCTTCCAGTTTCACTTTTTCGACTTAATGGAGCTTCTGTATGGCGGCGAAACAGACGGTCGTTTCTCGGGAACAGGCAGCTAATAAGTCTGAAAAGCCTCGTTCTCGAATCATCTCAGTTATAGGGAGTGTGCTGGCCAGCGCGTTTGGCGTGCAAAGTCAGCAAAATTATCAGCGGGACTTTTCTGAAGGCTCGCCGTTGCCTTTTATTATAGTCGGTGTGATTTTTACTCTGTTGTTGGTACTTAGCTTACTAGCACTGGTATTGATAATCACAAGCTAATACGACATGGCAGACTTTGTTATAAAGCGTTTGCCATCTCTGGCGGTGGAAAGTAGGCCAGCACTTCGGCTGCAGGTCGGCGCAGTGACCCCTTTTGACTTATTGAGCGTTTCACCGACAACATTGAAATGGATGCTCCCTGATACAATGCACGTATTACGGGTAGATCGTGATTAGATATTAATACGGGAATACCGCGGCGGGTAGAGGTTTGGTGGGCCAGCGAAGCCAGACGCGACTGTGCGTCCATGCCGAAACCACGGGTTGCGTAACTGGTAAATGCTGCCGTTTTGCTAATAGGGGCGTAGGGCGGATCGCAGTAAATGACATTACCTTTTCTGGCCCGTGAAAATATCTTTTCAAATGGCAGGCAAGTGAAAGTGGCACGCTGCGCTTTTTCAGCAAACCGATACATTTCTTCTGCAGGGAAATAGGGTTTCTTATACCGGCCAAACGGCACGTTAAACCGCCCGGATAAGCTATATCTGCATAGGCCATTGTAGCCATGACGGTTAAGATAAACGAACAATACAGCCCGATGATAATCGTCACTGGTTGAATTAAACTCTTCACGCAGTGCGTAATATACATCCTCACGATTAAACGCTTGCGTGAAATAACGCTGCGTATCAAAAACCAGAGCGTCAGGCTGTGCTTTGAGCAAGTTATAAAGATTAATGAGGTCAGGATTAATATCGTTAAGCAGATATCGTTTGTAGTCGGAATTCAGAAACACTGAGCCAGCACCAACAAAAGGCTCTATGAGTTTGTTAGCTTGTGGCAACCTCGCATTAATGTGCTCTACCAGACTGTACTTTCCCCCGGCCCACTTCAAAAAGGCCCGGCTTTTCTTTTGCGTCATGCTGATTGATTAATACCTACACGCAGTCGAAGTCACGCTTGTGCTTCAAAATCGAAATGGACTGTTACTATTTGGCAGGTGTAGCGCTAAAAAAAGTCAGACGAAGCGAACCAACACATTACCCAGTTAAGTGATTGTATCCGGCATCATCGATCGCGACAACCAACAATATGAACTTAGCATCAATTACGCCTAAAGATGACATGCTCCACTCAACGCTTTTGCCCGGTGCTTACGGTTCTTCCACGCAAATAGTGGGTGTTTGAAGAGACCTTCTTTTCCAGTGCCTCACGGCTGGCATGCCATGATTGAGAAGGGCGTTGTACACAGTTACGACCCGCTCTTTTAGCACTATAAAGTGAGGCATCAGCAATACTCAGCAATTCCGTGGCATCTTCTGCCTGACTGGGAACAAGCGATGCGACCCCAAAACTAGCGGTAACTGACAACATCTTACCGTCCTCCATCACGATTGGAGAATAGGCAATGGTTTTGCGAATATGCTCGGCCAGGTCAAAGGCATCATCCTCGCTGGTATTTGGCAACAAAATAGCAAACTCTTCACCGCCGTAACGGGCCGCCAAATCAGTATGCCTTAAGATATTACGCTGCAGACACTTGGCCACGTGCTTAAGACACAAATCACCTGTCAGGTGACCATGAGTGTCATTAAACTGCTTAAATTTGTCGATATCCAGTAGAATCATGCTGGTGGTAGTGCGATCACGCATAGCGCGTTTTATTTCTGCTTTGAGACGCTCGTCAAGTTCCCGGCGATTGGAAAGGCCAGACAATTCATCCATAGTTGCCATTCTTTTAAGTGTTTGATTCTGCTTTACCACTTTATGCTGCAGATGAACATTTTCAATCAGCAAACTAATCATCACTGCTGCTGACGACACTAAATTTAAGATCCGCGAGGCGTACCACCCGTAGCTAAACCGGGAGCCAGAATAAACAACCACAATAGCCTCACAAAGTGCTGCGAGCATCGCCAGCGCCAGCCACGAATAAATGGCATTTTCAAATTTACCTTTTACCACCACCACGGTAAGTGCCATGGCACAACAAAACATCACAGCCGGACCGTAGATCAATGAAAGCGCATCGGAAAATTGACGCGTTTCGGAGACCAGAGAGGGTAATTCAAACCAGGACAACAGAGTTGCAGCCAGAATAGCCCCAATAATTAATAGTTCAGAGCCAAATAGGACCAAACTCCATCGACGTATACGACGGGTAATAATCGGATAGCTACCATCCACAATCATAGCCGCTGTGATAAGCACGGGAAAACCAATGTGCCAGGCTATCCACAACCACGCCGCGTCACCGGTTGTTGCTGTAATCAACGAAAATGTATCCAGATTTTCTGTTAACAGCCCTACCTGAAAAGGAGCCAGCACCGTAACCCACAGGTAGGCCATGGCGAGTACCGCGAAGGTGAGCAGGCCGGTTCTTCGATAATGAGCGTAGAGCAATATCGCCGAAATCGCTTCAAAGATAAAAACAGCGGTACCGTACGAGCCAAGAAATCCCAAAGACTGTTTACCGGGCATTTGCGCGATAGTCAGAACCCATGCTGAACCCACCAGAACAGCAATAGCGAGCAGTGACAAAATACCATACTGGAGTTTGCGAGGACGTGTGATTAGTTGAGAATATTTTTGCATGTGGTTACTTGTCTATGTCGGGACAACCCGTTGAAATCCCGAAAAATATGATGTCAAGTAGGCGCATATCCGGTTAATGAGATAGTACTTATACATTAGACTAAGTGGGTTTGATCACGTTTTATAAAAAACAGAACTTTTATTGGTGAAAGGGCAAAAGTGGTTATTCTGTCCTCAGGACGTCTTTAATTCATTAAGTACCTGGCTCGCTGATTTGACAAAGGCATCTTTTTTCCCCGGAAAGTGAGGTAAAAGTGCCATCGCCTGACGGGCTTCTGTAACAGAGCCAAACGGCTGTCGAAAAAGTAACACGAACCACGAACCACCGTAACGCTGAGTTTGGTAAATCCAGACCTTATCCTGTAACTGATGATCCGAAATAAAAGCCTGTAGCAGGGCCTTATCTTTTAAACCTGCCAGTTGAATAACAAAGTCATCGGCAGTTAGTAGAGAAGTCAGCGTCGTGTTATCCAGCCCAGTGTCCTTAGCCGTTTTATCGGCAGAAGGACTCGCTTCAGGAAGTGCCGCCTCTTGGTTCTCTATGGCTGCCAACAATTCTGCAGCAACCGCCGCATCGACAAAGGGAACTGGCTCCTCACTTACACCATTCGTTGAGCTTTTCTCTGTCAAAGTTGAATCGCCGGCATCTTCATCCCTTTGTTTATCTGAAGCATTGACTGTTTTCATATTCTTCACCGCCGTCTGCCAATCAGTAATAGTTGACTGCTCACTTTTGAAGCCGGTTGCGCTGGTCTCGGCAGCCTCATCTTCATTGACTGTATTTTGAGACTGATTGTCTAAAACAGTCTGTGCGGGAGCAGTCAGTAGCTCTTGATAAGCGCTGCCAGGTGGAGCTGGTGATACAGCCTCAACAGAATCATCATCAATAGGGGAAAACAGTGCGCCGAGCTCACTTTCATATTGCCAGGCGAAAATTGCGGTAAAAGAGGCCACAAAGGTCAACACCGCGCTACCCCACAACCAGGGGGATTTTAAGCGATTTTTGGGTGCACTATACTGTTCTACGTTACGTTCATCCAGGCGGGCCTGAAAAGCCTGGCGTCGCTGGCTTATCATTTCATCCAGCTCAGAGCCAACCTGTCGCGCCATTACCGACTGACTGCTGATAAGTAACGGCGTGCTGGTGTTTTTCGCAGGAAGCCATTGTTTTGCACTTTCGGCCCAGGCTGATTGTCCGAACAACAAGACATTCAGATGCTGCTTATTGCTGGCAAAGCGACTTTGCAGGACGAGATCCCATAACTCCTGTAACAACGCGTCAGGTAAATATTCCGCCTGCGTAATGGTAATAAGAACCGGGCCCTGATGCTCATTTAACGCTGCAAGTAATTCGTTGAGGGGGCGGACATAACTACCGACCTGTTGACCCAGTAGCTGATGACATAGCTGAAGACGATAATCTGACAGTTCCAGGCCTGGCTTGGCTGTTAGATAAGCAATGTCCGTATCATCGTTTTGATTAAAGACAAATGCGTCAAGTGTCTTTTTCTGCTGCGCGACAGAATCGCCGCTGACAAAAATCAGCTGAGACGAGTAATTTATCAGATATTCCAGTCGTTCATGCAGTGATGATTGCATGTGCGCTCCCTGTTGACCGATGCTGACCTTTGCCAGATTGTGTCATTCAGATGCCGCTAATTACTGTCTGACAAGTATGGTTTTGAGCATTTCATCGCTTAGCTGTCGGGTTACTTCAGCTTTACCTATTCCTCGGGGCAGGACAAACCTGATCTGGCCTGCCTCTACCTTTTTATCTCTACGCATATGCCGCAGATAAGCATCAAATGACATTGATGCAGGGCCTTCGGTGGGCAATGCAAAGGCGTTAAGTAGCGCCGCCACCCGCTGAGTCTGTTCAGTATCAAGCCAGCCTAATTGCTGTGCAGCCCTGCAGGCCATTACCATTCCCGCAGCTACAGCTTCACCATGCAGCCAGTTACCGTACCCTTGCTCGGCCTCAATGGCATGACCAAAGGTGTGGCCTAAATTCAATATGGCGCGCAAGCCGCCTTCACGCTCATCCTGTGCCACGACTTCAGCTTTTATTTGACAGCATCGATAAATAGTTTGTGTCAGTGTTGCTTCATCCAGTTGCAGATGCGCATCAACGGCAAGTTCTAGTTGGGCAAAAAAGTCAGCATCATAGATAATGCCGTACTTGATAACCTCGGCCATCCCCGCAGCAAACTCCCTGGCTGGCAGCGTATTCAGGGTGGTTGTATCAATAGCGACAAAGACTGGCTGGTAAAATGCGCCAATCATATTTTTACCCAGCGGATGGTTCACCGCTGTTTTTCCCCCGACCGATGAATCTACCTGCGAAAGCAGAGTAGTGGGGACCTGAATAAACGGAACGCCACGTTGATAAGTGCTGGCGACAAAACCACATAAGTCGCCAATTACCCCGCCACCCAGGGCAATCAGTGTAGTATCCCGGGAAGCGTTGATTTCCAGCAGCCGCGTCATAATTTTTTCGTACTGGGCCAGCGATTTGTATTGTTCACCATCGGGGATAACAATGGTTTCTATCTGCTTGTCACCGCAGGCCTCAATGATTTTTTGCAGATACAAAGGCGCGATTGTTTCATTGGTGACAATAACCGCCAACGGCCCTTTTATATAGGGCATAAAAAAGCCAGTCTGCTCAAGCAGACCGGCTTTTATTTCAATAGGATAACTACGCTCGTTTAAATCCACTGTTAGCGTCGACATGAGCGCAACTCCTGACGTTTAATTAAAACAAACCAATTTTACTGACAATCTGATTTGCGACGGCGCGCGCAGACTGGTCATCGGTATCAATGACATAATCCGCTACCTCTTCATAAAGCGGATTGCGCACTTCTGCCAGCTCACGCAGAACTACTTCGGGTTCGCCATTTTGCAACAATGGGCGACGCTTGTCGCGTTGAGTCCGCGCAACCTGCTTATCAATGGTAGTTTGCAGATATACCACGATACCCCGTGCCGAAAGACGATTACGAACGTCTTTGTTCATCACGGAGCCACCACCAGTAGCCAACACCACACCCTGCTTATCAGTGAGGTCGTAAATGACATTTTCTTCGCGCTTGCGGAAGCCTTCTTCACCCTCTAAATCGAAAATCCACGCAATGTCAGCGCCGGTACGTCGTTCGATTTCCTGATCCGAGTCAAAAAAATCAAGGTGAAGCTCGTCTGCCAGATGTCTGCCAATGGTACTTTTGCCTGCGCCCATTGGGCCAACCAAAAAGATATTACGTTTTTCAGCCATATTTGCTTATATCACAACTTTCATTATGTTAGGGGTGGCGCGTCTTCCATCTTCTCAGCCTACCCATTTACGCGTGCTCATAATCTCGACTTATAAGCACCACTCCAGAACCTCGCTTTAATTTCGAGAGCGGGATTATCTCAGTTTCATCTATGTCGATGCAAGTTTTGTTGTTGTTTTAATCGACGTGCTTGAAAAACAGTGGTTTAGCAGCGGATAAATGACAAAAAAAGGCGTCCTGAGACGCCTTTTTCAGATTTTGCGGATTTTAGAGTGTCTCAGTTACGATTTTGGGTGTAACGAAGATAAGAAGTTCGCGCTTTTGAAACACTTGAGAGCTCTTTTTAAATAACCGGCCAACGACTGGCAAGTCACCAAACAGAGGCACTTTAGAAATATCATCGGTGCTTAATTGCTGGAAAATACCGCCTAATACTACGGTTTCTCCATTTTCAACCAATACCTGAGTTTTAATTTCCTGAGTATCGATGGCCACTGCCGGACCGGTCGAGGTAGATACCGTTTCACCACGGGTATCCTGGGTTACAACCAGATCCAGAATAACCCGATTATCCGGCGTTATATGGGGCGTTACCTGTAGACTGAGCACCGCTTTTTTGAACTCAACCGAGGTCGCGCCTGAAGACGTGGCCTGGACGTACGGTATTTCGGTACCTTGTTCAATGTAAGCTTCACGTTGGTTAGCCACCGTAATACGCGGGCTTGCGATGATTTCACCTTTATTTTCGGACTCCAGTGCAGATAACTCTAAATCAAGAATGGTGCCGTCAACGAGGCTGGCCACCTGAAACCCGATTCGACCGGCTGCGCTGGACACCGGAAGATTAACGTTTAAGCGGTTGTTGACGGAAGGTAAAACACCACCGGCAGCAGTATCCGCGCCTTCCAACGACCCAGAAACACTGGTATCAGTGCCGCGATCAGTGATACCCCAGCGTACGCCAAGTTCTTCACCGACATTATCGCGGACGGTGACCATACGTGACTCAATGAGTACTTGTTTTACCGGGATATCCAGCGCGTTTATGGTTGCTCTTGCCTGATCGATGGATTCCTGGGTATCTCTAACCAATAAGGTATTGGTGCGCTCATCCACACTGACTGAACCACGCTCGCTAAGTATCCCGCCCTGTTCAGATTTCAGGATGGCCGCCATTTCCTGAGCCTTAGCATAATTAACCGTGATGTTGGCCGTTTGCATAGGCGCCAGCTCTTTTACTTTTTGCTTTGATTGCAATTGTTGGGTTTCGCGCGCGGCCAACTCCTCTGAAGGTGCTACCAACAGAATGTTGCCATCTAGCCGTTTATCCAATCCTTTGATACGCAAAATCATATCCAGCGCCTGATCCCAGGGCACTCCCGATAGCTGGATAGTAACGTTACCGGTCACAGTATCGGTGGTAACGAGATTGAAATCATTCACCTGTGCGATAATTTGTAAGACCTGGCGCACCGGCACATCCTGAAAATCTAACGAGATAGGTTTGCCGGTGTATTTTGATTTACTGTTGAGTGCTTCCTGCTCTTCTTCGCTCATAGGCTCAATTTCAATCCGAAGCCCTTCTTCTGTCATGGTGTGACGCGCAAAAACCGGATCAACGTAATCGATGACCAGGCGAGCAGAATCTTCATCCTGAAAGCTTTCTATATGCGTAACCGCAGTACCAAACTGAGTCACGTCAAGTTCTACAAACTGTTCTTCAGCCAACGCCACACCAGGTAAGTTAACGGTAAGCTGACCCTTTGCTTCTACCAACTGCGGATTAACCTTATCGTTCTCAAAGGAAACCAGGGTCACTGCAGTATTATTTTTGGCCCGGGTAAAATCGATATTGGTCAGAATATTATTGAAACCGTCTTCGTTTTGCTCGTAGGGGTCCAGCAACACCGGATCTTCCTGTGCTCCTGCCAGCGGCATGCCATTCATGATAAAAAATAAAACCAGCAGACTGCCGAAAAGCATCTTTTTGCCCCGACTCGACTGACCTAGTCGTTTATTAAAAATATATCGCTCAGACATTATTGTTCTCTCCTGCTGGCGTGGCTAACGTCAGCGTGGTTTCTTCCCTTTGCCAGCATCCCGCACCATCGGGAAGCAACTGCTCTATTTTTACTGACTGACGGTTAATGGTTTGGATTGTGCCGTAAAATAAACCGATGCGGCTGCCTTTCGTGCCTTTCAGTAAGGAACCGTCAGCAGTTTTAAATAACACCCATTCGGTTCCCTGGCTTTTAAAACTACCGGTGTAGGCCAGCGCATCTAATCCATACTGTTCCAGTGACTCTTTTTTACGATCATAATCAGGCTGCAAACAATTGGTCTGGCGCTTTGTCACCAGCGGTTCACTGCGGTCGACGGGTCGTTTAAACGGACTACGACGATCTGCAGACGAATACTGAAACGCAGGTTGGGAGGAAAACTCCGGATAGGGCTCTATGCGCACCTGAGTTTTCTGCTTTATCTGATTAGTATACGTTGTCAAATCATCCAGTTGGGGCGCACATGCAGATAGCAGGCCAACACAAAGTGACGGAAAAATGACGTTACTCAGCTTCATTGTTTTCCTCCTGCACACCGGTCAATGCTGTACGGTACGTTTTGGCCTGCAAACGTAACTGTAAACGCTGATTTTGCTGGTCCAGCTTGAAGTCATGGAGTGTGACAATACGTGGTAGATCGGCGATTTTGGAAGCAAACTGGCCGAAGCTATGGTAGTCGCCACTTACTTCCATTTGGATGGGAAGTTCCGTATAAAACTCTTTGGGAATTTCCTGTTGCCAGTTAAGGACTTTAAAAGTCAGGCCAGACGATGTACCCACATAGGTAATATCGTCCAGTAACCCCGGCGTTTCATTACTGGTTGGCAGTGAACGCAACATTGAGGAGAAGTCTTGCTTTATTTGGGTCAGTTGGGCCTTGTAAGCGTCTAAATTGACGGCGATACGGTACTTGGCCTCGAACTGCATTTTAAGCTCGGCTTCCTTGCTTTGCGCAGCTTCCAGAATAGGGAGTTTGGGTTTGACTACAAACCAATAGCTAAGCAACGCGACCACAATAGCCACAAACAGAGCAACCACCAGCTTAATTTCCTTCGGCCAGATTGCTACTTGTTCGAAATCCAGTTCGTTAAGCTCTTTAAGTTTATTTACGTCAAACTTCATCGCTAACTCTTCTTGGTAGGGGTGTCAGCCGACACTGGCGCAACATCCGGACTGATATTAAAGGTCAGAGTGAAACCACTGACAGCATCAGCGGCCGAGGTATCAGCGACAATTGATGAAAGATCGCCGGCAGAAAAGACACTGGAGTTTTCAAGTCGCCGCATAAAATCGGACAGACGATTATTCGACTCGCTGATGCCCTCAATGGTTATAAGGTTTCCTGAGCGTTGCATGGAGCGAAAAGAAACGCCCGGTGGCACAATTTGCGCCAGTTCGTGAAAAATACGTGGCGCTACATTGCGGCTTACCTGTAACTGACCAATAAGAGCCATGCGTTGCTCGATGGCATTTTTCTTTTCTTTTATTTTCTGTATCTGGGAAATTTGCGCATCAAGCTTATTAATTTCCTGAGTAAGAAATGTATTGCGCATATTTTGGTTGTGAGTTTGACGATCAATGGCCTGACCGACGCTCCAGAAAATAAAGCCGATGATCAGGGCCACCAAAGCCAGCGAGCCTAAATAATTTTTCTTTTGTAACTGGCGCTGTTGTTCGCGCCAGGGAAGCAGATTTACATGTGCCATGTGTCGAAACTCCGGCTTGCCAGACCTGCAGCAATTGCCAATTGCGGGGCGACATCGTGCAGACGTTGAGCGTCAATTTTTTCACCAATTTGCATATTAGCGAACGGATTAAATATCTCGATATCCAGACCCAGGTCCTGCTGCAGTGCATCGGTGAGCGCTGGCAGTGTCGCGCCCCCTCCGCTTAATAATAATTTGGATGGACGCTCTGCATGGGCGGTACTGATATACATCTGCAGTGCCCGGTTAATTTGCTGGACCAGGTTGGCTGTGAAAATCGGCAGGGTTTCCTGTTGCCAATTCCCGGTCAGGGTTTTCGCCAGCAACTGTCTTTCTGCCTCTTCTTTGTCCAGCATCTGAATCACAGAGATATCCTGCACCAGCATGCCCATGCCAAAGGTATGCTCCTTGGCATATATCACTTCGTTATTTTGCCAGACACAAACCTGCAGCAGCGTGGCGCCAATATTGATACAGCAAAGCCGTTCATCTTTACCAGCCGGATAAAAATGAGTAAGGGCATTGCCCAGCGCATAGCCCTCAATATCAACAACTTTGGGCTCAAAAGGAACTTCTCTGACAAGCGTAATACGGTTGTCTACCATATCTTTGTGCGCTGCTGATAACAGCACATTTACTTTACCTGCATGGCTTTTACTTGGCCCAAGCTCCTCAAAGTCCAGATACACTTCATCAAGGGGGTAGGGAATTAAGCTGTCAGCTTCTATTTCTATCTGACCTTCCAGTTCATAATCGCTCTGGTCTGGCTCCATCTGTACTATCTTTGTGATCACAGATGTGCCGGAAACCCCAATGGCTACGTGTTTCCCTTTTACTTTAAGTGCTTTTTGTACTTTCTTGAGGGCCAGGCTCACCGCATCGAAATCACGGATTTCGCGTTCATTAAAGGCCTCTTTGTTGATCATTTCACAGGCAAAGCCCGCCAGTTTGCACTGGTCGCCGGATTTCTCAATTAGCACCGCTTTAATTTGACGAGTGCCTATGTCAAGGCCCACAATAGACGGCATCTTTTTCCTAAACAACGATTTCATGGTGGTAACCGGTGATCCAAAGTTTGGGGTCTGCTTTAAATTAGAATCTTACGCACTTTTTTTGAATATATGGTTCTCATAAAAGCACGTACGTATAGAATATTAATCAATTGGGCATTTCGGCCTTGGTAATGAAGTCTTCGTGAAGTTTTTAAAATCCCTTTTAATTCTTACTTTTATCGGCGCTATCATCGGCTCAGCAGCCTTGATCGGTATTTATTTTTATATCAAACCAGACCTGCCCAGTGTCACTGTTCTGAAGGATGTTAAGTTGCAAACGCCCATGCGTATTTACACACGTGATGGCAAGCTCATCTCTCAGTATGGAGTTAAACGGCGGATCCCAGTGAAACTTGAGGAAGTTCCGCAACAAATGATTGATGCGATACTGGCCACTGAGGACAGCCGGTTCTATCAGCATGCGGGGATTGACCCTATCGGAATTGGACGGGCTGCATTAAATTTGCTGGTAACGGGCGAAAAACAACAGGGTGCCAGTACGCTCACCATGCAGCTGGCCCGCGGTTTCTTTCTGACGCGTGAGAAAACTTACATCCGTAAGATTAAAGAAATCTTTATTGCCTGGCATATGGAGCAGTTGCTGAGCAAAGAAGAAATCCTTGAGCTTTACCTGAATAAAGTCGAGCTCGGCCATCGTGCCTTCGGGGTTGGTGCTGCTGCCCAGGTATACTATGGCAAACCCCTGCAGGCACTCAACCTGGCCCAAATGGCAACCATCGCTGGTCTGCCCAAGGCACCATCCGTGCTAAATCCAATCAGCAGGCCAGACCGCGCGGTAGAGCGTCGCCGGGTGGTTTTATTGCGCATGCTGGATGAGCAGTTAATAAGCCGGCAGCAATTTGATGAGGCTAACGCAGCATCGGTGACCGCGAAAAAACATGGTGCTGAAATTGAGGTTAGTGCGCCGTATCTGGCGGATCTCATTTACAATGAAATGGTTGAGATTTACGGCAAAGAAGAAGCCGAAACCGGCGGATATCAGGTTTATGCCACCGCGCCCTCCCAAATTCAGGAAGCCGCTCAAAATGCAGTGGTCAGAAACCTGCATGATTATGATGAGCGCCACGGCTACCGTGGACCGTTGGGCTATTTGTGGAATCAGCCTGAAGCCGAAGAAGAGACATTGCCGAAATCTCAACGTGACTCGTCAAGTACACAAAATGATGAAGATGAGCCGGTAGCCACTGCGCAAACCTGGAATCACCAGCAGATCGTCGATGCACTGAATGCTTACAAGCGGCTTGGTCCACTGGTGCCGGCAGTGGTCACTGAGGTACTGGAGCAGTCTCTAGAGGTGGTAGATGCTGACGGGCAGAAGCGAACGTTAACCTGGCAGAACATCGACTGGGCGCGCCCATATATTACCGACTCCCGTCAGGGTGACGAACCAGAGGTGGCTGCGGATATTGTTCGCGAGGGTGCGGTCATTCATATTCGTAAACAAGAAGGCCAATGGCGATTAGCTCAACTGCCCACAGCAAGTGGTGCATTGATCGCCCTGAATCCAAAAAATGGTGCAGCACAGGCAGTGATAGGTGGCTACAGCTTTTATGAAAGCCAGTTTAATCGTGCCACGCAAGCCAAGCGGCAGGTGGGCTCAAATATCAAACCCTTTGTTTATTCAGCCGCCTTACACAGTGGCTACACCACCGCCTCGATTATAAACGATGCGCCTATCAATCAATGGAATCAGGCGACGGGCGTGGCGTGGCGCCCTAAGAACTCCCCTCCGGAGTACGATGGACCTATTCGGATGCGGGTCGCCCTGGGGAAATCCAAAAACGTGGTGTCGGTGCGTCTGCTGCGGGGCGTCGGGCTGGATAATACTGCTACCTACCTTGAACGGTTTGGCTTCGCCCGTGAAGATATCCCACGGGATGAAACCCTGGCGCTGGGGTCAGGCTCGCATACGCCGCTAGAGGTTGCCCGCGGCATGGCAGTCATTGCCAATGGTGGCTATCTAATAAACCCTCACTTTATCGATCGAGTGCTTGATGAGCAAAACACATTGTTATGGCAATCGGATCCTGTCTGGGCCTGTGACGAGTGCGATGAAGACAGCGATGAAATGCAAAACGATGTTGAGTCGCGCCTGGCGCAGGCATTGGATGTAGGTCTGGAGACCTCACCGGGTGAACCGGCCAAACGTCCGGCGCCGCGGGTTATCAGTGCGCAAAACGCCTTTTTGGTGGCCGATATGATGCGTACCGGTGTGCAGGCTAATGGTAGCTGGAATAAAAAAACCTATTGGATGGGGACCGGCTGGCGGGCAAAAAATCTGTTGCAGCGCAATGACCTGGCAGGCAAAACAGGTACTACCAACGATTCAAGAGACGCATGGTTTTCAGGTTTTCAAAAAAACCTGGTGGTAACGGCCTGGGTCGGGTTTGATGATATGAACCGCAATCTGGGTCGCGCTACCCGAAATCAGAACCTGATCAATCGTAATCCTGATCGGTTCAACTGGATTGGCAACGCTATGATTGGCAGTGAAAGCGGTTCGCATGCAGCGCAGCCGGCCTGGATTCGGTTTATGCAGGTGGTGTTAGATGGAGAACCCGAGGCCGCCTTGCCGACCCCGGAAGATATTGTGCGGGTGCGAATTGATCGTACCAGTGGGAAGTTGACCCGGCGCACCGACCATACGACACTATTTGAGTATTTTGAAAAAGGAACAGAACCGACAAGTTATGTCAGAGATGATGATATTGTCGATCCTGCACAAGAAAATACAAAAAACGCGCCTGAGCCAGAAGAAATATTTTAACTCACTTTTGTACCTGAGAGGGCTCAGGGCAGAGATTGCCTGAACTAACATTCGGAAGAACAATGTCCCAAGACGAAAACCGATATCTTTACATCCCCCATTCCGGGCCTTCATTATTAGAAACACCGCTGTTGAACAAGGGCAGTTCGTTTACAGCCCGGGAGCGAGCTTCATTCAATCTGACCGGTTTGCTGCCACCGCGCTTTGAAACCATCGAGGAGCAGGTCGAACGCGCTTATATGCAGTACAACACGTTTGATGACCCGCTTAACAAGCATATCTATCTTCGGGCTATCCAAGACAATAACGAAACGTTGTTTTATCGGTTGGTCCAGCGCCATATAGATGAAATGATGCCTATTATCTATACCCCGACAGTGGGGGATGCCTGTGAACAATTTTCTGATATATACCGCTCCTCACGAGGCTTGTTTGTATCGTGGGAAGAGCGTCATCAGTTGGATGATATTGTTCGCAATGCTACGAAACGAAAGGTCAAAGTTATTGTAGTGACCGATGGAGAACGTATTCTTGGTCTGGGCGACCAGGGAATTGGTGGCATGGGGATTCCCATCGGGAAGTTATCGCTGTATACCGCCTGCGGTGGTATTAGTCCGGCTTACACATTGCCAGTGATGCTGGATGTGGGCACAAATAATGAAAAGCTGCTCAATGATCCTATGTATATGGGCGCACGGCACCCGCGTATCGGGCAGCAGGATTACGATGAATTTATCGATATGTTCATCAAGGCAGTAAAGCGCCGCTGGCCCGAAGTCATGATTCAGTTTGAAGATTTTGCTCAACCCAACGCTATGCCACTGTTAAATCGGTATCGCGATGAAATCTGCTGTTTCAATGATGATATTCAGGGGACCGCAGCGGTGACACTGGGGACTATTCTGGCGGCCTGTCGAATGAAGTCGCAGAAGTTGTCAGATTTAAACGTGGTCTTTGTCGGCGCTGGCTCGGCCGGATGTGGTATCGCTGAAATGCTGGTTCAGCAAATGCGACATGAAGGTTTATCTGATGAAGAGGCGCGTCGACAAATCTTCATGGTCGACAGGTATGGACTGCTCACCGAAGGGATGAGTGATCTACGGGATTTCCAAAGCAAGTTGGCTACGCCGCTTGCGCAGATTGAAAGCTGGAGTTTTTCTGGTGAGTATGCGTCTCTGCTAGATGTGGTTAACTGCGTACACCCTGATATTCTGATTGGGGTTTCCGGTCAGCCCGGCTTGTTTACTGAGCAGGTGGTGAAGGCTATGAAGCTTAACTGTGAACTTCCTATCATCTTCCCCTTAAGTAATCCATCCCGCCAGGTTGAAGCAAGACCTGAACAGGTTATCGAGTGGACCGACGGTGAGGTGGTTATTGCCACGGGCAGTCCGTTCAAGCCTGTTGAGTATAAAGGGAAAACATTCCCTATTGCGCAATGTAATAACAGCTACATTTTTCCAGGTATCGGCTTAGGTGTCATCGCCAGTAAAGCCAGACTGATAAGTGATGAAATGTTGATGGCTGCCAGCAATGCGCTAGCGTCAGCATCACCACTGGCAAATACCGGCACCGGCGAACTGTTGCCCCCGCTGACCCAAATTGCTGACTTAGGCAGGCAGATAGCCTATGCCGTCGGCAGGGTTGCTATGGAGCAGGACCTGGCGCTTGAAATGACTGAGGAAGCCTTAATGGAAAGTATCGAACGTAACTTCTGGCAACCGGAATACCGGCCTTATAAGCGTGTCAGTATTTAAGTTTCTGGCATAAATTAAAAAAAGCGGCCTGGCCGCTTTTTTTGTATGTACTGACAGCCTGTTAATGGTTTGTCTGTATCTGGCAACATATTTTGCTTGCGCGCTTTTTCCCGCAATTGTCTGACCCGCCACACCTTGCAAAATAAAGGCAAGTGATCCTGATGGTTATCCTGGTTAATAACTGAGCATCTGCCTGATCTCATGATAACGCTTACAGTCAAGTGTTGCAGGACTGCAACATTTGCTCTTTTGTAGCTATTCCATTCTTGCACAAAAAATATATAAGTTTATGAAAATATAGCGGTTTGTTGATGTGGCACAGTTGTCGCTTAACCTTGGGCATACGTCAGGTCACGACGGCTTGTTGCTATAGGTGGCGGATTTACAGTAACGAAAGGAAACCGATTTGTTGCACCTAGTACTGACAGAAAATGTAACTGTCCCTGTAATCAAGAAAAAGTTGCGTAATGCAGCGTGTTTGCCCTTGTTGTTTGCACTTGGTGCCTGTGGCGGCTCAGGAAGCGATAGTGACACAGTCTCGGAAAATCAAAATACAGATACTGAGCGTTTTATTACAAACTTTACGCTCAACATTTCAGATGCCCCGGTAGATAACGCCTCAGAAGTGATGGTCTATTTCAGGGAAGTTGAGTTAATCGGCAACGGTGATCCCATCATCATTGATGTCAGCGACTCTACCGGTAGCCCGCGAATGATTGATTTACTCACGTTGCAGGGAGAGAAATTTGTCAATCTGATAGACGATTTTGAAATTCCCTCCGGCCAGTATAGCCACCTACGCATGGTTATTGAAGAGGATTCGTACATTGTTATGGACTCGGGGACGTATCCGCTGTCGGTACCTGGACAAAAGCTGAAGCTTGATGGATTTGTTGCCGAACCGCAAACAGATCAGACATTCACTGTAGAGTTTGATTTGCGCAAAAGCTTAGTCAACCCGGTGGGGAAAAACGAGGTTTTTCTCAAACCCAGAGGTGTAAGGCTGGTTCGGAATGATACGGTCGGGACGCTACTGGGGAGAGTATCTATGGGGCTTATAAATGACGCAGACTGTATGGTTAAAGCAGATGCGCATAGGGGCAATGCGGTGTACTTGTATGAGGGAATTGCGCTTGATACGTCTATGCTGGGTGATGATGCTGACCTTCAAAGCGGTGAGATTCGGCCTGTAACGTCAGCCAATGTTATCTATGACGACACCGCAGACACATACAATTTTACTCTTGGTTATGTGCCGGCTGGCGATTATACCCTCGCATTTAGTTGTCTGGCGTACCAGGATGAGCCGGAAACAGATGAAGATTTTGAATTTCAGGCAGTTGAAGAAACGGTCGTCGTGGCGGGTGAAACAACCCCGGTGACATTCAACTAGCTAACCAGTTTGCGAGCAACGGAAGGCTCGCCTTTTATTTAACAGGGCAGAGGCATGATGTGTCTGCCCTTTTTTATAACCGCTCAACCAAAATCAGATATATCGCGTACCTAGCCTATTAGTTACTATGCGCAACGGAGCGATAATGAGCAAAGAGAAAAGCCAATATACCCCGCCCAAAGTGTGGAAATGGGAAAAAGAAGACGGCAGCCAGTTTTCCAAAACTAACCGACCTTCGTCGGGCCCTACTCATGAAGAAGCCTTACCGGTCGGGGAACATGATCTTCAGCTCTACTCCATGGCCACCCCCAACGGTCAAAAAGTCACCATAATGTTGGAAGAACTGCTGGCAGCCGGCGTGAAAAAAGCCGACTATGACGCCTGGCCTGTGGCCATTGGTGATGGCGATCAGTTTTCCACCGGCTTTGTGGGTGTAAACCCGAATTCAAAAATCCCCGCTTTGATGGATCACTCACAAAATCCACCTATCAGACTTTTTGAGTCAGGCTCAATCCTTCAGTATCTGGCCGAAAAATTTGAACGCTTTGTGCCTGAGGACCCTATTGCCCGCACCGAATGTAACAACTGGCTGTTCTGGCAAGTTGGTTCAGCACCTTATCTTGGCGGCGGTTTCGGCCACTTTTACGCCTATGCTCCCTATAGCATGAAGTACCCGATTGATCGCTTCACGATGGAGACCAAACGTCAGCTGGACGTGCTGGATAAGCATCTGTCGTTTAATGAGTATATGGCCGGGGATGAATACTCTATCGCTGATATGGCGATTTGGCCGTGGTATGGAAATCTAGTATTGGGTAAGTTGTACGATGCAGCAAAATTTCTGCAGGTAGAGGACTATACACATCTAATGCGCTGGGCAAAGCAAGTCGCGGAGCGTAAAGCGGTGCAGCGCGGCATCATTGTGAATCGTTTCTGGGGTGATGACGCCCAACTGAAAGAGCGCCACAAAGCCAGCGATATCGATAAAGCGATGAAGTAGAATCATTGGGGGCAACGCTGCTTGCCCCCTGAATAGAATGTTCTCGTATGGTGGATAGTGTCCAGTATTAATTTCTTTTTGTAAAAGGGTTCATACACAAACAGTAGGTCCACTGTGTTTAGCTTATCTTTTATCGTTTCAGGCGACTGTCATTCCTATTTATCCGGTTTTCGTTTTATCCAGTGGTTCGAAAACACGATGTATAAGCTAAAGATTAGGAGTGCGATAATTATTATCACGGTAAGATTGAAGGCTTCTGGATGTCGTTCTGCATAATATGTTGACCGTCCTTGCCATGAAATATGCCCTTCTGTGTATGCAATATATAGCTGATAAGTAAAAATAGAATCCAGCGAACAGCATCATGGCTTTTATATAAATAATTACTGCCATAAAACCTTTGTTGTGATATGCCTTCAGATTAGCGGGTTGCTTAACTCTGTCCTCTACTTTCTGACAGATTTTGAAGTATCGAAGCGGATGAGCGGCTTTATCAATTGCCTCCCGCGCTTCTAATAAATCTCTCAGGCTGTAAGTCGAGTAGTCTGGTTCCATTTCTATTCTTCCCTGGCGCTATATTACTAACGCTACCATGATCGTCTAAGAGTGGCGGTGCAATTTTATATCGCTACTCTGTTATCTGTGCCTCTGATTTGGCACTTTTCAACGCGTAGTCTATAAATACCTTTAGTAACGCCAAGTTAATATACCTATCTCAGTTTGACTATGCATATGCTTTAAACCCTGCCGTATACATCGCTGAATTAACGGCTACATAGTTCCTACTTGCTGTGAGACCTATCTTTGCTGTCTGGCTATAAGAGACAACGAATTTGTGTAGTAGTGCGACCAGGCTTAGCCCGTCTCTCTACGATCGCCCTCAACGTTTATGAGGAGTGAGCAATTATGCCAAAAATTGTCGATTTGACTGACGAGCAGTTCAAACAACTATTAGATGAATATTACGCCCCACCGGGTAAACGCAGCAAGATGACTCAGGATGAAGTGAAGGCGCTTGCTGAGCGACTTAACGATCTCATCAATGTTCCCATCATCGGCGAAACTACGGAAGAGAAGATTCTTATCAAGGTCGTTCTCAAAGTCGATGGCTTTCTGTATGACAGCTTGCCTAATGAAATTTATGGCTTGGTCAGAAGTGTCGATAAGGGCCTTTCAGATGATGAAGCCACACGTCTGATAAGCAGACTGTCAGGTCTTGCGAATCAAAAAATCGATATTCCGTATTTACCGGAATCGGCAGAGTTCATCGCTATTCGTTTTGTCATTGGTGTCATCATCAACGCGGCGCGAAAAGGCTGGGATTTTTATAAAGCAAAGGATGCAGACCAGTCTGAACTAATGGCAGCGTAAAATTGCAGGAGAAATCCTCATGAAACATATTGTTATTTGCAGTGATGGTACCTGGAATCGTCCGGAAAAGGATGCAAAAAAAGATTTGCCTACTAACGTACTGAGGTTTGCCAGATCAATAAACCCTGTGACAGAGAAGGGCGTTGCTCAGCAAGTATTTTACGACTGGGGGATCGGGAGTTATTACGACAATCTAAGTGGCGGTATTACGGGTAAAGGCGTTATGAAAAATATTCAGGATGCCTATCGGTATATAATCCAAAACTATACTGCGGGTGACAAACTTTTTTTGTTTGGCTTTAGTCGAGGGGCATATACTGTACGCTCTCTGTGTGGCCTTATTAATAATTGCGGCATTTTAAAACGCGAACATGCAAACCGCGTTGAAGACGCTTTCACTATATACAGAAAAAAGGGAGCACAAAATAAGCCCTCCGGCGAGAACTCGGTAAACTTTCGCAAAGAGTACAGTCATCCAAGCCGGGAAGTATTTTTTGTGGGTGTCTGGGATACCGTTGGCGCATTAGGCATTCCCATATCTTTTCTAGGCCTTTTTGAAGATCGTGATGAGTTCTATGACACCAAATTAGGCAAAAATGTGCGAGTAGCCCGGCATGCCTTGGCGATAGATGAGAGACGCGAAGATTTTATGCCCGCTATATGGGATCCGGTACCTGGTTTAGATTTAAAGCAAACCTGGTTTTGCGGCTATCACAGTGATGTAGGAGGTGGCCTCAAACCCGATGACAATGGAGATTTAGCGTCACACATTCCCATGCAGTGGATGGCTAATCAAGCGAGCCAGTTCGGGTTGGAATTAGAGCTGCACTGGACGAAAGCCACACAAGCCAGTCAATTACCAAAACTCAACCCTTCTAAACGGCATTTTTACCGACTGAGAGGCGAGCACATGAGACGTATAGCGCACGGTAAGGGTACAGTATCTATACACCAATCGGTTAAAGACCGATTTGAAAAAGATAAAAGGTATGCCAAAGATGCTGAAAATCTTCGGGATTATGTGGAGAAGTACGGCTGGCCAAATGAGTGTGAGAAATAGACGCTTTTTTGAAGTAAAGCGCTGGTTACCATTATATTAACATAGCGCCGGCGGCAGACTTAGCCAATTACCAATTTAAGTGTACTCGCTTAATCCTAATCTGACAGCGGCACCTTAAAAACGGGTACTTGTCACATCGAGTCTGACCCCGTACACCTGAATTTAGAGAATAATTTACTTTTTTTTAGCCTAAGTAATTACTTGAAAGCACCGGCAGATGCGCTAGGCTCCTGCGCTGACCTTTAGTTTTCATTCTGGTGTAAGCGCAATGCAGTCCTCTCCATCCCCTAACATTCTGGGTATCACCCCAATATTTGTTTTTGTCGCGCTGATTATCAGCGCTGGTGTGGCAACCAGTGACATTACCGCGATGCCGGTATTGGTCGGATTTATGCTGGCTGCTGGCTATGCACTGTTGCTGCAGCCTAAAGACAAACAACTGTCGATAACTGAAAAAGTGCAGCTGTTTTGCCAGGGTGGTGGTAATAGTAATATCATCCTGCTGGTCATTATCTTTTTGATGGCCGGAGCGTTTTATTCGCTGACCATCGACATTGGTGCCCGGGATGCTACGGTAAATCTGGCACTGACATGGGTACCGCAGTCTCTGATCTTACCCGGCTTGTTTGTTATTTGCTGTTTTATTTCTTTTGCCATGGGAACCTCCATGGGCACAATTACGGCGCTCTCGCCTATTGGTGTGGGGCTTGCTGAATCACTAGGCCTCTCGGTGCCACTATTGTTGGGCGTAGTTATCTCCGGAGCAATGTTTGGGGATAATTTGTCTTTTGTATCAGATACCACAATCGCCGCAACCCGGAGCCAAAACGTAAAGTTAACCGATAAGTTTAAAGCCAACCTTCTGGTGGTTCTGCCGGCGGCAATCTTAACTGCAATTGTTTTATTTTCACTGGATGTGGGGCACCCACCACAACTGGAGGAGAAATCCTATGACCTTATCAATGTGCTGCCTTTTGTAATTATTGTAGGCTGCGCCCTTATTGGAATGAATGTCGTTCTGGTGCTTGCCAGTGGCATTGGTAGCGCTGCCGCAGTAGGTCTTTTAAACGGCTCATTGGATACGCTGGGCTTGTTTGCCAGTATTCAGACCGGTATGGACTGGATGCAGAACCTGGCACTCATCGCTATCACCATAGGCGGTATTGTGGCGCTGATGAGCGCATACGGCGGCATTAGCTGGCTCATTCGTTTGCTAACCCGGCGAGTCAGGTCAAAGCGGGGCGCGGAATTGAGTATCGCATCGCTGGTAAGTTTTTTGGATCTTACCACCGCGAACAACACTATCGCTATCGTTACCGCCGGCCCCATTGCTAAAGATTTAGGTGGCGAATATGATGCTGACCCCAGGCGTATTGCCAGTTTACTCGATATTTTTTCCTGTGCCTGTCAGGGCCTGGTGCCATACAGTCCGCAACTGCTCACGGCAGCCGCTATTGGTGGGATCTCACCACTTTCGTTAACCCTGTATTGCTGGTATCCAATGATGTTGATGGTTTTTGGCCTGCTGTCTGTAGCCACCGGATGGCCGAAGTTTAACCAGCCAGTTGAAGCGAGTCTTTAAATCGCAAAGAAATCATACGAGAAGAGGAAGATCGCATTGTCTTGCGACTAAAACGTACCTCCCTCTGGCTGTAAATGTTCATCGAAAAAGTTCGTCACTAATGGCCACAGGCGCCGGGAATGGCGGGAGAAAAAGCGCATGTGGCCAATATCATCCAGACCGAAAGCAGCCGGGTAAAGGACACAGTAGCGGGCATTGCTACCTTCGTACACCGCAAT
This sequence comes from Salinimonas chungwhensis DSM 16280, assembly GCF_000378185.1. Taxonomy (GTDB): domain Bacteria; phylum Pseudomonadota; class Gammaproteobacteria; order Enterobacterales; family Alteromonadaceae; genus Alteromonas; species Alteromonas chungwhensis. Next base: position 415,491 of record NZ_KB899377.1, read on the forward strand.
CATTTCTTTAAGGTTTGCTTCGTTGGCAATATCATCATCACTGGCAATAATCCACTTAGAAGGGATTGTCAGGCTGGAATAATAATGTTCAGTAACCTCTTTGCCAAAACTGGTTTGAACATAGCCTGAGCCATTGCACCACTGCCGCCATTGGCGTGCAACGCCTCTGGGCAGGGGTTCACCCATGCCTATCCAGTGCGCTTTAGTATGGCCGAATATGAGATTTGAAAGAGGGATGAAAAAATTCATGAAGAAGTGCGCTTTCAGCCGATAACGCAATCGCATGTTTCGCAGCGAGCCTGAAGAGCTGCCAAAGTTTATGAAAGCTTTTAGTTTATGTGCATTGTTCATCAGGCCAATCAGCTGGCCACCGGCGCTATGACCCACAAGAAAATATGATTGTCCGGGAAAATACTTTTCTATTGTGTTGAGGGCAGCAGGCATATCCTGCTTTCCCCAGGCGATAAGGTCGGCATCGCTTTTACGCAATGTGGTATTGACGGATTCACCAATCCCACGGTTATCGAAAGTCAGTACGGCAAATCCGTAATCAGCTAAAAAGGTTGCGAAATTTGTATAGAATTGCCGTTTGATACCTGTAGCCGGCGCGATTATTATTGCCCCGCACAGCGGTTTAGTGGGCCTGAAAAGTGTACCTGACAACCGATAGCCATCTTCGCATTGAAGCGTAACAGGCTCTTGCATATGTCTTCCTCTTACCATTATCTTACCAGTAGAAGCTATTCAGCAAGAAGAATCAACCCTGCTGGCTTCGTATAGACAATGGCAAGCCGGACTAATTCACTACAGAGTGTGCGATTGCTTAAATAAAATGCAGATTCATACAAAACAGTAAAATTACGTTTAAGATGCGGGTATATTGCTGTCACATTTATCCCAGTCACGCTGAGTTAATGCTCTTAACAAGGCGGCGTTGAAATGTTTGGCATAGACAGTGGCTACCGCAGCATATTTCTCATATGCATAACTGTCTTGTTCATAACTGGTATTGGATAGTTCTTTCGTTCCAAACCGGGTGACCAGACATTCGGGAACCGCAGGCTCCGTAACGCTATCACCATCTCTGACTATCAGAAAACGAAAATCACGGTTACCAAAATCTTCTTCAGCCGCATACTCAGGCATGCCTGAAAGAAGCTTCTTCATTTTTCTGTCATTGGGCTGTTTTACATAGCTGCAGCCGCCGGCAAGAAAAATAAAGAGAGAAAAATAGCAGATTAAGCGGTAATTCATAGCATGAGCCTTTCTGGTTGCGCACGCGAGATTCTACGTGAGAATAACCGGCAATGCCATGCAGATTCGTGTCAGCCCAATGCAAGGGTGAATACTTTGGAATTACGCTGAAAGTTATACAGTTCCTTTTTGGCGCCGGGTAAAACTCTTATATCCGCTGGTACAAAACCCTGCTCAAGAAACCAATGGGCGGTAAGGGTGGTCAATACAAATAGTGTACTTATCTGATTTTCCAGGGCACGATTTTTCACCGCCTCGAGGATACGCTCGCCGCGATTTTTACCGCGGTAGTCAGCATGAGTGGCAACACAGGCAAGCTCTGCGCAGTTATCTTCCGGGTACAGATACAAAGCGGCACATCCGATAATCATGCCGTCGCGCACAATGACAATAAATTGATCAATCTCACTTTCCAGTCGTTCACGGGAGCGTTTAACCAGTGCGCCACTCTCTTCCAACGGTTTTATCAGATTTAAAATACCACCGACATCGTCAATGGTAGCCGGGCGTAGTTGCTCGTAATGGTGCTCTAATACTAAAGAGCCGGTTCCATCGCGGGTAAATAATTCCTGCAACAGAGCACCGTCTTTTTCGTAACTGACGCAATGGGCCCGGGGGATACCCGCTGCTACGCTGGTGGTTAGTGCGCGTAATACTGTTTTTTCAGTATTGATCTGGCCCGATGCGATCATCTCTTCAAGAAGCGGCCGTTCGATGGTGCGCAACAGTTTTCCATCTTGGTTGTACACGCCATCATAGTTTGAAAAAACGATTATCTTGTCTGCTTCAAGCGCAATGGCGGCCTGGGTGGCGACATCTTCGTGAGACAGGTTGAACACCTCACCGGTGGCAGAGTAGCCCATGGGAGACAATAAAACGATAGAACCATCATTGAGATGGTCGTTGATGCCGGTAGTATCGATACGTCGCACCATCCCGGTGTTTTCAAAGTCAATACCATCGCGCACACCCATAGGCTTGGCAACCACCAGGTTACCGGTACAAACACGTATTTGCGCACCATGCATAGGCGAGTTTGGCAGGCCCATTGTCAATAACGCCTCAATCTGAGAGCGCACAGAGCCAGCCGCATCTTTGACACACTCCAGCGTAGGTTTATCCGTTACCCGCACGCCATTGGCAAAGCGACTTTCGATGGCTCTTAAAGCCACCCGCTCATCAATCTGGGGCCGGGCCCCATGTACCAGTACCAGTCTGACCCCTAAACTCGCCAGCAAGGCGATATCGTGAATGATATTGGCAAAGTTGTCATGCTCAATGGCCTCTCCCCCAAACATCAGCACAAACGTTTTGCCCCGGTGCGCATTGATGTACGGGAGCGAGTTCCGGAACAGTTTAATCCCTTCCTGGTGCTGTAAAACCATTGTTTAATCCTTTGCCGCTAGCTCAGACAACGCTTTATCCAGCGCATCACTCACTGTTTGCATGCTGGTGCCACCGAGTATATTGCGCTTGTTGATACCGTATTCAAGCTGCAATACCGGATAAACATCTTCATCAATTTTATCGCAGACTGCCTGCAGGCTAGTTAAGGATAAGTCTTCAATGGCGCAGCCTTCCTGGATAGCTTTAAGAACCACCTGACCAGCAATATCGTGGCCGGTACGAAACGGAATGCCCTTTTCCACCAGATAGTCAGCCAGCTCGGTAGCATTAGCAAATCCCTGTGCGGCGGCTTCACGGCAGCGTGACTCGTTAAGGCTCAGTGAGTCCAACACCTCTGCGGCAATGCACAGGCAGCAATGCCATTGGTTTACTGTGTCTATGGCGCCTTCTTTGTCTTCCTGCATATCCTTGTTATATGCCAGGGGCAAGCCTTTCATCGTGACCAGTAGCGATTGCAAGGCACCAAATACCCGGCCACATTTACCTCGCATCAGCTCCAGCGCATCAGGATTTTTCTTTTGCGGCATTAATGAAGAGCCGGAGGTTACTGCATCACCCAGCTGTAAAAAGCCGGCTTCCCCTGAATTGTAAAAAATCAGATCTTCTGCCATACGTGAAATATGCATCATGCTGGTGCTGGCACAAAACAACAGCTCCAGTACAAAATCCCGGTCAGAGACTGCATCCAGGCTGTTTAGGCAGGGGCCATCAAACCCAAGTTCTTCGGCAATAGCATGACGGTCTACCGGGTAGGTTGTACCGGCCAGTGCGCCGCAACCCAGGGGGCACTGATTAAGGCGTGTGGTCAAATCCTCCAGCCGGGTTATATCCCGCTTAAACATTTCCACATAAGCCAGACACCAGTGGGCGAATAAGACCGGCTGGGCACGCTGCAAATGCGTATAGCCAGGGATAATGGCCTCGCGGTGACGATCGGCCACGTTCAGCAATGCACCTAAAACAGTGTGCAAATCTTCACGTAAAGAAGTCACGTGGGCGCGCACCCACAGCCTAAAATCCGTGGCAACCTGATCATTTCTGCTGCGTCCGGTATGCAGTTTTCTGCCAGTATCCCCAAGCTTTTCAATCAGCGCTGCCTCAACAAAGCTGTGAATATCCTCTTCGGTACTGGCCGAGAAATCCAGCAAGCCCTGTTCTGCCTGTTCTTTTAGTTCACTAAGTGCCAGTGCCAATTGCTTCTGTTCATCGGCAGTCAACACTCCCGCTTTATACAACGCTCTTGACCAGACTATCGAGCCTTGCAGATCCTGCACCGCCATTACCTGATCAAATGGCAGAGAGTCGTTGACCTGACGAAACATACTACTGCTACCAGCACTGAATCGGCCGCCCCATAACGCCATAAATTTCTCCTTATTTGTGCTGGTCTTTCAGTGCAGCAATACGGCTGGATAAACTGAACAGACGGATGAAGCCTTCGGCGTGTTTTTGGTCGTAGACATCATCGGCACCAAAGGTGGCAAAGTCTTCTGAGTAAAGGCTGTTAGGAGAACGGCGCTGGGTTACGGTAGCGGTACCCTTGTAAAGTTTAACGACAATATCTCCGGTCACTTTTTGAGCGAAAGCGTCTGCGCCAGCCAATAAGGCATCATTTAAGGCGGTGAACCACCGCCCGTCATACATAACATGCGCAAACTCCAGACCGATCTGTTCACGGTATTTTAAGGCGGCCTTATCCAGCACCATGGTTTCCAGTGCTTTATAGGCTTTCATCATCACCGTGCCGCCGGGGGTTTCATAGCATCCTCGAGATTTCATGCCAACTAACCGGTTTTCGACGATGTCGATTCGCCCCACGCCGTGCGCTGCAGCCAGTGTATTAAGCTTTTCCAGTGCCTGATAGGGCGAAAGTGCTTCGTTATTCACATGGGTCAATTCGCCCTTATTAAAAGACACTGTGACCCGCTCAGGTTGGTCAGGCGCCTGTTCCGGATCTACCGTCATGGTCCAGACCTGCTTTGACGGCTCCTGCCAGGGATCTTCCAGCTCGCCGCCTTCATGAGAAATGTGCCAGGCATTGGCATCGCGGCTGTAAATTTTGGTGGCAGAAGCCGTCGTTGGGATATCCCGTTGGGCCAGATAATCCAGCAAGTCTTCCCGTGACACCATGTCCCATTCCCGCCAGGGAGCGACGACCTGTAGATCTGGTGCCAGCGCCGCAAAGGTACTTTCGAACCGCACCTGATCGTTGCCCTTACCGGTGCAACCATGACTCAGCGCATCGGCGCCAACCTTACGCGCCACCGCAACCTGGGCTTTTGCGATAACCGGGCGTGCCATTGACGTACCCAGTAAATATTCACCTTCATAAACGGCACCGGTTTTGATAGTGGGATAAATATAGTCTCTTACAAACTCCTCTTTAAGGTCAACGATATGGCATTCACTGGCGCCAGAGGCGATGGCCTTATCATGTAGTCCTTCCAGTTCATCGTCTCCCTGACCCACATCAGCGGCAAAGGCGACCACTTCGCAGTCGTAATTTTCTTTAAGCCAGGGCACGATGGCAGATGTGTCCAATCCGCCGGAATAAGCCAGTACTACTTTGTTTACTTTTTTAGTCATTTCCAAATCCTCTTACGCACCCAGCAACTGGGTTAAAATAGCGTTTTGCCCATGCATGCGGTTTTCCGCCTGGGTCATTAATAATGCACTGTCGCTGTCGATCAGCGAGCCGGTTATCTCTAAATCACGGTGGGCTGGCTGGCAGTGCATCACAAACCGTGCACCGCTTTGCTGCATCAGGGCTTCGTTAACCTGATAGGGCATGAATTTTTCTTTAATCGTTGCTAGCGGCGTATCGTCACCCATCGATAACCACGTATCGGTGTACAATATATCGGCGCCTTTCGCTGCGCTCAGATTGTCACTTTGTGTAATACGGGCGCCAGTGGACTGGGCAATTGACTGGGCTTTTTTTATTACAGCCTGGTCAACATTATGATCTGCAGGGGTGATGACAACCTGATGACAGCCAAGTAACGCACCGGCAATCAACAAAGAATGCGTGACATTATTACCGTCACCAATATAAGCCAGCGTCATTCCTTTTACCTGTCCAAAGGTTTCGTAAATGGTCAGGTAATCGGCCAGTGCCTGACAGGGATGGTAAACATCACACAGGGCGTTTATCACCGGTACCCGGGCCGCCTGAGCAAATTGCTCCAGGGTACGGTGGGAAAATACTCTGGCCACAATAGCATCTGCCCAGCAGGACAGGTTGGCGGCAACATCTATGGCATCTTCTCGACCAGCCAGTTTACCGGCCTGACTGTCGAGATACACCATATGTCCGCCCAGCTTGTTAATGCCGATATCAAAACTTACCCGGGTTCGCAGCGACGGCTTTTCAAATAGCGCGACCACTGATTTTCCTTTTAGTACATTGGCATAGCGAGCAGGCGATTGCTTTATCGTCTGGGCCAATGTCAGCAGTTGCTCCATGGCCTCGGGCGTCCAGTCTGCAAAAGTAAGTAAATCCTGTTTCATGAAATCTCTCCGGCGTGTGCAGCGTCTGGTTGTATCTGTGAACCAGTGTTGGCGTTGAGTATGTCCTGGGGTGAAGCCTGCCAGCTGGCGATAAAGACAGCCCGACCTAACTCATTGGCGGCCTGCAGCGCAGCATCGGTTTTCACTTTCATGCCTTCAGTGATAACCTTGGTTTCGACCAGGGATGCCAGTTGTTGACGGTTCAGCATGGGCAGCCGCTGCCCCTGGTCATCCAGCACTCCCTCAACGTTTGACAGTAATAACAATTCAGCGCCCAAAAGCTGAGCGATGGCAGTGGCGGCCTGATCAGCATTGATGTTGAGTAAACGTCCCTCATTATCACAGCCAATAGAACTTATAACCGGCAGCATCTGCTCGCTAATAAGCATCTCCAGTAATACGCTACTGCCCGGCGAGGCCAGGCCGACCGCCCCTAACTCAGCAGACATCACCTGACAGTGAATCATGTTACCGTCCATCAGGGACAATCCAATGGGAGTCAGTCCGCCGGCTATAGCAAGCGCGCACAGTTGTTTATTAGCGGTGCCTGCCAGCGCGCCGCATACCACCGGCATGTGTGCATCGGGCGTCACCCGCAACCCATCGATTTTGTGACTGGTCAGCCCCAGTTTATTCATCATCGATTCGACCACAGGACCACCACCGTGAACCAAAACGACCGCCCGCTCTTGTTGCAGTTGTGCAATATGCTGCATGAGCAGGCGCGCCGCTTCTTTATTATCAAGCAGCGCGCCGCCTACTTTTAAAACCACAGGATGAGACATCATGAAAAAAGTAATCCTTTTTCTGAAGGCAGACCGCTGATGAGGTTTGCACATTGTATAGCCTGAGAAGCTGCACCCTTCATGACATTATCGATAGCCACGCCAATAACCGCATAGCCACTATCTGTATCAAGTTTAGCGTGAACATCCACGAATGGGGTCAGGGCAACATCGTCCACTTTGGGGAAATGGTCCAAAAGCCGCACTAGTGGCTTATCCTGATAAGCACTCTTAAACGCATTCTCAAGTTGCGTCGGATTGGTTTGCGGTACCGTTTTGACGGTAACCGTGGCCAGAATACCTCGTTTAAAGTTGCCTAAATGAGGCGTGAAAATGACCGGGGTGTGAGCATAAGCCTCAATTTCAGGCGTATGCCGGTGACCAAGAACACCGTAGGCCTGCAGACTGACTTCATAGAAGCTGGTGGTCAGGCTCGCCTTTCTGCCAGCACCACTCACGCCTGAGACTGCATTGATAACCGGACGAACCTGTGTATCCAGCAAACCAGCTTCCATCAGTGGTTTAAGGGCAAACAATGCGGCAGTGGGGTAACATCCGGGCACCGCAATGACAGAGGCCTCGGCAATTTCCTGCGGATACCATTCCGCCAGCCCATAAACAGCTTTAGCCAGTGCGGTATCCGCGGTATGGGAGAAACCGTAATATTGTTTGAATACTTCAGTGTCTTTTAATCTAAAGGCTCCGGAGAGATCCAAGACCTTGGCATTGCCGGCGCTTAAAGGTTCTACCCATTTATGGCTGGCCTGGTGGGGGGTAGCAAGAAAAATCACATCCATGGTACTGGCCAGCAGCTCAATCAGATTATCGCTGACCGGCTCTAGCTCCATAGCCGGCAAATGAGATAACCGGGGATGCAATGAGGTTATTGTTTTGCCAGCGTCATCACTCTGGGCAGAGACCAGCGTGCGTTTGAGTACCATCTGCGGATGATTGCTGACTAATTCGACTAACTGCGCCCCGGCATAACCGCTGGCGCCAATAATTGATACTTTTAACATAATGACAGTGTAGACAAGAAAGTAAAAAAGCACCTTCTACCTTTATCACCTGGTGCCAGAGGGCGACCGAATACACAGATAAAGCTAAAAGGTGGGCTACGTATATACGCGTGCTATGCGGGAAAACGTCGTCGGGCACACCGCGAAACGCAGCGAGTCGAGGGAGTAACAACCGGTAATGAGGCATCATCTGATGGATAATAGCCTGCGAATGTTTTCGTCATACAAGTATCCTAATGAAAATGACGGTTGAACGGGACGAAGAGTCATCTTACCTAATTAGAATAAATATTCAAATAATTTATATAAATATTTATTCTGGTCAGATCTGCTACCAATGTTCACACTTCTTGTAAGCACTTGATATATACTTTCAAACAATCGGTCTGAAAGTATATTCGGCCATTGAAATCATTTGGTTATCAGCCTATAAAGAGCGCTTAACAGCTAAAAAACAGGTTCACCGATATGTTAAAACGAATAGCTCTGGTCGCCCACGATCATAAAAAGAACGAACTCTTAACGTGGATAAATAAACATCTAAGCATAATGAAACAATGTGACATAGTTGCTACAGGCACCACTGGTCAGCGTATTAACGAAGAAACCGGGTTAACGGTACAGCGTCTTAAAAGTGGTCCATTGGGCGGGGACCAGCAAATCGGTGCAAAAATCGCAGAAGGTGAGCTGGATGCACTGTTTTTCTTTTGGGACCCGCTAAACCCAGCGCCTCACGACCCCGATGTCAAAGCCTTGCTCAGGCTTTGTTCAGTATGGAATATTCCGGTAGCCTGTACCAGCGCAACGGCGGATCTGATAGTGACCTCGCCGTTGTTTTTGAGTCAGGATTTCACCCCTGAAAAACCGGCATATTAATAATACCTGCTCCGGTGATGGCCTCGTTTAGGTGCATGGTGCATCTTTGCGAGCATTTCTGATTGCGCTGGGGTCAGTTGCGCAATCAGCCCGTTTTTACGATGAAACCTGCTAAGAGCCGCAGTGCGCTTTTCGCCAGCATAGGTATCAAACCAATCCAACCAGGCCGCTTCATCAAAGTTTTCGGCATAAATCATTTCGCGTTCTTGATCTCGCAAACGTAAAAATAGTTGTTTTGTGTCCCGTTTAATCTCCACACCGGCATTGACAATGGCAGTGATTGCCAGCTTTTGCGCAGCCGATAAATCTAACGCGCCAAAGTGCGCAGGAAGCCCGTCAGTGCGGCCCTCTGGGTGATGTTTGCGAGCCGGCTTACGGGCTCCTTTTTCTTTCAGCGCCTGCTTTTGTGTTGTGCTAAGCAACTGATAGATCTCATGGCGTGCCTTAGCGCGCGCTAATGCTTTTTCTTTGTGTTTTTGGATGCGCTCGCTAAACGCCGCCAGAAATGCATTCTCATTTTCAAATTCTATTAGGTCAGCATGATTCCGTTTTGCTTGCTGACGGTTCTGCGGACGCAATGACGTTACGATTTCTCGAATCTGGGCCTGTTGCGTGGTGGTCAGGTTCAGCGAGTGGTAGACCCGTGGAATACCAGACCGTTGCTGCCCATGGTGATTCTTTGCACTTGCTAGCCCTGATGTGGTGAACAAGACTGCGCTGATTGTTGCGATTAGTAGTGGTTGTTTCATTGCTATCTCCTGAGTTGACGAGACTCAGTGTAAAAGTCTTTTCTGCAAAGAAGGGTCTGGACTGTGTAAAGCTTGTGTAAAGATATTGGCAGTTGCGGGATTTACTCTGGCTTTAAGCTAATATAGGTGGCCTGTGGCTGTGGTCTGATGAAATCAGGCAACCTGACTAACCCGCTGTTGTGAGAAAACGTTTATGTATACATCCGAATCTCTTCACCGCATTTTAATTATTGACGATGATGCAGAGCTCGCCAGCATGCTCAAAGACTATCTGGAAAATGAAGGACTGCATGTCACGCTGGCAAATGATGGCGAATGCGGTCTGCAAGTCGCCACTGGTAAGGACGTTTTTGATCTTATCCTGCTGGATGTGATGATGCCAAAGCTAAATGGGTTCGAGGTTCTTAAACGACTGCGGACTACCCATTCAACACCGGTTTTGATGCTAACAGCCCGGGGTGATGACTACGATCGTATTTTGGGGCTTGAATTAGGTGCGGACGATTATTTGCCAAAACCATTTAATCACCGTGAGCTACTGGCCAGAATCAGCGCTATTTTGCGCCGGTTGGCGTTAACCACCTCCCTAAGCCATCAGCAGGATATAAAAATCAATGGAATGCTTATCAGCGCCGCTCGCCAGTATGCTGAATGCGAAGGGCAACCCCTGACTCTGACCGGAACCGAGTTTTCTATACTCCACCTGTTGATGACGCATGCTGGCGAACGGGTCACTAAAGAAGCCATATCTCATCGTGTCCTGGAAAAAAAGCTAAGTGCCTATGATCGCAGTATTGATATGCATGTCAGCAATCTGCGCCGAAAGCTTGCAATCGTGTCGGACCAAGAAAAAATAAAAACCATCAGGGGGGCTGGCTACTTGCTGGTGACCGGGTGATGGTATTCAATCCCGCCAGGCGTCTGGCTGGTCGCGTGTTTTTATGGTTCTGGCTCACGACACTGGTCACAGCGGGCAGTGCGTTTTGGTTAAGCCGTGCCTGGAACGACGCTGTCGCACTGACTACGCCGACCCAGCGACAGATAGAAGCATTGCATAAAACCAACCAGTTACTTGCTGACGCTGCACAGCGTGGACAGTCACTTTCCCGTGCGCTGCGCAGAACAAGCAGGGCAGTGCCTTATCATTTGATAGTTCTGAATAAAGCAGGTGACATTATCGGGCCTGGCGCACCAGGCTTGTTGGGCCCTGAATTTCGCCAGCACCTGAATAATATACAACATCAGCAAGCGCCTATTGCATTACAGCAGCAAGGCAGAATTTTATTGGGTCCAAGCCATTTTGGTTTTCAAAATAATGCGTACACATTATTTCTCACCGATCGGAAACGTCCCGCTGAGCCATTTGAAATGGTCAGCTGGTGGATAGGTACGGGTATTTTGGTAAGCATTTTTTTATCGTGGCTGTTTGCCCGCTCCCTGGTTAAGCCTATCCATCGCATTCAACAAGCCAGTCAGCGTCTGGCTGCAGGCGACCTTGAGGCCCGGGTGGGGTTGGCCAGCCAGCGTCGGGATGAATTGGCTGAGCTGGCGCAAAACTTCAATCGTATGGCAGCGCAATTACAAACCATGTGGCAGTCTCAGCAGCGTTTGCTGGCAGATATTTCCCATGAACTACGTTCACCGCTGACCCGTCTGCAAATGGCGCTGGGTCTGGCCAGCCAGCAACCTATGGAAACCCGCACGCTGGCCCGGATTGAAAAAGAAGCAAACAGCATGGAGGCATTGATTGAGCAGTTACTGACCCTGACACGGGCCGAAGTGCAACCCGCCAAATTTGAGCAACATACCCTGTCAGCATTACTTACTACTATCCTGGAAGATGCTGATTTTGAGGCCAGTCAGGCAGGCAAAGTCATTACAGTGTCTTGCGTGCCCGAAATCACCGTCACAGCGGACCAGCCACTTATCTCAGCGGCGACCGAAAATGTGCTTAGAAATGCCATTCGGTATGCGGTATCCCGTGTCGTTGTGACTGTTAGTATTTCATCCGGCTACTGGTACTTTCAGGTAGATGATGATGGACCCGGTTTAGCTGAAAAGACCTGCCAGGCGATATTTGAACCTTTCTACCGGGTAAGTTCTGCCCGCGACAGAACAACCGGCGGGGCAGGGTTGGGCCTGGCCATTGCAAAAGCCGCGGTGACCACGCATCATGGCACTATCTTAGCCAAGCCTTCAGAAGCTGGGGGCTTATCCGTCATTCTTAAGGTGCCGATAACGCAACATCATGATCCAGATAAAGCTGACCACTGAAAATGAACTAACCCGCCATATGAAAACGGTTATAGAGCCCTTTTGGGACACTCAGGTAACCCATGGACAATTTGAGGGACAACATGGCGTGCCGGTAAGCTACGCCTGGACTATTCCCGAGAATTGTCAGGGCTCAGTGGTTATTAGTTCAGGCCGCATTGAGTCGTTGCTCAAGTATAAAGAAGTTATCTATGACTTGTATGAGCATCAGTTGGCGGTTTTCATTCTTGATCATCGCGGCCAGGGGCTTTCCGGCAGAATGACGGATAATCCTCATCATGGGTATGTCAGTTCGTTCGATGATTATGTACAGGATTTGGCAGCATTTTACCAACAAGTGGTAAAGCCGCGTCAGGTCGGCAGGCTGGCCCTGCTATGTCATTCCATGGGCAGTGCTATTGGCGCTTTATCAGTATTACGCTACCCAGACATTTTTGATTGCGCGGCATTTTGCTCACCAATGTTCGGAATTCGCCCGGCGTTACCTGACAGCATTGCAAATCTGCTTTTGTGGATGAGCAACAAGCGCTCCGAAAGACGGGGGAAAGCCGCTGACTTTTTTTTCGGCCAATCCGATTATAATCCCGTTCCGTTTTCAGCTAACAAACTTACGCATAGCCAGGTACGCTATCATTGGTTTCGACGACTGTATGATGAGTCCCCCGAGATTCAGCTTGGCGGCGTCACCGGCCAATGGCTCTCGGCAGCACGCACGGCCATGCAGGTTATTCACGAGCAGGCGGATCAGATCCGTTTACCTGCATTATTATTAAGTGCCGGCGCTGATAAAGTGGTGGATAATGCCGCTCAGCAGGTAGTGGCAGCAAAAATGCCCCATTGTTCTTTTACTCAAATCCCCGGCGCTGAACATGAGTTATTGATCGAATCTGATGAATATCGCCGCCCGACAATGGAGTCCATACTGCGCTTTTTTTATGCTCACCTGTAACGCTCAGATGATGTAAAGCTTGTCGGCGCAGGGTCGCCAGCATATCCTTACCGCGACTAAAGCCAGGATAATCACCATGATTGATATCGTTCTTTACCAGCCGGAGATACCGCCCAATACCGGTAATATTATTCGCTTGTGTGCTAATAGCGGCTTTGCGCTGCATCTTATCGAGCCATTAGGCTTTGACTGGGATGATAAGCGCGTACGTCGTGCCGGTCTGGATTATCACGAGTTTGCCAATGTTCAGCGCCATGCAGATTTGTCAGCATATATTGATGCTCATCATCCCCGGCGTTTATTGGCGTGCACTACCAAAGGACGTTCATTTCACTCAGATGTAAACTATAAGCAGGGTGATGCGCTGATTTTCGGTCCCGAAACACGCGGGCTGCCCGATGATTTTATCCAGTCATTGCCGCCTGAAAATCGTGTCCGAATCCCTATGTTGCCGGATAGTCGCAGCATGAATTTATCCAATGCAGTGTCGGTGTTTGTGTATGAGAGCTGGCGTCAGTTCGGCTATCCGGGCGCCCGGTAAATTAGTGAATGCGCATGTAAATAAGAATCGTTATTGTTTACAACGGTGGGATGACTCGCTAGAATAGCCGCATCTTAGGGACAATACACACAAACACTTATTTATATGAATAAACCAACTCTTCTGGCGCTGTCTGTATGTGGCGCGCTGCACGCATTTTCCTCTGTTGCTCAACAAAACGAACCGGACGCCTCTGATGTTGAAAAAATTGAAGTCACCGGGGTGAGAAGCGCCTTTGGCGCGACCAAGTCAAATGTTCCTATCGTGGAACTGGCTCGTTCTGTTTCTATCGAAACTGCTGCTGATCTTGAAGATAAAGGCGCGTTCAACCTGTCGCAAACGGTAACCTATATGGCGGGTGTCACTGGCGAAACTTATGGTTTTGCCACGCGAGGCGATGCCATCAGTAGCCGGGGCCTGACTGTGCCGCGCTACCGCGATTCAATCCAAGAGTTATTTGGCAGCTACAATTCAACACGCGCAGAAGTGTATACTCTGGAACAGGTTGAATTGTTAAAGGGCCCAGCCTCTGTGCTCTACGGTCAGGGGTCGCCGGGCGGTCTGGTAAATTATGTATCCAAAACACCAAATATGTCTGTGGGCAGCGAAATTATGCTCGAATATGGCAGCTTTGACAAAAAGCAGCTGAATGTGGATGTCAATGGCGCGCTGACCAGTGATGAAGTCTGGCAGGGTCGACTTGTGGGTATTTACCGGGATGCAGATACCCAGGTTGATTATGTGAATGATGATACGCGCTTGTTAATGCCTTCGGTTAGCTTCGCCCCTACTGATGCGACTAAAATCACGCTGATTGGTATGTTCCAGGATACTGACAGCGATACTGCTGCGCAGTTTATTCCTATCGAAGGTACCCTGAATCCATTACCAGATGGCAGTTATCTGCCTGATCAAAATGTCTATGCCGGTGAACCGGACTTTAATCGCTATAAGACAGAGTCAAAGCAGTTAACCCTGCTTGGTGAACATGCGTTTGATGATACGACGCAGTTAACGTTTACCGCGTTGTGGCGAGATGGCGAAGCTGACTATCATCAGGCGTGGCCGGTATTCACCGGTGCCGGAGTAAGCCGTTATCTGAATGCGTTTACCGGTATGCAGGTAGCACCTACCGATACCACCGCCGCACGAACATTCTATCAGGCAGACAACACCTTTGAACAAAAAGCCATTGACGTGCGTCTTGGCAAAGAGGTGCAAACGGGGCCATTAACACATAATTTCCTTGGCGGCGTGCAGTATCAGCATGTCACTACTGACACAAATTCAGCTTACTTTACCGGTGGCGGCGCCTTTGACGGAGATTTCCGTTATGCGCTCGATTTGGCTAACCCTCAATATACCGGGGCGCCTGAACAGAGCGTGTTTGATGCGATATATAACGATCAGCCCGAGCAGACCGTGCGCGATCTGGGTTTGTATCTGTCCGATCAAATTTCACTGGATAAGTGGCGTTTTACATTGGGACTACGCCATGACAAAGTTGATAACGACAACGGGGTAACCACGCAGGAAGATTCGCAGACATCCTATTCTGCCGGCGTGTTGTATCGCTTTGATAATGGCTTGTCACCCTATGTCAGCTATGCAGAATCTTTCGAAACGGTCGTAGGTCTGAGCATTGATGGAAATCAATTGAAGCCGGAAGAGGGGCGTCAGTATGAAGCCGGTCTTAAATACGCACTTCAGTCAATTCCCGGCTTTATAACAGTGGCCTGGTACGATATTGAAATTTCAAACTTGCCGAATCCTAATACATTGCCTGCAGAAGCCGGACAGCAACAGGGGGAGTCCTCCATTACCGGGGTTGAACTTGAAAGCCGCTTTGTAATGGGTGAATTCACTGCAGAGCTCAACGCGTCTGTGCTGGATGCTGAAGACCCCAACGGGTTTGAGCTGGCCGGACAGCCTGACAGTAATGCGTCATTATGGTTAACCTGGGAGCCTGAAATGCTAAGTGACTGGCGTATGGGGACCGGGGTGCGGTATGTAGGTGAAAGTGTGTCGGAAAACGCGACATTGCGCTATGAAACGCCTGACTACACGCTGGTCGACCTGATGGTTGAAACAATGCTTAGTGAGCGCCTCACAGCGCGGCTCAATGTGCGCAACCTCACTGATAAAACCTATCTGACATCTTGTCTGACCCGCGGAGATTGTTTTCCGGGCTTAGAAAGAAATATTAATGCGTCACTGACGTACCAGTTCTGATAGGAAAACAGCGTGTATAGTATTCTTGCCCTGATTAGTTGCGTAATGGCGTCGGCTGCGGTTTACCTGAGCTGGCGTCAGCGCACCACGATTGCCTGGGTGAGCGCGTTACCGTTACTCGGGCTGAGCGCCTTTGCGTTCAGCCGTGCCGGTGGCTGGGAGCAGGCCGTTTTTCTGGCATTGTTTCTACCCGGTATCATAGTCTGGGCGGGAATTTTTGCTGAACGCTCCTTCAAGCCCTTCGACAGGAAAAAACCGGTTTTACGGGCTTTGGACATTTCCTGGCATAAAGCTGCTGGCCATATCACTACCGGTGCTATTTTGCTGATTGCGCAGCTTGGGCTCAGCTTAATTCTGGCCGTAAGTATTAGCCGCCTGCTGCCTGTTGAAGACGCGGGGCAGCTGGCTATTTGCGTGGTTCTTCAGCCTTTATTCTGGGCTGGTATGATGTTTCATTTTATGAGCCGAAACAAACATTGGCGCGCTCTGGGTTGGCAGCTTGCGCTTACCGGCGTGTTTGGCGTGACACTGGTAATCTGATTAATGAGTATATTTTCACGAAAGCCGGCACTTAACGCGCACCGCTGGGTGGGCGTTTTTATAAGTGCTTTTTTATATTTAATCTGCCTGTCTGGTACTGTCGTGGTTTTCAACCAGGAACTGGAAAGGTGGGAGCAACCTCAGATTGAGGAGTTTGAACAGGTAAACCCTCGTGCAGTAGATAAGGCGCTGACTACATTTGCTGATAAATATCCGCAAGAGACCGAGCATTATTACGTTGTTTTTCCCACCTCGGGTATCCCACGCTTGGTGGTGGAAAATGATCATACTGCTTTTTTTGCTGATAAATCAGGGAACTTACTGGAAAAAGAGGCGTTTGACTGGTCGCAGATGGTGCTAGATCTGCATTATTATCTGCATCTGCCTTCCTCATTTGGAATGATAGCGGTCAGTGCGTTAGGCGCAGTGATCTGCATGCTGGTGATCACTGGCTTCTTTGCTCATAAAAAGTTAGTCCGGGATGCGTTCAAATGGCGCCGGGGTGGCAGCGGACAGGCCGGCCGTATCGACTTACACAATCGGTTTGGGGTCTGGGCTTCGCCGTTTCACTTGATGATAGGCGTAACCGGCACTTATTTTGGCATGGCGGGTCTTATTCTGGCGCTGGTCGCGCAAGTAGATGAAGGTGGCGATCGCCAGGCCGTTATGGATAAGGTCTTC
This sequence comes from Salinimonas chungwhensis DSM 16280, assembly GCF_000378185.1. Taxonomy (GTDB): domain Bacteria; phylum Pseudomonadota; class Gammaproteobacteria; order Enterobacterales; family Alteromonadaceae; genus Alteromonas; species Alteromonas chungwhensis. The sequence continues at coordinate 432,308 of NZ_KB899377.1, forward strand.
ACGCCTGAGCCGGTATTATCACAACCGACGAACTTTCCGGCGGTGGACACCGCAATCAGCCACTTCAATGAAATGGATACGGGACATAAACCGATTTTTCTGACGGTTCATGATGTAGGGACACCGCAACAATTTATAGAGATTTATGCACAGGTCACTGACAAGCTGATCTACTCAGAAAATTACCGTTTTAATAGTCAGGGTGAGTTTCTGGATACTGCGCATTATGACGACGGTCACTGGGGAAAACAGCTTATCTACTCCATATATCGGCTGCATTTTGGCGACTTCGCCGGTCTGCCGGTGAAAGGGCTTTATTTCGTTCTGGGAATAATGCTCACCGCGCTTTGCGTTTCAGGCATGGATATATGGCTGGTAAAACAGACTAACCCGCCAAGGTTGTCGCGTGTATGGAGTGCAGTTGTCTGGGGGAGTGTCAGTGCGCTATCGTTGAGTGCTTTAGGTGCGTTGTTTTTGCCTGTGGCAACCACACTTAGTTTCTGGGCCTTATTGTTACTGGCATGTGGACTCAGTGTGATAATACCCGGCTTGAACAGGCGCTTCTGGTTAAGAACCACTTCAATAAGCCTCATATTGCTACTGACAGGCTATGCTATTGTCCATCAGGCAGCATTTATGTCGGTGGCATCACTGCAGATCAATATAGCACTGTTGCTACTGGCCATCTGGTGCTGGTGGCGGGCAGGGCATCCATTATACAAAGATGCATAGTGAATAAAAAAGCCGCTGATTAGAGCGGCTTTTTTGTTAAAGAATGTTATCTGCTCAGGCTTACAATTCGTTTTTCAAATCTCTGGCTAAAAGCGTCACAGCCGCTTCTTTAGGAGATTTGCCCTGGTAAAGCACAGCATAGATTTGATCGCAGATAGGCATCTCAACGCCCATCCTCTGGGCCAGAGTATGGACTTCTTCTGTATTCCTGTAACCTTCCACCACCTGTCCAATCGCTTCCATCGCCGCATTTACTTCCTTGCCCTGACCCAGGGCGAGACCAAAGCGACGGTTTCGGGACTGATTATCAGTACAGGTAAGGACTAGATCGCCCAGACCAGCCATACCCATAAATGTCTCTGGTTTGGCACCTAACGTAACCCCTAGCCGGGTAAGTTCTGCTAAGCCACGGGTGATGAGGGCCGTGCGCGCATTAGCACCAAATCCTAACCCGTCAGCAAGTCCGGCACCTATAGCAATAACATTTTTAACCGCACCACCTAACTGTACACCGATAAAATCGGGATTCTTATACACCCGAAAAGATTTGCTGCAATGAAGCTTACAGGCAAAGTCATCGATCAGGGACTGACTGGTTGATGACAATGACACGGCGGTAGGCAGGCCGGCTACCATTTCTTTGGCGAAGGTTGGACCTGAGAGCACGGCTAATGGATATTGATCGCCCAAAATGTCCAGCGCCACTTCTCGTAATAATCTGCCAGTGCCGGGCTCCAGGCCTTTAGTAGCCCAGATAATTCGGTGATCATCACGTAATAAAGGCTTGATAGCGGTCAGCATCGCTTTGAACGCATGGCTTGGTACCACCACCAGAATGTCCCGACTGGCGTTAACAACCCGGGCCAGATCGGCATCAGCAATCAGTGCGTCAGGAAAACGTGCGCCAGGTAAATACCGCGCGTTTTCACGGGACGACTGTAAGGCTTCTATATGGGCTTTATCGCGGCCCCACAGGTAGGTGGGGTTACCGTTTCGGGCCAGACAAAAAGCAAGGGCGGTGCCGTAAGACCCCGCCCCGAGAACCGTAATAGATTCTAAGTTTTGCATAATTGGTGGATTACGCGTCTAACTGCTGCTGACCATCCTGACCCTGCTGTGCACGCTTTTGCATGTATGCAGAAAAGATGGCATCAAAATTAACCGGCGCCAGATTCAGTGGCGGGAAGGTACCACGATTTACCAGATTGGAAATGGTCTCACGGGCATACGGGAACAGTACGTTGGGACAAAATGAGCCAAGGGTATGGGCTTTGTTTGCTTCCGGCATTTCACCGATGGCAAAGATACCCGCTTGTTGTACCTCACATAAAAACGCAGTCTCTTCACCCAATGATGCCGTGACCGTTACTGATAATGTTACTTCATAAACATTAGTTTCCAGTTCTGCTGTTTTTGTGTCCAGATCCAGTTTTACCTCAGGTTTCCATTCTTTGGTGAAAACGCTTGGTGCATTTGGTGACTCAAAGGAAATATCTTTGGTGTAAATCCGTTGAATGTTAAATTGCGGACCCTGCTGTGCCTGATCTGCGTTAGGTGCGCCATTTGTTTGATTTTCTTCTGCCATGCTGCTTCCTAGTTATGTTTTAATCTGCATTTTTCGCATTTACGCGAGCAATGCATCAAGTTTGTTCTGGGCTTCCAGTGCGTACATTTCATCGCACCCACCGACATGATGTTCGCCGATGAATATCTGAGGAACTGTATACCCGCCATTCGCGCGGGTAATCATCTCATCACGGCGCTCTGGCTGCATATCAATCTCAATTTCCGTATAGCTGACGCCTTTTTGATCTAACAGCGCCTTAGCACGATGACAAAAAGGACAATACCCTTTGGTATAAATTTCTACCTTACTCATAAAAGTCCTATTTCGCGAGGGGGAGGCTGGCACTTTGCCAGGCATTCATCCCGCCTTTTAAAATTCTGACGTCACTGAAGCCTGCTTTTGCCATTGCTGTTCCAATGGTTCGTGCATTATTGCCTACGCCACATACAACAATAATGGGTTTGTCTTTCTGGTTTTCAAGCTTCTTAAAGTCGCGGTTTTTAACTTCTTCCTGTTTTATCTGTCTGGCGCCCAGAATATGGCCGCTTCTGTATTCTTTGGGGGGCCGGACATCGAGGACGATCGCATCTTTTTTATTCACCAGCTGGGTAAGCTCGTGGGTACCGACTTCTTTCACCGGGGAGGTAAGCCCACTGATAAAACTGTATACCAGCATGACAACCAGTGCTACCCACAGGCCGGCAAGAATAATGTTGTTGCTTGCAAATTCGATGAGCTGATCCATGACTTCTAACCTTACAGATCACAAAAAAGAGAGCAAAGTATATAGAAAATCAGCTGAGAAACCAGCGCTGAGGCGCCTTCTTTGCTCAAAAGTCTGTGTTTCTTCGCATCAGAATAAGGCCATACTCATCAGTCTGCGGCGAGGCTTAACTTGCCGGGCTGTAGAAAAACTGGTGAAATGTCTCAAGAATGATGGAATCAGACCTTATGCATGAATAATCAGCAGTATCGAAGCGTATTGACGCTATGGCGCGTCCTGACGTGTTTTTTCATGTTGGGTGGTGTCAATGTGCTGGCGCAGGAATCGGCAGAAGAAAAGCTGGCAGAATTACAGGCACAGCTAAAGCAACGTCAGGAAACACTTAAAGCTAATCAGGCTAACGCCCAGGAATTACAGGCAATTCTGGCAGAGTCAGAACAGCAAATTGGTCGAGCGGCCAAAATCCTCAATGATACTCAGCAGGCGCTTATGGCGAATCGTCGACAGCAGGAAGAACTGGAAGCTGAGCAGCAATCCCTTAAAGATGCCATTGTTGAGCAGCAGTCCATGCTTGCCAGTCAGTTACGTAGCGCCTTTATGGCAGGGCATTATGACTACGCCAAAATGGTTTTTTACCAACAGGAGGCTAAATCATTCGAACGAGTTTTGGCTTATTACAAGTATGTGAGCCAGGCGCGTAAGGACGAAATTAACCGGTTTAAATCAAATGTGGCCAGGCTTGAGCAGGTTAATGCTCAATTGGAAGAAAAAGCCACGGAACTGAATGAGTTATTAGCCCGCCAACAAAATCAAAAGGCGACCCTTCTGGCCCGGCAACAAGACAGGGAGCAAACACTGGCAAGACTCAACCAGAAAATCGCCACAGATGCAGCCCAGGTAGAGGAGTTGCGAGCCTCAGAACAGGCCTTGATTAATGCAGTGGAAGAAGCTCGACGGGCAGCTGAACGCGCCAAGCAAACGATGGATGGTCTGGCTCAGGCCAAAGGCAAATTGCCGGTGCCGGCTGATGGACGTGTCCGCCGTTTGTTCGGCGAACGACGGCAAGGTCAGGTGCGGTGGAAAGGAATTGTTATAGAAGCCTCTGAAGGCCGCTCAGTCAACGCAATTGCCGCAGGCCAGGTGCTATATGCCAACTGGCTTAAAGGCTTCGGTCTAGTGGCTATTGTGGATCACGGTAAAGGGTACATGAGCGTATATGGTCATAATCAGGCGTTGCTGAAACAGGCTGGCGATAAAGTGGCTCAGGGCGACACAATCGCGCTGGTGGGTCAAAGCGGCGGCCAGAGTTACCCCAATCTTTATTTTGAAATACGACATAAAGGCAAGGCGCTTAATCCGGCATCCTGGCTGAACATATAAATGCTTTTTTACTTATCCAAATATTGCCTGGCTCCGTTCAGGACGTTAGCAAAATATAGCCTGATAATTACAATCTTAGCGCTGCTTTTTCCTGCGATAAATGTGCAGGCTGAAAGCAAGGCAAAAATTGTTATTATTCTGGATGACTTAGGCTACCGCAAGACTGATTGGCAGGCATTGACGCTACCTACTGCAGTGACCATTTCTGTATTACCTTTTACGCCACTTAGCCGGCCGCTGGCTACCCAGGCCACCGCCCAGGGCCGTGAAGTTATGTTACACATGCCCATGGAATCACTTAGCGCAAAATATTTAGGGCCAGCGGGACTGACCAGCAACATGCTGCCTGATGATATTACACTACAGATGCAACGTTCCCTGGATGAACTGCCCCAGGCGGTGGGAGTAAATAATCACATGGGTAGTAAACTCACTCAGCAGGCGTTGCCTATGCAAGCGATTATGCAAGTGATCAAACAGCGCGGTTTGTTTTTTATGGACAGTCGCACCAGTGCGCAGTCTGTCGCTGAAGGCGTTGCTACTAAGCTGGGTGTGCCGGCGTTGCGTAGGCACATTTTTCTGGACCACGAGCCGACTCTGTCGTTTATGAAAGTGCAGTTTGCCAGACTCATTCATCGCGCCCACGAACAGGGAACAGCCGTGGCGATAGCCCACCCTTACCCGGAAACGGTGGCCTTTCTCAACGATGTATTGCAGAGCGATTATGGCGCTGAGCTTGTGCCAGTGAGCCATATTTTGCCTTCTCATGAAACAACAACAGACGATGTGTCAGTTGCTGTACCTGCGCAGCGTGCGCCCCAGTAAAATTAAAATTATCAGAAAGTGTTTAGAAATAGCACGGAATGTTATATTATAACGTTTATTGATTAACCAGACTGGGTGACGCGCGTGGCACTATCTACCGACAATCCATCAAAATTGGACAAATTAGGGATATGGATCTCCAGCTTATGTGCGGTTCATTGCCTGTCTTTGCCCGTTCTGGTGCCATTGTTGCCGCTGGTTTCTTCCACATTTTTTGCTCAGACCTGGTTTGAGCGAACCATACTAATCATCTCAATGCTTATTGGCGGCATCGCGCTTATTGCGGGTACGCTTCGCTTTCATGGTCAGTACTATCCGGTTGCAATAATTGCCACTGGTGGTCTTATTTACTGGCACAAGAATATTTTAGGGGAGCAGTTTGAGCCATTCACTATTGCTACCGGTGCTATGCTTATTGTCATGGCGCATGTTATCAATATGCGTCTAATCCGGCGTACGCGGTATCAGCGAAAACTGGCTTATGCGCCTTCGTTGTCAGGTGCTGCCAAGTAAGCTTACTGCTTGTTCCGGAACGTTGGTAAAAATACCGTCAACCCCCCAGGCTTGCAGGGTTAACATATCCTCAGGGTTGTCCACGGTGAACACCAGAATTGGCAACCCTTCTTCTTTAGCCATTTTCACCAGTTCTTCATCCACCACATCCAGACTGACGTGCACGGAGAAGGCATTGAGCTTTTTGGCAAAGGCTACGCCCTCTTCGGGATAAGAGGAGGTTAATGCACCAAGCTTTAGCTCAGGTTCAAGCTGGTGAATGCGCTTCAGCCAGCGATGGTTAAATGATGAAACAATCAGATTGTCCCGGTTAAATCCAGTCTGACTGACCGCTGCATCCAGTGCCAGCAACCAGCGCGGAATATCATACAGTGACTTGATTTCAACATTGCATATTGTGTTGTCAGGTAAACATCGTAAAGCATCGGTAAGAAAAGGAATCGGTTCGCCGTCGCCTGCATCAAGAGAGCGCAGATAGGAAAGGCTGGCATTATTTATCTGGCCATGTCCGTCAGTCGTCCGTTCAAGTCGCCGATCATGAATCACGATAATTTCGTCTTCTACCTGATACGTATCAAATTCTACTCCGGTAGCCTGCTGGGCCATCGCCAGACGAAACGCCTTTTGGGTATTCTCAGGGGCCTGCTTGCTGGCGCCACGATGTGCCAGTATCCACATTAACGCGCTCCTTTTGCATGTTTGTGGGTTTTCACTGTTTCGTAGACTGACGCGGAGGTCACAAGAATCCCGCCCAACAGGGTTTTCCAGCCTGGTGACTCTCCCAATAATACGATTGCCAGTAATACCCCGTAGAAGGGCTGCATACAGGCGATAAGTGAAAATGTAGTCGCTTTAAGGTGTGTCAAAGAGGCAGCAATAAGAGCATGAGGCAGGGCTGTAAACAGCGTGCCCAGCGTTAGTAGCAAGCCCCAGGTGGACCAGGATGCCTCAGGTAACCCGCCGGTACTTAATGGGATGAGACATAGACATACCAGTAAAATTTGCCAGGCCATAGCTTTAGCGCCGGAGTAGTGAGAAAAATGCTGACGATGTACCAGATTGCGTATGGCGTAGAGTACGGCCGAGATAATTCCCACAACGACGCCCAGCGTCACATCGTTACTGATGGTTCCTTCCGGCACTATCAGTGCAATGCCAACAAAAACCACCACTGCACTGAAAAAATCCTGCCAGGCTAATCGTGTTTTTTCAAAAAATGGCTCAATAAGCACAGTGATAACCGGGAAGGTAAATAACGCAATCATGCCTACAGAGACCCCTGCGTATTGCATAGCAGCAAAGTAGGTCACCCAGTGCATGGCCATAAGCACACCCAACGCCACCGCTACGGCGTAGTCTTTTTTACTGTTTAACCTAAGTGACGTTTTGGTCAGTACCAGAAAGGCAATTAATGCAATACAGGCAAATACCGAACGGCCCAGCGTGATATCTCTGGCAGATAACGGGATAATCTGGGAAAAAAGTGCCGTTCCGCCCAGTAAAATGACTGTCAGGTGCAGCGTGATAAGGCTGCGTTTTACCGGATCCATCTAGACCGGATCTTGATCTTGATTTGGTATACGCTGTTCAGCTACATCACTTCGTTCGGCAAAACGCTCCCCTAAACGGGTAACCTGTCCGGCCGTCAGGTCAGCAAATTCAATGGCATTGGGTTCAAAACAAGCAACGATGGTAGAGCCTAGTTTGAACCGGCCCAGCTCCTCACCTTTCTTAATATGCACACTCGACTCGGTGTCTGTGTCGTATTGCCAGTGTTGCACATTCTTACCGGCGGGTGGCGAAATGGTCCCTGCCCAGATAGTTTCAATGCTTGCCACGATAGTGGCGCCGACCAGCACCATCGCCATTTTACCGACAGGCGTGTCAAATAAGGCAACCACCCGCTCGTTGCGGGCAAATAAGCCAGGAATATTGCTGGCGGTAAGTGGGTTAACTGAAAACAGTTCGCCAGGCACATAAATCATGTCAGTCAGCGTACCGTCCACAGGCATGTGAATACGGTGATAGTCGCGCGGTGCCAGATAGACCGTAGCAAACTTGCCCCCTTTAAACAGTTGTGCCACTTCAGGTTTACCGCCTAATAACGAGGTAAGACTATAGTTATGCCCTTTGGCCTGAAAAATACTGTCATCAAGAATATCGCCAAACTGACTGACTGCGCCGTCCACCGGATGCACCAGTGTTTTCTCGTCCCCTTCAATGGGGCGCGCGTCAGGCTGAAGCGGCCGCGTGAAAAACTCGTTAAAGGTTTTATAGTGTTCAGGCTTAGAATACAGCGCCTCATGCATATCAACCCTATAATGTTTGATAAACAATTTGATAAGCCAGGTAGTGACCTTTCCGGCCCGGGCGGCAGCAAGTTTACCAATCAGTCTGGAAATCAGATGCTTGGGTAACAAATATTGCAGATTGACTTTTAACCAGTCCAGCACAGTGCTTCTCCTTTTTTTGACAGCGAGATTGTACCGTATCTTTTGCGGATAAAAAGGATCTTACGGTTATGAGAGGTTGCCGGATGGCATAACGGCAACCATTATTGGCGGATATTCAGAAAGGACCACTGTGGCTTGGCCGGTTTTCTTCCATGGATGCCAGGATCCGATGATAACTGGCATAGCGGGCCGGACTGATTTTTCCTTCCTCTGTAGCCTGCCGAATCAGACAGCCGGGATCATTCAGATGTTTGCAGTCGCGGAATTTGCAGCCACCCAGAAAATCGCGAAATTCAATAAAGCCCCAGGTAACCCGCTCAACAGGCAGATGCCACAGCCCAAACTCCCGCACTCCAGGAGAATCGATTAAATCACCGCCAGCCGGAAGGTGCAGTAATTTAGCGGCCGTGGTAGTGTGCTGGCCCAGCCCTGAATTATCCGATACCTCGCCAACCACCTCATCAGCATCGGGCAAAACGCGGTTTATTATACTTGATTTACCCACCCCGGACTGACCGACAAAAATGCTTACTTTGTCATTTAACAACGCATCTAATGTTTCAATGCCTTGCTGTGTTTTGCAGCTGGTGTAATGCACCTTGTAACCCAGCGCCTCATATTCAGCCAAAAGCTCGCGTGTTTGCTCTTGTGTAGCATCATCAAGCAGTTCTACTTTGTTCAGCACGATAACCGGTGTAATGCCAATATCTTCACAGGCCACAATGTAGCGATCGATAATATTCAGTGACAAGCTGGGGATAACCGCGCTGACGATAATGATTTGGTCGATATTTGCTGCAATGGGTTTAACGCCATCGTAAAAGTCCGGCCGGGTGAGTACCGATTGTCTGTCCTGCACAATCTCTATCACGCCACTGACGCCTTCCTGAACGCTTTCACCAGCATCAAATAAAACATTATCGCCACAAACCACCGAGTCAATAGTACGGCGGATATGGCATCGAGAGACAGCGCCGGCAGAATCTTCTACATCAGCGTGTTTGCCGAAGCGGCCAATGACTGTGCCGGCCTGTAAATTAGCCGCGTCAGCTTTAGCTGCAGGCGTATTTTGTTTATCATCCAGGCGACGCTTGCGATTTGTCGCTACCTGACGTTTTTGCCGTTGAGTGAGTTTTGGTTTTTTCGCCACGATTCCATGATAAGTTAGCGTATACTGCTTCAATCATAACGTTTGTATGGCCCTGGTGCCACGTTAAAAGAAAAAGGATCGATAAATGAGTAAACATGATTTGAACCTGGTTTGGATCGATATGGAAATGACCGGGCTCGATCCAGAAACCTGTAAAGTGCTCGAGATTGCCACAATTGTTACCGATCCCCAATTGAATATTCTGGCTGAAGGCCCGGTTATCGCAGTGCACCAGCCTGATAATATTCTGGATGGCATGGACGAGTGGTGTACCAAAACCCATGGTGAAAGCGGGCTGACCAAGCGTTGTCAGGAAAGTAACATTAATGAAGCGCAGGCTGCCGAGCAGACCATCGCGTTTTTGCAAGACTATGTTGATGCGGGAAAATCGCCTTTGTGTGGCAATACTATCGGTCAAGATCGCCGTTTTATGGTTAAATATATGCCAGAGCTGGAGGCATATTTTCATTACCGAAGTATTGATGTCAGTACTATCAAAGAACTTACCCGCCGATGGAAACCCGAGGCACTGGAAGGATTTACCAAGCAAGGTGTGCATCTGGCGCTTGACGATATTCGTGAATCTATCGAAGAACTGAAGTTTTATCGTGAAAAAGTGTTTAGTATTTAGTCAGTCACTTCGGTTTTTTGCACTTTTGTAGCATTTAGGTATTGCGCATTGCCAGAATTTTTGTACAATGCGCTCCACTTTTACGGGACAGCCGTTTCGTAAATTTACTGAAAAGTAGAGTGTGCGGGAATAGCTCAGTGGTAGAGCACAACCTTGCCAAGGTTGGGGTCGCGAGTTCGAATCTCGTTTCCCGCTCCAATTTTCAGTCATATCCAAAGTGCGGGAATAGCTCAGTGGTAGAGCACAACCTTGCCAAGGTTGGGGTCGCGAGTTCGAATCTCGTTTCCCGCTCCAAATTCTCTTATGTTCTTAAATCAGCTTCCGGTTTAGTTACGTCTCGCGACAGGTCGCGACAACGTGGTTGCCAGATACGCATCTCGTTTTTTATCTCAAACTGATTTGAAGCTACGATACTCCGCCTCCGGTTAAACATTTTTATTTAGCCGAGCCTTATAAGAAAAAGTATCAGTAGAAAAAAACCGGAGAAATACAACATGATGAGTAGTGGGACAGGTATTTGTTCAGAACTTTTTGTGAAAAACTTCCATATACAAAAAACGCCTGTCAACGTAAATATGGTTACTGAGGATGCAAAAAAGACGACCATAATGGTAGCTACTCCGCCCCAGCCATCGACCCATAAACCCTCTGATACATAAGTGACTACTACCACTAAGGCGATTGCTATACATGCGTAGTTTATAAACTTTTTCACCTGATATTCCTATGCCAATCCCTGATCACAAAAATCATAAGCGTAGCGGATAAATTTGTTGCCCGATAGGTTTTCAGCCGGAGCATCTATAGATGATTAGCTATCAACCACCCTCTTATTATCAGCAAATTGAACTTCTGCCAGTTGGCTAGCTTACGCGCCGCTGTTTATCAAAAAAATTGCCCTGAATTTTTTATTCGCAATATTGGTTTAATCGCTACAAGTACTCACCCCATGATAGCCAGCGCCCAACCAGTGTTTACAAAATAAAACCTGTTGTATAGCGCCGGGTGATGTTTTACTGTGATTATTCTTTGTGTCACACGGACCTTGACCGCCCATGTTCGAGTCCTTATCCCTAACGCTGCTTCTCGCTGCGTTTTTTGTTGCCTGTGTAGCTGTAGTGCTGTCGTCCATTCGGGCCACACGGCTTGCCGATATTATCGCTGATCGTACTCGCATGGGCGAAGCGATGGCCGGTGGTCTGATTCTTGGCGGCGCGACATCGCTGGCCGGTGTGGTTGTATCAGTCAACGCTGCGCTCGATGGCAACGCCTCATTTGCCTTTTCAAACGCAGTGGGTGGAATTGCGGCGCAAACGCTGTTTTTGGCCATCGCCGATACGATTTACAAAAAGGTCAACCTGGAACATGCGGCAGCGGAGCCCACCAATCTTTTTCAGGGCGTTATGCTAATAGTGCTGCTGTCTATGCCGCTCTGTGCGCTGGCCGGCCCTGAGGTCGCTTATTTCGGCGTGCATCCCATTTCCGGGGTACTCTTTGTCACGTACCTGTATGGTGTCGGCGTCTCATCGAGTATCTCTGAAACACCGATGTGGAAGCCAGTAATGACCTTTGAAACTCGAAAGGATGAGCCCGAAAACGAGAACGAAGCCCATAAATCCGCACGGGGGCCTATCGTATCGTTCATCGGCCTTGTGCTGGTAATGGGCGCAGGTGGCTGGGTTATCAGTCAAATTGGCGGCATATTTATAACCCGGTTCGGGCTCACCGCCAGTCTCGTTGGGTCGCTCATTACCGCGGTCGTCACATCGCTTCCGGAACTGGTAACCACCCTGGTGGCGGTACGGCGGGGTGCTTTGCAACTGGCTGTCGGTGGCATCATTGGCGGCAACACCTTTGATACGCTATTTCTGGTTTTTTCTGATATATCGTATCGCGAAGGGTCTCTCTACCATGCGGTGGGTACGTCAGATCTTTACTGGCTGGGAACCGGTATTCTGATGACCTCTATCCTGTTAGCCGGATTAATTGCACGGCAACGTCGCGGACCCGGGGGAATCGGGGTCGAAAGCGTGGCGATGCTTGGCATCTATTTCACCGCCGCGTTTTTCGAGATATTTCGTTAAAGCGCCATCAGTTGAAAAAGGCCCCAGCAACGCTCTGGTGCCTGCTACTTACCAATGACGACGGCACTGCCTGACGGCACCGTATTGTTTAGTTAAATTTCGAAGCGTATAAACGCATGTCCATTTTACGTGTCGATAAACCAGCTGCTTACACTTAACTGTCCATAATGCTTATCTCAATTGTAGAAACTGCGCTGGGTAGCAGATTTCAAATAATAAATCCTGATTTCAATGTAATAACAATAATAATAAGCTGCGACCTGTGTTTTAAGCATATTTTCTACTAACTTAAGGCCCATTAGACTAGCCTTAATTGCAGTGCTGTTGGAAATTTAACCAGTCGCAAACACCCTGCCGAGCCCCTTTTATCACTTGAGGTGGCTGCTCAAAATCAGCATTTTTATATTTACTAAAGTGTGGTAAATAGCTTGTTTGGCAAAAAGCTATCTCAGAACAGATGAAATATTTTTTTGCAACGTCAGAGCGAATTGACAGAGAGTTGCAATTGCGTAGCGTACACACTATTGTACTGGTCTTACCAGCTAACAGATTAAACTATTATGGCTAAATCCAATCCATTACGCGCCTTTGCGGAAAAAGTTAATACATACCCGCCCTGGCTGTCCCGTCGTCTTTTGACCTGGATGTTCCGTTTTAAGGTAAAGCTGACCCGCACCGTCAGTCTGGATATTCTCAGTACCGACTTGCAATCTGTTACCTTCCGCCAGAAAAATTATAAAAAAGTACAAAATCACATTGGCAGTGTGCACGCTGCAGGCATGGCGTTGTTGGCTGAATCTGCCACCGGATTTGTGGTTGGAACAAACCTGCCCGGTGACAAGCTTCCATTAATCAAATCGATGAAGCTTAATTATGTAAAGCGAGCCAGCGGTAATATGACAGCCGTGGCCAGGCTGACCGACGAGCAAATCAGGCAAATGAATGAACTGGATAAGGGAGAAGTACTGGTTGAGGTCAAGGTTACTGATGCTACAGGCATTGAACCTGTAATTTGTGAAATGCTGTGGGCATGGGTTCCCAGAAAACGCTGAACAGCCCAAGTTGACCGCGCCCGTCAGGTTTTATACAGCAGTTTTAACTTGTAAACCAGCGTGATTGGTGCGCTGCCACTGACTTTGCTATTGACCCGCCCGGGCTGGTTACCTGTCTGACCCGGGCGGGGCTCTTCAAGCTTCAGCTTTAACGACAAAACAACCAATTTGCCTCTGTACGCGCTGTCCTTTTCACACTTAGCTTGGCTCCTGCCTGATCATAAGCGGGTCTTTAAATGTCATTGTACGGTAAGGGAATGGGATCTCTATGCCGGCTTCATCAAGAGTGCGTTTTATTACGCTGACCACTTCACTGCGCGATCGTCTGTGATCTAGCGGTGTAGGCCCCGTCCACCAAGTAACCTCAATATCAATACTGCTGTCACCAAACCCATTAAGAAAGACCTGCACAGGATTACGGCTGTCTACAGTTTTACACGCTGCCAGGGCGTTTTCCAATAAACTAGCAGCGCGATCGGCATCTTCACTGTAGGCCACGCCGGTCATAATAGTGATACGGCGTAAATCCTGATCAGTCAGTACATTCACTGCGTTTTTAAATAAAAATGAATTAGGTACCACCACCAGCTCGCCGTTAGTTTTGCGGATGGTGGTCATGCGCACAGAGATATTTTCCACTTTTCCCAGAATAGATTCGCATTCAATAAAATCACCTTTTTCAAAAGGGTATTTCCACAGCAACAGCACACCGGCAAAAAAGTTTTCAAAAATTTCTTTGAATGCAAAACCGATAGCAATCGATGCTAACCCCAGGCCCCCCAGAGCCTTGGCCGGCGTTAAACCCGGAAAAACTACCATAGCAGCGAGTAACAGGCCCAGTGCCCACACACCAATGTGGGTAAGCCGCTCAAACAGCTCGCTGAGGGACTGTCGCATATGTCGGGTTAGTTTGCGTACTACCATTCCAAACACATTTGCCATTAGCCACGTCAGCAACAGGACCAGTAGCCCGGCCAATAGATACGGCAGGTGTTCTATAAAGCTGTGAACAATGTTGACCACTGTATTTTCAAGTGTTTCATGGGGGGAAAGATCCTCCACAGCGCTTATTTTGTTCTGAGCGGTCGTATTCTGGGCGAACGTCTGGCAACTAAAAAGAAATAAGGCAACATAGAAGAATTGATTTCTCATTGGCGATAATTGAATTGATAACCAGATGGCTAAGTGTATATGATCCCGCGATCTTTGCGGCAAATTCTTTGTCGATAACGTTTAATCAGCGAGTGCCGACCTTATAAAGCAGGTGCTCGAATAAGATGCAATCAGTCAGACATAGCAAGTAGACAGTAATGATGGATGTGTATGCACTTCGAACCCAGGATGTTCAGGCGTTTGCGCTCATTCAATTTGTATCAGGTGGAAAATGAAACTGATAGCCATGCTAAGAAACAAGCTAATTGCCTTAAACTATAAGCGCAACGATTTAAAAATTATTGAGGGCATTGCTGAGCATACATTTGAAAATATATTGACCAGTTATAGGGAGAACGGCTGGGAGCAGACAGATGCTTATCGTAGCTTTGATGCCACGTATGAGAAATGGCACTGCAACCTGAGAAAAGGCAGCAGCGTTCTTTGTTGTCGGTGGACAAAAAGCGACGCTGGCAGCATTTCGGGGCTGACCAGAATCATCCAGCCCCTGGCTGCAAAGATATCCCTTACCGCACGTGATTCGCCAAGCCGTTGATCGGGCCTAAGTTATAGGCATTTATTATCAATGTGAGCCGAAAAAGGAGCAGCAATGCCGCTTTTTCCTCACTTTGCTCGTTTTTTTGCAAATAATACTTGCGATAACTTACGTCACCGTTGCACGCTGTTTATATTTGTCTTTCTGGTAGCGCTTTTCATGCATCACCTTTTGCAATATTTCTACAGCATTGGCGATATCAGCAAAGCTTAAATATAAGGGAGTAAAGCCAAAGCGCACAATATCCGGGGCGCGAAAGTCCGGCACTACACCATTGTCGATCAAGGCCTGACAAATAGCATACGCGTCGTCGTGACAAAAAGACAACTGGCTGCCTCTTTGGCTGGTATCTTCGGGTGAACACAAAATCAGTTCATCCAGGTCGGTGTGTTGCTGCTTGAGCTGTAAAAAAAGCTGGGTCAATGCTACAGATTTTTCACGAACTGTGGTCATATCAATATCGTTGAATACATCCAAAGCAGCATCCAGAGCAGCCATTGCAATTATCGACGGTGTTCCGGCTAAAAATTGCTTAATTCCAGGCGCCGGCTGGTAGTCTTGTGAAAATGCAAACGGATTAGCATGGCCCATCCAACCTGCTAAAGGCTGGTTTATCTTCTCATGATGCCTGGTGGCGGCATATAAAAAAGCAGGCGCACCAGGGCCGCCATTGAGGTACTTGTAGCCACAACCAACGGCAAAATCCACCCCGCAGTCATCTAAGTTTAACGGTACAGCACCTGCGCTGTGCGCCAAATCCCAGATGACCAGAATGCCTTTAGCATGGGCCAGCCGGGTCAGGCGTTGCATATCGTGAAGCTGACCTGAGCGAAAGTTAATGTGGGTGAGCATCAATACCGCTACATCTTCGGTAAGTGCGTGTTCGATACTATCGGCCGCTACTGTGAGTAAATTACAGCGTTTTTCACCAAGTAAAGCCTGCACCCCCTGAACCATGTATAAATCGGTCGGAAAGTTACCTTGTTCTGAGACCACCGTGGCTCGACCAGGCTGCATCTCCAGCGCTGTTATCAGCAATTTGTAAAGATTCACTGAAATCGAATCACACACAATAACCTGTCCGGGGCCGGCACCGAGCAGGGACGCGATTTTATCACCGGTTTTTTGCGGCAGGTCAATCCAGCCGTGTTTGTTCCATGAGCCGATTAAGTCGTTGCCCCACTGGTGCGTCACCACTTCCTGTACTCGCTGAATACTGGCATGGGGTAGGGCGCCTAACGAGTTGCCGTCCAGATAGATAACATCTTCAGGTAAGTCAAACAGCGCCCGTTTCGCGGCGAGCGGATCCTGGTCATCCAGCTGTTCAATAGTGTATAACGTCATAGGCTCACTTATTTTTTAATAGTTCGATAAAGACCGCAAATGCCGGCGTTCCGGGATGCAACCAGTCAAAATGTCCTGCCCCGGGAACCTGCCTGAATGCCTTATCTGTCAGTGGATTTGCCGGTAACGGCACAATCGTGTCCAGTTCACCGGACAGAATGTTAACATCACCCCTCAGCTTAGCATTTAACAGGTTTGCCCGTGCATATTCAGCGGTGCGCTGTGCGTGGGTTCCGCCCATAAACGAATGAGTGGCGCGCTGGCAACTGTTCTGACCTTGCCCATAGGTTTCAATATCTATAATAGGGGCCAGACCCAGCGTATTTGTTATGGGGCGCGCGACTTGTGGTTCAGCCAGCATTGCCAGATGGCCGCCGGCAGAATGCCCCGTAAGTGTAACAGACTGAAGATCCACAGCGTCATTGTCTTGCAACTGAATATAGTTGATGGCCTGGACTACATCATGAAGGCTTCCCGGCCAGCCCCCACCCGGATCACCCGTACGCCGGTACTCCACAGACCATACCGCAAAGCCGGCCCGGGCTAATGCTGTGGCCATGGCGTAACTGTGACTCAGATCGTAGTCTGATAGCCAGCAGCCGCCGTGAATAAAGATAACCAGCGGGGCGGCGACTCTGGTATCAGCAGGCAGCCATAACTTACCAAATTGCAGCGGATCACTGCCGTAGCTGAGGGTTTTATCGGCTTCCCGGTAGTCTAGTTGCAGCACCTGGCTGAAGCTCACATTTTCTGCAAAAGGATAAATTCCCCAGTCTGTTTCTACCAGTTGAGGCGGCTGGCTAACGGGAGACGGACCAATCTGACATCCGCTTATAACGATTAATCCGATTAAAAGAGCCCAAACGCGCATTTTGTTACCTTTACATCTGCTTAGCACCATATAGGAGCAACAAAGCAAAGAAGTTGCAAGTACCGCGTTACGTGAATGATAAAAATAGCTATAAGTTAACCAGCTGGCGCTTCTTGTGTGACAGTCACATGAACATTTGAGGATCCTGACAGACTTGGTTTGACATCACCTTTTCTTCACCCTAAAAAAACGTCTATCAGAATTTTTACATTGCGCTCAGAACAGAGCGCTGCGCTTTAGCAGCGTATGGCTCATTCCTGACTGCATTAAAGGAAGATAGCCTGGCGCCAGCCACCGACCTTGAACGAGGTTACATAGAAGTGCTAGGGAAACACGACCACCAGCAACGTTAGCAGAGCGCGCCTGCCATAAGTACATGGCGCGTATACACCGGCCTTAAACTGCCAGTATTTACTTAGGAGGCTGGCACCGTAATGAAAATGAAGCAGATCAACAAGGGCCAACAATAGATACACCTGAAAGGGGCCATTTCATGAGTGACGAGCAATGTTATAAAGTTGTTAAATATTGCTAATTTCCGGTTTTTATAGCATTCATGCGAACTGTTTGTCCTATTTATATTCTATACGAGAACATATATTTCACTTTTTTGTGTTTTTACTGTTTTATCTTTCCTGGTCCTTCGATATAGTCCGGCTATAGGCGATATTTTATTTCCGGGCAACCAGAGGAGAGACGACAGTGAAAATGATGTCGGGCGCCGCCATGGTGGTGGAGGCGTTGAAAGATGTAGGTGTTACGCACGTGTTTGGTTATCCCGGTGGTGCGGTCCTGGATATTTATGATGCACTGTTTGCACAAGATGAGGTTAAGCACGTTCTGGTACGCCATGAGCAGGCTGCTGCCCATATGGCAGATGGATATGCCCGCTCTACAGGTAAAACAGGCACCGTACTGGTTACTTCCGGACCGGGGGCAACCAATACAATTACCGGTATTGCTACCGCTTATATGGATTCAATACCTATGGTCGTGCTCTCCGGCCAGGTGCCTTCAATGCATATCGGTGAGGATGCGTTTCAGGAGACCGATATGGTGGGGTGCTCACGTCCCATTGTAAAACACAGTTTTCTGGTCAAGCGTGCCGTCGATATTCCTGAAGCTATCGCGAAGGCTTTTTATATTGCTAATACCGGCCGGCCCGGACCTGTCGTAGTGGATTTGCCCAAAGACATTGTTAATGTGCAGGAAGAGCATCCTTATTCGTTCCCCCAGGATGTCAGCATGCGCTCTTACAACCCCACTGAAAAAGGGCACGCTAAGCAAATTAAAAAAGCGGTACAGTCACTGACCACAGCAAAACGGCCTGTTTTATATGTGGGTGGCGGAGCCATCGCCAGTGATGCCTCAGCGATAGTTACAGAGCTTGCCGAGCGGCTCAATGCGCCGGTTACCTGCACACTTATGGGGCTTGGTGCTATTTCCGGTACCCATGAACAATTTGTCGGAATGCTGGGCATGCACGGTACCCTCGAAGCGAATAAATGCATGCATAATGCAGACTGCATTTTAGCGCTGGGTGCACGGTTTGATGACCGGGTTACTAACAACGTTGATAAGTTTTGTCCTCACGCTGATATTATCCACGTGGACATTGACCCTGCATCTATCTCAAAAACGGTGAACGCTCACATTCCTGTGGTGGGTAGCGTCGACAAGGTTGCGCAACAGCTGCTCAGTGCACTTGATAAGCATGATCTTAGTGAGCAGCGCACCCGGATATCACCGTGGTGGGAGCAGGTCAATCAATGGCGTTCCCGGCAATGCCTTAATTACGCTGCGAGCGAAGAAAGTATCAAGCCCCAGGCTGTGATTCAGTCTTTGTACAAACACACCGGTGGTGAGGCCTTTATTTCATCAGATGTTGGCCAGCACCAGATGTTTGCGGCACTATATTACCCTTATAAAAAACCTCGCCAGTGGATTAATTCCGGCGGTTTGGGCACCATGGGCTTTGGTTTGCCCGCTGCTATGGGCGTTCAGTTTGCGCATCCGGAGGCAGTCTCAGTGGTGGTTACCGGCGATGGCAGTATTCAGATGAACATTCAGGAACTTTCTACCTGTCTGCAATACAACCTGCCAGTGAAAATTATTTCCCTGAATAACCGAGCGCTGGGGATGGTCAGGCAATGGCAGGATATGAATTACAAAGGGCGATATTCGCATTCTTATATGGATTCTATGCCTGACTTTGTCAAACTTGCCGAAGCTTATGGACACGTGGGTATCAAAGTAGAACACCCCGATGAGCTGGATGAGGCAATGAAGAGATGCTTTAGCTACACCGATCGGTTGGTATTTATGGATATAGCTGTTGATCAGAATGAGCATGTCTATCCGATGCAAATTAAACATGGCGCCATGGATGATATGCGGCTTAGTAAAACGGAGCGCACCTGATGAAAAGAATTATTTCGGTGTTAATGGAGAATGCCCCGGGCGCACTGTCACGCATTGTCGGTGTGTTTTCGCAGCGCGGTTATAATGTGGACTCGCTGTGCGTAGCGCCTACTGACGACCCGTCGTTGTCTCGTTTGACCATCACCACCCACGGGGATAATAAAGTCATTGAGCAAATTACGAAACAGGTAAATAAGCTCATTGATGTTCTCAAAGTGGTTGATTTGACAGAGAATGCGCACGTTGAACGTGAACTGATGCTGGTAAAAGTGGCCACCAGGACTGAGACCATGCGCGCGGAAGTTAAGCGCAATACGGATATCTTCAGGGCCAGGATTGTGGATGTAAACGCCAGTAACTACACCATTGAAATTACTGGTACCACCGATAAACTCGATGCCTTTGCAACTACCATCAATCAGTGTGCGGAGATTATTGAATCTTCACGTACCGGCGTATGTGGCTTAGCCCGTGGTGAAAGAGCGTTGCGGCCCTGACAGGTTGGTCAACAGCCACCCGCTTACGGATTGCCATAATACGCTTCGACCCGCAGTGCCACACCATAGGAAGGTTTGAATCCTTCATCCCGGGTGAAAAGCACAAAAGGTTCAACTTCAAAAAACAGCCAGTCCCGGGTGGGGTTCGAACGCCACCTGGCGCTGGTATACACTTCACCCAAGCGGTAATTAGGGCGCGATTCGCCTTCAGTAAACAAGGTGTAGATGACGGCGGTCTTATTGTCCACCGGTTGCAGATACTGCGCCTCATGACGCCATACCCAATCTTCAAAGCGATCGCGGTAGAAAAAGCGATTATTGAACCGGAAAACATGCTCACTCTGGCTAATAAACTGAACGGTGGCGCCCAATTCAGCGCCAAACTGGTCACGGGTGAAAGCATATGCCTCGGCATCATAAAATAGCGCCAGCTGGTCCGAATACGCAGCCATATCGGCATAGCGGGCTTTAGTGTAAATCTGACCGCGGCGGCCGGTGCCTATCTTATAGGACATGCGGGCATTATCACTGGATCGGTAACGCAACGCTATAGTGGTATTACGTCGGCGGCGCTCGATAGGTTGACGGGCCGCCTTGATGGAGGCATTTTGCTGACTGTCCTCATCATCGCTAAGCATCAGATCAACCCGGTTTTCTAATGCCGGCAGCTGCACCCGAATTTTAAACCGTACATCAAACTCAGCTAAATCACGGCTTCTGGGTTCCCAGCCAAGGCTTATCCGGCCTTCTGCGCGCGCATCCTCATGCCGGTTGGAGCCCTTCAGCGCAAAAAAACTGTCGAGTTGTTGCACCGTGTAATTCATTGACTGGGTCAGATTACGTTGCCACAGGTCCATCCAGGTATCGGGCAAATTGTCCGGTGTGGTGATAACCGGTGTTTCAGGCAACACTGCCGGCTCAGTGATGATGTCACCGGGCATCGCCAGTAACGAACAGAACATCAGTGATAAACACGCCATACCTTGCCTTACAACTTAGCTTTCCTGTCTTCAGCATTAAGTTATATTCAAACGAAGTCAAACAGAACCGTAAATACGTATGAATCTTTATCTGACAGCAAGTTTTTGTTCACGAAATATTGTGGTGAAAGCAAAGACAGGCAATGGCATACTGTAACAATACGTGCAAAGGAGAAAGTTATGGGTATTAGTGTCTGGCAGTTGCTGATTGTACTTGCCATTGTCGTTCTGTTATTTGGCACGAAACGTTTGAAAAGCATTGGTTCGGATTTGGGCGGTGCCATTAAAGGGTTCAAAAAAGCTGTTGATGACGACGAGCAAAAAAATCAGCAGGGCGATGCCGATTTTACTGAGCATCAGAAAGTGGATAATAAAAATAAAACAGCATCCACTACCACTACGCAGAGCGATGTTAAAGAAAAGTCCTGATGTTTGATATCGGTTTTTGGGAACTGCTTGTTATTGGCGTACTCGCACTATTAGTGTTGGGACCAGAGCGCTTGCCCGGGGCTATTCGCTCTACGCTAAATACAGTGCGCAGCGTGCGCAATGCCGCCAGTGGCTTTAAGCAAGAGGTGGAGCATCAGCTGCGTGTACACGAGCTACACGAAAATCTTAGAAAAGCAGAGCAGCAGGGTCTCAAAGACGTCTCTGAAGATTTGCAGAAAAGCGTCGATGAGCTCAAGGAAGCCGCTGAGTCTGTACAAGAACCCTATAAGAAAAAGCAATGACTGACACCAATAATCTGATTTCGCACCTCGTGGAGCTGCGAAATCGAATTCTTCGTGCCCTACTTAGTGTACTTGTCGTATTTCTTTGTTTGGTCTATTTTGCCGAAGATCTTTATCACTATCTTGCCAGTCCGTTAATGGCAGTCTTGCCTGAAAATGCATCCATGATTGCAACTGATGTTGCATCACCATTTTTCGCGCCTTTTAAGCTGACCCTCGTACTGTCTTTCTTTATCGCCATTCCCTATGTGCTATACCAGGTATGGGCCTTTATTGCGCCGGGGTTGTACACCACAGAGAAAAAGCTGGTTATACCGCTGTTGGTCTCCAGTACCCTGCTATTTTATGCTGGCATGGCTTTCGCTTACTTCGTGGTATTTCCACTGGCCTTCGCGTTTTTTACCAGCGTCGCACCCAGCGGTGTAACTGTGAGTACGGATATTTCTTCTTACCTCGATTTTGTCTTAAAACTGTTTTTTGCATTTGGTGTATCCTTTGAAATTCCTATCGCCATTATTCTGATGTGCTGGACGGGCGTCACCGATGCAGACTCGCTGCGGGCTAAGCGTCCTTTTGTCATTGTTGGGGTATTTGTAATTGGCATGCTGCTGACCCCCCCAGACATTATTTCCCAGACATTACTGGCAGTGCCCATGTGGTTACTTTTTGAAATTGGTGTCATTGTGGGCGGATTTTATGGTAAGAAAAATGATGATGAACAGGATGATCACACCGCTACGGATGGATAGAACAATTGATTATCGGAGAAAAACAATAATGCCACGGACAGAACTTGTATTACTCACGCTGCTGAGTCTGGCATTTGCCAACAGCAGTGTCGCTAAAGCGCCGGTATCACTAGAGCAGTGTGCAAAGATAACCGGTGATAAGCAACGCTTAACATGCTTCGACACACTGGCTGCTGAAGAGCTTGCCGGGTCAGCCACCGAGTCAGAGTCTGGCTCAAATGGTGCCTCCTCTGACAATGATACTGCCGATAACGCTGAACAAAGCATCCCTCAGCAAGCGGCTAATTCCGCAGCACCTCAGTCGGCTGCACAGAAAAAGCGGCAATTTGGCTTAGAAAATCGCCCTGAGCCTGGTGAAGAAATCAATGAGATAAGCAGCAGGGTAGTTAGTGTTGAAGAAAATCGCCGTGGAAACCGCATCTATACGCTGGCAAACGGTATGGTCTGGCAGCAGAAAAAAAAGGAGTATTTTCATGGCGAGGTGGATGATATAGCAGTTGTCAAACGCGGCTTCATGGGCGTCTTTTATCTGGGTATTGAAGGCACCAGTCGGCGAACAAAAGTGGAGCGACTGAAATAAATGCAGTGGTTTGATGCAGGGGTAAATTTACTGGACAAACGCTTTGATCCGCATGCGGTTATCGCTAATGCGTTGACGGCAAATGTCACCCGTCTTTGCATGATCACCACCCACCCACAAGAGTGGGATACCGCCGCCGTGCTGTATCAGCAATACCCTAATACACTGTGTTACACCATCGGTGTACATCCGCATAATGCCAGGCATGTCAGTGATAACGACTTACAACGTCTTGAACAACTCGCGACCGGGCCTGGAGTGGTGGCCGTGGGCGAATGCGGATTAGACTTCAACCGCAATTTTTCGCCCCCGGATACGCAGATCGCTGTGTTTAACGCGCAGCTTGAAATTGCCGAGCGCCTGCATAAGCCGGTTTATCTGCATGAGCGAGATGCCTTTGACCAACAGCTCAGTTGTCTTGAGAGTATTAATAATCTAAGCGGTATTGCCCATTGTTTTACGGGAACGCAGGCGCAAATGCAGACGTATTTATCAATGGGTCTTTATATTGGTATCACCGGCTGGGTCTGTGATCCGCGGCGCGCAGAAGACCTGCGCGCCGCGATACCCGAGATGCCACTGGATAAACTTATTCTTGAAACCGATGCGCCATATCTGTTTCCCAAAAATCAGCGTCCACGACGGCGTAATAATGAGCCGGCATTTATCCGTGCGGTGGGTGAGCAGGTAGCAACGTTGATGAGTCGCCCCGTAACGGAAGTTGCGTCGGCAAGTGTTACCAATACATTTCGCTTATTCGGAATCTGATATAAGGTTTAACGCGATGCTGTTAAACGCAAAGGCGCAACGAAACTATGATGGCTGGTTGTTGCTGGTATTTATTATTATTGCCGGCTTTCTTATTTTTATTTATAAAACCTTAACGCCTTACCAGAGCAACGAAGCCAGTATTACAGGTTTATCCTATTTTGCTGAGCATTCTGCGCCTGCCTCTTCGCTGTCTCTGACTGATATTCTCGCTACACCGGATAGCCGCTGGTTAACCACGGAAAACCCCGTCAACCTGGGGATGGATGATAGGGGTTACTGGTTTCGCTTTTCATTGCCTGATAAAGCTGCCCAGCAAGATCATATTCTGGAAATCAACTATCCGCTGCTGGACAGGGTGGAGATTTACATCGTCGACCCCGGCTCGCAACGGCTGATTAAGAAAGCCATCGGCGGCGATATACTGCGCTATGATGCAAGAGAGTTACTGGTGCCTACGCTGGCTTTTGAGTTGCCCGAGCATGCCGGGCGACTCGATATTTATTTGCGGGTGGAAAGCTCAGGCTCGCTTAAACTACCCATTAGATATTGGCAGAAAGACCGCTTTGTCAGTTATACCGCCACCCAGAATCTGATGCTGGGTATTTTTCTGGGACTGCTGTGTGCGATTGGAGCCAGTAATTTCTTTTTGTTTATTACCAACCGCAGTAAAACATTTTTTGTGTATTCGGGGTATGTTTTTTCCTTAGCACTTACTATTGCTGCAATGCATGGTATCGGCTATGCAGTTATCTGGCCGGAGCAAACCTGGTTTCAGGGGCGGGCGGTGGTTGTGTTTGCCAATTCCACCATCATGTTTGCGGTTTTATTTTCCGACAGGATCCTTAACGTATCGCGTTTCAGCCGACCTTTATCCCGTGTCCTGAAAGCCCTCGCTGTTCTGTTTTTGTTTAGTTTGCTGGTTAGTTTTATCCTACCATATGGCTTACTAATCAGAGCCTTTCTTATCATGGTAAGCATCAGTGTGATCTTTGCGCTGGGTGTCGGGGTCTGGATTGCCATCAAGGGCGTAAAAATTGCCCGCTACTATGCATTTGCCTGGTTTATTCTGTTGCTTAGTGCGTTTGCTGTCAGTCTAGACAATCTGGGTGTCATAACGTCTCCTGTGCCATCGAATTTATTGTTAATGTTGGGTGCCAGTGTTGAGACATTGTTGCTGGCGCTGGTCCTGGCGATAAATTACAGCCACAATCGTGAGCAGATTTTTTCTATCAAAGAGCAGGCCCTGACCCAGGAAAAAGCCATGCTTAAAGCGCGCGAAGACTTGCTCAATGTGCAGCAACAGTATCAGAAAGATTTAGAATATCAGGTGCAGGAAAGAACCCTGGAGCTGGAAGTTGCGCTGCGAGAATTATCAGATGCTAATCAGGAACTATCCAACCTTAACACCATTGACCCGCTGACCGGCATCCGCAACCGCCGTCACTTTGATAAGCGGTTAATAGCAGAAAGTCGTCGCAGCCGACGCGAGCAAACTCCGCTGTCTATCGTACTGATTGATATTGACCATTTTAAGAAAATTAATGATAACTACGGACATGCTGTGGGTGATGCCTGCTTGTGCCAGATGGCTCTACTGTTAAAAGACGAGTTAAAACGACCTGGTGACGATATTTGCCGCTATGGCGGTGAGGAGTTTGTCGTGCTGTTGCCCAACACGGACATAGCAGGCGCCACGCAGGTCGCCGAAGCAATGCGTTTGGCCGTGACAGGTAAAACCCTTGAGATTGATGGTTACCAGCTTCATATCAGCATCAGTGCGGGGGCTGCTTGCACTGTCATCACCAGCGATAACGATGAGACGGCACTGTTTAAGCATGCCGATAAATTACTTTACGCTGCTAAAAATAATGGCCGCAATCAGGTCAAAGCAGAACTACTATCAGGACAGATTGTATGACATTTTCTACCTATCCTTCACGGCGAATGCGTCGTCTGCGCGCTCATGATGCTCTGCGCGACATGGTTGCTGAAACCCAGTTGAGTACCGCTGATTTAATTTATCCGATATTTATTCTGCCCGGGACCAATAAGCGCGAAGCAGTGCCTTCCATGCCTGGGGTATATCGCTTATCTGTGGATTTGTGGCTTAAAGAGATCGAAAGGCTGGTGGACCTTGGTATACGCACTTATGCGCCGTTTCCGGTCACCCCTTCTGAAGATAAAACAGAGTGCGCCAGTGAAGCGTTTAATCCTCAGGGGCTGGTGCAGCAGGCGGTCCGACAAATCAAACAACACTTTAATAACATCATTCTCATGACCGACGTCGCGCTGGATCCATTTACCTCCCACGGGCAGGATGGGCTAATAGATGAAAATGGCTATGTGCTTAATGACAAAACGGTAGAGGTACTGAAAAAACAGGCTTTATCTCATGCTGAAGCGGGGGCAGATATGGTCGCCCCGTCGGACATGATGGACGGCCGTATTGGCGCTATTCGTCAGTCTCTGGAAAAGGCTGGGCATGTTAACACCTGCATCATGGCATATTCTGCAAAATACGCGTCAGCATACTATGGTCCGTTTCGTGATGCAGTAGGCTCAGCCGGCAATATCAAAGGCGGTAATAAAAAGTCCTACCAAATGGATCCGGCCAACAGTGATGAAGCCATTCACGAAATCGTACTGGACCTACAGGAGGGGGCCGACATGGTGATGGTAAAACCAGGTATGCCCTATCTGGATATTGTGCGTCGCTGTAAACAGGAATTGCAGGTGCCAACATTTGCTTATCAGGTTAGCGGGGAATATGCGATGCATCAGGCCGCATTTGCGAATGGCTGGCTGGATAAGGACAGTGTCATTCTGGAATCTCTGCTGGCATTTAAACGCGCCGGCGCGGACGGCATCCTGACCTATTTTGCCCCCGATGCAGCTGAGCTGCTCAACCGCTAGGCTGACAGGCTGTCACCTACAATCCAGGTCCCATCCCGCACGATGCTGCAACCAGGTCTCATTGGCCAGTTCAGCATTGATAAGCGGGTGACCGGCAAGCCAGCCTTCAGGCAGTGTCAGTGTCCACCGATCATCATTAACGGTTAGTTGCACATCGGGAATGTGCTTATTGTGACGGCGCAGACACAATACTGTGGCGATGCGCAAGATTCTCACCAGCGCCAACAACATCGGCTTCAGGTCGGCGTGATAATCGTCAAAGGTTTTGAGATTAATATTCAGGCGATGGGACAGTACCAGGTCACGAATTGCCTGTCGCTGCAAACGCGTGTAACCGGGCAAATCGATATGTGAAAGAATATAGGCGCCGTGTTGATGATGTTTTTTATATTCAATATGCAAACCTATTTCATGCAACGTTGCAGCTGCACCGAGCACCGCTTCTGTGTCGAGATGGCAAATCGCTGTCTGAGCACATAGCTGGCGACATAGGTTAAGTGACATCCCTCGCACCGAGTCGGCGTGGGATTTTTCGATATGGTAACGGCTAATTGCATGATTTAGGGTTTGAACACGCCGGTCGTTTTCCTGCAAATTATCCAGCATGCCGTAGATAAGGCCCTCGCGCAGCGCCCCGGCTGAAATATTCATGGCTGTGATATTCAGCTTCTCAAACAGACAAATAAGTATAGCCAGGCCGCTGGGGAAAATAGGTTTACGGTTCTCTTCCAGGCCTTTGATATCAAGCTTTTCAATAGAGCCGCAATCAATACACTGTTTCTCTAGCTCGTATAAATAATCAAGACGAATTGCATCGCTGATTTGCTGGGCAACGAGAATTTCGGTGATTGCCTGTGGCGTACCCGAGGCGCCCAGACAGTTTTGCCAGTCGAAACATAAAAACGCATCACTGACAGTGTCTAACAGCTCGCCGGCAGCCGCTTTTGCTGCAGTAAAATTAGCCTGAGTAATGGCACCTTGACAGAAATAGCGCTCCATAAATGTCACGCAACCCATGTCCAGACTTTTCATATGAATAGGCTGCATGTCATTGCCAATGATGATTTCGGTACTGGCGCCACCGATATCGATAACCAGTGAGTTCCCCTGGTTGGCAGATGTATATGCTACCCCAAGGTAAATCTGCCGGGCTTCCTCTTCGCCGGAAATAACATTTAATTTGTGGTTTAAAATTTGCTCAGCTTTTTGAATAAAAACCTGAGCATTAGTAGCAAGACGTAATGTGGCCGTGGCCACGATACGAATATTAGAAGGGGGAATGTCCTGCAGACGTTCAGCGAAGGTTTGCAAACATTGCCAACCTCGCTCCATGCTAATGTCGTCCAACTCCAAGTTTTCATTCAAGCCGGCAGCCAAACGAACTTTCTGTTTGACCTTACCAATGATCTGAACATTGCCATTAACCACATGGACAACGACCATATGAAAACTGTTTGACCCCAGGTCTACTGCGGCATAGTGCTCACTGTGGACCAACGTATCGTGTTGGATTTCAGGCTGCATACTTAGTTATTCTTATTTGACGGTTTTCCCCGGCCTCTGCCACGTCGATTGGAATTACGGGCATTGGGCGTACGTTTGCGCTGGCGTGCACGAGGTGCCTTTAAATCTTCCAGCAGCGCGGTACGATCGTAATCGGTCACAGGTATAGCATGTTGAATGTACTGCTCAATGGCCGGCAGATTCAATGCATATTTTTCACAGGCGAAGCTGATTGCAATCCCGCTTTTACCCGCCCGGCCAGTACGACCAATCCGATGAACATAATCCTCTGCATCGTCAGGTAAGTCGTAATTGAAAACATGGCTGACTGAATCAATATGTAGGCCGCGGGCGGCGACATCGGTGGCCACCAGTATATCCAGTTTGCCCTTGGTGAAATCATCCAGAATGCTCATACGCTTCTTCTGGGGCACATCACCGCTGAGTAAACCGACCCGGTGACCATCAGCCTCTAACCAGTCGTTAACCTTTTCACAGGTATGCTTGGTATTGGCAAAAACAATGGCGCGTTCGGGCCATTCTTCTTCCATCAGTGTCAGCAGTAAACGCATCTTATCCTCGTCCGAGGGATAAAAAAGCTCTTCACTGACCCGTTTGGCGGTTTTGGTTTCAGGTTCAACCTGAACATGCGTAGGATTATTCATGTGCTCGTAAGCCAGTTCCTGCACCCGATAACTAAGGGTAGCAGAAAATAACATACTTAGACGCTCAGACGCTGCGGGCATGCGCTTAAACAAAAAGCGGATATCTTTAATGAAACCCAGGTCAAACATACGGTCGGCTTCATCCAGCACGGCCACCTGAATATGGTTCAAAGTGAATACATTCTGCTTATAATAATCCAGAATACGGCCGGTAGTGCCAATTATAATATCGACACCTTCTTCAAGCGATTCGCGTTGACTTTGATATCCTTCACCCCCATATATCAAACCAAGTGATAGCCCGGTGTGTTCACTCAGGGGTTTGGCGTCATTGTAGATTTGCATGGCCAGTTCACGGGTCGGTGCCATAATTATTGCTTTCGGGCCTTTCGGATCCGCGTTATCTTTGGCAGGATTAGCCAATAGATAGTGGAACGTAGCAACCAGAAACGCGATAGTTTTACCGGTACCGGTTTGGGCTTGTCCGGCAATATCAAGACCATCCAGTAATGGAGGTAAAGCTAAAGCCTGAATCGGTGTACAATGGGTGAAATTTGCTGATTGAAGCGCCGAAAGTACCTTGTCATTGATAGGTAAATCGGAAAAGTTTGTTTCGGTTAAATGAGTTGTTTGCATAGCTTATAGCTTATCAGTGCTTGCATTAAAAAAGACAGTTTCTTATAACACTTATGGTGTGGCTGAACAAATCAGCGACTGACCAATCGATGGAGAACAGAATGAGCGACAATATTATCCAGTTAACTGACGACAAATTTGAAGCAGACGTTATCAATGCTGACGGTCCTGTGCTAGTCGACTTCTGGGCTGAATGGTGCGGACCATGTAAAATGATCGCGCCGATTCTGGAAGAAGTTGCTTCCGAGTTTGAAGGCAAGTTAACAGTTGGTAAGTTGAATGTCGATGAAAATAATGAAACGCCGCCAAAATATGGCATTCGTGGCATTCCTACGTTATTACTTTTTAAAGGTGGTAATGTAGCTGCGACAAAAGTTGGCGCGTTATCAAAAGCACAGCTAACAGAATTTTTGAACGAAAACCTGTAAAGCGAAATGTGTGCAAAAAAAGGCATCCTCAGGGATGCCTTTTTTATTGGATTGTTGCAAAGTTTGTGTATGGTGTTGAAAGTAATGAATACCGGCAGTATTGCCGGAAGAATAAAAAATCGATCTTTTTTGCCCTGTGTTGAGTAAAATGCTGGACGCATCGCAATTATGGTGCTAACGTTTTGGTAGCTCTCATCTGAGCAGCGTTCTGCTAGCCCGAATCTGGGTATACAAACCTTTTCTAATAATGAATAAGTGACCGAGTAGTCTGTAAGCGAAGTCCAAGCACACACAAAGACCCACCAGTATGAATTTAACAGAACTAAAGAACAAACCAATCAGTGAGTTGGTTGCCCTGGCCGAAGAAATGGGCCTGGATAATATGGCGCGAGCCAGAAAACAAGACATCATTTTCTCAATTCTGAAAGCCCATGCCAAAAGCGGTGAAGACATTTTTGGCGACGGCGTTCTGGAGATTCTACAGGATGGTTTTGGATTTCTTCGCTCTGCTGACTCTTCGTATTTAGCCGGTCCCGATGACATTTATGTATCGCCCAGCCAGATTCGACGTTTCAACCTGCGCACCGGTGATACTATTGCCGGAAAGATTAGGCCTCCTAAAGACAGTGAACGTTATTTTGCACTGCTAAAGATTCGCGAAGTTAACTTCGACAAGCCTGAAAACTCCCGTAATAAAATCCTTTTTGAAAACCTCACGCCGCTTCATGCCGCCTCTCGCCTTCGTATGGAGCGAGGCAACGGTTCTACTGAAGATATTACCGCGCGGGTTTTAGATCTGGCGTCACCAATTGGCAAAGGCCAGCGTGGTTTGATTGTTGCGCCGCCTAAGGCAGGTAAAACACTCCTGCTGCAAAATATTGCGCAATCTATCGCTGCGAACCAGCCAGAATGTGAATTGATGGTCTTGCTCATTGATGAGCGTCCTGAGGAAGTGACCGAGATGCATCGCCTGGTCCAGGGTGAAGTGGTTGCCTCCACCTTTGATGAGCCAGCCAGTCGCCATGTTCAGGTTGCTGAAATGGTTATTGAAAAGGCCAAACGGCTGGTTGAGCATAAAAAAGATGTTGTCATTCTGCTTGATTCAATCACTCGGCTGGCACGTGCATACAACACCGTTATTCCATCGTCAGGTAAGGTCCTTACCGGTGGTGTCGATGCCAACGCATTGCATAAACCCAAGCGTTTCTTCGGCGCAGCGCGAAATGTGGAAGAAGGCGGCAGCCTGACCATCATTGCTACCGCATTGATTGATACCGGCTCTAAAATGGATGAAGTTATCTACGAAGAGTTTAAAGGCACAGGTAATATGGAAATGCACCTGAACCGCAAAATTGCCGAGAAGCGTGTTTTCCCTGCGATTGATTTTAATCGTTCAGGGACACGTCGTGAAGAATTGCTGACCAGCCAGGATGAACTACAGAAAATGTGGATCCTGCGTAAGATTGTGCATGAGATGTCAGAAATTGATGCCATGGAATTTTTGATTAACAAACTTTCCATGACCAAAACGAATGATGAATTCTTTGGTGCAATGAAGCGTCAGAAGAGCTAACGCAGTATCTGTTCTAAAAAGCGCACACTTAATGTGCGCTTTTTTATGCCCGAAAAATGTGGTTGCTCTGAACGCCGATGATCTTTATTCCCCTGTCCTGTTTATTTTTGGTACTGTACAAAAACATAATAAGGGGAATACACATGAAAAAAACACTTTTAGGATTAGCACTGAGTCTGGCTTGTAGTGCCGCCGCTGCGCAAAGTGTGAATGAGCTGGTAGACAAGGTGGAGCCGCAGGTTATCGAATGGCGGCACCATTTTCATGAAAATCCAGAACTTTCAAACCGTGAATTCGAAACTGCCAAATATATCACTGAATACTTAAAAACACTGGATGTGGAGATCACTACAGAAGTAGCAAAAACCGGTGTTGTGGCTGTGCTGGACAGTGGCCGACCAGGCCCGGTTGTGGCACTGCGGGCTGATATGGATGGGTTGCCGGTTGAAGAACGCAATGACTTACCGTGGAAATCTACCAAAACTGCCGAGTATAACGGCAATACCGTACCTGTAATGCATGCCTGTGGGCATGATACACACATGGCCATGCTAATGGGCGCTGCCGAGGTCTTATCGCAAATGAAAGACCAGCTGCACGGCAAGGTCAAGTTTATATTTCAGCCTGCTGAAGAGGGCGCACCGCCAGGGGAAAAAGGCGGCGCTGAGGTTATGGTTAAGGAAGGCGTGCTTAAGTCACCCGACGTGGATGTGATTTTTGGGCTTCATATCAATGCTAATACCGATATCGGTAAAGTGCGCTATACGCCTGAAGGTGCTATGGCTGCTGTAGATCCGTTTAAAATTGTCATCAAGGGTAAACAGGCCCACGGTGCGTATCCGTGGAAAAGCGTCGATCCTATTGTGACAGCCGCCCAGATGGTGATGTCGCTGCAAACTATCGTAAGCAGGGAAATCAAGGTAATCGACAGTGCTGCGGTAGTATCAGTAGGATCTATTCATGGCGGCAACCGGTCTAATATTATTCCTGAGGAAGTCGAACTGGTTGGCACCATTCGTACTTTGAGTAAAGATGCCCGGGAACATATTTATGAAGCAATGGAGCGAAAAGTGCAGGGCATTGCCAGTAGTATGGGAGCTAAAGCCGAGCTGACTTTACCGCTGGATTACAGCTACCCGATAACATTTAACGATCCTGATCTTACGGCGCAAATGCTACCAACACTCAAAGCAACAGCGGGCGAGGATAATGTCTTGTTATCCAAACCGGTGACCGGCGCGGAAGACTTTTCGTTTTTCCAGGAAGAAGTCCCCGGTTTATATCTCTGGGTAGGCGGAAAACCGCTTGATGTGTCAGTGGAAGAATCACCTGCACACCACACACCTGAGTTTTACGTTGACGACAAAGGCATGAAATTAGGCGTAAGTCTATTAACCAATATGACAATAGACTACATGAACAAAAACAATTAACGTTTACCTGAAGTCAAATTGATGTAGAGGGCAGGGTGCAGTCAGCAGTTATTGCAGTAGTTTTTACTGCCCTCGGTGCTATTTTAAATTTTCTGCCAGAACCCATTATCTCCGAAGGCGTCGCTGCCTTTGGAGGGGTAATGGCTATCGCCGTTGCTTTGTTATGCCCCCCTCGTATCGCGTTCTGGCTGATAACCCTGATTTATGCACCTTTATGGTGGCGCTACGACAATTACCTGGCTCTGCTGGTTCTCACCGCCCAGCCATTTATCACCAGTTTATTGTGTTATGGCAGAGGCCATTTTAAAGCGCTGAGCATAGCAGGCGTATTGTGGTCGCTGTTTTCGCTTCCGGCCCTGGCGGTTATACAGTACGGGTTCAATGATCAGATTCTGGTTGTGGCTCTGACTTCGGTAGTGGTGACCTGGTTGTCTGGCATCACAGCGCTGGTAGGGGGGCATCTCATTTATCTGATCGTATTCGCCGTTAGACCCTCCAGAGACTCGGCGCCAGTGAGCTTTCGGCCTTTATTGACCTACTTGTTTGCCGCTGTGTTTTTCCTGGGCAACATGGTGGTCAATTATCTACATATCTACAGTGTTCAGATCGATCAGATGGATGATATCGATCTTTATCTTGAGCAGCGCACACTTGTGCTCTCAGAGCAGTTGAACAGCTTTATCTCGGCCCACCAGTCTGCAGTAGTACAAAGTGCTGCGTTGTTATCTTCAACCGCCGTCACTCCTCAGGTTCTTTTGCAACAGCTGGCTATTGCCAACCCCAGTTTTCTTACTCTGTTAATTACTGATGAACAGGGGGAGATAACCGGAGCTTTTCCTGAACGAATGATGCACCGTGCCAAAGCGCAGGAGATGACCAATGTCAGTGAGCGTCCCTACTTTTCAGTCGTGGCCGATACCGGCAGACCCTTTATTTCTAAAGCATTTGAAGGCCGCGGATTTGGTGATGATATTATTGTGGCAATCTCTGCGCCAATAGAAAATACAGCGGGTCAGTTCGCAGGCATTCTGGAGGGCTCCCTATCGCTGGATAGTTTTGCCTATTTTGACGGGCAAAATATTCCGGGGTTTTCTATTCTCATTCAGGACAGTGATGACAAAGTCATTTTTGCTTCTGCGGCCCTGGGCCTCGAACGTTTAAAAAAACCAGCGATTATGCGTTGTGAAGCGCAGTATTGTGAGGGGCTACATCAATTTAATAACATTACATGGTTGCACCGCAGTGCAAACCTGACTCTCGCGCCGTGGCAGATCAGTCTGTATTACGATGTGGAAAGCTATGAACGTATGATCAGTGAATATGTTCTTACCGCGCTGGCTCTGATGGTGCTCATTTGTGCGCTTGGATTTTTAGCTGGCTTTGGTATTGCCTTTCTGTTGGCAAAGCCATTGCAGAGTCTGGCGCAGCACTTTAAGCATTTTAATCCGACCACGCCTACCACGCTGGCCATTGAACACAGCAGTCGGCTTTATTTAAGAGAGATTGGCGCACTGGATGAGGCCTTTGCGCAGTTACAACAGCGGCTAAAATTTGCTTTTGGCAAGCTCGCGGCTTCCCACCAACGCCAACAGGATTTAAACCGGCAACTTGAAGAGCTCAACAATACGTTAGAAAGTCATGTTCAACAAAAAACCGAATCGTTGAAAGAGGCATTGCGTAATGCTGAGCAGGCTAGTCAGGCTAAAACTGAGTTTTTAGCAAACATGAGCCACGAGATACGTACGCCAATGAACGGCATTATTGGTAACTGCGACAATCTTCTGCAACAGGATCTGGATGAAATTACCTTCAAACGGGTAAGCACGATTGCACAGTCAGCAACACAACTATTAATGATTCTGGATGCAATTCTGGATCTGACCAAGATAGAAGCCGGTAAAATGATAACTGAGTCTGTCAGTTTTGCGTTGCCGGAATTACTGGCAACGGCGGTGGCTACTTATCAACAATCGGCTGAACAACAAGGGACCAGGGTAACGTCCCACAATCTGGACATCCCGGAGTTTGTGCAGGGCGACCCGGTTAAGATCAGTCAAATACTTAACAATCTACTCAGCAACGCCATAAAATTCACGCCAGGCGGACATGTTATGCTTGAGACTAGCTATGCACAGAGTATTTTAACGATCAAGGTAGCTGACACAGGAATAGGTATCAGCCCGGAGCAGCAACAGCAAATTTTCGAAGAGTTTACTCAGGCAGATGCGTCCACCACCCGAAATTTTGGTGGCACCGGACTGGGCCTGTCTATTACGCAAAAGCTGGTGCATATTCTGGGTGGAAATATAAACCTTCATAGTGAGCTGAACAAGGGTTCAACATTTACTGTTCAGCTACCGCTGAATATAGGCGAACAGACGCTCGCAAAGGGCTGCAACACGCAGGCCGTGCTGCTCCGGCCTGATGCAAGGGTCCTGGTGGTCGAGGATAATGATGTCAATGCACAAATTGTTATTGATATGCTTAGCCATCTTGAACTTAAAAGTTTGCGTGTGCCGGAGGGTGAAACAGCCTTAAAGGTACTGGAAAAACGACGCTTTGATGTGATTCTGATGGATTGTCAAATGCCGGTAAAAGATGGCTTTGAAACAACCCGGTGTTTGCGTAAGTCCACCGGTATAAATCAGCATACGCCGGTTATCGCGCTAACCGCCAATGCATTTAATGAAGATAAACATGCCTGTCTGGCAGCTGGCATGGACTTGTATTTGTCTAAACCTGTCAGGCGCGAGGCACTTGTTTCGGCGCTGGCGCGGTTCATTTCCCGCTAACAGCGTTACTGGCAAAATGGTAAGTGCCAGAGATTAATTGCTTATAGAAGCATATCTGCCAGCGATTGCAGTAATTACCTGGATAACGTTGCTGGAAAGCAAAACAATTGTCTATGGCCATACTGCAAATCCTCATAACCTCAGCACACAGAAAATGAGGGGCAAAAGTAATGCCCTGTTCAGTGTACTTCCGATTCTTTTCACCGGTAGGCTTTAGGGGCTTTTTGCGCTACAATCTGGCGCCTTCAAAGGCACCGGATAACCTTATCATTTCCGGCATGTCGATACACTTTGTCCTTATCCAGTGGAGAAGCACTACATGGCTAAAGTTGCAATTGTTATGGGGTCTACATCAGATTGGCCTACGATGAAGCAGGCTGCGTTGATGTTAAAAGAATTTGGCGTGGACTTTGAAGCGAAAGTTGTTTCAGCCCACCGTACCCCTAATTTGCTGGTGGAATTTGCAGAATCGGCTGACGAGCAAGGGTATAGCTGTATTATTGCCGGCGCTGGCGGAGCTGCCCATTTGCCAGGGATGATCGCTGCGCATACGCATCTTCCGGTGTTCGGTTGCCCGGTCAAATCAAAAGCGCTAAACGGCCTGGATTCCCTGTTATCCATTGTGCAAATGCCTAAAGGCGTTGCAGTAGGCACGCTGGCCATTGGTGAAGCCGGGGCTGCTAATGCTGGTTTGCTGGCTGCCCAGGTTGTTGCCCTGCAGGATGAAACAGTTAAAGATGCAATTATTGCTTTTCGCTGTAAGCAAACTGATACCGTGCTACAAAATGCAAACCTGGAGCTTGATCAATGAGAGTACTGGTTTACGGGGCCGGCCAGCTGGCCCAGATGATGTATCTGGAAGGTGCGCCGCTGGGTATTGAAGTTCAGGCCGTCAATGTTAAGGATGACAGTGTAGTGCACCCGGTAAGTAAGCGACCGTTGGAACAAAGCCTGGTGCAGGCCATTGAATCAGCTGATGCGCTGACCGTAGAATTTGAGCATGTCCCAGAGCGCTTGCTTGAGCAGGCTGCTAAATCCGATAAATTAATGCCTTCCATGGATGCCATCATGGTAGGCGCGGACCGCGTTCGCGAAAAGCATCTTCTTGAAAAGTTCGAGGTTGCAAACTGCCCTTACCAAATTGTGACACAGATTGATCAACTGGATGCCTGTATTGAGGCGTTAGGTGACAAGCTGATCATTAAAGCCAGCCGCGACGGGTATGACGGGTATGGCCAGTGGCGCCTGAAGTCTGTTGATGAGCTTCAGGCAATAAAACAGGAACTGGCGGGCCTGGATTTAGAGACGGTGCCATTGGTTGTTGAAAAAATGCTGAATTTCGAGCGTGAGCTATCGCTTATCGGTGTGCGCAGCAAAAAAGGCGAGATTAAGATTTATCCACTGGCAGAAAATCTTCATCACAAAGGCCAGTTACACGTGTCAGTGGCTCCGGCTACGCAGCTTAGTGAACCACTGGTTGAGCAAGCTGAAACGATCTTTCGGACGCTGGCAGACGGAATGAATTATGTCGGTGTTCTGGCCGTTGAGATGTTTCAGTGCCAGGATAAACTGCTGGTTAACGAGCTTGC
This sequence comes from Salinimonas chungwhensis DSM 16280, assembly GCF_000378185.1. Taxonomy (GTDB): domain Bacteria; phylum Pseudomonadota; class Gammaproteobacteria; order Enterobacterales; family Alteromonadaceae; genus Alteromonas; species Alteromonas chungwhensis. The sequence continues at coordinate 469,603 of NZ_KB899377.1, forward strand.
ACCGCGGGTTCATAATTCCGGTCACTGGAGTTTAAGCGGCGCCCACACCAGTCAGTTTGAAAATCATCTGCGGGCACTTGTCGGTCTGCCATTAGGTGATACAGCAGCTATCTTACCCTCTGCCATGGTCAATGTTATCGGCTGCAGCGCGTTCTCCAGAGACTTGCTCAGTATTCCTGGCTGCGACCTGCACTGGTATGGCAAATCTGTTCGTGAAAAGCGCAAAATGGGGCATATTAATCTGACTGCGACCAGTTATCATGAATTAGGCGATAAACTGCACAAACTGATGAGTTATGTCCCGACTGAATACTTCCCAGAGCTCGAAAAAGAAGCATACAGGCTGCGTTCATATAAATAATTGGCAAGCGGTGGCGTTAATCTATTGACAAGCCGCCGCGTGTGACTAAAATACGCAACCGTTGATTAGCGCAAAGCGTTTTCAATGCACCCTATGTGTGCCGACTTAGCTCAGTTGGTAGAGCAACTGACTTGTAATCAGTAGGTCGCCAGTTCGATTCCGGCAGTCGGCACCATTCTTTCTTCCTTGCTTCTTTCCCCGGTCGTTGTAATATGGATTAAAAAGTTTATCCATGGAGCAACTATGTGGCTACGCGTCTTTTGTCTGTTTTTTCTTACGATAACTCAGTTTAGCTGGGCGCAGGACAAAAGCGATGTCGACATCTCTGACAGTTATTTCAGCGCTACTTACCCTATGGCAACGTCTGCTGCCGGCTATTTTTCGCTGACCAATAACGGTACTCAGCGTATTAGCCTGACAACCATTCTGGTGGATGAAAAAGTGGCGGATAAAGCCGGTTTTCATCAAACAGTTATGGACGAGGGGATGATCAGTATGCGCCCGATGAAGCAACTGGATATCAACGCTGGTGAGACAATTCAGTTTCAGCCCGGCGGTAACCATATAATGCTCACGGGGCTCAAGCGTCAGCTAGCGGTAGGTGACAGCATTACCGTTACTTTTAAATTCGCAGAGACGAATGACGTTATGCAGGCGTTTAAAGTGAAAGCACGCGATAATGGTAAATCCGGTCATCATAACCATTCAGATTAGGTGCGTTCTGCTCGGGGTAATCCAAAGCGCACATCTATCAGTATCTAAACCACAGATAAAAACATCTTCTATTCATCGCAAAAACAGATAAAGGAGCGAATGATGCATAAGATTGATATAGGTATTTCGGAGTCTGACAGAAATAGTGTTGCAGACGGTTTAAAAGCACTGTTAGCGGATTCCTACACATTATATTTACAAACTCACAATTTTCACTGGAATGTGTCCGGGCCGCAGTTTCGTACACTGCACCTGATGTTTGAGGAGCATTATACTGAGCTGGCAGAAGCAGTGGATGATATCGCTGAGCGTATTCGTACTTTAGGCGTCGTTGCCCCGGGCACCTATAAAGCATTTTCCGAACTCAGCTCAATTGAGGAAGTAGAAGGTGTGCCTGAGCCTGAAGAGATGGTGGGCCTATTGTGTCATGGTCATGAACAGGTCGTTAAAACCTGTCGTTCCGCGCTTAAAATGGCGCAGGATGCCGACGATGAATCCTCCATTGCGTTGATCTCTGACCGCATGCGAATCCACGAAAAAACTGCGTGGATGTTACGTGCGCAAACCGCTAATTAATACAAAGTTAACTATGAAAAAATTGTTAAACGTAAAAGGCCTGGCAGTTTTGCTGCCAGGCCTTTTGGTCTCGGCCGCGACGGTCGCGGCAGATGCAAAAGATATCGAAGTCAACGAGCTGGCGACAGAACTTGCCCATCCCTGGGGAATGGCATTTTTGCCCGATGGTAATTTGCTGATTACCGAGCGTACCGGCAGCTTACGGCAATATTCCTTTGAAGACGGACTGAGCGAACCTGTTGCAAACGTGCCAGCGGTTGAGGCGGTTAATCAGGGCGGCATGCTCGATGTGCAGGTAGATCCGGATTTTGCCCAAAACCAAACGATTTATTTCTGCTATAGCCGAAAGGGCGAGAATGGCAGCAGCAGTTCTGTGGCCAAGGCGACATTAAAAAATAATGCGCTGAAAAATGTCTCTACCATTTTTGTAGCGGAGCCGCTGGTCGATAATGGGTTTCATTTTGGCTGTAGGCTGGCTTTTGATAAAGACAATAATTTGTTCGTCACATTAGGTGATCGTTACAAGTACATGGACGAAGCACAAAATACAGATAATCATTTTGGCAAAATTGTCAGAATCCGGCCCGATGGCTCAGTGCCGGAAGATAACCCGTTTATTGATGGTGATGCACCGGAAATATACAGCTACGGCCATCGAAACGTACAGGGCCTGACAATGCATCCTGAAACGAAAGAAGTCTGGGCGATGGAACATGGGCCCAAAGGTGGGGATGAAGTAAACAAACTTCGTAAGGGTGCTAACTACGGGTGGCCTGTAATTACCTACGGTATCGATTATGATGGCAGTACCATATCTGAAAAGACAAAGCAGGAAGGCATGGAGCAACCAGTGATTTACTGGGATCCGTCCATTGCGCCCAGCGGTATGGCCTTTTATGATAAATCCGTTTTTGCTGACTGGAAAGGTGATTTGCTGGTAGGCGCGTTAAAATTCACCCATCTAAGACGTATAGAAATGGATGGAGATAAACCCGGTGAGCAGCATGAGTATTTAAGAGATCGTGGTGAACGCATCCGCGATGTTGAAGTTGGCCCGGACGGGCTGATTTACGTACTTACCGATGCTCCTAAAGGCAAATTACTGCAATTGTCACCAGCAAACTAATTCAACGCTAAAGTCAGCATCTGCTGGCTTTAGCGTTGACCTTCACCAGTACAGTCCATTTTAACGCTTCGACAATATCAAGCAGTCAGCGAGGCCTTCCATCGTTATACACAATTGCTGCAGGCGCACTATACTGATAATAGATTATCAGTGACGCCAAAACGCCTGATAAGCGCCTTATAGAAGGAAAAGATTATGCATCGGGTTTTGAGCACTGTTGTTTTATCCTGCTTTGCCACTATTACTATTGCGGCGTCTGAGCCGCCTTCCGTAGCTGATGCAAGACAAAAAGCGAAGATGTTGGGTGATGCGCTAAAAGAACGTTTGCAAAATGCGATACAACAGGGCGGTTTTCCTGCCGGTGTCAGTGAGTGTCATCTTGCGGCAATGCCTGTCACTGAGCGTTTTAACCGTGCTGGCTGGACAGTTGGAAGAACCGCATTAAAGCTAAGAAATCCTGCCAATACACCAGATACCTGGGAGAAGCAGCAGCTTAATGAATTTGCTAAGCGCCTGAAGTCTGACAGTGAGCACATCCCAGAAGCCAGTTACTATGATGCGCAAAAAGGTGAATTTCGCTACATGCGGGCTATTGTCACTCGCCCGGTTTGTACCGGTTGCCACGGCGCATCGGTGGGACAGGATGTTAAAGCGGTTATCGATACGCATTATCCCAACGATGAAGCTACCGGTTTTGCGCCAGGCAGTTTGCGTGGAGCATTTACTTTATCCTGGGAAGCTGTGCCTGATAGCCAAAAATACTGAAGACGCCCGACCCCCTCCACGCAATGGTATGAGGGGCAAATGAAGAAAAATACTGCAATATTCAGTTGTAGAAGTATCACGCTAAAGGTGTAAAAGTATGAATCAGATTAATCCGGCTAAACTTATCCACAGTAAATGGACAGCGGTAAAGCCGGTCAATAAAGAAAAACATTTTTTAGTCACCGAAGTGGGGTTCGATGAAGATGGTAGCGTTATCAGCTGCACGCTGGAGGCTGTTATGTCCAAGCATGAATATGCTGTCAACTGGCGGGAATTTAAGAATGAGAAACAATGGCGCCAGGGTTGGAAGTAACCGTTGTTGGATCGTACGATAAGTTATCGGTAGTGTACCGCAGCGTCCACTTTCCGTTTATAGCACAGACCTTGTTTTCACTTGCACTTATGGCGATGACTGCTGTTCAATAAACGTCTTAATATCTTTTACTACGGGCAAATCTGATGGATTTGCCCAACTAAATGCACTGACAGTTCCCGTATGACCACCTTCATCATATAAAAAGGTCTCCACACTACCGCCCTCTTGTTCGATTTTCGCCTTAAGTTTTTTAAGGTTACTAATATGAACTTTATCATCGTCCCGGGAATAAAGAAGCGCGAATGGTGGTTCGTCGCCATCAATATAGTGACTGACAACCATCTCAGGGAAGTGTTCAGGCGGGCCAAACATCTTTTTCAAGTCATCGGCTTTAGGTGTAAAGTCGTACGGTCCCGCCAGGCCTATGAAACCATCTATAAAGGAAACAGTGCCGCCGGCTGCTTTTAAATACTGTTCATCAGCAACCACCAACGCGCCTATATGCGCGCCAGAGGAATGCCCACTGATAAACAGTTGCTCATTGCCACCATACTTCCCAATATTAGATTGAACCCAGGCTACTGATTGCGCTGCATCTTCAACGAAGGTTGGAAATTTCACCTCTGGATAAAGACGCGTGTTCGGCAATACCGCGATATACCCCATTGAGGCCAGCTTTGTACCGACAAACTCATATTGATCTTTGTTTCCGAAACTCCAGCGACCACCATGAAAAAATATCACCACTGGTACGGACTCACCGCTGCTAAGCTCAGGCACAAAAATATCCAGTTGCTGGCGCGCTTCCGGGCCATATGCCACATCATCAATGATCTTTCCCTCAAAAGTCAGGGTAGCCGTATTCGCTGTGGCAAAGAGCACTTTCGCGCAGCCACTGATCAAAGCGCATGTAAGTAAAATGATTAGAAGTTTCATGCCATTTACTACTGGCGTATTAATCGGAAGGTTCAATTATCCTAGTTGGTCACCGGGCCGCTGGAGTTAGCACTATTTGCTGTAGCGCACATAAAGGAGGCTACTGTAAATCCCGGATATACAAAGCATTCGTATACAGATATGCATGATAATTCGGATACCACGTTGAATGGGCCCAATTTTTTTGGTGAATATCATTTGTCGACGCGCCCCTTTGAACAACTTATTCAAAAGAGTTTTTTATTAATAGTTAATGTCGATAGCAAGATAGGTTTCACCGCTTCAACGCGGTTTTTGGCAATCTTTTATAAGCGTCGATCAGGCGGATCCGTTAGCCCCTCGGCTGACTGGCTTGTCGAGGCATTATAGAGTCATTAAATATGACGTCACCGATGGGCGATTATCATGGGGAGATGATCTGTTCGCCTGTAAAACCTTGTAACAACATCAACAAAGGAGAGCTTTCTCTTCTAACCCTGTCAGAGCATTCGGGTATTTTCAAACTAACAACAGGTACCGATCAATGAAAAAATGGTTAGCAGCAATTCCTTTTTCCCTTGCCGCTTTAAGCGCGCAGGCGGCTTCAGATTCTATGCAAGTCGAAATGATGAACCCACAGTCAGGTGAAAAGATGGGCACAGTCATGATTGAACAGCACGATGACGGCGTGGTTTTTACCCCCTCGCTACGCGGACTTGAGCCTGGTGGACACGGCTTTCATGTGCATGAAAACCCGTCATGTGATAGCGCTATGAAAAATGGCGAAAAGGTCCCGGCTGGCGCGGCAGGCAGTCACTACGATCCGGAGAACACAGGCTCCCATGGGTTGCCATGGTCTGATAACAGTCACATGGGGGATTTGCCCTTACTGTATGTGGGTGAAGATGGCGAAGCTAAACATCCCGTCATCGCTACACGTCTGACATTGAACGATGTACAGGATCGTGCACTTATGATCCATGCTGGCGGGGATAACTATTCTGATTCGCCGGAAAAACTCGGCGGCGGCGGTCCTCGCGCAGCCTGCGGTGTCATAAAATAGATGTGAAATTTAAAAAAGGCGGACAACTTTGAGTTATCCGCCTTTTTTTATCCGTTTGCGTTAATTTTTTGCTGAACTCTCTTTGTTACGATAACGCTCAAACCAGGCCAGGATATTGCCAACTTTCTGGATAAGCCTTGAAGGCTTGGCTGCAATACCATGAGATGCGCCGGGTATTCTTACCATGGCCGAGTCTACCCCCTGCAGGCGCAGGGCCTGATAAAATTGCTCAGACTCACTGATTGGTGTGCGATAGTCAGCTTCGCCGGTAAGCAATAATGTGGGCGTTGATACATTTCCTACCAGAGACAATGGCGAATGATCCCACAGATGGTCAGCAACTTCCCAGGGTTTACCCGGCATCCAGTATTGTGAAAAGTAAGGATAGGCGTCAGCGGTAAGTGCAAAACTTACCCAGTTAATAACCGGTTTTGCCACCACCGCTGCAGCAAAGCGATCGGTCTTACCAATGGACCAGGCTGTCAGGACACCACCGCCAGAACCGCCGGTGATAAACAAGTTGTCTTTATCAATATTTCCTTTAGCAACGGCTGCATCGACCACATCCATCAGATCCTGATAGTCATCGGAAGGGTAATTGTGATGAATCAGGTTACCAAACTCCTCACCATAGGAAGAGCTGCCACGTGGATTTGACCAGACCACAACATAGCCTTTTGCGGCCATTAACTGAATTTCCATGGAAAAGTGCGGGCCATATGCAGCGTGCGGTCCGCCATGGATTTCCAGGATCATAGGATATGACTTGTTCTTATCATAATTGGGTGGGTAAGCAATCCAGGCGTCGATATTACGGTCATCGACAGAAGCCTGCACATTTAGCTTCTCAACCTGGGCCAGATTAAGATGCCCAAAAGCATCTTCGTTAAGCGCTGTGAGAACCTTAGGCTGCCCGTTTTTGCCAACAATTGCCAAATCGGCCGGGCGCTGAGGATCGGCTGTGGTAAAGGCCACAGTGCCATCTTTGGCAATGGCAAATTCACCTGATGTATAGGGGCGTCCCAGTGATTGTCCGCCTATGCTCACATCCATTTTACTGATATCACCTTTCAGACTACTCCGGGCCAGGCGCGTATTGCCCTGGTCCTGATATGCAAATACCAGTGACTTGCTGTCGCTTGCCCATTCAAAAGCTCCTAGCGAACGATCCAGATTACTGGTCAGGCGAATCATTTCACCTGATGGTAATTTCATGATCACCAAATCTGTGTTTTGATATGATTTTTTACGGTCATTGAGTTGTGTAAACGCCAGATACTTGCCATCAGGGCTTACCTTAGGATTACCTTCAGGACCTTCTACAGTGGTTACCTGTTCTACCTGTCGGGTATCAGTATTTACCCGATAAATATCCGAGCGAAGCGGGTGCAGCGCAAAGTTTTCTGCGCGATCGCCAGCAAAGTAAAGCCACTTACCATCACTGGAAAAACTCAGGTTGCCACTGTTGGGATAATCACCGGTGGTCAGCTGACGTGCAGTACCGCCTGCTATGGGGAGCACATAAATCTGACTGTGGCCGTCACGCAGGTAACCGGCACCATCTGAGCGATACTGGGTGCGTTCAATGTATTTCGCGGACTCTGCCCATTTGGCACCGTCCGGCTTACCCGGCATATCGCTAAACAGCGTTTTAGGTTGGGTAGGGGTAAAGGCCGTGAATGCAAGCTGCTGACTATCCGGCGACCACACTATATTCGACGGCTGTTCCTGCAAACTGGTCAGCTTTGCCTGTAATCCGCTGTCCATGTAGTGCACGTAGAGTTGAGCGCTGCCATTTTCATCACTGACGAAGGCCAGCTTTTTACCATCAGGCGATATAACAGGCTGATAAATATTGCCTTTATCTGTTAGGAAAGGGCGGTGTTCGCCGGCAGACAAATCAATCTGCCATAAAGAGGACAGTGTGCGGTCAGCCATGATGTCCATGCTGCGCCGCACGTAATACAAGGTGTCACCGCTGTTATCAAAGAAGGGCGAGGAAGCGTACTCAATGTTAAACACATCCTCATACTGAAGCGTATCGGGTAGTGTATCCTCAGCAGTTTGCGCGTAGGAAAGGGTTGAAAGTACAGCGGTACTTACCCCCAACCATATTTTTCTTATGCCCATGTGTTGTCCTCATTGTTTGTTTTATTCTGATTTATGAACGTTGCGCTTATCATATGCGCGCCCTTTAAGTGAGATATTGTTCGCCAGGATATCTTTAAACATAACCCAGTCACCCATCAGGCTATACAGTGGATACGAAAATGTTGCCGGGCGGTTTTTTTCAAAGAAAAAGTGACCTGCCCAGGCAAAGCCATAACCAATCACAGGAAGAAGCAGTAAATACCACCATTGTCCGGTGATAACAGTTACCGCGATGACAGCTAGTACCAGCCAGCTGCCAACAAAATGTAATACGCGACAACTGGCATTTTCATGTTCGCTTAAATAATACGGATAAAAATCTTTAAAGCTCTGATAACGCGAGTGTTCCGCCATAACCAACAGACCCTTGTAAATATTCTGTTAACTCTACGTCTGCGTGAACATCAATGCAAACCCCGGATGGCTTGTTTTTTCGGTGGTTTGCCCCATATCATCAGGCAAATCTAACAATTGCGGGCAAGATATGATGGACAACATAGTCGAAAACAATGTGGTGGATATTACCCCTGAGAATTTCCAGCAAGTGATTCTCCAGCAGTCCCAGGAAAAATTGGTGCTGGTTGATTTCTGGGCGCAATGGTGCGAGCCCTGTAAAGACCTCATGCCGATGCTGGAAAAAATCGCGTCAGAATATAAAAACGATATGATTCTGGCCCGGGTTGATTGCGAACAACAGCAGGAAATAGCTGCCCAGTTTGGTATCCGCAACCTGCCTACCGTTATGGTCGTTCAATCGGGCCAGCCCGTAGATGGATTTGCTGGTATGCAGACAGAAAGCCAGATTCGTGAAATGCTGGCAAAATATCTGCCTCAGCCCGGTGATGCAGAAATGGAAAAAGCTGCACAACTGGTACAGCAGGGGGATTATCAAAGTGCTTTTCCCTTAGCTAAACAAGCGGTGGATTTAAGCCCGGATAATATCGATGCCAAATATCTGTATATTGACTGCCTGATTGAGACCGGCTCGGTGGGACAGGCTAAAGTTGAACTTGAAACCATTCGAATGGCGGATCAGGATCAGCGTTATCATACACTGACCGGTAAGGTAGAACTGGCAGAACAGGCTGCTGACTCTCCGGAGTTACGGGAGTTGGAAGAGGCTGTGAAAAAGCGCCCAGATGATTTGCAACTGAAAGTTGACCTGGCAGTGCAGCTCCAACAGGCCCATAAAGTTGATGAGGCATTGCCGTTATTGCATGAGGTTCTGTTAACCGACCTGAGCTTTGGTGAGGCCAGAAAAATCATGCTGGATATGATTAACGCCCTGGCAGACGGTGATCCCCAAAAATCGTTGTGGCGACGCAAAATATACAGCCTGTTGTACTAAGATTGCCACCCTATCCCGGCAAAAGCCTGCACCAGCAGGCTTTTTTGTTACGGCTCAAATCCCTGGGCTTTTAACCATTTAAGCGCATCAAAATAACTGTAAAAGTAATCACGTTGGTAGTCGGGATAATTTTGTCTTGTTTGCAAATTAGGGTCGGTACGTTCAATCTGAGCCCGTTTAACCATGCCGGCATCCAGTACGTAGGCTGCCCGCTTCAAGTTATTTTCAATACACATAACAATGGCATCAGCCAATACTTTTTGACACTCCGGTGTGGTTAAGATCCAGCGGCGTCCGTCCAGCAGTGCAGACCAGGGCTGCTCAAAAGACTCAGCGAGTAGCTTCAGCTCATCGACAAATGCGCGTGTAGTGGGCATCGACCAGGCGCCGGTGGCATAAACTTCGACCATATTGCCTGACGTTTCCAGGCTGTACTGACCATAACTGGGAAATCGCATAATATGTACTGACACCGGATAATAAAAGATAAAGCACTAGTAAGTGCTTGCTTATCTCAATTCTATACGAAAATCCCGGCATTAGAACAACTACTCGAACTAAAATTTTTTTGTTAAGGTTTACAAAATTTTTACAAGGTGACGTGCTAATGTACAAACAGTTTTATCGGCGGTTTCTCACCGCCAATGCATCAAAGCAGCATTACACTTGCCATAGTCATTACTATTGGCCGGATGTTACCCGCGATGCGATGCTTGAATACTGGGAAGACAGCGCCCGCTATGTTGATGATAAATGGACGCATATTTTCTCGCATGCCGTACCGCAGGTACAAAAGGAAATAAGTGGCATACTTAACACAGGCATGCCGGAACAAATTGTATTTGCGCCAAACACCCATGAGCTGGTGGCACGATTACTCAGTTGTCTGGATTTCTCGGCACAGCCGGCCATACTAAGTACCGACAGTGAGTTTCACAGTTTTAACCGCCAGATTAACCGGTTGAATGAAACCGGGGCGATCACATTCGAGCAGGTAGCGACTCAACCTTTCGATACCTTTACTACGCGCTTTATTGATGCCATCAAAAAACGCCGTTGGGATATGATTTTTCTCAGTCAAGTGTTTTTTAATTCTGGCTATAGCGTCAGTCAGCTTGACCAAATTGTAGAAGCGGCTGACAACGCACAAACATTGATTGTTATAGATGGCTACCATGGTTTTATGGCGATGCCTACGGACCTTAGCAGACTTGCACATCGCGTCTTCTATCTTGGCGGCGGCTACAAATATGCGCAGGCAGGCGAAGGCGTATGTTTTGCGCATGTACCCAAAGCGTGTAAACAGCGGCCCGTCTATACTGGCTGGTTTGCTGAGTTCGGCGAGTTGCACGAGCCACGGTCAGATCAGGTTAATTATGCTGCTGACGGGATGCGATTTGCCGGCGCCACCATGGATTTTTGTGCGCTATATCGCTTAAGGGCGGTATTGTCACTTTTTCGTGAACATGAAATAACAGTGGATAAAATCTATGCACATGTGAAGGCAATTCAGGCACACTTTCTGACGCATCTGGATGCGCAAAATCACCCATTATTAAACCGTGATAATCTGATGGTGGATGATCCGGACGCCTGTGGGCATTTCCTCACTTTTAATCTGCCAGATGAACATATCACTGAGATGCTTGCTCAATTTTTGCGCTCTCATCATATCCTCACGGATTATCGGGGCAATCGGTTACGTTTCGGGTTTGGTCTGTATCATGATGCCGAAGATATTGACTTGGCGTGTCTGAAGCATGAGTAGTTCCTGGGAAAGTTGCCTGGGTTTGGCTATAGCGCTGGTTCTCATTCTCGAAGGTCTGGGGCCATTATTATTTCCCAATCGCTGGCAACGGGTGATGCGAAAGCTCAGCGAGTCGCCAGGGAGCGCATTACGACAAACGGGTGCACTGTTAGTAATCAGCGGGGTTATTCTGGTAATCATTCTCAATCCGTGATATATCGGATTTTTCGAATCAAAAACATCAGTATAATTGTACTAACCTATTACCACCGCAATCGCGCTGCATTGTGCACAAATTGCGCGCAAAAACAGATGATCAGGGTGGATGATCTCTGGTAGAATCCCCGCCTAATTTTTTTACGCATTCGACTCATGGCTAAGAACGTAGTGGTACTGGGCACCCAGTGGGGTGACGAGGGTAAAGGTAAAGTAGTAGATCTTCTGACTGACCGTGCAAAATATGTGGTTCGTTATCAGGGCGGCCATAATGCTGGTCATACACTGGTAATTGACGGTGAGAAGACCGTTTTGCACTTAATTCCGTCAGGTATTCTTCGTGATAATGTTACCTGCATTATCGGCAATGGTGTTGTGCTGAGCCCTGAAGCGCTGATGACCGAAATCAAAATGCTGGAAGAACGAGGCGTCCCTGTTCGTGAACGTCTCAAAATTAGCGAAGCCTGCCCTCTTATTTTGCCCTATCACATCGCCCTTGATGTGGCCCGGGAGAAAGCCCGTGGCGCCCGTGCTATCGGTACTACCGGTCGCGGTATTGGTCCTGCCTACGAAGATAAAGTCTCTCGCCGCGGTTTACGTGTAGGTGATCTGTTCAACGCTGAAGATTTCAAAACCAAATTGAAAGAGGTGTTGGATGTACATAACTTCACGCTGACAGAATATTACAAAGAAGACGCCGTTGATTTTGATACAGTGTATGAAGAAGCCATGGCAGTGGCTGATATTCTTAAAGCCATGGTGGTGGATGTTACCGATACACTGGATAAAGCTCATAAAGGCGGTATCCCGATTATGTTCGAAGGTGCGCAGGGCACCTTACTGGATATCGATCATGGCACTTATCCCTATGTTACATCGTCAAATACGACGGTTGGCGGTGTGGCCACGGGCGCTGGTTTTGGGCCGCTGAATCTTGACTACGTGCTGGGTATTGTAAAAGCGTATACCACGCGCGTCGGGTCGGGTCCGTTTCCCACCGAACTGGATTGCGATGTAGGCCAGCATTTAGGTGAAAAGGGCCATGAATTTGGTGCTACCACTGGCCGCAAGCGTCGTACTGGCTGGTTTGATGCAGTCGCCATGAAGCGCGCCGTGCAGATTAATTCCATTACTGGTTTGTGTCTGACAAAACTGGATGTACTGGATGGTCTCGAGTCGTTACAGATATGCGTGGGGTATAAGGACGCACAGGGCAACGTAAAAGATGTGCCGCCTATGGCAGCTGATGATTATGACCGTATTACGCCGGTTTATGAAGAAATGCCTGGCTGGTCGGATAATACCTTTGGCGTGCAATCCTACGATGCACTGCCGCAGGCAGCAAAAGATTATATTAAACGTCTTGAACAGATCACGGGTGTACCGGTGGATATCATTTCAACTGGTCCGGATCGCAGTGAAACGATCATTTTGCGTCATCCTTACGACGCGTGATCACACTTTATCCAAAAAGTTATCCACAGCTTGTGCTCACAAGCTGTGGTGAATAATTCTGCTCTGATGCGCCACTTTCTTTCAACTTCCTGATGCTCTGATATACTGCAGGGACCTACCATTGCAGCGATATCTTATATGCAGGAATCGTCATCCCGTCCATCTGACAACACGGTGTCAGAACAACAAAGCGTAGAGACTGTTTTTAATCAGCTTAACGCAACTTTTGCTACCGGCAAAACCCTTGACACAGGCTGGCGAAAGAGTCAGCTGACAGCACTGAAAAGGTTGCTGGAAGATGAGTCTGATGCGCTGCAGGACTCGCTGTACAAGGATTTGGGTAAATCTAAGGCAGAAAGCTGGACTTCTGAAATTGGTTTTTTACTCTCTGATATCAAACATACGTTGCACTGTCTCAAACGTTGGGCAAAGCCTCGAAAAGTATCGACGCCCTTGGTCGCTCAACCCGGTAAAAGCTATGTTATCGCCGAACCTTTAGGTACTGTACTGGTCATTGGCGCCTGGAATTATCCGCTGCAGTTAATCCTTGCCCCCTGTATTGCAGCACTGGCTGCAGGAAATTGTGTTCTACTGAAGCCCTCAGAGCTCGCGCCAACCACGTCCAGCCTTATCCAAAAACTTATCCCCAGGTATCTTGACAATACCGCGATCGCTGTGATCGAAGGTGGCAAGGACGAAACTACTGATCTGCTGGCACTGCCTTTTGATCATATTTTTTATACTGGAGGAGAAGCCGTGGGCAAAATCGTAATGCAAGCTGCATCACGGCATCTAAGTGGAATAACGTTAGAGTTGGGTGGCAAAAGTCCGTGTCTGGTGGAGCGATCTGCAGATATTGCGGTGGCTGCCCGTCGGATCGTGTGGGGCAAATGGATGAATTGCGGGCAAACGTGCGTAGCGCCGGATTACATTGTGGTTGAAGCCTGTGTGAAAGATGCGCTGATTGCAGCCATTATTAAAGAGATCCGCGCACAGTACGGTAAAGCGCCCATGACCAGCGCTGATTACGGAAAAATTGTTAACAAGCGGCATCTGCACCGACTCGAAAGCTATCTTGAGGGTGCAAACATTATCAGTGGCGGGCAGGTTGATCATGAACGATGTGTAATGGCACCGACACTGGTGGATGACCCGGCGGCTGACTCAGGACTTATGCAGGAAGAAATATTCGGACCAATACTGCCCATTGTTACCACCCCGCAAATCTTTGACAGCCTGGTAGCACTAAAGGCAAGGCCGAAACCGTTGGCGTTATATCTGTTTACCGGTAGCCGGGAAATAGAGGAACATGTGATTCGAACAGTCAGTGCAGGCAGCGTATGTATCAATGACACCATGATGTTCATGACTAACCCGGAATTGCCGTTTGGTGGTGTAGGCAACAGTGGAATAGGGCGCTATCACGGAAAAGCCGGCTTTGATCAACTCAGTCATCTTAAAGCGGTAATGGTGCGTAAGTTCTGGCTGGACGTGAAGCTTCGATATGCACCTTTTTCGAGCTGGAAGCTGTCTGCACTAAAAAAACTATTATAGGAGCGTATTCATGCCGCAACCATTTCACCTGGCCATTCCAGTGGATGACCTTACCCAGGCAAAAACATTTTATTCTCAGATTATGGGCTGTGAGCAGGGGCGCAGTGACACCCAGTGGATTGACTGGGATTTCTTCGGCCATCAGCTGGTTACCCACGAGGTTGAAAAAATGCCAGCTCTGGCCGGTGAGAATGCGGTCGACAGCCACGCTGTTCCCGTTCCTCACTTTGGCGTGGTATTAACCATGACACAGTGGAGAAGCCTGGCCGATCGACTCAGGCAAGCGAATATCGTATTTGTTATTGAGCCTTATGTGCGTTTTGAAGGCCAGCCGGGTGAACAGGCAACAATGTTTTTCCGGGATCCGGCCGGCAATGCGCTGGAATTTAAAGCTTTTGCCGACCCGGATCAGCTTTTCGCCAGCTAGGTACTAATCAATCATTAAAACACTGGCAACAAAGTAGGCGAACAGTGTCATGCCACCGGCCAGTAGCGCATAAGGTAGCTGCGTGCGAACATGGGTGAGCAGGTCACAGCCAGCGGCAATCGATGAAACCGCTGATGTATCTGAGATCGGTGAGCAGTGATCGCCAAAAATACCGCCGCCTAAAATAGCCGCGATCACCAGCGATGGCGGCAGGCCGAGAGTTTGGATAAGGGGCACGCCGATAGGAACAAGAATAGCAAAAGTGCCCCATGATGTACCTGTGGTAAAGCTCATGATCGCGCCGGCCAGAAACAGCATCGGCACAATCAATACTACAGGCAGGTATTCGCCCACGATACCTGACACAAATACGCCTGTGCCCAATACTTTGAGGCTGCTGCCCAGTGTCAGCGATAGCAACACAATAGTGACCAGAGGCAACAGTTCACCCATGCCTTTAAAACCTACCTTAACTGCTTCATGATGGGTAAATCGCTTATGGCCCAGTAGCAACAGGTACGCAACAGCGGTGGCCAGCATAGTGGCATAAAGCACCGATTTGCTGCCACTGCCATCAGCCAGCACACCATTGCCGGTCCAGAACATAAATCCCACCATACTGCTGACCATTACCAACAGAGGCACTGTCATAAAGCGCGCTTTGGTGGCAGGCTCACTGTCCAGGCTGGTTTGCTGCAGATGCTGAAGACGTTCTTCCTGGGCCATAGGCCCATGCACTTTATCGCGAACAATGGTGTAGATAACAATCGCAAGTGTAAATAAAGCATAAAAATTCAGTGGTACTGTACCCCACAGAATACTCACCGCTGATGTCGGTAATTCATAGGTCTCCAGCATGCCCAGGACAAATGCACCCCAGCCATTTAGCAAAATCAGAATACAGACTGGCGCGCTGGTGCTGTCGATAATATACGCCAGGCGGGCACGGCTCATTTTAAATTTATCAAATAAGCCGCGGGCAAATATGCCTGAGGTGAGTACGCTCAGATTAGACTCAATAAATACCGCAATACCGGTTGCCATGGTTAGCCCGCCTACCTGACGGCGGCTTTTAGCAATACCTTTACGTGTCAGCCAGTTAACCATTGCCGCTACGCCGCCGGAATCCCTGATATAAGCCAGCAAGGCGCCTACCATCACAGAAAATAGTAAAATCCGGGTGTTGCCCGGACTGGCCGCGACTTCAATCACCCGCTCCATCGATGTAATGGGCGAGAGCAGCAGGCTGCCTGAGGTCTGCCACAGAATCAGTGCCTCTGCGCTCAATACGGCCAGTAGCAGTGCCATGATGACTTCTTTTTTCCAGAAGACGACCACAATGGCCACAAGTGGGGGGACAACAGACAGCCAGTCCATGTAGTAAATCCTGTATTTTATTGTTGTAAGTGGTGTTGAACACCTTGATCAAGGGGTGTCGGAAAAGTGTTACCAGCAATAATGACTTATGATACCTGTTGCAAACGATTCATGCGATGCCTGCGCCACCAGTCATTTAATTTTCCGTCGCTGTGCAGTAGTATCAGACCATCTTTGCTTCACAACGGGTGCTTATGCGTACCGTAGCGTTTTTGTTTTCTGCTTTTTTATCGTGTTGTTGTCTTGCCCAATCCGCATTAAGTGATGAGCCTGAAACCTGGCTGGGGCAAAAGCTGATGCTGGATTTTCGCTATTTTTGTGAGGATTCGACCGCGTCAGCTGAATGTCGCACTCCCATGACTCATCTGCCGGATGCAGTGAAGTCGTTACTGATAACCGGGCGGATCGGCGGTGTCATTCTGTTCGCGCAGAACATAGAAAATACCCGCCAACTGGTCAATCTCAACTATGAGTTACAAACGCTGATGGCGGCACATAATCTGCCGCCATTGTTTATTGCTATTGACCAGGAAGGTGGCCGGGTGGCACGTATTCCTGATGATATGGCAACCCGCTTTGTGGGTAATATGGCTATCGGCGCAGCTGGTCAGCCGGCGGATGAGCAGTTTGCTCAACAAGTGGCCAGCGGTTTGGCCTCATCAATGAAACAACTGGGCTTTAATGTTAACTTTGCGCCCTCGGTAGATGTGAATGTTAATCCGGCCAATCCGGTTATTAATGTGCGCAGTTACGGTGAGTCTCCTGAGCATGTTGCCAGGCTCGGCGCAATTACTGTTGAGGCATTGCAATCACATAATGTGCTTAGCGCGATTAAACACTTCCCCGGACATGGTGACACCCATGTGGACAGTCACACTGGCTTACCCCTGGTCACCCATAATAAAAGCCGGATTGAGGCCGTGGATTTACAGCCGTTTAAACACATTATTAATTCCGGTACCTCTGCGGCAATGATAATGACAGCGCACATTCAGTATCCGGCGCTGGATGATACCCGCATTCAAACCCGTAACGGCAACAAGCAGGTGATACCCGCCACCTTATCAAAGAAGATATTAACCGGGTTGTTGAGAGAAGAGATGGGTTACACCGGGCTGATTGTTACCGATGCCATGGATATGGCAGGCATCGCTCATTATTTTACACCTGCTCAAGCGTTGCAGCGCACATTTGAGGCGGGCGCGGATATTGCGCTGATGCCATTTGTGATCCGCAACAAAAGTGACATCGCCAAATTTCATACGTTACGCAAAGCGTTGCTGCGGAAAATCACTTCAAACGCACAGGAGCTCGGCGCAATGCAAGCGTCGGCATTACGCATCGCGCGGACGAAGACAAAATTTGATGTAGGCAGCTATATTAAGGCTCCGCTGTCACAACGCCTGCAAACTGCCAGTAAGTTACCCGACACAGCCTCGCTGGAGACCGAGCAAGCTCTGGCCGATGCGGCAATAACCTTACTCAGAGGGCAGGGCAATCTGCCGCTTTCGCAGTCAGGTCGCTGGCGCATTGTGATGCCTGATGCTGCCCGCTGTCGGGCCATAGTTAGCGCAATAAGCAATCTAAATAAAACGCTGACGGTGGCTTGCAGAGCGCTTTTGGATACGCCGGCTACCTTACCTTGGCAAACCTGGTATCCAGACGATGTATTGATTGTGGGTGATATCACCCCACAGCATACAGTGGCAGAGATGGGCGGGCTGGATGACCCACGTGCGCTAAACCGACGGACCGCGTTACCACGTCGCCACAATTTTCTGAAAACACTGATGAAAACCGCTGAAACCGGCAACGCTACCACGGTGTTTGTGGCTATGCGAGCGCCTTATAATGTGGCCGACTTTTATCCGTTCAGTGATGTGCAACTGGCAACATTTGGCTATAACGTGGAGGTGACGGAGGCTGGTGAGGCACGCGGCGCGGTATTTACTTCGCTGGCAAAAACGTTGCTGGGAATTCATACGCCTATGGGTCGTTCACCGGTAACCATTGATATACCGGCTGACCACTAGCGCGATTACAGCCGAATAACCGTGCAGTCTGCTACGGCGATACAGGGCGTATCATGCCGGGTAAAAATAAGCGCCGGGCGAATATTCTGGCGCAGTGTATCGGGCGCATCAGGGCCATCACCAGCGCATCTGGAAATAACCACTGGCAGACTAGTGCGAACAGTTAGTAAGTCCTCGCTGTCTATAAGGCGGTTATAACCTTGCCTGAGCAATTTTTTGTAAACAGTATCTGTGAGCGTCAGTGGCTGATGAACCCGATAAGGACGATCGGCCAGTAATTGCCAGTCATCACAGGCAAGTTCAGTAAAACCACAACGCTCTTTTAAATCGCCCACATCGGTAATCAACGCATGCTCGGCAATCCGATTAATACTGACATCGGCAAAATAACGATATGATGTGCTGCCAAGTTGAACATGGCGCAGCAATAAATCACACATGCCATCTTCAATATTTTCAGGAATACTAAAGTAGTCCGGGGGATGTGTTTCATCCACAGTGCCGGTAAGCCTAAGCGTCGCATAGTGCAGTGCTGCCACATTCATTTTACGGGCGGTTTGTCGGCACGGGTCGCCCAGATATGCGCCGCTCTCAATCAGGATTGTACTGCAAAGCCGGGCAATGGTATCGCCGAAACAACGCGCAGAATAGGCATCGACGTAGCGGGCAATGCCCGCATCAAAGTGCACGCTGAGCATCTGGTATAAACTGGCAATAGTGTGCATGGCCCTGTCGCGTTTATCATCGATTCCTTGGCTGGCATCAAAAGGCGGTGCAAAAAAACTCAGGGTCGCCGGTGCATGGCTGGCATGCCCGGCCCGGTAATAGGCATTTTGGTCGTGAAGATTAAATGCCAGATGTGGTGCAAACCGTTTTACCTGCTGCATTAGCAGCGCACCTTCCGGAGTTTGCAAGGCTCTGGCGTCACGATTTATATCAATCCCCTGGGCGTTGCGTCGCGTGTTGGCCAGCGCACCATCGGGATTGAGCATAACAATAAAACAAAGCCGGCAGCGCTGCAGCAACGAGGTGGGCGCGACAGCATCAATCTGGTGGCCCAGTATGTGAAACCAGTCAAGTACAGCAGCGGTTGCCGTAGACTCATCACCATGCATCTGTGTCCAGCCCATTATACGAACATCGCCGCTACCGGCTTCCAATTGATAAATCGGTCTGCCTGCATAGGAATGACCAAGTAATGTCAGCTTTATGCCGGGAAGTCTGGCCAGCGTTTGCATTACCGGATAGATATCATCCGGTGTCAGCTGCGGCTTGGTCAGACAGCGCCAGTGTAAAGCATCGTATTGCGCCAGTAGCGTTGTTATATACGCGCTCATTAGTCTATCCGAGAAGTTTGTAAAGGCTTACTAACTTCGTTCATGAGATATACGATATGGTCGTAAGGGATGCCACTGGCCTGACGCAGACCGATTTCACAGGTTCGGCTGTTACTGATGCCGCGTTGACAGTTTTCTGCAAGTGCAGCGGGTAACGGAGCCAGTGCAGCCTGGTTCAGCGCCGGTGTGGTGAAGCCCTTGTCCCCGGCAAAACCACAACAGGTAATGTGATCCGGAATGATGATCTGTTCGCACAGCATCCGGGTCAGCGCTTTTAGCGCCTTTCCTGAATCCAGGTGCTGACTACTGCAGGTTACATGCAGGACCACAGGATCTGTCAGAGGTGTGATGTGCAGACGCGGGGCAACCACTTCATACAGATATTGCGCCATCTCCATCATCCTGATGCCAGGAAAATTGTGACTGCTCAGGGCACAGGCGCCATTGTCTGTAATCACCGTATAGCGACCATGTTCGCTGGCCTGCTCCAATGCCTGTTGCAGCGACTCGCGATACGAGCGGGCTGCGGTTTGGTTGCCATGGCTGTCAAATGGCTGACCACAGCACAAGGATGGCATTGCAGGCGGGTAGCGCACTTCAATGTGCGCTTTATTAAGCAGGCTGACTACTGTATCGGCCAGATTATAAGAAGACTTATCGCTGCCAAAGATTCGGTTGGGGCAACTGACCAGATAGACCACTTTATCCTCAAACGACTTACTGCGTTGTTGCCAAACGCGGGCAGCTGAAGGTGTCGAGGCCGGATACACAGGTATAGCGTCATTAACCTGATGCAAAAAAGCGGTAAATTTACTCAGGCGCGATTTTGCAATCACCGGGGAGAGTGCATCTGCGGTGCGTAAAAAACCACGGGCAACTTTGTGCGCGCGGGACAGGTCAGAGGCCATGCTACTGAGGGCGTTCGGGTGTGCTTTGTAACGGCGTTGCTTAATCCATTCACCGGTATCAATTCCCACCGGACAGGCGGTAGCACACAAGCCGGTGGCAGCACAGGTTTTATCGCCTAAATAGGCAAATGCGTTATCGATTTCCTGACGGGTCTCTTCAGGTAGCAGTGAAGCTCTGCGCATCAACGCTATGCGCTGTCGCGGTGTGAGTGTGAGCGAGGCTGAAGGACACTGAGGCTCACAAAATCCACATTCAATGCAGTTATCAATGATGGGATCAACGGCTGGAAGCTGTTTGAGGTGCTTCAAATGTGCCTGTGAATCATTATTGATGATAACGCCGGGATTAAGAATATCACCCGGGTCCAGGATCTGCTTAATACGGCGCATCACCGCGGCTGCTTCATGGCCCCATTGCAGTGCTATAAAAGGTGCCATATTGCGCCCGGTCCCATGCTCGGCCTTTAATGTTCCGTTTAGCTCCCCAACGACCAGGTTGCTGACATCATGAATAAACTGTCGGTAACGCTCAATCTGTTCAGCAGTGTCAAAGCGCTGGGTAAACACAAAATGCACATTGCCATCCAGCGCATGACCAAAAATAATCGCCTCATCATACTGATAACGTGCAAACAGCACAGCCAGCGCGCGCAGGCCATCGGCCAGCCGGTTAATATCAAATGCCACATCTTCAATGATGACGGTAGTGGCATTTTCGCGGACGGCGCCGACTGCCGGAAACAGTCCCTTACGGATCTTCCAGAGCGTATCTATAACCTGTTGGTCGGCGGTAAAAGGTTGCAGCGGTAACACCGAGCCGGCGTGCGCGAAATCCCCGACAACTGTGCCTTTAGCCTGCTCCAGCGCATGCATATTATCTGCAGTTAGCTCAATAAGGAGCGCCACATTATCCGGGGCAATCGGCCTGGTGGAAAATGGTGCCAGCAAGCTGGCGACAGAGTTCAGCGCGCGCGCATCCATCAGCTCTACCGCGTCGGCACCGGCGTTGGCCAGCGTGGGAATAATTGCGCAGGCCTGGTCGGCTGATTCAAACAGATAAAGGCCAGTATAACGATGTGGGGGTATCAGTACCGTTTGGTAGGTAATATCAGCAATAAACCCAAGTGTCCCTTCCGAGCCAATCAACAGGTGACTGATAATCTCTACCGGCTCGTCAAAATCCAGCAGAGCGTTTAATCCATATCCGAGGGTATTTTTGAATCTGAACTGATGTCGGATGGTTTCAACTAATGCAGAGTTTGCCCTGACCTCATCACGCAATTGTTCAATCTCTTTGATAATACCTTGATGCTTTTGATAAAACTGCGCTACCGAATGCTTATCCTGAGTATTAACCTGTGTACCATCAGCCAGAATAAAAGTGAGGCCACTTAATGTGTGATAGCTATTATGCTTAACGCCGCAACACATACCCGAAGCGTTGTTTGCCGCAATACCGCCGATTTTGCAGGTGGCAATAGACGCCGGATCCGGGCCAATTTTACGCCCGTAGGGAGCCAGCAGTTTGTTTGCCTGCGCCCCGATTATGCCGGGTTGCAAGGTGATTCGCTTACCATCGTGCGTGATGGTCGACTGTTGCCAGTCCGGACTGAGCAGTAGTAAAACCGAGTCACTGATGGCCTGGCCGGATAAGCTGGTACCGGCGGCGCGAAAGGTCACTGGCACCAGCCAGCGGCAAGCCAGCCTGAGCACACGTTGAACTTCACCGGCATTATTCAGCCTGAGTACCAGCCTGGGCGTTAAATGATAAAAGCTGGCATCTGTGCTGTATGCAAGCCGACGACTGATATCCTTAATCAGCTGTTCGGGGTTTAGTATCCCTTCCAGCTGATCCATGAAGGCGTCCCAGTGATTTTTTACACAATACAGCGCTTCTTCAGACACGTCAGTTTTCACAATCAGGAGTCATAACGTCATTTAATTGGATAACGCCAGTGCAAGCAACCGGTTTATTTATTCCGGGTACAGTAAATAGGCCGCCCGACGTTGTTTAAATGCATCTAAATCTGCCTTCCATTGCTGCTCAATCTGTTGCGCGCTCTGGCCGGCCACGATGGCTTTTCGCAGCGCATCAGTGCCGGCCAGCTTGTCAAAAAAATCAGGATGGGTGAAAAATGTTTCACCTGCTTCGGTAAATTGTTGGTATGTTGAAATCAGCAAACTGATGTCAAACCCAGCCAGGGTGGAGCGGCGTAAATCCCGGGCCATCAGCTGAGCGCCTTCCAGTTTCGGAGAGGGTGCTGCAGGGCGGCTTTGGGGAGTAATCGTTAAATCACCCAGACGAATCTTATCATGTCCGATAAGCTGAAAAGGATACTCGGTGCCCCGGCCCACACTGACACTGGTAGCCTCAAATAAACACAGCGACGGATATAACCGGATGGCGGCTGGATTAGGTAAGTTGGGGCTGGGCGCGATAGGCAGCCTTACGGGCATGGTGCGCGTATAATCAGCCACCGGCACCGTATGCAATGTTAACGCTTCAGCGGCATTGATCCAGCGTTCGCCTTTTATCATTCTGGCCAGCTCAGCCACGGTCATACCATGTAACAGCGGCAAGGGATCCATGCCCACAAACGATGCAAAGCCTGGCTGTCTGACCGGGCCATCGATAAACGCGCCGTTTGGATTGGGCCGGTCCAGCACAAGTACCTCAACACCATGCTCGGCTGCGGCTTCCATTACATAATGCAGTGTGCTTATGTAAGTATAAAAACGAGCTCCGACATCCTGAATATCAAAAAGTAATATATCTACATCACTGAGCATGTCAGGAGATGGTTTTTTATTTTTGCCATACAATGACACCACCGGGAGACCGGTTTTAGTATCCATATTGTCAATGACAGTTTCTCCGGCCGCCTGCTGACCGCGAAAACCATGCTCAGGCGCCATTACCTTTATAACGTTGATATTCTGGTTTAAAAGAAAGTCCACCAAATGGGCGTCACTGGTCTGGCTGGTTTGATTTACCACAGCTGCAACCCGTTTATTTTGAAGTAGCGGAAGATAATTATCGGGTTGCGCGGCGCCCACAGTAATAGCGCCCGCCGGTAGGGCGAGTGTAACCAGAGCCAGCCATAGAAAAAGTAGTCGTATCATGATGAGGTCTCTGCTGCGCGTCGAAGAAAACCGTTATGGTGTGTCAGTGACTGTCTGGCCGCTTTCGCATCCATCCCGGTGAGAATCATTAAAATAGCCACCTTGGTCTGCTGCGCTGAGTCGTTAAGTGCTGTTCGCGCTGTTGCGGCGTCGCAGTCGGTAGCCTGCATAACGATACGTATAGCTCGGGCTTTGAGCTTTTGGTTACTGGCATTTACGTCCACCATCAGATTTTGGTAGGTTTTGCCCAGTCGGATCATAGCGGCCGTCGACAGGATGTTTAAAATCATTTTTTGCGCTGTACCAGATTTCATGCGCGTGGAGCCGGTGAGTGCTTCAGGCCCCACCACCGGGCATAAGGCCACATCAGCTGCTTGCAACACCGGCGAGTCGGGCGTACAGGCTACTCCGACAGTGGCACAGCCATGTTCACGGGCACAAGTCAGCGCCCCGGTGACATAGGGTGTACGCCCGCTGGCTGAAAGACCCACTACGATGTCGCTGGCGTTGATATTGTAAGCCTTAAGGTCGGAGCAGCCCGCGTCGCTGTTATCCTCCGCGCCTTCAACGGCGTGCATGACGGCTGGCTCCCCGCCGGCAATAATGCCGACAACCAGTGAGTCAGGTACAGAAAATGTCGGTCGACATTCCACCGCATCAAGAATACCCAGCCTGCCGCTGGTGCCCGCGCCGACATAAAAGAGCCGCCCGCCCCGGTTAAGGCTGGCAACTATTAGATCCACCGCCTCGGCAATTTGTGGAGCAATCCTGGCGATGGCTGGCGCCACCTTATGGTCTTCGTCGTTGATGCTACGCACAATCTCCAGCGATGTCCCTTCATCGATGGCCATTGTGGCCGGGTTTCTGCCTTCTGATATCAGCGTATCAAGCTGCTTCAGCAACGTATCGTCATTGCCTGTCATGAAATACCTGTTAATTAAGTCGTAAAGTCAGACAGTATCTACTGTCTGCATAAAGTCTTTAAGCCTACCAAAATACCAGCCCTGCCACCTATCGCAAATAATTTACCGGCGACGGTTATGCGATATCTCTGCCTGATAATTTTCGTGCTACTATGCCACTAACGGCAAATCCTTCATTTAGCACTATTACGTTGAGCAGACAAACTCAGGCTATCATCCACGCAGATGCCATTATCAATAATTTTGAATACCTGAATGGACTGGCCCCGGAAAGCCAGTCTATGGTGGTTATAAAAGCCGATGCCTACGGGCATGGTGCGGTAAATATTGCGCAAATTTTAAAGGGTATAGCACCAGCTTTTGCGGTGGCAATTACCGAAGAAGCAATAAAATTGCGGCAGGCCGGTATAGACGCGCCTCTGGTGGTGCTTGAGGGGCCGCATCAGCAGGAAGAATGTGTCCAGGCCCGGGACGAAAATCTGATTTTAGTGGTACACGATAGCCAACAGCTCGACTGGATAAGAAATATGACGCCGGAGCGTCCACCGGTTATCTGGCTGAAAATAGATACTGGCATGCACCGTCTGGGAATGACCCCTGCTGACGCAGCGAGAGCGCTTCATCAATACCGTGATATTCTCACCACAGACTGCGTACTGTTAACCCATATGGCCTGTGCCGATGATTTAGAAAATACCGCGACCCGACAGCAACTCGAGACGTTTAATACACTGGCCGCTTCTGCCGGTCTGGGAGTGAGTATCGCCAATTCGCCTGCAACACTGGGCTGGCCGGATACGCATGGTACCTGGAATCGTATAGGGCTGGGTGTTTTTGGTAGTGATCCGATTCATGCTGCTGACTATCAGGCACGGTTACAGCCAGCTATGACGCTAAGTGCATCCGTCATTGCGTTACGGGAGGTGAAAGCCGGTGATGCAGTCGGCTATGGTGAGTATTGGCGCGCTCGTCAGGACAGCCTGATCGCAACGGTAGGCGTAGGCTATGCTGATGGCTATCCCCGTCATTGCCCCAATGGAACGCCCGTCATCATCAGAGGTCAGCGTGCACCGCTGGCCGGGCGTGTGTCGATGGATATGCTTACCGTCGATGTAACTGATATTGCAGGGATTCAGGTTGGTGACATGGTTGAGCTATGGGGAGAGCAATTGCGTATTGAGGAGGTAGCCGCTTGTGCCAACACAATCTCCTATGAGTTAATGACCCGTGTCTCGCCAAGGGTTCCGCGCATTGTTCGCCATCGGTAGGCGACTCATGCCCCTTGCTAATATTAATAATCACCAGCAAAAAAGAAAAATATGGACCCAGGTAGTGTAGTTTTTATGGGCTTTATGGCCAGTTTGTGCGCCAGTGCAGGAACGGCCCTTGGCTCGCTTGGTGTATTCACCATCCGCAAATTGTCTCGTCCTATGGAAGACGGTCTGCTCAGTCTGGCAGCCGGAATTATGCTTGCAGCGACTTTTTTCTCCTTACTGCTGCCTGCTCTGGAATATGGCGCAGAAAATTACGCCTGGAAACACGCTGGACCCTTAGCCGTTGCCGGCGGCACGTTTCTGGGTGCAGCGATTCTGTTTATCATTCACCAGTATGTGCCCCATGAGCATTTTTCCCGGGGCCGTGAAGGTGGCGATACCTACAAACTGGGCAGGATTTGGTTGTTTGTAACCGCGATTACACTGCATAATTTTCCTGAAGGGCTGGCCGTTGGCGTAGGTTTCGCCGGTGGCGAAGTGAAAAATGGTGTCACGCTGGCAATTGGTATCGGGTTGCAAAATATTCCCGAAGGGCTTGCTGTATCTGTTGCCTTGTTATCGGTGGGTTATACGCCGCTGCGCTCGGCAATGATAGGCATTGCATCGGGACTGGTTGAGCCGGTGGGCGGATTGCTGGGCGCTGTGGCCGTGGCCAGTCTGGAAATGTTGATGCCGTGGGCACTGGCATTTGCGGCCGGCGCGATGCTGTTTATTATCAGTGATGAGATTATTCCCGAGACACATAATAACGGGAATCAGAATTTAGCCACATTTACACTACTGGGCGGTTTCATTTTGATGATGTTGTTGGATACTTTACTGTAAAAAATTAGCCGAAAGACTAACAGCAAAGACCCTGATTTATCGCTATAATCCTTATGTCGCCTGAGCGTTGGGAGATTTGCCAGTATCATCTTGCCCACTGGCAGTGAAAACAAAAAATCATCCGTTGTTTAACGCGTGGTTTGCGTGAGATACCAACAAGCAGTGAAGACATCCTCATATTCCTACCCGGCATTTGCCGGGTTTTTTTGCACAAAAAAAGGCTGCATCGGGCAGCCCTTTTAATTTCAACACACTTGGTTAACTGCCCTGTGGCTGAGCGCCAGGGTCGGCATGAAGCTGGCGATCACGTGGTGCTGCATCATAGCGTTCCGGACGATGGTTGAGTGACAGGACCATGTTCAGACAAACTGCTGCCAGCACAGAGATGACTACCAGTGGCCAGTCAATGAAAATGAGTGCGCTGAGCAGAATAATGGTGTCTACACTAAGCTGAAACATCCCCGCGCGAATGCCGTA
Source organism: Salinimonas chungwhensis DSM 16280 (assembly GCF_000378185.1). Taxonomy (GTDB): domain Bacteria; phylum Pseudomonadota; class Gammaproteobacteria; order Enterobacterales; family Alteromonadaceae; genus Alteromonas; species Alteromonas chungwhensis. The sequence continues at coordinate 496,614 of NZ_KB899377.1, forward strand.
CTTTCCCTGTAAAAAGAATGCCAGAATACCTACGCCTCCTAAACTGGATGTATGCCGAAACATGATAAGCATACCCACGCCTATCAACATACCACCGAATATCGCAGCAAATAGCGGGTTCGCATTGGAGATATCGACAAATTTTGGAATTTGCTCTGACAGAACCGATACAGTGGTCACCGAAATAAATGTATTAATGGTGAAGCGTTTGCCAATCTGCGTCCACGCCAGCGCATAAAAAGGCAGGTTTATAATAAAGAACAGGACCCCAAAATCCATTGGTAACGCATGGGTTCCCAACAGCGCAAGCCCGGCTGCACCACCTACCATCAGGTCTTGCGACTGAAACAGATAAACACCAAAAGCGACAAAGAGTCCGGCACAGACCAGCGCAAAAAGGTCTTCAATAAAACCGTGTTGTGTTTTTTGCATATGACTAAATCTTCCGAAGCTGAGTATTACAAATCGGGCGCAATTATACGGCTAGAAGACGTAATCACGAGGGGCAGGGAGGATGTCCAAAGTGGTGCAAAAACGTCAGGCGGTAGGCTAGCTTTACGAATGTTGTATAAACCGTTAATACACTGTTTTATGTTTGTAAATATTGGCAGTAAAACTTAAAATTTACGGTAAGAAAGGCGTCTCAATAAACTCTGCCTGGGGGAAAAGCATTTTTGCGTAGTGAGCATTAATTGGCAGGTAGCGGTCAGACAACCAGATATTGACACAATCGTCGGCGTGGGTAAATAGCATAAGGCAGTCTGATGATACCTGGATACGGCGAATATGCTGCTTGGGTACCAGTGTAGCAAAACCAGCAAACAGGCGAGACAAACTGTTATGCCGCACCCCAACCAGACCATCCATGTCTGTTAGCACATAACAAGGCTGATTTAATCGGTTTGAACGCATTGCCCATAAGTTGGCAATAAGATATGCGCTGAATAAAAAACCGCTAATGCAAAGGTAGACAGACATAGCATGCCCTCTTATGTACCCGGAGAAACCAGGCGCCCCTGTCGCGTAACAACAGCACCAGCATAACGCGCTTACGCGTTTTAACAAATTATATACAACAGCCCCAGCCATTCCTAGAATTCTTTCATATAACAGCTGTCAAAATATAATAATATAGTTATGTAACCTTATAGGTTGCAGCGGGTTAACAGTGATCTTCGGTAGTCTTAGCCCAGCAACCGCGTTTGCTTTAGTAATCAACTCACAGGGTGTTTGGTACCTGAAGATACTATCGCCTCAGTTGATTCAGTAACACGCATTGTGGAATCAGGCATACGCAACCGGATAAACGCTTTTACTGCCGGCAGATATACAGGACTGAATCTTACTTCAGGAAAAAAATTATCAGTCCTGTTGTAGGGCAACTGCAAAGCCACATAATTTGGGTGACAGTTCAGTGTAACTTCGGTTATCGAGGATAAAGGCAGAGCACGATTACCGATATACAGATAACCGTCTGAGGCGCGCAACACCTGCCAGGGACTATGTTGACAAATGGTGGTTGTCGACAAGCTTGGTTTTCTTGCTCCAAACAGCGCAATTTCGTGAATCACTATTAGCGGCAGTAAAAAACAGAGCATCATCCAGTGCAGTCCTATGAACAGCACACTAAGGCAAAGCAGGATAAAGATTACCCGATATAGTCGCGGGGTTAACAATCGTTCGCTGTCTGCTGTATTCTGCCAACGCTGATAGGCCATGAGTCATTCCCTGTAATTTCACTGTCGCCAAGCCTGGCGGAGTCCGATACTAAAAAAGTAGTCCAGAGAGTGAGGTTAAGAAACTAAACTTTAGTGTAATAAGCGTGATTTTTTCTTATACAAACGAGAGGGTCTTTGGAATATCGGTCGCACCAGTACTATCAGCGAAGCCTGGTCATTTAGTTTGATGAAGCGGGTCGGTAATCTGTTGTAAATTGGGCTATTTCATCGGTATTGTCAAAGTCGAGTATAATACCCTGGCTAATCCGGTCATACAGCAGCCCGAGAAACGCATTCATTGTATCTGCTTGTTGACTACGAGAAGAAAGTAGGGAAAAGACGCTGTTTCATTTCTATGTTAGTGACCGATCGACTTTTCCGGGACACAGATACTGCCGGTCAATTGACTGCGGTTTCACAATGAACGTAACATTTAACATTATTACCTTGAAGAGCGCGGTGCTTGTTTCAGGCTTTCCCGTTGCTCATCGGTTAGCACCTTGGGTGTCGCCACAGGTTTACCTTCATCAGTAAAAAACGGCGAGCGCTTGTACGCGCCAGACATACGAGCTTTTGCCACAATGCGTAAGAAACGCCACATTGTGCCTGACAATCCGTGAGCTTCAGGTTTAGGCTGGCCAATAGCAGACTGGGTATGTACCACAGCAGTTTTGCCTGGAAAATCTTTGGGTATAGCCGCCTGATTAAGAATGTTATCCACCAGCCCAATAAAGGGCAGCTGACTGGTAGGAAGAGTGTTTCCAATCGGCGTATTGCAGCAGCTGGCATACCAACGAAGCAGCCCGTGCTCACTTAAGCGAACAACCGCAAGATGCTCCTTACCCTGCGAAAAAAACACGCGCGAAGCAGCCAGCTGAACGATATGGGTTCCGCCCTGAACATTAAGAACGGTATCCTCTACTTGCAGGAAACGGGCGAAGGCCTGGCAGTCTTTGCAGTAACATAATACGCGACTGGCAACGGCCCCGGGACGAACATGCCCCTGAATACCTTTGCATTCACAGGAAAGTGGATGATCCATCGCTGCGCCTCCTTCTGCTATCAAAATGAGTTGTTAAGACGTAAGGGGAAGCTATGTTCAACAGGTTCCATATTTTGTCTGCAGCGACAAAGCGATACCGACAACACTGGGAATACTAAATGGGTTCTTTAGCCTGAAAATAATCAGCTATACAGGTTGCTCGTGTAGAAAAGCTCCCGTAGTGGTAGACCTTAGCCTACCACGATAAGATTTACCAGTGAGTCGCGTAAGTAAGCAGTAAAAGCGCAGGCGTTACAAAGGCGATTACTGATAATACGGCTTGTTGGAAGTGAGCCGCGCAAGACCTTTGATGATGCGATAAATTGACCAGATCCATACTGCAAAAAGCGTGATGTAGCCAATAAGTACAACTGACAGAATGAGACTCAATATAGTGACCGCCAGGCCTACCCAGAATGTTTTAATGATATTAGCGTAATGATCTTCAAACAGCGTACCCCGCGCGTCGCCCTTTTTCACCATGGCCCAGATAGCGCCCGCCAGCCAGAAAATTCCGGTGATTAAGCCCAGAACCATAAAGACATAAGCTACCAGCGCGTGGGTTTTAGCCTGTTGTTGCGCCTCGGATAATGATGAGTCAGCTACTGGACCGGTGGGGGGGTGCGTTACAGTGGATTCCTTATGCTGAGTTTCTGACATCCCTTTGCTCTCCTGATAATTGTGCGTGTATTGATTAATTTGGATTGTGCATTGCTACCATAAAATAAATTAGCTTCAGTAGATAGTATTTTTTAAATTCATGATAAATAGACAAAAAACTTAGATAAGCCATGTGATAAGCCAGGCACCGGGATGGTGCTATCCCTACTTTAATTCGCCAGTGGGTTTATCTGTGGCAGCATTACTGTGGTTTCTCGGTGATTTTCCAGTGCCATGTTTAAGACTTTCCCTGCTCAGTGAAAGTGAGGACTGACTGATGTTAATCAGCCGCGGTTTTGTTACTGGTCAACGTGATAAACTAAACATTGTCGAAAGCAGTAGTTTTAGTATTGTCTTTTGTCCGGGCAGTGCTGGTGAAGCGTTTCAGCGATAAGCTCGCGCTGCTGTGACGAAAATGTGAAGTAACCAAAAGCGATGTGATTTTTATCTTCTCCACGAATGGTAAAAGAGCCATTGAGACCCTTCTTAATGCACCAGCTTGCTATATTCTGCCAGGCAATAAATGAATTTTTGGTAAAGCGCGAGTAAGTAATGCCACTCTCACCTAGCCTCAGGCTGTGCTCAGCAAGCTTTGAATGGCCCGAATTAAAAAGCGCCAGCCAGATGAAAATGCTGCCATTAACCACCAGCCAGATTGTGGCTACTTCTACCAGAAGTTGTTTTGATTCTGTGAATGGAGACAGGAAGAAGCAAAAAACGATGGTATACAGTAAAAAAAGGGTAAAGCGTATCAGTAATGCAATGAAATGCTGCTGACGGGACTGGACCAGTGTCATTGAAACCCCTTTTTGGTAACGCAGCCGGCAATACACAATAAAACGCCGGATAGTTTAAGCCCGGCTTCTTTAACCCAGTGTTTTCTGCTACCAGCGGTGCAACTAACACTGATGAGCACGCTGCTAAATGCACCCCCCCTTATTATTGCATGGTCGATGCGTTTACGATTTGTTCTGCAACTGATCTTCCAATAGCAATGCGAACAGGGGCCCGAGTGTTGTTTACCCGCAGCAGGACTGGGGGAAAAATCCATCCGATTATTACGCCAGAGATATTTTAGGAAGTTATAGCGCTTAGCCTTGCCGTAAGCTGACAGGCCCGCCGCAAGGACTACCGTAGGGGGCTTGTTCAGGTTTGTTCGAATAGTATGCTGCTGCAGATCCTTCAGGTGGGAATCTGCGATTTTCCATGCTGCAATAAATTGTTTGCAGGTATGCGTTGAATAGTCCATCAAATCCTTTTGTATGTTTTCTTAACCGACTGAGGGCGGGCTGCCCGGTATCCCTGGTTAGTCGCTATCTGTCAATGTTATGTCGGCAAAAAAGGTGTCGGCAATGTGTTCGATATTTACGGGAAGTTGTTTTGATGAGGAGCGATAAGAGACTTCCATTAACAGCGCACTGGCCGCATCAGAAGGGGCTCTGCAGATATAGCCGATATTACTAAAATAGTCATCGCTATCGGGAATTTTAGTGGGGTCGCGCTGGTACTCGGCTACACCACGATATTTCAGGCATGGCTGGCCCTTAAATGTGGTTTCGTGATAATCGACCACAAGCTGATTAAAGCGCTCTCTATTATTTGTCTGTTCTCTGCCTTCAATAATTTTTTCAAAAAAGACGGCATCACTGGCAGCGTCACCTATCCAGAAATAGTAGGTATTGGCGACCACTGAATGGTTATCAGCCAATGCTCTGGCAAAAACCACTGTATTGGTGGTGTGCTCCAACAAGACCCAACCCGGCTGGGATGGAGAAGTTACAATCGCACCGTTCTGCGAGTATGCTTTATTGATGCCCGCCTCAGGCGGACCTGACACGCAAGCGGTTATGATACTGGCGAGCAAGACTAGCAATAAATACTTCATTATCACATTCCTTATGATTGAATAGCAGTGGATACGCATGTTTCATATACAGCACTTCATCAGTATAGTCGCGTGTGATGATTGTGTGGTCAATGTAAAAAGCACCCAGTCTGGAAATTGACAACGGATATGCTGTTCTATCTGTTGTAAGTTCGCTTAAAGCAAAAGTTAAGCAGTACCAACCGAATTAGTAAACCGGCCATCAACAAAGAGATACTTGTGAAAGTATCCACGCCGATGGTTTTATTCTTTCGATACAGCCCGGATCCGCGGCGCAATGCGCAACCGTTGCTACAGAAGGGGCTGGGTCTTTTTCTTAGTGGGAAAAAGCTTTAGCCAGAAGGCTCCTTCAAGGGCAAAGCCGGCTACGACAAATACAAACATACCCGTTTCATGACCGAAGCTATACGCAGTAAACGCTGCCGCCAAACAGGCCAGTGCGACCACTATCCGGTAAAGAGTATTCATCATAATATTTCCTTTTTGAAATCACTCGGTGCCCATTTATGCGACCATCTCGTGACCTTATTTAGCAGATTAAAACTGATATCCCAATTGCAATCCAACACCCAGGCGATTGTCGTCATCTGAATTTTTAATATGGGCAGAGGTACCCAAGGTCACGCCCGGCTGATTAATGCCATTCCAAAAGTAGGTGTAGCTAACGCCAATTCCATACACATCCTTGCGCTCTGTGTGATAAACGACCCTGTCTTCGTACTGCCACACTGATCTGGAGCGTGATACTTCTTCATCGACCTTGGCAAAATACAGGCCTAAACCATGTTTATTAGACCCGGTATCAATCAGGTCGGTCTTTATCCACCCAATACCAAAGCCGCATTCATCATCATACCGGCAGCCTGCTGAAACATATTTCAAATCGTGCTCGGAAACTAACGCAAAATTTGCACCGAGGCCGCTGTACATAATACCGGCGCCAATGCCGACCGAAGTGCGCAGGTTCTGAGGGGGAGGCGGCTGTGATGAGGAAGGATTACCCTGAGCGAGACTGTCCAATGTCACTGAAGATAAAGAAAGGGCGGCGACAACCAACAACGTTTTTTTCAACATACTATTTCCTTATATCTGAAAAAAAACAAATATGGTGACTAATGTGTATTAGCCACTCAATGGATAATATTCAGGCTAAAAGAAAATTTTCATATCGTCACCATGGCAATTGTTACAACGTGTGACTGTGAACATAAGCGCAGAAACCAAAAGATACGATGTGATTGTAACGTGGCCAGCAGTGCGACTATCTTTTCAGACATCAGAAATGGTTATGCGGTTTGCCGCAGTTTTTATGCTGTTCAGTATTTTCATTTATTATCAGTGCCAGCGGTTGGCCAACAGTTTGCGTTGCCGTAACACCGTGTATGGTGGCATCAGTATCAATGGCGATGTAACTTTTTTAGGTTGGCAAAAAAGCTTTCAAGCTGCTCAAAGTCCCGGGCTGTTCCACAATGAGGCCATAAACTGCGTACAGGTATTTAAGTTGCATATTCCGGTTTGTGTGCACCGCCCGGGTTTTTGTGACAAGGTTTCAAACATTTGCCCTTGCAGACTAAGGGATGCCTCATTAAAAGCCTCATCCCCATTAGGCTGTCAGTTTGATGGTACCAACGTGAATATGGTAAAGAGGATAAGTAATTTCATTGTTCATCCGTGAAGTTGTTGATAAATCGGCCAGAAGATATGTGCGGTTAAGGTAGGACAGCCGAGGTTAATGGCAAGGTGGGCGTGGATGATTTTAGTGACTGTCCGGATATTACGAGTAGTGACTGTCCACCTTTTAACCTCAGCCGTGAAAAGAGTCGGTGAATCGCTAGAAGTCCTGTTTCTCTATGCCATAATGACGGAAGCTACCAATTAAAGTGGACATTGCAGGTTGTGATTTAGTGACTGTCTACTGCATTGAGGCGGTGACTGTCCACTGCATTGGACCATTTCATAAAGGCCTTAATTGAGAAGTAGAAGACTGCAACTGATATTGCGGGTGGGAAAGACAATGCCTAAATCGCCCGGTGGCGAAATGGGTACCGCTGATTATTAAGCAGTGTCTGTCCACATTTTACGGTCTTACATCTTACGATGCAGTGACTGTCCAGATATCATGGAGTAATTATCACGGCTGTCGTGGCATTAAAATCCTGTTTTATCTTCAGCACCTGGTTATTTGAGCTCCAGCTAACAGCTTGGTTATTTATAGGTTGGCCATTTTGCGTCACACCCGCAGGCTTAGTGGTTAAACCATGAATATGCCAGGTTATCCTGCGTGAGGAAGGCATCGAATCATATTCACCTTTTGCCTGCGCGCTCAGTGCAATCTGGTTATCTTCTGGCTTTACACTAAATTTAATCTGATAAGCGGGGGGCTCACCAGCTGCTATGACTGAGACGCCATCATCCTCAAAGTAAGTAAAGGTGTTTTGATTAAATCCCTGACCGGCCCAGACATGCACCTGAAGGCGGCTGAAATCAGCCTGCGCCGTATTGTTAACAGCCTCAATTTTAGGGATTATCGCGCCATTTTTAATAAATACGGGGATGGACGTGATATCGGTAGCAACGCTTACCTGCTGATTACCTTCATAGCGCTGGTTTGTTTCTCGCTCAAACCAAATTCCCGGCGGTAAAGAGACTTGCCACTGTTTCACATCTGGCTCCGTGATCGGCGCGACCAGTAGCGAGGGACCCCAGTAAAAGCTGTCGACATGATCAAACCATTCTGGGGAGTCGTGATAAAAGCTTAGCGGGCGCATAAGCGGCATGCCGGTCAGGCTGTTTTCTGCCATCAAAGAATAATTGTAAGGCAACATGGCATATCGCTCATGTAATATCTTACGGGCAACATTTTTTACCCGCTGGCTGTGAAATACCGGCTCCGGGGCGATGTCTTCCTGGGCGTGAGGGCGGAACACCGGTTGAAACTCACCGAGCTGAAGCCAGCGCAAGTATAGCTGCGCATCAAAGGCCTCTCCCCCGGCAAAACCACCTAAATCGCTATGAGTATAAGCCAGACCAAAAACACTCATTTGCAGCGCCAGTTCAACCTGCGGCTTTAGTCCACCCCAACTGCGACTGACGTCGCCGGTCCAGGGCACCATGGCATATCTTTGTGAGCCTAAAAAGCCAGCGCGCATCAGTAAAAAAGGTCGCTTTTCAGGCTGTGCCTGCTGCAGAGTGTTGTACACCAGCTGAGCCCACTTGTGGCCGTAAGCGTTATGGATTTCATCAGCAGTAACAGGCTGGCCATTCCATTGATGCAGGGTATCCTGAGGATGGACCTCAGGCTCGCCAAGGTCTCCCCAAAATCCAGCGACACCCTGCTTTAGCAAACGTTGATACTGGGCCGAAAACCATGCCTGTCCACCGTCACTGAACACATCCACCAAGCCGGTATTGCCGAAGAAAAAATCAAAGGTTTTCGGGCCGCCAGCGATATTTTTTGCCAGTGCATCAGCGGAAGTGGCCTCACCGTATTTGGCTGAGGACGTCAGAATAAAAGGCTCAGTGATCAAAATTGTCTTAATATTCTGTTGTTTGAAATCAGCGATCATAGACTCAGGGTCAGGAAATGCATTGCTGTCCCATTCCAGGTTACCCATATGGCCTTTGACATCTTTGCCGAACCAGTACAAATCCAAGACGACTGCATCAAGGGGCATATCCTCCTTTTGAAACAGTTGAACGACCTCGCGGGTCTCTTGTTCTGTATGGTAACCAAATCGTGAGGCGAAATTACCCAGTGTCCACCGCGAGGGCAACGGCTGGCGGCCGGTAACACTTACCACGTTTGTCGCAACATCACGGGTGGAGTTGCCCAGGGTCACAATATATGCTCTGCGCCCCGCTACGGCGGAAAATTGTAAAATATCTTTTTCGCTGGCGCCGATATCCAGTGAGCCCTTTGCCGTATTATCAAACAAAATAGCGTAATCAGAGGAAGACAGTACGGCGGGTAATGAGTAGTACATCTGGTCAGATTCAGTGGTATAGCCGTAATGCGCCTGGTTGTATAGCGGCATTTTGTGACCGCGACGATCCATGCCCAGCACTCGCTGGCCGCCGCCATAAAGCTTTTCGTCCGCTTTCAGCTGAAAGCGAAAGCCACGTAAAGTGGCCGTATTAAAATACCCCGAGGCTTCAGCGGTTTTGACTTCACCCTGATAGCCAAATGTCAGTTTAAACGGTGATGCAGTAACGTTGATGCTGACCTTACCTGCTGTTAATACATAGCCGGACTGATTTTTTTCAATCGCCGGGCGCTGGGGGGAAAGCTGTGGCGCAAGTGCCAGGCCCGGTAAGTTACCTTCGCCAGGTTCATGATATTCCACCTCTACACTGTTATACGGTAAGAATCGCAGCGATACGTTCACCCCGTCGGAAAGATTGAGGGTAACAGCGTTTTCGTCAACCGCAATATCATCGAGGTTTCGAGCCTGTGTTAGTAGTGGCAGGCACATCAAGAGTACCAGGGCCAGCCACCGGTTTATTCCAAAGCGTAATGGATGTTTCATTATTCGTTACCACTGTTTAAAAAATGGCGTGCGGGACAGAAAAGCCTCGCACGAAGCATCTATTCATCAAAACCGCAGACAATACGGCTCTGATGACGGACTTATTTAAAATGAAAAAATCTGAGAACCATTGGGCCTTAGTGACAAAGTGACCGCCAGGCTATTGTTTTCTGTCTGCTTGAAAGTAGCGTCATTGCCAGAGTCAAGCTCACCACGTAGCGGATGTTCCGCGCGTAGCGACAGTTGTTTTACAACACCAGGGGGCAAAGTGACTGTCAGATCCTTTACAGCTTGGTCAGAGAAATTTGTTACTACCAGTAACCGGTTATCTCCTTGCGCACGAATAAAAGCAAGTTGCTGCTCGGTATAATTTTTTGAGTCAGTCAGATTGGCATCGTGTAAGCTGATCAGCTCGCCATTAACTGCCGGATTCGTCGCAGCGATTGTCAACAAAGACTGATAAAAGTTACGTAATGCTTTTTCGTCGGCGGACAGCTGGCCGCCATCAAACGCACCATTATTCATCCAGCGCTGATGCGCAGGTACGCCGGCATAATCGAAAATAGTCGTACGGGATGGGTCGCCAAAGCCGGTTTCTTCACTGCCGTCTTCGCCCACTTCCTGACCAAAGTAAAGCATGATGGGAGAAGCGCTGATTAGCGAAGAGACCACCATGGCTGGTTTACCTTTACTGGCGTCACCGGCAAATTCCGGGCTCGCGATACGTTGTTCGTCATGGTTTTCCAAAAAATGGAGCATTGACGGAGCAATGTCGCTAACCTGCTGGTGGCTTTTGAGTAGCGAAGAGACATCACCGTCGCCTTGCATGACAGTTTTCAGGGTGTCGTAAAATCCAACTTTGTCATAAAGATAGTCCATCTTACCCTGATGCAGATAGGTACGGTATTTAGCCGGCTGATACACCTCAGCCAGTAAAAATGCTTCCGGGTTTTTCATCTTGATCGATGAGTTTAAAAACGACCAGAATTCTACAGGTACCATTTCAGCCATATCGAAACGAAAACCGTCGACGCCTTTGTCCAGCCAGTAGTGAGCGATGTCTCGAAATTTGTACCAGGAGTCAGGTAAAGACTTGCCCTGCCAGAATGCAGCATGCTCAGAGAAAGATTTGTTGGCATAACCAGCGGGGAGTCTGGGGAAGTCATAACTGCCATCCGGGCGCACACCATAGTTGATTTTGACTGTTTCGTACCAGTCATTTATCGAAGGCTGCGCGGCCCTGGCGCCATTGCCCGTCCATTTTGCCGGTCTTTCAACAAACTTACCATCTGCAAGCGGATGGGAATCACCACCCAGCGGGATGTAATTATCGTCCTGCGGTACCGCAAAATCTTCGTTCACCACATAATAAAAATTATTATCACGGGCGTAAGTGACCGTGGTATCGTCATTGGCCCCAAAATCACTGACGTCACTTGGTGAGTCTAATGATTCATAATCACGGGCTACATGGTTAGGGACTATATCAATAATCACTTTCATATCATGGGCATGGGTACGGGCAATAAGCGCTTCAAACTCTTCCAGGCGTTTGGCGGGGTTGGTAGCAAGATCAGGGTTTACGCTGTAATAATCTTTAACCGCGTAAGGGGAACCCGCGCGTCCCTTAACCACATCAGGATCATCCTGGGATATACCGTATTCGGTGTAATCAGTAACCAGTGCATGATGAGGAACGCCGGTATACCAAATGTGGGAAACCCCTAATTTACGGATCTCCGTGAGAGCCGTATCAGTAAAATCATCAAATTTACCTACACCGTTTTCTGCCAGTGTACCCCAGGGTTTATTGGTAGTATTGGTATTGCCAAAAAGCCGGGTGAAAACCTGATACACCACGGGTTTGCCGGCGTTTTTCGTCGAGTCAGCAGAACTGGCGGATTCGTTTTTGTGTAGACGGTTTTCTTCACTCATAGTGCAGGAGAGGAGGGCCGTAGCGCTAATCATCACTGCGGCGCAACGCCAAAATGTTCGGAAAGTTAAATGGTGCATATAAGGTTCCGTTGGTATTCGATCCACTCAGCATAACGGTTAACACCATGTTAAGGAATATACATACGTATTCAGAGCTTGCGAGGCAGGTATTATTGGCAACAGCATACAAGCCCGCGGATTACAGTGGAGAAGTAACTGACAAGCTTATTGGCTTTGATAGTAAATTGTGGGGCATCGAAGGGGGTACCGATAAGTGGCAAGTGGGGAGCGTGCAAATTGACCTGGCAAGTTCTCTGCACGACTTTTAAATCAAGGCTCATCTATGAGTACACGTTTAACAAAGCAGATTAATGAAATAATTGGCGACGGTATTTTCTGAACAGGTACTCAGCCACTGCCATCACAAATAACATTATAACTGTAGCAGTGAAAATGCTGGCTGTTGCAGATCCAGGTTGTTCAAAGGACGGGCTGGACTGGCCCATAAGCAATGGCAGTCTTACCATAACCTCAGCAATAAAAGCGGCGATAAGTCCTACATAGCTCCAGTACATATACGAAAAATGTTTGATCATCCAGTTTTTCGTTGTCCGGGCGAAAAGCGGGTAATACATGGCCATTAGTATCGTGGGCAGACTAATTACTATGAAAACATGGAAAAAACCGATACTGCCTGTCATGTTGGTGATAGGAATGGCGGTAATGTTGAGCAAGAGCATACTAACTACGTACAGGTAACCATATATTCGATGTTGTTTTGTCCCCTTAGGCTTAAACAGAACAAACGCGCCAAGTAGGAGTGCTGCACTTGCAAAAATAGTGTGAACTGCGCCTGTCGGACCGTGAATAAACGCTTCCATCTTGTCGAATCTCTGAAAAGTTTGCCGTCTGTTATCCTACTTACGGAAAGTTAAACGCTGACTCTACGATTATCTGAATTATATAGCGTCTGGTTAATCCTGCAATAATGTATGTTTTTTAAATTTTTGCGTGTCGCTATCATATGGCATCATCCTTTGTACTATAGTGCGATCAGATTCAACATTGTCTTTTCACTATGAGATATAACTCTTTATGAAGCAGACAGTTAACTGCATTTTGTGTACCATAAAGGTGAAGTGCTTTAGCCGATCATGGTAGAGATATTAGGTCGGTCAGCGCAGTGGCAAGACTTGCCCAAAGCGCGGTTATCAGGCCTGACCAGCGCATTAACCGTTCATATTTTTCTACTGGCAGCGCCAGGGTAACTGTGCGCTGTCTTGCCATCACAAACACCAGCCAGGCTAAACCCAATATCGCGGGTACCAATAAGATTAAACCAGCAGACATCAGCGTAATGGCAGTCCCTGCAAGCAATATTGATAAAACCAGCCATATACCGGCCACAATGCGATTCGGCACAACGGGTTTTATTTTCGACATAGAACATATCCTTATTTACTGGGGTAAAAATACTTCGTAGTCCCGGTTATTATTTCAAAATAGCGGGGAGCTTATTTTCCCAAACGTACGTCGTATACCTGAGCTTGTGTCTTGATTAGTGAGGTAAAGCGTTTTCTATACTTTATCTAATCGGGCAATTTAGAGTCAGCTCTACCCTGGGCCAGTATATGGCAAGAAAAGCAAACAAAGAGTGCGGTTTCGCATCAGGAATACTCTGTTTTAGCAGTGAAAAAATGCTTAGCGACAGGCATTGCGACAGACATTGGACAGTCACTCGACTTTGTCTGGTGCTTAAAGGCTTACCAGATATAAAATATCCAGAGGCTATGAGACTTTGAAGGAGTAAACCCTTTCAAGATTATTGCCATCTAACGCATTAAACGATAGCTGGGAGCGATATAGCAGTAGACAACGGACAGTCACTTTAAGCAAACAATGGACAGTCACTTGACTTCGCCTGGCGACAACAGGCTTTACCAGATATAAAATACCCAGACGCTATCAGACTTGAAAGGAGTAAATCCTTACAATATTGTTAGCCAGCTAACGCATTAAGCAAAAAGTGGAAGCGATATGGTATAGGTCGCGGGAAAGCGCTAAAAAAGACTAAAGTTTTTTATTCTCGGCCTTTCTGACTCGAATTTTATTATCGCCAATTGGTGTGCCATCAAGATTTTGCAATGCGGCCTTCGCTTCAACTACCTTTGGCATCTCAACAAAACCAAATCCCTTGGACTTACCGGTATCTGAATCTATCACTAAATTGCATGATTGCACCGAACCAAATTTTTCAAAAAGACTTTTCAGTTCTTCCTCAGTAGTTGCTCGATCTAAGTTTCGGACCAATAGTTTCATATGTTTTCCAGATAATATTCATATTCAATGAATAACTTCAATATTGATAAAGTAAGAGTCTTTTTTTGGCAAAGAAAGGCTCTGGTGTTGACAGCAAATGCCTCTTTCATTACGACACGACAGTCGAACTTATATTTAATAACTATTCAGCGTCCGGCCATCTATCGTCATCCATCTAAAATAGTGCTGAGGCTGCAAAGTCATCGTGCATAGCAGGATACTATAAGTTTTGAAAAAAAGCGCAGGTAACATTCTCCAGATACTGCCAGAAAAAATCAGAAATGTGAGAGCAGAAGCGACTGGTCCTGGAAAATACGCTCTTCAGCCGAAGAGCAAAGGAGGATAGATATAATATTTCAGTAAGCTTGTTCGTTACAAAGTTCCTTAAAAACGCTCCAAAGACTGCCTACCAAAGATATTATGAGCTTAAGTACTCAATCGAACGCGTCTATCACCATAGTGACTGTCCCTAATAAATATTGGTCGGATTACTTAGGCTTTGGGGTTACCAAACATGATAGAAGGTTGAGTACAGTCAGTGGATGAAGCGCTACGGTGGTGGGGGAGACAATATTTTTACCTGTTATTGATAAAGTATTATCGAAATATACAAAAAACAACTATCGTTAGCGAAACGTTATTCTCAGGGTGGCTGCGTGCGCGCTTTTTTCTCTTTATACTTGGCAAATTTCTTTCTGGTTGGTGGTATGGGGCTACTTACCACCTATCTTGCCCTCTATCTCGGCCAGCAAAATGTTTCAACTATTTGGATAGGTGCTTTAACTAGTTTGTATTACCTGGGCTTGCTTTTCGGCGCTAAGGTTGGCTATTTTTTAATTAAGTCAGTGGGGCATATTCGTTCATTTGCAGCTTGTACGGCGGGAGTTACAGCGTGTGTTTCTCTGCATGGTGTCATTGATAACCTTTATGTGTGGTTAGCGCTTCGGCTCGTTGTCGGTATCGGTATGATGTGTAATTTCATGATTTTGGAGAGTTGGCTCAACGAGCAAGCCAACCATGAGCAACGCGGCCGGGTATTTTCTGTTTATATGATCACGTCATATCTGGGCACGGTGTTGGGGCAATTAGCTTTGGCGCAGTTTGAGACGCTGGATTATGCACCTTTATTTCTCGTGTGCTTTGTCGTATCAGTTGGAATTGTACCCATAGCGCTGACACGTCGGATTCATCCTAGACCGATAAAACCTCTGGAAACGAGTACGCTAAGTTACTTTAAATTGGTGCCGCAATCACTTACAGCTATGGCTTTTGCCGGGATAATAAATGGTAGTTTTTACGGCTTGGCCCCTGTGTTTGCTAATCAAGCGGGGTTTGATGCGCAGGAAATAGCTTTGTTTATGTCTGTGGCTATCGTAGCAGGGTTGTTGGCGCAGTGGCCTATGGGCGTTCTTTCCGACCGTGTAAGACGAAGCCTTCTGCTGAGGTTTAATGCTATAGCGCTAATTATTGTAGGTGCCGCATTTATGATGGAAGAGTTAAGCGAGGCTCAAATGTTCATACTCTCCTATCTGTTTGGCACCTTTGCATTTACGTTGTACCCACTGGCCTCTGCATTGGCGAATTCAAGAGTTTCAGATGATGAGCGAGTCGGTGTATCGGCAGCACTGCTTGTGATATTTGGCTGTGGGGCGGGCATCGGCTCAATTGCGTTAGCACAAATCATGACGTTGCTGGGACATACCTCTTTATACGGCGCTATTGCAGTCTTATCTGCGATGATGTTTAGCTTACTCACTCTAATAAATAGTCGTCAGAACAGAGAGCGCATGGCGCATTCAGATTATGTGTTCAGTGCGTCGGATGTAACACAATCACCGTTAGCGGCGACACTTGATCCGCGTATAGAAGATGAGATTGCTCAAGAACAATTGCTTGAAATTGAAACTCATGAGCGGTTATGAGAAACATATAAGGGACAGTCACTCTATAAGTGGCATACTCACAGAAAAGTCACCAAAAGACAGTCACTATGAGCAAAAGAAATGTTTACATAAAGCAATACAAATTGTATTGGACGTGATTAATACAAAAATGTTTTAAAGCTGAACGTCGAAATTACACAAAGGCGATCTTGGTACTAATGCGGCAGATAGCTTTTCTGGGATGTGTATTTAAGCCTATGAGCAATACATAGCGGGTGCGGTAAACAGAGCGGTGTGTAACGATTACGTGACTAAGTTCAGCCAGTGCGATTTGCCAGGAGCCTGCTTCGCCGTCTATTCAGTTCCTCAATGCTTATGGATGTTGCGAAAGCGCTTTCAATGCCGGTTACCATTAATTGCCATGATTCTGTGTTTAAACCGAGGCGAGAAAGCACGCCCGGTGTGGTTTGACTAATTTTTCCTCGCTTTTCTGGATGAAAGTAACGGCCGGTTACTTCAACCAGCCCCAGGTAGTCCTCAATGTGGAAAGGTAGCGCATCCGTTTCAGCATCTCCTAAGCTGTTTTTAAGGGAAAGAAGAGGCGCAGGCTGTGTTTTTACTTCAGCGGCGACAATTCGCATTTTAATACTGGTGTGACTCGATGTTTCAAGTGTGTCAGCGATACCAGCTCTGATAGGATTCAAATCCACGTAAGCCATACAGGCTGCCAGGGCGGCTTCATCCATAAGCGCCTGAGATTTAAACCTTCCTTCCCAGAAGTGCCCGGTGCAATCATCTTCTTTATTGGCTTGCCGCGCGATATATTCGTTAAGCAGTCGCATAAACCAACTGATATCATAAAGACGATGGCGGTACACCTGTGCAAGACTTTTTACGGTTTCAATTTCAGCTTCTGAAAGCGTTTGTTGCTCAGCAGGGATGAGATACCGTCGGGCAAGCACCATACCTTTATACAATTTATGCCAGCGCCTGATAACCTCACTATCAGATAGTGAGTTGGCTTTGGATTTATTGATGCGCAATACCACATGTGTATGGTTAGTCATAACGGCATAGGCACAGACGTCAACGCAAAACACGTCAGCGAGCAATAGCAGGCGGTCCTCTACCCATTGCCGTCGATGCTCGTAGCTTTTCCCTGTCTGCTTATCTTTACCACACAAGAACGCCCGGCGCACACAGCGTGAGGTGCAGTGATAATAAGAGGTGTCGTTAAGGTTTATAAGGCTTTTGCGGGGTCGTGGCATGGTCGTAACACAAACAAAAAAGATGTTGCCATTATGCCGATGCAGCAACAAATTTATACTGTACTCAGGGCCATATTCGGAGATACGTGAATTGGACAAAAAGTTCGGCAGTAAAAGTGAGCGTCTGAAACTGTCCTCTTTTAGGTGACTGTCCTAAACGATAGTAAAAGTGAGCGTCTCAAACTGTCATCCTTCAGGTGACTGTCCTTAACTATAGCCGCGGTGTGAGCAGGTTGGATAAGCGACTGTTGCGCTGCAGAGTGTCAGGGGGCATTGCGCTCAAGCGGAGAATTTTTAAAAGATTTTATCAATGAATGAGGATCGACCTTTTCCCGATATTCATTGGTGGCCTGTGCCCACCAGGCTAATTGATTCAATGTCCGGCCAAAATAATTAAACCAGGCATCTTTATTCTCTTCTGACTTTAGCGAGCCGTCTTCGTTTAATGTTTCCTGAGCTCTGGGAACGTGTATCATCGCAGAAACTGGTAAGCAGCCGAGCTCAGAAAGAAATGTGCGCATGCCTACTGCGGCACGCATTCCACCCCATTGGCCGGCAGAATAGGTAACAATTGCACTTGGCTTATATGAGTACAAAGAACTGCCGAAATGGTTCAACAGGTTGGCCAAAGCCGGGCTCATAGTGTGATTATATTCGGGGCTGACCATGATATACCCATCGGCATGTTTGATTTTCTCAGCGAGGGCCCTGAGCTGAGAAGGGGCTTTGTTTTCCGGATATGCAAAGTGGGGTTTAAAAATAGCATCCGGCGGAAAATCCTTAACATCAATCAGTTCTGTTTCATGCTGCGCGTAGCAAGTGGTCATACATTCCAAAATCGCTTCAGTAACCCGAACGCCCAGGCGGGCTGGTCGTGGTGGTGTACTATCGCGAAGACTGCCCAGAAAAACTAAGAATTTCATCTAATGCCTTATTTATGATTAGGCTTCACTAATCAGGAGTAAAGCCACCACGGTCTACACAGGGAGCCAAAGTGATGAATTATCGATAGCCTGTTAAGTGTTGTCGGTAATAATGATAAAAGATGTAAGCGGCACTACACGCTGGCAAAACGGCAGACCCAATTATCCGAATAGCAAGGTCAGCCGAGGGTGATAATAAAAATAAATTCGCTACTATGCTCAAACCAATGCTCAATAAAAGCAACGCAATTATCCCACAGAAAACTATCAGTTTCTGCTCTGATTCTGCTCTGTGTTTTTCCAGTTTTTTCAGCATACTACTCATTACCTCTCCTTAGTATAGTGTTAGCGAGGCGAAATCGAGCCCTGATCCGTTCAATATACTTTATTTTATATCAGTGCCAATAAAAAATATTCCTCGCCCGGTAATTTGCAACCTAACTTCAACTTTCAGTTATTGCAACTTCATCGGGCCGAGTGAAACGGAGAAATATTATAAACATATTTATTTTGTTGAATAAAATATTGCACCGCTTTTGATGTCTTTTTACCGCGGCTATGTGTGGAGGTACCAAGTTATTGTTTAATCAACAATAACCGTGACTATGATTATGGTACTCGACCGGGCACTTAGGATGGGCTTACTATATTGGCCAGTTCAGCGTGTGGCACATTGGAGGTGTATTCTTTTTTAGCACCGGTGAACGCGTCGAACAGACGTTGATGAGCGCTTTGGGAGAACGTATCATCTCTCACTTCATACTGCTTTATCCAGTCTATCAACATATCCAAATTCGCGTCCTGAGCTTTTTTAGAGGCATATTTGTGCGGCTCCCACGGGCGCTCTCTGGCGTTGTCGATACACATGCTCACGGGTAAATTTAAAAAGATAACTTCAGAGGCTTTTTCTATAACAAGTTCGATAAGATCAGAATAACACCCCTCTATTACCCAATATTTGTTGTGGTGGGTAAACTGCTCTACGTGCTCCCTCGATTGTTCATGAGGTCTTCTTTCAGGCACAGAAGAGGGTAGCCAGGCGATAGTGTCTAGATCCAGATGCGCCAGGTTATGCCGCCGTGCCATGTTCAACGCCAGGGTGGATTTGCCAGAACCAGAATTGCCAAAAACAACAATTTTCAAATTATATTCCCTTACGGTGAGACTGTCTTCCCCATCCCCCATCCGGCCGCGGATACATTGAATAGTAAAAGTGACTGCACTGCTTATCGAACACGCGATCCAACGAGTTATCGAACACGCGTTCCAACGAGCAACTCGAGTAATTTTATGGCGTCTATAATTTGTCAATGCCTACAAGGTGCAACGTCCTGATTCTATAGTTTTCCTCGACGGCTACAATAGCTGCCATAACTCCCGATATAAGCAGAACCCCGAGTGAGATAGGTAGAAAGACAAGACTTGCAATAGTAGTCATAAAGCCACTGGTAAGAGCGACGAAGGCTAAAATAAAAACTGAAAAGCACAATGCTGCTATGCCAAGATAAGCAGTTACTCGTGCTAATAGTAGTAATAAGGTCAAATTGTGAGACTGGATGTTTTTGTAAGGTTGCATAAAAATCCCTTTCTATATTATAGGACTAATATAGCGCAAATTATCACGTTCGCCAGTACTTTATTATAATGTAATCTATTTTTATGCCCAGTAAAAATAGGTAACAACGCTTGTCATCACTAACCCCAAAGAACCCAGGAAACAATGATGCAAACAGCATAAGCTTCGTTAAATACAATTTCTCTTAGATTGAAAATATCGGAAATTAATGCATTCCATACGTGTTTAAATAATCCGGACATTATCAAGGCCGAAAGTAATCCAATATTTATTAATATAAAAAGGAGGCTTAGGTCAGAACTTACATAGGTGGCCATTAAGGTATCACCACTTGAAGAGCCCGACTCATGCGTTACTGCTGTATGAAGAATTTCAACAAATATTAATGCAAGGGTAGCAATAATATTGAACTGAGTTGTGATTATCTTATTCACAAGGATATCCTTATTTTTTACTTTCGGCCAATCTCTGGCCATGAAGATAACATTGCACCAACAAAAGGTGGCATAATCTAATTATTATTATTTTTCGCAATAATAAAGGGTATGTAACATAAGTAAATCTGGCACATCCAGTCAGCTTGAATCAATAACTGTGAGTTGAATTAGGCATAACCAGCGATGAAAAGATATAAAATTATGTTTTTATTTTTTGTAAAAATTAAGAGTGAACAGTTTTCTAAGACGACAATACTGCAGCAGGCAGAAAATGAATACAAGGGTTGATTGTTAAGTACAGTGCACAGGCCCGCGTGTATGTTGAGGGTGATACTCTTGATGGATTATGATAGTTAATTTTTGTCAGATAAACAGGAATTATGGCTTTTCATGATCGTTTTTTATAAAGCTTTTTTACACTTCATTATTGATCATATAGCTGCATTTATCCGAGCGAATAACCCGGCTTAAAATTAAAATACGATGTCCGTAGGCACTATTACTTTTCTGCAGACAATAGTGAATAATGTTGCGCTCCTGCTCCTTCAGCACGCCAAGCTCTACATCCGAGTTTGGGAGGCTAATTCGGGCTGAATTAATGCCTCATTTTATGTTCTATGCACAGCTTTACTGGGTGCAAAAGTTATAGTAAGAGGCTGTTACGGAAATAAAAAACCAGATAAATTACTATTGATCGGATCATCATTTACTCAGCTCTAAGAATAAAAATATAGAAAATAACTGAAAGCATAATGCGGGGATGGTTATTAGTAAATCTATTCTGGTTTTTATCTTAGGTTCTATGAGTAATTGTGCTGCACACAAAATAAGGATATTTATAGCAAGCAGTGTAACTAAGTACTTTACACCAGTATCACGGGATAATCGTTTAGGAAAACCAATAGGGATGATGCAAATAAGGAAGACATAGCGATCGCTAGCGAACTATAAAAGAGCAGTGGAAAAATTTTAAACCTCAGTTATCAATATTCAGCGATTTATAAAGTTTCTCTGCTGGAAAGAGGTGTGAGCTTAAAGTCTTTTGTTCTGAATATCTTACCACTTCCAAAACGACAACTCATAATGCAAGAGTTCTCGGTGGCCAACTAACACGTGACTTTTGTATTCAAAGCCATTTTTGGCTATAACATTTCCAGACGCAGGGTTCTCCGGTAGGTGCCTGGCGTAGAGTAATTTCAGGCCAAACTCATTAAAAGCATAATTGATGATTAAGCAGGCAGCTTCAGTACAATAACCATTACCCCAATATGGAGTACCAATCCAATAACCTAAATTTCCAAAAAAGCGGTCGATTTGGGTGATGCTTACTGTGCCTATGTATTCCCTAGTTTCAGAGAGCTGAATCGCAAACGTAATTGCTTCTCTGTTTTTGAACCTGCCGGCATGATTTGAAATCCACTTTTTCGCCACACCATCAGCATAGGGGTGTGGGATGTTAGCGGTCATTTCAGCAATAATCTTTTCGCCTGCCAACCGCTGAACATCTTTGGAATCTGAGAGACGGTGGGGTCGAAGACAGATTCTTTTCGCTTTCAATGTCGGTATCAATTCAAATTCCTAAGCATTTCGCTTAACGGTGTAACCATAGCGTTGCAATTACAAATCTGTGTGGAGATTGTCTTCCAGCGACTGCGGTCAATCGTGTTAAGCGTGATGATTGGCTGGATCTAAAAACGCCAGAGGTATCCCGCCTGAATCAACAGTTGTGGATTAAAGTAACCCCCTGAACCAACA
Organism: Salinimonas chungwhensis DSM 16280; assembly: GCF_000378185.1. Taxonomy (GTDB): domain Bacteria; phylum Pseudomonadota; class Gammaproteobacteria; order Enterobacterales; family Alteromonadaceae; genus Alteromonas; species Alteromonas chungwhensis. Next base: position 518,541 of record NZ_KB899377.1, read on the forward strand.
GAAATGCCTGCTTCAACATAAACCCCACCCCATGAAAATGCGCCTCTGCGTTCAACAAATCGGTAGCCAACTTCGATACCTCTGTAAGTGTCTCCTCAATAACCGCTGACACCTGAATAGGAAGATTTGCGACATGACCCTTATAAACAAAGTTAACCAGAGAGGGAGTACCAATAGATACACCAAACCTATCATCTGCAAGCGTTGATGTAGATAAAAGTGCAACTGATAGGGCAAGTAACCATCTTATTCATAATAAATCCTTTTATTTCGTTGCTTAACACCGGGTATATCAAGCAAGACCAACCGTTAAGCTCTGGGAGACAATAAATCGCCACTACATTCGCGAAATTATATCCTTACAAGCCAGCGCAAGTGGCTACGGGAGCTTACTGTAGTCGAACTAGCTAGAAATAGGCCTACGAAAAGTGTAAGTAAGTTTGTCAACCGCGATAATCTCCCACCCTTTCTCCCCATATCCTGTTAAGAACGAAGACCTTTCTTTATCAATTAACTGTAATACTTCACGCTGACTAACTTGGGAAACCTTATCATTTCTCAATCGCTTTGAGAGCGCCATCGGGTCTATAGTTACGACCTTATATTCCCACTTATCGGGCGGTTTTATGTTTTGGGTGCACCCACCAATGATCAGAAAAATGGTGGCTAAAATAACAAGTACTCTCATACATATCCTCATAGCAGTATTACGTTAAACTATTGGGCAACGATGTTTCGGCGAACAGGGAAGAGCCACGGTGTTAGTGACTCAGTGCAGCACTTAATGAGGATCCAGGTTTTAGCACTTCAATTTGAGCCATATCCGTCACAATAATATGGGTCTGATAATAGTACCTGTCACTTAAACCAAAAGGGGTTCTAAAATTTATTTTTATGCGCTGCGCTTCACCAATGACCTTGATTGATTTATTAACAAAGTAATCCTGAGGAGAGCTTCCGTATTTCTTTTCTAACTGGTGAATAATGCGCGGATGAATAGCAACGGTCACAGCGCGTTGGTCGCGGTAGTCAACTTCAGTGTTAAGATACACGAAAGTCCCTTTACTACCTGTCGCTTTGATTTTAAAGGTGTAGTTTCCCTTCACTCCAGCGGGCGCTGCTTCTGCTGCTCCACGAATAATTTTCATGGTATCAGAGTAGCTAAGTTCGAAATTATTCGGCGTGGTAATGTGTGACGAGCTATTGCTAACTGGTTGTTCTGTCAACTGCTTGCCAGAGGTATGTTGAGTCGAACTGCAGCCAGATGAAAGTAACGCTATAACGAGAAAAACCTTTTTCATATTTATATCCATATAAGTGAATGACGTCTCGAACACAGACGCAGCCTGGCTACATCCGAATGCTCTGACTTTATTTTAGGTCAGGGTCATTTAGTGCCCCAACACAGTGAGTCTGGCCAGCCATAGCCGCAATCTCCTGGCCATGAAGAGATTGTGCCGGCCACCCGATTAGCTGACTTAAAGTACAAGGCGCTTTTACACTATCTTCAGTGATTTGCTAAAAGCCCGTTTTAAGGGTAATAACATGGGGCACAGTATATCAAAACCCACATTTAACAAACTAAGATGGTCTAGCCCATGTTGGACTAGCTTTTGAACATTACCTGAAACCTGAACATTTTTGAAACTGCAACCGGCGACAAAATGAACGCTTTTTACCCACTAGCACGCTAAAGCGACTACAAAAGAAACACCCAACAATCATAGCTTTTTTTTGTGCAACGATGCCAATTAAATCTAATGGCCTGCTTGTCGTAATCAGGTTTTCAAAAACAACTGCCATGCCTGGCTTTCTGCATCGTTCTTAGATACAGAGAGCACACTTTCGAAAAATAATGACCTCTCTGGATAAAAGTTTAGTGAATAGTGAAAAGTTCATATTTATTCATCTTTTGGCAGTTTTTCAGGGCGGTTTTCCAAACAGGCACGTTACGGTCGCAGCATCAGTTATTTTAGACTTTAAGCAAAACCGCATTGAAGAAGGCGTCGCGTTATCTGTGACTGTAAATTCCATCAGATCCAAACATCAGTTTCAGCGGTTTGGTTTACAGTTTTGTCGCCAGTATTTACCACGCCCCGCGGTTCGATAAGTAAAACTTTCGCCTCATGTTGCTCAACAGGCTTATGCTCGATGCCCCTAGGAACGACATACATCTCACCTTCAGAAAGGTCTACGTGCCCATCTCTGAAATCGATTCTGAGGCTACCCTCAAGCACGATAAATGTTTCATCTGTTTCTTTATGATCGTGCCATACAAATTCACCCTGAATTTTAACAACCTTAAACTGATAGTCGTTCATCTCCGCAATTATCTTGGGTGACCACTGTTCATCGAAAAGCCCTAGTTTATTTTGAAAGTTTACCGCCTGATAGCGCATTTAAACTCCTTTCTGATTACCTTTTATGCACCCCAAAAAAACGTCAGGCGCAACTGTGTAGAACAAAACACTAGAGAATCCCGGAACTAATATTTTGATAGGTTTTGGGTTTGAACCCTCTGGGCATTGCCTAATGGATGCCGAAACCGGTTATTCTTTTAGTCAGCTTTTAGCTTGTCAATAAATGTACGATGTTCATCTGTGCCCTTGTCTAAGAACTTGTAATTTAACAAGTGGTCCATGTTCTCGTAATAAATATGCTCACACTGATTTTCTTGCTTAGCGTTCATTTTTTCGCAGATGTCATTTGCCATTATCGGCGCAGGCCAAATTTCATCATTCTCGCCTGTCATCAGCACCACTTGCGCATTTATATTATTGACAGGAATATCAGCTTTGTTGTCATCTTCCCTGTTCGCTAAAGACTGAGTATACAAGTCTCTTAAACCGTTTACTGGCCCCGACGGGTTAAAAGCAACGTGAGGTAGCTCTTTTCCATTTTTCGTCCAGCTCGAGGCGGGTACTTTGGTCCAATCCTTTAGAATGCCAGCCCAGACAACTGAGCTGGGCGCTATTGCCACCACCTTTGAAATCTGTTCATCTTTTGCTGCTAACAGCAATGCTAATTCAGCGCCCTTAGACCAGCCGACTATAATCAACGCCTCTGGTTTTACATTATCCTGACTTCTAAGCCATGACTTGGCTTGAGTAAAATACTCCAGTGGGATCCTCTCTAAATCCTGAGGCAGACCGTCTGCATTAAAATAAGCTAAAGCTAACGTCGGGTAACCGGCATCAACAACGGGCGCTGCAAGCTTTTCAGGCAGCCCTCCTTCAGCGCCGCCTAAAATCAACACACCAATCCGTTGTTCACCTGATGTGGCCGGATAGTATATTCCGACAAAACCGTCTTTCTCCACGTTTAACGCTTTTGTAGAGGCACCATTACCAGGACGCATTAACAGTGGGCCAGCTAGCGTGGCTTTAAGAATCCACGTTAACATCTCTTTTAATTTTCACTTGTAGGTAAATTGTATTTATTACGGTTTTTTCCTCTATCAGCCGACACGTTAGCGTTCGGTTTAATTGACTTGTTAGCATTACTTTGGCCTAACATGGCTACACCAAGCCAAACAAATCATATTATCTGAGTGATACCAAAAATTTCAGTGAGAACGTCATCGGGATAGATAGTGGCTATACCAGAAATACCTACAATTAGACCAAGATAATTCAGCCATTGCGGGAAAACCTTGGCTTTTAAAGCAGCGGGACTAAACAGCATCCAAAGTCCACCAACCAGCTCGTTTCCTCCCCCAAGGCTTTCGATTAGCACTGAAATCAATCGCCACATCTCAAAAGCATCTTCAGGGGATAAATCCATCAGATCAATTGCATATGGCAGCCCAACATGAGCCAGCATAACACTTGCGATAACCAGGGCGACCCTGGCAATGCCGAAAACAGAAGCCGCTTCAGCAAATTCATCATTCGCTGGTCTTATTTGTTCATATAGGCCAACAACAAGAAAAGCGAGAAAGATTCCGAACACTGCATAGAGCAGAAAATAGATAACTGAAAATGCAAACTGATTTTCTGCCAGATATACCATTTTTTCTAATGGACTGCCTTCAAAAGGGTAGGTCCAAAAAGCGTCAAAATAAATAAACGCAACAGCATAAATCATCGCAACTACACATGAAAATCGCTGGAACACCTGCAACTTTTTGTAGTTTATTCATGAATGATTATCCCGCATTATTGGTAATGCTGACGGCCCGTATACGGGGTAAAAATACGTACGATAAAAGAAAGGCATACCCAGCGTGCTGTGAGGTTCCGGCGAGCGAAGCAATTGGCTTAAGTGCATGGTTAGCCGTACTACGGAACTAGCGCAGCTTAGCTGCCTTTACTTGCAACCCGGTCTGGATTTTAAAACACAAAAAAGTGACTGTCTTGCAGGTAATTACCTGCCTGAATTTTTAAATGTTAAAAAGTGCCTGTCCGGCTAGTAATCCAAAAGTGCCTGTCCGGCTGGTAATCCAAAAGTGCCTGTCCGGCTGGTAATCCAAAAGTGACTGTCCGGCTGGTAATTTAGTCCGGCTGGTAATTTAGTCCGGCTGGTAATTTATCAATAGTAAACTTTGTTAGCTGAAGCCAGTTATGGTTTATGTAACTCCACATCCATTTTGTTGCCGGATAAACAGGCCGCAAAATGGTTTACCTGGCAAGGGGAGAAAGCAGATCGTATGCATAAGAATAAAGCGCTATGGAGTAAGACATCAACACGAAGGCAGTGGACGCAATAGAGCAGTATCTTTATCGCGAAACACGTTATAATGGCAGATAAATGTAAATAGGAACTCATATGAAAGTTTGTGGTGTAGATTTAAAAGGTAACGAAGCAACGGTTTGTCTGGTGTCTCTGGTAGATGGTTTGTTTCATATTTCCGACTGCCGTACACGCCGGTTGACGTTAGCCGATACCAGTGCAAAAGGGCTCAAAAACTTTCAAAGTACTTTCGCTAAACTCGTCGCTGACTACAAAATTGATGCTGTGATAATTCGGCAGCGCCAGAGTAAGGGTAAATTTGCAGGCAGTGCTATTGGCTTTAAACTGGAGGCGGCAATCGAACTAATTGAAGGGTTAGAGGTTGTTGTGTTTAACCCTACGGATATTAAAGAATCTTTACGCAGGAACCCAATCCCAGTACCTTTTTCAGACACTGGTTTAAAGCAGTTTCAAGAGACAGCCTTTACTACCGCTTATGCATGGTTGATGAAACGTGACAGCCCATCGCAAAAGACCAGCTAACCTCTGGCAACTATGGTTTGTGGGTAACGAGGCAAAGCATGTTACCGCTGCAAAAGTAAGCTGCCTTTGCCAACACTATGAAACTGCCCAAAATTTTCAGGTTACCTCCTCAAGCATAACGGTCTGCGCTACGGGCAAAAATACGCAGGCTACAATGGCGAGCGAAGCAACGGCCTAATGCCTTTGTTGTATGCCACCGTCGCAAATAACGTCTTGTTCAGTAATTTGTATTAACACGCGCTTGTGAATTTCATTGTTGGTGACGTATCCGCACGTTCCCGAGCGAACAACACCATCCAGGTTAGTAATATCGTACTTGTAAAAACCATCAGTTTGCTGCAAAGAATAGTGAATAGTATTTTGGTGTCGCCTGAGGACGCTACCAAAATCTAATCCGGAGTCAGGCAATATAATCTTTATAGACTGAATATCAGCGTTTGTTTTGTTGATTACGGTCACGCTCGGTAATATGAAAAACCCAGCATAGTAAATAGCCGCCACACAGATCCCTATAATCAGAGGCCATTTTACCAGTGATTTCATTGTATTCCTTTTAACGTATAACCCAAAGCACAACAACATGAACGTCCCGCGCTGATGTTGATGCGAATTATTATATGCTTCGCTCGCGCTCGCACATATCTACTATACGCTATACGCTCTTTTTAGTGCTATCGAGAGCGGCTCGTTTAAGGCAGGATAAACCCCAGAAAAACAGGCCAGTACCAGCCCCGGAAAAAAATAAGAATAATGCAATACCAAGAGGGGAGCCCCACCCCAAAATACCATATACGTGTTCCATGATTTCTCCATTTATTAGTAGTACTATTTGCGTAGCCCAGACGTTAATTACTAAGTATAAATCTGCTTGTGAAAAACATGGGAAGTATCAATAAATAAATTAACCGTCACTCGGTCTGAACGGCACATGGGATTTAGCTAAGGGATAAATACACAGTGTTTGGATAGGGAAGCAGCGCTATGTATTTTTCCTCTTTGATCGCTTTGTCAGGTGCATGATAATCCAGGCAATAGCGGCTACTACAAGCATGAATGCTAGTTGATACAATGGCATAACAGCATAAATAAGGCCGGCCTGTCCGTCTTGGCCCGAATATGTATATGCAGAGTAGTAAGGTACTAAAGCCAGCAGACCCGAAAACAAACCAGCATATGATACAATCATATTAAGCTTTGTGTTTTTTGCGTTAACCAAAACCAATAAAATAGTCAGCAAGAGTGGTGCCGCAATATAGACCTGGAAAAAGCTTAACCCGGCACCCGACATTCTAATAGTTGCCAGAATAAGTACGAGTGAGAGCAACATAATTAACTTTTTCATATACGAGACTCCTTTCATGTACCTGACTACCTGCATAACGGGTAAATTTATTAGGCTATAATACCCAGCAGAGCGGGTGAGCCTGCGTGTATTTGGCCTGACGACCGAAGGAGCGAGGTTGGCGCTATGTTATGTGCGCGATTTTTCAGAGCCACAGACTAAGCGCTCCTTTCCCCAGTAATAGATGTTATTTACCGCGACGAATGTCCCAGACACTATACCAGTGACAGGAACGAGTAGGTACCCCCGATTGTATAAAACGTTCCAGCGCCACTGTGTAAATCAACTATTTTTAGTGTTTAACCATCACATGATATTTCGCATTTATTTATCTTCGCGTGATCTGTTTGGGGTACAGCAAAAAAGCCGCTAAAAAAATAAAACAGGCCAGGGATAGGCTGTCATTTTCATTTTACTATTTTGTAATTGCTTGCGTTAACCTGAAAGCGCATAAGGCCCTAATTTGGCGGCGCAAAAATTTATTGTTAGCTGACACACTCACCTCAATTTTTGTTTAAATTTGCGAGGCATAACAGCGTAAATAATCGAACAAATAGCAATTACATAAAATGAATGAAAAAAGATACCCACTACATTCAAAGCATCTGGTTCACACTGGGTTTTTAGGACAGAGCAAAAAACGAACTCAACTATAAATGATGACAGTATTCCTAATCCCACAATAGTCATATAACTGGTTAGCGGTTTGAGCTTTAACCTCGCAACGATCAGTAAGATAACGATTACTGGAAATCCTAAAACAAACGCAGTTTGCATAAATCCCTCTATGGTTGGTTCTAGCAGCTAATTTTGCAATAACGGGCGCAGATATAGGGGGCACAATAGCGAAGCCCCTGCTTGTATGCGTCCCAGCGAACGCAATGAGTGAGTTTATTGAGTTATTATACCGCTCTTAAAACGTCCATACGTATCCTGCTTGAAATAGCAGTTGCGGGCTTGAATAATCTCCCGAACCAACAGAAATGCCGGGCTCAATAAAAAAGCCGCCCCAAGAAAATGTTGCAGATGCACCCACGTACGTCCATTCGTCTACAAAATCATTTGAGTCCTCTAAACGAGAATAGCCCGCTAATACCTGTGCGCTTGAAAAAGCGCCTTCACGCTCAATAAACCTGTAACCGAGTTCGACACCACTGTATGAGTCGCCCCAATAACCGGCAGCCACCTGAATAGGAATGTCAGCGACTTCACCTTTGTAAACAAAGTTGGCTGCGGCAGGAGTGCCAATGGATAATCCAAATTGGTCATCAGCAATTACTGGACTAGAGAGAAGTGAGATTGATAAAGCAAGTAAGTATTTTTTCATAATAATTCCTTTTACTGGATTAAAACTTGTTCAAAATAAGTTGAGGTATAACGTCCTAATTTGGCGGGAAAAAACACGTGGGCTATAGTGCGCAGCAGAGCCCGCGTGATACTGTCCCAGGGAGCTTGCGACCGACTTAATGTGATTGTTAAATGCCGCCTACTTTAACTTCGAAAAACTTAGTTTTTTCACTTAAGTGTTGATATACCCAAGGAGGATTAACAACATCAACGTTAGATACCCCAAGTGCAGCAAGCCCTTCAAGCGAGTAGTACCAGCCGACAAAATCTTCTTTCTCAACAAACTCATCGTATTTGGGAGATTGTCCAAGTGTTGTTATCTGTTGGTCCACACCAATTTTTTCGAAGAACTTCCGCTCACGAACAATGGCTGACTTCATATATTTTTCAAGGTTCTGCTTCGTTGACTCCTGCTCCTCTTCAGGTAGACCTTTAATAAACGAAGTTATTTCTTTCTCCATTCCGGTAGTACCGCCATGGAAACCGATGACTGCATGATTCGATATCCTGTGGTGGTTTGCTGCAGAAAAAACGTAGTTGGCGCATGATGAAAGACAATAATCATTTACCTCAACCTTCAAATGATAGTCATAAACAAGAACACCAAGTTCCATACCGTGATTAATTTCGCCACCTTTAGAAGTTATAGACAGCCATTCAACTTTATTCTCACCATTTTTCAGAAGGGAAAGAAGTTTCTGGTTTGCTGACGGTGATAACTCACCGCGATAAACTACAGTGTTTTCATGCAAATCGACTGATGTTTCACTACTTTGTGCTGATACGCACGATAGAGGAATAATTAAAATGAAAGACCATAAAAGTTTAAACATGCTGATTCCTTGTGGCATTTAACTTTTAAATAAGGGGCGCAGGCATGTGGGGCATAATGGCGAAGCCGCGCACATGTTTGCGTTCCAGCGAGCGACAGCGAGAGCCATAATTTGTTTGTTATGTTTCATCGCCTTTTAAACCACTAAGCTCTTCTTCGATCTTTTGCAATGTTTGATATTGCTTTTCCCTATATTTTTCTGCGGCTTCTTCCATACCAGAATGACTTAAGTTTTCTCTTTGAACAGTGCCATCAATTAATGCCTTTTCAAACACACTAACTTGGCTTTTATATTCATTGAGTAAAGCAATCAAAGCAGAAACTCGTATACTTTTTTCGCTAAATTCATTTTGTTTGATAGCTAGCTTTCTAGTACGAACCAGCGAGACGCTTGAAATTACCACGGCTAAAACAGCGATCAGCGTGCTGAAAATTTCATAGGATGTCATTCATTCCTCCTTGAAACATAGCACCCACTGTCCCAGCGAGCCTGCGAGCGGCTTAATGTGATTGTTAGCTGCCACCTATTAGTAGTGGTAACGACATGAGATAACGGTAATTGCGTTATCTTCCACGGTATATACCAAACGGTTGGTGTCATCTATTCTTCGGGACCAGAAACCTGAAAGATTTTCTTTAAGAGGTTCCGGCTTTCCAATTCCGTCAAATGGAGAGCGCTTAACATCGGAAATTAACTTATTAATTCGTTTCAAGGTTTTCTTGTCTTGAGTCTGCCAAAAGACATAACTATTCCAAGCTTCATCAGTCCATGATAATAACCTGTTACTCATCAATAAGTTCTCGCTGGGTCGTTTTTGCCGCTTTAAACTGTGCAATTGAACGATTTAAGTGTTCAGCGTTCGCTGGGGAACGAAGTAGATGAACAGTTTCCATAAGGCTGTTGTAGTAATCCAATGACATTACAACGGCATCTTCAGAGTCACGACGAGTGATTACTGTAGTATCTGCATCGTTGATGACGTTGTCCAAAACGGCTTTTAGACCATTTCGTGCTTCGGTAAAGGAGACTATTCTCATTTTGCACCTCACTTGTACATTATATGGAACAAGTTTAGATCGAAAATGAGCACCTGTACAGCATGTTGTGCATTAGTGCGCTGTGGCAGCTAACTTCCAAATATGGGGCGCAAACACGTGTGCAATAATGGCGAAGCCACGCACGTGTTTGCGTCCCAACGAGCGACAGCGAGTGTCATAATTTGCTTGTTAGAAGCCGCACGCCGTTGTTCCCTACGAGGATCATGTGGATTTACATTACCACCAAATGTTTGTTTATACACCTTGCCTAAATCTGAAGTAATTTCCAACGTTACTAGGTAAGGTGAGCCCAGAGCTGATCGCCAATAGTCATACTGCTTTTGATATTGCTCATTAAAACTAAAAATAACATTGGCTGACTTAAGCCATGATGAGGGAATTTTATGAGAATTCAGCATTTTAATAAGCAATTCGCGCATGCTTTTAGCAAATGGTTCAAGGCAATTTTTAACACCGCTATGTTCTACTTCTAACAGATTGATTGAGATAGAAGAGATGCTTTCTTGCTCAGCAATTAAGCATAGTTGCCCTATAGCCCAGTAACCAAGGTGATCGTTATTGCGGTTATTTAGCATATGAGCAAAGTTTCTTACTATTCCCTTGAACTCTGAACGACGAGCCATGATTCTTCTTGGCTTCTAACACCCCACTAAGGGGCGATAACACATGGGCTAAAATTAGGAACGAAGTGACGCAGCCCATGTGTTAGCGTCCCAGCGAGCAGCGCGAGCACCTTTAGTGTTTTGTTATGTGACACTACCAAGAAAAGTAAGCAAACGTCTCTCTGTACGATGCCAGAGTTCTATAAATTGCGTATTTTAAACGTACTTTTTTAACAAAGACTTGGTACAAAAAAACAGGGCCAACCAAAATAGAACTAAAAATGCTTGGATAAAAAGTAGGACGAAAACAAATTCGTCATACAACCCGTTCGTAAGGAAAAAAACAAAACAAAAATGTTTAAAATGGTAAACGCCCAGATAGCCCACCTAGCGTCTTTTACCAGTTGTCTTAAATCCTCTTCGACTTTTACATTTTGCATGAGCTTCCAGTCACATAACTTTTAAATAACGGGCGCAGGCACGTGGGGCATAATGGCGAAGCCGCCCCGCGTGTATGCGTCCCAGCTAACGCAGTGAGTGAGTTTATTGGGTTGTTATGTACGACACAAAACTACCGTCTAAACTCATTCAAATCAAAATGGTTTGGAGGCGGGAATAGAAAAGCTAAAATCGTGTAAATAACTATAGCGAACCCAAAAGAGAAAATACCAAATATTAGCCAACCGCGAATTCAACTCCGAAGTGCACCACTCGCTAATTTAGGCAGCTTTGCGTAATTCATTGAATACCGTAACTGGCTGCCTGAAGCCGAGACACTTTCTCGGTCTGGCATTTAATGCACGTTCAACCTCATTAATTTGCCTATCTGTTATCGTCCGTAAATCGGTGCCTTTCTTGATGTACTGGCGCAGCAAACCGTTGAAGTTTTCATTCAATCCGCGTTCCCAGGATGAATACGGGTTTGCGAAATAGATATCAGTTCT
>NZ_KB899378.1 GCF_000378185.1 Salinimonas chungwhensis DSM 16280
CTTCACCTGAGCGACTTCCGGCAAATAGTGGCTATCCCGAATTCGATTACGATTTACTTCTCTACTGATGGTGCTGTGGCTCACGTTCAGACGCTTTCCTATCTTCCGATAACTGAAACCCTCGCGTAAGTAGGCCTCGATCTGGTATCGTTGTCCCTCGATCAACTGCTTGTAACTCATGGTAACTACTCTTGTTTTTTGGCGATTACAGAGTACCACCAACAGGCAGTTGATCTCTCCTCACCGTTTAACCATGAGTGGTGCACTTATTATCTGAATTCGGGTATACATACATAAGAAGAAGAAGTCATATCTAGGTAACGTATATTCTTAAATGACTCTTCAAATTTAAGTACACAAGCGGGATTGAAAAACTTTGCTGTTTCTACAGGATTGGAGCACCTTATCTTAAACTTTTTGTTAAACTCTTTGCTCGCCGAATCCCATTTTTCTTTGAACTGACTTCTCGTATTAATAGTCATCAAAGGCAAAGATGGCATATGGCTAAGGACACCATATTCATAATGCGTAGTTCTTCTTTCGGTGGTTGTTTTGTTTCCGTCTGAATCTTCGTCCTCTTCCTCTGTAACATCTACGTACTTGAATTCAAACAATTGGAAGAATGCTCCGTCTTGTGTCTTTCCGTCGTACAAGGCTGTAATCTCCTGGCTTTCATCGCCAGCTCTAAACACGCGGAATTGTCTTTTTAAATCTTTCCATAATTCTCGTCCGTTAAAAGCTTCATTAGGAACTAAATTATTTGCTAAAGCTAAAGCCGTATGCCCTAGGTTTCTTCCCACGTTTTTTACTTGCTTTTTCTTTGATAAAAACGCAAAAACACTACCTATGAATACTATAAATGAAGCACCTGCAAGCATAAGCCCTTCATCAGAGGACGAATTCGCATAAATAATTAGGGTAAGGAAAAAGGAGATAAATAATAGATATATAACAAACGGTTGTTGAAAGGTATACGAACCTGATTTGGAATATTCTTTTATTTCTTCCACAATACTCGGTATATCATCCCTGGACTTTGCAGATATTCGCAAGTCTTCCAGTTTTGCTAGATGCGTTTTCAAAGCTTCATTGCTCATACTACTTCCTTGTTCTTGTTAGCGCTGGTAAAAATCTAGTTTTTCTCTACGCACTTTATTATTTTCGACGAAGATTACAGATTTTTATATAAGGTGTCTAGTGCCCGAAGCTGACAAAATTGATCACGAAAACGTGCTATTTTCTAACGTTACTTTCGGGCACTAGCAGCTATGTTAATTTACATCGAGATTGTCAAACGCTCCGACAATTGAGTTTCTAACTTGGTCGATATTGGCATATGCATAAACCATTGTATGCTTTAACGATGTATGGCAAAGAGCCTTCGAAACCACACTAACATCAGCCCCCGATTGAATTTGCCAAGTAGCAAATGTTCTTCGGAGGTCGTGTGGTCTGGGGCGAATATTAGGGTTATCATGATACAGGCCTGCTCGTTTAATCGCCGCCTTCCACACCGAATCGCCACCTGTTATGTAGCCGTATTTTGATTTCTGCTTGGATGGAAACACAAAATGGTTACCTGAATAGGCTTTTTGACGTCTTCGTAGAAGAGAAACTGCCAGCGGGTGAAGCGGAATTTCGTAAATCTGATTGGTTTTTGTCCGAGTCGCAGGTATCAACCAAACAGCGTTACTTAAGTTGATATCTTTCCATTCCATAGTCTTCACATTTGTCAGCCTAGCACCAGTGAAAAGAGCCATACGATATATATCAGCTACGTCTTGATTTGAGGCGTGTTCCAATGCTTTCATCAACTGTCCAGCCTCTTGATGAGTAAGATATCGGCTTCTCGTTACACCTGGCATCTTTTTAATACGCTCAAATGGATTAAGTATTAATCCTGCATCTTCAAAGTCGATGACATAATTACACGCTGCTTTTAACACTGATACTGCTTTGTTGTGAGCGCAATATCCCTTATCTTCGAGTTCTCGGAAGAACGAACGAACTTCTTTTCTATCCAGCTGTGCAACAACACGATGGCCGAGACTGGCTTTGACATGAAGATTATACGCAACTTCAAAACCATGTTTTCTGCCAGCAACCGTTCCTCTATGTTTAAGTTCATTCTCTCGATACAACTCAAACATACAGTTAACAGTAAGACTTTTAAGACTGCTCGGTACTGAAACGCCTTTTTGGCTCTCGTTTTTGAATCCAGAATGCTGACTATCTGCAATTAACCTTGCTGTTGCTAAACTCATGGTCGAAGCATCGCCTATCTTCCGCTTTAGGTCTTTCCCATTCTTTTTTGCTCTGTAGTAAAAACTTTTAGAGCCGCTGGGCCGCACAACAAATTTCAAATAGGTTCTGTGCTTGTCGCGAAAAATTTGGCTCGATGACTTCGGCTTGATATCACCTAAAAATTTATCGGTTAGGTTCTTAATTATTTCTGGCATGTTCCACCTTTGTTCCACTTCGATTATTTAAATTAAGGTGGAACAGAGTGGAATAAAGACTGATAAAACGGAGGTTCGGGTGGCCCTCACCCCATTAAAAATGCCTAAAGGGACGTACTTCTAAGAAGGGTGGGGCCACCACTTTTTCCTACGCTTCAACGATAGTTACTACTAATCTGATTTGGTGGGTGCTGTGGCAAATATGACTCATAATCAGAGCAGTATATTGCCATTAACACCCGATTGTCGTGAATTGCTTATTCTGTTACCAATTCGCTTTGGCTTCGCTCTGGTAGCCGCGCCAGACAAATCCTACCCCAAGGCTGTACGTAATGTCTTTTTCGTACAATGGGCTGTCTTCATTTGCCGAACCGCCGTTAAACTGCATGGATGCGCCAAAAAAGCCGCGCAGGTTGTCAATAATTGGAAAAGCCAAGCTGGCAGAGATTTCAGCGCCCAGGTAGCCGCCCGTCGCGTTGTAAGCTGACCTGAAATCAGTCTGGTATTCTGGCGCAACCTGGTAAAAATAATCGTGTAACTTTTCGGTTGCCCAGGTCATGCGAGCAGCAAGAGTAAAGCCAGTGTCGGGGGTAAATACACCGCGCTGTTGATATCTTAATGTCGGTTCAAAAACATACCCTCTGGCATCTATTCCACCGAAATCCGAAGACAATACGGCCCTTGTCTGCATTTGTGCATTCAGGCGTGCGTTACCACCAGCGTCAAAGGAAAATTCCTTTATTTTGTAGATTAACTGTGGACCTACCTCAAATAAGTACTCCAGTTCAGGCATCCCTTCGCGCACCGTATCATCGTCGCTATCTGCGGCAAAAGCACCACTGAAACTGACATCAAGTTCAAGGGTGTTATTTTCAACAAAAACGGCTCTTGCGCCGCCTTGGCCGCCCACGCGGAAGATATCCCCTCGATATATTGCATATGGTAAGGCTAAGGCCACCACATTTCGCTCGCCTGATGCAGGATAATTGGGCACTTCAATTGCACCGCCCCCTACCCCCACTTCCCAGAGCGGCTGCCGTTCGTTCAAAGCTTCAAACCCGGTTAAGTTACGATTGGGAGACGTATCAGTTGTCGCCTCTTCCGTTTGCGCAAGACCGGCGTGGCTTAGCACCATCAATGCGGTAAACAGCAAGGTTTCATTAAGGTATTTCAATACTTTGGCCTTTGCGGGAACACCATAAAAAATCGAGTGTAACGGGAACGTCTCACGATTAACAGTTAACCAATAGTGGGTTGCACAAACGTACTCGCCTGCCGCGCAGGAACGGGACGCAAAACCGGTTTTATAGTTTGATTCGCGCTAGTGACTAAAAGCTATTAAACACCAGGTAGAAACAAAAAAGAGCTTTTTCGCCTCGTTATCCAAAGGGATCCTCAATCGACTTGCAGGGTTTGGTAAACCAGCGAGGGCCTGTGTCAGTCATATAAAAATGATCTTCAAGTCGAACACCAAACTCACCCGGAACCACAATCATTGGTTCATTGCTAAAGCACATCCCCTTAGCCAGCTGTTGCGGATTATCTTTTACCAAGTACGGCCATTCGTGAATATCCATGCCAATGCCGTGACCCGTTCTGTGCGGCAGACCCGGCAACTGGTAGTCTGGCCCCAGCGCATCTTGTTCCAGACTCAGCCGGGCGGCGGCATCTACATCGCCACACGTAGAACCAATTTTTGCCGCTTCAAAGGCTGCGATTTGTGCGCGTTTTTCACTTTCCCATATCGCTTTTTGTTTGTCTGTCGCCTGACCATAGCAGTAGGTGCGGGTAATATCTGAAAGGTAACCGTGAAGCCGGCAGCCAGTATCTATCAGCACCAAATCATCGGCTTGCAGCACCTGCGGATCCTTTACCCCATGCGGATAAGATGTTGCCTGGTCAAATAAAACAATACAGAAAAAACTGCCGCTGCTCCCAACCTTTTGATGAGCTCGATTAATAAACGCTTCCACTTCGCTCGTTGTTATCCCCTCACACAGCATACTGGCTGTGGCTTTATGCACGGCAAGTGTCATATCCATTGCACGTTGAATCAGCGCAATTTCAGCAGCCGATTTATACATACGACAGTGTGCGGTTACCTCGCTGCCGTTGATAAAGCGGGTGTTACTTAAGGCTTTGTTAAATCCATCAACCATGAAGAACGCGGTCGACTCGTCAAGCGCAATTTTATTGCCACCTGCTTTATCAATACGCTCAAGTAAGCAGGCAAAAAGTGCATAGGGGCTCTCATGCTCCTGCCATCCGACTATATCGCCCGCGGTAATTTTGCGCTCATTCAGTGAGTCAATTTCAAACGTGGGGGCAATATAGACAACCTCGCCCGCAGCGGGCAGAATTGCGCCAACCAGCCGTTCGCTGGGATACCATTGCATACCAGTAAAATAGGTCATATTAGTGCCTGCATTTAGATACAACGCACCAATATCATTTGCCTGCATATACACCTGCGCTTTGGCTATGCGGCTCTGGTACTCTGCCGCGTCAATAGGCGCGATATCTGTTGTCATGTCAATCAGACTATCCAACGCCTCATCCGCTGTTTTACCACCAATACCTGTTGCCATAACATCACCTGAAGTTAACTAAAAAAAAGGCTCTCACGCTACAATAAACCCCGGCAAAATCGAACCGGACACGCCGTACTGTTAGTTCAAGCGCTAATATCCCACTGAGCACCTTCCTTTACCAGACCAAAGAGCGTCGCACCAATTACAAGTACTGGCTTCCCTTGTTATGGCACTCTACGATGTACTTAGCTGCTACTTTTCTTGCCGTGTTAAACTTTCGCCCGAGCAAAACCTTCCGGTCTAGACAATGTATATTTTGAACTTTAAGAATTAGTGACAACACAACACTTTATTACGCACGGATAGCCGGTAGTTGTTTTAGTCTCTCATCTCTAATTTTTAGAGCGAAATACTAAACACTTCACAACCTGACAAACAGCTTCCCGTATATACTGAATAACAGCATGCTAGTAATAAACATTAAAGCCATCCCAATAGCATCAACAGGAACTGACAACGTTAATAGTGAAACCTCTACAGCTGAAAATGCTACTGGGAGGCCGATAGCAATAAGTTTTTTTGAAATAACCATATTCATTGCACGCTTGATTATGTTCAAGTGTTTTTATTTGTTATGGGATTGCGTAGCGGATAGCCATGCCTGAACTAAAAATTGACGCGCCAGGCAGTATACCCACACCCAATGGCGTGAACATCGCGGCTCCCGCCAGACTCATGGCTAGAAAACCACCCGCAGACGCTACCGATACGGCATAGCCCATTTCGTTTTAGACGCCAGCACTGACTTGCTCAATATCTCTTAACAGTAATGTTTGCATGAAAATAATTCCTTTTAGCTGCTTAAATACACGTTTATCGTGTCTGATAATTATGACTTATCGTCAGTTTTTGAAAGCTGATCATAGGAATAGAATTGAAAACGAAATTTACATACCGCCGTTCAGCACACATATTCTGTAATATCGTCAGCGCTACCCCCATGAAACATGCTTACATGCTTTTACAAACCCAATCCTTAGTGCAGCCTGCTTGAATTTGCTAAGCTGGTACAACTTAACAGGTTTTTGTATTAAAACGACGGGCCAGGGAATTACTAGCTTATGACCGATTGTATTTAGACCGGTTTGCGATCTTGTTAGATAAACATATGAAGGAAACGCGTAGCCTGTTCGTCTTCCGGTCGAACCAGATGTAAGGCATCTGTGGTTTTTGCGAAGATACTGATAAAAACATTAGCCCTTATTGGGGGGCTTTGTGCCGCTATGCCTGACTACCTATAACTTCAGCAAACCGGTTTACTCTTTGTCATCTTTTGTCCGGGCTATAGCCACATCCTGTTTTACCTCCCGCGCGGCATCTTCTGTCACGAGGTTTTGGGTCAGCGCATGACTTGCCGCTTCTGCGGCATCTTTAATAAACTTGAAAGGCACATCATAGTCTGCAAACTTTTCGGCCGCAGCAGTGATTTTTTTCGACCGCGAGGCGGGCTTTAAGTCACGAATATAGACGGCTGAAACTCTCTGCGGATGCGCTTTAACCACTTCTAGATACGCGTAAACATCATGTTGACCTGAATCACCTATCAACACTACGTTCAGTTGCGGGTAGGTTTTCAAAATGGCCTCTATGCGGTCTTTTTTGTAACTTTCGTGACCACTTTTAAACCAGCGGTCTTCGCGAAGGCCAAAATCTTTTAATAATACAGGGCCTTTGGGCAAGTCATGGATCGCAATAAACGCGGCAATAAGGTCGTAAATATTCCAGGGGCTGCTCGATACATAAAAGAAAGGATTACCGGCACTTCCCGATGCACCTTGTTGTAACGCGTTATAAAATTCTGAGGTACCCGGAAACAATTCACGGCTATGAGCATTATTTAGCAGTACCGTTTTTGTGTGCCGAAAAAAATTATTGGCTCCGGTACGCATGATAGTGTCGTCGACATCGCTGATCACGGCAAACTCGGCGCCATCAGCTGGTACAGATATTTCTGCAACACTGTGCTCTTCGGCTTTGGGTAACGCTGAATCGGCAGCCTCCAGTGTTAGCTCGGTCCAGGGCTGCTGCACATTTTCGGCAGTGGGCGTTTTCCACTGATAGTGAAAATAACCGTCAGCATCTGTGGTCACAGTGCGCACTTCTTCACCCAGCTTCAGGGTAATGTCCGTAAACGGAATTTCATCGCTTCGATAACGACGTAGCATGTGTACCAGATTTTTCCAGCGACTATCATCAAGTCCTCCCTCAACGCCCTTTGCCTCTAGTAGCCTGCCGGCAACCCACAGTTCGCTTGTCGTCCCATAAGTCATATAAGGCTGCACAATCACCGGCGAGTAGCCATACCACCGCTTATAGCGATGCCTTAGCCTGTCTAAGCGCCTTTCCAGTCGATGAACCCATCGGCGAGCGGTACTTTGCATATTAATCCTTACCAGGTAAATGGCGAATGGTTGAATACAGTTAGCCTACGTTAGCAATACAGTCGAAAGACTACTAAAACTGTCGATATTAATGGTAAATAGGAGCACCTGTTATCAAGCCTGCACTCACTTCTGCTAATTATAGACTTTGGTACACAGCAAGGGCCGTTTTAAAAAGCGATATCGTTAAGCTTGCTTGACAAATTTATGCTCAGTACCCCAACAGTGTTTTTTAACAAGAAACGGCTAATTAAGTGAGTGGACGATACTGTTACCGACAGTAAAAGTTGCATACGCCATTGAACAAAGAACAGATGCGTTTAAAACAATAAACAACGCGTATCACCAAAGCCGGTATGTTCCTGGTTGTAAATTACCTGCACGTACAGTTATAAAATTGGGCCCGGCTTTCACAGCTGCACGAGTTTCCTGCGATCACTCTGCAATTAATGCCCGTATATATTCCAGCGAGTAAATCCGGATATATTTGCAATTCAGCAAGCCTGGAGCGCAAATACGCCACGCATTAGTAATAAAAAGGAATAGTCGTTAATGGCTGACCTACATGAAATTCGAGTGACAGCAGCACTTAAAAACGCATTTGTGGCCGACGCTCTGGCAATGCCTGTTCACTGGTATTACAACCCTGCTGACATTTTGAAAGATTTCCCAGGTGGCATTCAGCAATTTGAAGATGCGCCGACGTATCATCCTTCTTCAATTATGTCTCTTCACTCTACCCGTCAGGGGGGACGGTCGAAAATGTCGAAATCACCGGAAAAAGAAATTGTGGGAGATGTGATATTAAAAGGCAAGCGCCAGTACTGGACAGGCGCTCATCAACATTATCATCAAGGCATGAAGGCCGGTGAAAATACGCTAAACGCCCACTGCGCCAGAGTTGTTCTACGATGCTTAGCGGATGGTTATGCGCGGGATAAATTTTTAGATGGTTATATTGCGTTACTATGCTCACAAGAACCGGCCCATCCAGATACCTATGCTGAATCATTTCACCGGGGCTTTTTCGCCAATCTCGAACAGGGTAAGCCGGCCCGTCAATGTGGCGCTGTTACTCATGATACGCCATCCATAGGCGGCCTGGTTATGATTGGACCTCTCGCCCTGGTCCGCAGTGCAAAAGGTGAAAGTCTTGAGGATATCCAGCAGTTATCAAGACGTCACTTAGCACTAACACACCCCAGTGAAGAACTTGCGCTAATCTGTGATTTCTACGTAGAGCTGCTACATCGATTATTACACCGAACAGAAGACTCACCACAGGAAATATTGTCGGATATCGCCATGCGCTCAAATAAACTTTCATTATCAGAACTGGTGGCAAAGCAGCGCAGTGATATAGAGATTGTCGGGCGACGATTTTCTTCGGCTTGCTACATTTCAGACGCCTGGCCTGCTGTGTTGTATTTTGCCTACCGCTATGCCGATGATGCGAAAAGAGCGTTGACTGCCAATACAAATGTAGGCGGTGATAATGTCCACCGTGGCTTTGTACTTGGAACCATCATGGGGCTTGTTGAAGGAGCGCCAATTGATACTTTGTACGAACAGCTTGTTGACGCAAAAGCGCTAGGGACCGAAATAC
Source organism: Salinimonas chungwhensis DSM 16280 (assembly GCF_000378185.1). Lineage (GTDB taxonomy): Bacteria > Pseudomonadota > Gammaproteobacteria > Enterobacterales > Alteromonadaceae > Alteromonas > Alteromonas chungwhensis. The sequence goes on from NZ_KB899378.1 coordinate 9,038, forward strand.
AACAAGCATGCAGGTGATTTTCGTAACTCACCGAAAAATTGGTTTTTCCCGCGGAATAAAACGGCAATCCAAATGCGTCAAAAGAAGTCTCTGACTAAAGACGGTTTTAAGACCTTCGAGACCCTCCGCAAGTAGACTTCCGACATTGCCTTACCCAGATAGGCTTTACGAATTTTGCATTCAATTGTAAACGCGCTTGTTACTTTTTCTAGCCCATTTTATTAAACCTAAAGCAAAGACCTAAGCGTCTATTAATGCTTCATCCGTTTGTCTTTCACAACTCCACCAATTCATGCTTATCAGAACGCACTTATAAGTGAAGATATGGCGTATATCTGGTAGCTGGCTCTCACTAGAAAAAACCGTAAGACTTTGGCGGTCTACCTTCGCAACGTAAGGGACGAAACTGAAAAGCTTCAATTCACAACCCTAAATTTGATGAGCAAAATTACGGTGTCAGCTTATTTAACACATGAAAAAATGTAAGACCCTGACCAATCATCGCCCCTGACCAAAAAAATCAATTAAAAACAACTATCTAACATTTTATTAGTACTTTTGGCTTAGCTTTTGCTGACTAGCTGCTGTAGTAGTATTACTAAAACGTGATGATTTAAATAAAACGGAGATTTCAATGAAGTTCAAAGTAGTTGGGGCGCTTGCCTGTGTACTGTCCATGTCTGTATCAGCTGGCCAGATCGATATTGTTAATGCCAACGGCACTATCGACAATCAGTTTATGTCAAGCAATGGCGGCTTAGGCACCCAAAATTTCGCAGGTGGTTTTGATAATGGTGTCTCGGTATGGCTCCGTGCCCGTAACTCCGGCACCAATGATATATTCAGAAACGGCAATACGTTTTTCTTAAACGAGTTTAGTGGTAACGCTTCTGATGACTTTTCGTTTGAATTTCAGTTTACCCCCGCAGCCGGAGCAACGCTTCCTGATAATGATTATTTTGTACAGCTGAAAGTTGATAACGACCCAACAGCTGGTGTCGACTGGTCGGGAGCGCTTTTAGAAGGCACTATTTCAGAGTTTTGGTCTGGTGGAGACTCGTATTCAGTTGATGGGGTTACCTCTCGTAACAATACGGGTCTTGTCGAGTTTGCAGATACTAGTGGCAACTTCGATGTCTTGCCCGACTATGTGGTGACCAATTCCTGGAAACCTAAGTGGAACTTTCTGTTAGGCAATGACTTTGGCGGCGCACCTGGCGCTGGGCTTTACGATATCAGTCTTTCTGCATTCAATCTGAACGATAATGGCGAACAGGGCACGCTGTTAAATTCTGTTCAAATTACTGCGCAAGTTGGTGACCCTGTCAGTGTTTCTGAACCCGGTCCTCTGGCACTGCTATTAACCGCTGGCCTGGCATCGTTAAGGCTTCGTCGTAAGCGTAAATAAAATAGTAGTAAGTGACACCGTCAATCGGTGTCACTTACATTGCTATACCCGTCTTCAGCTATCGTGCGCGGGCTGGCTCTCTGCCACTTATTTATTTCTTATCAACATAAAACGGAATATTCGCTGTGGCGACTTTGTCACTGCCACTGAGCACATAAGCAAACAGCCGGTAACCCCCTGGTTTTTTGGGTGCCTTAAAAACTAACTGTCCGTTATCTTCTTCTTTGAACAACCCTGCTACGGGCTGTGGACGCGCTTCCGGATCGCCGCCCGCTTTGATATCTGTGCTCTCCGGCAGAATTTCCCACCGCACAGTGGCGCCATCATCCTGCCAGGTTTTGTAATCAAGCGTCGCTGTAAGTTCTTTGCCCGAAACCGTGTGGATACTATCAGAAGCGTTTTTCCCGTTAATCGTCAGTGCGTTTATGGCAGGCGCTCGTACTGCCGGCCACTCACCATTCCAGTTGTAATACAGCGAGTCTACGACTTCATTTGGGTAGCCGGCTTCAGTAAATACGCCATACCAGGTGGGCGTGGTTTCCTGTTTCTGACCCCATAAAAACGCATAAGATCCCAGCGCGCGGCCTGGCGCAGCCAGAATGCCGCCTTCATACCGGCTGCGGTAAGACGCCGCTTTTTGTGTACTGGTCTGCTCAATGGGCACATCCCAGTCAGTACGTGCTACCTGCCAGTGCCCTGTTGGGCCCCACTCAGTCACCACATAAGGGCCTTCATACCCCATATCAAGTAAGTCCTGGGGTAAGGATTCCAGCCCGCCATAAATGTTGATACTCAGATAATCAATATCAGGCACGCGGGCGAGGATAAGATCCAGCTTCTCTTTATCGATGCCTGCTGTCACTGTCGTAACCAAATGATTGGGATCCAGTTCTTTAATCATGGCCGCAATATCTTGTACGGCATACCAGACATCGGTATTGGTGTAAAACAAATCAACTTCGTTACCAATACCCCAAACCAGCAACGCAGGGTGATCTTTTAGCGCCAAAACGCGCTCACGGACTCGTTCTTTTTGTGCAGCGACGGCCGCTTTGTCGCTATAGTCAAAGCCATGTCGCTCATGCCCAAGGCGCAGACCCATCATCACCGTCAGACCGTTTTTATATGCTTCATCTAATACAGCTTCTGCATTATCGGTTCCCCAGGTGCGTAATGAATTGGCCCCTGCTTCGGCCAGCTTCGCAAGTCGGGTACGGCCACCGGCGCCTTTGATGAAATAAGGGTCGCCACCTCTTAAAATCGTATACCCCTGTTTTGTTTTTACCAGTTCAGTTTTAATTGCCTGATGTGCATCACCACCTGGGGCTGGTGCTTTAGCAGCCTCTAAAGGGGTGTGAGCAGTACACGCAGTTAATACTAGCGCAGCCACTATTGCTGACCAACAATACCGGTTTTTCATCGATGATGACCCTTGTTTACCTGAAATTATGTAAGCGCTATCATTTCACGTTTTATAGGCATTTTCATCTTTTTAACATTTAATCGTGAAGCTCTTGCACCCGCACGCTTTGATTTTCTTACCCGCTCATGAAAAACCGAACCATGGTCCGGTTTTTCATTCTTGGTAAAAATATATAGTGGCTTGCCAACGCGTTAATAAGAAGGTAATAGCATGCGCGCAGTTAATTTTTGCAGGTATTACCTCCTGCTAACTCGCACGGCCGAAATAAACATGTTGAAAGCAGCGCTATATATGACTTTGATGACGCTCGGCGTTTCGGCAGCCGCATTGGGAATAATTAATATAGCGTTTGATTTTGAAGATGGGCCAAACTGGATGAGACCGGTACCAATCCTGACACTGTTTTTTATTGTCGTAGTCCTTGCTCCGGCCCTTGAGACAGCGTTACTTGTGATGTTTGTGAAAGTGGGTCAGTATGTGCAATTAGGGGCCCTCACCATAGCAGCGCTTTTCGCCTTAGGTATGGCCTGCCTGCATGCCGAAGACACAGCACATGGCCTGATTGTGACACTACCGTTTTTTATCTGGACCTATTTTTACGCAAGCACGCGAGACCAACTTCCTGACAGAGCCTGGAAAATTATTTTTTTTTCCCATGCCATTCACAATGCAGTAATAGTGGCAATGATGGCAGCAGCGTTGGTCTTTGCGTAGGGGCCTTAATGTGGACCTATTCTCCTTTCTTGCTCTAGTGAATACGACATGAGCATAACAATTATCACTCACCTAAACAGGCTTTCAGGTGCTCAGCCCAAAACTCAGGTGAATATTGAACAGCTTGGTCACCGATACTAATTTCGCAGATACAATGCTTTTCGGTCTCCGCGCGGGGTAACGGTAAAGCCATCACACCTGTGCGCTGCGCACAATCAAGTAGTTTATTAACCAGAGACTGGCTATCAGAATTGATCTTGATGTGAAACATGGCCGCTTGCGGAGATTCGGGGATAATCTCAAATGATTCTGCCGCTAACTTCTGGCCCAGCGTGATTGCATAGCTAATAAACTGCGGCATTTTTTTATTCATAAGGGCTATGCCTCGCCTGGCAGCCAGCGCTTCAGGATAAAGCGTAACAGGATTCCCACCTGCTCTTCGTGCCCAAATTCGGGCCTCCTCTACCAACGCCTGCTCTCCCAGCAACGCAGCACCAAAAATGCCATTTAAATCTTTGTAAAAACTCGCATAGACACTGTCAAAAAGCGCTGCAATTTCCTTCAGGCTCCGCTGGTAATACAACGTTGTTTGCCACACTCTGGCCCCATCCATGTGCATAGCAACCTGGTTATTGTTACACCACTGACGAATGGCGACTAACGATTGCCAGTCTGGCATAATCCCACCAAGTTCGCGCATAGGGGTTTCGATGACTATGGCACAAATCTCTGAAGCATCCAGTGTATCAATGTCCTTTGCGGTAATTACCGCATCTGCCTGTCCAACGGTTTTAACCCGTTACTGCCATAGTGTTTCAACAGCTTGATGTTCGTGAAGCAATAAGTGAGATGTAGGATGCAGCGCAATACCAGGCTTTTGAGTACGCTCGCTGTAGCATTTCAAAGCAGCGTTTTGCGCCAGGGTGCCGGTCGGCAAAAATAATGCGGCCGGTTTATCGAACAGCCAGGCAAGCTCTTGTTCAAACGCGTGAACGCTGCCACCCTGACCGTACGAGTCCCGGATATCATCTGCCTGTGCGTACTGGCTTAAGAGGAGCAGCTCATCTTTTATGGTTGGCTGAGCGCTTCGATGAATTATCGCTTTGCTTTGGCTCAGTAGCTGCGCATAACGTTGTTTTTGCCATGATGTGACGGTCATTTTTTCACCTTAGTTTGCGCGGCTGCATCATTTCATATGCACTTTACCGCCCACCATTTTATAAGCCGGAGCGCCGCGTATCATTGTTTCCCGGGCGAACTGCTGGCCACATCCCGGACATATGCACGGGGTGTTGGTGTAGTCTTCGACAATACGTTCAACAAAGCATTTGACTAGCGCGCCCTTGCCACCTTTTCGATATTTGAAAATTGGCGCTTTACATTGCAGGCATGAGATTTGAACGGTACGCCGTGGGCCTTTTTTGTTCGGTTTCGCCATGTCATGTGTTCAGCAGATGATCCATTATTTCATGGTAAAGACAGCAGCACCTGATTTCCAGCCAACCTTAGGGCTTACTATTTAGTGAAATTAGAAAAAAAGCACAAAATTTACTCGACAGCAGCCAGCGTATTATTTATATTGCGCGCCCGCAGCTTCCTGAGGCGAAGCATCACATTCTTCTTTTTCTATCCGCTGGACACCTGATTTGATTACCACTGCCAACGTCACTATGCAATTTGGCTCTGAGCCATTGTTTGAAAATATCTCCGCAAAATTTGGAAACGGCAACCGCTACGGCCTTATTGGCGCCAATGGTTGCGGTAAATCCACCCTGATGAAAATTATGAGCGGCGAACTTACGCCGTCAGCCGGCAATGTGTCGATGACGCCGGGTACTAAACTCGGTATTTTAAGTCAGGACCAATTTGCTTTTGAAGATATGACGGTAGTGGATGCTGTTATTGTGGGCGATCGCGAACTGTGGGAAGTCAAACAGGAACGTGATGAAATCTACAGCAAGCCGGATATGAGTGAAGAGGATGGCATGCGCGTCGCCGACCTGGAAACACGCTTCGCCGAGATGGACGGGTACACAGCTGAAGCCAGAGCGGGTGATATTCTTAGTTCTGCCGGTATCGATGAAAGCTACCATTTCGGGCTTATGAAAGAAGTTGCACCGGGTAAAAAAGTAAGAGTACTTCTGGCTCAGGCCTTGTTTGCCGACCCCGATATTCTGTTACTGGACGAGCCTACTAACAACCTGGATATCTATACCATTCACTGGCTGGCCGAAGAATTGAGTAAGCGTAAAGCCACAATGATCATCATCTCGCACGATCGACACTTTTTAAACTCTGTGTGTACCCACATGGCAGACATTGATTATGGCGAGCTGCGCATCTACCCGGGCAACTATGACGCATATGCCGAAGCGGCGGCGCTGGCTCAAGAACAGCTTCACCTGGAAAATGCTAAAAAATCCGCAGAGATAGAAGAGTTGCAGGGTTTTGTGGCACGCTTTTCCGCCAATGCATCAAAGGCAAAGCAGGCCACGTCCCGCGCGAAACGTCTTGAAAAAATTGAGTTAGCCGATATCAAAGCGTCAAGTCGCCGAAAACCATTTATTCAGTTTAAACAGCACAAAAAGTTGCACCGTCTGGCCATTACTCTGGAGGACCTGGGTCATAGTTATTCTGATGAGCCTTTGTTTAATAATGCAAACCTGCTGCTGGAAGCAGGCTCACGTCTTGCGATCATTGGTGAAAATGGTGCCGGTAAAACCACCTTACTAAAGTGTCTGGTAAATGATCTTGATGCCAGCGAAGGTGTTGTTAAATGGGCGGAGAATGCCTCCTTAGGTTACATCCCCCAGGATAGCTCAAAAGACTTTGACTGTGACCTCACGTTGTTTGAGTGGATGTCGCAATGGCGTGGTCCCAAGCATGATGACTTACAGGTCAAAGGCATGCTGGGCAGATTATTGTTCAACTCTGAAGATTTCAATAAAAAAGTACGCGTTTGCTCCGGGGGAGAAAAAAACCGCCTGCTTTTCGGCAAACTGATGCTGCAGGATATTAACGTGCTGGTGATGGACGAGCCCACTAACCACCTCGATATGGAGTCTATTGAGGCGCTAAATAATGCATTGTACAAATTTGACGGCACCGTAATTTTTGTTAGTCACGACCGCGAGTTTGTATCATCACTGGCCACGCAGGTTATCGAAATAAAAGACAATAAAATTAATAATTTTGAAGGCACTTATGAGGAATTTGTAGCGCACTCTGCTGCATAAGAATACCTTACAGCTCATCTTAAAATAAGCAGTGTGATTGCAAAGAGCAAAGTGGGATGAGTGAGTACATACCATCCGGCATAATTAATATTATTGCTAATGATTTTTCCATAGGTTTTTGTTGTATGGCGGATGGTTATTGGTATAACTGAGATAATAAAAGCTATGAAAATTGTTAATTCGTCTGCCAATACACAGAGCGTAATCACCACGACGCTCGCGAAAAGTACAATTTTATATAATGGCCATTCGTAAAATTTCATTACATTGAGTGCTCATAAAGTTAATAATAGTAAGCATCGATAATTTAATATTTCCCAAGTTAACTTTATAAAAATTAAGCTACTTTATTAAACCGGAAAAAACTTTAATTCAATACTTTTTTCTAAAGAAGTAACCTACTACGGTGAGAACCATACCACTTAAAAACCAGGGGTTTGAGGTGATTGCCACACCGGCACTTAATCGCTCAAACACTGCTATAATCAGAAATATTACTGCTATTGAAATAACAGAGATATCAAAAATTATAGTTTTAGTAATCATTGTTGCCCTCGTGATTTATTGCAAGTAAGGGGTGCGCCATCCCCTTAAATATATTTTTTATTCACACACATTTTGCGTTACTAAGTAATCACTTAAAAACTGTAGCAACGCTTGTATTTGAATTGGCGAAAATGAAAGTTCTATGGATGTTTATGCAGCGCATCGTATGTCGCGCCTCCTAACCATGTTCCAAAATTGTTAAGTGACCGAATAGCTCCGCCTACCAACCAGCCCATTCCATAGCCAGCTGCTTCAGCGCCTTTGCCGCCTCCAGTTACCTGATTTATTTCCTGAAAATCAATCTATTTAATCATTCTTAGTGTCCATTAAGGTTGTTTATGTAACGCGTCGTAAAGCCCATTACCTAATCCTTCTCCAAAAGACCAGGCCACATCAAGTACTGATAAATAAGCACCAAATGCTACTGCTCCAGCGTAATAATGTAGCGGAGTTCCACCTGAAATATATCTTATTTTGTTTTCATTTAAGGTTTCAAATGTGTCTTTCATAAATATCCTTATTTAACTTTTATGAAAATTACAAATATTCGTATCGAATATCTACTTTTGTCTAACGGCATGTTGAATAGTAACAAGCCATTTTAAAAATAAATACTGAACAAATTGTCGTTTTATCAATCTACACATTATTTAAAGCGAACAGCACTTCAGTATATGTAGTGGTTTACTTTAAAATGACTAAAGTAAACTACATAAGTAAGCAGGGCGAAAAGAAACCTCGAAAACCAATAAATAGCAAATTGTCACTACTTTTATCATAGCACCCCATCATCTTATAAAGTGTGAGCATTGGTTTCACCTGTACCAGGGTGTAGATATTTTTCATAAAAATGGATAAGCGTATGAGATCTTTGAAGTACAATTGTTGGCAAAAATTCGGAGTCTTTATGCAAATTTTACGAACAACCGCACTAGTGACTGCGCTTTGCTTCTCTTTACCTGCTCTGGCTCAGGAGAAATCCTCGTTATTAGATATCCAGCATAAGTGGGCGAAAGTAAACTATGGCATTGACAATGCAAAGCAGCTTGGTCAGTTTGAATCTTTGATTGAACAAGCTCGGGAACTTGTAGCAGCATCACCCAATAACGCCGCAGCCCTAACCTGGCTCGGTATCGCACAGGCCAGTGCTGCCAGAGCAAAAGGCGGACTGGGCGCACTTGATTTTGCTGAAAACGCCCGTGAAAATTTTGAAAAAGCCATAGAGATTGAACCGTCGTCGCTAAACGGCACAGCGCTATTCAGTCTGGCCGCGCTGTATTATAAAGTCCCCGGTTGGCCAGTGAGTTTTGGCGACGTTGATAAAGCCGAGAAACTTTTTAAAGACGCTCTCGCCATCCACCCGAAAGGTATCGACCCTAACTATTTTTATGCCGAGTATTTATACGAAGAGGGCAATTATGAGTCGGCCTACAGATATTTGCAGCAAGCATTGCAAGCTGATCCTCGTCCGAATAGACCGCTGGCTGATAGCGGCCGACGTGAAGCTGTTAAAACGTTATTGAAAAAAGTTACGTCAAAACGCAGTTAACGGTGAGCCCGGGGGCTGATTATTCAGTACGTTGATTTCTCTTAAAAAATCCGATTAGCATAATCTAATTTACTTATTTCCCAGAAGCCCACTTTTAGACGATGCTTAGTGGGTAGCTTATGTTAATGACATTGTACTAAGAGGAATAAATTATGTTAAAGCGCGTAATGACAGTGGCAGCGGCAGTGTCCATCGCACTGTCGCCGGTAACAATGGCTGCCGAACAACAGGCGCAGTCACAAGAAGTGCGCAGCAACGCATTCTGGTGGCCGGAACAGCTGAACCTTGGCCCATTGCGGGCGCATGGCCCGGAATCAAATCCTTATGGTGAAGATTTTGATTATGCTGAGGCTTTCGAGCAGCTTGACCTACAAGCTGTAAAAAAAGATATACGTGCAGTACTGACCGACTCACAGGATTGGTGGCCGGCTGACTATGGTCACTATGGTCCGTTCTTCATTCGTATGGCATGGCATGCTGCGGGAACCTACCGTGTGCACGACGGACGTGGCGGTGCTGGTGGTGGCCAACAACGCTTCGACCCGCTAAACAGCTGGCCTGATAATGCTAATCTGGATAAGGCGCGACGCCTGCTCTGGCCAATAAAGCAAAAGTACGGCCGCAGTATTTCGTGGGCGGATTTGATGGCGCTTACCGGGAATGTAGCGTTAGAGGACATGGGCTTTAAAACATTCGGCTATGCCGGTGGGCGTGTTGATGACTGGGAACCCGATTTGGTTTACTGGGGACCGGAAAGCAAGTTTTTAACCGACGAGCGCCGGGATAAAAAAGGCAAACTTAAAGGACCTTTAGCTGCGGTGGAAATGGGGCTTATTTATGTTAACCCTGAAGGGCCTCACGGCAACCCAGACCCTATCGCGTCAGCAAAAGATATTCGTATGTCCTTTGGTCGCATGGCAATGGATGATGAAGAAATTGTTGCTTTGATTGCCGGTGGTCACACATTTGGTAAAGCCCACGGCGCTAAAAAAGCAGATTGTCTGGACAAAGAACCGGCTGCAGCAGGTGTTGAAGAACAAGGTATGGGCTGGAAAAATAAATGTGGTAAAGGTAACGCAGAAGATACCATGACCAGCGGCCTTGAAGGTGCATGGACAGTTACGCCCACGAAATGGACGACTAACTATCTGGATAACCTGTTTGCCTTTGAGTGGAAAAAAACGAAGAGTCCGGCAGGAGCCACTCAATGGATTCCTAAATCAGAATCTGCTGCGAATATGGTTCCGGATGCCCACGACAAGTCAAAGCGCCATGCACCAATAATGTTCACCACTGACCTGGCGTTAAAAGAAGATCCTGAATTCCGTAAAATCGCATTGCGCTTTAAAGATAACCCGGAAGAATACGAGAAAGCCTTTGCTAAAGCCTGGTTCAAGCTAAATCACCGAGATCTCGGCCCCCGTGCTCGCTATCTTGGCGATGAAGTGCCTGAGGAAGTATTGAAATGGCAGGATCCGATTCCCGAAGTCGATTATAAACTGGTAAATGACAAACAGATTTCCCAGTTAAAAGCGCAGATTTTAGAGACCGGATTAACGATCCCAGAGTTAGTGAGAACGGCATGGGCCTCTGCTGCAAGCTATCGCGATACCGATATGCGTGGCGGCGCAAACGGCGCGCGGATCCGACTGGCTCCGCAAAACAGCTGGCCGGTGAATAACCCGGACGAACTGGACAAGGTACTGAATGAACTTCAGCAAGTTCAAAAGAACTTCAACGAAGGCTCATCTGAGGTGCAAATTTCTCTGGCGGACACGATTGTTCTGGCAGGGGCTGCTGCCATCGAAAAAGCCGCCAGTGATGCCGGTTATGATATCAGTGTTCCGTTTAAGCCAGGTCGTGCTGATGCCAGTGCAGAGATGACCGATGTCGACTCTTTTGCCTACTTAGAGCCCAAAGCTGATGCCTTTAGAAACTATTATTCTGAGGACGCCTGGAAATCGCCGGCAGAAATGATGGTTGAACGTGCTGATCTGTTGTCCTTAACGGTACCAGAGATGACAGTATTGTTAGGAGGCATGCGGAGTCTGGATGCAAACCACGACCAAATGCAGCATGGTGTGCTTACTACCACTCCCGGACAGTTGAATAATGCATTTTTTGTGAATCTGTTGGACATGTCTACGCAGTGGGAAAAATCGTCGGATGACGAGACAATTTATGTAGGCAAAGACCGCAAGACCGGTGAGCAGAAGTGGACCGCCACGCCGGTTGACCTGATCTATGGTTCAAATTCTGAATTGCGTGCTATTGCGGAAGTTTATGCATCTGATAACGCAAAACAGAAGTTTGTGGATGACTTTGTCGCTGCCTGGACGAAGGTAATGACCAACGACAGGTTTGACCTTAAGTCTTAATCACTACGTTGCAATGCAGATATACAGGTCTCAGAGCCTGATAAAGCCGCCCCAGGGGCGGCTTTTTATTTATGCCCCAAAATTCGATAAAGTAGCCGTTACTTCATCGCAATGGTTAAAGCGTATGCACCCTGCATTTGTTCCCGTTATCTTTTTAGTCAGCCTACTTTTCAGCGGCCTGACGGTCGCTCAACATTCTCAGAAGCTGCTATTTATCGGTAACAGTTTCACGTTTTTTAACCAGGGTATCGATCATCACGTGGCTGCGCTTGCCCGTCACGTCACCCCCTCGCAAGAGTTATTTACACAACGCAATGCCTTTGGTGGAGAAACATTAAAGGGCCATGTCACTCGTCGAGATACCGTTGAGGTGATCGCTAAGCATAATTGGGATCATGTTATTCTGCAGGGTTATAGTAACGAACCAATAACGGATTATGCCCGGTTTGAAAAATACGCCTTAAGACTGACTAATGAAGCACGCGACGCGGGCGCTACCGTACATTTGCTGATGACGTGGGCTTATCGTAAGCAGCCGGCTATGACTGAAAAACTGCAACGTGCCTATGAACGGGCGGCCCGTAATACGGCGACCCGGGCTATCCCTGCCGGCGCCGCTTTTGCCCTTGCAGTCCAAAGGCAGCCTCAGCTCAACCTGTACAGCGACAACAAGCATCCTAATACAGCGGGGACTTATCTTGCTGCCTGTGTGGTTTACCAATGGCTGTTTGATATTCCATCTTCACAAAGCCGCTATTATGGGGGGTTATCGCCACAGCAGGCCAGGTTTTTACAGCAGGTGGCAAGCGACACTGTTACGCAATTTAAACCAAATAAAATGCAGTAACAGCGACGTGCTAAGCGTTATATTCACAGGTATACTGCTACCCTATGCCATATCAAATTCCCAAAACTACTTATCATACTCGTTATGAGATAAAGAAAAGCCAGTTTATCGGCTACGCTGCACATGCCCCTTGCAGAGAAGACGCAATGGCGTTTGTGGCAAGTCTCAAAGCAAAATATCCCGATGCCGGCCATCATTGCTGGGCATACTTACTGGGCTCGCCTGCCGCTCCTGAAAGCATTGCTATGAGTGACGATGGTGAACCCAGTGGCACTGCCGGAAAACCTATACTGAATGTTTTACAACATAATGACATTGGCGACATTATTATTGTGGTAGTGCGTTATTTCGGTGGGATAAAGCTGGGGGCCGGAGGGTTGGTACGGGCATATTCATCATCGGCTCAAATGACCCTGGAATCACTGCCCACCCATCAATTGGTTAAGCAAACCAGTTTGAGGGTTACTGCCGATTTCAAACACGAACAATTTGTTCGTCATTTTGCTCAACAGCATTCGGGCAGCATTAACGAGACTCAATATCATACTGCGGTGACTATCGCTATGTTGCTGCCCGACCAGGCTGTAGAAACCTTTACCTCATTAGGTGACAGCATGGGCTTTACGGTCGAGATCGGACAGTCTGCGGGACGTTAGGCCAGCTTCAAATCAACTTCAATATTGCCGCGGGTTGCGTTTGAGTAAGGACAAACTTCATGTGCTGCGTCAACCAGCTTGCGGGCATCAGCTTCAGGCATATCACCTAAATCCACCGTCAGTGTCACTGCAATGGCAAACCCTTTGTCGATAGGTCCGATAGCCGCTTCACCTGTAACTGAAACATCATTGCTCAGCTTAAGATTTTGCGTACCTGCGACATGCTTCAGGGCGCCGATAAAACAGGCAGAGTAACCGGCAGCAAACAGCTGCTCAGGGTTAGTGCCATCACCATCATCGCCACCCATGGCTTGTGGTACGGAAAGTTTGGTTTTAAGACGTCCATCACTTGATTCAGCGCGGCCATCTCTGCCACCTGTGGCAGTGGCTTTGCCTGTATATATAACGCTATCCAGTTTATGCATGAGCTTCTCCTGCTGTTAATTTACTTTGCATGCAAAGCAAATTAACCCATATAGTGTTGCTGTTCAAGTAGTTTGCATGCAAAATTGTCTCAGAGGTGATTTATGACAACCCCCCTTAGTTTAAACAATCAGCTTTGCCATCGGTTTTATACCCTGTCCAATGCTTTCAGCCGGGCTTACCGTCCCCTGCTCAGCCAATTGGGGATAACTTATCCGCAGTACGTAGTTCTGATGAGCCTGTGGGAACGCGACGATGTACCGATTTCAGAACTGGTTGGACATACCCGCATCGATGGCGGTGCCATGAGCCTTATCCTAAAGAAGCTGGAAAAAAAAGGCTTTATTACTTTTTCTGCAGATGAAAAAGATCGTCGCATAAGACGGGTTTTGCTGACCCCATTCGGTCATCAGCAAAAAGCACGGGCAGAGGGTATACCTGAGCAGATGCGATGTAAGCTGAAAAACATTACCCAGGCGGAGGCCTCAACGCTGCTCCTTTTAATGGATAAGCTAAATGCAGAACTGGAAGATGAGTAAGTAGCATCAGGTAGGGAAAAGCATTGGTTTAGCAAGATGATGCGCTGTGAGTAATCTAACTAGCCGGATAACCCTTTTACAGTGTTGCCCACTGCCAGACGCGCCCTACCCGTTCCCATCATTATAATTTTGTCTGTTGAAGAGGTCAGTGCTAGATTACCTGCCTTTTTGAAAAAGCAGGCGTGAAGGTTCTCCTGCAATCCGCTTCGATAAGGATATTTTTATGCCAGACCTTAGTCCCCACTGTAATACAGTACAGCCTGTGCGGTATCTTGTAGCCGGGTTAATGTGCTGTGGCCTGAGTCAGGCTGCTCATGCAATTGTGCCAATCAATGTAACAATCATACCGCCAGAAGGTATCAGTGGCGAAACCAGTGTGAGTATTAATGGCCAGTCCGGGAATAAGGATGAGCAGGAATATAGTGTAAACGGCTTAGTGCGGTTTAAGAAAAACACCGATTTATTTGTTTTATTAGGTGACTACAGCTACTCAGAAACCAACGATGTCACAGACGAAGATGAACTGTTTTTACATGGCAGATGGGTTCGTCAGGATCAATTTGGAGAGTCAGTCGACTCTGAACTTTTTGTTCAGTATCAGTATGATGACTTTGCCGACATCTCAGGCCGGCGATTGGCTGGTGCCAATGTAAGATGGCGCAATGAAGAAAAAAACTTAACTTCTGAACGCCAGTTTATTGTCGGCACAGGACTGTTTTATGAGTCAGAAACCTCTGAGCAGACGTCGGTAACAGACGACACTATAAGAGCCAATATTTACACCAATCTGGTATATCGGCATACCGGCGATTTTCCGTATGTCGCGTCGGCTTCTACGTATATCCAGCCGGCTGTCGATGACCTGAGTGACCTGCGACTACTGGGTGTGGGCAGTATTAACTTTCCCATCCGCCCCTCTTTGAGCGTAGGATTTGATATTGAGGTGAAACATAACTCAATACCGTTTTCAGACGTGAAAAAGACCGACGTAGATTATGGTGTATCACTGAGCTATGAGTTTTGAAGCAGAGGTAACCCAAAACAATCCCGCGGTAAATCCGTTTTATTTCGTTAGATGAAGCACCAGCTGTCTGTCATTCTACATTGCGTTGGTGACTGGTTTCTCACTTATAGTTTACCAAGAGCATGTAATTTTTTTCTCATGCACTCCCCCCGCCAGCACATGATACAAGAGGAGCGTGCTGCTGCGCCTGTCATCAGGCGGGAGATAGTGATAAAAACCTGGCATATCTGTAGTATCTCCTCAGTTATTCCAGGATGATAAGTATGTGCTCAACCTTGATTTGACACGCGTTCATCGAATTTTGAGGTTGATGCGTATAAGGTTGAGTTTACACGTGTACGCTCAAAAGGTGATTGGTTATGTCGTCAGTACCCTCTGCGGGTTATACTGTTAAAGAAGAATGGATTAACAGTCTGAGTCACGGCGTAGGGCTGGTAGGCGCTATTGCAGGCCTGGTCTTAATGCTGCTGCGGGCAGACAGTGTGTTAGCAGTCACCGTGTCAGTGATATACGGTGTTTCGCTCATCCTCATGTTCTTAAGTTCCACGCTGTATCATGGAATTACCCATCAGCGAACCAAAGGGTGGTTGAAGTTGTTTGATCACAGTGCCATCTATCTGCTCATTGCGGGCACTTATACGCCCTTACTGCTTATTTCTATTGGCGGCTGGCTGGGTATCTCAATGACCATTGTGGTCTGGTCGCTGGCCCTTGGGGGCGTAGCGTTTAAATTGGTCGCTCAGCACCGGTTTCCCCGTATTTCAGTAGCCACTTATCTGTTGCTGGGGTGGATTGCACTAGCGATCATCTACCCGCTATATACAGCATTGCCAGAGCCCGGATTGTGGCTTATCGTCGCCGGTGGACTCTGCTTCAGTATTGGGGTTATCTTCTATGTCGCAAAAAAGGTAAAATATACTCACGCTATCTGGCATCTTTTTGTTATAGCCGGGTGCAGCTGTCACTATCTTTCCATCTATTATTATGTTGTTTAAGGCTATTAGCGATATGAAACAGCCCGAAGAATCTCAGAGCCCTCAACCCGCTAAGGGGTCGCCTCAACATTTTTTGAACTGGTTTCATACGCCGGCGGGCAAAGTTACTTTTGGTCCACGTCCTGACATTGCTTTGCTAGAAGAATTTCATGTACAGGGTGTATCCCATGTTGCGTCATTCCAGACATCTGAAGAGGATGTGCTAACACTTAAACAACAATGCCGGGCGCAAAATATTGAGTGGGTGTGGCTTCCTATTGTGCATTTGCAGGAAAGTAGTCAGGCTGAAATCGCCATGCTTCAACAGTATGTTGCAGAATTACGTCAGATTCTTACCAAAGGCGGTCACATTTATTTGCATTGCGATGAATCCGGGCTTCGTTGCCATTTAATGTTTATCGCTTTGTGTCATCATCTTGGTATGCCCTCAGCTAGCAGTTATTCAGCCCTACACGACCTGTCTGGTGGCGATACGAGCACCCTCTCCCGTCACAATTTTGCCTGGGCGGCCGACCTGGGTGGCTCTGTGCAGTACCAGTTTTAATTTCTTACTTTTTTGTCCCGCCACATTAGCACGCAAATTGCTTTATCAATTCTTTTTGTCACTTATGTACTACTTACATAGTTAGAACAAACACTCGTCTTCCATCAATAGTAATGACCTTGATGGGGACATGTCATTCTATCAAAGCCACTCAAACGTGCACTTCAGAGGACTTTTTCGATGCGCTATGACTTTTCCTTCTCCCGCCTGCTCTTATATTTATCTGTAACCGCATCGCTACTGGGTCCATTCCCGGCCTTTGCCTCATCATCATTTGTTCCCGGCCAGCCCGGAGTGAAGGCGCTTTCCGCTATGAATGAAAGCCCCCTGACCGACGATGAGGTCAGAGTGCTTGTAGAGTCAATGAAGGATGATAAGCAATTCAAGAGAATGCTGCAAAAGCTGAAAGACGAGGAAATCAGCGCTGCAGCACAACTGCTTACTACGCTGCAAAAGGGTTCGTCGCTTTACGAGGCCACCACAACCTTAATCGGCCGTTACCCGGAACAAGCCCGGCAGTTTGTCCGAGCTGCGATGCTGCTATTTCCCATCGATCGCTACCCGCTTTATCACCAGTTACTCCAGGCTAGTCTATTAAGTGACAGCCAGGTGAAGTCCTGGTCATCATCCACCGGGGTTTTAACCACTCCGCTATATCCGGCAGAGGCGTTTGATGAGGCAGGTGTAAATATTGAGCCGTTAATCGAATCACTAAGCATCACTATAACCGGTCAGGATGCGCAGACCACCGCTTCGATTTCTTATCGCCAGGCTGATGGGTCTGATAATACATGGCAGCAAGCCCGTGATCTGCATTGGGAGCCGGTGACGGGAAATCTCACCGGGCCGGTGGTCTATTTGCGCCCTGATACAACATACACTGTTCGTATTGACCTTGATCGCGCCGATGCACCTCGTCAGATTTTAAAGCGACAGGTTACTACCAGAGCATCTGCGCCCCCGATTGATCCGCAGAAAGTTTATCAGTTAGCAGATATCTACAGTGGCGGAACCCTTGATATTGAAGCGCTGGATATTCAGGGAAAGCCAGGAGCCTGGGCGAAAATTGTCGGAAACCCGGAGCTTCCCATTACCGCCGAAGCAGGTGAAAAACATGCTATCGATATGGGAAACAACAGTTATATCTATTTTGAAAACATCACAGTGCGTGGTGGCCGTACGCATAGTGTGTATGCCGAAAAAGCGCATCACATCTGGATTAACCAGTGTGATATTGCTGGCTGGGGCCGGGCACCGAATATTATGAAAGACGGAATAGCGTACGAACTGGAAGATGCGCAACCTATCAATTATGACTCAGCGATTTATCTGCGCCGAAGTGGCGTTATCACAATAGAAAACTGTCATGTTCATGATCCGCGCGCTAAAGCCAACGACTGGCGTTTCGGCCATCCTAAAGGACCAAATGCATTTTTTGCTCATGCGAACCATCCGGATCCAGCCTTTAAAGGTCAGGTGATACTACGTAATAACCGATTTGAAGGGTCTCCGGAGCATCGCTTTAATGACGTTATTGAAGGACGCAAAAACGCAGAGCCATTGGGCGGCTTTGTGCGGGATTCGGCCATTTACAATAATACTTTGAGATACGCCAATGACGACGGTATTGAGATTGATGGTGGCCAGTATAATGTAATGGTGTACAACAACGATATTGGTCACAGTTATACTGGTGTCTCTGCAATCCCTACCCGTGTTGGCCCGGCTTATATTTTCAATAACTATATTCATGACCTGGGGGACCAGACCGGAAAACAATGGGCAGCGATCAAACTGGGCGGCCTGTACACCGGTTCGTTCGGTAAAACCCACGTTTTTCATAATCTGATAACGGTGGGGCGTAATGGCATCGCTGCATCTCGGTTTCAGGACGATGATAGTTTCTATACGCATGCGCAAAATAATATTGTAATCACCCAAAAGGATGCCAATAAAGTTGGCCTGGCCATATTCGACCCTGAGCAGTTCGCAGAAACCCGCTATATCAACAACTTTTTGTTTAACACTAAAAAGGGTGAGCCAAAACTCGAAGGAACCATCACCGTGCCTTATGCGTATCCTTCTGAGGTAAATACCCGCCATGCACAAAAGTGGCTGGATACAGACGGACAGGCGCTGTTTCCCATCGATGATATACATGCAATACCTAACTTTACCCTGACAGGCGCTGACCACGATGGTTGGTTAAATGGGGTGATCAAATAAGTCATCAGGCGGCCTGGTTCAGGCATTTTTTCTTAAACATGGAAAGTAACGCAGTACATGTCATTAAAAGCTAAATCTATCGCGGGTGCATTTTTTAACCTTTCAGCAAATGGCTTTGCACAGATAGTCAATTTCGCTGTCTACGCCATAATGGCCCGAATTCTTGAGGTAGAAGCCTTTGGACTGGTGGCCATTTGCCTGATGGTGGTTGAATTTTGCAACCTGTTTGTCACCGTGGGCATAAGTCAGAACCTGATCCAGCGAAAAACCTGGGACAATCAGTTCGCCAGCCTCTCATTCTGGGTGTTGATTGGCGTATCCTGTGTAATAGCAATACTGATTTTTGCTGTGGCAGTTCCTATCGCCTGGTTTACCTACTCAGAGCTGGCGGCTCAGCTTATCGCTGCACTGGCTATTATTCCGGTAGCCAATGGGTTCCGGCTGGTGCATAAAGCAAAACTTGAACGCAATTTTGAAAACAAAAAGCTAGCCGTGTACGACACGGTTGGTGTGCTCATCGGCGGCATCGTGTCGGTGGTTACTGCACTGGACGGGTATGGGGCCTGGGCAATCATCTTTGGTAAAATAGTTCAGGCGGTGATATCCACCATACTCACGTGCGTGCGCTCCGACTTTCGGCCTGAGAAAGTCGCCGATCGGTCTCATCTGCCTGAAATTATCACGTTTGCCAAGCCGCTTATTGCTATGTCTTTTGTTAATTTCTTCTCGCAAAAGGCCTCTAACATAATCATCGCGTTTTTTCTCGGTGCATCCACATTTGCTTTTGCTTCCGTCGCTCGCCAGGGCTTTTCGGTGATTAATAATCTGACTTTTCAGCCATTGAACCGAATTGCACTGGCCGGACTATCCCGGGTCAGTACAGATAATTTGAATAATACCTTTGGCCGCATGGTGGGTATGACCGCTATATTTGTATCGCCGGTCTATTTTGGTGTGGGCGCGATAGCCCATCCTTTCGTAGAGCTGGTATTTGGCGATAAGTGGACCACCAGCGCTTACCTGCTTTCGATAATGGCTGTTATGGCGCCAACCCAGGTGATGGCATATTATCTGCCCAACTTGCTTATTTCCCGTGGTATGCCACGCCAGGCGTTCAGCCTCAATATGATTAACCTGGTTGTAAATATGGTATTGCCACTGCTTGCGGTGCCGTGGGGACTGTACGGGGTTGTGGTCGCTCTGGTAGTGGCAAATTACATCACATTGTTTTTGAAATTTGCGCTGGTGAAAAAACACTTAGGAATCGGCCTTGTAGATGCACTCCGTCACACCTGGATGTTTTCGGCTGCCGCTATCATAATGTACGCTGTTGTGCTTTGGCTGGAACGGTTTGCCATTTACGGGCTGGAAAATATCTTTCTCAATATTGCAGCGCTCGCTGGCACTGGGGCTGTTATTTACTCTGGCATACTGTTGCTATTCTTCCGGCGTAAGAGCTTTTCGGTAATGGCAGAGCTTAAACGTACGAAAAAACAACCAGTAAAACCTGACCAACCACCCCACACTCCGCGCCCCGAATAGGGGCTTTGGTTCACCGCTTACTACGCTTTACCTGAGCAACTATCATCAGGTAAAGCGTTCACAACCCCCACCTCACTTTTTCAAACATCCTATAAACATTAATTAAATAACGAAAAAATCTCTTATTTTTCAGCGTGATAAAAACCTACAAAAGTAGGCACAAAAGATGCTTAACCAATAGTAATTATAAAAAAATTATCGTTCTGGAGACAGACCATGGAAACTCTTTGTGCACTAGCGTTTGCTTACCAATGTGTGTTGATTCTTCGCCGCACACAATTTGCGGGTATGACAATGAGAGCACCCGCTTGATCGCTCCATGTTGGTATTGAGCAACCTGTCTGTGCAGTGCCCGTGTTTTCATGCAGCAACCACAGAGACCCATTCATGCAAACTTACTTATCTCAGCAGGATGAAAATTTAAAAGCATTTATTGCGCAAAAAGGTTTTCCCTGTGTCGGCGCCAAAACAGCGCTGCATAAAGAACAAATCCATCATCATCATTATGGTTCGCTGGATGACAGCGCCGACAATACCGATATCCTCAGCGACCTGTACGCTTTCATTGAACGGTTTGATATCAGCAAACATATGTTTTCCTCATTTGTATGTACTTTTGAGGGACCATGGCATCATAGCGAACGTCAGTTTGAACGATTATTGTGGGACAAGCTGCAACAGCTCCACGATGTTGATTGTCGTCTTCACGGATGGGACTCACGGGTAAGCCAGAATCCGGAACACGATAATTTCAGTTTCAGTCTCGGAGGCCATGCTTTCTTTATCGTGTGTCTGAATCCGGTGAGCCGCCGTAAAAGCCGTCGCTTCGAGTCTCCAACGATAGTGTTTAATCTTCACCAACAGTTTGACCAGCTCCGTGACGAAGGGAAATTTGTTGAATTTCGCGACCATATTCGCAAACGCGATACACTTTTTAGCGGCTCCGATAATCCAATGTTGGATAACCACGGTAGTGATTCTGAGGCAAAACAATACAGTGGGCGCCAGTTAGAACAAAACTGGCAGTGCCCTTTTCACCCTACCAGGGAGCATGTAAAAGATGGAAAAAATAGCACCACGTAGTGGTACAGCGTTTGAATTGCAAGCCGGTCAAAAACTTAAGGTTATTGACCCGGAAGGCGAACAGGTTGCTGATCTCTACGCTTTTAACAGTGAAAATCATAATGAATATCTGTCGTCAGGCCGCTCTTTAGACTATAACGAAAGCGTTAATTTTGGTCAGGGCGCTAAGTTGTATTCCAACGCGAGTCGGGAGATGTTTGAAATTATCGAAGATACCGTTGAAGATCATGACTTCTTACTGACCCCGTGCAGCAAAGCGACTTTTCGACACTTTTATCCTGATGAAGAACCGGTTCCCGGTTGTCACGGCAATCTCGCCAACGCCTTTTCAGCATATGGTATTCCTGAGCACCTTATAAATACCACCTTCAACACCTTTATGAATGTGGCTATCGATGAATCAGGCAAGCTTTCTGTGTTACCGCCCAAGAGTAAAGCTGGCGATTACACAGTATTTGAAGCAAAGATGGATATGATTGTAGGGCTTACCGCTTGCTCGGCCGGAGAGTCAAACAACTTCAGTTACAAACCTATCTGTTACGAAATTCTCTGATTTGCGTTACCGGCCCGGATAATCTTCTATCCGGGCCCATTCACTACACGCCCCACAAATCAAACGGAAACGCCTGGTAAAGTTTACGGGCAATCGGTGTGAAATCAGGGGGGGTGGGAATATCTATCGTTAGTCCCTCTTTTACTGAGGTAACTTTAGGAATATCCCGACGGCCCGTGCCCTGAAAATAATCTTCATATTTAAACATCGACTCTCCGCTGCCAGAGTCAAAGAAAACAGCGGGAATACCGTAGGCTTCGGCGATAATTACGCCATGCAGGGAGCTGGAAATAACCCGTTTACTGTTAACAATTGATTCGATGAAGCTACCCGGATATTGCATCGGTGTCACCAACGCATCCTTATAGTCGTCGTAATGTGACATATCATCATTCATATGATTAATCACAATGTACGCGTTTGCATCCGATGTCTGCATAAGAGATTTAGGATAAAAATACGGCAACAAAATAGCCGGATCGCCGTAGATCTGTGGTACCTCAATGCCGCGCTTCATCAAATAGTCCCGCGTTAAAGGCCCGCGTACTGCCCGCACATCCAACTTGTCGAAACGATTTACCTTATCGTCCATTTTTTTATTGAGGCCTGTCCCCCAAATAGTGTCATTGGTATTTGCAAAGTGCAGAACCGAACCAACGCTTACCAATTTATTGTCATGGTTAAGTTTATCGGTAATTTTTCTGCCTTTCATGGCGATGATCCGGTTTACCAAATCATACGCCACGTAGTCGCCAATGTTAGGCCGGGGATCTTTTTTCGACTGCCACCAGAATATCAGGGACTTTTCTTTTGCATATTTTTGTTTTTCGGCCCAATTATAAAACATCATTCGTCCTTTGTTCTGTTGACCTTCTAAATACGATTATTTCGCGGTACGGCGGCGAAGCAGACGCTTCTTTACACGTCGTAACGGGCTTTCCCGATTGAACCGCATCAGCTCATCGTTTTGGTTAAATTCACTGATAAAGCGACGGGTCCACTGCTGATTAGTCGTATCACTCTGCTTTTTTGTCACCGGTGCCGACGGTATCCGTTCACTTTCAACAGTAACCTTCATTAGCTGAGCGATACGGGTGATGGCGTGAGCGGTATCGCTCTTTACATCTTCAAATCGTAGATCCATGTAAGCAGCGCCCGAAGCACTGAGTGTGTATTTCCATGAGCTGTTTTCAAACAGGATCCGACGTAACCCATCGTCTATGTCGTCAAACCGATAAACTGGTTGTTGCTGCGCCTGCTGTTTGGAAATCCATGCGCCCGTCTGCCTGGCCACGGCCAGCGATACAGCCTGGGACATCACATCTTCTCGACTGAGAAAGACAAAATGAGGATTGGGAAAAAGGGCTCTCACACTGGCAAAGCCACCGAGTGTCTGTAAGTGGCTATAATGAAGCTTGATACCGAATACACCGTTGGGAGAAGTGCGACGGCGCATAAGTTCACGCATCACTGCATGCGTATCAGTAAGGCCAAATTTTTGTTTCCAGTGGTGCAGATTATTCGTATTGGCATATTCCAGAGGAAAACCAAACGCATCTGTCTGATGCAATGCATGCCCCAACATATGACTGCCTGAGCGCACTGTGGAGGCGATAATAAGGGTTTTTTCAGTAGCAGTTTGTACCGAATAGTCGTGTTCATCAGCGAACTGATCTTCGTAAAGTTCCATTGTCATTCTTAACCGGGCTAAACGCGCTGGCGCAGTTTTTTCAGAGAAACAGCGGTGATATGTTGCAATGTCACGCGCAAACCGGCGCGTTTGACAGATTGCATAATCCACTGTGCTTTTTGTTGCTTAAGCGGTAGATAAACGAGAAGCTGCGCAGCCACGCGTTTTCGATAATTCTCCTCACCTAAAAAAGCTCTGTGCTTATCGGCAGAGCGCAGACGCACAATGGCCTGCTCAGGCGTCATTTTGGCAACTTTGGCGCCTATGCCATCCATGTTCATAAAGCGATACATGAATATTGCTCGGGGAATATTCACCAGTTTGTAGCCTTTTTGCAGCAGTCGGACATACATATCCCAGTCCTGACCATTGGGCAGGGTTTCATCAAAACGCTCTTCAATGGCCAGCGAACGTTTCATACTAAAGCCGCTCATACCGCAGTACTGATTACCGGTCTTGAGAATATCCGGCTCGACATGAGGTGACAGCTGTACAAAAATTTCATCTTCCTTGCCCAGGTTCTGATACCCACTAACAACAGCATCCGCTCCCTCATCATAAGCCTGAAGATGCTCCAGTAGATAATCGGGCATCCAGATATCATCATCATCTAAAAACGCAATGATATCCCCGCGCGCGCTGTCTACACCTACGTTGCGGGCTTTATTAGCGCCTGACGAGGTCGCCAATGGTTTATAGATAAAGTTGTCATGATGGCTGAATTCTTCAATAACCTGGTCATATGGCACTGAAGATGCATCATTGACCACAATAACTTCCAGCGGTTTAACAATTTGAGCATAAACGCCATCCAGCGCTTCTTTCAATTCATCCGGTCGATTAAACGTCGTAATGACAACACTGACGGTATGGCTCATAAATTCCCTGCGAAAAGTTAAGAAAAAGCATCGTTGCCTGAGGAGATGTCAGAAGCATTTCCATAAGTGATTTTTTAGGAGCAAGAATCGTGCAAGAAATTTTAAAGCAACAGTCACGCAAATATTTATCGCGATACCCCAGAATTTTTTTCTGTCATGTCCCCAAGTGTGCCGGCGTCTCTTTATCCAAAGCTATTTATGCATCTGTATATCCCAGTGTTCTCAAAGCCACTAAGTTTACGGCCCACATTGACTTAAAAAGCAGCCGGTCGAACGCGGAATTATTGGGTATTGATATGATGACTGCCAGGGAGTGCCAGCTCGTCTCGCACCTGGAGACGCCAGGAATGTTATACACTAACGGTCATTGTATTGCCCGGCCGGACGTAGTAAGCAAATACTCCCCACACTGGCACTTTCTTACCATTTTGCGTGATCCGGTAGACCGCTTTATTTCAGAGTTTGTGTATAACAGATATAAAGAATCTGAGTGGTTAAAGCATAATGATGATATCGACAGTTATATCGATTCGCCGAAGGGCATCAGTGCCGGTGTAACCTATGCCCGCTATTTTTCAGGCATAACCGACAGCGATGCTATTCTTGCAGATCCTGAGACCGCGGTGGAAGCTGCTGTTGCAAATTTAAGACGGTTTGCAGTGGCCGGTACCCTTGACGATATGCCAGGCTGGATCGCTCAGTTTAATCAACGTTTTAAAACCAAAATCAATATTGATAGCAAAAATAAAAGCCCCAACCAGCATGCCTTTAGTGATATTACTAACGACGCTGCCATCATGACAAAAATTCGCCAGCGGTGTGAAGCAGATAGCCAGATTTATCAGCAGCTCAAGGCCAGCAACGCAGCCGCATAAGAAAAACAGCGCAAAAAGTGAAAAACACGATTTGCGCGTTCCCTACAAAACCTTCTGCCAGGACAATAACACTTCCCGCTCACCATAACGTTGCATGGCCTGATTAATGACCTGCTCACTGTCTGTATAGTTAAGTTCAGAAAGCTGTTCTTGCAGGTTATCTGCGTTCAACACATGAACAAAGTTGAATTCTTTCGATTTGGCGCGGCCAAATGCAGAATCAAAACACAATACATTAGCTCCCAGACTCAGTGCCATATAAAATGTGCCGGAAGAAATCATGGCCCCGTCTTCGTGGGGAATAATGACGAAGCGGCTATCCGCGACTGCGCTTTCCAGCGCGTCCTGTTCAATAAACGCGTTTTGCCAGCTTACCGCAAGGCCGCGACGCGCTATAATTTCGTGCAGTAAACGGGTGTGGTCAGCATCTGCACATTTGCCCATTATCTTTAAAGGTTGCATTTCTGGCCAGGCGTTAAGTAATGCATCAAGCCGTTTGTAGGGCTTGATAACACCAAAATACAGAAATTCTGTGTTACGTGGATGACTGGCCGAGTCCTCTTTGAATTCTTGTAATGCAATATCTGACTTATACAACGGATGCCTGACGGTCTGTGTGCTTATCGCCGTAACCCGCTCCAGCGTCACTATTTCGTGTGATATTTTATGCATCAGCCAGATGATCAGCCGGTACAACCTATTTGTTTTTTGCAGATTATGCGGCTTGAAATTGTGCCGTAGCCAGATTATCCGATAACTAAAAAGACGCATCGCCAGCAGACTCAGCAGAAAACCGATAATAAACAAGATGCGCCGAATACCCGAAAGTCCTTGTCTGAAAGGCTGGTCTTCATACCAGTTCAGCAGTACAGAATTTTTTTCCCGTTTCTTAAAATTATTTAGCGAATACAATTCTTTAAGCGGTAATATTGAAAATCCCTGTCGGCTCAGCACGCTCTTGGTGCGCTCTATGAATCCGTTACTGTGCGTAAATGGGTAAAGATAGACCCTGCGGGTACTTTTCATTGATTTGCCCTGCGCGCTGAGCCAGTAGCAGAACCGGCTGATGATTTGATTATTTGCGCTGCTTCAACCGCGATATTATCCCAGTTGAAGGTTTCCAAAAAACGCGCTTTGTCGATTTGCAGATTAAGCGCAGACAGTTCGGTGAGTTTTTCTGCCAGTGCATCGGTATTGCCTACCTCAAAATAACAATCATCGGGCAGCCCGATATCCGCATTTGGCGTAATATCACTTAAAATCACCTGTGTACCGGCGGCAATAGCTTCCAAAGCGACAATCGGTAATCCTTCATGATAGGAAGGCAGACAAAATACCCGGGCAAATTTATACAGAGCATGCAGTTCATCGCCGCTTCTGCGCCCTGCAATCATAATATTCTCTGATGCCTGATTAATTAGCGCGCGGGAATAATCGTCTTCATGATCGGCACTGCCTACAATAACCAGCTTCAGTTCTGACTGACTTTTTCGGTAAGCCTCAGCCAAATCGTGAAAGCCTTTTTCCGGCACCAGGCGGCCTACTGTAAGAATGAACCCGCCAGGCTTGATATCCAGATCTCCGGGTAGTTTGTCAGCGCCCAGAGACGCATCAACATCAGTTAACGCGCCATTGGGGACGTAACAAATTTTCGCGGCCTGTGCGGGGTGCTCATTCTGCAAACGGGTTGTCAGCGACTGACCTACTACAATAATTTTATTCGCGAATTTGATACCGAGAGTTTCACCCAGCTTTAATAATGTTTTCGCGAAGCTGTTCCACTTTTGTCGATCGTAATCTGCGCCGTGATGAGTCACTACCACTTTCATACCCAGCAGTCTGGCCAGCGGTGCAAAAAGCGCCGGGCCGATAGCATGTATATGCAATACATCCGGGCGAACCACAATGCGTGCATAAATGATCGCCAGAAAGGTGTGCAAAAATGTCTCAAAAAATTTATGTTTCAGCGTCCATACTGAACGCAGCCTGACCCCTTTGTAATTGCGGACATGTTTATCGACGTAAGGCGAGCGGCAGATCACAGTAATATCTATGTCAGCTTCAGCCATGCGCGGATAAAGTTGCTGACAATGCGACTCTATTCCACCCATTACATTGGGAATACCGCGCAATCCTACAGCACAAAGCTTCATATTTTTCTCCAGTAACAGCTGTATCCACAGCTATTTTTGTAAGCGAATAAATCGGGTGAGGAAGGCAGGTGCATGGCTCTCGCTATCGTTAAGTAACCGCACTGGTGCCAGTGTACTGCCGATCAGAATGGCGTACAGAATGAGTCCTTCAATATTCCACAATGGCATAGTGGCGAAACACATAATCAGAAAGCCCACCATTGAAGAAAACAGCATAAGTGAAAACCGCCGATTTTTTATCCGCAGCGATTGTTTTAAAAATCCGGCTACCGCCAAAAGAAAGCTAAATAATCCCAGCGCACCATACTCGAATAGAAAAGACACATACGTATTGTGTGCGTATTTGGGGAATCGGCCACTCCAGGACTCCGGGCCCCACCCCACCAGTTGATGAATCCAACTACCCTGCCAATAGGTGTAAATGTACTGACTCCAGATGTATACCCGGGCTGAAAAGATATCTTTTTCAGCCTCTGAATAGTACATGGGCGCCTTCATTAGCTCGTCCAGCGAACCGAGAAAAACAAACACATCAGCAAACCGGTCCTGCATCGAATAAGTCAACAGTAAAAATGCCAATCCCATACCAAAAAAGGCGGCGATAAAAAATACAGGCTTATATCTGGAAGCGATTCTGGCCTCCATGGTGTTGAAAGCAAATATTGCAGCAAGAGGCAAAATAGCCAGCACCGAAGTTCGGTAATTCGCTATGACCAGCAAAATACAGCCTAAAGAAAACAGTAAAGTTCGAAAACGAATATACCCGGTAGAGATTAGCCCCACCACCAGCGTAAAACTGGCGATAATCATGGAAAATGCTGCCTCGTGATTATAGCCACCGATATAACTTACCGATCCATCAGATTCAGTCGCCTTGGCTTCACCCAGTAAAATAGACATAATCTGCAAGCCGACCGGGAGAAAAAATGCGACCAGTAATTTTCGCAGAACCTCATCTTTACCCGTGATACGGGTTGCCATAAAAATAGCGCCCGCCACAGTAAGAAAAAACAACCACTTCACCATTACGTTAATCAACCCGCTAAACGTTCCGTTTAACAGGCCACTGACAACAATAATGGCGAAAAATAAATAGAGTAACCCCAGCTTTCTCAGTGTCAGCATGGTGGTAGGGAGCAGTAAAAGGCCTACGGCTGTAATCCCGATAGATGAAAGGGCATTAATAGAAAAACCCGCGACAAGGGGCTCATACGTAATCTGGTGAAATGCAGACAGAAAAAACCGTAGCCACAGCGCCATTACCGCAAACGCCAGATATTTATTACAGCGGCGAGATATAGCGCGATAAACCAGATAACCGCTGACCAGCCCGAAGGCCAGTTTAACCAGCAGGAACATAAGGGGTATCCTGGACAGGCGATGGCAAATTCAGACACTCAATAATTCGCTGTGCAAAAATGGCGTCACTGAAGCTTTTAGCGCGTTCAGCGCTTCGGGCTGCAAAATACTCCAACTTCTCTGGATCGTTGAGATAATCCATCGCTTTGCGCACGGCATCCACGTCATTTACCGGACATAAACACCCGTAGTTTGCCGGCGTAAATGTCGCCGTGTGCGCCGGATACTCGCCGGATAAAATCTCAGCCGGGCCGGATGCACAGTTTGTCGCCACAACGGCTTTACCTAGACACATCGCCTCAACAATAGCGTTTGGAAAACCTTCGGCATTAGAGGTAGATATAAAATATCTGGCTTGTTTCAGATAAGGGTAAGGATTGGATTTAAATCCAAGAAAATGCACCTTGTCTGCAACGCCAAGACGGGCGGCTTGAGCACTGAGTGCCTCCGCCTGATCGCCCTGGCCCAGAATGACCAAATCCTCATCCATATTACTTTGCGCATAGGCGTCAATTAACAAAGCAAAATTTTTATTTTTTACCAGCCGGCCGGTGCCAACGATATAAGCATTTTCTGGCAAATCAGTCACTGGTTCTGCTGCCAGTTGCTGAATTTCTGTCGCATCGTAAGGGTTATAAACCGTCACTGTCTGGGCTGCCGAGACGTTGAAATTTGCGATCAAATCTGCTCTGACTCCCTCGGATACGGCCATCACTTTATGCGCTCTGGGATAGGTAGCCTTAATCATCATTTTGCTGATATTGTCTTTCAGGCCTCCCGGAAAATGACTGCTTGTATTCACTCTTTCGCTGATTACAGACTGATAACCCAACTGATGTGCCAGCACGACATTAAGCATATTACTGCGGGTCAGAAAGCTCATGCACGTATCGGGTTTGATTTTTTCAAGCGCGGTTTTTAACTGGCGATAACCCTGGAGCAAATTACCCGAAGTATTCAAGGTGGTTTTGGTTACATAGTCGGGACAGCGGTGTGACTCTGGAAGGTCGTCCAGTAATAATAAATGTATTGAAATTGCCTGCTGAGTAAAATACGCTTGCATAATGCTCAGCAGTCTGCACATCACCCGTTCGGCGCCGCCGCCTTCCAGCGAGTTGATGATAAAAGCAATACTGCGAGTCTGCTGAGGCATAGCCAAATCCTTGAGAATATCCTTGAGCTAAGAAGCAAAACCTTCCCTGACTATTTTATTGATGGGCATCAGGTGTTTTGTTATAAATGTCGGCGCCTGTAATGCGAAGATTTCAAGGCGGCTTTTCAATAATATATATCGTTAAATGGTAATTACGGTATCGTATTATTGTTTTTTCTATATGAATCATTCATCTTTTGTGCCAATCACACTTATTAATGAGCATTACCTTCTTATTCGTTAGTGTGAATCACTTAAGCCACTGTATTGCTGAGACTATGTCTGTTAAAACTGCTGGTGCCCCCCGCGTTTTGATGCGATGCCACGCTGCGCTATCACAACGTTAGAACGCAAAATTGCTGATAATTTTTTTCGGGCTGTACCAGCTGTACCTTTCCGGCAACAATTACTCTGCGGTGGTACTTTTTTACCCTCTGCCGACAATACAATCAGCTATTATGAGTTTATTGAAGCTCTTAGTGCCTGTTTGGAAGATGCTGACAGAGATTTGCCGGCCTGCAAAAATGCCATGGTTTTGAAATAAAATATGGCTGGATCTTTGCTTAAGTGTTCACTTTTCGAAGCACTTATCAATCGCTCAGGGTATTGCAACCTGCAACGCCGCTGAGCGGTTTCATTGTACCTACTAATGCCGGAGACTTTACCATCAGGGTCATTCCACATCTGTTCGCTGCATCATCACTGCGTATTCCGGGCAGATATTACCTGGTCTTGTTCTTAGCAGTATTACTCTGGTTACCAGTACCACTTGGGGCTGTTTCTGCGTGGGGCTGGCCAGTGCTTAGCGCGGGGGTGCTGCTGATGACCCTGTGTTACATTCGCCAGTTTCCGGTAACAGCCTTACCCGTGCTTTGGCAAAACCGCTATTTACTCATACTGTGGCTTTGTCTGCTGTTGTGGCATCTGGTTTTACTCATTCCTTTACCTGAAAGTGTAATGGACATGGTCCGCCCTCAGCGAACCTTTTTATCACTGAAACAGCATAATCACTGGCTGGCGCTGACTTACAGCACCACCGACACCATAATATCGTTTTTCCGCACGCTCACGTATGGCTGTATGTTTACACTCGCGCTGCTATTATTTCGCACAGCGCATCGACTGAAATTACTTCTCCGATGCCTGCTGGTAGTCGGGCTTTTCGAAATGCTATACGCCTCCCTCCATTTGTTTTCAGGGGCGCCCAAAAGCTTATTTTTAGATATAAAAACCGGGCCCGCCGCCACCGGTACATTGTTAGATGCATTTGCCTACGGTCATCTGTTGCTCATAGCATTATTTGCGGTACTGGCATTGCTGATTATCCGTATTAAACCTTCGGTGACGGGCAATCAGCGTCAACGCATGCGTCGGCTGGTAAATTATTTTTTTGGCAAAAAAACGGTGCTGCGAGTGGCTGCTTTACTGATTTTTGCCGGTCTGGTAATGACAATCCTGCCTGATGTTATATGGGCTACTGTTGTCTCGACGGTACTTTCAGTGATGGCTGCATTTTGTCTGTTTTCACCACGACCACGACGTCTGAGCACTTTCATGATAAGTCTTCTGACGGCCAACATCCTTATGATTTTAGCCGCTTCCTATCTGGCTGAACGCCATCCGCTTCCCTCCTCTGATTTATTTGTAACCCTGGAAGACAAGCAATGGGCACCGATGACACCAGGTCGGTTTGATCATTGGTTACTCGGTAGTGGACCAGGTACGGTGAAAAATACAAATAGAGATGCGCATTTCATACACGTAACAGGCACCCTACCGGCTCAACACACAGCTGTTTTTCAATTTATTCAGGAATATGGTCTGATTGCCAGTCTGCTTTACCTTGGCGTGTTTTTGTATTGTTTTATGAGTGCCTTAAAAGCCATGGCCCACCGCCGACATCTGGTATTTCGCGCTGTCGCATTATGCTGTACGGGGGTATTTACCGGCACAGTCTACCTGGCGGTGGTGAGTACATCGCTTCAAACACCTGTTATAACCGCGTATGTTACTGTGCTGATGGGCGTTTCGCTGGTATCCTTGCAGTGTCGTAAATATCAAAAGGCCTGATGTGTACAGAATTAAACATGATGCAGCGCGTCCCTCTCATCTTGAACGCCTGCTGGCATCAATGCCCCCTGATGTTGCAGACAGTTTTACTGAAGAACAGCTTGATAGTATAAACCGATCACTGACATCTGCTCATTGGCAGCAATGTTCACACTCTCTGGATTTGCGATTTACCTTTAGATTATGGCGCTATCGTTACTATCTGGTGCTGTTGGGCGGGCGTAATCGGCGCGCGCTTTCCCGTCTGCAATACCGGTTAGGCCGTCTGTGGCTGGCGTTGGCGGTAATGGTTTTTATGATGCTGTGTATGCTGCTGGGGTTGACCGGGCTTTATGTCGTCAAGTCCGCGCTGGGTGTTGATTTATTTTCTGCTTTCTCGCTAGGGCTGTGGTAAGCGTGGTTAGTGTCCCACAATCATGTTGCAACACTGTTTGCTGCTACGATCTCTGCGGGGGTTTGCACAAACAACTGTTTGGCTCTTTGCGCTGAATGTAGTACCGACACCCGTTCAAAGGCAGCCCCCATTTCATTCGGCCGACGCAGGGTATCGTGGGTATCGGAAGCCACCACGTCTATCTGATTCTTAATGAGCATTTCTTCAGCAATTTTTTGCACATGATCACCGAAGCGACCAGTGAAGGCCCCGGCTGTCACCTGCAACATGCAACCCTGATTACGTAACCATTGAATCTTTTCCGGCTGCTTCCAGATATCGCGATTGCGCTCGGGGTGCGGAATTAATGGCTGTACCCCCGCGTTTCGGAACCAGCGGAACAACTGATCCAGACCTGCAGGCATATTACTGTGGGGCATCTCAAGCAGTAACACCTGTTGGTTGTTAATCTGGCCCAGAAACGGCAACTTATCGTCTTTAAACCACACGGGCACCATTTCGTTTATACGTATTTCACCGGCCCAGGATAGCGTAAGTGGTATGCCGGCCGCATTGATACTTTCTAATAACGCAGCATAACCCTCGCGGATAATGGCTTTGGTATTATCAAAGGTGCCCCAGTGCATATGTGGTGTACATACCAGATGGGTAACACCACTATCTACGGTCTGACGCGCCATATCCAGCGCCATTTCCATGGTTCTGGCACCGTCATCAATACCCGGAATAATATGGCTGTGCACATCTATCATAAACAGGCCCGCTTCATCGGTTAGTTGGCAGTGTAACCATACTGGTCATAAAATCCGCCATATCGTTCAGACACATCGGAGCGGCGTAAATCTACCTGGTTTAAAACAACACCATCAACCCGGTGCCCTACCTGTAAAAACCGTCCCAATCCATTTTGAATCATTTTTTCACTTGTGCTGTCAGC
Source organism: Salinimonas chungwhensis DSM 16280 (assembly GCF_000378185.1). Classification (GTDB taxonomy): domain Bacteria; phylum Pseudomonadota; class Gammaproteobacteria; order Enterobacterales; family Alteromonadaceae; genus Alteromonas; species Alteromonas chungwhensis. Next base: position 42,233 of record NZ_KB899378.1, read on the forward strand.
GCGAACCACGTATATAACTGAATCGCAGGCTTTGGAAACCACCATCGCATCGCTTACCGCCTGGGTTGGCGCTGTATCCACCACTACATATTTGTAGTGTTTCCTCAAGTATGTAATCAGCGCATTGAAGCCTTCACCGGCTAACAGCTCCTGCGGATTTGAAGGAATACTACCGGCACAGATTAAGTCGATTCCTGACTGTTCATCATGCACCAGACATTCATCCAGAGAGTGAGTCTTCATCGTCAGATTTGATAAGCCGGGCTGATAGTTAGGTACGTTAAACCGCTTGCCGATAGAAGGGCGGCGTAAATCGGCATCCACCAGGATCGTTTTATCCAGCTGGCCGAGGGCAAACGCTAAATTTGTGGCAACCGTAGACTTACCTTCCTTGGGTACGCTGGATGTCACCAAAATAGCCTGATTCTCTTTTTCCAGATTGGTCAGCGATAAACTGGTTCGTAAAGTACGCACCGCTTCACTGAACTGATGATACTGATTATCAAAAAATGCCCGAAGCGGCATGGTCGCCTTGCGTTTTTGCGGGATCAGCGGAATGAGCCCAAGCATTCTCTGGCCCAGCTTTTTCTCAACATCCTCCACCGAGCGCACGCCACTGTTTAGCGCCTCAAGTACAAACGCCAGAAAGACGCCAAACCCAAAGCTCACTACAAATGCCGCACCAATCAACAGGCTGCGATTTGGTTTCGACGGGTTGTTGGGCACAACCGCCGGATCCAGGACTCGGGCATTAGCCGACTTAAAACCACCAACTTCACTGGTTTCCTTAAGCCGGGTAAACATAGAACTGTAGAGCTGCTGATTAATATCAACTTCCCGCTGCAACGCGCGACGCTGATTTTCCAGTTTTGAAAGTTTGCGATACTCTGACTTAGCGCCTGTCACCTCGTCCTGAAGATTTACCACACGCTCCTGCGCAGCCCGATATTGCGTTGTGATACTGGAGATCAGGTCACGAATTTGAGTTTGCAACGTACTTCGCACGGAGGTCAGCTCTGCCTGGGCAGCAACCATTTTAGGATGTTTTGGACCAAACACTTTGCTAAGTTCACTCACCCGACTCTGCGCTTCAGCCTGCTGTCGGCGGACACTTTGTATACTGGGATGATTAAGCACCTCCGGCAAACGGGATAAGGCATCAATGTCGGCACCATTACGCTGGGTTTGCTCATAAATAGTTCGATTCTGCTTGAGTGTGGACTGTGCGCTGAGCAACTGATCACTGAGTTCTTCCAGTTCTTCGGCGGCTAAACCAACCACGCCACCGCTTAAATTAACCAACTGATTTTCCTCATAGAAGTCAGTAAGTTTACGCTCTGCATCTTCAAGCTTATCTTTCATACGTTCCATACTTTCAGTCAGAAAGGACGTCGCTTTGGTGGTCATATCCACTTTTGCCTGCAAGTAGTTTTCAACGTACACATCACCCATAGCATTAGCAATGCGGGCCGCCAGCTCCGGCGAGTCACTCACGGCTGTGACCTCAATAATTTGCGTATTGTTAACCAAATTAACGGAAATTGAGCCCATGAGTTTGTTAATCGCTGACTGACGGCGCTTTTGCGCCTGCTGCGTTTGAGTCAGTGCTTTTTTCTCTTGCTCGGGGATAAATGTCAGTTTTGACTTTATCCACTTTTTGACATCTTTGATAAGGGAAAAGTTATCGGTAGATTTGGGCATAAATACCGGATCGTTAGATAAATCCAATTCATCGACTGCCCGAGCTGCAACCTGCCGTGACTGAATAATTTCATACTGCGTCTGCATATAGTCTTTGCGCGTAGTATCAGATTTGTACACTTCCTCAATCGACATCAGGTTAGCCGGTTGCGATTCAATCAGCAGGCTGGCTGTGGCCGAATAAACGGGGGTCATCTTCATAACGATTAATGCCACAAGAATTGTGGACAACACCGCAAGAACGATGATGCGACCAGCGTAACGTCTGAACACCTGCCAATAATGGGCAAAATCGATGGTTTCATCATCGAGGATATTAGCCTGAAGCTGATCCCTCATTTTACTGGACATAGATTTTCCTTCGAAATCTGAGTAAAACGGACACGTCTCTTTAAAAGAAACGCTGTGGTACGGTAATAATATCGCCGGGCTGAATAAGGTGGCCGACATCAACTTCAATAGCGCGTTGCTCTTTGCCCATCTGCCGTATAATCTGAATATCTGAGCGCGAAGCGCGTTCGGTATACCCTCCTGCCAGCGCTGCCGCTTTGTTCACTGACAAACCGGGCTGATAGGGATAACCGCCGGGATCTTTAACTTCCCCGTCAATGAAGAACGGTCGGTATTCTACAATAGACACAGCGATTGAAGGGTTAACCAAATAATCGCCTTCAAGGCCGTCGTAAACCAGACTTTCAACCTGTGAAAGTGTCAGGCCCACCAACTTAAGTTCGCCGAGGAACGGATAATTTATTTTCCCGACATCAGGAATGCGGGTTTCCATCGATAAATCGCTCTGACCAAACACCTTTATCAGTATTTTATCGCCTACCCCAAGCCTATACTGGCTCATATTCACATTGCCCTGCTGGGCAGCTGCATTAAAAACAAACAGCATGAGCACCGCTGCAAGCACATACTTCAGGCTTTTCTTCATTACAGGGTTACCTTCGCTGACAGTCCAATTACGTCCCGATCGTAATCTATAGTGTCGCGGTTGCTATCTCGTTCATTTATTTGATAAAAAATACCTAACTGCAACCAACGTCGAAAATTGTAATCAGCACCCAACGTTACTTTGGTGGTTTCATCCTGACGCTGCGTGCCAGCCTGGCCTTCAAAATCATCGGTGGCATAGGCTATTCGAGCAGTGGTGGTGAACCGCTCTACCCAGGCGTGTTTCCAGCTCACACTATAGTCCCGGCTGCGAATATAGTCAGCATCGCTGTTTGTTTCGCGGGTATCCGCACTGGTTTCAACTTTTACTTCAGAATAAGATACCGGCTGATAGGCCATGCCGACTTCCCACGCTACACCGGAAAAATCGTCCCGGCCAACTGAATCAAATTTTTTCTGTTTGTACCCAACCTTCGCAAAGCTTCGGGTATAATCGTTAGTTTGCCACGTCAGGCCGGCAAGGATGCTATTCTCGTCGGAATCCAGAGAGTTCAGCGGGTTTTGCGTTTCATCGTAAGTAATTTCCTGGCGATTGGCATCAACCACCAGGTTGGTGCTCGGTGCCACCCGATAGTAAAACGCCGCGCCATAACGGAAGTATTCTCGATCCCGAAACCGCAAAAAAGCACTGTCGCGGAATTCCAACACCTCCGACCTGTCATCATAATTCATTACTTCGTAACCGCCTGATAGTGCTATTCGCCCCGTCGAGGAAACATTGCCGTACGAGAGGGTGCCATCAATATTTGCATTCCTGAAGGTGTCGGGTTCCGCTAATGCATTGCCAAAACCGTTAGAGTAGACACGCCCGCGATCATCATGGCCATCCACAAAATTGGCCCTGGCTGTGAATTTACTGCGCTCGGAAAATACAAAGTCTCCATCAGCGTGCAGGTAATGGTCGGTATAGTTGTCGGCTGAACTGGAAAAGTATTCGCCACGCTCCAGTCGGTAGCCCAGCTCAACCTCATTGCCGCTAATCTCGGTGACTGCGCGAATCTGTGGCGAAACCACGCCAACCCAACTGGTAATCGCTGCGTCTTCATCGCTTGCGTAGGCCACATTATCAATGTGTAAAAAATCGGTATCCAGAACAGGAATAAGATCAACACTGCCCATGCCGATACGACCTGCGTTCTGTGCCTGGCTTGCGCCAGCGACCATAAAACACAGCGCCATCGCGCCTGAAGTTTGCTTTATCATGTTCTCTCCATTAATAAGTTGGCGATCACTAAAGTTAATGCTGCCTGCTTTGTCATTAGAATCGGGAAGTAGTGAACTGTCACAACAGAATTAGCCGTTAACGGTAAGCTCCATAGCTGTGACGTTGCTAAACGAGCACCTTCCAAAAGGCATATAGACCTTCGCCATAAGGAACGGGATTCAATCAACATCTTGTGGCGTGAGCACAAGCTAAATCTATGCCAGGTATTCAAACGTGATAATAAAGCGCCCTGGATGGACAAAATAAAGATGGAAAGCAACGATAGCGTTCATTGATTAGTCGCCGCTCTGTCTGGCTATTGGTAATGATTAACCCTCGGCAGAAGAAAAATAATGTAGTAATAAAATTACACAATCGCTTAATCCTGCCTCTAAATCATTGAATTAGCGCCGTTCAAAAAGTGGAACAATTTGTGCTTAATAGAATCTAGTATTCAGATTTTTATTATCTTAAAAAGCATGTGTGAATTCGGTGGAGCCTTCGTTTTTCCTGATTTACCACTTACTGGAGTGAATGAGTTATGAAATTCAATCTACTGCAAAGTCAGGCGCTAAATAGCAACAGTTCTTCCAGAGACGAAAGAAGAAGTGGTATTACAGGTCACTATCAGAGCAGCTTTTCAACACTGTACAGACTTATCGATCTGTCGCTGATTACCGTCTGTTTTTATGCGGCAATTTTCTACTATGATTTGACGGTTACCACCACAGGCATGATTTTGCTGTTCATCAACGTTGTATCTTTCCAGATGGCAGCCGAGGCGTGTGATTTGTATCGTTCCTGGCGCAGTAGCCGTACCAGCTCCATGCTCAAGAGCGCCACGGGTACCTGGCTGCTGAGTTTTGTCGTCACGCTGACTCTGGGTTTCCTGTTTTCCCATAGTGTAACTCTGTCGCCCTCAATGGTTATGTTCTGGTTTGCCACATCGTTTGTAGCGTTAACTGTCTGGCGGGTAATCATGCGACAGCTTTTATTCAGAGTTCGACGCAGTGGAATGAATAGCCGGTCTGCGATTATTGTCGGTGCTACGCAGGTGGGTTATGATATGGCCGAACAGATGGCTCAAAATGAGCACTTAGGTATTCAGTTCAAGGGAATGTATGATGATCGCCCTTCAGACAGGCTTACCGCCGAGCAGCGCCACGATATAAAAGGCACTATTGATGATGCCATTGAAATGGCGCGTCTTCACCAGGTCGACTATATCTATATCGCACTACCTACTGCGGCAGAAGATAGAATTAGAAATATTCTGGAAAAATGCAGTGATACCACTGCTAATGTTTACCTTATCCCCAACTTCTTTATGTATTCACTGCTTAATTCGCGCTGGCAGACAGTTGGCAACGTTCAGGCACTGAGCATTTACGACACGCCGTTTCAGGGTGCCAGTGATGTCTTTAAACGTATTGAAGATGTGGTCGTCAGTAGTATTATTCTGACCTTTCTGGCAATTCCAATGTTATGTATAGCGGCGGCTGTGAAACTTTCTTCTCCCGGCCCTGCCATTTTTAAACAAAAGCGTTATGGTCTGGATGGTAAAGAGATCAAAGTCTACAAATTTCGATCTATGAGCACTCAGGATAACGGTACGGAAGTCAGACAGGCAACAAAGAATGACCCCCGGGTTACGCCTCTTGGCGCATTTTTAAGAAAAACGTCACTGGATGAATTGCCTCAGTTCATTAATGTTCTACAGGGACGAATGTCCATCGTAGGGCCACGACCTCATGCGGTGGCGCACAACGAGCAGTATCGAAAACTAATAACCGGCTATATGTTGCGGCACAAAATTCGACCGGGGATAACGGGCTGGGCGCAGGTCAACGGGCTGCGAGGTGAAACTGAAACCGTTAATAAGATGGCTAAGCGGGTAGAGTTTGATTTGGAATATATGCATCGCTGGTCTGTTTGGTTTGATCTGAAAATAATCATCAAAACTGTGCTCGGCGGCTTTTCCGGGAATAATGTTTACTGAGACTAAACAAAGCCCGCACTTAGCGGGCTTTTTTATACCAGAACTTATCAGCCATCGCTGTAATTTTTGCCAAAAATTCTGACAAACTGATTTTCAACTAAGTCAGCGTACCAACCTGTACCTTCCGGTAATATTTTTTGTAGAAAAATAACAACAAACACAAGCGTTATTTATCCATTGTAAAGGTGCTTATGTTACTTAAGTGTCGGTTGCGGTAACAGAGGTGCCAGTATTTCCCCAATGCGACGAAATAATCGCATTCTGGTAGTGCCCGATCGCCAGACCAGACCAATTTCCCGGAATGCATCTTCTTCTGCCGGCAATGCTGTCAGCTCTGTATTTTTTAAAATATCCTGATTAATGGCCAGCTCAGGTATGAAGGTATAACCGAGACGACTGTTGGCAAGCTGTACTAATGTATACAGGCTACTGGCAGCCAGGCTGCTCACCTGCTCGCGATGCTGGAGGCCACAGGCGCTGACGGCATGTCCCGTCATACAATGCTCCTGCTGCAAAAGGAATATGCTTTTTTTAGGGAGTGACGAAATATCCAATGGATCCGGAAGCGCATCAGTGAGCTCTCTATGCGCCACCAGGTGAAAGGGATCGTGACCCAATATCATTTGCTTGCAGCCGGGCGTTTCCATCGGTAATGCCAGCACCAGCAAATCCAGTTCGCCGTCCTTAAGCTGCTCTAGCAAATTGTCCGTGGTATCTTCTTGTAACTCGAGGGATATATCCGGCAAAAACGCATTAAACGCGCCGATAAGGCCTTCAAACAAAAACGGGGCGATAGTAGGAATCACCCCAAGTTTTAGCTTGCCACTTTGCCAGTTACCGGCATTTTGCGCATACTCAACTAACTCACCTGCTTCCTGCAGGATAAGCTTGCTGCGCTCAACCACATCCAGGCCTAACGATGTAAAAACGAAGGTTTTGTGTTCACGCTCTAATAACTGAGAGCCAAAGTGTTCTTCCAGATTCTGGATTGCTGTACTGAGCGTTGACTGACTGACGTTACACCGGTGCGCTGCACGGTGAAAATGCTGTTCCTGATGCAGTGTCACCAGGTAGTGCAAATGCTTTAAATTAGGCCACTTCATAAATCGTCTTTTAGATTAAGAATCCTTTTTTCAATCTAGCATAAGTATCATCGCAAGGTAAATGGGTGGTTACATTAAAAGTACATTCCGGATCAGGTGTGACTTTCACTAATTATTCATAGTGCATGTGCAGTCTTTGGGCAGTTTGGATGTATAATTAATCTAAAGCATTTGGGTCACTCGTACCCATTTTTATATGAAGCAAGTTGATGAATTCGTTGAATAAGCACTCATGAGGAAATTATGAAGGGACATTTTACCAACATTGTTTGTGTGCTTAACGATACACACAAACAGGATGAAGTTGTCGCGCAGGCGATACACGTTGCCAAGCGTCATCAGGCGAAGCTGACAGTTGTGCTAAAACTTGATGCCCTGCCCCCAAATGCAAAGATGGTGATGCAGTCTTTCGCCTATCTGGAAACGCAAACCAGCATTGAGAGCTCAGCCGGTGTTTGGCTAAATGATAAAGCAGAGAGCTGGCGGGAAAAATATCCCCTGGACACTGAAGTAAGGATTGGCGAAAACACAAACGACTTCATCCGTTATGTGGTTGAAACCGGGTTTGATCTGGTTATCAAGTTGTCCGAAGCTGATTTTCTTGAACGGCTGTTCGGCAGTGATGATATGAATTTGCTTAGAAAATGCCCCTGCCCCATCTGGGTCGTTCATCGGGGCAATAGCCGTCAATACGACACAGTGGTAGCTTGTCTGGACCTTAACTATCATTATCCGGAGCATGAAATATCAGTACGTAGGAGCCTGAACCTCGATATCCTGCGCTACGCAGCGCAGGTCGCATTAATGGAGTTTGCCCAGCTTCATATCGTGCATGTCTACGACGCGGTGCCGGAAAATATCGCCCGGGGAGGATTTATATCCGTTGATGATAATCACCTGACTAGTGATCTGCATGATATCTACGCTGAGCGAGATACCGAATTAGAGCGGCTACTTAACCAATTAGATGAAGAGCTCGACGAAGGTGCACTGGAGTATCTGGCGCCACAGCGGCATATTATTCACGGCTATCCCCGGCGAGAAATTGCTGCCACAGCACGCTCATTAGGGGCAAAGGCTGTAATAATGGGTACGGTAGCGCGAATTGGCGTGCCCGGTTTCATCATGGGCGGCACTGCCGAAGAAACCATTGGTCAGCTGGATTGCGCGGTACTTGGAATCAAGCCTGAAGGCTTCATTTCTCCAGTAAATGAATCATCCTGACCAGACTCTCAATTAAAAAAGCCCCGGTGTAATACCGGGGCTTTTTTGTGCTCAGCCATATTTACGCGACGTTAAATACACCTTTAAGCAGATAGAAGAAAATAATTGATAAAATCGCGCCTGCCGGTAACGTGATAATCCATGACACCACGATGTTTCTGACAATGCCCAGATTAAGAGCCGATACGCCACGTGCCATACCTACACCCAGCACCGCACCCACCAATGTCTGGGTGGTTGAAATAGGCAATCCTGTCCCTGACGCAATAACCACGGTACATGCCGCCGCAAGCTCGGCGGCAAAGCCGCGGCTTGGAGTAAGGTGCGTGATGCCCTGCCCAATAGTTTTAATTACCCGATGACCAAACAATGCCAGACCGGCTACGATACCTAAACCGCCTAACGGTAATATCCATGGAGCCAGCGTCGAGTTTGAATTAATCTCACCACCAGCACTAACCACACTGACCACTGCGGCCAGCGGTCCAATCGCATTGGCCACATCATTTGAGCCGTGAGCAAAAGCCATGCAACAGGCAGTAACCACCATAAGAATAGCAAATACTTTTTCTACGTTGGCAGTTTGCAGGTCCGCATCATGGGACTCACTATAGTGCACTTTTTTAATCCAATATTTGCCCAGCATCGCCAACAAAATACCCACGGCAATGGCCAGCAAATAGCCGTTTAGCGTAGACAACTCAAGGCCGACGTGCTTAAGGCCTTTCTTGATAGTGACCAAAGACATAACAAAACCCGCCAGAGCCATGTAAAAAGGTACATAGCGTTTGGCATTTTCCAGCGGTTTATCTGTGCTGAAAATAAGCTTCTGGGCACTCATGAAGATTAAGTAAGCAATGATACCGGAAATTGCCGGCGTCACTACCCAGCTCCCCACTATTCCACCGACTTTGGCCCATGACACTGCATCCATGCTAACACCGGTGGCTGTAAAGCCAACGATGGCACCGATAATTGAGTGTGTTGTTGAAACCGGCCAGCCCAGCCAGGACGCCAGGGCAAGCCATATACCGGCGGCGAACAGTGAAGCAATCATCCCCAGGACGAGATAATCGGGTTTATCCACGAAGTAAGCGGTGTCAATAATGCCTTTTCGAATAGTAGAGGTCACCTCACCACCAGCCAGATAAGCGCCGGCAAACTCGAAAATCATCGCAATAACGATGGCTTGCTTAATGGTTAATGCTTTCGAACCAACAGAGGTTCCCATCGCATTGGCTACATCATTGGCGCCAATTCCCCACGCCATGATAAATCCTACGGCAGCTGCCAGCAGAATAAGAGTCGTTCCATAATTTTGCAGAAGTTCCACAGGTAAGTGCTCCTGAATTATTTATGGCTGACGCCAGTTTGCGATTGGCGCAGGAAGTAAATTTTTTGCCTCAGCGGGCAAGCGAAAAATGCTTTGGTACGAACTAGTATTATCTTTACGCATAGGTCAATAATTAAACTGATCTCGTTTTGGCAGCGCGCATGATAACGTAATCATTACCGATGCCATAGTCCCGTAATGAGTAAATAGCGAAATTTAGGAAAAAGTTTCGTCACTTGTCGATTTTAGACGCAATTGTTTCACTTTTATGACATTCCGGCTATCTGATTACTCAAGATTTTCCAGTGTCTGACTAAGATTCTCCAACGGCGTGTGTCGAATATCTTCACCTCGGGCCAGCGTGACCACATATTCACAAATATTTTTGCAGCGATCGCCGACTCGTTCCAGTGAGCGGAGGGCCCAGAGAATTTCAAGCCAGTCTTGCATTGACTCGGAACTGTTTTCCATTTCCTTCACAATGTAAGCCAGCAGTAGCTTATACTCACTGTCTATTCGATTGTCCTGGTCATAAACCTCCAGTGCAGCATTGTCGTCCTGTCTGGCGAACGCATCAAAGGTTCCTCGCATCATCGCGACCACTTTCTCACCGATAGACAGCATGCTGCTTTTAACAGATTCTGATTGGGGTATTTTTTGTTTGGTCACCAGTCTGGCCATGCGCTCAATTTCGTCACCCATGCGTTCAATATCGGTGATAGCTTTTGAAATAATCATGACCAAACGTAAATCGGAAGCTGTCGGATGACGCTTGGCAATGATACGCATACATTCCTGATCGATCTGAATTTCCATAGAGTTAATTCGCAGGTCATTCAGGGCGACTTTTTCGGCAAGTCCGCTATGGTTCAGACGAATGGCTTTGAGCGTATCGATAAGCTGCTGCTCGACTTCGCCGCCCATGGTCATTACGGAGTTACGCAGGTTCTCCAGCTCAGTGTTAAATTTGCCCGATATATGGGTGTTAAATGCAACCTGTCTCATTGTTATTACTCCTAGCCGTACCGGCCGGTAATATAGTCTTCGGTCTGTTTCTGTTGTGGCGTGGTGAATAGCGTATCACTGTCACTGTATTCAATTAACCGGCCCTGATGTAAAAACGCAGTATAGTCAGATACCCGCGCGGCCTGCTGCATATTGTGGGTAACAATAATGATGGTGCAGCGACTTTTTAATTCAGCAATAAGCTCTTCGATGTACAGGGTGGTGAGTGGGTCGAGGGCTGATGTTGGCTCGTCGAGTAAGAGAATATCGGGCTTAAGTGCCAGTGCTCTGGCGATTACTAACCTTTGCTGCTGGCCACCGGACAAAATTGCAGCAGAATCAAACAAGCGATCTTTCACTTCTTTCCACAATGCGGCGTCTTTTAATGCACTTTCCACTGCATCATCTAATTGACGACGAACCTTTATGCCCTGCAGCTTGAGGCCATAACAGACATTGTCATAAATACTCATCGGAAAGGGGTTGGGCCGCTGAAACACCATGCCGACCTGGGTGCGCAGCTCGGAAACATTTTGTTTTTTATGAGTAATATCCCGCTGGCCTATGAATATCTGTCCCTGGTACCGACAGTGGGGATTCAAATCATTCATGCGGTTAAATGCACTGATAAGGGTCGACTTGCCGCAGCCGCTTTGCCCTATAAAGGCGGTAACCCGGTTTTTTGGGACCCGCATGCTGATATTTTCCAGCACGTGTTTGGTGCCAAATTGCAGGCTGAGATTTTCAACCCGAATAGCGGTAAGGTCATCAGAGAGATTGTCTAAATCCAGATATTCATGATCAAATAGGGTTAACATGCCTTACCTTTTTTCGTAGCGTCTGCGTAGCCTGGACCGTAACAATACTGCCAGAATATTGAGAATAAAAACCACCACCAGCAGTAGTAAACAGGCGGCAAACATCATGGAGGCACTTTTTGCATCGGTTTGACTGTGAAACGCCCCATCGTAGATTAACACTCCAAGATGCATAAACTGGCGCTCCAGGTGCAAGTATGGAAACTCACCATCAATTGGCAAATTGGGCGCAAACTTAACCGCGCCTACCAGCATCAGCGGCGCAACTTCGCCGGCAGCACGGGCGATGGCCAGAATGACCCCTGTCATAATTCCCGGTGATGCCATAGGTAAAATGGTATGCCATACCGTTTCGGCCTTGGTCGCGCCCAACGCATAGCTACCGGCTTTCAGATCCTGCGGGACATTACGAAGCCCCTCTTCAGTAGCCACTATAACTACCGGCAGTGTCAATATTGCCATAGTAAGCGCCGCCCAGAACACCCCTGGCGTACCCATTGTGGGCGCGGGCAATGTGTCGCGGAAAAAAAGTGCATCAAGACTTCCGCCCACACCATATATAAAAAATCCCAGTCCGAATACGCCATACACAATTGAAGGTACACCTGCCATATTGCTGACACAAATGCGGATAACTGACGTTAACGTTGTATCTGCCGCATATTCATTGAGATATACCGCTGCCATGACACCAAACGGGGCCACAATAATGGTCATTAAAAACACCATTAGCACAGTACCAAACAGCGCAGGAAAGACCCCGCCCGCCGTATTTGCCTGCTTCGGTGACTCGGATAAAAAGCGTCCTACCCGTTTAACAGCCACAGTCAGTTTTTCTGCAAATGACAAGCGGCTGGTATAATCGATACTGTACAACGTATTCAGGGGTAATGTTGTTTCATAGCCGTCAGCCAGACGCACTTGCATCCGATAACTGTCTCGTTGTGATTCCAGTGCCAGCACCTGGGCATGCCATTTATCAAATGCCTGATTTAAGCGCGCCCGCGCCGGCGCCGCGTCACTGACCTGCCGACTGTCCAGTTCAGTGAGCTGAAGATGAATGTCACTAAGAACATTTTCGCGCAGCTCCGCGATACGCTGCTCAATCGTCGCGACTTTGTCACGCACTGCATCAAGCCTTAGTATACTGACCGGAGCATCATCTGGCAGCATTACCGATACAGGCTCAGCCAGCATCACTCGCCCATCTTTAAGGGCAATGCGCGCAGCATTTTTGGCCGGACGCGCTGATTGCATCCAGCTTTCTTCGATCAGACTCTGGTGTGCAAAGGGCGAGGCAGCATCTGAATAATACAGCCAGTATACCCTCGTATCCTCCTGCTGATATTCGCTTTCAATTTGACCAAAGACCACTCTGGCCTGCCCCTGCGGCGAAATATATTCTACCCGCTGTACTTCTTTGGGCCAGAAGTAGCCACCGCCGCGAGCAGCAATAAGCATTACAATGCTGACCATTGCCAGTAGCAATACCCCGGTGAAAAAAGCCCCTGCCCCGATAAAAAATGCCTGACGCTGACCTGATGACAATAAGCGCTTTAAAAGGTTACTAATCATCGCCAAGACGCCTGCGTAGTCGTTGTCGCAAAAGCTCCGCCACGGTGTTCACTACGAAAGTAAAGGTAAACAAAATACAGGCGGTAAAAAACAATATCTGATAGTGAGTACTTCCTACGTCTGCTTCCGGTAATTCTATTGTAAGGTTGGCGGTAAGTGCGCGCAGTCCCTCGAGTAAGTCCCAGGAGGCGATGGGCGTATTCCCGGTCACCATCAACACAATCATTGTCTCGCCAAATGCCCGGCCGAAACCGAACATAGTAGCCGCCATCATCCCGGGCATAGCCACATGCAGAACTACCCGCCTTAATGTTTGTAGCCGTGTGGCACCCAGTGCAAAAGAGGCGCGTTTCAGATCATCAGGTACACCGGCAATGGCATCTTCGGTTAATGAATAAATACTGGGGGAAATAGCGATCCCCAATGCAATGGCAACAACGATCGCTGTTTTGCCAACCGGACTGTGGGTGTGAGTCGACAACGCCGCAATGTCAGACTCGCCCATCACGCTTAAAACCCAGCCGGGCGCCCATACCATACTGATATATCCAAGCAGTAAAATACCCGCTATCGCTACCAGTAGCTCCAGGCCCGGCCGCCAGCTTGCCCAGCGCAAAGCGACGTATTGCTGAATAATCGCAGCCATAACCAGAATAAATGGCACGGTGACTAGGAAAAACGCAATACCAAATAACAGCTTGGCCGCCAGGGGTGAAAGCCAGATGGCAGCAATAAAACCAATCAACACAGAGGGAATTGCCTCCAGAAGTTCGATAGCCGGTTTCACCGCCTGCCGTAAACGGCTACGGGCAAAAAAACCAGTATAAATTGCAGCGCCCAAGGAAAGCGGGATAGCCACCAGCAAAGCCAGCAAAGAAGCCTTGAGACTGCCGATGATGAGCGGCGTAAGGCCAAACTTTTGTTCCTGAAAATCAGATGCGCTCGACGTTTGCCAGATGGGCCTGGGCGCAATGTAGCCTTCATACTGCTGAGGCACGAATAGTGAAGCCCACGTCGTAATACCAGACAAGTGGTCGATTTGATAGTGTGTTAACTGTGAAGAGGAAAATAAATAAAGACGATCGGCATACCAGCTCATCATCGGCGCAGGCACATTTATTGGTGTCTCGGAAACCACCTCACCACTCACGCGATTAAGAAGCAGTAAGTGCCCACTTTCGGTTGAAAGGGCCATGGCATTACTGCTGGGGTGTGCAGCCACTGCTAAGGGAGGGCCTTTAGAAGCAAAGGTATAAGTGGGTACAAATGACAACATTCCTTTATCGTTATGCAGCACCCAGCGGGTAACACTGGCGTCTTTGCTGGCAGTAAACAAAGTACGGTTTTTGGCAATGGTCTGCCACCAGACTATTGGCTCTGGCAGCTTAATCCGGTTCAGCGTATTGCCCTTCACATCGACAAATGAAAGCGCCTGATCGGTGAGCACTGCCAGCTGGCCAATGTTAGGCAGAGGTAATAATCGCGTTTTAGGTGGAAACCGCTGGTCATAAAAGCGAGTGGGATGATCCTGCTCAATCCAGCGCACTAATGTTGCCTCAGGTGAATCAATTATCGCCACTACCCATTTATCAGATAAGCTCACTCGCCAGTCGGAGCGCTGCTGCCATTGCGTTTTTGGCAGAGCAAAAGACAGGCCTAACTTGTCTTGCCAGCCTGACATGGTCGCCACCGCCTGATCATCTGCCTGACTGTGCAATCCTCTTACTGCGGAGAGCCGTAACAGACCTGATGCCGAAACGGTTACCAGATAATGCTCCCCAGCCAGAGTAACAACGTCAGCTTCGTGATCACAGGGCCGGCGCAAAGTCCGCGATATGGCCAGTTGATTGTGCTGCAGTTGCGCCAGGGCCACAGAGCATTGCTGAGTCATAAGCATCGCTGGTTGCCCTTCTGCCAAATCGCCGCCGCCGATAATCCGGGTATTATCAGGGGCTTTGAGGGTAACCTGTGCAGTAAGTTGTGGGGTCAGTGCCAGTGGCAGAGCCTGGCTAATAAGGTGAGCAATAAGCACGAGCATCGTCAGCAGCACCAAACCACCAAAGGCTTTCACCGCTATGCGCATTTGCGTATCTTTGCGCATGCGCTGTCGGGTTTTGGATTCAGTTGTGGAATTCATGCTGTTAACGGCGCTTTTTTTGATGCAAATTGCGGTGGTTAGCCGCCCATGATGTGGTATTTTAATCGCTATTATCAAGCGAAAGTTGTCTGGCAGCAACCGCAAACAAGACGGTGTTCGCCGACATTGTGTATTAACCCTCAACAACCGGAGTATTTATGCAGCCCGTCGTCATTTCAATTATGGGAAAAGATAAGAAAGGGATCGTAGATGCCGTGGCCAAAAGCGTATACCAACATGGCGGCAACTGGCAAAGCAGTAGTTTTGCACATATGGCGGGTATGTTCACCGGCTTCGTAGAAGTGCAGGTGCCAGAAGATCGCCATGAAGAACTGGTGGCCGCGCTAAACGGCATCACTGATTTGTCGGTACAGGCTGTTTCGCTTAAAAATACACAGGATAACCGGTCACAAACACTGACTGTAGAGGTCATGGGGAATGACAAGCCTGGCATTGTGCAGGAACTCACCACGACCCTTAATCAGTTTAATTTGAATATCGTAACTTTCGATTCTGGCTGTGAAAGCGCGCCAAACTGGGGCAGTCTCATGTTCAAAGCAACAGCCGTAGTCAGAGTCCCCGAAGAATTTGACGAAGTGCGCTTGCAATCCGCTCTGGAAGAGCTAGCCAACGATTTAGTGGTGGATATTTCCACCCAGCTGTAACCCGCAGGCCATGTCATCAGGGTGTCATGATTGATTGGCACCCTTGCGCTATTTTACTGAAAATCACAGAAGAGAATATGGAATCGCAGACCCTTTACTATTCTAAAGAACTAAGCTGGCTGGCGTTTAACGAGCGGGTATTGCAAGAGGCTGCAGATGAAAACAACCCGGCGGTTGAGCGCATTCGGTTTTTAGGTATTTATTCTAACAACCTTGACGAATTCTATCGGGTACGGGCGGCAGAAGTTAAACGCCTGATCACAATTGCTCAAAACGACGGTAGCGAGCGAGAGGCGGCTGAAAAAATCGCGTTGATGGAGCAAATCCAGCACAAGGTTGTCGCCTTGTCTGAAAAGTTTAATCAGATTCATAAAGACGTGGTTAAAAATCTTTCGCGATACAATATCTTTATTTTGCGTAAAGATGATCTTGATGAATATCAGCGTACCTGGGTACGTGACTTTTTTGTCAACAAAATACTACGGCATATCGCGCCCATTCTTATTGATAAAAAGACCGATTTGTTAAGCCGGTTAAATGGCACTGCGGTTTACCTTTATGTGGCGATTCGCCGTAAAGACCGCAATACTCGCTATGCTGCTTTGCAGGTACCCACTCAGGAAATGTCACGCTTTGTTCAGATCCCGCCGCAAAAAAGCCGCAAGAAAAAGCACATTGTTTTGCTGGACGATATTATTCAGTTGTGCCTGGAAGATATTTTTCGCGGATTTATCAAGTATGATTCGCTGGAAGCTTACTCGTTCAAAATGACCCGGGATAGTGAATATTCAATCAATGATGAGATTGATGAGAGCTACGTTGAAAAAATGTCTGAAAGCATGAAGCAGCGTTTGATTGCGGAGCCGGTCCGGGTTATCCACGACAATCAAATGCCCAGCGATATGGTTAAAGATTTACGCAAGCGTCTGAAAATCACCTCGCTGGATACGATGCACGCGGCAGGGCATTATCGCAATTTTAAAGACTTTATTGGTTTTCCTAATGTTGGTCGAGACTATCTGGAGCATCCAAAACTTCCGGCAATTGATACGCGGGAGTTTTCTAAATACAACACGGTATTCGACGCCATTTCTGCCCATGATATTTTGCTTTATTATCCGTATCATCGCTTTCTGCATTTTACCGAATTTGTCCGTCAGGCAGCGTTTGACCCCAATGTAAAATCCATCCGCATCAACATTTACCGAGTGGCCAGTAACTCACGCATTATTAACTCGTTAATTGATGCTGTAGACAACGGTAAAAAAGTGACGGTAGTGGTGGAACTACGGGCACGTTTTGATGAAGAGGCCAATATTGAGTGGTCCAAGCGAATGACAGATGCCGGTATTCGCGTGGTTCTGGGTGTACCGACGCTCAAAATTCACAGCAAACTCTGCCTGGTATCCCGGGAGGAAAAGGGGTCACTGATTCATTACGCCCATTTCGGTACGGGTAACTTCAATGAAAAAACGGCAAAAATCTACACCGACTTTAGCTTATTTACCCGCAACCAGGACCTGGCCGAGGAAGCGGTTAACGTCTTTGATTTAATCCAATATCCCTATCGGCGTTATAAATTCCAGCATCTGCAAATCTCCCCGCTTAATGCCCGGACCAAAATCCAGTCTTTGATTCGTCAGGAAATTCAGCACCTTAAAGAGGGTCACGATGCACAAATAACCTTCAAGCTGAATAATCTTGTCGACAAAGAACTCATCGACGATTTGTACCGCGCCAGTCAGGCGGGCGTCAAAATTCGTGGTCTGGTGCGTGGCATGTGCTCACTGATTCCCGGGTTACCAGGTATCAGCGACAATATTGAGCTCATTTCAATTGTTGACCGCTTTTTGGAACATCCCAGAGTTATGATTTTTGGCGGCGGCGGTGATCGTAAAGTATTTATTTCCTCGGCAGACTGGATGACCCGGAATATGGATAACCGCATTGAGGTAGGCTGTCCTATTTATGATAATCGCTTACAGCAACGTATTATTGATATTATTGAGTTACAATTTTGCGATACACTAAAAGCCAGACAAATCGACAAGGATCAGCGCAACCATTACGTACGCCGTGGCAACCGTAAAAAACTGCGCTCGCAGGTAGAAATCTATAGCTACCTGAAAAAACTGGAACAGTGAGTAGTTAAATGACACAACAAGAGTCGGCGCTGGTCAGCGTAGAGGGTCGAGACGTCAGTAAAGTGGCAGCGTTGGATATTGGATCTAACAGTTTTCACCTGGTAGTGGCACGTATCAATGCCGGCTCTGTGCAAATTCTGCATCGGGTCAAACAAAAAGTTAGACTTGCAAGCGGTCTTGATGCTGACAACATGCTCAGCGATGACGCGATCGAGCGTGGTTTGTCGATGTTAAAGGTGATTGGCGCAAGCCTCGAAGGATTTGAACCGGACTCCGTCAGGGTTGTGGCAACACACACTCTGCGCCGGGCTAAAAATGCCCGGCGTTTTATCAGAGAGGCCATGGAGGTCTTTCCCTATCCCATTGAAATTATCTCAGGTGAAGAAGAAGCCAGACTGATATATTCCGGCGTGGCCCATACCAGTCATACCGAGGGGCGGAGGCTAATTATTGATATCGGCGGCGGGTCGACGGAATTTGTCATTGGCAAGGCTTTTGACCCGGCCATTTGCTGTAGCCTCCAGATGGGCTGTGTATCGTATACTGAACGTTTTTTCGCTGACGGTAAACTTACTACCGCCGCATTTAACCGGGCCACAACTGCTGCTCAACAGGCGCTCGCTACCATGCAACCACGGCTGACTTCACTTGGCTGGCAAGATTGCATAGGTACTTCCGGCACCATAAAAACGCTGTTCAACCTGGCCCAGCGTGACCGCAGCAATGGTCACGCAGTGCCTATTACTCTAAAGAGTCTTAAATCCCTTGTAAAAGAGTTTGTAGCAGCTGGCCACATTGACAACCTTACCATGCCGGAAATCAGCGAAGACCGGCGTACAGTGGTTGCTGGCGGGCTTGCCATACTGACCGGGGTTTTCAAAATACTGAAAATAAAAGGTCTGCATTATTCCCCCGCCGCCCTTCGTGAAGGCGTGCTTTATCAGATGGAAGACGAACTGCACAATGCTGATATTCGCGGGCGTACTGCTGCCAGTCTGGCTACACGCTATGATATTGATACTGAACAGGCGAACATGGTATTGGGCACCTCGCGCTATTTGTTTCATCAGTGTGCCAAAGTATGGAAACTGAAACATCGTGATTTTCGCAGCATGCTAAGCTGGGCGGCAACGTTGCACGAAGTGGGGTTGCAGATTAATTCGCACGGTGTCCAGCGCCACTCTGCCTATATCTTAGCCAATGTGGACATGCCAGGTTTTACTCAAGAGCAGCAACAATTGCTGGCGACCCTGGTGCGTTTTTATCGCAAAAAAATAAAAACGGCAGAAATCCCTGAGTTCAACCAGTATGATGCTAAAAGCGTACGCCGCCTGATAGGCTTACTGAGACTGGCTGTTTTGTTAAATATCAAGCGGCAGCAGATGTTCCTGCCAGAATTTACTGCTGAAGTAACCAAGTCCAGTCTGACCATGATCTTTCCCGAAGACTGGCTGGCCCAGCGCCCCATCTTGTCGGCTGATCTTATGCAGGAGCAGGATTACTGGAAAGCCATTGACGTGGAGCTGACGGTAAAGTAAGGCGTTTGTTTTACTTTAACCTGGTTACGGCCTGAAAATTTAGCCTCGTAAAGTGCAGCGTCCGCCCGACTTATAGCCGCAAAAATATCATAGTCCTGGTGCACTGCTGCCACGCCAAACGAGGCACTCAAAGCTACTGTTTCTGACTCTGTCAGAAGGGGGTTATGCAAAATATTTAATCTTAATCGTTCAGCCAGAGCGACGGCATCGCCCAGGTCGCATCCGGGAAGTATAATCACAAACTCTTCGCCCCCTAGTCGAACCAACACATCGTCATTTTTCAATTCCGCCCGCAGCTGACTGGTAAAGTGGCGCAGCGCTTTGTCCCCCGCCAAATGACCGAATGTATCATTAATATGTTTAAATCGATCTATGTCGCTAAGCACCACACAAACCTTCTCACCGGACTGCTGCATAATGTTGCTAAAGTTATTCGAGTAATCCTGCAGGTATTTTCGATTATGGCACTTGGTCAACGAATCACTGTAAACCTGCTCTTGCAGGCGAACCACTAAAGAATGTACTACCGACGCTACCAACCCAAGCATTATATTGAGCATCAGCAGCACAATGAATCCGAACATATAAAATATTTTTCTGAGCTCTGAGACCTCTGAACTAACAAGATACAGAGGAAAACATGCTACGACCGCCAGACAGCACAAGAGTAATAATCGTGAAAGTAACCTGTCGCCGGCATTACGTTGGTCCATCAGTCGTTTCTGTAAAAAGGCTGATGCCAGCAAAGGCACAGCAGCATTCAGGGCCAACATTGCATCAATAACTGGACGTGAAATATCGTTTAAGTAGACCACCAGAGACCACATTTGCACCCATACCAAATGCGCCACAATTCCGGTTAGTTGACCTTTACTGAGTTGCTGTCCATGACGTTTTATTACAGTCATCAGCACCATATACCCAGCCAGCGTGAATATGACGCTACAGCCAGTTACATGAAGTGTATTGAACGACAATGCGCGCATGCATAAAAAAACGAACCCCACCCAGAGAAAGAGCAAGAACAGTCTGGCGTAATACCCGGATAATGCTTTTTGCGGGTGCGAAGGCGTCGGTAATGCATAGGTAAAAATTATCGCAGCCAGAGTAAAAACACCCAGCATAGCAATCTGAATAAATATAAGTGTAATGTCTTCCAAAGTACCTCACCTCTACGCTGTCCTGCTCACGGCCCTACCAGGGGTTAGCCTTTAAAAAACCACGATGGTCGGTTAGCAGAGTATGAGTGTAGGCTGCTATGTCCTATTTAAATATTGTTAATTAGTTGTATGACGCGAATGATCTATCAAGACACTTAGCACAAAAGCTGTGAAGAAAAGCAAGGCTGAATAAAGTGGATGAAGCGGAAAAGTATGGTGGTAAATGCCGACCCGGCAACTGAAAAATCGGTCACCGGAGCAGCACAGGCAATGTCTTTTAAATAAAATCGTAATTAGCTTTTTGAAGCCTGATAAATAGATTCGATGGCTTCATCCAGCGTTTTGTCAAACTCATCCTGAGATTGATCGGCGCTGATACTTTCTGTCAAAGCCCGGGAAAAGCTGGCAATCATTCCGTTGTTTTCAGTGAGCTTCTTATTGGCGTCATTGCGGCTATAGCCTCCTGACAGTGCAACCACCTTTATCACTTTAGGATGATCAATAAGCGCTTTGTAAAAATTGGCTGTTTCAGGAAGTGTCAGCTTAAGCATGACGTATTCACCGTCACCTAAAGACTCCAGTTGCTCAAGTATTTGCGTTTTAAGCATTGCTTCAGCGTCTGCTTTTTCAGGGCTGTGAATATCTACTTCCGGCTCGATAATTGGCACCAATCCGCCGGCGATGATTTGACGGCCGATTTCAAATTGTTGCTTAACCACTGCTTTGATTCCAGCTTCGTTCGCCAGTTTTATTACCGAACGCATTTTGGTCCCAAAGACGTGTTGATTATTAGCCTTTTCCAGTAATGAAACCAGTGAAGAAATAGGTTTCATTGTCTGAACCCCATCGGCTTCTTCGTTTAGGCCTTTGTCGACTTTTAAAAAAGGAACAATCTTTTTTTCTTCCCACAGATAACAGGCAGTGGATTTTCCTTCAATTTCACGATCCAGGGTGTTTTCGAACAGAATAGCGCCAAGAACACGGTCACCGTTGAAAGGCTGGCTGGTAATAATACGCGTACGCATTTGATGAACCATGTCGAACATTTCTTCATCATTGCTATACTGCGACTCATCCACGCCATATAGTCGAAGTGCTTTAGGCGTACTACCGCCACTTTGGTCCAGCGCCGCTATAAAACCGTCAGCTGTTTTGATTTTATCGAGCATATCGTGCTGTGCTTGTGATGCCATGGGCAACACTCCTTATTGTAACTGCTGAAATTAGCAGGTGTAGGGTTTATATTTTTTTCGGCGGACTTCACTGTCCGCCGACTGTTGCATACTTATTTTAAATAACAGTGCAAGTTATTGGTTTTTTTCTTCAAGCACTGCCACTGCCGGTAAGGTTTTACCTTCCAGAAACTCCAGAAAGGCCCCGCCACCGGTAGAGATATACGATATTTTATCAGCGATATCATATTTATCTACTGCCGCCAGCGTATCACCGCCACCCGCTATGGAAAAAGCATCACTTTCGGCGATAGCCTCGGCAATGCCTTTGGTCCCGGCCCCAAACTGGTCGAATTCAAATACGCCCACGGGGCCGTTCCAGACAATCGTACCGGCATTTTTAAGAATAGCTTTCAATGCGTCTGTGGATTCCGGACCAATGTCAAAAATCATATCATCATCAAGGACTTCTGAAACTGTTTTCAGGTGAGCAGGTTCATCTTCAGCAAACTGCTTACCGACCACAACATCGGTTGGGACGGGAATGTCCCCGCCGTTATCGCGCGCTTCCTGCATCAATGATTTGGCTTCATCCACTAAGTCTTTTTCCACCAGCGATTTACCGACATTGTGTCCATTTGCAGCGATAAAGGTATTGGCAATACCACCACCGACGATAAGCTGATCCACTTTTTCTGCCAGTGATTTAAGCACCGTAAGCTTGGTAGAAACTTTGGAGCCACCCACTATCGCCACCATGGGCCGCTTCGGATTATCTAACGCTTTACCCAACGCATCGAGCTCTGCTGCCAGCAATGGTCCCGCACATGCTCTGGGCGCAAATTTGGCCACGCCATGGGTCGACGCCTGCGCGCGATGGGCAGTACCAAAAGCGTCCATCACAAACAGATCACACAACGCAGCATACTGTTTAGCCAGGGTTTCATCATCGCTCTTTTCGCCGGTATTAAAACGGACATTTTCAAGGATCACCAACTGACCAGGCTGAATATCTACCCCATCCAGATAATCTTTGACAAGCTTGACCTCTGCATCGAGGGCGTCGTTGAGATAATCCACGACGGGCTGCAGTGAAAAAGCACTTTCAGGTTCGCCTTCGGTCGGGCGGCCCAAATGAGACATTACCATCACCGCAGCGCCATCATTCAATGCAGCTTTAATGGTCGGAATAGATGCCTTTATACGGGCATCGGAAATCACTTTGCCATCTTTCACAGGGACATTGAGATCCTGACGGATCAGAACGCGTTGGCCCTGTAATGAAAAGTCCTGCATAGTTGGAATAGCCATACTCTCTCCCTCATTAAGTTGTGGGCCACATGTTGTCACGTGGCACCGAAAATTTATTCAGTACTACCTGCATGATACATCGCCTGGGCGGTATCTATCATGCGATTTGCAAACCCCCACTCGTTGTCACACCAAACCAGTGTTTTAACCAGTTGTCCATGACTTACCCGAGTCTGCGTCCCGTCTACAATGCAGGAATGGGCATCATGATTAAAGTCCACTGAAACCAGCGGCTCTTCGGTATAATCCAGAATGCCGGATAAACGCCCCTGCTGGGCTTGTTTGAAGATTGCGTTGACCTCGTTGATACAGACTTTTTCAGCCAATGTCACGCTCAAATCCATTGCTGTAACATTGATGGTAGGTACGCGCACCGCGATGGCTTCAAATTTCCCGGCGAATTTAGGCAATATACGCTCAATACCGCGGGCCAGACGTGTGTCTACCGGAATAATCGATTGACTGGCAGCCCGGGTCCGGCGTAAATCATCGTGGTATGCATCAATAACCATCTGATCATGCATCGAAGAATGAATGGTGGTAATCGTTCCGCTTTGTACACCGAAATGTTTATCCAGAACCTGTATCACGGGGACGATGCAATTCGTGGTGCAGGAGCCATTGGATACCAGACGGTGCTCAGGCGCCAGAGTTTCCTCATTGCTGCCAAATATGACGGTGTTATCAAGATCATTGGTGCCGGGCTGGGAAAATAATACTTTCCCCGCACCGGCCTTAAGATGCTTTTCACCCGCAGAACGGTTGAAGTACACTCCGGTGCATTCGAGCACAATATCAACCGCCAGCTCCTGCCAGGGAAGTGCTTCAATGTGCGAATGAGCGGTCAGCGCGATGCTGTCTCCGGCCACCTGCAGTGCATTATTCTGGAGTTTTACTTCAAAGGGAAACCGCCCATGGGCGGTATCATATTTCAAAAGGTGGGCGATGCCCTCGGGTTTTGCGATTTCATTAATGGCCACGACCCGAATATGTTGATTGCGCCCTGTTTCATACAGAGCGCGCAACACATTCCGGCCGATGCGGCCGAAGCCATTGATGGCAATTCTTACCATGAAGTGTCCTGCATTACTTTAGCAGAGACTGTGCAGCCTCAACCACCGCTTCGGTAGTAATATTAAAGTGCTTGAACAAATCACCGGCAGGCGCTGATTCACCGAAAGTTTCCATGCCTACAACCACACCGGTGTAGCCAACATACTTGTACCAGCTGTCTTTAGACAGTGCTTCCACCGCCACACGACGACTGACTGATGTGGGGAGCACACTCTCTCGATAATCAGCAGGCTGGCTGTCAAAGACGTCGGTAGACGGCATGGACACAACGCGAACTTTAGTGCCACTGTCAGTCAACGTTTGCGCAGCTTCTACAGCAAGCTGCACTTCAGACCCCGTGCCGATAAGAATTACGTCCGGCGTGCCGTCACAGTCTTTAAGAATGTACCCGCCCTTTTCGATAAGTTTTACCTGCTCAGCGGACCGCTCCTGCTGAGGTACGCCCTGGCGCGTGAATACCAGAGTTGTGGGGCCATCATGGCGCAAAATTGCCTGCTTCCAGGCCACTGCTGATTCCACTTGATCGCACGGGCGCCAGTTCATCAGATTCGGCGTAGAGCGAAGGGCAACCATCTGTTCAACCGGCTGATGGGTAGGACCGTCTTCACCAAGGCCGATAGAATCATGGGTATACACAAAAATGGCCGGTGACTTCATCAATGCTGCCATACGCACTGCATTGCGCGCATATTCCATGAACATCAGAAAGGTTGCGCCATAAGCTTTGAAGCCACCATGCAAACTGATGCCGTTCATCATGGCTGACATGGCAAATTCACGTACGCCGTAAAAAATATAATTTCCACTGGCATCATCATTAACTACGCCCTTACTCCCTTCCCATAAGGTCAGGTTTGAGGCTGCCAAATCAGCGGAACCGCCGAGTAATTCGGGTAGTGCCGGTCCGTATGCATTAAGGGTTGCCTGTGATGCTTTGCGGGTCGCCACAGTTTCCGGATTAGCCTGTAGTTTAGCAATATACGCGTCTGCTTTTGCAACAAAGTCATCTGGGGTCTTGTTGGCTACACGGCGTTCAAATTCTGCAGCAAGTTCCGGATAGGCTTTTTTATACTCGGCAAATGACGCTTCCCAATCGGCCTGTGCCTTTTGGCCGCGCTCTTTGGCATCCCATTCAGCATAAACATCTGATGGCACTTCAAAGGCAGATGCAGTCCAGCCCAGTTCTTTACGGGTTAGTTCAATCTCATCTTCACCCAGAGCAGCACCATGAGAACTTTCTTTGCCCTGCTTATTCGGTGAGCCAAAACCAATAATTGTTTTACAAATAATCAGTGTGGGCTGGTCTGTATTTGCCTGCGCCTGCTCAATGGCTTGTCGAACCTGAGCGGCATCATGGCCATCCACATTTTCAATAACCTGCCAGTTATAGGCTTTAAATCGGCCAGCGGTATCGTCGGTGAACCAGCCTTCAACCTCACCATCAATGGAGATGCCGTTATCATCGTAAAATGCAATCAGCTTACCCAGACCAAGTGTGCCTGCCAGTGAGCAGCTCTCATGAGAGATACCTTCCATCAGGCAGCCATCACCTAAAAAGGTGTAGGTATGATGATCAACAATCGCATGGTTTTCTTTATTAAACTGTGCCGCCAGCACTTTTTCAGCAAGCGCCATGCCGACCGCATTACTCAGCCCCTGACCTAATGGCCCGGTTGTCGTTTCAACACCCGGCGTATAGCCGTATTCAGGGTGACCGGGCGTTTTAGAATGCAGCTGACGGAAATTCTTTAACTCTTCAATAGGCAAGTCATAGCCTGTGAGATGCAATAGTGAATATAGCAACATCGACCCGTGACCATTGGACAGCACGAACCGATCCCGGTTAGCCCATTCAGGGTTGGTAGGATTGTGCGACATATAATCACACCACAGAACCTGCGCAATATCGGCCATCCCCATTGGGGCACCGGGGTGACCTGACTTTGCTTGTTGTACCGCGTCCATACTTAGCGCACGAACTGCATTGGCGAGTTCTCGACGAGTGGGCATGTTATCTCCTGGTTTTGTTCCTACGGCCAAAAACATACGTAAGCAATCTTTTTTAGCTCACAGAAATGTTGTGACCGCTATTTTACATTGAAAACTATTTTTACCTAACCATCTGCCTACTGCAATGTGTTTTGCCCAGGTGGGACGGTTTATGCAAATTTGATAACCGGTTGAATAAAAAACATCAATTTTGTCAACCAAACGTAACAATTAGACATTTAGACGTCCAGAAGTAAAGACTGGCAATTTTAGTCAGATTGCGTACAATTGATGTCTTTAAAAGTGTCACATATTAACGGAGACATTATGGCAACGCAGTTATTTACCTCCGAATCGGTTTCTGAAGGCCACCCGGATAAGATTGCTGATCAAATCTCTGACGCGGTTCTGGATGCTATTTTAGACCAGGATCCCCGCGCTCGGGTTGCATGCGAAACGTATGTCAAAACGGGTATGGTACTGGTTGGCGGTGAAATTACTACCTCTGCATGGGTCGACATCGAAGAATTGAGTCGACAGACGATCAAAGATATCGGCTATACCCATTCTGATATGGGCTTTGACGCTGAGTCGTGCGCCATTCTCAATGCAATTGGCAAACAGTCACCGGATATCAATCAGGGTGTTGATCGCGCGGCGCCGGAAGAACAGGGTGCTGGCGACCAGGGACTGATGTTTGGCTACGCCAGCAATGAGACCGATGTGCTTATGCCAGCGCCCATTACCTATGCGCATCGGCTCGTTCAGAAACAAGCCGAAGTTCGCAAGTCTGGCAAGCTAGATTTCTTGCGCCCGGACGCCAAAAGCCAGGTGACTTTTGTTTATGAAAATAATCAGCCGGTAGGTGTGGACGCAGTTGTGCTGTCTACCCAGCATTGCGACAGTGTCTCCACCGAACAGGTTCGTGAAGCCGTGATGGAAGAAATCATCAAACCGGTATTACCTGAACACTGGCTAACCGATCGCACTCGTTTTCATATTAACCCCACCGGTCGCTTTGTGATTGGTGGTCCTATGGGCGACTGTGGCCTTACCGGCCGTAAGATAATTGTCGATACTTATGGCGGGATGGCCCGTCATGGTGGCGGTGCATTTTCGGGTAAAGACCCTTCCAAGGTAGATCGTTCGGCGGCTTACGCAGGTCGCTATGTAGCAAAAAACATTGTGGCGGCGGGGCTTGCTGATCGTTGTGAAATTCAGATCTCTTATGCCATCGGTGTCGCCGAACCTACCTCAATCAGCATTGAGACGTTCGGTACGGGCAACGTTGATGAGCGCACGCTGGTAAATCTGGTTCGTGAACACTTTGATCTGCGTCCTTACGGCCTCATAAAAATGTTGGATCTCGAACGGCCTATATTCCGGCAGACAGCAGCTTATGGTCATTTTGGTCGCGATGCGTTTCCATGGGAAAATACTGATAAGGCGCAGGCGCTGAAAGATTCAGTTTAACCCGCAGAGCCGGCTAGCAAAAAGCCGGCTTTTCTTTTCTGCGCTTACCCTCAGGCCGGTGGTTGTCTCACTGCGTCAATATTGGTATGGTTTGCATTGTCGAAAAAACGAACACAGTTTCATTTTTTTGTTGCCAAATGTACGCAATCATAAAATTATATACAGCTAATATATCGTCATTCCGGCACTTCTTACTATTATAAGAAATATACCGTTTATCTCGGGCAGAGCGCTCACTCAACATGCGGATGTCATTACATGAAAGCTAAATATAGTTTATTTGCGCTTTGGGGCATCGTACCTTCACTGGTAGTTGCTGAGGAATTTGATTTTACGCCTGTATCCTCCCAGATTGAGATTGACAAAGCGCAGCATCAGGCGGATGTGTATTACAAAAATTATCATTTACCACAATGGTCGTTCGGCCTGAAGTACGAGCGTGAGATGCCATACCATCCATTGTGGATCGATGCTATCGATACCTACCGGCCGGTGGACTCCATTCGGCTGCTGGCCCGTCGGGCCCTGCCTACGACAAAATCGCAACGTATATTCGCTGCGGTGCAAACCAGTAATAATCAGAATTTCAGTTCTCTTCAGCAGGTTTACATTCCTGAAAACGCTGGTGTGGCTGCCAGTCTGGGTTGGGAATTGGGCGATGTAAATCGTTTTAATATGGCAGTCGAATATGAATATCGCGCTGTTGGTGAGTTGGACATTTCCAGTATTGAACTGGGTGTCAAATATCACTTTTGAAGGGCAGTCAAACTGGCTTCGCTTTAGCTTTGAAGCCCCTGACAATATTTAAATGCATCGGCCTGATGGTGTGAAAATCAGCCAAAATTGCTGAGGCTTTTTGACCTTTCCAAAGCTGTGGATATTGTTCACAGCCAAGTGCTAAGCCAGATATAAATATCTGGTTGATAACGTGTTCAGCTATCCACTTTGGTTAAGAGACTCCATATAGGTCAGCTGAATCAGTTCAGCATCTGAGCTGGCCCGGTGCCGACGGTCGTTGAATTCAGCCAGCAAACCTTCTTTGACCGCGTCCCATACATCCATCTGATGCTCTTTTAGCAGAAAATCCAGTGAAGAAACTCGAAACTCCATTGGAACGCCGGCTGTATTGAACAATTTAATCAGCCACGGGTAGTCCACCACCCAGCCGTCACAATAAACTGTAGAAGAGCCCACAAATTTGTTAAGTTGCAAACACACATCAGTGGGCGACTGCCCGTATGTCGCCAGGTCATCGCGACTAATGCCATGCAGTTGCTGCGCTTGCTCATCCCAGTGCTGCCAGTCATCTGCAGGTTTTATCAAACTACAAAAGCGTTCTCCGTCACAGCGAATCAAGCCCACTTCAACCGGGTAACTTTGCGCGCCGAAGCCGGATGCCTCAACATCAATAATAGTGGGGGGTAACTTGGGCATATGTGCGCATTCTCCTTCGCTGAAACTGAAAAATTCACACACACAGGCGTGAGTATGGCTGAGCTACAGACCTGCAGCAAATTTACCAACAAATAAATAATCGACATCTAATCTTTTGGAACAATCACAACATTTGTCTAATTGCGAACGCGCTGGTACCGGTTATTCTATAACTATGAAGTTTAGCCCATCCAGTCAACTTATTATGAACGCGCATAACAGTTTTCGTCTTCTTTGCTTATTACTCTGCTTATCAGGCGCAGGATCGGTACTCGCAAAACAACCGCCGCTTGTCATCGCGGTGGACGCAGATTTTAGCACAGTTTCTGCCACAGGTGGTCAGGCTATGTACTACGGTGTTGAATTAGCGATAGAAGAAATTAACGAAACTGGGGGTATTGCCGGTCGCCCTTTGCATGTGATCAAATCAGATCACCATGGTAATCCTGCCAGAGGTGTGGCTAACATTAAACAGCTGGCGCAACAAAAAAACCTGCTTGCCGTGGTAGGCGGGGTCCATACCCCTGTTGCCATAGCGCAGCTTGATGCTATTCATGACGAAAACATCCTGTACCTGGGCGCCTGGGCGGCAGGGACCGCCGTGGTGGACAATAATTACACGCCCAACAATGTATTCAGGGTGTCCGTACGAGACAGCGAAGCGGCGACGGTCTTGCTCAACTATGCCAAGTCGCGAGGGCTGACTAAAGTGGCTTTAGCACTGGAACGCACTGCGTGGGGACGCTCAAACTTCGCCTCGCTAGACCAGGCCGCGAGCAAGCTGGGAATCGACATTGTGAAAACTGCGTGGGTCAACTGGCAGCAGGTGACCTTCGCTCTCGACGCTGCGTCTATCGCGGACAGTGAGGCCGAGGCAATCATCATGGTAGCTAATGCTCCTGAAGCGGCGGTAATGACGCGGGCTATCCACGCTCAACTTGGTGATGCTTTGCCTATCATCGCCCATTGGGGGCTGGTCAGTGGTGATTTTACTACTTTAGTGGGCAAACCATTGTTAACAGCGATGGATATCAGCGTTATACAAACCTTCAGCTTTCTTTATCAGACCTCCCCACAGGCACAAAAACTGTTACACCGTTACCGCGCTCGCTTTGCTGCAGATATTGACGCATCGGCGGTGCCAGCCGCAGTCGGCGTAGCGCATGGTTACGACCTGACACATCTTCTGGCCCGTGCAGCGCAGTCGGCTGAAAATCTCAATACTGATGCGCTTCGCGATGCGCTGGAAAACCTGCCATCCTATGAAGGTGCAGTTAAAACTTATGCGCCGCCTTTCACCCCAACCCGACATGACGCATTGTGGGCGCAGGATTACTTTATGGCGCGCTTTAACGGTGCAGGAAACTTAATTCCTGTGAAGAGATAGTTAATGACAAAATCGTCGTCTTTGGCTGGCATTATCCAGCGTGCACTGTTGCCCCGACTGTTTGCCGCCTTACTGGTAGTTAGCACACTGATTTGTATCGCAGTGTTGTATTTTGCTCACCAGCAAGTCAGCGAAAGACAGAATGCCCATGCCGCTATTTTAAAGGACGACATTCAAAACAGTCTGCAAGACACGATGGTCTTGCTGCAAAGCGTGGCAGACAACGATATTATTGTTAACAGCCTAGTAGATTATCAGCAACGTGATTCTTACCTGCCGCTGTTTTTTCGTACCCTGCGCCTTACCCGAACCACCTCGTTCAGTCTGGCTTTGTATGATTATGCCGGCCAACCCATTATTGAAAAAAACTGGAAAAAGCCACTCCCGCCGAACCTGCAGCAAAGATGGCAGACGCGAACACTCAAACAAGGCAGGCAAACGGTTTCAGTATCCAAAGACGGCGTCATGCTGGCGGTGCCTGTTGTTATGGCTAACAGTGTGGAAGGAGCACTAGTTTTATACGTTGGCAGTCTGACAGATTTAATTTACTCACGTAGCAATGACGCCATCCAGGTGGTCACTGACGATAACGATATCGTTTTGTACACCAGCGAACCACTGTCTGCATCCGGACAACCCTTTAGCGATGGCGCGTTTGACAGTTGGATCACTCACGCCACCACCTGGAACAACCTTATCATCAGAAGTATGGTGCCGCTGGAAACGGTTTATCAGTCTGTGTTCTGGCTATTACCCGTACTGCTTTGCTGCATCATCGCCACCGTTCTGATAAGCGTCTATGCGGTACAGCGTGCAGCACAACTCACAGCAGAAACACTTGTTGCATTGCACCGCTCAATAACTACCAGTATGCGCCAGCAACAACCAACGATGTCATCAGCCCCTCCCAATGAAGCTGACGAATTGTCACTTATCAGAAAAGATTTTGACCAGCTGATCGATAACCTGCTCAGTATTACCCTTTCCAACCGTCAGTTTTCTAATGTTATCGATTCTTTAGAGGAATTGCTGGTGGTGATGGATAACAACGATCAATTACTCATCGCTAATCGCCCCTATAAAGACTGCGCTGATGTACTGAACTTTGATCAGCATACGCTTAAAATTATTACAGAGGAAATTCGTAAATCCGGTTCCTTTGTTGATAAAAGTTATCAACGCGAAAATGATAAATTTGTCACGATAAAATGGGACTTATTGCCCTTCTTTGATCAGCATAAAAACCGAATCGGCTCTATTCTGGTGGGTAATAATGTTACCGAACGACGTGAACTGGAAAACAGAAACCGTTTGTTCAGTCATGCTATGCAAAGCGCGACAGTCGCCATCGGGATCGCCAGGCTCTATGAAAAACGTCTACTTATTATGTTTGTAAATGATTTTTTTACCCGGCTGACCGGTTATTCATTAGCCGACGTGAACAATCAACCGTTGGTGAAGCTGGCGGGCCCCAGAACAGATATGAAAAAGGTCGACGCGATAAACCATAAATTACTGGCCGGCGAATCGGTTGATGAAACCATTACTCTGCATAAAAAGTCCGGCGTCTTGTTTTATGCCAGACTTATTTTGACACCGGTGACTTACAATCAAACGGTGACACATTACGTCGCTTTTTGTCAGGATATTACCGAACAGGAGCAAACCCACCAATATTTGCTCGAAGCTAAAGCAAAAGCAGAAGAGTCTGCCCGTCTGAAATCGAGCTTTCTTGCCAGTATGAGTCACGAGGTCAGGACGCCTTTGCATGGTGTGTCCGGCGCATTACAGCTTATTGATAAAACACCGTTGGATGACACGCAGGCCCATTATCTATCGCTGGCCCGCCAGAGCTTGTTGAACCTGCAGTATATTGTCGATGACATTCTGGACTTCTCCAAAATTGAAGCCGGGCAGCTTAATATTGAGTATGCAAACTTCAATTTACCGCTGCTTATTTCCACTACTACTGAACAATATCAGACCGGTTGCGACCAAAAAGGTATCGCCCTTTCAGTAACCACGGTGTTTAACGATGTATCTGAGGTATGTGGTGATTCAATTCGGCTACGCCAGATATTAGGAAATTTGTTGAGCAACGCAGTGAAATTTACTCAGCACGGGGAGATTTCTTTGCATTTTGCACTATCCGAATTCGCCGGGAAGTGGAAGTTCACAGGCACCATTGCCGATACAGGTATCGGTATCGAGAGTAATAAACTGAGTACAATCTTTGATGTCTTCACACAGGAAGATAGCAGCACCACCCGTCGTTTTGGCGGCACAGGTCTGGGGCTGGCGATTACACGGCAATTATGCCAACTGCTGGGCGGGACAGTCACGGTTGAAAGTACCAAAGGTCAGGGCAGTACCTTTGCTTTTACTGTGTTTTTTGAAAAAGCCAACGGTTATCAGGATGCGCCTGAAAGTACTCCAGCGAAAGAGGCTCCCGGGAAGATACCAGCCCTGCGGATTCTGTTGGTCGAAGATAATGAAATCAATCAGGTCATTGCCCGGGAAAATCTTAAACCCCACAAGGTAATGGTGGCAGCTAACGGCAAGTCGGCCATTCGGGCGCTGCAGCAAGTGAAAAAACCGTTTGATTTGATTTTGATGGATTGCCAGATGCCAGAAATGGATGGGTATGAAGCAACCCGCCGCATCCGCGCAGGCGCTGCCGGTGAACAGCATCAGGCAGTGCCCGTTATCGCCCTGACGGCCAATGCCATGAAAGGCGATAAAGAAGCGTGCCTGGCTGCCGGAATGAACGATTTTATCTCAAAGCCATTTAACGACAGTGATATAAACCGGGTTTTATCGGCCATCACTCAGTGAGCCCAACCAACAGCCAGCGTTGAGTTTCCAAAGATAGTGATGTTAACGCTCCTTCGTTCTGGCATAATCTGACCCAGATACTCTCACCAACTGTCAATGACCTTCCATGACCTGTTTCTCGTTTAATAAATTCTTCTGCGCGAGCAAGCAAAGGACCGCCATCCAGCGATGAATATCGGCGTTGTTGCACGGACGTGTCTATTATTGGCGGCGCTGGCCGCAGCACTTTTTTGCGTGCATGCGGGGACCGTCTACTTGTCTGCTGCGCGTACCCAGGCCTCGGTTGATGCGTGGTTTAACGGCAAGGTGGAGCCCACTCATTCACAGCTGCGCACTGCTCAGCAGACATTAGCTAATGCTGATAGCATATTATTCAACGATGCTGATATAAAAATTTCGCTGGCGAAAGTTAATATCGTGCGGGCCCGCAAGAAAACCGGCGACATTTACCTTGACGCCGTACAGCGCTATATCAGTGAAGCACAAGCGCTGCGCCCCACGCATTTTGAAGCATTGGCACTACAGGTTTTTCTAGACGATTACCGCAACCAGAATGATTGTAAAGCGGTGTCATCTTTACAGCAATTATTGCAAATAGCACCGTTTGAAACCCAGGTTCAGATGCTCGCCGGTCCAATTTTAATTAAACGATGGTATGAATTGCCAGCAGCGGTACAGGAATTCGCAAAGCCGTTAATCACCAGCGCGCTGCGGGAGCCTTCTACCCGCGAGACGATGTTATCTGCCATGGGCACGTATAAAATCGTCGCGCCCTTCAGGTGCTGCTCGCCCAACCGTGAGACATCCGCCAGATTACGTGCGTTAGAGGCGGAGGCAGACAATGCGACCTACCAGTAATATTTTTGACACCGCGGCCCGCTATTGCATTTATACAGTCATCTTCCTGGCGCCCTGGCTGCATGGCGCGGAACAAACCTGGGAACAGTTGTTCTGTAGCGCTGTCATATTTATGGCTGTAGTGCTGGTTTTGGCAGGGAAACGACCATCTCTGTTACCCGGAAAGCAGGCGGTCTGGATTATCGGCTTGTTTGGACTGTGGCTGGTTTATTGCGCTTTCTACTTGCTGCCCCTTCCCTTAGACCTGATAGCTGCCCTCTCCCCTGCAAATTCCGGTATTACTGACTCAGCCTCCCCTGTTAGGACACATCTGACCGTATACTGGCAAGCGTCATTCTTAGCACTGTGCAAGTACAGCGCATTAGTGGCGTTGTTTATCGTGGTGATTACCGTTTTTCAGGGTTCTGACAGAATGCGCCAACTTGCCTGGGTGTTGGTGACAAGTTCAGGGGCAACCGCCGTCTACTCGCAGCTTAATTTTCTAACCCACGGGCAGTTTGAAATTGTTTCAGCTATTCCGCCCTGGGACTTTAGCTGGCAGGAGGGTATTCGGGGAACATTCAGTTATAAGAATCAATATGCGCTATACCTGGTAATGAATATATGCATTACAGTCGGCTTACTGGCTGACGCCTTGTTGCAGAGACGCAAACATCGCAACATCTCATGGACACCAGTGGCCATACTGGTAATTGTATTGGGTCTTTTATTGATTACGCTGTTAAATACCAGCTCGCGCGGCGCCCTGCTTTCATTGCTACTGGGAGGCGGCATGACGGGTTTGCTGCTTGTACGCCGTAATCGTTCCCTTACGACGCGGCTGTTTAATAAAAAAGTTATAGCAGCTAGTGTAGTAGCTTTGGTGGTTGCGACCGCCGGTTTCACCCAATCATCTATTTACGAGCGGTTTACCAGTGAAAAGATGGCAGATAATGGGCGGGCAATGCTCTGGCAAACTGCTGCCGATGTGCTCGTCGATTATCCGGTAACAGGATCAGGGCCGGGCACATATCCCTACATTCAGCATCAATACAAACCGTTATTACTGGGCAATTCTCAAATGTCAAAACGCGCTCATAATGATTACTTAGAAACGCTGGCAACCCATGGCGTGCTCGGCGCTGCATTACTTTTATTACCACTTTTTCTGTTGACCATTACGCTATTGAGTACCTCTTTAACCGCCACCAGCGCTGGATTATTAATGGGCTGTCAGGCTGCGATTCTGGCTTATCTGATACAGGCGGCGTTTGATGTTAATGCCGGTGTTTTTTTGCTGCCAGTGCTGTTTATTTTGCTACTTGGTACCGGCTGGAATATTGTCCGGCAATCACGCCAACAAATCTGCTAATTTTCTGGTCCCGGCGTACGTATTCATTCGTCTTTGTGGCAGAGATACGCATAGCGCAAAACACTTTTTTTGCCGTAACATGAACGGGATCTGACAGTCCGTGCGTATGTATGGTCATTCTGTAAATTTGCAGATTCTTCATCAACCTAAATCAGGCTCATACAGGAGAACGAGATGTCACACTTTGTTGCGCTAAATCCTCACCAGCATAAGAACCTGAAGGTGCTTCCCGACAAAGTGGCACAAACCGGCAGAAACAGTCATACCGTGTCAGTGGTGTTAAGTGAGTTTACCGACCTTATCGTGCAATACCCTATTGTATTTACTAAAGATGCAGACTCAGGGCAATTTGTTTGTTCAGCATTACTGGGGTTTGAGAAAGGTGAGAACCTGTTTTGGCAGAATGATCGTTGGGAGGGATTGTATATTCCCGCTCAGGTCCAGCGTCGGCCGTTTTATATTGGTCAGCAAGAAAATGAAGATGGTGAAAATCATCTTGTCTGTATCGATACGGAAAGTGACGCTGTTAGTGAGGACAGCGGCGAGCCTTTATTCGATGAAAATGGCCAGCCCACGCCCCTGATGACTGATAAACAGGAATTACTGGCGCTGCTTTTGGAAGGTAAACAACATACAAAAGCGTTTATCAAAGCATTGGTCGAACTAGAGTTACTCACGCCGATTTCTCTGGATATTTCGTTTATCGATGGTTCTTCGAAAAAAGTTGAGGGTATATACACCATCGATGAAGATCGGCTAGCGGGTTTATATGGTGAAACGGTTGGTATTTTACATGAGCGGGGTTTTCTGGCGCCAGCGTATACCATGCTAGCGTCTCACGCCCATATCTATTCTTTAATTGAGCGTAAAAACAGCCGTCTTTCCGCTCGGAAATAAAGGCTAAGCGGCGCCGCCGCTTTGTCTTACATAATGAAATGATGTAAAAGTTGGAGTCGGCCGATAAGCCGGGTTCTGTCGTGGGCAATCATTCCTCTAGGCCAGCGATTGCTCACTGGCTCAAGCAACCTACCCGATCCCCATGCGGGCCGCACGTAACGGGATCCTATTTGGTCTTGCTCCGGGTGGAGTTTACCGTGCCACAAACTGTTGCCAGCTGCGCGGTGCGCTCTTACCGCACCCTTTCACCCTTACCGGCACTTGCGTGCTTAGGCGGTTTACTCTCTGCTGCACTGGTCGTCGGCTCACGCCGCCCAGACGTTATCTGGCACCCTGCCCTGTGGAGCCCGGACTTTCCTCCCCTTTTCTTAACAAAAAGCGGCGATTGCCTGGCCGACTCCGAGGCGCATTCTACCCGAGACGGAAACTGAATACGATAAAAATAAAAGAGAATTGTCGGGGAGGCAATACAAATCCTGTTAGCAGAAAGGCTGATGACAAAACCACGACAGTAAATAGCTGCACATCTGAGTTTTCGGGATTGCAGGCTACTGAATAAACTTATTTGCTAATAAGCCAAACTCACCCGCAGAAGGCGTTTGAGCATTATTTTTGGGATTTTTTTAGCGCCAGCGGCGGTGCGAATATCTACCTTTAGCAAAGGTGAAGCTCTGCGTTAGCTTCTGACTTAAGGTCTTTAGAGGGGCCGAATTACTCGATTTTCACAATTTTTGTTTGTCCACTGACATTGGTATCTTCAGGTAATTCAATTTTAAAGCGTGTGCCTTGTTCTTTGTCACTGGATAACGATACGGTGCCGCCATGCCCTTCTACAGCTGACTTTACAAATGCCAGCCCTATACCCCAGCTTTTTGCGTGCTTGTTGTCGCGAGATTCATGACTTTTGAGATATCGAAAAATTTCATCCCACTCATTTTCTGCAATAGGATTACCAAAATTGTGCACCTCTACCACAACATTTCCGTCTTTTTTTACTGCGCTGATGGTTACATCACTTTGTTGATCACCGTATTTGAACGCATTTGAAATCAGATTTTCGAAAATACGCTTCAGCATTATCTCATCGAAGACGGCAGCAATTTCCTCGGTAGGTAAATTGACCTTAAGCTTGTCACCATACATATTTATCGCTTCCTCAGCGACAGAGGAGAGCAAGCCATTTAAGCTTGCCTGTTTGAAGTTAAGCTCAATGCCCTGGCCAGACTCTATGGACAATGTTTGCAGCATATCTTCCAGCATTACTGCTATGCGCGCAGCTGCAGAATTAATTCGTTTACCGTAATCGGGCGTTTTAACGATGTCATGCTGCTCAACAGCTAATTCACCCAGCATTGAAATTACGTATAGCGGTGAGCGAATATCGTGAACCACCGTGCCCAGTAGTTTTCGCTGTGTGGAATGAAGGGTATCCGTAAAGACCGCCATAGACTCACGGGTACATCTTTCTATTACATTGGTAACGATTTCAAGATGATCGATATCCAGTAAGTGGTGCTGCTGCAAAAAGTCCACCAGTACTTTTCTCAACAGTACATACTCCCAGTAAACTTTATCGGCATTATATGCATTTATATTGGCCCGCTGCTTCCCGTGTTTTTTACCGCCTCGCTTACTATCTGAGATTTGCCCCTCGTTGTAGGTCATATCCCCGGGAAGGTGGTGCTGGGTTTTATCTTCTGACTCATCAAATTCCGAAAATTCGTCTATTAGTGCATCAATGATATAAATCATGTGATCAGCGAACTCGTCATCTGTCAGGGTTACCTCATCGCCGAATTCTTCTTTTACCTTACAAACCCAGGAATTGATAAGCGGCTTACGGTTATTTTTCAGAACATCGATAACATTTTGCGTTTCAATTTCTGATACTGAATTGATGTTATTCATATTTGTATATTTGATATTTCGCGGCGATGGGAGGATGGTATATATGCAACTTAATTTTAGCGTTGAGAAAAAATAATCCCAGTTAAATCGCGGACCAGCTGAAAATTTAATAAAAGTTTTTAAACATAGCCTTAATTACAAAAAAAGCCCTCGCTGGAGGGCTTTAAGATATTGAAAAACTGTGTTGCGAAAACAGAGCCAACTTTTAATCGGGCAGAATTGCATTGTGATAAACATCCTGCACGTCATCACAATCATTCAGCATATCCATGAATTTTTCAAACATCGGCCGATCTTCTTCGCTGATCTCTGTCTCCGTCTGAGGAATGAACGTAATTTCCTCAGTATCCAGAGTCAAGTCAGGGTAGGCTTCTGTAAGCGCTGTGCGCACATTGTTAAATTCTGTGTGCGGCGCATAAACTGTAATTTTACCGTCTTCCTGCTCTACCTCTGACACATCAACATCCGCTTCCATCAGCGTTTCCAATACTGCATCTTCATCTTCACCGGCGAACTGGAATACAGCCTGGTGATCGAACATATGGCTTACTGCACCCGGCGCGCCAATTTTAGCATTCGTTTTGGTAAAACAGTTGCGCACGTCTGTGATGGTACGATTAGCATTATCTGTCAGGCAGTCAACAATTACCATACAGTTGCCGGGGCCGAAACCTTCGTACCGGGCAGCTTCATAATTTTCGCCCGTACCACCCGCGGCCTTATCAATCGCTTTATCAATCACATGGCTTGGCACCTGGTCTTTTTTTGCTTTGTCCATAAGCCGGCGTAGCGACAAATTAGTTTCGGGATCTGCACCGCCATTTTTTGCACAAACATAAATTTCTTTCCCATATTTGGAATAAACTTTTGTTTTTGCCCCGGCGGTTTTGGCCATGGCGGCTTTTCTTACTTCAAATGCTCTACCCATTATTCTCGTCTCTTGCTTCTATTGAGAGTGGCGAGCGCTGCGCCACTTAGTTCGATATTGCAGCTAAGTTTACCCACTATCATCAGCCCTGAACAGGGCTTTATGGCAGATGCTCGGTTGCCAGATAGTCATGTGACTGCATTTCTTTCAAACGACTCATACACCGTTGAAATTCAAAACTGAGCCTGCCCTGGGAATAAAGTTCGTTCATTGGCACCTCTGCTGACATTATGAGCTTAACATGGCGCTCATAAAATTCGTCAACCATAGCGATAAAGCGGCGGGCGACATCATCATTATTCTGCCCCATAGGTTTGACATTGGCGACCAGAACCGAGTGATAGCAACGACTGATCTCAATATAATCGCTCTGGCTTCTGGGTCCGTCGCACAACTCTTTAAAATCAACCATTATTACGCCGTCAGCATTAAGACACGTTTTAATTTTACGGTTATTAATGTCTATGGTTTGATTTTCGTTGCCTTTCTCGGGTGCTAATTTCGCGAAATATTCATGCAAATTGGTGGTTGCCGCCTCGTCCAGCGGATAATGATAAAGCTCTGCCTGTTCCAGCGTTCGCAGCCGATAATCTATCCCACTATCGACACTGATAACCTCGGTATGTTTGTTAATCAACTCGATGGCAGGAATAAAGCGTTCTCGTTGCAGACCATTTTTGTACAAATCATCCGGTATGATATTTGAAGTGGCAACCAGCGTAATACCATGACCAAATAACTCTCTCATTAATGTGCCCAGTATCATGGCATCGGTGATATCCGATACAAAAAACTCATCAAAACATATGATGCGGGTTTCTTTAGCGAGTTTGGCAGCAATAATTTTCAGCGGATCTTGCGACTGGGGTAACTGCTTTAGCTCATCATGGATGCGATGCATAAAGCGATGAAAATGCACCCGCATTTTGTCACTGAAAGGTAAACACTCGTAGAAGGTGTCTACCAGATAGGTTTTTCCGCGACCTACTCCGCCGTAAAAATAAATACCTTTCGCCGGCTCAGGGCCCTCTGTTTTGCCCAGCCATTTTTTTAGCGTATTGCGAACGCCACTGGTTGATTCCGGCGCTTTTACCAAATCGTCATATAACCGTTGCAATGCCTTAACCGCATTTTCCTGGGCCGGATCGTGGTGAAAGTCGGGCTGTTTCAGATCCTCGCGATAGGTTTCCCATGGTGTCATGTAAATTACTGCTCCTGAATATACTGCCGGTGACTTTCACGCGCTGCACCGACCTGGTTGAAAAAACGCGCGTGCAGACTTATTTTGATGCAAAATACAGGTAGAATAACAAACGCTTGCAGCATTCGCCGGGATCACGTTCCGTGCGCCTATGGTACAAGCCAACTCTACCGGGGGTTCATATAAGTGTCATTCCTTGTTGGTTGACTAATAGATACCCCCTAACATGCCTGAGGTATTATATCAGGTTGCGCTCAACTGACTGAACAGTAATGTAAGCGTGAACTTGGTATACTGCTCTTAAGTAATAAAGAAGTAAGAGATTACATACTTGTTCGTAAACTCTGTTTCAACTTTTCGGAGAAATAAATGGAAGTCTTAATTCCTCTTGCCCTGCTGGTAGTTGGACTGATTATCGGTTTTTTTGTCGCCCGCTATGTATACACCCGTGATGGCAGCGACAAGTCAGTTAAACAAGCTGAAAAAAATGTCAAAGAAATTATGGGACAGCAGGCTGAACATCATTTTCATCAAACCCGTCAGATTGTGGACTCGCTCGAGAACCAGTGTCAGTCATTGCGTATGCAACTGGAAGAATACGAAGGGCTACTCAAGAATGAGTCTGATGATGACAGTGTTCCTTTTTACGGAGAGCAGGCCTCAGCATATCTGCGCAATAATTTGCACGGTCGGGAAAAAAGCAAGGTGAAGACAGTATCTGGCAGCAGCCAGCCGCGAGATTTTGCCGGCGCAAGCTCTGGGTTATTTGTTGGCACTGAATCCTCTTCTTCCGCTCCGGAAAAAGAAAAATAGGAACTTTTCATACTTTTTTTGTGTCTGTCTGAAAGCACAGATATTTCGCAATAATCATGAGGAGTGTAAGCGAATATGAAAATGTCTTTTCGCCGCGTCGCCGTAATCTCCGGCGTTATCGTCAGCTCGATTACCTTGTCGGTGTCGGTGCAGGCGGGTTTACCTTTTTTTAGTGACAGTAAAAAGCAGGAAGTCCCTTCTCTTGCACCTATGCTTGAGGAAGCCACCCCTGCTGTGGTGAGTATTTCTGTTGAAGGTACCCAGTCGGCTCGTCGTCAGGTGCCTGAAATGTTTCGCTACTTTTTTAATGCCCCGCCGGAGCAAGTTCAGGAACGACCGTTTCGTGGCTTAGGCTCCGGGGTAATTATTGATGCAGATAAAGGGTATGTGGTGACCAATAGCCATGTGGTTGCCAATGCCGATGAAATAACCGTTAAATTAAAAGATGGCCGCGAGCTGACAGCAAAAAAACTCGGTGAGGATGAACAAAGCGATATTGCCTTATTGAAAATTAAATCTGACAAGCTTAAAGCTTTGCCTCTGGCGGACTCAGACAGCAGTCGCGTCGGTGACTTTGTGGTTGCTATCGGTAATCCCTTTGGGCTTTCTCAAACCGTAACCTCGGGTATTATCAGTGCGCTGGGCCGCTCAGGCCTTAATATTGGTGGTTACGAGGATTTCATCCAGACGGATGCTGCGATAAACCGAGGTAACTCCGGAGGGGCGCTGGTTAATCTTAACGGCGAGCTGGTTGGCATCAACACCGCAATCTTTGGTCCTAATGGCGGCAATGTCGGTATCGGCTTTGCCATACCCAGCAATATGATGAAAAGTCTGGTGGATCAAATTGCCGAATTTGGTGAGGTCCGTCGTGGGTTGCTGGGTATTTTAGGTAACGATGTGGATGCGGATTTGGCCAAAGCCATGAATGTACCGGTCAACAAAGGCGCATTTATTCGTGAAGTGCAACCAGAAACTGCCGCGGAAGAAGCTGGGCTGAAGGCCGGTGATATCATCACCGCTGTAAATGGCAGAAAACTTAGCGGCTTTCGTGAGCTTGCTGCACGAATTTCAAGTATGGGTGCTGGCGCGGAAGTAGAATTAACGCTGCTAAGAGATGGTAAGCAGCAAACAGTAGAAGTCACTTTGGATGATGCCGGTGATACGCAGGTAACGGCGGCCCAGTTGCACCCGGCACTTGAGGGTGCTGAACTTGCCAATGGCGAAGATGAGTCAGGAAACCAGGGTGTGGAGGTTGTAGAATTAGACCGGGGCAGTCCTGCTGCGCGGATCGGGCTACAACCAGAAGATGTTATTGTCAGTGTAAACCGCACACGTGTAACCAGCATTTCCGAGTTACGTGAAGCAATGGATACATCTCAGGGCGTTATAGCGCTGAATATTAAACGTGGCGCTTCTACACGCTACCTTGTCATACGTCAGTAGTCACATTCACAGACATCAAAAGGCTG
This sequence comes from Salinimonas chungwhensis DSM 16280, assembly GCF_000378185.1. Lineage (GTDB taxonomy): Bacteria > Pseudomonadota > Gammaproteobacteria > Enterobacterales > Alteromonadaceae > Alteromonas > Alteromonas chungwhensis. The sequence continues at coordinate 84,899 of NZ_KB899378.1, forward strand.
CCCTCGGGTGGCCTTTTTTATGCTTCATTACGGATTCATCCAGTCAGTATTGTCTTTGACACGCTAGACCTTCTAGTCGGTAAGTTACTGGACTATCAGGAAATAATACTTTCTTTTGGTATTATATTTTAACGATGTTATTCTTGAGGCAAGTATAAAATTGCCTCCCTCCTCAGTTATGGGGAGGCGTAAATATAAGTAGAAATCGTGGCAAGCAGGCAATTTTTAAGTTTTCTTTTCAAATCTGTTCTTCTGGGCATCATCGTTGCCGTACTAATGCTTTTTCTGGTCCCGGACCTTCGTCAGGGCGGTGGTTTTGCAGAAAATGTCTTCAGTGGTGCCCACGATTCCTCTGACAGAATCTCCTACCAAGATGCTGTAAATCGCGCTGGGCCTGCAGTTGTCAATATCTATAGTGTCAGTATTGAAAACGATGTGGGCTTTTACCGCAACAGGCCCAGAGAACGCACCAGTCTCGGCTCGGGCGTTATTATGACCGAATCCGGCTACATACTTACTAACAATCATGTTGTTCAAAACGCAGATAGTATTGTTGTGGCGGTTCAGGATGGTCAGATTCTCGAGGCGCAAATCGTAGGCTACGATCCCTACACCGACTTAGCTGTACTTAAGATTAAAGGTGACAATCTGCACGCGATTCCACAAACGGAAAATCCGGATGTGGCGGTGGGCGATATGGTCATGGCTATTGGTAATCCTTTTGACCTTGGCCAGACAGTAACTCACGGCATTGTCAGTCGCGCAGGGCGGACCGGATTGTCAAACTTTGTCGATTTTATTCAAACTGATGCCGTCCTAAACCAGGGCAATTCCGGCGGGGCGCTGGTGGATAGTAATGGTGTACTGGTGGGAATTACAAATGCGAACTTTCAGGTCAGAGATGGCAGAAATGGCGTACGCAATGTAGATGGGATCAACTTTGCCGTTCCGTATGAACTGGCCAGGCGCGTTATGGATGAGATTGTTACCGATGGTCGGGTAACACGCGGACAACTAGGTTTTATCGGACGGGAAATCATCAATCGTTCCGGGGTCGAAGTGACCGCCGTGGCCAAGCAGAGTCCGGCAGCAGAGGCAGGGCTGCGACGCGGTGATATTATTCTTGCTATTGACGATACAAAGCTTGAAAGCGCGGCAAAAACACTGGATATGATTGCCGAGACAAAACCAGGTACTCAGCTGAAACTTCAGATTAGTCGCAACGGTGAGTTGCTGGATATGAATGTAACAGTAACAGAATTAGGAGGTTGAGCCGCCAACGCGGCTCAACGCCCACTAACTATTATTGTGCTTGCCTGGAATTATTAACTTTTCAACGTGCGCTGCATTATCACGTTGCGCAGTTTTCACCCCATCTTCCTGCTTTTCATCCGCCAGCGCATAAGGCGGTTCACCAATGAATAGCATAGTCATAACCATCATTGCGAAAAGTACAGTAGGTATGGAGTGGCGAAGCTCTAAGTATGGACGAAGCCAAAGAATAACGTATTTCAAAACAACTTTTCCCTGCATACGTTCGTTAACCTTTTTTCTTATTCGTCTCTACAACCCAGGATTTCGTTGAAACACTGGCTTCCTGCCAGTCACTTCAACAAATCGCATTCCACCGTTTTCAACTAAAGTAGAACAGATTGAAGATTAAGCATGAGTATACTGGATTTTTACAGCAATGCATCATGACTTGATGGTATTTTGTCGAAATTTGCCAACCCACAGGTATGCTACAAACTTAGCGGGTATGGTTTTTCAAACCTTTTGTCACGAAGGGGATAATCGGCTAAGCATAAAAAAAGCGCTGACCCGCAGCGCTTTTCTGAAAGTCAGCATCAGTGCTCTTTCACCCGCTCAATATTGGCGCCCAGAGCGCTAAGCTTTTTCTCAATCGCTTCATAGCCCCGATCAAGGTGATAAATACGCGTCACATGAGTTTCCCCTTCGGCGATAAGCCCTGCAATGACCAGACTTGCAGAGGCCCTCAGATCGGTCGCCATCACAGGGGCACCTTTTAGTTTTGATGCGCCCTTTGAAACGGCACTGTTAGCCTCTAACGCAATTTCAGCGCCCATTCGCTGTAACTCAGGAACATGCATGAAACGATTTTCGAAAATAGTCTCCGTAACCACACCGGTACCTTGTGCAACACAGTTAAGAGTTACAAACTGTGCCTGCATATCTGTGGGAAAAGCCGGATGTGGTGCTGTTTTAACCTGGACCGCCTGAGGCGTTTTACCTTTCATGTCCAGTTCGATCCAGTCACTGCCGCAAGTGATAGTTGCACCAGCTTGCTGTAACTTATTCAATACCGCCTCCAGCGTCTCAGGTGCGGCATTGGTGCACCGTATCCGTCCGCCGGATACCGCTGCTGCAACCAAAAACGTGCCTGTTTCTATGCGATCCGGCAATACCCGGTAATCACACCCTGAAAGGGTTTCTACTCCCGTGATGTGGATGCTGTCGGTACCTGCGCCGGTGATTTTGGCACCCATCTGCTTCAGACAATTGGCGAGATCGACAATTTCCGGTTCTCTTGCCGCATTTTCTAACACGGTGTCGCCATCGGCCAGCGCCGCTGCCATCATCAGATTTTCTGTCGCGCCCACGCTCACCATATCCATGAAAATTCGAGCGCCTTTCAACCGGCCCTCGACATAAGCCCGAATATAACCTTCTTCAACATCTATTTTTGCGCCCATTTGTTCAAGGCCCGCTAAATGTAAATTAACCGGCCGGGCGCCTATTGCGCAGCCCCCGGGCAGTGATACATTTGCTTTACCAAATTTTGCCAGCAATGGGCCAAGAACTAAAATCGACGCACGCATCGTTTTAACCAGCTCATAAGACGCTGTAACACTACTGAGCTGACCGGCTGTCAGGCAAATTTCACCCTCACCGTTGTTCTCTACGCCTACACCGAGTTCTTCCAGCAGCGCAGTGGTGGTACTGATATCACGTAGTGCCGGTACATTGGTGTAGCGACAACGCTGTTCGGTCAACAGGCTGGTCATTAACAGTGGCAAGGCTGCGTTTTTTGCACCCGATATTTTTACCTCACCGTTAAGGGCGGGCGATTTTCTTATTACAAGTTTATCCACAGGGCTTGCTCAGACTATTGAGGAATATTGAACTGACGTTCACGCTGCCAATCAGCTTCGCTAAACGTTTTGATAGAGATGGCGTGCATGGTGCCGTCGGCAATCTTGTCAGACAGAGGCGCATAAATAGCTTGTTGTCGCTTAACTCTGTTGAGCTCCGCCAATTCATCGCTCACAGCGATGATAGTATAATGCGACCCTTCGCTCTTCACGTGAACTTCAGCAAGATTCAATGAATCTTTGAGCAACGTTTCGATTTCTGCTACATCCATAAAAAATTCTGCTCTATTGTTGTGACTTTGACTTTATTCTACAGGTAAAAGGGTGTCCACGTCGCTGATTTTAGCAAGCTTCATCAGTTTCTCCGGTACATCTGTTAGCTTAACCTTCACGCCGTGCTGTCGCCCATCACGTATAGCATTGATTAGCCACGCTAAGCCCGCGCTGTCAACACGCTCGACTTCCGCTAAATCAAAGGTGCACTGGTTGTTTTTCTCCAACATGGATTTTTCAGAAGAAGACAACGAAGCCCACCAGTTTTTTGCAAGGGTGTCACGGTCCAGATGCCCATGCACCCGAACCACACCCTTTTCATTTACCTGAAAAAGACTCACGCTTTTTCCTTCAGGTCCATTTCTTCTTCCAATTCAACAGGGTTACTGATTTTACTTTGCATCAGCTCAATCACCTTTTGAATACCATCCTGACGTATAATTGATTCAAACTCGCTGCGCTTGCTATCCAGCAGGCTGATTCCTTCAGCGACCATATCAAAGGCGCCCCATTCATTGGTTCTGGAATCTTTGCGCAATTTAAACGCAACTTTGATTTCAGGTCGGTTGGGATCTTTGACAATAGCGCGAACCACTACATAACTTGAATCACCCACATCGGATGCAGGCTCAAAGATCACTTCCTGATCGTCATAATAATTCATTGCCACAGCATAAGTTGTAATCAGATATTCACGAAATACCTTTACGAATTCCTGCAACTCATCGCGATCAACCTTAGATGCATATTTTCCCAACACTTTATATGCCGCAAACTTGTAGTCCACATACGGCAGTAGTTCTTCCTGCATAATGGTGCGCATTTGTTCGGGGTCATTTTTTATTGACGCCTGATTTTCTTTAATCCGATCAAAGGTGCGCATTGCAACATCCTGAATCATCTCATACGGATTTTTCTGATTAACTTCCTGAGCATGAACGGTGCCGGTCGTCAGCATCAACGCTATACCCAATGTAGACAGTATTTTTTTCACTGCTTTTCTCCTCACTAAAAAATTATTCACCGCTATCACTTTCGCCACGATTAAACAAAAACTGTCCAATCAAGTCTTCCAGCACCAGCGCTGACTTTGTATCCTGTAAATAATCGCCATCTTTTAAATTGGCGATACCATCAAACGCAAACCCGGGTTGAAACCCGACATATTGTTCACCCAATAGCCCTGACGTTAAGATAGAGACTGAACTGGTTTCCGGAAATTCAGCGTATTGGCGCATAATGCTTAACTCTACCACCGGGGTATAATCCTGCTTATCCAAACTTATGGAAGTCACCCGGCCAATGGTCACGCCCCCCACTTTGACCGCTGAGCGCTCTTTTAGTCCGCCAATATTGTCAAACTTCGCATAAAGCGTGTAAGTATCACCCTCGGTGGTCATACTTTGATTCGCAACCTTCAGCGCCAGTAATAACACCGCCCCGATTGTCAGTGCGATAAACACTCCCACCATAAGTTCCGCTTTATATTTATTCATGTTTTTCCCCTACTCAATTCCGAACATCAGGGCGGTTAGCACGAAATCCAGCCCCAGTACTGCTAAAGATGAAAATACCACCGTTTCAGTGGTGGCTTTGCTAATGCCCTCTGAGGTAGGCGTTGAATCATACCCCTTAAATATGGCAATCCAGGTAACAACTACGGCAAAAACGAGGCTTTTAAGGACACCGTTGCCAATATCACTGCCTAACTCAACCGATGATTGCATTAATGACCAGTAACTTCCGGCATCTACACCTAACCAGTCTACGCCGACAAGATGTCCACCCAGAATACCTACCGCACTGAAAATGACTGCCAACATGGGCATAGCTATAAAACCCGCCCAGAATCTGGGCGCTATAACGCGACGCAGCGGATCAACAGCCATCATTTCCATGCTGCTCAACTGCTCGGTGGTTTTCATCAGCCCTATTTCAGCAGTCAGTGCCGAACCGGCTCGTCCGGCAAATAACAATGCTGTGACCACCGGCCCCAACTCTCGTAATAACGACAAGGCGACCATCGGCCCCAGACTTCCCTCTGCGCCGTAGTCGACCAAAATGGTAAACCCCTGCAGCGCCATCACCATGCCGATAAACAAACCTGACACAATGATAATTAATAAAGACTGAACACCTACCACATGAATTTGCTTAATGGTAAGAGCCACATTTTTAAGCTTGGGCAGCGCGAATATTGCCCCGAACAACATGACACCAGCGCGTCCAACAGCAGCAATCTTATCGATAGTTCCGGCCCCCAGCGACTGTAATGGATTCATGACTTCTCCCCAAACAGCGATGCTTCGAGCTCATCAGATGGATAATGAAAAGGCACCGGGCCATCAGCCTGTCCTTTCAAAAACTGCTGGACTAACTCAGAGTCGCTGTTTCTGATTTCATCTGCGGTACCCTCTCCAATGACCTTTTTATCAGCCAGTATGTAAATATGGTCAGCGATGGTCAGTACCTCATTCACATCATGCGTGACCACAATACTGGTCAGGTCAAGAGCATCATTTAACTGACGAATAAGTTTTACCAGCACCCCCATGGAAATGGGATCCTGTCCGGCAAATGGTTCATCGTACATGATAAGATCAGGATCCAGCGCGATAGCACGAGCCAGTGCCGCCCGTCGGGCCATCCCACCGGATAACTCGCTGGGCATCAGCCTGCTTGCACCACGCAATCCAACCGCTTGCAATTTCAGGCTAACGATGGTGTCGATAATATCGCTGTCGAGGTTGGTGTGTTCTTTTAGCGGAAAGGCAACATTGTCATGTACACTCATATCGGTAAACAATGCGCCGCTTTGAAACAGCATACTCATACGCCGACGTGTTTTGTAAAGCCGCGACCGATTCATCGATACAATCGAATCACCATCGAACAGGATATCACCTTTAGCAGGCTCCAATTGCCCGCCAATAAGTTTAAGCAACGTGGTTTTACCGATACCGCTTGGGCCCATTACCGCCGTGATCTTACCCTTAGGTACACTCAGCGAAATCCCGTCATAGATGAGCCTGTCACCCCGGCTAAACGTGAGATTATCAACTGTGACTAAATTATCCATATCAGAATTTGACTATTCCTTGCTGGTGATGGGCGGTCGATAAACCTGCCCCATGAAATTTTCGAAAATAAATGCAAAGTAATCATTTACCTGGAACTGCAGCTATTGTACTTGCTTTTCATCAGCCCTACCAAAAGGAATTAGTTACAAGTTATGTTCTAAAATGCCGAATGAAACCGTAATTTTTTACAAACTGTTGTAAATTTCGGCTGACGAGATTTTCCCTGTGCGCTAGGGGTATCTAAGCACCTTGCTCTGCAACCCGCGCTATTGGTTTTACTCACCGATTTGGATAAGTCTCGCTCCTCTGCATTAGCAAGCTCTGAGCCACAATTAGCCAATGTTAACAGTATGAAAATCCTTTCATTTTACCGCCCCTGATGACGCGATGAGTACCACAGCAATTGCGTTCAATATCATGCGTTGCTGATTATGATCTGGCTGCAGGGTTGAAAAATGCATCAAATAGGCAGGACGGTATGCTGAAACATGTTCAATATTTACCCGATCAGGATTAAAAATGAGGTAAAAGCTTACTGATGGCTACTGCAACGTAATAATAGCCATAGGCAAAAGAGGTTGATTCTGCGACAATCGATGCAAACTCATAAACATAGATAATCGCGTGCTGGTACAGGTTCTCATTTTTGTTTTAGGCTTAATTGTGCTGAGCTGGGCTGCTGACAGGTTTGTTTATGGTGCATCAGCGTTGGCCAGAAATATTGGTATTTCGCCTATGATGATCGGCTTAACCATTGTTGCAATGGGATCGTCAGCACCGGAAATTGTGGTTTCAGCGATCGCTTCTGTCAACGGCGCGCCGGATACTGCCGTAGGCAATGCGCTAGGCTCCAATATCACCAACATCGGATTAGTTCTGGCAGTTACCGCTCTGGTTAAACCGCTGGTGGTTTCGTCAACCACATTGAAGCGGGAAATGCCCGCATTGTTAGTTATTACGCTGTTGGCGATGGGCTTTTTGTACAACGGCAAGCTGGCTCACTTTGAAGGACTTATTCTGTTTGGACTTTTCATCTTTGTTTTAGCGGGCATGGCCTGGTTGTCGCTGCATGTGGAAAAAGGTGACCCCTTAATGGCAGACACCGTCGGTGAAGTACCCAGTGGTGAAAACACCGGCAGAGCGGTAGTCTGGATAGGTGTAGGGCTTGTACTGCTGCCCTTAAGCGCCCATTACATTGTGGATTCAGCAGTGCATATTGCCCGTTACTTTGGGCTCTCTGAGCTGGTTATTGGCCTGACCATTATTGCGCTGGGTACCAGTTTACCAGAACTTGCTGCAAGTATCGCTGGCGTGCGCAAGGGCGAAGACGATCTCGCGCTGGGTAATATTATCGGTTCCAATATCTTTAACTTGCTGGCTGTATTAAGTATGCCCGGACTGATTGCGCCGGGGATTATCGACCCAGACGCGTACAACCGCGATATGTATGTCATGCTCGGTCTAACAGTTATGCTGTTTTTCTTCAGTTTCAGTATTATCGGTAAAAAACAGATTGGCCGACTGGAAGGCAGCTTATTGCTGGCTGCATTTATAGGGTACCAATTCTGGTTGTTTGGGTGATTTATTATGCACGAAACCTTTCTTGCGTCAGCCAGACGCGTTATCGAAATAGAAGCGGATGCTATCCAGCGAATGGGAGCCCGTCTCGACAGTCATTTTAGTGATGCCTGTCAGTTACTATACAACTGCCAGGGAAAGGTAGTAGTAAGTGGGATGGGAAAATCGGGCCACGTTGGTAATAAGATTGCGGCGACGCTGGCAAGTACCGGCACTCCCTCCTTTTTTATGCATCCGGGTGAAGCCAATCACGGTGATTTGGGGATGCTGAGTAAAGGTGATGTTTTACTGGTTATCTCAAACTCAGGAGAAACCGGAGAGCTGATTAACTTACTCCCGGTAGTCAAGCGCATGAGCGTACCCATTATTGCTATGACTAACAACGCAGCCAGTACCCTTGGCCAGCATGCGGATGTTGTTCTGGATATCAGCGTCACCAAAGAAGCCTGTTCACTGGGTTTGGCTCCGACTGCAAGTACCACCGCGACACTGGTCTTGGGTGATGCATTAGCCATTGCGTTATTAGATGTGCGCGGATTCACTTCAGATGATTTTGCCTTATCGCACCCTGGGGGTAGTCTGGGCCGTAAGCTGTTATTAAAAGTACAGGATATTATGCTCCAGGGTGATAACCTGCCTCTGGTGACTACTGATGCATCGGTGAGTCAGGCATTGCTGGAAATATCCAGCAAAGGCTTAGGCATGACCGGTGTAGTGGACAATGACGGCTTTTTAGCCGGTATCTTCACCGATGGTGATTTGCGTCGGATTTTAGATGATAAAGCTGATATCCACGCGACCACCATTGAGCAGGTTATGACCCGAGGCGGTAAAACAGTCTTTGCGCAGGATCTCGCCGTAGAAGCACTCAACACCATGGAAAACTGTAAGATTACTGCGTTGATGGTCGTTGATAACGAGCGCCGCCCCGTCGGTGCATTCAATATGCATATGTTGCTGAAAGCCGGAGTCCTATAATGCCCCACATCGTAACCCATTATGGAATGATAGAAGAAAAAACATTTGAACGCCTCAAGGCGCTCAAACTGCTGGTATGTGATGTGGACGGCGTATTCTCAGATGGCCGGATTTATCTGGGCAATGAGGGCGAAGAACTGAAAGCGTTTCATACTCGGGATGGCTTTGGAATCAAAGCGCTGATCAATAGCGGCACAATGGTTGCTGTAATCACCGGACGGTCTTCAAAAATTGTAGAAAATCGTATGCAACATCTTGGTGTAGAGCACATCATTCAGGGCGTTGATGACAAGGCTAAAGCGATGCAGTCGCTGTGTGAGAAACGCGGACTTGCCCCCCGAGAGGTAGCCGCAATCGGCGACGACGTGCCCGATTTAGCGATGTATCCCTTTGCCGACACTAAAGTTGCGGTTAAAGATGCGCATCCCAGGGTTACCGGCGCTGCAAACTGGGTATTGACCAAACCAGGCGGATTCGGTGCAATCCGCGAGTTGTGCGATATTATTTTACAGGCAAAAGGCCTGGGTGATGAAACAGGTGGCGTCAGCCTGTGAGCAGACTTCGGCTGAGTATTGCTGCATTATTTGTACTGGCGTTACTGGTTTATTTGCCGGTGTGGATATCCGAGCCTGGCGATGCCGTGACTGATAGCGGCAACAGTGCGCTGAAGCCTGCTTATACCGCCAAAAATCTTACTACCACTTTGTATGATGGCCAGGGACAGCTGAACCACAAAGTCTTTGCTAAACACATGGAACATTATGACCAATTAGATTTCGTATTGTTTGAGCAACCTGAATACACCGTTTATATGAACGGCGGCGAGTCCCCCTGGCAAGTTACCGCTAAAGAAGGCACGCTTTACAATAATAATCTGATAGAACTGGAAGCCGATGTTACGGTTACCGCTGAACAAAGTGAGTTTATAAAAAGTATCACCACTGAATTTATTCGGATTAACCTGGAAGATAAAACAGTGTCTACCGAACAACCCGTGCGGGTTCGTGGCGTGGACTTTGTCGTTAACAGTAACGGGCTAAAGGGAAATCTTAGCTCGCAAGAATACGAGTTAAACAATCATGTACAAACAGTTTATTCGCCTGACCGCCAGCCTGCTGGCACTGATAATGTTCAGCCCTGACCTGCTGGCCAGCTCATCTGACTTTCAAAAACCGATTACGGTAGATGCGCGCACCCAGTCAATGGATGGTAAAAATAAAATTACGCGCTTCAAGGACAACGTCAAAATCACCCAGGGATCGTTGGTCATTGAGGCCGATGAAGTTGAGGTCAGTGCAAAAGACGGTGAAGGACGTGAGATTATGATCGCCCGGGGCAATCCGGCGCGCTACTCGCAAACCATGGACGATGGTAGTAAAGTCGAGGCAAAAGCCCGGGAATTACGCTACGAAGTGGCCAAGCGTACAATCTCAATGACAGGTAACGCGCAGATAAAACAAAATACCAGTTTAGTTCAGGGTGATAGCATCACGTACGACATGATGAAAGAGCAGCTTCTGGCTACCAGTAGTGATGATAATGAGAACAGCCGGGTGAAAACGGTATTTAGTCCTGAGGCCATAAAAGCCGTCGATGGTCAGGAAAAATCTGAGCAGCAAAAACCGACAGGTACAAGCAGTAAGGACGAACAGTAATTATGGCAACGTTGTCGGCGCATAACCTGGCAAAATCGTATAAATCCAGAAAAGTCGTAACCGATGTGAGTCTGGCGGTGTCAACTGGCCAGATTGTAGGCTTGCTAGGTCCTAACGGGGCTGGAAAAACAACCACATTTTACATGATTGTTGGGCTGGTTCCGCTGGACAAAGGTAAAATTGTTATTGATGATAATGAACTGACGCACCTGCCGATGCATGAGCGGGCACGTCAGGGGATCGGCTATTTGCCTCAGGAAGCTTCTATCTTTCGCAAACTGACCGTTTATGAAAATATCATGGCGATTCTGCAAACCCGCAAAAACCTTTCTGCAGAAAAAAGGGAAGAAGAAGCTGATGGGCTACTTGATGAATTCAATATCAGCCATATACGTAATAGTACAGGTATGAGTCTTTCAGGGGGAGAACGGCGGCGGGTAGAGATTGCCAGGGCACTGGCTGCAAACCCACAGTTTATTTTACTTGATGAACCCTTTGCCGGTGTTGACCCTATATCTGTAAACGACATAAAAAAAATTATTCAGCATTTACGTGACAGAGGCATAGGTATTCTTATAACAGACCACAATGTTCGGGAAACCCTTGACGTGTGTGAAGAAGCTTATATCGTCAGTCATGGTGAGCTTATTGCTCAGGGGAGCGCTGAAGAAGTATTAAGCAACCAGAAAGTACGAGAAGTATACCTAGGTGAACAATTCAGGCTATAGTTAGCATAATGGCAAATCTGAAATGCCTGAGCATCACCATCACATAAACGCGTACACAGTTAAAAATAAGACGTAGATGAAACCATCTTTACAGCTAAAATTTAGCCAACAACTTACCATGACGCCACAGTTGCAACAGGCGATAAAGCTGTTGCAGCTGTCTACGCTCGATCTCCAGCAAGAGATTCAGGAAGCGCTAGACTCCAATCCTCTGTTAGAGGTTGAGGAAGGCGGTGATACTGATCCAGCGGATAAAAATAACGAGTCAGACAGTGCTGATGCCACCGCAAGTGCATCTGATAGCATGGATTCCGGCGAGGCTCTGGAAAAGAATGATTTACCTGACGAGTTACCAATTGATAGCACTTGGGATGAATATTATTCAGCGTCCTCTGCGCCAGCGCCTGGCCCGAGCAATGATGACGATCAGGTATTTCAGGGGGAAACCACTGAAAATATCCAGGACCATCTTACCTGGCAAATGAATCTGACGCATTTTTCTGACAACGACAGAGCAATTGCTACCGCGATTATCGATTCAATTGACGAAGCCGGATATCTGAAGGCAACCGTCGAAGACATTCTACAAAGTCTTAACGACGAAGGTATGGAAGAGCCGATTGAAGAGGACGAGGTGGAATGTGTGCTCAAGCGGATCCAACTATTTGATCCGATAGGTTCCGGGTCACGTTCCCCTCAGGAATGCCTGCTTGTTCAGCTTCGTCAGTTTGCGCCGGAAACGCCGTGGGTCGCAGAAGCGAAAATGTTGCTGGAAGATTATTCTGAATTGCTGGGCAGTAAAGACTATCGCACGCTGATGCGTAAATCGCGCCTTAAAGAAGATCAGTTACGTGAGGCAATGCGCTTATTGCAAACGCTTAATCCCCGCCCCGGTAGTGCGTTGGTTACCAAAGAACCTGAATACGTTATACCAGACGTTTCCGTAGCTAAGAAGAATGGCCGTTGGTCAGTAGAGCTTAACCCCGATAGTCTGCCAAAGTTAAGCGTTAATCAACAATATGCGGCAATGAGCAGGCGCTCGCGAAATAGCAGTGATTCTCAGTTTATCCGCTCACACATGCAGGAAGCCAAGTGGTTTATCAAAAGCCTTGAGTCACGAAATGATACGTTACTTAAGGTTGCCAACTGTATTGTTCAGCAACAAATGGGTTTTTTCGAGCATGGTCCGGAAATGATGAAACCTATGGTGCTCAATGATGTCGCAGAAATGGTAGATATGCATGAGTCTACCATTTCCCGGGTTACCACCCAGAAATACATGCATACACCACGTGGTATTTATGAGCTGAAATATTTTTTCTCCAGCCATGTGGCAACTGAGTCAGGCGGTGAGTGCTCATCTACAGCGATTCGCGCGTTGATTAAAAAGCTGGTTGCTTCTGAGACACCCAGCAAGCCACTCAGTGATAGTAAGATTGCTTCGTTGTTGGCCGAGCAAGGTATTAAGGTTGCACGGCGAACGATAGCAAAATACCGGGAATCATTGTCGATTCCCCCGTCGAACCAACGCAAAAGCCTGATTTAGTATAAACAGGCGAGCTCACAATAAGGAAGACGAAATATGCAAATAAACCTTACTGGTCATCACATTGATATCACAGATTCTTTGCGTAATTATGTCGACACCAAGTTCAGCAAGCTGGAGCGTCACTTTGACCATATTTCAAATGTGCACGTGATTTTAAATGTTGAAAAATTGAATCAAAAAGCCGAGGCCACGGTTCACCTTAGCGGCGCGGAGGTTTTTGCATCGTCAGAAGATACAGATATGTATGCAGCAATTGATAGTATGGTTGATAAGCTCGACAGACAGGTTATCAAGCATAAGGAAAAGCTGAAAAAACACTAATGTCTGGTATGGATATTCAAGCCATTGTTAGCCTGGACCGCACTAAATGTGCGGTTCAGTGCAACAGCAAAAAACGAATTCTGGAAATCATCAGCGGTATTGCTGCGCAAAACAATGCCGAGGTGGAAGAAGAAACTGTGTTAAGTGCGCTCATGTCACGTGAGCGTATGGGCAGTACCGGTATTGGTAACGGTATCGCGCTCCCTCATGGCCGTTTACCCGGGTTAGACAATGTCATCGCCATTGTAGTTACCAGTGACCCGGCCATTGATTTTGACGCTATTGATAACAAACCGGTAGACATCTTTTTCACCCTGCTGGTACCGGAAGAGCAGACAGATGGTCATTTACAAACACTGGCCTTGGTAGCGGGCAAATTAAGTAACAAAGAAACAGTAAAAGCTATTCGTCGGGCGACAACCAGTGATGATATAGTTGAAGCATTGAAATAACTTCTGCGCCCTTCGCGTGTGATACCGGAGAAATGTTTTGAAGCTTATTATTATCAGTGGTCGTTCGGGTTCCGGTAAGTCAGTTGCTTTGAGAGCGCTGGAAGACCTTGGTTATTATTGTGTTGATAATATCCCGGTTAACCTCTTACCAGCGCTTACTCATTCGGTGTCTGAAGAATACGATCAGGTGGCGGTGAGTATTGATGTTCGAAACCTTCCTAAAGATCCTTCCGAACTTGTAGAAATATTGGATTACCTGCCCGAATCATGGGGCGTTACTGTTGTTTACATTGATGCCAGTGACGACATCCTGGTTAAGCGATTCAGCGAGACGCGACGATTACATCCGCTGGCGAAATTAAATAAATCATTATCAGATGCTATTCTCACCGAACGAGAACTTTTGGCACCCATCGCCGAGCGTGCTGATCTCTACATTGATACCGACTCCATGTCTATTCACCAATTGGCGGAGCTAATTCGCGAGCGTATTTTAGGTAAAAAAAGCTCGAGGCTGGTACTGGTATTTGAATCGTTCGGTTTCAAACATGGCATTCCCAAGGATGCAGATTATGTTTTTGACGCCCGCTTCCTGCCTAATCCCCACTGGGAGCCGGATTTAAGACATTTTACCGGCCTTGACACACCCGTTGAGGTTTTTTTAGGCTCACAGCCTATCGTTACCAAATTTATCTGGCAGATACAGAATCTCATTACCACATGGCTTCCCCATCTTGAGCGCAATAACCGCAGTTACGTTACTGTTGCTATTGGTTGCACCGGGGGCCAGCACCGATCAGTTTTTGTAGCTGAGACTCTGGCTAAGACCTTTAAAGATACCCACCCTGACGTGCAAATTCGGCACCGGGAGCTTGCTGAAAAATGAACATTGAGAAACAGCTGACTATCGAAAATAAGCTTGGCCTGCACGCCCGGGCTGCCACTCAACTTGTTGAGCTGGCCACACAGTTTAATGCCAGAATAACCCTTGTTAAGGGTGATAAGTCTGCCGATGCTGACAGTGTCCTGGGCTTGATGATGTTAGAGAGTCATCAGGGCGAGACGGTTACGGTTATCAGCGAAGGACCCGATGCTCAGGCGGCAATGGACGCTATCGAAACATTAATAGCAGGGCGATTTAACGAAGCCGAGTGATTGGCTTAGCGGCGATTATTGGTAAAATCCAAAAAATATAAATAACGAGAAAGGCTGGCTTTGCTCACAGTCTTTCCCTATCCCCTTTATCTACAAAGGACTGGCAGTGGCAGAAGCTTTAGAATCAAAATTTGCACAGGGTCAACTGCGTACACTTAACGCTGCGCTGGCAAACGGCCGCTTTGTCTCTGTTCGCAAAATACTGCACGAACTGCCACCATCCGATGTTGCACTGGTGCTTGAGTCCAGTCCTACCAAAACCCGTGATGAGCTTTGGGAACTTATTGATGGCGAGTTTCACGGTGACATTTTAGAAGAACTGTCTGAAGATGTCAGAAACGGTATTATTTCCAAAATGACACCACTGCATGTAGTAGATGCACTGGAAGAAATGGACACCGACGATCTGGCAGAAACACTCAGCAGTCTGCCAGAAGAGGTATTGCAGGATATTCTGCAGTCCATGGACACACAAGACAGACTGCGAGCTGAGCAGGCGCTTTCTTACGGCGAAGAAACTGCCGGTTTTATCATGAACACGGATACCATCACCCTTCGCCCGGATGTTACGGTGGATGTGGTGCTGCGTTATATCCGACTTAAAGGCGAGCTACCTAAAAACACCGATACGCTGTACGTTGTTAATCGGACAGATAATTTAATCGGACTGGTCCCGGTAGCGCGATTACTAACAGCCGCACCAGAAGATACCGTAGCGGAAATCATGGATGAAGATGCCGAGGCAATCCCGGTAAATATGCCCGACGATGAAGTAGCCAGCCTGTTTGAACGATACAACTGGTTGTCCGCTCCTGTTGTAGATGAAAGAAATCGGTTAGCAGGGCGAATCACCATCGATGATGTGGTCGATATTATTCGAGAAGATGCCGAGCACTCAATGATGAGTATGGCCGGTCTGGATGATGAGGAGGATACCTTTGCCCCGGTTTGGCAAAGTACACAACGTCGTTCTGTCTGGCTGGGTGTTAACCTGGTTACTGCCCTGATGGCAGCTGCGGTCAGCGATCTATTCGAAGCCACTCTCAGTCAGCTGGCTGTCTTGGCTATTTTGAACACTATTGTACCAAGTATGGGGGGCGTTGCAGGAAACCAGACATTAACCCTGGTTATTCGGGGTATGGCACTTGGTCATGTCAATCCCAGCAACTCACGCTGGCTGGTCAGCAAAGAATTAGCCATAGGCTTTTTGAACGGCGTGATATGGGCCGTGCTGATTGCCACTGTCATAGCGCTGTGGAAGCAAAATATGATGTTGGGCGTGATAATCGCCTTTGCGATGATGGTTAATTTGCTGGCAGCCGCTCTGGCTGGCGCAACATTGCCCATTATTATGAAAAAGCTGAAAATAGATCCGGCGCTGGCGGGGAGCGTTATCTTAACCACAATCACCGATGTGGTGGGTATCTTTGCGTTTTTGGGTACTGCGACGCTTTTCCTGGTGTAATACTGTAGCGGAAGCTCATGTATGCGCCGTATCGCTTCAGATTCCGGTGAGCATAAAAAAAGCTCCTGAAGGAGCTTTTTTAGTACGAAATCATTTTATGATTTTAAGGTTGGGCTTGCCTTTCTTTGGCGGCACTGGTGCGCTGTCCGCATCCGCCTCATTGGTATCCGCTGAAGGCTTACTGGTGCTTTCCCCTTCACTATCGGGCACGCTATGAGGCGCTTCGGGTGAGCTACCACCTAACTCCTCTTCAACCGCAAAAACCGTTCCTGCACCGTTTTCACGCGCGTAGATAGCCATGATCGCCTGACAGGGGATCCGGATTTGGCGAGGTTGGCCGCCAAAACGTGCCTGAAAAGCCACGAATTCAAGATCCATAACAAAGTTTACGCAGGCTGAAGGCGAAATATTAAGTACAATCTGCCCGTCTTTTACAAATTCCTGCGGAACTTCAGACAACTGATTCATCGCATCAACGACAATATAAGGCGTCATTTCATTATCGACTATCCAATCGAAAAAGGCGCGCAGAAGATAGGGTTGATTAGGGGTCATATTACTCATAAAGGATTATGGATTTCGCGTTCCTGATCGGTCAGAGACGCTTTGAAGGAACCGCGATCGAAAATGCGTTTCATGTAAGCGTTGATTTCCTTTGCTCCTGCACCTTTGAGTTCGATACCCAGTGCCGGAAGGCGCCACAGCAAGGGTGCCAGGTAACAATCCACCAGGCTGAACTCTTCGCTCATAAAGTAAGGCATTTCTGAAAATACCGGCGCCAGTGATAACAACGCTTCACGCAGTTCATTACGAGCTGACTCAACATCTCCCTCACCGCGAAATATACGGGCGGCCAGCGAGTACCAGTCCTGCTCAACCCGATGCATCATCAGACGACTTTGACCTCGTGAAACTGGATAAACCGGCATCAGGGGCGGGTGAGGAAAACGCTCATCCAGATATTCCATGATGATATGGGACTTATACAAAACAAGCTCTCGGTCCACGAGTGTTGGAACAGTTCCGTAGGGATTCAGATCGAGCAGGTCTTCTGGCAGATTGCTGGGATCGGTATAACTGATTTCTACGCCCACGCCTTTTTCGGCAAGAACAATCCGTACCTGGTGACTATAAATATCGATACTATCTGAGAACAACGTCATGATAGAGCGTTTATTCGCGGCTACGGCCATTAATTTTCCTCCGTCGAGAGACTTTCACACTGTCTTCAGGCGACAGTATGCTTAAGCTGAAAAAGGGGGCTGTTCGCCCCCTTAGGTATTATACAGAAGTTGACAGGTTTAGTGTACTTCTCGCCAGTAATCTTTTTTCAGCAGAAATACAAATACAAAAAGTACCAGGATGAACACCAATACCCATTTTCCAATCTGTTCTGACTGCAGCCTGAAGGGCTCACCAGTATATTCTAAAAAGTTAACCAGATCAGCCACAGCTTCATCATACTCTTCGGGTGATAAAGCGCCATCGCCGTCTGACTGGATCCCCGCATACCTTTCAACCATCTCGCCGTCGACCATTACCTCTTCGTAAGTTTCACGCGGTGTGCCTTGCAGAGCCTGCAAAGCGTGCGGCATACCTACATCCGGAAAGACTTTGTTGTTGACCCCAAAAGGACGCTCTTTATCGACATAAAACGTTCGCAAGTACGTATATAACCAGTCAACGCCCCTAACCCTGGCAACCAGTGTCAAATCAGGAGGCGCGGCGCCAAACCAGGTTGACGCACTTTCTGTGGGCATCGCCCGTTTCATATAATCAGTGACTTTATCACCGGTAAACTGCAGATACTCTTCACCAAGTTCTTCAGGAATCCCTAAATCATTGAACGTCCTGGAATAGCGCTGATACTTCATAGAGTGGCAGCCAGAACAATAGTTCATATATATCTTGGCGCCTCTTTGTAACGAGGCTTTATCGGTTAAAT
Source organism: Salinimonas chungwhensis DSM 16280 (assembly GCF_000378185.1). GTDB lineage: Bacteria > Pseudomonadota > Gammaproteobacteria > Enterobacterales > Alteromonadaceae > Alteromonas > Alteromonas chungwhensis. The sequence goes on from NZ_KB899378.1 coordinate 103,191, forward strand.
CTATCGGCGCTTCATCCAATGGTACCTTGCTACCCGCAGCAGCGGCCCACAAAGGAACAAAAAACGCCATCAACGTAATTAGTCTCTTCATCTCGGAATCCTCGCTGGTACAGGTTTAGTGTTCTCATTTTTGCTGTATAAGAACAGCGCAATAAAGAAGCCGAAATAAAGTACAGTAGCAATTTGCGACGCGATAATTTTCCAGTTTTCCTGCGGCGTTCCACCTAGATAACCCAGGAAAACAAACACAACAGCAAACAATAGTAGGTTGACTTTGTGCAGCCCACAACGATAACGCCAGGATCTAACGCGTCCGCGATCTATCCAGGGCATCGCAAACAACGCCGCGATTGCGCCAAACATGGCTAATACGCCAAACAGTTTGTCAGGAACTGCCTTGAGAATCGCGTAAAACGGTGTGAAATACCATACCGGGAAAATATGCTCTGGTGTTTTCAACTGGTTTGCGATTTCAAAGTTAGGGTGTTCAAGGAACTTACCACCCATTTCTGGTGCAAAGAACATAATGTAGGTAAAGGCTGCCAAAAATATACAGAATGCGACTAAATCTTTAAGCACTATGTGTGGGAAGAACGGCACAACGTCATCAGCAATATCATACTTTTCAGTGTAATATTCATGGATTTTATAAGGCGTCTTTTCACTTTCTGATAATGACCCTTTTTTGTGTTTGATAGCCACCCCATCAGGGTTATTTGACCCGACTTCGTGCAACGCGATGATATGCAGGAAGACCAGAATTACAATAACCAGTGGCAGGGCAATAACATGCAATGCAAAGAACCGGTTCAATGTTGCCCCTGAAATCACATAGTCACCCTGCAACCAGATAACCAGGTCAGGTCCAATTACCGGTATCGCGCCAAACAATGACACGATAACCTGGGCCCCCCAATAGGACATTTGTCCCCAGGGCAATACATAACCCATGAAGGCCTCAGCCATCAGCGCCAGATAGATGAACATACCGAACACCCATAATAACTCTCTGGGCTTTTGGTAAGAACCATAAATCATGCCGCGGAACATATGCATGTATACAACAATGAAGAAAGCAGATGCGCCGGTACTGTGCATGTATCGGATGATCCAGCCATAATCAATTTCCCGCATGATGTATTCCACCGAGGCAAACGCCCCTTCTGCGGTCGGCACATAGTTCATGGTCAGCCAGATACCGGTGATAATCTGATTCACCAGTACGATAGTCGCCAGAAAACCAAATACATACCAGAAATTCATATTCCGCGGTGCGGGATACTGAATCGCATGCATGTTAGCTACCCGCATCAATGGAATGCGAGCTTCAATCCAGGAAAGAAAACCGTTCATTTAAGCCTCCTGAGCGGTTGAGCCAATGATAATCGTATTATCATTAACATACTGATAAGGAGGCACCACCAGGTTCAACGGTGCGGGCACATTTTGGAAAACCCGGCCAGCCATATCAAATTTGGAACCGTGACAAGGACAGAAGAAGCCATTCTCCACGCCTTGTACAATTTCTTCGAAGGCACCATTTTTAAGATACTGTGGAGAGCAGCCAAGGTGGGTACAGATACCTACCAATACCAGATATTCTTCTTTTAAGGAGCGGTATGGATTTTTTGCAAAGGGCGGTTGCTGTTCTGCCTCAGATTCAGGATCTTTAAGCAGCTCTGCATGATCTGACAGAGAATCCAGCATCTCAGGGGGCCGCCGTACAATCCATACGGGCTTGCTGCGCCACATTACGCGTATAAGCTGGCCCGGCTCAATGTTACTGATATCAACTTCTACATCAGCCCCGGCTGCCTTTGCTTTGGCACTGGGGTTCCATGACGCAATGAAAGGAACTGCCGCTCCTGCCACACCTACAGCACCTACCACTGAGGTTGCAACAGTCAGAAAACGGCGTCGGGTGTTATCACCCGGCCCCTTATCAGGCGCAGACTTTTTTGCATCTACAGATACATCGCTCATCCACATTTCTCCAGGTTGGGATTGCTATGGCATAAGAGTCAGTCGCTACTGACAACTTTGGATGGCCATAACTGCTGGTCATCAACGCAACTGCAGTTGCGTCAACGACACATAAATACATTTCTCTATAATATGTTATTTTTCGTACAAAATCATACGGGAAAAGCCTTTCTGTTTACAAGGTTTTACTTTCTTTACCCTGCAAAAAAGTCGGGGGGGTCAGTAGACTTTGCCTTACACACTCTACTGTGGCGCGCGTTCTCCATCGGCAGGAAAGCATTTTTCTTTAGCAGACTGTGAGAATAGGTAAGATTAAGAAATCGTAAGAGATACATTCTGTCTGCTCGAAATAGCAGCAGACAATAAAAAACCCGGCAGTAGCCGGGTTTTTTTGCAGTAAGCGAAAATTAACGCTTTGAAAACTGTGGACGCTTACGTGCTTTATGCAGACCAACTTTCTTACGTTCAACACGGCGATCGTCACGAGTAACGAAGCCAGCTTTACGAAGTGACGGGCGTAATGCCTCATCGTAGTCCATAAGTGCACGAGTCAGACCGTGGCGGATTGCGCCAGCCTGACCGTTTGAACCACCACCAGCAACGGTGATGTAAACGTCGAATTTTTCAGTCATTTCTACAAGTTCTAATGGTTGACGAACAACCATGCACTCGGTTTCACGACCAAAGTACTCATCAAGAGCACGTTTGTTTACTGTGATGTTACCTGTACCTGGACGCAGGAACACACGAGCAGTAGAACTTTTGCGGCGGCCAGTGCCGTAGTATTGAGTATCTGCCATGTCAGTTGCTCCTTAGATGTCCAAAACTTGTGGTTGCTGTGCTGCGTGAGCGTGTTCGCCACCAGCGTAAACTTTCATTTTACGGAACATTGCACGACCCAGAGGACCTTTTGGCAGCATTCCTTTAACCGCTTTCTCAATTACCATTTCTGGCTTGTGAGCAATCAGTTTCTCAAAGTTTGTTTCTTTCAGACCACCTGGGTAACCTGTATGAGAGTAATACATCTTCTTCAGTGCTTTATTGCCGGTAACAGCAACTTTTTCAGCATTGATAACGATGATGTAATCACCAGTGTCTACGTGAGGCGTATACTCTGGCTTATGTTTACCACGCAGACGGCGCGCAATTTCAGAAGCCAAGCGGCCTAAAGTTTTGTCTGTGGCGTCTACCACATACCAGTCACGTTGTACCGTTTCTGGCTTAGCAACAAAAGTTTTCATTTAAATTCACCCGAATAATTTCGTCGTTACTGATTTCTGCTTGAAATCACCTAAAATCAATCTCCGGACCCCTTCGAGTCTATTGATCCTTCCACCTTCCCAAAGGTGGGTGTAACTGGGCAGGGCGCGAATTATACAGAATCTGCGTAAAAAGCGAACCCTTAAATGAGAAAATTATCAGGTAATGTAGAAAAAATCCGGCCGAACGTATTGAAACGCTTATCACTGCCTGTACAGCGCGTGCCAATTGGGCTGGTCAGAATGGTAAATGCAATCACTGTCACTTATTCCCCTGACTTTTCCACGCTTTTAACACGCTGCCAGATGGATTCAAGTTCAGTTAAGGACATATCCTCTAGTGCCAGCCCCTGTTCCAGCACCTGATGCTCGATTTGCTCAAATCGCTGGGTAAACTTATGACTGGCCCGCCGCAGCGCTGTATCTGCATCGACATTGCAATGTCTTGAAAGATTGACCATGGCAAACAATGCATCACCAATTTCCTCTTCAATACGTGCCTGGTCAGGTGACTGAGTAGTAATTTCAACGTTGATTTCTTCGACTTCTTCACGCACCTTGTCAATAACCGGTGCAGTGGAGGTCCAGTCGAAGCCGACTCTGGCGCACACCTTTTGTAATTTTTGAGCGTACATCAGCGCCGGCAAGCCTGAGGGTACTGCGTCGAAAATACTTTTTTTATCAGCGTCCTGCGCCAGCCGTTTTTCGCTTGCTTTGATGGCTTCCCATTGTTGCGACAATGCGCTTTCGTCAACCTGATGATTTTCAAACACGTGGGGGTGGCGGCGGACCATTTTGTCAGCGATGTCTGCTGCAACATCTTCAAAGGTAAACCAGCCTTTCTCCTGCGCCAGTTCACTGTAAAAAACTATCTGAAATAATAAGTCACCCAGCTCTTCGCGGATGTTATCAGGCTCGCCACCCGCAATGGCATCGGCCACTTCATATGCTTCTTCTACGGTGTAACGCGTTAGTGACGCCATTGTCTGTTTTTGATCCCACGGACAACCATTGGGGCCACGCAGACGCGTCATTATCTGCAACAGACGGTTCAAATTTTGGTTCGCTGACTCACTGGGTTTTTCGTTTGACATCGGTCACCCCTTTTAACTGTCTGAGCCTTGTCATTACCCTATTCAGTGCGTCCAGTGTCTTCACTTCCACAGAAAGATCAATTACGGCAGTGCGACGCGGCTTGTCGCTGGCGCTGCTTACCCCTAATAAAGCGACGTTCTCATTGGCAAGAACGGTGGTAACATCCCGCAGCAGCCCGTCACGGTCTGCGCAAAAGACCATTAGCATAGCTTCAAAACCCACTTCTAAAGCGTCTGACCAGTTGACCTCAATTAGCCTTTCCGGATGCTGGTCACTGAGATTCTGAAGTTGTTCACACGATGTTTTATGTACACTTACACCGCGTCCCTGAGTGATATACCCTAAAATAGTGTCGCCTGGTACAGGTTTACAACAGTTGGCCAGCTGACTCATCAGATGCCCGACGCCGTCTACTACCACCGTATCACTCTTGCCGCTAGAGCCGGCGTTGCGTCGGGTTTTTAACTTCGGGCTGATCTCAGGCTCAGGTGCAGGTGCCATCAGTTGCTGCAGATAGTGCACTACCGACATCACTCTGACATCGCCGGCGCCAATGGCGGCGTGAAGATCTTCTACCTGCTGAAAGTTGAATTTTTCCGGCGCCTTAACGGCCATTTTTGCCGGAATCCCTGCCCGGTTCAGCTCTCGCTCAAGCAACTCTTTGCCCGCTTGCTGATTCTTTTCTTTATCCTGCTTTTTAAAAAAGGAATGGATCGTAGCCCGCGCCCTTGAAGAATGGACATATCCTAACCCGGGATGCATCCAGTCGCGACTTGGGTTAAGCGCTTTACCGGTATGCACCTCGACCTGATCGCCACTTTGCAACTGGTAAGTAAAAGGTACAATACGACCATTGGCTTTAGCGCCGATACAACGATGGCCCACATTACTGTGGATATAGTAGGCAAAGTCCAGCGGCGTGGAGCCCTGGGGTAAATCAATGACGTCACCTTTGGGGGTAAAAACATATACCCGGTCATCAAAAACCTGACTGCGCAGTTCCTCAACCAGATCGCCCGACTCAGCCACTTCTTCCTGCCACTGCAGGATTTTACGTAGCCAGTTTACGCGATCCTCAGAACTGTTCGCCTTACCGCTGGTACCTTCTTTATACTTCCAGTGAGCGGCGACACCCAGCTCTGCATCCTGATGCATTTGTTGCGTGCGAATCTGGATTTCAACGGGCTTGCCACCTGGCCCTACTATCACTGTATGAATAGATTGGTACCCGTTGGCTTTTGGTGTGGCAATATAATCATCAAATTCTTTTGGAATATGTTTATATGTTGCATGCACCACGCCCAGTGCGGCATAGCAGTCTTGCAGACGATCGGCAATAATTCGCAGGGCGCGCAGGTCAAACAGCTGCTCGAACGACAGGCGTTTTTTCTGCATTTTCTTCCAGATGGAAAAGATATGTTTGGGACGACCATAGACTTGCGCTTTAATCCCCTGCTCGTCTACCAGATTTTGCAAGTCAGCCACGATATTATCAATATACTGGGCACGTTCTTTTCGCTTACCATCCAGCTGCCGGGCTATTTGCTTGTAAGTCACCGGGTGCAGATAACGAAAAGCGAGATCTTCCAACTCCCATTTTAACTGGCCAATACCCAGGCGATTTGCCAGTGGCGCATAAATCGTCGCGCACTCTCTGGCTACCATAACCCGGGTTTCCTCGTCGGCTTTTTTCACCTGCTGTAACGCACAAATGCGTTCGGCCATTTTGATAACCACAGCGCGTACATCTTCCACCATCGCCAGTAACATGCGACGAATACTGTCGATATGCTGTTCATCCGGTACCTGTTTCAACCCCGAGCGGCGGGAGTGAAGGGCTTTAATAGCTTCCATTTTTCTTACGCCGGTAAGCAGTTGCGCAACGCCAGGGCCAAATTCGCTCTCTACCTGCGCTTCATCCAACTGGTGTTGTTCACAGTAGGGCAATACCAGCGCGGTCTGCAATGTACTGTCATCCATATTTAGCTGAGCCAGTATCTCGACCATTTCCTGACCGATCAACAGCCGTTCCGGGTCGCTGGATATATCCCGCAGCTTTTGTTTGGTTTGTTTACTCAGCTCAAGGCTGTCCAGCCACACCTCAAAGGGAGGACGACTGGGTTCATGTACTTTCCGTGTTGATACCATGGCTTACCAACTCGCTTTATGACTATTCTGATCGCAATGAAAATAACGCCATCACTTCAAGGTGGCGTGTATAAGGGAACATCTCGACTAACCCGATTTTTTCAATATTGTAGCCCGCCTTAAGAAGAATCTGCGCATCTCTGGTAAAGGTACTGGGATTGCAAGAAACGTACACGACCTGCTTAATTCCCGATCCCGCGATATGCTGGCAGACCTGCGCGGCCCCTTCCCGGGAAGGATCCAACAGCATCTTGGTAAACCCGTGATTAATTGCATCCTGCACACTGGCCGGTTCATTCAAATCCAGATGCTGCCAGACAATATTATCAATGCCTTGCGCCTGTGCAGCGGCCTGCCCCTTTTGCACCATTGATGCCACGCCTTCCACGGCGTAAAGACGCTGTACTTTGCGCGCCAGCCCGAAGCTAAAATTGCCCAGTCCGGCAAACCAGTCTGCAATCACATCATCTTTTTCCGGCGCCAGCCAGTCGATAGCCTGGGTGACCATCTTTTTATTTACTACGGCGTTAACCTGTACAAAATCCTCAGGTGAGGGCGTTACATATAAATCGTCAATGGTCTGGCAGCGAAGCTGGGCAAAATGGTGCAGCGTCTCATAAGCCCCAGTGGCATTTTCCAGTACAACATTAGTGTTCGTCTGTTGACCAAATGCCGCCAGTTCGTCGCGCATCGCTGCCGGAAGGTCTCTCGTGGCTTTTACTGTCACTTCGCAGACGTCATCGCCAGCAAGAACCTGTATATGACCAATGTGACGACTCGCTGGATAAGAAAAAACAATATCCCTTAATAGCGGCATTAATGCCTGCAGGGCAGGTACCAGCACCGGGCAGGATTTGACATCAACAATGGCTTTACTGCTTTGTTGCCTGAACCCTAATTTTATCGAAGCCGGGTTCCTGGCATCCACAGCAAGCCGTGCTTTTCTGCGATAGGCCGGCCGCTCTCCGGTAAGCGGCGCTTGCCATGGCAGGTTAGCCACTCCAAGGTGATGCACCCAGTATGTTTGCATGGCGTGCTGGCGTTCGGTTAATGCATCGTCAGCATCAATATGTTGCAGCTGACACCCGCCACATTGAGAATACACAGGGCAAAAGGGTTGCTGACGTTTTTCACTGGCCTGAACAACTTTTATTGTGGAGGCCTTTACGACCTGCTTTTGGGTCTGCTGGATGCTTACATCCACACATTCGCCGGGCAGCGCACCCTCAATAAACATCACTGGTTTTTGGGAACGGCTCACCCCGACCCCATGGATATCCAGGCTATCCACCATTACGCCGGTACGCTTTCGGGCCCCGGCCTGGCGTGGTTTTTTAGGAGTCTTGTAAAAGCTCACCATACATATCTTGCCTGATTAATTTTCAAAAATAACGGTAGCGACCGCAAAGCGGGCCTCATCGGAAATAGACAGATGGGAAGACCGTCCTCCCCGGTTTTTGAAGACCTGCAAAGCGCCCTGGCTTAAAATGAGAAACGGAGCGCCGCTGTCATGATTCGCAACTTCCAAATGGTGCCAGGATATTCCCCGCCCGATGCCGGTTTGCAAGGCTTTGGCGGCAGCCTCTTTGGCGGCAAAGCGTTTGGCCAGATAACGCACCGGATCAGCCTGCTGGTTAAATATATCCCACTCTGTCTCAGTAAGAATACGCCGCGCAAAGCGTGTATTTTTTTCAGCGGCCTGCGCTATTCGAGATATCTCTATGATATCTGTGCCCATTCCAATTATTGCCATTAACGGCAAATCAACGCTGCAAGCCGCGCTTCCTGCATCAGCGCCCGCATATCGGCAACCGCCGTATGCAGACCGTCAAACGCGGCACGGGCAATAATGGCGTGGCCGATGTTCAGTTCGACAATTTCCGGAATGGCCGCAATGGGTTTTACATTATGATAGTGCAGGCCGTGTCCGGCGTTGACTTTGATACCTGCATTATGGGCATAGCTGATGCCTTTTTTAAGCCGCTGCAGTTCTTGCTGAGCCTGGCTTTCGTTATCGGCCTCGGCGTACTGACCGGTATGAATTTCAATATAAGGTGCTTTACACGCTAATGCGGCATCAATCTGTGCCTGATCAGCATCGATAAATAACGACACTGCGATGCCCGCTGCAGCGAGTCGCTCACAGGCAGCTTTGGTCTGCTCTAAGTTACCGGCCACATCCAAACCGCCCTCGGTGGTCAGTTCCTCACGTTTTTCGGGAACCAGACAACAAAATGTCGGGCGCAGACGCTCTGCGATGCTCAGCATTTCTTCTGTAATCGCCATTTCCAGATTGAGTCGACTATTGATGGTCTGAGCCAGTAACTCAACATCCCTGTCTTTGATATGACGCCGATCTTCACGCAGGTGCACGGTTATGCCATCAGCGCCGGCACGCTCAGCAACATCTGCAGCATGAACAGGATCCGGATAATTAGTTCCCCGTGCATTTCTGATGGTCGCAATATGGTCAATATTTACACCAAGCAATATTTCGTTCATAAGCAAGCCTTCTAAGTGACCCCATTAATAAGGGCAGTGTATCGAAAAAAGCGGTCATACGGCAGAGGCTAACGAAATAATTCGCGGCTTTTGAGCGGCTTATCGCCCAACAAATTTCGTAAGGCCTGCCGGGTGATAATTTTAGCGGTCTTTCTGGCTGCCGGGGTCCACTCGCCATTTGCCATCTCCAGGAGACCGTAACCTGGAAAACGGCCACGCTGAATATGCGCCGGTGCCTGGGTAACACCCTGCTCTGCAACAAAAATATACCATTGCTCACTGTCTACAGGCTGTTCACTTACTGCGTCTGTCAGCCAGTCGGGCAACTGTCCCATTTCCTCAAGTAAAGCGAACTCAAAACCGCGTAACAAAATATCCGGCGTGTCACTAGCCGGTAGTATACTTAATACCTGCTGATAATGACCAAATAACATCTCACTGGCCAGGCCCACCGGCATAGTGCGATTTATCAGCTCGTTAAGATACATGGCGCAAAATAGCGCATTTCCCGTTAACTGATGCGAACGCCCGTCACTTTCAATTTGATTAAGGTTTTTAAGTTCTGCTTTACCGGCAAGCTGGACCTTAACCGGCGAAAACGGCTGCAACAGACTTTTACGGTCTGATTTACTGTTTTTAACGCCTTTGGCTACGGCCGATATACGTCCCGTTTCAAGTGTAAAGAAATCCACCAGATAACTGGTTTCCCGATAGGGACGGCGATGAAGTATATAAGCACTTAGCCAGTGGCCACGATTCATCAGCTCAGGCCCGCTTAATACGCACAACTTTCATTTGTTCAAACTCAATGCCGGCCACAGCTTCGATATGGCGATAATAAGTCAGGTTCACGCTGGCACCTTTGAGTGATTTGTACTGTCCTTTGCGGCGAAAAACGAAGGGGACGTCATAGCCGGTGAGCATTAATGTATGCCTTACCCACTCTCCTTCATCTCTTTGCACATGCGAATCAACTTTAAGTCCTTCACTGTGGATCAGGCTGCCATGCCTGGCAGTAAGACTGTCAGCATCAGTTTGCATAAGGTATTAGCTCCTGAATCAATAGCTGCACCGTCTCGCGACCACGGAACACATTTACCTCCAACTGATACACCAGCTGAACGTACCGACAACGGTTATTCGGCCACCGGGCTGGGTCTACATTAAACGCAATACCGTCAACTTCTTCACCTGAATCAAGGCGCAATGCCAGTTTGAGGTGTTTTTCTTTAAGCAAGCGCTGATTGACCACTTCAAATACACCATCAAACAATGGCGCTTCAAATCCCTGTCCGAATGGCACGGCTTGTTTTAACACCCTGGCCACCGACAGAGAGACTTCATCAACCTGTAATTCACCATCGGTAATGATGCGATCCAAATCGCCGGCTTTGGCCAGATGCACCGCTACCACTTCATCAAACAACGTTGAAAAAAGCGCCAACGCGTCCATTGGCAAGCTCAGCCCCGCAGCCATCGCATGGCCACCAAACTTAGGGATAAGACCTGGCTTGCGCAGATTAACCTCTTCAAGCACATCCCGAATATGCACTCCCGGCACAGAACGGGCTGACCCTTTTATCGTTTCATCATCCTGATGAGCAAAGGCAATCGTCGGGCGCTTGTACTTATCTTTAATCCGCCCCGCTACAATGCCAATAACGCCCTGATGAAAATCCTTCTGATACAGGACCAGACCCGCGGGCAGGCTATCTTCATTTACACTTAACGCCGCAATGGCCGCTTCGGCCTCTTGTTTCATTTCGGTTTCGATGGTGCGTCGCTGTTGATTGAGCCGATCCAGCTCAGTGGCCATATAACGCGCTTGCATAGGATCGTCGCAAAGCAAGCATTCAATGCCCAGGGCCATGTCCTCTAACCGTCCGGCGGCATTGAGCCGCGGCCCCACTACAAATCCCAGGTCAGAAGCACCAATACCAGATGGTGCGCGACCGGCAACATCCAGAAGTGCAGTGATACCCGGCCGGCACCGTCCGGCCCGGATTCGCTGAAGCCCCTGATGGACCAGAATTCGGTTATTTTTGTCTAACACCACCACATCGGCTACTGTGCCCACAGCCACAATATCCAGTAAATCCGCTAAATTAGGTGCCATCAGCTGTTGTTCTTTGAACCACTGATTTTTTTGTAATTGCGCGCGTATAGCCAGCATCAGGTAAAAGGCAACCCCAACCCCGGCCAGATTTTTTGATGAAAACGGACAGTCTGGCTGGTTCGGATTCACAATGGCATCAGCCTCGGGCAGCGTACCGCCGGGCAGGTGGTGGTCGGTGACCACCACCGTTGCCCCACGCGCCTTCGCCCGGGCGACTCCTTCTAAGCAGGCAATACCGTTATCTACGGTCACAATCACCTCAGCCCCGTCATCGCAGGCAACATCAACAATCTCCGGGCTCAGTCCATAGCCGAAGTCAAAACGATTAGGAACAAGATATGAAACCTGCTGCAAGCCCATTTGTCGTAACCCCAGCATACAAACTGCTGTACTGGTTGCGCCATCTGCATCAAAGTCACCGACAATAACAACCCGCTGTTGGCGGGCGATAGCATCGCACAAAATCGCAGCGGCCTGCCCGATACCTTTAAGCTGTTGATAATGACACAGCGATTTTACTGCGGTATCCAGCTCATCAAGAGAATCAACACGCCGCCCCCGGTAGACTCTGTCCAGTACAGGATGTAGGCTGTCACATAGTGGAGTGGAGGTTAATTCGCGTCGAAAAATTGGAAGTCCCATGACACCGTGACCTTTTACTTCAGGAAGTGGAATATTCAGGCCACTATAATAACCTGAATCACTGTTGTGGCCTACCTTGCAAAAAGGCCGGCGAGAAGCCGGCCTGAAGTTACCAGAAAAAAACTAAGCTATTCAGCATCCAGGGCCTGAGCAAGCATCCCGGCGGGCTGATACCCAGGAATAAGGGTACCGTTTTCCAAAATAATATTGGGAGTGCCGCTAACGCCCACCGACTGACCGAACTCATATTGTTTTGCCACCGTATTTTCACACTGAGCTGATGATACATCTTTATCAAGCTTTGCATTGGTCAGCGCTTTGGCGGGATCCTCAGCACACCATACAGAAACCATCTCATCATAAGTGGGTGAGCTAAGGCCATTGCGGGGAAATGCCAGATAATTGACCGTGATACCCAACGCATTTAGCTGCTCAATTTCTTTGTGCATCTTGCGACAATAGCCACAGGTGGTGTCAGTGAAGACGGTAATCTCATGTTTTTCTTTTTTCGCCTTAAACTGAATCGCATCCTTTTTAAACTGCTTAATACCTTCCAGGCGCATATCAGCAAGTGCGGTTTCGGTGATGTTTTTCATCCCATTTTGCAGATCAAAAATTCGCGCCTGCATAAAATAACGGCCTTCATCGCTGATATAAAACAGGCCTCGATCAGTGGTTGCCTGCTTTAAACCCGGAACCGGTGAATCGGCAATGGCAGAAACGCTCATGCCCAGGGTTGACTCCAGTTTGTCTTTTAATGCTGCAGAATCCGGTTCGGCTGCATGTCCTGTCAGTGAGGTGGTGGCAAGGGCCAGCACCGCTAATAGTTGTTTAATCACATTTTCTCCTTACTCGGTCATTAATTAGTTGACCGGCAACATCGGCTAAAACTTTCAAGTTTTTTGCATACTACCACAGGTTGGCCATGGACCAATCAATCAGCCCCGGGGGTGGTGAGTATGTATCAGATTCTGTAATCGTTCAGTTGCCACATGGGTGTAAATTTGCGTGGTGGATAAGTCACTGTGGCCCAGCAGCATCTGCACTACCCGCAAATCAGCGCCATGATTAAGCAAATGCGTGGCAAAAGCATGGCGTAACGTATGGGGCGACAAATCCTGCTCGATGCCCGCACGCACCGCGTAGTGCTTGATGCGATGCCAGAAGGTCTGGCGTGTCATCTGCTGCCCGCGACGACTTAAAAACAATGTATCGACGGTGGCTTTTGTCAATGCAGGCCGGCCATGACGTAAATACGTGTCTATCCAGTCCATGGCGTCTTCCCCCAGAGGTACCAGCCGCTCCTTATTGCCCTTGCCGGTGACCCTGACTACGCCCTGCACCAGACTGACTTGCGCCAGGGTAAGACCAATAAGTTCGCTCACTCGCAATCCGGTAGCATAAAGTACTTCGAGCATACAGCGGTCTCGAAGTTCCACAGCATCTTCGATATCCGGGGCAGTGAGAAGTGCCTCAACCTGAGCTTCACTTAACGATGACGGCAGACTTTGAGGGGTTTTAGGATTATTCAATATCGAAACCGGATTATCCGGGCGAACGTGGGTGGCGATAAGATAATTAAAAAAAGCCCGCATGGCGCTCATGCTTCGTTGTGTGCTGCGGGTAGACAACCCAAGCTGATGCCGGTGCCACAAGTAATCCTGAATCATTTCAGTGGTGAGTCGACTGATATCGCTTAATGATTGCTGCTGGTAAAACAGTGCCAGCTTGGCTAAATCACTGCGGTAGCTTTGTTGGGTGTGTTCGCTTAACCCTTTTTCCAGCCAGAGCATTTGCACAAACCCATCAATAAGGGCTCGGTTTGCATCGGTTAACTGCACCGGTTCCATCGTTTTTACATACCTCGATGTGTTTTAATAATCTCGTAGGCAGACTGAATATCCTGCGTTTTATTTTTTGCCATCTCCAGTGCCTGTTCCGGCAGGCCTTTGGCTGCCAGTTTGTCAGGATGATGCTCACTCATGCGCTTACGATAAGCGCGCTTGATTGTTTTATCGTCATCCTGTTCACTGACCCCCAGAATCTTGTACGCATCTTCCAGTGAGTGCGTCTCATCATACTGATGGCGCTGTTGTCCATTTCCACCTCGTTGACGGAATCGTCGCTGCGCATCGTAGGCAGAGAGTAAATAATCCAGATCGCTTTTCTTGAAACCAAGCGCTTTGGTTACCTTATCCAGTACACGTTTTTCCGCCAGTGTGACATTGCCGTCCGCGAAGGCAGCCTGAATGAGTATTTCAAGAAAAACCTGCAATATATCCCGCCGGCCATGACAATTTTCATAAAGGGTTTTTAGTGTATCCGTTATGGGGTAATCCGCCGCCTTCCCCTCACGATAAGCTTGCTGTGCTTCTTTGCGGGCATCGCCCTGCAACTGCATTTCATCCATCAATGCACTGGCCAGCTGAATTTCTCTTTCTGTTACCTGCCCGTCGGATTTTGCCAGGTGACCCAGAGAGGCAAACAGACTATGAAAAAAAACCGCTTGCTGTTGTAAGCCTGACTGGTCGGTAAAGAAACGGCCAAATCCACCCACCTTATTAAAATCCTGACTGTATGCGCGGTCAAACAGATGGCCGACAATGAGGCCCAAAATTGCACCGGGTATCTTCAAAAACATAAAACCAAAAATCAAACCCAGTAATTTGCCCCAAAATGGCATGCTGCTCTCCCGTCATTATCATCGTGCTGTGAACCACTCTTCTCTTACGTGGTCAGTGGCACTATAACTCAAAAAACAAAATAGAAAATATCCCGATGTCGGACAACCTCATTACGCCCGACACCAATTATTGTCGTTGGGTACGCAAAATGGGGCCTTAAATTATCATCGGGCGTGATTTTTTTGGTTCACTGGTTGGTTATTGGTAAAGAAATGCTTAGAATTAGCGGTTACTTTGCGCTTCTTCGCTTCAGCGGGTCAAAGCCAAACACAGCAAATGTATTCGTATTCGGTGTGCAAAGGCACCGAACCACAAAAATTATTTATTATTACAGGCTATCCGTCATCGCATGAAAAAAACCTGCGCTTCGTTATTATTGTGTGTTTTCAGCTGGCAGGCTTGTGCTCAGTCTGGTGCTGCTCAACGCAACAATGACGACCCGGACACATCATTACTCTGCCCCGTTTCACCAGTTCAGTTTTCTTCTGACAAACTGATGCCGCCGGGCGAAGTGATGGTGGAAGCCCGTCGCACCGAAGTATTTTCCCAACGGGAAGCCAATTTCAGCGGTGATGTGGATATAACCTCGGACACAGCACGAATTCATGCTGATCAGGCCAAAATCCGTAATAATGGTCAACAATTAGAAGCCTCCGGTGATGTGCTTTACAAGGATGCGCAGCTTCAGGTTAGCAGCGACAATGTAGCCCTTGATTCCACACGCGAAACATTGGAAATGCAAAACACAGAGTATCTTTTCAATGGCACCAGCGGTCGCGGCACAGCCCGTGTGATTGATTTGTCCTCTTCTGAAGGCCTTTCGTTACAAGATGTGCACTTTACTACCTGCCCCGCCGGTGACGAGGACTGGGCAATCCGGGCATCGGAAATTAATATTGAGCGGGGCTCGTTATGGGGCGAGGCAAAAAATACACGCTTCTATGTAGCAGATGTACCGGTATTCTATCTGCCTTATTTTGCTTTTCCAGTTAGTAATCAGCGTCAGACCGGTCTGCTCTTTCCTGAAATAGGCAGCTCCTCCAATACCGGTGTTGATTATCAGCAACCATTTTACTGGAATATGGCACCCAACTATGACATGACAATCACACCCCGGGTGATGTCTAAACGTGGCGTCCAACTGCAAACGGAGTTTCGCTATCTCAGTGAACAGGGTTACAGCGTAGTAGATGTTGAATATTTGCCCTCAGACAGCGATACCCCAACCAATGAACACCGCTATTTTTATCGTATCAAGCATGATGGTGTTCTAGGCGAGAACTGGACAGTAGGCGTTGACATCAATGGCATAAGCGATGATAACTATATTGTTGATGTAGGCACGGATGATTACAATCGCGCAGATACCCATCTTCTTAGAACGGTCGGACTGAACTATTTTTCAGAAAATATGACGCTGGATTTCCACGTGCGTGATTTTGAAACTATTGGCGATCGTCCCGACACCTATCGCGCATTTCCTGAAGCCAGGCTCAAGCTAAATCAGCCTCTTGGCAGCTTACTGGAATTCCGCCTGGACTCTGAGCTGGCCTATTTTGATAATGTGGATGAGTCCAGGCCCACCGCAATGCGCTTACACGTGGCACCATCTATTGCGCTGCCTTTTCAGCGTCACTGGGGCGAGTTAACTGCCGAAGCGACAGTGATGAATACAACCTATAAACAAGACAATGTTGAAAACACAGCATTAGATGAAAATGTGAATCGTCTGCTGGGGCGCGGTCGGTTATACGGCACCTTATATTTTGAACGCGACGGCAGTTGGTTTAATGCCACAGATACGATGACATTTGAGCCCAAAGTCCAGTACCTGTATACCAGTTTTGAAGACCAGACCAACATCGGGCTCTACGATACAACGAATCTGCTGACCGACGTAGAAGGCCTGTTCAGAGGCCGTGAGTTCACCGGGCTGGATAGAATTGTAGATAATAACCAGATTACCCTGGGTGCCACTTCGCGTATTATGGATGCACAAAATCGGGAACAATTTGCAGTAAGTCTGGGTCAGATATTTTACTTAGAAGACAATCGCATCATGACGCCCGGTAGTAACGGGGACCGAGATCGCTCTGCCCTTGCCGCAGAACTCGACTGGCGATTTGACTCTCACTGGAATTTCTATTCTGATATACAAATCACGACACAAACCGATAAGGTAGAAAGAAGCAGCTTAGGGTTGGAGTATCGTCGTGACAGTGAAAGTCTGGTTCAGCTGACCCATCGTTACGTCCGTGAGCTTAGCGGAGAAACCATCGATCAGGTGGGACTGTCGGTAAGCTGGCCCATCAGCAGAAACTGGCACTGGGTAGGCAGATCCTTTCGTGATCTCGAGCGTCATCGCAGTATCGAAACCTATATCGGACTAGAATATGAATCCTGTTGCTGGGCCATACAAGTGGTTGCTCAACGTCAGTTAAGTAACCGGTTTGGCATCGATGGTCAGCAGTCTACCGATGAATATGACTCTGGCGTAAGCTTGCAGTTTATCTTTAAAGGACTAGGATCGGCCAAATCCAGTCGACGCATGCTTGAAGATGGTATGTTTGGTTATCGACAACCTTATAATTTGAATTAATTTACCCTGTCGGCGATAAGTATTGCCGACCACATTAACGACAATAAAGAGTAATTATGAAGTTCATTATCCGGGCTATGTGTTTAAGTGCCTTGCTTACTGTTACATGCTGGGCACAGCAAGTTTCACTGGACCGCGTGGCGGTAATCGTTGACCAGGGCGTGATTCTGGAAAGCGAAATTGAAAAGCTGATCGCTGAGGTAAAACGGAGCGCCCAGTCAGAAAGTCAGGAGCTGCCCTCAGACCGTGTGCTTCGCACTCAGGCTATAGAGCGACTGATTCTAAAAAACCTCCAAATGCAGCGCGCTGAGCGCATGGGGATTCAGGTAAGTGATCCGCAGTTGGAGCAAACCATTGCCAATATTGCACAAAATCAAAACCTGACCGTGGCGCAGTTACGGCAGGGCGTAGCGCAAGAAGGGCTAAGCTATGATGATTATCGCGAGTCGGTTCGTGAAGAGTTGATTGTTGGCGAGGTCCGCCGGGCTAATGTTCGTCGTCGTATTTACATAACGCCCCAGGAAGTTGATTCATTACTGGAGGTAATGAACGAACAAGGTGCTGAGCAGGCAGAATATAACCTGGGTCATATTCTTATCGGGTTGCCTTCAGAGCCTTCTGAAGAAGAAGTTGAAGAAGCACGAAGCCGCGCCACCAAAGTATTGCAACTGCTACGGGATGGTTCTGACTTCACTAAAATTGCAATAACATCATCTTCCGGTTCTAATGCACTGGAGGGCGGTAACATGGGTTGGCTGAACATCAACTCGATGCCTACATTATTTGCTGAAGCTGTACAGGGTAAAGATGAAGGTGAGCTAATTGGCCCCATCCGCAGCGGCGCGGGTTTCCACATTTTGAAAATTAAAGAAACCCGTGGTATCGAGAAAGTCACTGTGGAAGAAGTTAATGCACGCCATATCCTGATTACCCCATCAATTATCTTAAGCGAAGATAAAGCCCGAGAGCGTCTTGAAAAATTCCGCCAACAGGTCATCAATGATGAAGCGGATTTTGCCGAACTGGCAAAAGAGCATTCAGAAGATCCAGGCTCAGCACTAAAAGGCGGTAATCTTGGGTGGGCTGATCCTACCATGTACGTACCGGCGTTCCAGAAGGCGTTATCAAACCTTGAACCGGGCGAGTATAGCCAACCTATTCGTTCAACCCATGGCTGGCACCTTATTCAGCTGCAGGACCGTCGTTTTGACGATGCCACTGAAAAACGCAAAGAGGATAAAGCCCGTCAGCTTATCTTCAGCCGGAAGTTTAAAGAAGAAACAGAAACCTGGCTGCGTGAAATGCGCGATGCTGCCTATATTGAAGTGCTTTAATGCCGATTACTATGCAAGCAAACCCGCCATTGAAAATTGCTGTCACGCCGGGTGAACCGGCCGGTATCGGACCGGACCTCATCATTCAGCTGGCGCAACTTCAGTGGACGGCTCAGTTGGTCGTATTCGCAGACGCAAAAGTGTTATCCGAACGCGCGGCACTGCTTGACCTTCCGTTGACGCTCACGACTTTTGAGCCGTCTATAAGTCGGGTTCAGGCTGCCGGAGAACTGTTCATTCGGCAAATTGATACGGATGTTCCGGTGCAACCCGGTAAGCTGGATAGTGGTAATGGCCAGTACGTGGTAGAAACACTTCGTCAGGCCTGTCAGGCTAATATGCAGGAAGGATTCGCAGCTGTCGTCACCGGGCCTGTGCATAAAGGCATTATCAACGAAGCGGGCGTGTCATTTTCCGGTCACACTGAATATTTTGCGCATCAGTCCAATACTATTGATGTAGTAATGTTGCTCGCCACCGAAGGGTTGAATGTAGCGTTGGCAACCACTCACATACCACTGGAGTATGTAGCCAAAGCCATCACTGAAGAAAGACTGCATCGGGTAATAAAAATTATCGATACAGACTTGAAACAAAAATTCGGGATTGCTGAGCCACATATCTTTGTCTGTGGGCTTAATCCTCATGCCGGCGAGAATGGACATATCGGAAAAGAGGAAATACAGACCATTATCCCGGCTCTTGACGCCTTGCGCACTGAAGGAATTAACCTGACCGGGCCGCTACCGGCTGATACAATCTTTCAACCTAAGTATCTTGAAGATGCCGACGTAGTACTTGCGATGTATCACGACCAAGGCTTACCGGTATTAAAATTTAAAGGCTTTGGGGCTGCTGTGAACATCACATTAGGCCTGCCATTTATCCGCACCTCAGTGGACCACGGCACAGCAACAGATTTAGCCGGCACTGGGAAAGCGGATGCAGGTAGCTTCAGAAAAGCCCTGGAAAAAGCCATAGAACTTGCGAACAGTCACCTATGAGTAAAACCCATTTAGGCCATACTGCACGAAAGCGGTTTGGTCAGAACTTTTTGCACGATGACTATGTCATTGAGCAAATCGTCAATGCTATCAATCCCCGGAATGGCGAGAACCTGGTGGAAATTGGCCCCGGTCTTGGTGCGCTAACCGATCCAGTTTGCGAGCGCGTTGATGCGCTTACTGTCGTGGAACTCGACCGTGATCTGGCAAAACGTTTGCACCACCACCCGTTTCACGGCCATAAGCTGAATATTATTGAACAGGATGCCCTGACGCTGGATTTTGCCTCAGTGCTGGCCGCCCGCGATGATACGCAGAAGCGTCTCAGGGTGTTTGGCAATTTGCCTTACAATATCTCAACGCCACTTATGTTTCATCTGTTCTACTTTACTGACAGCATTAGTGACATGCACTTCATGTTGCAAAAAGAGGTGGTAAACCGTCTAGCTGCTCAGCCAGGTTCAAAAAGCTATGGCCGCCTGTCTGTCATGACCCAGTATTACTGTTCGGTTATGCCAGTTCTAAATGTTCCCCCTGAAGCTTTTAAACCACCGCCTAAAGTAGAGTCAGCGGTGGTGCGGCTCATCCCCCATGCCACCCCGCCGGTAGAAGTGGCGTCACTCAATACACTGGAACGGGTTTGTGCACAGGCGTTTAATCAGCGGCGTAAAACAATCCGCAATAGCCTTAAAGACTGTATCAGTGAACAGGCGCTTGACAGTTTGGGGCTCGACCCTGGCACGCGTGCTGAAACGCTCTCGTTGCAGGATTTTGCGTCTATTGCTAATTACATTACTGCGCAAGAGGTATCGCAGGAATGAAAGAATCATTAATCAAAGTCAATGTTAAAACCCGGCATTTGCCAGAGCATCCGGCAAATACCGATGAGAAATACGCTTTTGCTTACCAGATTACTATCGCAAATAAATCGGATGTGCCAGTCCAACTGGTAAGTCGTTACTGGCTGATAACTGATGGGTCGGGTAAAAAGTCTGAGGTCCAGGGCGATGGCGTGATAGGCAAACAGCCAACCATCGAACCAGGCAGCAGTTTTGAGTACACCAGCGGCGCTGTATTAGACACACCGGTGGGGACAATGGAAGGCCATTATCACATGTTAACCGATGATGGTGACAAATTCAGGGTGCCCATCGATGTGTTTACGCTAGCTGTTCCTAACATCATCAATTAATTCTCCGACTTTAAAAGGTTATTAATGACGTCACGTCAAACGCTCATCGTGGGCGATATTCAGGGTTGTTATAAAGGTTTAAGACAACTTCTGGATAAATGCGAGTTTGAATCCTCCAGAGACCAGTTGATTGCAGTGGGCGATCTGGTCGCCCGGGGTGAGGACTCTTTGGCCACCGTTGAGTATTTAATGAGTCTTAACGGCAGTTTTCGCACGGTGCTGGGTAATCATGATTTGCATCTGTTGTCTGTCATAGAAGGCATTAAAGCGCCCAATCCGAAAGATAATCTGGATAACCTGCTGGCCAGTAGCAGACTGGCAGAAATAAGTTACTGGCTACGTCGCTTCCCGCTTGCCATGAAACTGGATGCGCAGCATACGGTGGTTCACGCTGGTCTTTTTCCCCTATGGAGTACGTCACAACTGTTGGCGTTAAGCGATGAAGTGAGTCAAGCGTTAAGTAGTACGCGCTATCTAGAACTACTTAATAATATGTATGCTAATGAGCCACAAAACTGGCGGGAAAGCCTGGACGGATTTGCGCGCCTTAGATTTATCATCAACGCATGCACCCGTATGCGCTTTTTATCCACCGATTATCGACTGAATGTTGCCGAAAAAGGCAAGCCGTCAGCCGCCCCGCCGCACCTTAAACCCTGGTTTGAGCTGGATAACGAACACCTCGGCGGACATGAAAAGATAATATTCGGACATTGGGCTGCCTTAACCGGAGTAACTGATAAAAAACAGGTTATCGGCCTTGATACCGGGTACGTATGGGGCAACACAATGTCTGCTTATCGTGTTGAAACAGGTGAAATAATTGCGGTTTCAGCCGGGTAGTCGAGGGTCTTACATTCAAGCCTGTTTTTCACTGCTGATATTTTTCTCCAGACTCCATACGCTTGTATCAGAAAATAACTTAAGTTCACTACATTATCGTCGATATAATAAGTCTCAGAGTGCAAATTAAGGTTCGGCTACTCAAAAAGTCATATTTAATGTGAACTTTTGAGTACAATTTGCAATTATTTAGCATTATTCGTCACATATCATAACGATAAAATTGTAGTAGCAGGAGTTTCGATGAAAATCACGGTGGCTAAACGTATTATTGGTGGTTTTCTTACCATCAGCCTTTTGCTGATACTGATCAGTGTTTCTTCTTTATATAATCTTAATTCCATCGGCGCAGCTACAGACGAGGTAAATAATACCGCCATTCCTACGATTTCCGGCAGTAATGAGTTAAAAGCGACATTTTTAAATATGGGGCGTCTGACCTTTGAGTCCTACATCGAAGAAGAGCTTCAAGGGCTGAATGAAAAAGAGGCCAGCTTCAAAACAAGCCAGGACAACTTCACTAATACATACGCCAGACTGAACACCATTGTCAGCGATGATCCTGCCTTGAAATCTTCACTTGATAAAGTGCACGCCAGCTATAGCGAATATATTGGAAATACAGAAAATATGTACGCTACGCATCGTCGTTATCTGAGCATGCGAAACACTATTAGCGACCAGCTTATGGTTGCCGAAGATAATGCCGATGATGCTTCCATGTACCTGCTGGATTTTTCGTATCTTCCGGAAGTTAAATCAAACCCTGCTTTACAGGAAGCTGCAAAAATTGGCGGCGAGCTGGAAAGCGCGTTGTTATCCATGCTTACGGTGTCCAACGAGTATCTGAAAACCGGAACTCTGCTGCGTGCTGAAACGCTGAGTAATGAGGTGGCATTGGTTGTCGAAAATGTGTCAGAGAAACTGTCAGCAATGTTGGAAGCGGCGGATGGTCAGGATGCATCAGGCAGCCTTGAGGAAATCAGTGAAATGGTCAGTGAAGCGCTGGACGCTATCACTGGTAATGATGGTGTCGTGCAGTTGCACCAGAACCGACTGTCGTTCCGAAACGCGGCAGAACAAGCACTCAATGCCTCTGATTCAAATATTGATACTGCAATGGGCGAGCTGGAAAAACTCCTTACCCTAACCAATCAACGCGCTGATGCTATTGATGATCAGGTGACTGAAAAAGTTGCCAGCGGGAACTTAATTGTCATCATCGTGGTCATCGCCTCGCTAATCGCAGCAGCAATTATCGGTACGTTGACAGTAAGAGCAATTACCCGTCCGCTTAATCGGGTAAATGAATTACTGCAGGTCGCTTCGTCAGGTGATTTGACCAGACGTCTGGACGACTCTGCTGAAGATGAATTTGGTCAGCTTGCACGTAACTGTAATCAGCTTATCGCTAACCTCAAAACACTAATAAACGGTATCAATAATCGTGCTGAGCAGTTAGCGGCCGCGTCTGAACAAACCTCTACGGTAACGTCTCAGACTACGCACTCTATTCAGGATCAGAAATCCCAGATTTCACAGGTCGCCACGGCTACTACAGAGATGCATTCAACCTCTCAACTGGTGGTGCAAAATGCTGAGGACACATTGAGCCAGATTCGCCATGCTGACAGCGAAGCTGAAAAGGTTCGTCAAATCTCTCTGGAAAATAAGCGTACCATTGAAGTCTTGGCCAAAGATGTACAGGAAGCCGCTGACGTCATTAATAAATTACATCAGGATAGCGCCAGTATCGGCGGGATTCTGGATGTGATCCGCGGGGTGGCGGATCAAACTAACCTGTTGGCCCTTAATGCAGCCATCGAAGCAGCGCGTGCCGGCGAACAAGGTCGCGGCTTTGCGGTAGTAGCCGATGAAGTGCGCACACTGGCCAGCCGCACCCAAAAATCCACCCAGGAAATTAATGCTATGATTGAAGTACTGCAATCGGGGGCAGAACGAGCGGTGGATGTGATGAACCAGGGTAAAGAGCAAACCGCAGTATGTGTCGAGCAAACCGACGCCGCTACACAGGCGCTGGATCTTATCTCCACAGCTGTGCGTCAGGCTCATGATGTCAGCTCTCAGATTGAGCAATCAGCCAGGGAGCAAAATGTGGTCTCGCAGGAAATCAGTGAAAAACTGGAAACAATTGTGGGCATTGCAGAAGAAACCACGGTGGGTGCACAGCAAACCTCCGAATCAAGTCAGGAAGTGGCACGCTTAGCAGAAGAGCTGCAGCAATCAATCCGTCAGTTCAAGGTTTAGCTACCCTAAACTGGTTATCAAAGCGGTCCTTTCGGCCGCTTTTTTTTGTTCAAAAATTTTTATAACTGACACATTAATTATTGCGGCATCTGCTGTCAGTAAACTTAAAAAGTGTCTTAACAAAATTTCAGACACCACCGTGAAAGCGTTTGCTATAAACCCTTTTCTATCTCAAGCTTTTTATGGAGCTCCTCCCCACAGCCACCAAGGCTAAACAGTGCTCGCTTTAGATTAAATTAAGGGATAATTAAAGGAGTCATAAGCCACATTTAACGCAAATGAGAATTATACTCATTTGCGTTGACACTGTTCATTTTCAGCCTAATATAAGCGCCCTTGTTTACCACATTTGGAATGTGTAACCACTCAGGGGACTTAGAGAAAATGATGAAGACACATCACACATTAGCCAGTATCGCATTATCTGTTCATTCCGGCCTATGCCTCGCAGCAGCTGCTCCTGCTGTGCCCAACGACGATGAGATTGAGCACCTTGTGGTTACTGCCACCGGCTTTGAGCAAAAGTTATCCCAGGCACCGGCAAGTATTTCAGTAATAACCGCAGAGGATATAAAGACACGTTCTTTTACCTCACTGCTTGACGCAGTTAAATACCAGGAAGGTATTGACGTCGGCTCAACCCGAGATAAAACCGGTCAGGGCAGTATCAGTATGCGGGGGTTAACCGGTGAATACACGCTAGTGCTTATTGATGGCAGACGCCAGAATAACCATGGCGATATTTATCCGAATAATTTTGGCGGCAATGCTTTTAACCATATTCCTCCGGTCGAAACAATTGAGAGAATTGAGGTTATTCGCGGTCCTGCTTCAACACTCTACGGCGCCGATGCACTAGGCGGTGTAATCAATGTCATTACTAAACCCCACACTGATCAGTGGAGCGGTTCACTCACTTTTGGCCGAAGTCTTCAAACCGACGATGACTTTGGCGATGATATCACCACAGATGTTTCACTGAACGGGCCGCTCATTGCCGACACACTAAGCATCGGGTTGCGTGGTAGCCTTTACGAGCAACAAGCCTCATCGCCCCAGATAGCCCCTGCCATTGACCCTAATGGCCTTGTTCACTTACGTTCTCTTGGGTTTGGCAGCGGCGGACGAACAGTTAATAACACCAATGAACACTATGGTTTCAGTCTGAATTATACCGTCGCCAAAGGGCATGAACTGACCTTTGATTACGACAACTCACATCAGGAGTATGATAATACGCCAGAATACAATTTAGAGACCGGGGACATTATTTATCCGCTG
Source organism: Salinimonas chungwhensis DSM 16280 (assembly GCF_000378185.1). Taxonomy (GTDB): domain Bacteria; phylum Pseudomonadota; class Gammaproteobacteria; order Enterobacterales; family Alteromonadaceae; genus Alteromonas; species Alteromonas chungwhensis. The sequence continues at coordinate 128,141 of NZ_KB899378.1, forward strand.
GGTACGCGCGACAATATCGACAGTATCTGGCAGGACCGTCGGGGTCAGGTTAATCCACGGGCCGGCTATGCAGCGGATCAGGAATTTGACCGCTCATGGTGGTCTTTAGCTTATGACGGTCAATATAGTTTTGGCTCAGTGATGGCAGCCTTGTCTTATGTAGATACCCAGAATAATGGACGTACTCTTCCGTTGAGCGTGGCAGAGCGATTGTTGTTGCAGCAGATATATGATGGTACCGGTCAGTATGCAGGATTACCGGAAGAAGAACGTCGCAACATCGCTGAAGATACATTTTTGCCCCGACCGGCTCGTCCGTTGGATAGCAGCCAGTATACCTTCGATTTGCGCTTTGATATTCCTGTCAGAGACTTGGCTGGCGATCACAATCTGGTCGTGGGCGCTCAGGTAATCGACGGAGAACTGCAGGATGGTGTATTTGGTCTTGAGTCAGGTAACGCAGGAGCCATTCAGGAGCAGCAAATGTACTCTGTTTTTGTCGAGGACAACTGGCTGATGACTGATGCGTTTACGTTAACAGCCGGTATCCGCTACGACGATCACGACGTCTTCGGGAGTCAGACATCACCACGGGTCTATGGGGTTTACAACATTAACGATTACTGGACTTTGAAAGGCGGTGTAAGCACCGGCTATAAAACACCGCAAACCACTGATCTCTACGACGGCATCACCGGGTTTGGCGGTCAAGGCACCAGCCCGTTTGCCGGCAACCCGGAGTTAGAGCCAGAAACCAGTGTTAATTCCGAAATTGCACTTTACTGGAGCAACCACAATCATAGCTTCAACATCACCTATTTTGATACCCGCTTCGAGGATAAAATTGCTCGCGGTGACACAGTATTTAGCTGTGAAGCCACTGAAGGGCGTCGTCCTTGTGTGAATCTCGGCGACTACGATCAGTTAGGGTATGACACCTACAGCCAGAAGATAAATATCGATGAGGTGGATATCCAGGGCGTTGAGCTTGCCGGCCGCTATGCAATATCTCTAGACTGGTCACTGTATGCCAATTATACATGGACCGACAGTGAGCAGAAAAGTGGGTCCGAGCAAGGCTTACCTTTGACTAATACTGCCGAGCACATGGCCAACATTAATCTGGAATGGGCGGCAACCGAACAACTTAACGTGTATCTACAGGGCGAAGTTCGCTCTGACCGATACCGGGGCTACGATGCGGTGTTCGAGCGTGAAAGGTACTTCGAAGATTACGCGATACTCAATTTAGGGGCCCGCTGGCACCTGAACGATAATGTGACTCTGAACTTACGGGTAAATAACTTACTGGACAGAGATTTCACCACCTACTCAGTGGATTATAATGATCTTAATGGCGATGGAGTTTACGAATATCTGACCGGACGGGGTGTGGTCAGTGAAGTGGCATTTACTGACGATTATAATATTAAAGATAAAACCAGAAATTTCTGGGCCAGTGCCACAGTAAGTTTCTAGGCAGAACGAGTGGCGGCCAGTCCGCCACTTTTCACCGACTCAACTCAACTACTCAATTTAATATTATCGTGATTCTGCTGAATCTCACCGCTGCTGGCACACTTCCTGTTACTGACTTGTAACAGCACTGGCAATCAATAATGCTTTCCCCAGATGCAGCATTGTTTTTTACTTACCACGCTCTAAGCCAGGGAATAACCCACTTTACTGCATATTTATCAAGGTTCTAACGTTTACCCAAACTATACCTTTCAGATTATTCACACACCTCAAATTAATAATTAAGTAACACAATGTTAAAAATAGCATTGACACAGGTTAATACTGCGTTAATATTTAATCACAAACTGTTACTAAAGGTCGGTTTATTACTACCCGTGATTAATACAGGACACAGCCCCATGAAGAAAATACAGAGCAACCCAAATAACATTTTTCGCCGAAATTTTATAAGCCTGGCCGTTGGCGCCGCTGTAGTTTGTAGCAACGCAGCATACGCACAGGAAGAGGATGAGAAGAAAAGCGCTGAATCGCTTAATCTCGAAACAATTGTTGTTACCGGTTCCGTTAAAGGTACCACTAAGCTCAACAGTACTTTGTCTGTAACTACCGTGTCCCAGGAACGGGCGGAAAGCTTTGTACCTCAGGGGACGGTAGATGTTCTTCGTTCTATTCCGGGAATCAGAGCGGAATCCACGGGTGGCGACAGTAACGGTAATATAACCGTACGTGGCGTTCCGCTAGGCGGCGGTGGCTCACGTTTTTTGCAGCTACATGAAGACGGTCTGCCAGTTCTGCAGTTTGGCGATATCATTGTAGGCAATGCTGATAACTATTTTTCTTACGACCAGACCATCAATGTGGTCGAGGCCATAAAAGGTGGTACCGCCGCCACACTGGCCAGTAACTCTCCCTCGGGGATCGTCAACTTTGTCAGCAAAACAGGCGAAGTTGAAGAAGGTACTTTAATCTATAAAACCGGCCTGGATTATGATCAGGATCGTCTTGATTTTGCCTACGGCACACCAGTAGGCAATGACTGGGCAATGCATATCGGTGGCTTTTACCGAACCGGTGAAGGCGTCAGAGATGCTGGTTTCAATGCTGAGGATGGCGGCCAGATTAAACTAAGCGTCACGCGTTTTTTCGATAACGGTAAAGCCCGTCTGTATTATAAACACCTGGACGATCAAACTGCGACTATCTTACCCATGCCCGTGTTGCTAAATAACAAAGGCATTCCAGGTCTGGATCCCCGGGAAGCAACAAATATCCCTGTAGGACTTATTAATAATCAAACTACCGATGGCTCTGGCGGAATCAGAGAATCCAGTATTAAAGATGGCAACTCTGTACGCTCCAGTGTCATCGGCGGTGAGTTGCAATTTGATTTTGACGACAGCCTGACCGTAACAGAAAAATTCCGTGTAGCCAGAAACTCCGGGCAGTTCTTCGGTGCATTCAGTGCCGGTGTAGGCGCGGCCGTATCGCCTGAGTCGATTGGTGTTCCCAATGCGGAAAACCTGACCCTTGGCTATGCCCATGGTGTTGATGGTAACCAGCCTCTGTCACAAGAGACATTATCGACACTAAATGGCAATGGCCTGATTCAGGATATCCGCACCTTTGATAATGATATCAATAGCCTGGATAATTTTACTAACGACCTTAGCCTGACCAAATCTTTAGAAATGTTAGGCGGATACACCAATGTCACCGTTGGTTATTATGTGGCAAACCAGGAAGCGGATATAGATTGGTTCTGGCAAAGTCATATTGCCGATGTACAAAACATTCCTCGTTTAATGAACCTGTATAATGAGGAAGGCGAGGCAGTCACCGCTAACGGCCAGATTGCGTATGGCTCGCCGCAGTGGGGTAATTGTTGTACGCGAGACACGTATTTTGATTCCAGCATTGATGCCTATTATCTTGCTATCGACAGCGAAGTAACCGATTCACTTTCGGTCAGTGCCAGTGTCAGACGAGACAGCGGTGAACTCACCGGCAGCTGGCTTCAGGCAACTGTCAGCCCGGTTGATGTAGACAATAATGGTGAACTTAGCTTTGCTGAAATGAATACAGAAACCTTTACTCAGGCGTCGTTTGCTGAGTCCAATAAGGCGCTGTTTGGCTACGACTGGGATTACACATCATTTGCTCTGGGCTTTAACTATATTATCGACGACGGTCTGGCTGTGTTCGGAAACTACAGTGATGGCGCCCGGGCAAGTTTTGGCGACCGACTGGCCGATGCCGGCTTCATTGTACAGGGCCAGGCGCAGCCAGGCTCCGTGGTCAACGAGTTACGCATGCTCGAGGCAGGCATAAAATATCAGGCTGACAGATTCGGCATTTTCGCTACAGCATTTAATGTTAATACCGATGATGCCAACTCCGAGTCTGCCAGGGGACTGGATAACCCGGCACGAATTCGTGAATTTGAATCAAACGGGATTGAAATAGAAGCCACTGCCAATATTGGTATGTTCAACTTTTTTGGCGGCATAACCTACACCGATGCAGAAATAAAAGGGGCGAATAATCCAGAGGTGGTTGGCAATGTACCTCGCCGTCAGCCTGATTTGGTTTATTCAGGTACGGCGTCTTATGCTATTGATGAACATGTAGTCGGACTTAGCTTTTTCGGCCGTACCGACTCCTATGTCAGCGATGACAATACCAATGAACTGGACGGTTACCTGACATTCAATGCCTTTGCGAATTACTTCATCGCCGATGATTTATCAGTACGCCTTGCCGTCAACAATCTCACTGATGAGCTTGCGCTGACAGAGGCTGAAGGAGGCTTTCAGACGGTGAATGGATTAGATATTATCCGGGCTCGATCTATTCTGGGACGCTCCACTTCGCTGGAACTGCGGTATACCTTTTAATCCTTATTGCTGCGCAGGTAAGCTGCGCAGCTTTTTCTCACGTTGTCCCTCCCCCACTACACTCCCCCTGCCCTTTTCGCTCTCCCTCGCCTTAACCACCCATTATCTTAAACGTTGGCTACGCTCAATGCTTTTACAGAACATTACTCAGAATCTGCTTACTTAATCGTGATTGCCGAAATAACTCTGCTGATCTTTTTGCTATAGCGACAAGGCAAACAAAGTTGCACCAGAGAATTGAAGCGATGCCACGCTAAGGCTTTAGCAGTTATGCAGGCTCTCACGTTAGTTAGCTCCCCTTATTTCTGCAGCTGAAATCGGGCGGGTGGACACCAGGTTGCTTTTTAACAGGTTCGCATTGAGGCAACCACAGGGTTTCAATAGTTATTATTTGCGTGTGAGATTTTGCTGCGGCAGAACCATAGTTACTGAGGTTCTGATACGCCGAGCGGGCGTTTAAGAAGCATAGTTAATAGACGAAGAAGGCAAAACGTTAGTAACGCTCACTATAACGACTAGATTGCGTGTAAAAACGCCGCCTTTATAACGATAATAAAAACGGCGACATGCATTGGGTGAAAATACATAAAAAACGGTCTGGTTATACTGCTGGCATTTGATGCTTTCTGTGATTGTCTTTTTCCAACAACACCGCCGACAATATTAAACATGCGATGGCGATACCGCTCATAATAAGATACACATACTGAAAAGAATATACGTCGTACAGTTCGCCAAAGACAGGCGCCATGGCCCCTGCTCCTAGCTGCATAACAAACATAAAGCTAATCAGATAAAGGGTTGAGGAGAGCTTACTGTCAAAATGCATATTGAGGTATTTAAATACTGAGACCATTAAAATAGGCAATTCCACTGCGTGCAGCAATTTGACTAACGATAAAAGCACTTCATCGTGCAGTACTGCAGAGCAAAAGATACGCAAAACCATAATCGCCCCGGCCAGTAACAACCCCGCTTTGACGCCTATTCGGTTAACAATCGTTGGCGCCACAAGAAAACCTGCGGCTTCCAGAAAGATTTGTAATAAATTGAGATATCCGTACATTTCATTGCCGGTTTTAACCACAAACAGAGCAGCATAGAACACCGGAAACTGTTGGTCATAAACGGTATAGATTGTCGCAACGCCCAACACAAACAAGGCCAGAAAATAAAACTTAGGAAGCTTAAGTACGGTCACAATATCGCTAAGACGCGGCGTCGAGCTACCTGAGGGAGCGCTTTGTTCAGAGGTGTCTATTTTAACGATGAACAATATACTCATCGGAATCATAGCGATGGCCGACGCTACCCAGAAAATCACTTCACCACCCATATTAATAAGCAGACCACCGAACAAGGCCGTGCTGGCCCAGCCCAACGACCCCCATAACCTGACCCGCCCATATTCAAAATCGGAATAGCGAGAAAGGCGTTCGAGATAAGTTTCCACCACCCCGGCCATTGCCAGAAAAACCAGCGCGATATAAATAGCACCAACCAGGATACCCAGATAAAAATTTGACTGAAACAGGGGCTCGTAAACAAATGAAAAAAATGGCCCACTAAGCAGCAAAAAACCCGCATTCGCCCAGATAAGATATTGTTAGGTATGAATTTTATCCTGAATAAAGCCGATCAAGGGTTGTAGTGAAATAGCGGCAATTGAATTGACAGAAAAAATGATACCAATTTCTTTTCCATTCAGACCGACGGTCTGGCTCAACCAGATTGCATACATCGAAAAGACCAGTGCATAGCCACCAAAAAGGCTGAACAAATAAGCACTGCTTACCCAATAATTTCTTTTCCAGGTAGTGTCTTTTCAGTCATTGTCATTTAACTACCTGTTTTGAAAAGTACTGATTTATCTGCCGCGAAGTGTGAATAGAAAGGTAAAATCGCCGCGCCGACCATCATGGCATCTTGGCCTAATAACCCCTCTACCAGTTCAGGCTTATAAATATCCCGTTCAAGAAGCTCATCAACATAATCGCTGGTTTTAGAAATGATAGTTTTCATCAGCGCACCATCAAGATTGATATCCAGGATAACGGCGTTGTAATCCAGTAATACATTTGATCCCACCACAAGTTCGGCCAGTGCATGAGCACAATCATCGACCCAGTCATCCATGGCATACGCTCCGCTGTCAATGCCGCGCTGAAGCTGAGCCAGATTTTCAACTTCGTAACCTTTATCAACTAAATAATCGGTCAGGCTCATTAATGAAGCCCGGTTAAGCAATACCTCAAAAGTGCGCTGAGGCCTGGGTAGGTGTGTTGCGCGGGAGTGGGAAACCGGGTAAGAGGCTATCGCAGCACTATTGGCATTTACGCCCATTTCAACATTGCCGTTGAGAACGAGGCCGCCGCCGATGAAGCTGTCGATGTAAACATACAGATAGTTATTATACTTTTTACCGCGGCCAAAGAGCAGTTCAGCAGCCGCAGCAGACGTACAATCATTCCCAACCAGGACGGGAAGTTCGGTACAGGCCTGCAGGGCCTCCTGTATATCAAATTCTTTCCATTGCCGGGCGATACTATCAGGCATTTCGTGACCATCACTCCAGCCACCCAATAGCCAGGGCATAGCAACGCCCAGCCCCTTAACCCGTGTTTGTTCGTCAGGTTGAACCATATTCATCAGATCGGTCAAATTGCTTTTCACAATATCGATGACTTTCCCTGGCTCTGGGTAGCTATAAGCATCAACTACTTTACCAATTATATTGCCGGTAATATCCATCAGTACCATTTTGATTTCACGGCGGCCAACTTTCACACCGATGGAATAAGCGCCTTTGGGATTGAGCACATAAAGCTCAGAAGGACGGCCTTTACCGCTTATCCGTTTGCTCTCCATGAGCAACAAGCCTTGCTCTGCGAGCCCATCCACAATTCTGACAACCGCCTGTTTGGTTAAATTTGTCAGTTGAGCCAGCTCTGTTTTGGACAGCGGCCCATGCTTGCTCAGCATTGATAAAATTAAACGCTCATTAAACCGGCGAACGCCAGAGGGATTCGAACCTGATTGCTGGCCCATAATGTGTCCTGATTAGAATTGATTTAGGCAATAAAATACATGTTAGGTCACTGACCGGTATAGCATTTTTACTAAGTGGGCAGAAGTGACTGGCAAAACATGCTGCTACTGAACTGCTGACGTTCAAGGTTATACAAGGTAAACAGTTTGTCAATTATTTAATAACAGTTTGTGATTAAATTTGAATTTACCTGAGTGAAAAGCTACCATTATTTTACATTCAGCACCCTTTGAGGCTATCGACTATGGCGGCAAAAAATCCAAAATTACATTACTTTCAATATGATAAATGGATGAATGACCCCAATGGTCTGATATTTCATAATGGCATTTATCATTTGTACTATCAGTGTAATCCTAACTCGAAATACTGGGGTAATATTGGCTGGGGCCATGCCACCTCAGAGGATCTTATTACCTGGACAGAACAACCCCATGCGCTGCCTGCCAAGCCCGGCGCAATGATATTTTCCGGCAGTATTGCGGCGCCCGACGATGCACATTCCAAAGGTAGCGAAAAAGCCAGTCTTTATGCGTTTTATACGGTCTGTGACTACGACCCGCAACGCTTACAAAGCGACAATGTTCTGGACATTCAAAATCAACGCCAGCACCTGGCCCTTTCAGATGATAATGGCATAACCTGGAACGAGTACAGGAATAACCCGCTTATCGACATTGGCAGCACGGAGTTTCGCGACCCGAAAGTTCAACAACTTGCTGACGGTGAATGGTTAATGCTGGTGGCGCGCTCGCTGGATCATAAAATTGATTTTTACTACTCAGAAGATCTGCTTAGCTGGACACTCACCAGCACATTTACCCAATGTCCTTTCCAAAAAGGTGCGTGGGAGTGCCCGGACCTGATTCTTCTGTGTCCGCAAGAAAATATTTGGTGCCTGATGTTGAGCGTGGATCGCGGGTTTGCGAATAACGGCTCAGGGGTCATTTACATGCTTGGCAACCTGGTTGATAAAGCATTTGTTATCAATACGGCTTATATGGGCGGCAATGCGTACGTAAGGCTCGATCACGGCCCTGATTTTTTTGCCCCTCAATCTTTTTTTCACAATGGCCAGTTATCCAAACCACTGATGCTGGGATGGCTGAACAGCTGGCTTTATGCCAAAGAAATGCCGGCGCAGTCACTACCCATGATGCAGTCTATGCCCCGGGAACTTGGCCTGGTGAAAGTTGATGACCAGTGTTACCTGCTTTCACAACATCCGGCGTTAAGCCAGGCGAAGGTGAGCGAATCATCCACGCAGACAGTGTCAGGTTTGTATTCACAACAAGCGCTGTTCAGTGAGATACCAGGAACATTTTTGTGGGAAGCCGAAATACACAACTTCGATCAGGGTCAGCTAAGTCTGAGCATTGTTGATGCTGAGCTATCACTTGTTACCATTGTTATCGACAGTGACGAGAAGACCATGCGCATTTCACGCCATACCGGTGATTTTTTCGAGGCAGCAAATACTGACTATGAGGCACCTTACCTTAGCCTTACCAGTATGATGGATATCAGTATTTTAGCGGACTGCCACAGCGTCGAAATATTCGTCAATCAGGGCACTACCGTTTTCTCGCTGCGTCTTTCCAGCGCCATGGACAATGTATCGCTTCTGGCTGAATCAACCGCTTCCAATTCAAAATTGCAAAGCACGCTGTCGCAGTTCAAGTAATCCAGGATGTTGCTTTTTTAAGCCACTGCAATGGCTTAAACAGCTCTCTACCGCAACCGGAACGCTCTCTTTTGAGCGCTCTGGTTGAATCTTCCATTATCCACGCCCTGTTTGTATTCCCATCAAAAATTTGTTTGCTTACTTTTTACTGAACCTCAGCGCCATTGGCATAGTATCTTTTTAGACTTGTTTATTTTCAGGGAACAACAATGCGCAAGTTTTCATATATTTCTACCACTGCTTTGTTATTTATGGTGGCAATTCCGGTATTTGCTGCTTTCTCGACGGGTCCTGTATTTGAAAAATACGGTAGAAAAACACTGATAGAAGGCGTTTCTCTGGATAACTCTGCGCAATTTAACGTGGCTTTCGATGTCGCTTCAAAGAGCGCAGAAGATAAGATAAACCGCAATTTCGACAGTGTCGCCCGTTTCATGAACATGCATGTAGCCAGCGGAGTAGCGCAGAAGAACATCAAGCTGGCCATAGTCGTTCACGGGAGCGCGACATTGGACTTACTGACGAACAAAACTTACCAGACAAAGCATAATGCGCCGAATCCAAATATCGCTATCGTTAACGCATTACTGGATGAAGGTGTGAAGATTATTGTGTGCGGACAGTCAATGAGCGCTCATGATCTAAGCCCCGATCAGTTTGTAGATGGGGTAGAAGTAAGTCTGTCGGCCATGACGGCCCATGCTCAGCTCCAGCAGCAAGGATATACACTCAATCCTTTTTAGTGAATAACCTGCTGCATGATTAGCATGTCGAAGGTTTATCTGCATAGCTGTTAACAAATAAAGCATGATCGAAAGGCTCATATAGTGCTTATAACAATATGTTATGGCCTGAAATTATTCTAATAAGGACGCTTTACTCAGTGCTCACTGGCAGTTCAGCCGATAGAGGCAAATTTGCAGTACGCCTTACCCGAAAACTTACCGTCATTGGTGCGTAAATTGTTCCGACCAGATGAGGCTAACAATGCCATAGAGAACCATGTTCAAGGCACTGGCTCAGGCATTGGATAACATAGGAACGCTACTATTACATAGCGCAGAACTTCAGCATAATCAGTGATGCTCTGGCATCTGTTTACAAGAGGAACACGCAATGTCGCAGGGTAATAATAAAGATAATGACGCGGAGTCTGAAGATAAGGTCCGCGTCAATAAAATTCCCTTCTTCGGTTCAGTCATCGGCATTATCGCATTTGCTTTGTGGGCCATTGCGTCTACGGATTCAGCAAGTGCAATAATTGGTAAAGCACTGACCTGGATTTCATCAACCTTTGGCTGGTTTTATTTTCTGGCAATATTTGTATATTTGGTTTTTGTTATTCTCATCGCTGTGTCTCCCTGGGGTAAAATCCGCCTTGGCCAGGAGCACACCCGCCCCGAGTTTAATGTAATAACATGGGCAGCCATGCTATTCGCAGCTGGCATCGGTATCGATCTTATCTTTTTCTGTATTGTTGAACCTGTTACCCAGTTCATGACGCCGCCTGTGGATGTCGGCGCGGACGGTGATGCTGCTCGTAATGCGATTCAGCTTACCCTGTTTCACTGGGGCCTCTCCGGTTGGGGTGTTTACACATTAGTCGGTATGTCATTGGCTTTTTTCAGTTATCGCCATGGTCTGCCACTGTCAATTCGGTCCTCTTTGTACCCTATTTTCGGCAAACGGATTTACGGTGGTATCGGTCACACTGTAGATATTGCTGCTGTGCTGGGGACAGTTTTTGGTATAGCCACCAGCCTTGGGATTGGGCTAATACAGCTAAATTATGGGCTTAATCATGTGTTCGGTATACCTGAAGGGCTGACCACACAAGTTGTGTTGGCGTTGGTGGTCATCATATTTGCTGCAATTTCGGCAGTCACGGGTGTAGAAAAAGGCATCCGACGGCTGTCTGAATTTAATATGCTGATGGCACTACTACTGATGCTGTTTGTATTGTTTGTGGGTGACACGCGGTTTTTACTTAACGCACTGGTACTTAACATTGGTGATTATGTTACCAGCTTTGTCGGCATGTCCTTTAATACTTACGCCTTTGACCAGCCTACCGAATGGCTCAACGCCTGGACCCTGTTCTTCTGGGCCTGGTGGATTGCCTGGGGTCCGTTTGTGGGAATGTTCCTTGCCCGTATCTCCCGTGGCCGTACCATCGCCGAATTTGTTGCAGGAACACTCTTGCTGCCACTATCGTTCATGATTGTCTGGATGTCGGTCATGGGCAACAGTGCCATCGACATGGTGATGTCCGGAGCACAGGAATTTGGTCAACAGGCCATTGATAGTCCCGGGTCAGCCATTTATATGTTCCTTGAGCGCATTCCGTGGGCCGGCCTGACTACGGTACTGGTCAGCATACTGGCGTTTGTATTTTTTATTACCTCTGGAGATTCCGGTTCGCTGGTATTGTCCAACCTAACTTCGGTACTAAAAGACCCTTACTCTGACGCACCTGCCTGGATGCGGATTATGTGGGCTGCCATTATTGGTTTGTTGACTATCGCGCTGTTACTGGCAGATGGACTGACCGCCCTTCAAAGTGCGGTGGTAGTTACTGGCCTGCCCTTTGCAATAGTCTTATGTCTTATGATGGTGGGGCTGTTTAAGGCATTGCGGGTAGAAGGGCTCAAACAGCAAACCGCCGATGCTACCCTGCCCAACGTGAGTCGTGCCGGGGAGTCGGGTCAAAACTGGACGCAACGGTTACAGCGTTTCATCAGCTTCCCGAATCAGCAGCAGTGCCGGGAGTTTCTTGAAGACGTAGCAAAACCGGCGATGGAAGAGGTGAAGAAAGCGCTCCAGGAGCGGGATTTGGATGTCAACATTATTCATTCGCAAGAAAAGGATAACGAGTCTGTCTCATTACGGGTAGATTTGCACAGTGCACAGGACTTCTATTATGAGTTACGTCCAAGCCAGTATTCTATGCCGTCATTCGCCACTCGTTCAGCCAAAAGCGGGTCGACCTACTACAGAGTAGAACCCTTACTTGCGGAAGGCGGACAGGGATATGATCTGATGGGCTACAATAAAGGTCAGGTCATTGAAGACATGCTGAACCAGTTCGAGCGGCACATGCACTTTTTGCACGCACAGCGGGTTCAGCCCGGCGCTGACACAAATTTGTTTAAGCCAGGCAATAAGTAGTCAGTTAAGCGTGTCATGTTAAGCAGATAAAGGCCTATGCCTTTATCTGCTTTTTATTATTTATCATTTCGGCTGTGGGACAAATCGCCATAACAGGAGCGCAATGCATGAGTAAAGCATATCAAACTAACAGCAAGGTTGAATGGCAGTGGGGGAATGGCAAAGGCCAGGGGAAAGTGCGTGAAGTCTTCTGGGAGGACGTGACCCGCACCTTGCAGGGCGAAGAAGTCACCCGTAAACCGGATAACGATAACCCTGCTTATCTGATTGAGCAGGATGATGGCGATAAAGTGCTAAAGCTGCACAGTGAACTATCTAAAGCCAGAGACTAAAAATCAGGGCTCTGTGGCCCTGCTTTTTATTCAAACAATGACTTATGAAGCCCCTGCACAATTTCCGTGCTGTCGCTTTCGTTTACCAAAAATGACATATTATGCGGGTTCGCCCCAAAACAAATCATTCTAAGATTGTAGTCCGCTACCGCAGCGAAAATCTTGCTTGAGACTCCTTTGGCACTTTGCATATGATTGCCCACCACGGTCACCAGATCAAAGCCACTTTCTACTTTTACATCACAGATTGTTTCCAGCTCGGCAATAGTTTCTTTATTTAAACGCTGGGCGACTGAATTTGCCGGGTTATCTAAGGTAAAAGATACTGAAATTTCTGATGTGGTTACCAGGTCAACACTAAGCCGGTGTTTAGCAATAATTCCAAAGACCTGTTGCAAAAAGCCCTGCGCATACATCATTTGCGGCGTCTTAACAGTAACCATGACCTGTTCTTTGCGCCGGGTGATGGCACGATAAGACGGTTCATGCTCACAGTTACGCATGATCCAGGTGCCCCCTTTTTCCGGTTCTTTGCTGGAGCCCACAAACACTTTGATATCTTGCCTTAAAGCAGGTTCCATTGTAGCCGGATGCAACACTTTAGCCCCGAACGTTGCCATTTCTGCTGCCTCTTCGAAGCTCAGCTCGGGCAGTGGGTGGGCATTTGGCGCTATCCGCGGATCAGTCGTGTACACGCCAGTGACGTCAGTCCAGATTTCACAGACCTGCGCGCGTAGTGCTTCGGCCAGCAGTGCTGCTGTAAAGTCGGATCCACCGCGGCCCAGGGTAGTCGTTCGTCCTTGCTCATCAGCACCGACGAAGCCCTGGGTGATGACCATAGAATGCTCAATTTCCGGCCGCAATAGTGAACCGGCTAACTCTTCAATTTTTTCAATCTGAGGCGTTGCCTCTCCAAATTCACTGTCTGTGCGCAAAACTTTGCGAACATCAAAGTTAATCACATGCTCATGCTGCTCGCCAACCACAGCGCTAAATAGCAATGATGACATCCGTTCGCCCATGGATAGTAACTGATCTTTTAAATCATCACGGTGGACAACTTCCTCATGCAGTGCAAGGTCGCGCATTTCTGCCAGTAAATCATCCAATTTTGCCTTTACCGTTTCCGGATGCGTTAACTGGGTAAGTATCGCGTTTTCAATATCCTCAACCGCCTGACAGACTTCCAGCGTCTGCTGCTGTGTCATTGGTGTATGGGCCAGGCTCACAAGGTGATTAGTAACGCCAGCAGATGCGCTGACCACGACGATGCGTGTGGCCTCATTGGCCAGTACAATCCGGGCACACTTTTGCATGGCCTCGTAAGTAGCCACACTGGTACCGCCAAATTTTGCGATAGTTAATGCTTGAGTCACGCTTGTCTCCATTTAGTCCTGGTTATCAGTTTCTGGGGTAATCGTAATTTTGTCGCCTACTGCAATATCATGAGCGGCAAACCACCCCTGATTCATTTCCAACGCATAGGTAATGACTTTTGATGCCCCTTTAGACGTTAAATCATGGGGCTTAAGGGCCTTGATATCTGTAATAACTCCGTTTTTGTCAATAAACGCCACATCCAGCGGAATATAGGTATTTTTCATCCACATGCTGGCCTGTTTGGGCGGTGAAAACCGGAACAGCATGCCGCAATCTTCGCAGAGCGTACGCCGGTACATGAGTCCTGTTGCTCGTTGACGGAAAGTTTGTGCATATTCTAACTGATAGGCCTGCCCTGCTATACGCACGGTAACGTTGTCAAAATCGACATCCGGCGTATCTGCAGCGTTCACGCAGCCGGCCAACAGTAACCAAATCGCCGTTAACAGCGGCAGTGATAAGGACTTTTTCATATATTGCTCTGTAGGAGGATTCATCGGTTTAGACTATCTGCAGTCTACCTGTGCCGTGTTTGATTATCTACCAGGCAAAAAAAAACCGGGCTGATCAGCCCGGCTTTTCGTCTTATAATAAACTATCAGGCAATATTCAGCGCAGGAATAATGTTCGCTTTTGCATCGTCTTCTGCCTTTTTGAAGCTTTCCATCTTGTCAAAGTTCAGATAGCGATACACATCAGCAGCCATTGAGTCTATCTTGCCGGCATATTCCATGTACTCTTCGGCCGTTGGAATACGCCCCACGATAGCCCCTACTGCAGCCAGTTCAGCAGACGTCAGGTAAACATTAGCACCATCGCCTAAGCGATTGGGGAAATTACGGGTAGACGTCGACAAAACGGTTGCTCCAGCATCAACCCGTGCCTGGTTACCCATACACAAGGAACAGCCTGGCATTTCAGTACGTACACCTACGCGACCATAGATGTTGTAGTAGCCTTCTTCCATGAGCTGCGCTTTATCCATCTTCGTTGGTGGAGAGATCCACAGACGAGTAGGCAGGGTCTTACCGTAGTTGTCCAGTAATTTACCAGCGGCACGGAAATGACCGATATTCGTCATACAAGAGCCGATGAAAACCTCATCTACATGGTCGCCAGCGACGTCTGATAGCGTTTTGGCATCGTCCGGATCATTCGGGCAACAAACAATCGGCTCTTTGATCTCATCCAGGTCAATTTCTATCACAGATGAGTACTCGGCGTCTTTATCGGCACGCATAAGCTCTGGGTTGGCCAGCCACTCTTCCATTTTCTGAGCACGACGTTCAAGCGTACGCGGATCGCCGTAGCCTTCGTTTATCATCCAGCGCAGCATAGTGATGTTTGAACGCAGATATTCTGAAATGGACTCTTCAGACAGATTGATAGTACAACCTGCAGCAGAGCGCTCAGCAGATGCATCAGACAACTCAAACGCTTGTTCTACCGTTAAATCTTCCAACCCTTCAATTTCAAGGATTCGACCCGAGAACTGGTTAATTTTGCCTTTTTTCTCAACGGTCAACAGGCCTTGCTTGATACCATATAACGGGATCGCGTGGACCAGGTCGCGCAAAGTGATACCAGGCTGACGCTTTCCTTTAAAGCGGACCAGAATAGATTCAGGCATATCCAGCGGCATTACACCGGTTGCTGCTGCGAACGCGACCAGACCAGATCCTGCAGGGAATGAAATACCTAAAGGGAAACGGGTGTGTGAGTCACCCCCTGTTCCTACCGTGTCAGGTAGCAACATACGGTTGAGCCAGCTGTGAATAATGCCGTCGCCAGGACGCAGGGAAACCCCCCCACGGTTCATAATAAAGTCAGGCAACGTGTGCTGAGTTTCAATATCGACCGGCTTTGGATAAGCTGCAGTGTGACAGAAAGACTGCATGGTAAGATCGGCAGTAAAACCCAGGCAGGCTAAATCTTTCAGCTCATCACGGGTCATCGGACCAGTGGTGTCCTGCGAGCCCACAGTGGTCATTTTAGGCTCACAGTAGGTGCCTGGACGAATACCTTCTACGCCACACGCTTTACCAACCATTTTTTGTGCCAGTGAGAAGCCTTTGCCACTGTCGACAGGCTGCTCAGGTGTACGGAACAGATCCGTAGGACCAAGGCCCAGCGCTTCACGGGCTTTATCTGTAAGGCCACGGCCAATAATAAGATTAATCCGGCCACCAGCACGTACTTCATCCAGAATGACCTTGGATTTGTACTTATATTCAGCCAGGACTTCACCTGTTTCGTGATTGGTGATTTTACCTTCGTACGGGTGGATATCGATGATATCGCCCATATTCATTTTTTCTACATCGGCTTCAAATACCAGGGCGCCGGCATCTTCCATTGTGTTGAAGAAAATAGGGGCGACCTTGCTACCTATACACACACCGCCGCCACGCTTGTTGGGAACGCCGGGCAAATCTTCGCCGAAAAACCACAACACAGAGTTAGTGGCTGACTTACGTGATGATCCCGTGCCGACAACATCACCCACGAAAGCAACCGGGTAGCCCTGGTTTTTCACCTCGTCAATTTGTTTCATTGGGCCGGTAACACCATGCTCTTCAGGCTCCAGACCATCACGAGTCATCTTGTAGGCTGCCAGAGCGTGCAGCGGAATATCAGGACGCGACCAGGCATCAGGTGCAGGCGACAAGTCATCGGTATTGGTTTCACCGGTTACCTTGAAGACAGAGTAAGTCATTTTGTCGTCCATTTTTGGACGAGAAGTAAACCATTCCGCATTTGCCCAGGACTCAATAACCTCGGTGGCGAACTTATTGCCAGCTTTATGCTTCTCTTCTACATCGTGAAATGCATCAAACATCAGCAGTGTGTGTTTAAGTTCTTTAACTGCCAGCGGAGCAAGCTTATCATCGTCCAGCAGTTCAATCAGGGTAACAATGTTGTAACCGCCCTGCATATTACCCAATAGCTCAACGGATTTTTCCCGACCAATCAGCGGGCAGGTTTCTTCGCCTTTTGCGATAGCGCTTAAAAAACCGGCTTTAACATAGGCGGCTTCATCAACACCCGGAGGAACGCGCTCTGAAATAAGCGTCAGCAAGAACTCTTCCTCGCCGGCCGGTGGATTTTTTAGTAACTCAATCAGGCTGGCGACCTGTTCGGCATTCAGTGCTTTGGGAGGGATACCTTGTTCAGCACGTTCTTCTACGTGTTTACGATACTCTTCTAACACGATTTCTTCCTCATGGTTAATCCTGCCTTTTCTCATTAACGGTCTTGGCGGGCAGGACGTGACTTATTAAACGCCGCGATTATAGCGGTTTACTGTGCTTTTTTGAATGACTCAGGGCTTTCAATCTTTTATGGCCGGTATTCAGCCAGCCTATGCGAGCAATAATTAGTATAATTAAGGACTATCAGAAGAAGAGGGTACGACGCTAAGGACTGTAGCCTTAGCACCATCGGTTAACAGCATAATGGCCCCGTCACTGCTGACATTCACATCGCGCAGCCGCTGGGATATCCGGGTAAAAACTGGTGTAACCTGAGGGGGAGCCTTACTTATATCAGCGCTAAGCAATGTTTTTTCTTTTAACGTTGTAATAAGAAGTTGCCCGGTTAACTGCGTAAACCGCGAGGCGGTGTAGTGAATCATACCTGAAGGTGCCACTGAAGGTGTCCAGTTATGTAGTGGTGGTGTCATTCCCGGATACTCACGAAACGGACTGATGCGGGCGCCTGAATAATCATCTCCCAGGGTGACCACCGGCCAGCCATAATTGTAGCCGGCTTTAATTACGTTTATCTCGTCACCGCCAGCCGGTCCATGCTCATGGGCAATGACCTTACCATTTACTGTTACCAGCCCCTGAGTATTGCGGTGACCCAGCGAATAAATGAACGGTGCGTTAGAAAATGGTGGCGCCTGTACTGCACTCCCATCCTCGCGAAAATGCAAAATTTTGCCCAACTGACTGGTCAGCTTCTGGGCCTGTTCACGATAGTCGAAGCCATCGCCGGTGCTAACCAGCCACGTTCCATCGTCAAGCACAGCCAGCCGGCCACCAAAATGCACAGGGGTATCTTTTGTGGGTGTTACTGCCAGTATTTGCGTAATGTCGCTAAGCTGACCATTTGACAACTTTGCGCTGGCAATAACCAGCTGATTGTTATCAGCTGTTCCCCTGGTATAGGTGAGCATTACTTTATTTGACAGCGCAAAGTCCTGAGTCAGTGCGATATCCAGAAAACCGCCCTGTCCCTCACTATACAAGTCCGGGAGCGCAACCTGCTGTCTGATTGCTTTTTTATCGTCTTGCAACCAAACCAGTGCGCCGTGTTTCTCGGTGACAACGAAGCTATCATCGGGCAATGCGACGAGCGCCCAGGGCTGCCTGAGACTGATCTCATAAGGCTGCTCAACGCGATATTGTTGCACGTCAGCAGCAACGCTCGCACTAAGCAGAAATAAAAATATGTACCAGCCTCTCATAAGTATTTCCTGATAGTCTTTTTGCCATTGTTGATTAAGTTACAGCGACTTAACGTTCTAAACAACTGTTGGATTATTCAGCTGATAGGTTTTACACTGCCTCTACCACCGTATTTTCAATCTGCTTATCTCTATGCAATTACACAGCGCCCTGCCATTTTTCAAAGCCTATGGGCTTTCCTGGCTGGTAACCTATTTGCTGGCAAGCTTTTTTCATACCCAGCGTGTTTTACATGCACTGACCGATGTGGATGTGGCGATAGGCCTACAGTCCCGCTTAACTATGACTGTTGACGACATTATCGGACTACTGCCTAAATATGGCAGTGGTATTGCTCTGGCTATGTTAATCAGCTTGTTGGTCGCTGTCATTATCACCCGGCGTTTTCGCCACACCGCGGTAATTAGTGCCCTGGCCGGAGCGACCGGTATGCTAGTGATGTTATTGGCAATGCAACCGATTATGAACGTTACCCTAATAGCCGGGGCCAGGGAGCCGGTGGGAGTGGCACTGCAATGTCTGGCTGGCGCTGTCGGCGGATGGCTATTTGCTGGTTTGCTGGTTTACTTTCAGACTGAAAAAACCCAGCACGCGTAGCACAAAAAACGCCGCATTATGCGGCGTTTTTTGTGCGTACTTTAAGAGGAAAGTTCTATTTCCCGACGTTCCTGGCTACTTTTTTCTGCTTCAACAAACTTCTTCCATTGCTGGGCGATTCCGCGGCTTTTAGGATGCTTCTCCGCTTCAGCTAACTGATCGAGTGCTCTGGCGTACTGCCCGGTATTATACAGGGCCATTCCTTTTACCAGATGGGGAGTGCCCTCGTTACGAAGCTGGCCTTTTTCCAGTGCACGCTCTGCCGCTGCAATGGCTTTGTCCCATTTCTCGGTATTTAGGTAAATTTGTGCCAGCTGAGAATCCAGTTCGCCGTCTTCTGACAATGCGGCTGCTTCGGTCAATGCCGGAATGGCTTTGTCATTTTCCTTGGCCAGTTGCCAGGTCTGACCCAAAAAGCGCCAGTTCCGCAGGTTTTTCTCCAGCGTGCCATCGGCCAGCGCCTGCTCCATAAGCTTAGCCCCTTTAAACGGTGCCCTGTGATAATAATACAACTGTGCCAGGTTAAAAATATCCGCCGCACTTTGCACATAGCCCTGCTGGTAGGCAGTCTCCATTATAGCGAGCTGTTTGCGCTCCTCGCCCAACTCACCATACATTCCGGCTAGCTGGATCCAGTATTTAGGCTCGTTATAGAGCTTAACCATCTTGACCAGAATATCTTTGACTTTCTCAGGGCGTTTAAGCTCGTAATAGACCGCCCGTTGCAATACCAGCCAGCCTTCATCAGGAATCATGCCCTGCGCTTCATGCTCCGCCACCGCCTGATCAATATACCCGGCCGCGCCTTCATACTGCTTGTTCTGATAAAGTGCCTGCGCTTTAAGCACTTTGTTTTTAGGCGGTATCTCACCGTTATTCAACGTTTCCCAGCGTTCCAGGTATTTTACTACATTTTCGTAATTGCCCTGCATCAGGTGCAACTGAGCCAACGAAAACAGTGTCGACATTTCGAACTTACGCGGAATTGGCTGTTGTTCGACCACACTGGCAAAGGCATCCAACGCTTTATCGTACTGCTCATCGTTGTAGTAGATAAATCCGTAGAAGTTATACATCATCGCCTGCTCATAACTGTTCATTGAGCTGGTTTTGCTTTTTACAACATCCAGGATGTCAATCGCTTCACCGACATTGCCTTCGTCGGCGGCTGTCTGCGCACGGGAGAGCTGATCATAGACTTTCGAGCGTAAGGTAGGCACCTTGCGCGTTTGCTTTTCACTGGCTTTCTGTTGCGCTGACGCATCTGAAGATACCAGCGCAGCCGGAATGGCTGCACCGTACACCGAGGCTACGACAGTCGCCACTAACAGGCGCTTTGATAGTAATTTCTGCATATCGAATTACCCGTCAATCTGGAATGTAATGCGGTTTTGCACGCCGGATACTGCGGTGGCTTCACCATTAACAACCCGTGGTTTATATTTGAATTTCATTGCTGCATCGATAGCAGCCTGTTCAAAAATACCCTCTGGGTTTGCTTCAACCACAATAGGATCCCGCACTGCTCCCTGCTTACTCACTGTAAACTCGACAATAACGAAGCCTTCAATACCCCGTTGCAGTGCACGGCGCGGATAGACTGGGGAGACCTTAACAATGGGTAAGTATTCACCATCACCAGAGTCCAGTGCCAGACCACCTTCAAGCCCACCGTCGGCACCCACCTCCGTACTAAAATCCATAGATGTGCCTTCTGCATCTGGCGAAGGCGAGTCCATCTGTTGTGGCTGCATTTGCGGCGGTGGCTGCTCCGGCTTGGGCGGCTTACGAGGTTTACGATCTTTTTGCTCTACCGTTTCCTCTTGCTTAACTCTGACAAAATCAAGCACGCTTCCCTTAGGCGGCTCTGTCATAGCGCTGCCTCCCATTTTGATCAGTGACTGCATCAAAAAGAACAGGCCCAGGGTAATCGCCAGAGAAACAAAAAATGCGATAATAAATCGTACCATGACTTATTGCTCTTGCGCTGCAATTGAAACGTCGTAAACACCTGCGGCCCGAGAAGCATCCATTACTTTAATCAGCGTTTCAGTCGTCGCCTTTTTATCGGCCTGAATGACCACGGTACCCTGCGGATTCTCTGCATGCAGACGCTCAATATTGGCCTGAATAGCGCGCTCATCAACACGGCGTTTGTTGATCCATATCTCACCGGTATCAGATATGGCAATCAAAACATTAGCCCGATCTTTTTTCACGGCGGTGGAAGCTTCAGGTCGATTAACATCAATACCCGCCTCCTTAACAAAAGACGCTGTTACAATGAAGAAGATAAGCATGATAAAGACCACGTCCAGCATGGGCGTCATATCAATTTGTGCTTCTTCTTCGTCCACCAGATTTTGAAAATGCTGCTTCATAATTTGCTACCTTAACTTAACGCCCTAACTGGCATTACGTTCAATAATGATTGCATCCTCAAGATGCGTGCGTTCAGACTTCGCTTTACGGTTTAACCAGGTCGAGGCAAATACGCCTGACAGGGCGCCGACCATCCCCGCCATGGTTGGGATTGTCGCTTTGGACACTCCCGAGGCCATTGATCGTGCGTTACCTGAACCTGAAATGGCCATCACGTCAAAGACTTCAATCATGCCCGTTACCGTCCCCAATAATCCCAGCAACGGGCAAAGTGCGACCAGTGACTGAATAATCGGGATACTGCCATTTAACTGAATGGACAGGGATGAAATTTTCTTCTGTCTGACCTGAGCGGCATACCATGAAGAGCGATCGGAACGGGCTTGCCAGTCTTTTATCGCCTGCTTCTTCTTACCTTTATGCCAAACCATGATGTACATCGCACGTTCAAGGATCAAAAGCCACATTACGAATATCAGCAGACCGATGACCAGGAGAACCTGGCCACCTGTTTCTGTGAAATCGCGGATTGCTTCGAGAAACTCAAACATGATTAGCTCCGCTCAGCGCGCTCTGCGATAACCCCTGCAGCCTGTTCCTGCAGAATGTATACGATATTTTTGCTACGGGTATTGAGTATGGCGTAGAGCAGTGTCATCGGAATCGCTACAACCAAACCTAATACTGTGGTAACCAGCGCTGTGGAAATACCACCGGCCATCAATTTCGGGTCGCCGGTACCAAACAGCGTGATAGCCTGGAACGTATTAATCATACCGGTTACCGTTCCCAGCAGACCCATCAGGGGAGCCACTACCGAGATAATCTTAATGATGGTCAGATTACGGCTAAGTTTGGGCACTTCACCAAGAATGGCCTCAGTTAGGTGCAGCTCCAGCGCTTCGGTATCAGCATTAGGGTATTTATCGCGCACACTCATGACCCGGCCAAGAGGGTTGGTGGTCTTGATTTTCTTGGATTTAAGCTGCTTATCAACCTTGGTTTTGGTGATAGTCAGTGCCACCAGGCGCCAGATAGCTAAAGCCAGTCCGAACGCACCTACGATCAATATGATATAGCCCACTACGCCGCCTTGCTCTACACGCTCTTTCAGGGTCGGTGCCTGCACCAACAAGCCCAGAATTGAGCCACCTGTTGGGTCGATACCAAATTCAACCAGTTCACCATCTGAATTCTGTAATGACTCAGCAGAATCCTGATAACGATCCGCGGGCTGACGTACCAGTTCGGCCACCGTGCCAGTTACGCCGTTGTAGTCTAAATACATCCCATCTGAAACCAGCGCAAAGGGGCCGACACGAAGCACTTCCTTGGTTACCTTCTCGCCACCAGCTTCCACCACGGAGGTTTCAAATGTCTCGACATCACCTGACTCAGTCATCTCACGCTGAATTTCAAACCAGACACGCTCAATTTCCTCAATCGACGCCAGTTTAGAGCTTTTACCCATTTCCTGGGCCATATTGTCCAGAAATTCCGAACGGCCGGGAATCTGCGCTGAGATAACAGAATTCTGAAACTTGCTCTTCGTATCTCCAGCCACTTGCTGCAGTACACCAAACAGTTCTTTCAATGACCCCATGCGATTGTCCAGCGCACCATTTAAATCGGCGAGCTTAAATTCATTTTCCTCAAAGCGCGTTTCAAGTTGCTCTGATTGCTGTAATAGCTGGTCTCGTTTGGCGCGGGCTTCCTCAAGAATCTGATCCTGCTCAGCGCGGCGCTCCATGAAGCGCTGTTCACGCTGTTCATTCTGCTGGCTCTGGGCAAACTGGCCTTCTTCCAGCTGTTTAAGCAGTGCATCCAAATCCAGGGCGCGGTCACTCTGGGCCATGGCACCGAAGCTCAGGCCAACGGCAGTCAGACCAACTACAAGTTTTTTCATTTGTTTAAACATGGTCATCTACCTCTTACTCTGTCATTGCCACTGGCAGCATCAGCATATCCGGCGCCAGTTGTTTCTTAGCCATTCTCAGGCCTTTGGTTACCTGGGTGCGATAGCTGCTATCCAGCTCTTCCCACTGACGGGTTTGCTTATTCCAAACGCCCTGCTTACTGGCATCCCGGGTCTGGTATATCAGCGCTGTGCGACCCAGACGTAAAAATTCAACATCGCGCTCTGCGCCATCTATTTCGAGAATGCCGTTGTACGCTTCCATTGTCCGGCCGTACTCCATCTCTACCTGATAGGCTTCCATAACCCGGCGGAACTTTTCCGAGGCGGCAACATCAGCCCGGTCCATCAGATTTTTCAGGTCTGTTACACGATTTGCACGTTCTTCAGCAAGAAACGGCACATCGAGCTCGATAAACTGCTCAAGCCCTTCAATCATGCGAATCATCAGCGGTGTAATCTGCCGCTCAATCACCGATACTTCGTCGATTGAATCATTCAGATCAGTCATTTCCTGCTTTTGGTTTTCGATTTGTTTGCGCAGCTGGGCGTTATAAACTTCCAGGCCCTCAATTTCCTTATTCAGCGTTTTGAACTGCTGCAGCTTGCTGTCGATCTGGTTGGTGATTTTATTGATCTGTTCCTGGGACTGTGCTGCCGATTCATTGATCTTTGCAGCCTCGTCCACCACGGGTTTCAAGACTTCATCATCTTGCGCCAACGCACTGGATGCCAGCATGGCACTTGCCAGTAGCAAGGAGTTGAAAAGCTTCATACACTCAAACCTTTTAATTTAGAAATCGGTACGCACCGACCAGAATAGAAACTGCGCGTAGGATAGGAGTTTTCTGTGACAGTTTTATTACATGCCTGCCATATATATAAGTGGATTTATATTCGTTTAGCGGATAAAAAAAGAGCCGCATTTAGCGGCTCAAAAAAGGATTTAGAAGGTGTAACTGTAGCTGAGTCCAAACTCAACACCGCGTTCTTCTCGTAACAAATCAAGACCTTCCTGGTCTATGCGTTTTTCCTGATCCAGCAGGTTTTTCACGCTAAATTTAATCTGTGAATTAAAGTCAGGATAATAGGAGTAGGTAAAGTCCACAGAATGGAATGTTTGTTCCTCTGCATCTTCATTACCCCGGGTACCCGGCACGATAATCCGCGGACCAAACGCATTGTAAACCAGTGTCGCTGAATGCTCACCGTTAGGAGAGTCATAGCCCATCTGCAGGTTGAGTACCCACTCAGAATGCCCTACCAGACGACGAACATTATTAGTCACGATATTTGATGCACTGGTGGCATCAAGCGCATCAAGTAACTGACGCTCGAACAAACTGGTGCGATCATCATCGGCGGCGCCAATGACTACTTCTGAGTCAGATACAGTCACGTTACCGGTGACAAAAAAGTCGACCAGACGCGAATCGACAAAGCTCAGGTCCTGCAGAAACTCAAACTCCACACCATAAAGTTCGCCAGTGTCACCATTGGCTGTCAGGAGGTTGGGCGCAGCGCCACCCACTGTACCAAGCTCAACCAGCTCAATGGGGTTTTCAATATCTTTGTAGAAGATAGCAGCGGACAGGTTATTACCCGCTTCGCGATACCACTCCCAGCGAAAATCCGCATTGCGCAGTTTAGAGCTTCTCAGCAGCGGCGATCCCCGCACCAAAAACTCAGTTAGCGGATCAATAAAGAAGGTGGTACTGATATCCCGTAAATCCGGTCGAATAGTGGATTCACTGATGTTAAACCTGAACTGCATCTCATCGTCCATGATGTAAGTCATAGCCAGAGAAGGGAAGAAATCATCTTCCTGAAATGCTAACTGCGCAATTTCCTCGCTATTTACGGAGAACGAGTTGGCATGTGCCTCAAAGGGTACTGAGATTTGACGAAAATCTTCATAGCGCACACCACCAGAGAACCGCCATTTATTATTAATAAAGGCATCTGCCATCAGATAGTACGCATCTATTTTAGTGCCGGCGGCATACTCGTCACCATCAGCCATATTGGACTGCAAGATTCCCGCTCCAGTGGCACTGTCATAAAATTCATCACTGGCCAGTTGTTCGGGTGAGAAAATGTCGTCTATCTGATCTCCAAACTGTGCATCATCAGCAATAGCACGGTGAGGAACCTGAATAGTAATATTTTCTGCTTTACGGGCTTTTTCAAAAAAGTCCGCGCCGGCTTTAATCTCAAGATCTACGCCATCGAACATTACTGGATAGCCAAGGTTCCAGCCCCAGGTCTCAGACGCATCACGCAAGTCCTGATACTGTCGATCGACATTGGTAGCCGAAACATCCTGCAGTTGCTGTGACAGAAATTCGCCATCTTCGAGGTTCTGCTGATAAGTCAGCGAGAGTCCGCCTGGCGCTTCACGGCCCGCGCGACTGCTACCGGCATACCAGTCAAAGTACATAAAATCCAGTTCCGGAAAATTATGGGTACCTTTAATCTGACTTGAGGTCATGCGGCGTTCTTCAAACAGCATATCCACACGCTCAAGTTCCCGCGTGCCGATAATAGTTTCGTTTACATCGATAAAGTCACGTACCCGGACGCGATCGTTCATGTCGTGCAAAATAACATTGGTAATTTCAAGGCGATGGTTACTGTTGTATTCATAACCCACGTTGAACATTCCGCTCCAGCTTACACTCTGCTCGGTTTCGATACCGTCGTAGGACTGACCAAAGCATTTTCCGTCAGACGTATCTCTGTCGGACAACGATGAACAGCCATTGGTCCCCAGGTTAGTTCCCTGTCGCTCACGCCCCACATCCCATTCATTTTCGTAAGAGATAGTAGACAGAAACCCGAATTCACCAATATCAGTAACAAACCGGTTTCCCAGGGTGGCGCCAATATCAAAATCAGGATCGACATCTTTAGCGTCCGGGCCGATATCCCAGAACATTGAACCGAGCATTTCTTTGCGTTGTTCAAGGGTAAGCGGATAGGAGCCAGAACCCTCGATACCGTCATCTGACTGCGCCTGCTCCAGATTGCTACTAATAATCGCCGGCAGCGCACGAGTACCGTCATCACGGCCGGTCCAGTCATCACCACCACCACCGTAGAAGAATCCTTCAGTGGAGTTATTGGTGTTGTAGTCAACGCCGCCTGATACCTTAAATACAAATTCTGAAGGTATAGATTTAGTCCGGATGTTAACGTTGCCGCCACCGAAATGAGCCGGCATATCCGGCGAGAACGATTTCTGAACGTTTAAGCTTTCAATGATATCCGAAGGAAATAAATCCAGTGGCACAACTGACCGTGTCGGATCGGGGCTGGGCACGCCCATCCCGTTCAGCTGGGTGCTGGAATAACGCTCACCCAGACCACGTACGTAAATAAATTTACCGTCTACCAGTGTTAGGCCGGTTACCCGGCGCAGTGCTGCAGCCGCATCACCGTCGCCGGTACGGGCGATCTGGTCAGCGCCTAGTATATCAGCCACAAACGCCTGATTCTGACGCTCCTGCAAAACCGCAGCAGCAGTACCTTTAAGGCGAGTTCCTGTGGCAACAACTTCCTCAATGACCTCCTGTTCGTCGGCCTGAGTCTGGCCTTCCTGAGCAAGTGCTGCCGCAGAGGTAAGTGTGCCCGCCATTAAGGCTATGCTAACCGCTGTGCATAGCTTCGATTTCGATGGCATCGAACGGCTTTTATAAATCATGCTAAAAAAACTCCGTTAGGGCTTTATCTGGAATAGAGTGCTTCTAATAGCTTAGGCGCCGAATCAGGCGCCTAAGCTTTATTACTAAGTGGCTACGCCAAGTCTTATTCCAGACCGACAGTTACCCAGCCTTCTGTCCAGTCGTCTTCAGCATCCATTGCGCCAATGAAGTCAGTAGCTTCAAAGTAGCTGCCTTCACCTGACAAATCCGCACCGCCATTCAGTAGCACAGAGCCTTCAGCAGGTTGATAGCCATTGTCTGCCAGACCCAGGCCGTCCTGGGCCAGAACAGTATTACCCTCTTGTCCTTCGAACCAGGCTTGGGTAAAGCCTTCACTGCCTTCGTCATCGCTAAAGTTATTACCTTCGGCACATGCAACCACTGAGTGGGTCATGCTCAGCTCACCGGCATCAGCATTAGCACGAGACTCATCACCATTAACACGCAGACAGTTGGCATAGCCATCTGGCCCGGTGATAACAAAGTTAGCCAGGGTTCCGGCTGTACCTGCCCGCAAACGCACGCCGTTGGCATCAGCAGCACCAATGATGGTCACGTTAGCCACTGTAGGATTCGTCAACGGGGTTGCTGCTGCGTCAAATTCACTGTTATCAGACTCAAACGCATTGTCGCCGTCGGCAGCATCCTGTTTGATAAGGACATACTGTGCGTTACCAGTCCAACCGAATGACCAGTCAAAAGAGTCATCACCGTTATCGGTCAGAACAACGTGTTTCACACTGACTGTGCCACCGAAAAACTCAATGCCATCGTCAAGGTTCTGGTGAACGTGGATATAGTCAACTTCAGTCCCTGAACCGACACCTGCAAAGCTGATTCCATTGAGCTCATCACCGTTGCCCAGTGTACGGCCTGCATGTTTAACTGCTACGTAGTTAAGCACACCGGAATTATCTTCTGGCATGTCCCCGCCGAACTGACCCGCATCACCTTCTGCAGAAACTCCACAGTTACTCAGCTCATCTTCGGTAGTTTCACCCACCTGGTCACCACATGAGTTAGCTGGTGCACGACCAAGCAGTACCAGACCGCCCCATTGGCCAATACCGGTTTCCTGGCCCGTAACATCCTGAACTGAGGTCATTACGATAGGCATTGAACGACTACCCAGTGCATGTAGCTGAGAGCCGCGACGTATAACCAGGAAGTCCTCTCCGGCCTGACCTATTAACGTCGTGCCTTTTTGAATATACATAGTGGCAGAGTTTTCATTATCACCACCTACTGCCGTACGGCCTGTCAGCACCCAATGGGCATCGTTGGTCAGTGTTACATCTGACGTAAAGGTCGTATCTTCAGCAATCTGATACACCGGCTTGTCAGTTATCGACGGGAAGTCCGCCGAAACATCTGTTGCCAGGTTCTGCTCAAGGGCATTATCAATATCTGTAGGGAAACCATCACCAACGCCGAACGTCCAGCCTTCCATCCAGTTATTTGTACCGTCAAATGCACCGACATACTGCGCTGCGTCAAAGCTGTCGTTAAGCGCAGAAGCATCGCCACCACTACTTAAAAGAACCGAGCCGGAAGCTGGCGTGTAGCCATCTTCACTCAAGCCAAGATCAGCAGGTGCTACAGTCTGGTTGCCATCCTGTCCTTCAAACCAGGCCTGTGTGAAACCCTCACTACCCTCGTCATCGCTGAAGTTATTGCCATCAGTACATGCAACCACTGAGTGGGTCATGCTCAGCTCACCGGCATCCGCATTGGCACGGGACTCATCACCGTTGACCCGCAGACAGTTTGCGTAGGATTCAGGGCCGGTAACAACCAGGTTGATGATATTACCGGCCGTGCCGGCACGCAGACGTACACCGTTGGCATCTTCTGCACCTACAATTGTAACGTTAGCAATCTGCGGCTTGGTTAGCGGTGTCGCTGCAGCATCAAATTCGCTGTTATCCGCTTCAATAGCATTGTCACCATCTTCGCTGCTTTGTTCGATATACACATACTGGGCAGCACCGGTCCAGCCAAATGACCAGTCTAAAGAGTCATCGCCAATTTCTGTTAATACAACGTGGCTCACATCCACGGTACCCCCAAAGAACTCAATACCGTCATCAAGATTCTGGTGAACCTGGATGTGGTCAACTGTGGTGCCTGAACCCACACCGGCAAAGCTGATACCGTTTAGCTCATCACCGTTGCCCAGGGTACGGCCCGCATGTTTAACCACAACATATTGCAGGGTACCTGAGTTGTCTTCTGGCATGTTGCCACCAAATTGACCCGCATCGCCTTCGGCAGAAACACCACAGTTATTCAGCTCGTCTTCGGTGGTTTCACCCACCTGGTCACCGCACGAGTTAGCCGGTGCACGGCCGAGTAATACTACCCCACCCCATTGACCGATGTCTGTTTCCTGGCCGGTAACATCCTGTACTGATGTCATAATGATAGGCGCTTCGGCTGTACCTGTTGCTTCAATTTGTGAGCCGCGACGCACCACCAGGAAGTCTTCCCCGGCCTGACCAAAAATGGTGGTTCCCGCTTCGATATACAAAGTCGCAGAATTTTCGTTGTCACCGCCAACGGCTGTTCGACCGCTTAATACCCAGTGCGCATCAGAAGTCAGAGTCGCATCTTCATTGAACTCAATATCTTCCTGAAGCTGATAAACCGGTTTGTCCGTGATGGCAGGAAAGTCAGCCGATACATCGGTTGCCAGTCCCTGAGTAAATGCAGACTCGGGGCCCGTCGGTGTCGGTGTGGGTGTTGGAGAAGGAGTTGGCGTTGGTGTCGGAGAAGGATTATTTATTGTGTCGCCTTCATTGGTTACGTCACCTTCACTTATATTAATATCGCCGCCACAGCCTGCTAATACCAGGGCACTGGCAATCGCAGATGCTTTGAATAGATGCTTGATAGCCATTCGTTTCTCCGTAAAGACTATGTATTTGTAAAAAGACAGGAGAAGCCTACATGCGCTTGATGACATTTTTGTTACATTAGTTTTGGTGTAACAAAAGTTTTATATTTGGCAGTGAACTTTTTAGGAGGTGTATTTTTCTTTTTATAAATCAGTGCTTTAAGGTTTTTCAAATAAGATAGAAGAGACGTTAGCAGGGCGTTCTGAACCACTTGGTAATAACCGTTTTCTCGCCATTTATGACAGGATGCGCCTGATGAAGCGTGGCGGTATTCACATTCCCGTCCAGATCCAGATTGTTCCAAAACAGCGCCCGGCCCGGCTGCGGCGAAAAGCGCTTACCAATATGCAAAAATTCAGTATCCCCGCCTTCTTCAACGACATTGAGATACACCATGCAGGTCCAGGTGCGCTGACCTGACTCTGCAGCAAAACGTCTGTATTCAGAAGTGGCAGGCTCGAAATAATCGGTGTGCGCCTTAAACGCTTGCCCCGGGGCATAATGTTGGGCCTGAATCGGCTCACCCACCCCAAAATCCGGACCAAATAAACTCTGGATCCGTTTATCTGCCAAATCTGTTAAGGCCTGATCAACCTGGGACAGATCACAGGTGGAAGAGGTTCGAAATGACTGTGAAGTTCCTGAACTGACAGTTGAAATGTCTGACGGACGAAGATGTTGTTTGATTACAGAACATAGCTGCGCGCATTCATCCTGGCTAAACACCTCATCCATCTGATACAGCTGAAGTGTCGGGGTACTGAAACTGACCAGTGAACTCTGAGGATGCTGTATTACAGATGGTCGGGCCAGCGCCGAAAAATAGCGGCTGTCGTATGGGTAAGCAAAATCGTCCGGCAAGTTTCCGGCCAGCAAGGGGCGAATCAGCGAATCTGAAAAGCCTTCTTTTATAAGCGTGTGATGAAGTGTCGTCGCGGGCACGCCGCGTAAGAGGTTTTCAACGATCCAACGCTTCCAGTTACCAGGCAGTTTAGTCATATTGCGCCCCCCCGATTAACCTTCGCTGGCGCAGCAGTACATCGTCGCGAACCGGAAAATAGCCGTCTTTCTGAACCTGTTGCTGGCCTTGTTTGGATAGAATAAACCGTAGAAATTCTCGTTCTAACTTTGGTAAAGGCTCGCCGGGGGCTTTATTAATCACCAGATACAAAAAACGGGCGTAGGGGTATGTCTCGTCACGGACCGTGTCCAGGGTAAGCGGAATCAGAGTATCTGTTGAGCTGCCAATCGGCAGAGCACGCACGCCCGCTGTTTTATAGCCGTAGGCTGCGTATCCCATGCCATTGCGGCTGGTCGCCACAGACAGGACCACCGAAGCCGAGCCAGGCTGTTCGTTCACCGTCGCCCTGAAGTCACCGTCGCACAACGCCATCACTTTGAACAATCCATAGGTACCTGACACAGAGTTACGCCCAAACAAGCGTATCGGTGAATCGCTAATGCCGGTGTTGACCCCCAGTTGATGCCATTTTGTGATGGGCTCAGCCCCACCACAAAAGCGGGTATGTGAAAAAATAGCATCCACTTGCTGTAACGTAAGCCCATGCAATGGGTTTCTGCGTTCGACAAAGATCGCGATTGCATCCATCGCCACCCGCAACACCGTAGGAGGATAGCCATGCTCGCGCACAAACTCACGAATTTCGCTGGGTTTAAGT
This sequence comes from Salinimonas chungwhensis DSM 16280, assembly GCF_000378185.1. Classification (GTDB taxonomy): domain Bacteria; phylum Pseudomonadota; class Gammaproteobacteria; order Enterobacterales; family Alteromonadaceae; genus Alteromonas; species Alteromonas chungwhensis. Next base: position 159,776 of record NZ_KB899378.1, read on the forward strand.
GCCCGGCTCATAGGCCCAAGCGTAGCGGTACCTTCAGTAAGAGCGGGCGGCGCGGTAGAGGACCCGGAGGCCTGTATCTGAAACTTTACCTGCGGATAGAGGGTTTTAAATTCCTGCGACCAGAAAGCCATCAAATTAGCCAGCGTGTCTGAACCCACTGACGTGATTTTGCCGGCGACGCCAGGCTGGCGGGTATATTCGGGCACGCGATCGGCTTTTGTTTCGCGTTCAGCAAATGCGTTGCCTGCTATGAGGCACAAGAAAATAATCGATAAAATGGCTCGCATTATGTCCCTGCTACTAACTCCTGGCTGAGCAAAAATGAAAACTCACTGCCCTCACCTACTTTGCTGGTGATCTCCAGCCTGGCGTTATGATGGGAAAGGACATGCTTGACGATTGATAAACCCAGCCCGGAACCACCGGTCTTGCGCGAGCGGGCTTTATCTACCCGGTAAAAGCGTTCGGTGAGCCGGGCCAGATGATTTTGCGCAATGCCTTCGCCATTATCCACGACTGCAAAGCGGGCGCCGTCATCCCGGGCCTGCCAGTAAACATCAATCTGGCCCCCCGCCGGGGTATAGTGAACGGCATTAAACACCAGGTTGGAGCAGGCACTGCGTAACTCTGTCTCCACGCCAAAAACTTTAAGTGCAGCATCCACATGAAAATTGATGGTATGTTGCTTTTCTTTATTCAGGGCCTGAGCTTCCGCTTCCATTTGTTTAAACATCGCTGGCATATTGACGACATTTTCATAAATACGTTCTGAGCTGGCCTCAATGCGGGAGAGGACTAGCAGATCTTCTACCAAATTTTGCATACGCTGCGTCTGCGCACTCATTTCATTAATTGCTTTAGCCTGAAACGGATCTTCCATGGCATCTACAGGCAACAGTTCAAGATACCCCTGCAGCACCGTCAGTGGCGTACGCAATTCATGGGAGACATTCGCCACAAAATCTTTTCGCATTTCTTCCAGTTGTGAAACCCGGGTGATATCCCGTGCGATAAGTAACAAGTGCGCGTCGCCGTAAGGCATAATCCGGTATTCGAAGGTTTTACCGGGATTAGTCGGCGCCGGAACCTCAATGGGGTGATCAAAGTTCCCGGCATGAAAATAGGCGATAAATTCAGGATGTCGAATAAGATTATCAAGCCGGCGACCTGCATCGGCCGGCCATTTGAGGCCTAAATCCAGCCGCGCCAGGCGGTTGCACCAGATGATATTGGCCTTAGCATCCACCACCACAGCGGCGTCGGGCAATGCTTCAGAGCCTTCCCGAAATCGTTTAACCAGCTCACCTAACTCTTTACGTTTATTTCGGTTACGCCGCTGAAGATAATATATTCCCTCATAAATATGTTCCCACACTCCTTTGACGGTGGGCGGCGACATTTTTCGACTATGCCACAACCAGCGGTTGAGTTTTAACAACTGCCAGTAATTAAGTGCCAGCAGGGTTACTGCGCCTAATGTAATGGCGAACATCATATCGTCCAGATACCATCCCGCCACAGCAAATATCAGCAAATAGCCGAATAAGCGAAGCAGGCTTTTCATCCAGGAAAAGGGATAGTACATAGTGGCGAATTTGACCTTGGGTTTTAAATTGGCGTGGTATCAGGCACAGTTTAGAGAACTGTGCCTGTAAGAAAAGCTATTTTGTTGAAAAGCGATATCCTGCGCCACGTACGGTTTGAATCATCGCATCATGATTCTCTGCGGCAATGGCCTTGCGCAGCCGGCGGATATGCACGTCAACCGTGCGATCCTCTACATACACATTGGTGCCCCATACGTTGTCCAGCAACTGCTCTCTTGAGTAAACCCGCTCTGGGTGGGTCATGAAAAAGTGCAGTAACTTGAATTCAGTCGGCCCCATGTCCAGCGCTTTATCATTAACTGACACGCGATGCGACGTAGGCTCAAGCTTCAGGCCGTTAAACTCAATGGGCTCTTCGTTGGAGGTAGGCGTAACCCGACGCATCACAGCCTTGATTCGTGCCACCAGCTCTTTAGGTGAAAACGGCTTAGTAATATAGTCATCCGCGCCGGCATCCAGCCCGCGGATTTTATCATCCTCTTCGCCCCGGGCGGTCAGCATTATCACCGGAATGTCCCGGGTAAATTCATGCTGCTTTAAATGTTTGGCCAGTTGTACACCGCTGCCGCCGGGTAGCATCCAGTCGAGCAAAATAAGGTCTGGATATGGCTCACACATTTTGTCCTTTGCGATATCATAATCTTCCGCTTCAATGGTATCGAAACCTGACTGCTCAAGCACAAACTTAAGCATCTCACGGATTGGCGCTTCGTCCTCAACCAATAACACTGTTCGAGACATAGAGGTTTTCCTGCTCATAATTAAACGCCGCCATTATTCATCGTATCTGTGACAGTTTTATTAAATGGGTTACACTTATATGTCAAGTTTTTGAGCAAACTTAGGTAATTGCGCCTTTTGATTAATGTGCTTGTTAAAACCCGTATTTGTGCATATTCTGGGCGTATTATGGATAAATCAGATTTAGGTATGGGTTTCACATGACCCCGGTGAAAAGCGGCTTGTCTAAAAAACTGCTGACTCGCGTGCTGTCGGTTTATTTTATATTGACCTTCATCGTAACCGCAGGCCAGATTTTTACCGAGTACCTGAGTACTAAACAAAATATAGAAAGTGAATTAAAAACCCTCAAAAACACCTTTTCCACCAGTCTTACCCGTGCCATCTGGGAATTAAATACGCCTCAGGCGTTATCTATCGCCAAAGGGTTGATGGAGCTGCCTATTGTTGAAGGTGTTCAGATTCGGGACGAAACCGGTGAATACATTGCGGATTTGGGTAATACAAAGGAACAGTCGCGACAACCTGTAAACAGTGGCATCATGCGTGACCATCCAGGCGGCGTTTTTGGTTATAGCTTTCCGCTTATCTTTGAATTTTCTGGCCGCGCATCCCATGTCGGTGACGTTACCCTTTATTCCAGCTTTGATATTATTTTCAGTCGTATTGAAGTGGGTGTGTTTTTCCTGATTGGTAATGCCATCGTTAAAACTACCTTTCTGGTGTTTCTTTTCATGACCGCGTTTCAGCGCCTGCTTTCGGACCCCCTTACCAGTATTACCAAACAGATGAGCGCCTTTGATCCCGACCACCCCAAAGACTCAAAAATCGCTGTGTTTATTGAAGATGAAAATGAACTGCGCCATTTGCAGAATTGTTATAATCAGGTAATTGACGATTTAATTGTGTCGCAGGACAGGTTGCAGGGGACGCAGCAAAAACTCGAACGCAGCTACCAGCAAATTGATGAGCAGAACCTCTTGCTTGAACAGGAAGTTGCGAAAAAAACCGCGTCATTGTCTCAAATCATGCTGGATTTGGAGCAGCAGAAAGATGAATTAATTGCCAATCAGCGAGAGTTACGGGCTGAAATTGAAAATCGTCAGCGAGTAGAGGACGAACTACGAAAGCGCAACGCCGAACTGGCCAGCTCCATGGAAACACTGAACCAGGCTAAAGATCAGTTGCTTGAATCAGAGCGAATGGCAACACTGGGCGGATTGGTGGCTGGGATTACCCACGATGTAAATACGCCTATCGGGGTAAGTATTACTGCGGCCAGTTTTCTGGAAGACAGACTCGAGAAACTGGAAAAAGGCTTTGAAGAGAAAACGCTGACTGCCGGGCAGATGCATAACTTTCTGGATGAGTCTCATCAAACCACAACGTTGTTAATGAAAAATCTGCAGCGTGCCTGTGAGCTTATCGCATCATTTAAACAAGTCTCGGTGGATCAGACCAGCAACGCCGAACGTAAATTTAACTTGGGCGAGTATATTGACGAAGTCATGCAATCACTTAAGCCCAGCTTCAAGCATACCACCCACAAATTTCATATTGAATGTCCGGAGGGGTTGTATATTCGTTGTGCACCAGGCGTTATCGCGCAGATTATTACTAATATGGTCATGAATTCGCTGCTGCATGGATTTGAAGATAAACATAATGGTCGTATCGTCCTCACCGTGTCTTTGGACGAAGATGAAGTAGTCATGGATTACACGGACAATGGTAAGGGGCTTACGGACGATCAACTGGATAAACTTTTTGATGCCTTTTTCACTACCCGCCAGGGCCGGGGCGGCTCTGGCCTGGGCACGCACATTATGTACAATCTGGTGACTCAGGCACTGAATGGTAGCATAACTCCCTTCAGTACACCTGGAAAAGGACTACGTTACCATATCCGCTTTCCTCGACAGCGGGCCTGAAATTTACACTTAAGGCCGTTGCGCGAAGGGGAGCCGGTTGATACGCTTGCCGCCCGTAATTTTCAAAGTAGCGTGTGGTAATGTGGTTTAAAAATATAAAAGCCTATCAAATAACCCAACCGTTATCGTTAGATGACGACGATTTGCAAAATGCATTGCGCGAATTCGCGTTTCGTCCCTGTGGTAGCCAGGATCTGGCCACCAGTGGTTTTGTTTCACCGTTTTCACAGGTGGGACAGGATACGATGATGTTTCACAAAGTACAGGAACGGTACTGGATCACCATAAAAAAACAGGAACGTATTCTTCCCTCGACAGTTGTTAACGCTGAACTGGCTGAAAAAGTAGCCAAGATTGAAGCGGAAACCGGTTCGCCGGTGGGGAAAAAAGCGCAGGCTGATCTTAAGCAGGAGATCATCACTCAGCTGATGCCCCGGGCCTTTACAAAAAACAGCTACACCCATGGATTTATATCGCTTCCTGATAGCCTGGTAGTTATCGATAGCTCTTCAGATGGGAAAGCCGAAGGGTTTTTGGCTATGGTTCGTAAAGCCATTACCTCGTTACCCGTCGTACCGCTGGCCCGTCATAGCCTGCAGTCTGAATTAACCCATTGGCTAACGGACGGTGCGCCGGACAATATTGAACTATTGGAAGAAGCAGAACTTAAGTCTACCGATGACTTAGAAAGCGTTATCCGATGCAAAAACCAGCCGCTGGACAGTGAGGAAATTCAGCTCCACCTGGACTCTGGCAAGCTGGTGCAAAAAATTGGCTTTGCGTGGCAGGATTCTCTGACTGCATTAATCGCCGAGGATGGCTCTTTCAAACGAATTAAGTTCACCGATCGGATTAAAGAGGAAATGGAAGATATTCCAAAAGATCAGGCTCCTGCCCGACTGGATGCAGAGTTTACGCTAATGTCTTCGGAGCTTTGCGTATTTTTGGATGAAATGCGAAAAACCCTGAAACTGAACGAAGCGTAGCGTGTAAGCCGGCAAAAAAGCATGCTGACTGCTCGTCTTTTTTGCCGGTCCTATTTTATCACCCGGTTATGTCCACACTGCAACTCATTTATAACTCAACATATCGACAATGCTCCCCTCAAACCGGATGCTGTCAACAGCATTATTACGGATAGCAGATGATATCTATAAATGTAGTTTGGCCCGCCTCGTCACGATAACCGTGCTCCTTGTCTGCCTGCAAAATGCACTGCTTTCCTTCATCTATTTGCTGCCAGCTTTCTCCCTGCCACACGGACAGCGCTCCCTGTAACACGTGGATGTGCTCCAGTACACCGCTGGCATGGGCGGTAGATATCTGCTCATGTTGGTTGGTCAGCGTAATTTCAAATGCTTCCATTCGAGTCATAGGATTAAACGTAAATAAAGTGGCCACCTGCATATGCGGATCATGGCGAAATGTAGCGAGTTTCTGCTCGCTAAACGTATTAGCCACACTGTCTTCAGATGTGATAAATGAAGAGAACGAGCATTGCAGGCCGGTAGCTATTTTCCATAATGTTGCAATTGTTGGGCTTGACTCTTCGCGCTCGATCTGACCCAGCATGGCCTTGGAAACACCCGTAGCCTGAGCCGTTCTATCCAAAGACCAGCGTTTTTGTTGTCTCTGCTTTTTCAGCTGACAAGCTATTTGCCGGGTAATTTCAGTAGAATCTTTTTTCATCATCCCGCCCTTGTGCGTTATAACGCACGGTGATAAATTACTGCATGTGCGCTTTAACGCACAGTCTACCAGCTACGACCCTCGCGTAAAGGAGTGCACCATGACCAAAGCTCTTTCTGTATCCCATATTGCTGCCGGACTGACAGCTGTTGTTGTTGGCTATAGCAGTGCTGTAGTGCTGGTGATAGAAGCGGCCAGAGCTGCCGGCTCATCTGGCTCCATGGTTGTCAGTTGGCTGTTTGCCCTGGGGATTGGAATGGGCGTAAGCTGTATTGTTTTTTCACTTTGGTACAAAATGCCTGTGGTCACGGCCTGGTCCACCCCGGGGGCAGCATTTTTGATTAGTGCGGCAGCGGTTTTTCCGCTGGCTGAAGTCATTGGCGCATTTGTAATAGCAGGGGCACTGACTTTTTTATGTGCACTTAATCGTCCGCTGATGCGATTCATCACTGCAATCCCGTCGAATATCGCATCGGCACTTCTGGCCGGGATAGTACTGCCTATTTGTCTGAACGTGTTTGTTGATGTCAGTCAGGCCCCTCTTATCACCGCGCTGTTTGTAATCACTTATATTATTGCCGGTCAATTATTTCCGCGCTTCCTGATGATGTTACTGCTGGCACTGGGTGTGGCATGTAGTATTTGGGCGGGGAATCTCACGCAGCTGGACTGGCAGGCAGACCTTGCTTTACCAGTGTGGATCACCCCGGAGTTCTCTGTAACAGCATGTATTAGTCTGGCTCTCCCGTTGTTTGTGATCACTATGCTCTCACAGAATGTTCCTGGTATGGCAATTCTGAAAAGCTACGACTACCAACCTGATCACAGAACGGTTTTAGCGGGTCTGGGCGCGTTGCAGATGGGGCTTGGGCCCATGGGCGGATTTACATTTAATTATGCAGCGATTACTGCAGCGATTTGTATGGGTGAGGATGCAGGCCGCCAACGCGAGTATCGATATCTGGCTGCAGTGATCGCCGGCATCGCTTATATTCTGTTAGGACTGGCGGCGGGTCTTGTGGTGACCTTATTTACCCATATGCCCGACGTGGTGATCCATCTGTTAGCTGGCCTGGCACTGCTGGGTACCCTGCAAAGTGCACTGCTTAACAGCATGGTGCAGGAGCGCTATCGAAAGGCAGCGCTTATGACCCTGGTTTGCACAGCATCCGGCATGAGCTTGTTTCAGCTGGGTGCGCCAGTATGGGGGCTGGGGCTGGGGCTGACAATGGTCGCGCTGGAAAAACGCCGCAGCCTTTCAGCACATACGGCGCCGCTACGTTAATCAGGCAAATATCTGCCTGGCATTATCGCGTAACTCTGTAAATTCATCGGTCTTTACGTCTTCCAGGCTGGTTAGCGCGCCCCGTTCTACCGCTCGGGTCAGCACGACCTCTTTTTGCTCGTCCATACGTCCGGCCAGAGCAGCACCTACCCGAACAAAATCTAGGTAACCCAGTGTTTTAGGTACCATCGCGATATTTCTCCAGTGTTCAGCTGAATTAACAAAGCTATTACCAAAGCCCCACTCACGCATAATACTGCCGCCAATCGGGCCGGAAACTTTTTGAATAGCCTCGTCCAGAAAGGTTGGGTTCGCGAATACATCTTCGTTGCGTTCGGCTTCGGTCAAAATCGGTAAAACACCAATATTATGCACCAGCGCTGTGAGCGTCATAGTATCTACGCTGATTTCCCGTTTATTCGACTTATTCGCATAAATCTGCAACGCGGCCAGTGCATTAGCAACCACTTCGATAGTATCTGTCCACTCCTTTTTCAGGTATTCACCTACTAAGGTATTTTTTGATACGAACAACTGCTCCATCGCCAGTGCAGTAGCAACATTTTTGATTTGTTGTAAACCAATTCTGGTAACCGCCTGGCTGACTGAATTTACTTTGACGGTACGTCCTAAATAAGCACTGTTGGCAATTTTTATGATTCTTGCCGCTAACGATGGATCTTTACTGATAACCTCGCCCATCCGGCCAAGATTGATATTCGGGTCATCAGCAGCCCGGCGGACCTGTAGAGCGATAGCCGGTAGCGTGGGTAAGACCAGGGTATCGTTATTGACTTTTTCCACCAGTATCGAAAGTAATGCATTTTCTGTAGACATACATCGTCCTTATTACGGCATGATAATTTTTATTTTCAAAATATGGGGAAACGAAAGCTGCTTATTAGTTTCAACATGGCATGCACCCTTCCCTTCAAAATTAATATAGCAGTCAATATCATACTGCGCACATGTGCAAATAGAGTCCAGCGTATCAGATACTATAGCCTTGCCCGGCAACAATGGTTATGCTTGGTAACATTACCCGGCTGGCAGATTGCTGGCGGCTAAGTAACAATTACAGGGCCTCTGTTTGCCCAATATAAAATAACGAATAGAAATGAGAATCATGGCTAACATTCAATTAAAAAAAACCGCACTTGCGCTGGCGGCTTCAACATTGCTTGCTGCCGGGTGCAGCGATTCACCTGAACATACAGCGACAGCGCAAAGCGCCGAACAACAGCCTGTTACAACCACTGACAATAACAGTCAGCAAGAACAACAACTCACTATCGACAAAGAACGCCTGTTCATTTACCAGCCTGTGGCTTTGGATGCCGATCTTAGCCGATTGAGCGATAACCAAAAACAAATGGTGGCGAAATTAATTGATGCTGCAATAGTCATGGATGACCTGTTTTGGGAGCAGGCTTTTGGGAGTGAAAAATCAGCATTCTTAAACAGCCTGACCAATGAGGATATCGCCCATTTTGCACAAATTAATTATGGTCCGTGGGATAGACTGAACGGCGACGCGGCCTTTTTATCAACGTTTGACAGCAAACCTGAAGGGGCGCAGTTCTATCCTGAAGATATGACCAAAGAAGAGTTCGAACATGCCGAGTTTGAAGATAAAAAAGGCCTTTACTCTCTGGTCAGGCGCAATAATAACGGCGACCTCTATACAATCCCTTATTCTAAAGCTTACCAGGCACAGTTAACGGAGGCCTCACAATTATTGAAAGAGGCTGCCAAACTGGCTGACGACAAAGACTTTGCTAAATACCTCAGGCTGCGGGCAGAGGCGTTGCTGAGCAATGAATATCTTGATTCAGATATGGCCTGGATGGATATGAAGAGCAATCCGGTTGAACTAGTGATCGGGCCCATTGAAACCTATGAAGACCAGCTATTTGGTTATCGGGCAGCATTTGAAGCCTATGTGTTGTTGAAGGACAAAGACTGGAGCGAAAAACTATCGAAATATGCTCAGTTTCTACCAGAGCTTCAGCGCGGCTTACCTGTTCCTGATAAATATAAAGCTGAAATGCCCGGGTCAGACGCCGATTTAGGCGCCTATGACGTTATTTATTATGCTGGACACTCCAATGCTGGCAGCAAAACCATAGCCATCAATCTGCCCAATGATGAGCGTGTACAGCTGGAAAAAGGTACTCGCCGACTACAGCTGAAAAATGCCATGCAGGCAAAATTTGAGCATATCCTGATGCCGATATCCAAACAATTGATTGTTCCTTCACAACGTGAACACATCACTTTTGATGCTTTTTTTGCCAATACCATGTTTCATGAAGTTGCCCACGGTCTGGGCATAAAAAATACGCTGGATGGCAAAGGTACAGTGCGGTCGGCACTGAAAGAACATGCTTCGGCACTTGAAGAAGGCAAAGCGGACATTCTGGGGCTATATATGGTTCAAAGCCTGTTGGAAAAAGGTGAGATAACAGAGGGCGCGTTAGAGGACTACTATGTGACCTTTATGGCTGGAATTTTCCGCTCAGTGCGCTTTGGCGCTTCCAGTGCGCACGGTAAAGCTAACATGATCCGCTTTAATTATTTTGCCCAGGAAGGTGCATTCGAAAAAACCGAAGACGGCTTTTATCGGGTAAATATGGAAAAAATGCAGGATGCTGTAAAAACGCTGTCGCAAAAAATCCTTATTTTACAAGGCGACGGCGACTATCAGGGGGTGACTCAGCTGGTAGAAAAAATGGGCGTAATAAAACCTGAACTGGCCAGTGATTTGGCTAAACTGGAAAAAGCTGATATCCCGGTAGATATTCATTTTAACCAGGGCAAAGCGCAGCTTGGCCTGTAACTTATCTTCAGCGAGAAAAAGGGAGGCTTAGCCTCCCTTTTTTATTCTAAATTTTTGGGTTTGTCAGTGTATGGAGGCCAGCCTAATAGCTTTCCACCCATTACATGCAAATGAATGTGATAAACGCTCTGCCCACCAAATTCATTACAGTTCATCACCGTACGATAACCCTCATCAGCGATACCCAGCTCATCAGCCACCTTTGCCGCCACAACTGACAAGTGACCTACCAGTGCCTCATCTGCCTCGGTAATATCGTTAATGGTGGCGATGGCTTTTTTTGGGATTACCAGAAAGTGTACCGGAGCCTGGGGGTTAATATCTTTAAACGCCAGCGACTGTTCATCCTCGTACAGAATCTCCGCCTCGATATCGCGATTTATGATCTTAGTAAAAATAGTCTCAGACATGCTATATCCTTTTATTTTCAAATAGTGGCCTGACGTTTTATACGCATTTTACGCGAAGACAAACCACAGTAACACTGCACCCAGCACCAGCCTGTATATTACAAACGGCAGCATGCCGATACGGGAGATCCAGCTTAAAAACAGATAAATACACAGATAGGCACTGACAAACGAAAAGGCCGCGCCATACAACAGAGCGCCCCAGTCTACTGCTTCGCCAGACTGTACTAATTCCAGAACGGCCAGCGTACCAGCGCCAAGAATAACGGGTACAGATAGCAAAAACGAAAATCTGGCGGCACTTTCCCGATTGAACCCCAGCATTAGCGCTGCCGTCATGGTAATTCCTGAGCGGGAGGTGCCGGGAATCAATGCAATAGCCTGGGCCAGACCAATAATAATTGCCCCTTTCAGACCCATATTCGATAAGTCTCTGGTGTGGCGGGCAGCCCTGTCGGCGTACCACAGTAACAAGCCAAAGACGATGGTAGTACAGGCAATAACCAGTGCGCTGCGTGCGTTAACAGCAATCCAGTCTTTTAGCAAAAAGCCTGCGACCACCGCCGGAATGGTGGCCAGAATAACATACCAGGCAAGCTTGCTATCCTGGGTCTGATGTTTTGTAAACCCCCGGGTCAACCAGGCACCTGCCATACAATAAATATCGTTTCGAAAATAAATCATAACTGCGAGCAAGCTACCCACATGAACAGCAACATCAAATGCCAGCCCCTGATTCACCCACCCCAACAGTTCGGCAGGTAAAATCAAATGTGCAGAACTACTAATGGGCAAAAATTCAGTGATTCCCTGAATAATTGCCAACACAATAATTTCAAAAAGCGTCATTGCTTATACATCGCTCCAGTCAAAAGCTATTGGCCACAAAGGCTGGTTATTGTCTTCAAATGTTTGCCATAACACCCGATAGGTTGTTTGAACCTGTGGATGAATATCTTCTGGCACCAGTTCAGCCAGCGGCCGCAGCACAAAGGCATTGTAAAGAATTTCCTCTCTGGGCAGGGGTATCGGGTGCGCAGTCACTACGTCGTTAAAGGTCAAAAGATCCAGATCAAGAGTACGGGAACAAAACTTTTTTTCCGTGTGTGTCCTTCCATTCTCTTTTTCAATTTGCTTTAACCTGTCGTTGACTTGCGCCACATCCAGCCCTGTACAAGCACATACCACCAAATTGTAAAAGGTGGCCCCATCAAAGCCTACGGCTTCACTTTCGTAAACCGAAGAGCAAATCACATGGCTGAAATGTTGCTTTAGCGCCGCTACGCCCGCCCTGATATGCTCGGTCCTTTCAATGTTCGAGCCAACACTTATAAGAATTCTGTTTATCATTGATCACGCGCTGCTGAAATAGTCACCGTAACCGCTTTTGCGTCAGGCAGAATATTTGGTTTGGTAATGGCCAGGGAAATAGCGGCGATGGGAAATGCGCGAAGTACCGCATTACACAGAAAATGCCCCAGGGCTTCCAGCAGCTCAAACTGAGTAGAGGTAGCCTCGGATTGAATAAACTCAGCTAGCACAGCGTAGTCGATAGTATCGGCTACATCGTCACTGTGCCGGGCCCGAAGCAAGTCAGCCTGGATGGTCAGGTCAATCAGCAAATGTGTTTTTTGCTTTCGTTCCCAGTCATAAACGCCGATAAGCGCATCAACACCCAGTTCCTGAATATGTATCTGATCCATAAATTGCAGCCAATTTGGTTAGCTGGCGCACTATCGCTCAGTCGCTGACATGCGTATGTGACTGGCGCATTTACGCGCTTTTTAGTAGTGTGAAGCAAGTGTAACCTGAACATCGGCCGTATAACATGATTGCAACGATAATTTTGATGGTGAGCATTGCTTACCTGTGCGGCTCACTTTCCAGTGCTGTCGTCATCTGCCAGTTATACCGGCTACCCGACCCACGACAGGCGGGCTCACAGAATCCGGGGGCAACTAATGTTTATCGCCTGGGCGGTAGAATTCCCGCTATTTTAGTTTTGGTCATGGATATATTGAAAGGCACCGTGCCGGTATACATCAGCTATTGGATAGGTATTGATGCGGTGGCGCTGGGGCTGATCGGTATTGCCGCTTGTTTGGGCCATATTTTTCCGCTCTATTTTGGGTTCAAAGGCGGCAAAGCGGTGGCGACTGCTTTTGGGGCAATGCTGCCCATCGGCTTGCAATTCGGCGCCCTGCTTATTTTCACCTGGTGTGTAGCCCTGTTTATCTGGGGTTATTCATCATTGGCAGCTATCATCACTGTCGCCCTTGCGCCGGTATATGTTTGGTTTATCAAGCCGTTATATACCCTACCTGTGGCGATGTTGTCTTTGCTGATTATTCTGCGTCACCGGGCTAATATTCAGCGTCTGTTGAAAGGTGAGGAAACCAGAGTCTGGAATAAGCAGGGCAAGCTCAAATCTGATGGTCAGCCTTAAGCCCGCCTGTAAGATTCAACACGCGCCTACTCTAAGCCTTGTCGGATAATTTCCAGCGTCCCATCGATATCATCCGGTAAAGGCAAACCCATAATGTGGACAACGGCCGGATAGATCTCAAGATTACTCATCGGTGGTAGCTGCTTATCTACTTTAAATGCAGGGCCTGCCGCTATGAAGGTCGCCCCCATCGCCGGTGTCTCTGGCCAGTATCCATGCGCGCCAGGCTTAATATTACTTTGTTCATTGTCAGCAAAGACAACCCCGGGCTGTGCCTGCAACACAATATCGCCGGTCCGGGCAGTGACCGGATAATGATACTTCTTACGCAGCGTGGAGTTCATTACCTTGAAGCCTTGATTTGCAATACTCTCCAGATGACCTTCCAGCTTAGTTATCTGTTGCGACGCGTTTTTTCCCCGGGCGTAAATATGCACCTGAGTATGCTGATTGACCACCTCAAACAACGTTGAATCGATGGATAGTGTTTCTAATAAGATTTTTTTGCTGGCATCGGTTTGTTGCATACCGTGATCAGAAACAATAATCACATTTACCGGGAAATCAAAAGTCTGCAGGCGCTTATAAAGCTGGCCCAACAGGGCATCTATGCGGGTCACCGCATCTTCTGTTTGTTTCGCGTCAGGCCCGAAGTTATGTCCCTGACTATCGACCAGTGAAAAATAACCAGCGATAAATCGTGGGCGAGTCTCGGCGGGCAGTGTGAGCCAGTCAATAATTTGGTCCACACGCGCCTGATAATCTGCATATTTGGAGTAATGATAATAGTAGGTTGGCGTGCGCCCGTTTATCCGGGCATCAGACTCAGGCCAGAAATAGGTGGCAGCTTTAACACCATTTAACTCTGCTAAATTCCACAATGGCGTTCCGTTAAGCCAGGTACTGTCTTGGTTTCCTTTACCCATGGCGTAATGGGCAAACCCGTTACCCTTCGGCCTTGTCTTATCGGCGAACCGATTATTCACAATGCCATGGTTGACCGGATACCGCCCGGTAATGACCGAGAGATGATTAGGAAAGGTATTTGCCGGATAAACCGGTATCAACCGTTCGGACCTTATTCCCTGTTTTGCAATGTTGGCCAGTGCTTCAGCCTGATATTTTTCTATATAATCATGGCGCAGCCCGTCCACTGAAATAAGTACCACGTGCTGGTTGTTGGTGGGTTTGGCAGTCGCTTCCATGCTGAGCATTATCAGGCCCAGACAAAAGCTCAGTAAAAATCGTAACATTGATAGCTTCCGTTAACATCTTTTTGAAAGTCTCGCGGCTAGCCATGTCAGCCTGATGACGCGCATTTTACACAATGATGACACAGCCTTAATCAACGGCCGGCAGGGTATCCAGCGGCCACCGGGGGTTAGCGGTGGCACTGAGATCTACGGTTTGTCCGGCTTTGAGTCGCTGCATCCCGGCATAGGCAATCATTGCGCCGTTGTCAGTGCAATAAGCAAGACTTGGATAATACACCTCGCCGTGGAGTTTTTTCATCATGCCTTCCATCGCCGCTCGTAGCCGTTTATTAGCACTCACACCACCAGCAATCACTAGCCGCTTCATGCCGGTTTGCTTAAGCGCCCGGCGACATTTGATCATTAATGTATCCACCACGGCCTCCTCAAAGGCATAGGCAATATTGGCGTGGGTCTGCTCATCACTCTTAGCACCCCGAATGGTATTCGCGGCGAATGTTTTGAGGCCGCTGAAGCTAAAATCCAGGCCCGGGCGGTCGGTCATAGGCCTTGGGAACTGATAGTGGCCGGGTTCACCCTTTTCGGCCAATTTGGCCAGTAGCGGCCCGCCCGGATAATCCAGCCCCAGCAATTTGGCTGTCTTATCAAACGCTTCCCCGGCCGCATCGTCTATGGATTCCCCCAGCACCTCATATCGCCCCAGTCCGGCGACTTTGACAAGCATAGAATGGCCGCCGGATACCAGTAAGGCCACAAACGGAAAGTCGGGCTTTTCCTTTTCTAACATAGGTGCCAGTAAATGCCCTTCCATGTGATGGACACCTACCGCTGGTATATCCCACGCAAAAGCCAGGGCGCGACCTACGGAAGACCCCACCAGCAAAGCGCCTACCAGCCCTGGCCCCTGGGTAAAGGCGATGCCATCCAGATCGCGCGGCGAGGTTTTAGCGTCCTGCATGGCTTTTTCTATTAAAGGCAGGGTTTTACGGACATGATCCCGGGAGGCTAGTTCAGGCACCACCCCGCCATAATCAGCATGCAGTTTTACCTGACTGTATAATTCGTGAGATAATAACCCTTGCTGATCATCGTAGACCGCGATACCGGTTTCATCACAGGAAGTTTCGATTCCCAGAATACGCATAAGTTGACCCATACCTGCTTAAAAGACGGCAGGAGTTTACCGCGTATGATGAGGGCTGGGAATGGTGGATCGTAGATTTGGCAGCAAATTGGCTATTTTTTAACAATTCTGGCTTTACATTTGGTCCGCGAATGATTAGAATTTCGCACCATTTTTAACCCGGGTGCCATTTTCTGAGCATAAATTGCCCGGTTCAACTGTGATAATTTTGAGGTGAGTACTTAATGCCTATCGTTAAAGTTAGAGAAAACGAGCCGTTTGACGTCGCGCTTCGTCGTTTCAAGCGTTCTTGTGAAAAAGCAGGCGTTCTGTCAGAAGTTCGTCGTCGTGAATTTTTCGAAAAGCCTACGTGGGAACGTAAGCGCAAGAAAGCTGCAGCGAAGAAACGTCATTTGAAAAAGCTGGCTCGCGAAAACGCACGTCGCGTAAAACTCTACTAAGATAGTGGTTATTCTCAAAGGTGCCTGCTGGCACCTTTGTCGTTTATAAGGCTTTCTTTTTATAGGGTCCTGCCATGGCTTTAATTGAAGAATTAAAAAATGCGCAGAAAGATGCCATGCGAGCTAAAGATAAAGTTCGTCTGGGCACCATCCGAATGGCAGTCGCTGCTATTCGTCAGCGCGAAATTGATGAGCAGATTACGTTAAGTGATGCCGATGTACTGGCAGTCTTGACGAAGATGATCAAACAGCGTCAGGATGCTGCAAAGCAGTACGATGATGCCGGACGTGAAGATCTTGCGGCTACAGAGCGTGCTGAAATCAGCGTGATTGAAAGTTTTATGCCGCAGCCGTTGACTGATGCAGAGCTGGATGCGCTGATTGATGAGGCTATGACTCAGACTGGTGCCAGTGGCATGCAGGATATGGGTAAAGTCATGGGGCAGTTGAAACCCAATGTTCAGGGTCGCACTGATATGGGTGCACTGAGCGGCAAAATCAAAGCCCGTTTAAACAGCTAAAGCGATTTCGGCGCAACGATTCACTGTTGCGCCATTTTCCCATCTTGTTAAAGTAACTGCTTTCTTTTAGAAAACAAAATTCATGGCCGGAAAAATACCTCGGGATTTCATCGATGATGTCCTGTCCAGAACCGACGTTGTCGATATTGTTGACACCCGGGTCAAACTTAAAAAAGCCGGTAAAAATTATCAGGCTTGCTGCCCGTTTCATAATGAAAAAACCCCCTCTTTCACTGTAAGTCAGGATAAGCAGTTCTATCATTGCTTTGGTTGTGGCGCCCACGGGAATGCTATTTCCTTTTTGATGGAATTTGATCGACTGGAGTTTGTCGAGGCAATTGAAGAGCTGGCCAAGTTACACGGTCTTGAAGTTCCGCGGGAGCAAGGCACCACGCCGGCAATGAGTCAGGCCAAAAAACTGCAGCAGGAAGACGACTATAGCTTGATGGAACAGGTAGCCAGATACTACCGGCATCAGCTACGCAGTCACCCAAACAGCTCAAAAGCTATCACCTATCTGAAAGGTCGTGGCTTGTCCGGCGATATAGTTAAACAGTGGGACATTGGTTACGCCCCCAGCGAATGGGATGGTGTCCTTAAAACATTCGGCACGACCTCGCAGCGAGTTAATCAGCTTATCGAGCTTAAGCTGGTTAATCAAAATGATAACGGCAAGCAGTATGACTTTTTCCGCGATCGCATCATGTTTCCTATTCGGGATCGTCGAGGGCGGGTAGTCGGATTTGGTGGCCGCGTGCTGGAAAGTGATAACGGCCCGAAATACCTCAATTCGCCAGAAACCCGCATTTTTCATAAAGGGCAAGAGCTGTTTGGCTACTATCAGGTCCGTCAGAATAATCGCCATCTCGACAAAATTATGGTGGTGGAAGGCTATATGGATGTGGTGGCGCTCAGTCAGTTTGATATCAATATCGCTACCGCTGCCCTGGGTACTGCCACAACGCCTGATCATTTGAGCCTGTTAATGCGCTCCACCAACCATATTGTATGCTGTTACGATGGTGATAATGCCGGTCGCCAGGCCGCGTGGCGTGCACTGGAAAATGCGCTGCCGGTCTTAAAGGATGGCGTGAAGCTCACCTTTATGTTTTTACCCGATGGCGAGGATCCTGACACAATGGTAAGAAGTGTGGGTGCAGAACCATTATTAACCATGCTTGATAAGGAGGCGCTGCCCCTGTCCCGTTTCTTCTTTGAAACCCTGTTAAAGACTCATGAGGCGGGCACACCAGAAGGTAAACTGGCGTTAAAGACAGCGGCGCAGCCTCTTATTGATAGTGTTGCAGGTGAAAATCAACGCGCAATGTTAGCCGAAGAACTGGCCAAACATACTGGCGAGTACGATCGTTTCAGGCTCCAACAGGATATTGCGCAGGCCAATCAGCACGCATCCCGGCCGGGCGGCGGAGCCAGTCGCCACACCGTGCAGAAAACCCGTCTGTCACCGGTGCGCACCCTGGTTCGCCTGTTGCTGGACACGCCCTCCCTGGCGGCGCGTTGCGATGAGGTGATGCCGCAGCTGTTGGGAGGCAGCGGCATTGCGGGCATTGACCTGCTTACAGATATTCACCATTACTGTATACAGCATCCGCGAACAACCACGGCCCAGCTTATTGAAAACTTCCGCGATCATCCCCATTCTTCTGCTATCGCTAAGTTACTGCAACAGGAACACCTGGTCAGCGAGACAGAACAGGAACGGGTTTTCAAAGATAGTTTCGCGCGGTTGCTGGATTGGCATTTTGATAGTCGTATTGAAACCTTACTTTCACGCTCGCGGATCCAACCACTTAGCCGAGCGGAAAAAGAAGAGCTGACTATGCTGATGAAAGAACGTCAATCGATGCATTAGCAGATATTATTTTTGTTTGAAAAACATGCCTGTAGCCTAGTATAAATGGGCATTTGTCTGCTATACTGGTCAATTCGCTGCAAGTTTACGTACTTATTTGCGGAACAATTTTCAACCGAAAACAGGGCAGCGCGCTCTGACAGGTGCGGTGACAAAACGACAGCAAGCATGGACGAGCAACGGACAAAACGTCAGCTTGAATGTGCTTTTTTGCTTAATTAATAATTGTGAGAAGTGTAGGTTCTATGGCGCAAAGCAAGCAATCTCAGATTAAACTCCTGATTGCAAAAGGTAAAGAGCAAGGTTACTTAACTTTTGCAGAAATAAACGACCACCTGCCGCAAGACATAGTCGACTCTGATCAGATCGAAGATATTGTTCGCATGATTAATGACATGGGCATTCAGGTGTCAGAAGCCGCTCCGGATTCTGACGAATTGCTTATGCAGGAAACCACCGCCGATGAGGATGCAGCTGAGGCTGCTGCCCAGGCATTGGCAACAGTTGAAAGTGAGATAGGCCGCACCACCGATCCGGTTCGCATGTATATGCGGGAAATGGGAACGGTTGAACTTTTGACCCGCGAAGGTGAAATTGAAATTGCCAAGCGCATAGAAGATGGCATCAATCAGGTGCAATCGTCTGTGGCAGAGTATCCTGAAGCCATTACTTATCTGCTTGAACAATGGGATTTGTATGAGGCTGAAGAGATTCGTCTTAGCGATATCATTTCCGGATTTGTTGACCCCGACGATGATCGGGATTTAGCACCGACGGCGACTCACATCGGTTCAGAGCTTTCAGAAGAAGAGCTTGAAGATGAAGACGATGACAAAAAGGACGACGATGATGAGGATGCTGAAGAAGAAGATGATAGCGGTGTTGATCCTGAGCAGGCTCGGGAGAAGTTCGCTGAACTGAGGGATCAGTACGGTAAAGCACGGGACGTTATTGAAGCGCAGGGGCGTTCGCATCCTGATGCCCGAAAAGAAATTGTTGCCCTGAGCGAAATTTTCAAAGAATTCCGCCTGGTGCCCAAGCAATTCGATCGTATGGTTAAAAACATGCGTGGCATGATGGACAAAGTACGGATCCAGGAACGCCTGGTCATGAAGTACAGTGTCATTAACGCCAAAATGCCTAAGAAAGACTTTATCAAGGCATTTGCGGGCAACGAGACATCGACAAAATGGCTGCACGAAGCTATCAAAGCGAACCGTAGCTACAGTGATGCGCTGACCCAGCATAAAGAAGATATAGAACGTAGTGTGTCAAAAATGACGCAGGTTGAGCAGGAGACCGGCCTGGTCATTGCTGACATTAAAGATATCAACCGCCGGATGTCTATCGGTGAGGCCAAAGCCCGCCGCGCGAAAAAAGAGATGGTGGAAGCCAACCTGCGTTTGGTTATTTCTATTGCTAAGAAGTACACCAACCGAGGGCTGCAATTCCTAGATCTTATCCAGGAAGGTAACATTGGTCTGATGAAGGCGGTTGATAAGTTCGAATACCGCCGCGGTTACAAGTTCTCTACGTATGCTACATGGTGGATACGCCAGGCAATTACCCGGTCTATAGCTGACCAGGCGCGCACCATACGTATCCCTGTGCATATGATTGAAACTATCAACAAACTGAATCGTATATCACGTCAGATGCTGCAGGAAATGGGACGTGAGCCAAGCCCTGAAGAATTATCCGAACGCATGTTAATGCCTGAAGATAAGATTCGTAAGGTGCTGAAAATCGCTAAAGAGCCGATTTCCATGGAAACGCCGATTGGCGATGATGAAGATTCACATCTGGGCGACTTTATTGAAGACAGTACCATTATTCAGCCACTGGATTCAGCGACTGGTGGTAGTCTGAAAGGCGCTACCCAGGAAGTTTTGGCTGGTTTGACAGCCCGTGAAGCAAAAGTATTGAGAATGCGCTTTGGTATAGATATGAACACTGACCATACGCTGGAAGAAGTGGGTAAGCAATTTGATGTTACCCGTGAGCGGATCCGTCAGATCGAAGCTAAAGCGTTGAGAAAACTTCGCCACCCCAGCCGCTCTGAGCAGCTGCGTAGCTTTCTTGATGAGTGAGATCGAAAAGTAAAAATTAAAAAAGCCCGCTTTAAGCGGGTTTTTTTGTCTCCAATTCATTTACCTTCGGCATGATTCCCGCTAGGTTACTGGTTTAGCTAAACCAGCAAAGGAGACTTTATGCAATGGCAGTGGGCGAAGATTGACTCGCTTAGCGCGCGGGATGTTCATGGGATGTACCAGCTCCGTCAGGCGGTTTTTGTGCTGGAGCAAACCTGTTTATACCCAGATATTGATGCGCTGGATTTACAGGCCTGGCACCTACTGGGTTGGCAGGCACAGACGCTAGTCGCCTACGCCCGGCTATTTGAACCTGGAATTAAATACTCAGAGCCTGCTATGGGTCGTGTCGTAACGGCTCCGACTATGCGCGGCCGTCAACTCGGACGCCAACTCGTGGCGAAAGCACTTGCATGCAGTGAAGCAACGTTTGGCACCCGGGCGATGCGTATTTCTGCGCAACTACATCTGCGCGCCTTTTACGAAAGCTTCGGATTTATCTGTGAAGGGGAGGCTTATGATGAAGACGGTATCCCACATATTGAGATGTTTCGAGCCACAAAAGAACCCTGACAGGTAAATAATCCAAGCTGCCGGCTGTGCGTATCAAAGCTTGCCCGGTATTTTCAATCCCTACAATCCAAGGAAATGATGTGATTCAGTCTCCCTACCTGCTCTTTATAGGCGATGCTACCGACCCATTGAGTATTAAAATGGCCCGTAGCGTGGCTGACTGGCGTGCCGAAAAATGCCTGGGCGAATATGCGCTGCCCGGGTGTGAGGTGACCACAGGTTGTCCGGCACTGGATATCGATCAGGCCGCGGAACGCGGGGCAAAAAGTTTTATTCTGGGCTTTGCCAACAGTGGTGGCCATCTGGACGAACGCTACCTTGAACATATCCTCAAAGCCATTGACGCTGGAATGGATATAGTTAGCGGTTTACACGATAAGCTAAGCAACTATCCAGAACTGGTGAAACAAGCACAGGATGCCGATGTCAGGCTTGTGGATATTCGCCACCCTAGCCTGAAACTGAAAACTGGAACGGGTAAAAAACGTAGCGGTAAACGCTTGCTTACCGTTGGCACAGATTGCTCAGTAGGAAAAATGTATACTTCTTTGAGCCTGACCCGGGCGCTGCAACAAAATGATATTTCGGCGACCTTTCGGGCCACCGGACAAAGTGGCATTCTGGTAGCCGGAGAAGGCATTCCTATAGACTGCGTCATTGCCGATTTTATTTCAGGTGCCGCAGAAGTGCTGAGTCCGGATAATACACCTGAACACTGGGATATTATCGAGGGACAGGGGTCTTTATCGCACCCTGCATTTGCAGGAGTCAGTCTGGGATTGCTGCATGGCTCACAACCAGATGCGCTGGTCATATGTCATGCATTAAAGCGCAGCCACATGCGCGGGTTACCCCACGTGCCGCAGCCATCTATCGAAGAAACCATAAACCTGAATGTTAGCGCTGCCCGGCTCACTAATCCTGCAGCACAGGTTATTGGAATTGCGGTGAACACCAGTGCGGTAACTGATGCTGAAGCAACCGCCTGGTGCCAGCAAACCAGCGCCCAATTTAATCTGCCGTGCGTGGATCCGGTCAGGCATGGTGTTGACGAACTGGTACGCCAATTATGAAATTAACGATTGAAGCCCATCATGAATCGCTGCCTTTAGCGCAGGAATTTGCCATCTCCAGAGGCGCCAAAAGTCAGGCCGATGTGGTGGTTGTATCTGTTACCAATGGCGAATATACCGGTTGGGGCGAGTCGGTACCTTACGCAAGGTATGGCCAGAGTATTGAAGATACATTGAAAAAAATTCAGTGTGCCCGCTCAGCAATCAAACATATTGATGATCATCGCAGGCTCAATGCCACACTACCAGCATGTGCTGCACGTAACGCACTTGATTGTGCATTGTGGGATCTCAAAGCAAAGATTGAAAGCCAGCCTGTGGCTAAACTGATTGGTCTGCAGGAAATAAAATCATGTGTCACCGCTCAGACTGTGAGTGTGGGTTCCACGCAAAAGATGTGTCAGGATGCTAAAGCTTTTAGCAAGACTGAGCTGATTAAAATCAAACTTGACCCGGAAGATGTCATTGACAAAGTTACCGCTATCAGCGAAGTATGCCCAGACAGTCATTTTATAATTGATGCCAATGAAGGCTGGACAATGCCACTGCTTGAGCAGGTAGCCCCTGCCCTGGCCAGACTAAATGTGGCATTGATTGAGCAACCCTTACCCGCTGGCGAAGACGATGCCCTGGCCACTTATCAGTGTCCGGTGCCACTTTGCGCTGACGAATCATGCCATACCACCGCGTCGTTAAAAGCGTTAGTGGGTAAGTATCAGGCCATTAATATTAAACTGGATAAAACCGGGGGGCTTACCGAGGCGTGCTCATTGTTAAAAGCCGCCAGACATCATGAGTTGGATATTATGGTTGGTTGTATGGTGGCCTCGTCACTTGCTATGGCACCGGCTTACCTGCTCGCTGGCAGCGCGCAATTTGTGGACCTGGACGGCCCGGTGTTGGTTGCCAGTGACCGGGCAAATGGGTTCGTTATTGAAAACGGTATTATGAAGCGGCCTGACAATTTATTGTGGGGTACAGGCCGCTAACTCTTCAGGGATGATTGGGTGTGACCACACTTGACTACATTATAATTGCGGCGTATTTAGCGGGAATGCTTTTATTGGGCGCCGCATATCGCCGACATGGTGATGGTAAGGATTATTTTTTAGCCGGGCGCACGTTGTCCTGGCCCGCGATTGCTTTGTCCGTGATGGCTACCCAACTATCTGCTATCAGCTTTATTTCTGCACCCGCATTTGTAGGTTTGCGTGATAGCGGCGGACTGATCTGGCTTTCTTATGAATTGGCGTTGCCTGCCGCGGTTGCGCTTATGTTATGGCGCTTATTACCATCACTCCACAAGGCAGGGGTAGTCAGCGTGTATGATTACCTTGAGCGCCGTTTCACACGCTCCACCCGTCTTCTTATCAGTTTTGTATTCCAGCTCAGCCGCTCATTTGCCACCGCCATCATGATTTACGCTATTTCCCTGATTTTACAAGGGACCATTGGCCTTGAACAATTTCATGCGATTGCTCTGATTGGCGTAATTACACTCATTTATTCCGCCATGGGTGGCATGAAAGCCGTTGTATATGGCGACGCTCTGCAGATGTTGCTTATTGTCAGCGGCGCGGCACTGTGTTTATTTGTGGCGCTGGATGCTGCCGGAGGCATCAGTAACGTGATGGCTGCTGTACAACCTGACAGGTTGCTTGCGATAAACACTGACTCTGCAGGCCTTGGCGGTGCTGATTTTGGCTTACTGCCTATGCTATTTGGCGGGGTAATTCTTTATGCCTCCTATTATGGCTGCGATCAGTCGGAGGCTCAACGGTCACTATCAACACGTAGTCTTACCGACCTGCGAAAAATGCTGGCGGCGGTAGCGCTTTTACGCTTCCCTATAACCCTGTTGTACTGCGCCACTGGTCTGGTCATCGGTACCCTCTTCCTAAACAACCAACAGTTGATGAATCAGATTCCTGAAGGAAAACCTGACTGGATGATGCCGATATTTATTGTGGAATATCTGCCCAGTGGGCTGGTGGGTTTTTTGGTGGTCGCCATAATGGCTGCAGCTATGTCATCCCTGAGTTCTGCAATTAACAGTCTGGCTGCAGTTTCAGTAGAAGATATAAACAGACTGAAGGGACGCCGTTTATCTGACCAGGAATATGTACGTCAGGCGCGATTGGCAGGTATTGGCTGGGGTATTGTAACGCTGCTGTTGTCAGCTTATGCAGGCGATATCGCGCCTACTGTTATTGAAGCTATAAACAAAATTGGCTCGGTGTTTTATGGCCCTGTGCTAGCCACGTTTTTGCTGGGAATACATACTCGCAGCACTTCTGCATTGGCGGTAAATATCGGCCTGACCACTGGCGTATTGACCAATGTTTTGCTGTGGTTACTGGATGCGCCCTTGTTCTGGTTCTGGTGGAATGCCATTGGGTTTAGCGTTACGGTTCTGGTGGCGCTAAGCATAACAGCCGTGAAACCAGGCTCCTCCACCACCGTCTTGCCAAGTATAAAAGGCGCCAGCAACACTGTCCTTGGTGGGTTGGTTTGCTGGAGTTTTGTATTACTGGGCATCTGTCTTGCCATTCCCTTTCTATTTAAATAACTTTACACCTGATTAAAAAATAGACAATTCAGTGTTCTGCGTCTAGGGTTCTAAAGCAACCTGCTATTTTGCAGATACCAACGAGGGCAACACGATGAAAAAACAATTGATTGGAGGTGTATTATTTTGTGTCTTTAGTTTTTTAACTATTCAAAATACCTATGCTGATGACCACGAACCCCCTTTCATTGGCGGTAACTACTGGGAAGTTACGGGGATAAAAACAGCTGATGGGGCAAGCCTCAAATACAGTAAATGGTTAGCCAGTGAATGGCGCAAAAATATGGAGTTTGCGGTCTCCAAAGAATGGCTGCAAAGCTATACTGTACTTTACAACATGCATGCACGTTCCGATGAACCTGATATTTATATCGTTCAGGAATTTACAGAGTGGGCGTCTGAAGACGAAAATGAAAAACGCCGCGGCGAGTATATGGAATGGGCCAAGAAAAGCATGGAAAAAATGGAAAGTGAAAGCGGAGATCGGGCTGAATACCGAACCGTTATGGGCACCATGCTGTTACAGGAGATGAAACCCCGTAACAAATAAGTCTTTTTCTGCTCTTTGCATTGCAGGTTTAAAGGCAGTACCTGCAATTTATCTATAAGTTATTTTCCTGTTAAACGCCCCCTTCTGCCGGAATGCAAATCGCGGTATGCTCGTTATTTGTTGTGATACAGGAGCGCATCATGGACGCACAGTTTTGGCATCAGAAGTGGAAAGACAATGAAATTGGTTTTCACGAAGCTGATTATAATCCCGGATTAACCCGACACTTCCATGGCTTAGGTCTGCCCAAAGGCAGTCGCATTCTTGTCCCGTTGTGTGGCAAAACCCGCGATATTCACTGGCTGCTCACCCAGGGCTATAAAGTAGTAGGCGCAGAGTTAAGTGAACTGGCCGTTAAACAACTGTTCGAAGCGCTGGATTATAGCCCCGCTGTGGAAGATACCGATCTGGGGAAAACCTATACTGCCCCAGGCATTCAAGTGTTTGTCGGTGATATTTTTAGTGTGACCTCGCATCACACAGGCAGAATCGACGGTATTTATGACCGTGCGGCACTTGTCGCGCTGCCTTATGAAGTACGTATCAGATATGCTCAGCATCTTATGAACCTTACCCAACAAGCGCCGCAACTTCTCATTACCTTCGATTATGACCAGTCGCAAATGGACGGGCCGCCGTTTAGCGTGCCCGCTGAGGAAGTCAAAAGCCTGTACAGGGCAAGTTATGCGCTGGATTGTGTGCAGGACAGCAATATTGACGGCGGTCTCAAAAGCGTCGATTCTGCCAGAATCAATGTCTGGTTACTGAAAAGTGCTGATTAAGTTCGTTTAAATCAAACGCTTCGTTTCAAATGATGAGACAGGTGTAGCTGAACTTTAACGCTACTCTATCCCTATCAATAGATGATATGTGTCAAACACCGATAAGGAACCATTTGAATGAAACGTTTAAACAAACCCATTTTGTCTGCTGTTGTTTTTACAGCGCTAGTCGCGCCAGCTGCAATTGCTGAACCTGTTACCTATAAAATTGATCCCGATCATACCAGTGTTATTGCTTCCTGGAGCCATTTTGGGTTTTCCAATCCTACTGCCACATTTGACGATGCATCTGGCATGATTACATTTGACGATGAAAATGTCAGCGCATCCAGCATCAATGTGACAATTCCGGTAGAAACTGTCGATTCTTATGTGAAAAAGCTCACCAACGAATTTATGAATGAAGAATATTTCAATGTTGATGAGTATCCTGAAGCTACCTTTAAAAGCACAAAAGTAGAAGAAACCGGCACAGACCAATTTAAGGTTCATGGCGACCTGACCATCAAAGGCACCACCAAGCCGGCGACTTTTGACGTTACGTTAAATAAACAGGGTCAACACCCGATGACTGAGAAACAAGCCATTGGTTTTGATGCGACGACCACGATAATGCGCTCGGAGTTTGGCATCGACAAATATGTACCTAACGTTTCTGATGAGGTGACATTGCGTATTACCACAGAAGCACAAGCAAAATAATACCTTACAGGGCGCAGCTATTACTGCGCCCTTTTCTTTTATGCTATTTTTTCGCCTCGCATACCGCTCATTATTCATGCCCTGCATGCCCCCTTGCCCATAAGTAAATATTCCTTCATTGTGAAGCAGAAGCCGGTCTGGTAGTTTTAAACGCCTGCTATTTTGAAAGAGAGAGTGCACAAGTGTTTGAGCTAGAGTCATTCAGCCTCAAGGGCAAAGTCAGCGATGCCGAATGGCAAACCCGTGTTGATCTCGCCGCCTGTTATCGTCTGGTTGCCGATATGGGATGGGGTGATTTAATTTACACTCACATTTCAGCGAAAGTGCCAGACACAGAATTTTATCTGGTTAACGCCTTCGGGCTTACTTTTGAAGAGGTGACGGCATCCAATCTGGTTAAAGTCGATTTACACGGCAACATTCATGATGACACGCCCCATGCGATTAATCCGGCAGGCTTTACTATTCACAGTGCCATTCACGAAGCGCGCAGTGATGCGAAATGCATCATACATCTGCACACCAAAGCCACGATCACGGTAGCCTCCCTGGAAGATGGCTTACAGCCGTGGAGCCAGTATTCGCTGTTCTCATTACCCTCTTTGAGCTATCACGATTACGAGGGACTGGCGGTGAATGACGATGAAAGAGCGCGGTTGCAGTCCAATCTGGGAAATACCAATCATATGTTACTGCCCAATCATGGCGGGCTAACGCTTGGCAGTACGGTAGGTGATGCATTTATGCGATTCTATGACTTGCAACGCGCCTGTGAAATACAAATAGAGCTGATGAATTCAGGCCGGAATATTATTTCTATTCCACAATCCATCGTTGACGGAATCTACGAACAGGCCAGTAAGGTTCACTCAGGCCAGACTGGCGGGCAGAAAGCCTGGCCGGCCATGCTACGCAAAGTATGGCGCCTGGATCCGGGGTTTTGCGAGTAAGATACAAATAAACAGGGAAATAAATGAAGATAACTAAAGTAGAAATTTTTGATATTGAATGTCCCGAACGTCCACCGTGGAACCCCGTTTTTGTCAGAATTTACACTGACGAGGGCATCACGGGTGTGGGCGAAGCTGGGCTCGCTTATGATTTAGGTCATAGCGCTGCAGCACATATGATAAAGGAAATTGCCGAAGCGATGCTCATCGGCTGGAACCCCTTTAATACCGAACATCTGTGGAGCAGAATGCTGCGCGAGAGCTTCTGGGGGTTGGGCGGCGGCCCGGTTATCTATGCTGCGATGAGTGCAATAGATACAGCGCTTTGGGATATCCGCGCCAGGGCTCTGGGCGTTCCGGTGTATCAGCTGCTGGGAGGCAAAACCAATGACAAACTGCGTTGTTATGCCAGCCAGTTACAATTTGACTGGGATAAAGAAATAACCAAGCTTAATGCGCCCGAAGCCTATGGTCTTGCAGCAGAAAAAGCCATGGCTGAAGGTTACAACGCGGTCAAAGTCGATCCTATTGTGTACGATAAAGATGGCAATACACACTTTGATCGCACCAAGCTGTTCACTAAAGCTGAAATGAAACTGTTTCGCGCCCGCTTACAGGCGATACGTGATGCCATGGGCGACGAAGGCGATATCATCTTTGAATGTCATAGCCTGCTTGGCGCTTCTACCGCTATTCAACTGGCTGATATTGTTGAGGAGATTGGCTGCCTGTTTTATGAAGAGCCGGTCAATTATCTCAATGCAAAGCTTCACGATAAGGTTGCCAAACGCGTTAATGTGCCTATTGCCGGTGGTGAAAGATTGTATAACCGCTGGGATATTCGGCCTTACCTGGAAGATCAGTCGCTCGATGTGTTGCAGCCAGATATTGGTCTTTGCGGCGGGTTCACTGAAACCAAAAAGGTCTGCGATTATGCGGATATTTATGATGTGAGAATTCAGGCTCATGTGTGTGGCGGCCCTGTGGCAACCGCTGCCAGTCTGCATCTGGAAACAGCGATCCCGAACTTTCTGATACATGAACATCACACCTACGCCACCAAGAGCTGGAACCGCGAGTTGTGTGTTCAGGATCCCCAGCCTAAAAACGGGTATATCAGTGTCTCAGATGAACCCGGTTTGGGCATCGAGCTTAACGATGACATCGTTTATCGCTCACCACATATGACTATTACGTCACTGAAATGACGGTTTTCCGGCTAATAAAGGGAGTGATTGCTCCCTTTGTTATTTCTCTGCATAGCCGCTGCCAATAGCCCGAAACGGCATTTCCAGTCCCAGTTCGGGCACTTTACGGGCCACCCACGCCGGGAACGTATTGCTGTTAGGACCGGGAAACACGTTATACTCATCGGCCCATGGATAGTTATTCACTGCCTGCTCGATATCAGGAATAAGCGACGCCGCTTTTTCACCGTTCAAAGACAATATTTTTTCAGGCTTTGCACCGTACCAAAACCGGTCAGGTGTGGCAGTGCGATAGGACTTAAGCGCTGGCAAGCCGCGATCGGTGCGCCAGCCCACCACTTCGTATACGGTATATTCCTTTGCGTCAGGCGCTTTGGTGGCGATCCAGGTATGCACCGCAAACCAGCCTTTCCAGCTAAAGGCATCAGCGGCATACACTTCAATCACAGCTTCTGAGGTCTGCGATGGATCCGGGGCAATACCGGCCGGTTCCCGACTTGCGGTGCGCCAGTCGCCACTGGAACAGCCGGTAAGAAAAAGCCCCAGGATCAAAGTAAGTAAACCACGTTTGTACATAATGCTGCCTCTGCTGATAATACAATTATTACGCAGAAGACAGTTTTTGGTTGTTACAGGATTTTAATCGGCGCTGTTCAACGTAAATCCATACCATTGCAGAGCATTGTCGAACATTAGAGCCTGTTTATCTAAGGCGGGTATAGCGTCCTCCAGGCACTGCCAGTACGTGTTATAGTCGGCCTCAAACAAACACAGCGGGAAATTACTTCCCAGCATGACGCGCTGGGTACCAAAAATAAGCATAAGTTTTTCGATGATGCCGACTACCTGCTCGCTTTGCCATGCCCGCGATGCACCCATCATTTCCCACCCGGATGCTTTGATTGCCACATTCGGATTTTCTGCCAGACACAGCAGATTCTTGCGCCAGACAGAGGCGTTAACCGTCTCGCCGGGCATAAAGCCAGCGTGATTAATTATACATCTCGCCCCGGTTTTATTTAGCAGTCTGAGCAAACACTGTGTTGCCTGACTGTCACTAACCGAAAACTGGGCCTCAAAATGCCAGTTTTTGCTGGTCAGCAGCTGCATATTTGTCAACGCACGTGGATGACTAAGAACAGCGACCGCCTGCTCATCCAGAATATGGCGTATACCGCAAACGCTGTTGAATCTGGCCAGTTTATCCAGGGTGTGAGAAAAGTCGTCGGCGGTAATATCACCGCCGGCCACGGTCCGAAGCGGCAATCTCACTGTTTGTTCAACTAACTCAATCTCCCGCCACGGTTTTTGGTTATCAAACCCCGCTTCAATATGAACAATCCCGTTTAGTGAAATGGACGTGGGCAATGCCAGATCGTGTGGTGAAAAGGAACGATTGATTAAATGTTTATCAGGCCAGTGCGGCGGATTGTTTGGCTGTAACCACTCATATTGGCCGCGTTCGGTATCAAACAGATGCACATGGGTATCAATCAACTTAGGCATCAGCGTGCGGTGTACCCGCCATCAATAACTTGCAGACTGCCAGTAATAAACGATGCCTTATCGCCAGCCAGAAACAACACCAGTTCAGCCACTTCTTCTGGTTGACCAAGTCGCCCGAGCGGCTGCTGAGCCGCTTCATCAGCATAGACCTCTGCTTTGTCAGCCCCGGATTTCTGTACGTAGCGATCAATGGCTTTGTGAAACAATGGCGTTTCTATAGTGCCGGGGCATACCGCATTGGCGCGAATATTATCGCCGGCATAGTCCAGCGCCGTGGTTTTGACCATCGAGGCCAGAGCAGCTTTAGACAAATTATAAGCAAAGGAGCCTGGCTTTCCCACCAGCGACTGATCTGACCCCATTATTACAATAGATCCGCTTTGCTGTGCCCGCATTACGGGTAATACCGCCTGCACTATCGCATAAGCGCCTTTGACGTTAATGGCAAAAACCCGGTCAAGATCAGCTTCACTGGTTTGCTCGATAGTCCCGGAAAAGTGAATTCCGGCATTAGATATCAGCGCATCTATACGTGAGGTTTGTTCTCGTATCAAAGTAATACTTTGTCTGACCTGCTCCACCTGCGCCACATCACATTTGAGCCACTGACCATTTTCCACCGGCCGCGCAAAGTCTTCCAAATCAAGATTAAAAACCTGATAGCCATTGGCTGACATTTTTTCACTCACCGCCAGGCCAATGCCCTGGCTGCCGCCAGTTACTACGCAAACAGGTGATACATATGACATGTGTAAACCTTCAAATAGTAAATATGTTTCAAGGATGACCAACCCTCTATTAAAATGCAAGCAACGGCTATCGCCGCCAAACCATCTGCTAACACACTTGCACTCAATTTTCATACGGCTCCTTACGCCCTGTTTTCATACTCGACATCGTGGGCAGAGAGGTGGGCGGTCGGATTGCTTTTCTTCCAACACTGTCCTAGCCTTTTTTAAGCGGTGTAGTTGTTCATTTTTACTTTGAATTTCAACACGGGAGCGGGTTATGCCAGAGTCTATTCAGGCCGATAATAAATTTGAAAAACATTCACGTACTGCGGCTTCTTGTTCATCTTCTACTGCTGCTGTGCCGTCGTGGCTCAACCGACACCTGCAGACTGCCGGCATAACGGTGAACGGACCCAACCTCTGGGATCCGCAAGTCCACAACACCGCATTTTACGAGCGTATTCGCATTGAGGGGTCTCTTGGTGCCGGCGAAAGCTATATGGATGGTTGGTGGGATTGTGAGCAGTTAGATGTGTTTTTTGCCAAGCTAATGGACCAGCAGGTAGAAAAACAATTTAACGGCCGGTGGGTTGCGCTAAAGCACTGGCTGATGGCCAGGCTGCTTAACCTGCAGTCAGTGAGTCGGGCTTTTGAGGTAGGAGAACGTCATTATGATGCGGGGAACGAATTATATCGGGCAATGTTGGACCCCACCATGTGTTATTCATGTGGTTACTGGCACAACACCGACAATCTGCACCAGGCTCAGCTGAATAAGCTGGGTCTGGTATGTCGTAAAATAGACCTTCAGCCCGGGGACAAAGTCCTCGATATAGGTTGCGGCTGGGGCAGCTTCGCGCAGTATGCGGCTCGGGAATATCAGGCTCATGTCACCGGTGTTACGATTTCCAAAGAGCAGCAGAAGCTTGCGCGGACGCGCTGCGATGGGTTGCCTGTAGACATTCGGCTTCAGGACTATCGCAGTTTACAGGGCCAGTTCGACAAACTGGTGTCTATCGGCATGTTTGAACATGTTGGCCAGAAAAATTATGACACGTACCTGAAACAGGCCCACGCTCTTATGCCTACTGAGGGCGTATTTGTGCTCCATACTATTGGCAAAATGGCATCAAGACTGGGTACCGACCCCTGGATCCACAAATATATTTTCCCCAACGGTGCCATTCCTTCACTTACCCAAATCAGTCAGGCTTGCGAACCTTACTTTGTCATTGAGGATGTACATAACTTTGGACCAGATTACGATCGAACACTGATGAGCTGGCTTGATGCTTTCACTAAAGCCTGGCCCTCATTAAAAGATACTTACAACGAACGGTTCTACCGAATGTGGCGATATTACCTGCAATGCTGCGCCGGTGCTTTCAGAAGCCGGAATCTACAGCTCTTCCAATTAGTATTGCGCAAGCCCGGCGCCGGACTCAGCCGGTATCATAGTCCCCGCTGACCGGTGACAACCAGCGGGGAATTATCAAAAGCATTGCGCGTTACCTGCCTTATTGATATTCAGGCCGCAGCCACAGTACGAAAGTACTACAGCCAGATCAGACTAAATAATGAACAATAATTTAACATTTTTTAAACAATGAGAATGTCTGATGAAATGTTCCCTCCGCTTTTTGCTTTTAATCAGTCTTGCGCTTATGACACCCTTAACCCATGCTGGCAGCTGGCAAAACAACCAGTCGCTAGGTGGATTCAACCGAGTTCATATTTACACACCGGATAGCGAGTCGCCGGTGGGCGACGGCCGCTCATTACTCATTGTTCTGCATGGGTGTACCCAGTCAATTGACGCTTATCTGACGGCAAATCTGGAAGAAGCTGCAGAAGCTCACGGCATGGTGGTCGCTGTGCCCGATGCCATGAACAAAGCAGGATTTAGCTGTTGGTCATACTGGCAGGGTAGCAAATCCCGCAGTGCCGGTGATTATAAAAACCTGATTTCTCTGGCCACTGCTTTGCGTACTGACAGTAGTTATAGCATCGACGACAGTCAGGTCTATATTGCCGGGTTGTCCTCGGGCGCTGCTTTTGCCAACACAACCGCTTGTCTTGCGCCGGATATCTTTGCCGGCATGGGGGTAAGCGCCGGGCCAAGTATCGGAACCAGTTCCAGTGGTGCTATAGGCAGCTGTGAGTATGCAAATGTTGCTCAGCGCTGTCAGCAATACGCGGGCAGCTATAGTGGGGATCTTACCACGCAAATTGCTTCCATCGCCCATGGCGATGCAGATACCACCGTTGACCAGTGTTATAACCGACAAAATGCTGAAGGCATGGCCAGTGTTTACAATGTAGGTGAGTTAACCGGCTCAACCACCATTGGCAATGGTGCACGCACGGCACAGGAGTATTTGTGGCAAAACGGGCGTGTTTCGATGCTGTGGCTAAACGGGGTTGACCATGCATGGTCAGGCGGTCAGGGCGCTTCGGGATCTTATATCAATGGCAGCGGAATTAACTATGCGATGTATTTGGGTGACTATTTTGCTAATAACAATGCCCGGGTAAATCGTAACAATGCGCCAGTAATTAGTGATGTCGGGTTATCGGCAAATAACGGGCAAATTACAGTCTCAGGACAGGTCAGTGATGCTGACGGCAGCGTAGATACCGTGTTCGTGCAGCTGCGCGACGATGCCGACAATATTTATCAGTATGAGACGCAAGCCATCAACAACAATATGTTCACCCTCACCTCGACTGTGTTGCCTGATGCGCTTTACTTTGTAAAGATCAGTGCAACAGACAATGAAGGAGCAACATCACCAACTGTCTCAGATTCAGTACGAATTGGTCCGGCTCCACCCGATACCCCTCCGCAATTGCGTAATATCCAGGTGGTCGTCAGCGGCCAGTGCGCGGTCATTGAGGGCGAGGTTGTTGATGTGAACCAGAATGCGATTGCGGTGGACGCTGCTTTCAGTACAGGCACAGTTTCTGCTGAAATATCAGGTACATTACTTTCAGCATCGGCCTGTGAGCTTCCTGGTGGCCAACAAAGTGTCACCATCACCGCCAGGGACGCTACTGACCTGACCTCTGAAGAGGTTTTGACCTTTACCGTTGATGCCGGGGTCACAGCTACTCTGGATGCCCACATCACAGCTGGACGGCTAAACTATACCAACTATGCTAACTGCTATTTAGAATATAACTCCTCTGCATTTAAGCTTAATGAAGTTACTGCATCAGGTGCTCAATGCCAGTGGCAGGACGACGATAACAGCTGCGCCGGTCCGGTCCAGGCGTGTAGTGGTTCAGGCAGTGGCTCGGGCGGTTCTGACAGCGATGGTGATAATGATGCGTGCGCAACCTACACCACGGCAAATTACTATCACAAGGTAGCCGGTCGCGCTTACAGTACTGGCTATTATTATTCTCCCGATTATTTCGCCACAGGATCAGATGAAGCATTAAGTGGTTCGACATGGGGAACCAGCACTCTGTTTTCCATTGACGGTGAAAGTTGGGCCAGCGGAAGTTGCCCCTGATCTGTCAGACTATTTTCGCGGCAAAAGAAGCAGTAAAATACAGAAATTTACCAGGACAGGTCGGAAATAGTTACTAAAAAAGCCAGTTGTTAGGTGTTTTGCATAAAGCTTAAAACGTGAGCAATTTACAGCTGGCAGAAAAATTTACAGGCTCTTAACGTAAATACGTACATAAAAAAACAGCCCGTGGGCTGTTTTTTTAATTAAAATATCTTATTTATCATCATCGTCTTCAGGCATCTCTACATCAACGCTTGGTACGGTAACTTCCTCAGTTTCTGTATCAACATCCACATCGACATCGGGTACGGACACTTCTTCCTCTTCAGTTCCTACCTCGACATCAGCAGTGTCTACGTCATATTCAGGCGCTTCACCACCTTCCACGTCGACATCAGGCATCTCGCCCTCTTCTTCTTTTACCACTTCGTATTCAGGCATTTCACCACCATCAACATCCACATCCGGCATTTCGCCTTCTTC
Source organism: Salinimonas chungwhensis DSM 16280 (assembly GCF_000378185.1). GTDB lineage: Bacteria > Pseudomonadota > Gammaproteobacteria > Enterobacterales > Alteromonadaceae > Alteromonas > Alteromonas chungwhensis. The sequence continues at coordinate 194,651 of NZ_KB899378.1, forward strand.
TGTTTTGTCCACATCGCAGGCGGTCAGTGCTAAAGCGATACTGGAAATGGCAAATAGTTTAGTTAAGTTACGCATTATCAACTCCGTTGTTTGCTTAAAGAGTAATTCAATATAATTAATATGAAGCACGACGCGTGCCAGCTACATACTAAATATTTACTACTTCCTTTATGTGAATTGCAACATCAGGTATTGAAACTAGGATGCAAGGCCCTGCATGAATGTTTTAAAGGACAATAATACGAACATCCCATTGTCCGCCCTGCACCCTGACAGTTTTTTGCAAAGGTATCGCTGTACACTCCCCCCAAAAAAAGTACAAATTTTTTTTATAAGCATCCTCAACCTTACCTGTGTCCCTTCGGGCACCTTTAATTTCCAGCAGCAATAGCGTGAGTATGCCTTGCTATGACGCCGTCATAGTCCATACCGGTTCGTTTCGATGTCTGATTTTCAGATTAACCAATGACTGTTCACGCTGTAATTGTGATGATAACTGCCATACTTAGAGTTCGGCCCCGACATACTCTCTGCGCTTTTTTCACGCCGTAATTGCATGGTAGGGTGACAGTTAATGTCAAGCTCATCAGGAGAACATCATGGCCTCCACTGCTCTTTGGACCCCGGATGCCGCCAGTCTCAAAATACTTACAGATACTGGTGTCCAGCTAAACCTACTCGAACCCATAGGCGCAGAAGTTTGCGGCATTGATTTAGCCGCCTCGCCGCCCGGTAACCAGGTCATTGAAGTACTGGAAACTATCATGGCTGAACGCGGCTTTGTGGTGTTCAAACAGCAACAGGATTTACAGCCTGAAGAATTTTTAGCAGCCAGTTGTTGGTGGGGCGGTAAAGAAATCCATAGCACCCACGGTGTGCATCCGGCTACACCGGGCCAAAACCGCGATATTTTTCGCTTATCTAACGACCCAAAAATCGGCATTCCCGGTGTAGGTCCCCAGTGGCATAATGATGGCAGCTTCATTCCCGAAACCTTTTCGCATTCCGGTTACCATATCATCCGTCCTGCAGAACGCGGCGGCGGCACCAGTTTTGCTCATCAGGGGGCAGCCTTTGCTACGCTGCCTGAAGAAACTAAACAATACTGGCGGCGCCTGGCCTCGGTTAACTCCAGTAGTGGTGTTGTGCATCCTCTGGTGCACCAGCATCCATTAACAGGCAGAGAATGCGTATGGCTGCATCTGGGCATGACAGGCGCCGTTCTTGAGCAGGTTTCAGAGACGGACGGTTTTCGCTTGTTGAATGCCCAGGAACTTACCGCATTGTGCAGGGCTTATAATCAATTACTTAACGCCGGGTTCAGCCAGGACTTTGCTGTAACCTATGAATATCAGCAAGGGGATTGTCTGTTCATCGATAATCTTGCCGTGGCCCATCGAGCGGCACCTGAAGCCCACTTACCAGCTGACCAACAGGGACTAAGAATTATGCACCGCAGCACAGTGAAAGGCCGTGATGTGCTCAAGCCACGGCTGGGGCTGCCGGTGGACGTGGATATATATGGCCCCCACCCGGGTGGCGATGGTATCTGGCAAAGTGGCGGTGTAGGTTTTCGCTGGGAATCCGATATCCCCATGCAAAATTAAGCCGGTAATTGTGTAGGCGTAGCTGGGGCATGACGGTGTTTTAGGGCACACCTCACTATTCACTTACGATGCTTACATCAGGTTAAATTTTTTACAAATCCTTATGCACTGCTTGGCGCTGTCTTTTTTCTGCGTATAATAAAAATTCAAACACCCGTTTAAATTAATAGGAGGGGGTATGCCTCAGTATCGGGCCCCGATGGCAGATTATCAGTTTCTGCTTAAAGAATGGCTTGCGTTAGACAGCCATTATCAACAATTAGGTATCAGTGACTTTGATTTTGAACTGGCCAATGAGGTAATTGCGCAGGGTGCAAAGTTTGCTGAAGATGTGATCGCCCCGCTTAATCGTACCGGCGACGAACAGGGTTGTAAGCTGGAAAATGGAAAAGTTACTACCCCCGACGGATTTGCCCAGGCCTATCAGGAATACATTGCTAACGGGTGGAACAGTATGCTTGGCGCGGCAGAATACGGCGGCCAGGAATTACCTTACACGATGGCCGTGCCGGTACATGAAATGCTGCATTCGGCAAACCTGAGTTGGCGATTAACCAGTATGCTGACTGAAAGCGCAGTGCTTGCTGTAACACGTCATGCCACTGACGATCTCAAATCAAAATATCTGGCTAAGCTGATCAGCGGGGAATGGACCGGTACCATGAACCTCACCGAACCTCACGCCGGTACTGATCTGGCGTTGTTAAATACTAAAGCAGAACCCCAGGAAGATGGCAGTTATAAAATTACCGGGAATAAGATCTTCATTACCGGCGGCGATCATGAGTGGACCAGTAATATCATTCATATGGTACTGGCCAGATTACCCGACGCACCTTCTGGTGTGAAAGGCATTAGCCTGTTTCTGGTTCCTAAGTTTTTGTTGGATGAAAACAATGAACCGGGTGAAGCAAACGCACTTTCGGTGGGCAGTATTGAACACAAAATGGGCATAAAAGGCAGCCCTACCTGCGTGATGAATTACGACGGCGCCACTGGTTGGCTGGTTGGTGAAGCTAATAAAGGCCTCGCCTGTATGTTCACCATGATGAACGATGCGCGCTTCCAAGTTGGTCTGGAAGGCTTGGGAGCCGCCGAAGCATCTTTTCAGGGGGCGCTGGACTATGCCCGTGAGCGTGTGCAGTCTCGCGCTCCGCAGGGTATACAAAACCCTGACGGAAAAGCTGATCCAATTGTTTTTCAGCCGGATGTGGCGCGCATGCTGCTAACCCAGAAAACCCAGACAGAAGGATGTCGGGCATTAGCGGCGCTATATGCGAAATACATGGATATAGAGCGACTTGGCAGTGACGAAGACAAAGCGATGGCCGCGCAGGTACTCCAGTTTTTAACGCCGGTATGTAAAGCCTTTATGACAGACATGGGTCTTGAAGCCAGTAACCTGGGAGTGCAGGTGCTGGGTGGCCACGGCTATATTCGTGAATGGGGCATGGAGCAGCTAACGCGAGATGTCCGCATTGCGCAACTTTACGAAGGAACCAATGGCATTCAGGCGCTGGACTTAATTGGTCGCAAGCTGACCCGGGACAAAGGTGAAATGATGGAAACCACCTACGTTGAATTCGGCAAGCTGGTCAGCGCAATTCAGAATACGGATATGCAGTCTCAGGCACAGGCCCTGTTGGACGATTGGCGGGCCAGCTCTGCAGATTGTCTGCGTCTTGACCCTACCGATGTGGCCAGTGCAGCCTGTGATTACCTGGCCTATACTGCGTACTCACTGATTGGAGTACTGTGGTACAGCATGGCAGATACTGCCACCCGCAGTGAAAATCAGACTATTGCCAGTGCCAAAGGAAAGTCCCGCGACTTTTATATCGCCCGGATTTTACCCCGTCGTGATGCCCATAAGATAGCAATGAAGGCCGGCAAAGCTTCAGTATTAGCTATAGCAGACAGTGAGTTTGATTATCTGTAATAATGAAAACCGGGTTAGTTAATGAATAACCCGGCATGGTCGTAAAAAAAGCCCCGCTCATCACACTGACCGGGGCTTTTTTTGCGGTGTTTTTATATCTGCCTACTGGCCCAACATAGCCTGCGAGCAGATATCTGCGGGTTAAAAGCTACTTATCCAATGCTTTAAATCGAACCGCGGCGCCTCCGGCAGCTGCCAGATTCAGCGTGAGATTATCCTTAGCTGTAACCGTTTTGGTTTCGATATTCATAGCATAGGGGTTATCGTTCCAATGGGTCTTGGCGCTATCCTCATAAATTTGTGCTTCATACCGTTGACCTGGCGTCAGAAAGTCCAGCTTTACCGACACCTTTCTGGGTTCCTCGTTAGTAATAGCTCCCAGATACCAGTCATCGCCTGAATAATTACGGTATTGTTTTGCCTGTCTGGCAATAACCACATAATCACCCACTTCTCCCTGCAACGCTTCAGTGCGCTCCCAGTCTGTAGGAACATCCTGGATAAACCGGAACGCTTTTTTGTGCTGCAGATAATTTTCAGGCAGATCAGCGGCCATTTGTATAGGGCTATAAAGAACCACATATTGAGCAAGCTGGCGGGTCAGAGTCGATTTAGGACGACGCACAAAGTCTGCAGTATCGTTGTCCGGCACATCGGGCCGGGTGTAATCAAAATTAAAGATACCCGGCGTAAAGTCCATAGGACCTGCCAGCATACGGGTAAAAGACAATGTGGGAATATGACTTGCCGGATTCGGCGCGCCTACGCCGGAATTATATTCCTGGCCGCGCGCACTTTCCCGGGAAATCCAGTTGGGATAAGTACGGCGCAGGCCGGTATCTTTCACTGATTCGTGGGTATTTATCGCCAGCTTATAGTCAGCCGCTGTGCGCACATTCTTCAAAAAGTGGTTTACTACAGGCTGGCTGTCTGTAAATTCATAGCGCATGACGCCATTATCATCCCGGCGTTTGAGATTTTGACCAAACGCAACATAGCCGGTTTTAATTTGCTCCACGCCATGCTCCTGGTACAGCCTGAATCCTTCTTCCATCTGTTTTTCATAATTGGTAATGCCGCCGGACGTTTCATGGTGCCCGATAAGCTTTACACCTTTTTGTTCGCCATATTCAGTTACAGCTTTAAGGTCAAAATCCGGATAACTTTCGGTAAAGCTGAAAATTTGCGAGTTTTCAATCCAGTTACCATCCCAACCCTGATTCCAGCCTTCAACCAGCACCCCATCAAAGCCATACTCGGCGGCAAAATCCATATACTCCTTGACCCGCTCAGTGGTGGCGCCATGCTTGTCACCTGACCCCCATGAATATTTCCCGATGTGCATACCCCACCAGATACCGATGTATTTGCCGGGGTTGACCCAGTCAACACTGCCTAATTTATTTGGCTCATTTAAGTTCAGTGCGATGTAAGAGTTGATCAGATCAACCGCCTCTTCTCCCACTGTTACGGTGCGCCATGGGCTCGTAAAACGACCGTCTTTATGCACCAGGGTTCCGTCGGCACGCGGCGCCAGCCTGGCCTCCATCCGGCCTTGTTCCTGACGTTGCAGGCTCATCCCTGCATAGTCCACAAGTGCCGCTTCATGGATCGCCAGGTGCGTGCCATTTTCGTACGTTACAGTGAAAGGCGTATGCGCCAGATCCACATCCTGTAATGGCGTCTCACGGTAAAGATACTCATAACGCTCTCTGCCCTGTCCGGGAATCCAATAAGCAGTCGCATTGTCCGGGTCGCTCAGATTAAATTGCGTAAGCTCACGAGTAATGTTGCGCTTGCCTTCGCCTTCAACCTCATATCTAAATCCGATGCCGTCATTGAAGACACGAGCACGTACCACGAACGTTCGCTGCTCATCGTTCATGTGTGTAAACTTGACGGCCAGCTCATTGTAGTGGTTGTCGATAATCCGCTGTTCGCCCCATGGTTGCTCCCAACTGGCATTGTGTTTATCCCGACTCACCTCGCTGACGGTGAAATCACGATACATAGGCTTTGCATGTTCAAAGGTAAAGCCCAGCTTACTGTTATCAATTAAAGTCTGGCCTTTAAACTGCAATTTGTACTCAGCCAACTCGTTGGCATCAGAAAATGTCAACGCTACATCACCGTCAGGGGACTTGACCGAAATATCCTGAGCCTGTGCCGATATGGCAACCATGCCCAGTGCTAAAGTAAAATATCGCATGTTTTACCTCGTTATCCTGATGATTAATGCATCGGGTTTCAAAAATATCATTCAGTATTAATATTAGCGGGTTAGCTCAGATGGAGATCACATCTGCATGCGCTTACAGGTGCCTTCGATAGTATGGTCTAAGCGCTGCAGAAATAAAAAAGCCAGCGGGTCTGGGACCGGCTGGCTTTTTACATAAAGCAGAGTTATCTAAATAAAGAACGCAGACTGAAGCGCTCGCGACGAGTCGGTCCGTTATCTTCTTTTGCACAGGCTTTGCGGGTGCAAAGGCTGCGGAAGTAACGGATGTCTCGGGAGTTGATTCGTCCATCGCCATTCAGATCCAGCTCTGGACTTAGCGGCTGGTTAAATATGATGGCACGAATAAAGGCTGCGTAGTCAGCATTATCTACATCGTTATCACCATCAAGATCGCCAATAATCGAAAGGTTAAAGCTGGTAATAACCGGATCGTGGTCAGAAGCACGGAATAACAGCGTGTTTAACCATGCTTCAGGCTTGTACTCATCGTTATAGTCGAAAGCCGGCATTTCATCAGCGTTTATAGCCCAGGCTGTCGCGTCAATCATTGCATCGGCCAGTGGCCCGCTTATCAATTGATAATCCAGCGTGCCGGATTCGCCACGGAATGTGTAAGTATACGCCTTATCACCATCTACTTTGGCCAGTGCGTTGATATAACCTGAATTGGTCAAATACATAATCGGGTCTTCTTTAGCGTACGCATTCAGATCCCCCATAATGACTTTTGACTCACCCGGGAACTGCTCCTCAAGCCAGGTATTTAATGCAATAGCTGCACGGCTGCGAGTCAGGTCACAGTTGCCTGCCAGTGGATCATCATCACCTGCACCACAAGACGAACCTTTTGATTTAAGGTGATTCACACTGACCACAAAGCTGCGCGTGGAGTCAATATGGCTGAACTTCTGGGCCAAAGATGGACGGTTTCGCGAAGCAAACAGAGGGCCATCAGCATCGCTGATACTGTTTTGTGGTGTCAGAATCCGCGCCGCCCCTTCTGGTTTAACCCGATCTGTGCGATATAACATGCCAGTGGTAATTTCGTCTGTACCGATAGTGTCAACGCCGGCATCCACATAGGTGTAAACCTCAGCCCCCATGGCTTGATTCAACGCATCGGTAAGCTGGGCAATCATACTCAGTGGGCCGAAACCGTCATTTTCAATCTCCATCAGACCAATCACATCGGCGTCCATTTCCACCATAGCCGCAACAATCTTTTCCAGTTGACGCTGATATTCTTCTGTATTGTCAGCACCACGCGATGTTGGAAAGCCCTCGCCCTGGCCATTACCATTAAACAGGTTCAGTACATTGAAGCTACCCAATGTCAGGTTGCCACGATCCAGCTGGGGTGAATCCGTGCGGAAATTTTCCCGGATGAGATCGACATTTTGCAATGGCCGCACCCGATAGTTGGAAAAGCCATAATCCATAACGCCCAGGACCTGAGTTACTTTATCGCCCAGACGAATTGGGTTGTATGGATCAATACCCACGCCACCTATCAGATATTGCGCGGCGTTGCTGCCATCAGCGTTATCATCAATAATCAGGCTGTTGCGCGCGTTGGCTGTCGCCAGTTCGCTGGCTTGTTCTGAGTCTGGCGAAAACAGCTGAGTGGGGATATACAGACGTTTTGAGGATACTGTAATTTCACCGTACTGGCTGTAGCTGTATACATTGTTGATAACCCACTCGTCGCGGTTGGTAATAAGCATACCTTCAACAGCTTCCAGCTCTGCTTCATCAGCAACAGGCAAGGTCAGCGCAACCGGTGTTACCGTGTCGGTACCGCAGACTTTGGGTGTCGTTTGTGCACTTAGTTGCGTGCGGCCGTAACGCTCTGACACACTGCCGGTAATGCGCACTACATCCCCTGCCATCAAGTCACTGTTGTCACCCGGTGCATAGACAAAGATACCTTCAGATGTGGCCGGGTTGTTATCAGCGTCCTGATCTTCTTCCTGAATGAAAAAGCCACTTAACGCTGGCGTGATATGGGTAATCACCGCTTCCACTTCAACATCCTGACCGGCCAGAGGCGACTCATAGCTTTGTCCCTGAACAGTGTGAATCATGGTTGCTGGCGCAAAGCAGGCAGTCGGCTCGCCGGGCTCGCCCGGATTACCGCCATTGTCTGACTGCTGATATTCACCCAGCCCGTCAAAAGTGTCTTTGGCGAACCCGTTCCATTGCTGTGCAGGATCGAATTCGTCGTAAGCGTTGGCATCACCTTTTGTCACCGACAACATGCGGCGCAGCGTATTATCCTTAGTGCTGGTGTCGCCACTGCCCCATTCAGTTTTTACACCGATCTGACCAATCGAATCAATAATTTCGCCGTTATGTAACAGCACGACTGCATCATCACCATTGAAGCTCACCTGTGATGAGAGCATATCAGATTCGCCGGTTATCGCCGGATCGGCCTGATTATTGGCCAGCACAAAAACATCGCCAGGTGCCAGGTCACCACTTAGCGATATAGGACCATTGCCGGTCTCACTGCCGTTGGCAAATATCTGCACCGCGTAGTCAGTCAGCGATAGACTGGTTGAGCCGGTATTCACAATTTCCAGCGCTTTATTGAAGCTGCTGCCTTCAATATATTCAGAAAAGAATGGCTGCGCCGGCATCAGGCTATAGGAGCCTACAGGTATGGGTGTTACAGCTGATGCATTGTCGGCCTGACCATCTAATGTGTCCTTGCCCGGTATCATCCAGTCGGTAGCAGTGAACTCGCCATCAGGTACACCACCGGTACGATACGCAAAGCTGTCGGCATATTCCCACACCTGACCCGTGCCATCGACATCGGTTTGGCCGTACAGATCGACCCGATCGCCGTTACAAAATACTTCAATTGCATCATCACCATTGATGGACATGGCACCGGACGTGTAATCAGGCGCAAAACCAAAAAAGCTGGTGAAACCATCAGTTTCACTGGCAATATAGAGATAATCACCAGCATTGGCGCTGACGGCGGGGAAGATAAACTCTTCGCCGCTACTGCCATTGCCATTATTGGCAGAACCAACGCCACAGACACTCAGATCAGACATGTCCCGGGCCACGTAAAGCTCAATGCCTTTAGGTACACCACCGCTTAACGGGCCATCGAATACAGCACTCAACACCAGCGGTGCTGCAGCCGGGGGGGTGGGTTCCACAGGCTCTTCTGGTGCACTGTCATCACAGCTGCTGGCATCGTAGAAGTCGCTCACCCATGCAGGGTTATCCACAAAAGGATTTCGGTTACCCTGATACTCATAGATAGCAGCCTGGCGGTTAAGCTCAGTAGCATCCACCGGATCAGCATTATGCCATTCTATTAATGTACATAGCTTACCCAGTTCCGGCGTATCGGTACTGGTAAGGCGGTTGACCAGCATCAGGTCAGGCGTTACATCGTTACCCATGCCTTCATAGCGCACATCCATATACATCATCATCCGCGCGACATCGCCTTTAACGCCGTCACGTGGCTCAAAAGAATCACCATCGACACGATTGGCCGGCGCTTCAGCTAACGGAGAATCGGAAAAATCAAAGTCCAGATTGCCCCGGCTGGCATTCACTGAAATATCTGTAGGCCGTAAATGCTGAATATCTGAATAAGCTTCATTTGCTGAGCTTTTAAATCCATGGCTTTTTGGCCAGCTGTGTTCCCGATTCCAGTTATCCGGATTATTGGAGGCCGCGCCGGAACCATTCGATGCCTTGGGAATCGACCGGTTAGAATAAAATAAAATAACATTATCAGGATTTGCCGGGTCTTCATCGGTAGCGGTCAGGGCGGACCATACCTGTGAGTAAGTAAGCTGGCGGTGCCCGCTGGCTATGACTTCACTTAAGGTAGCGCGAATACTGGCCAGATCATAACCGGCATCAATCTGTGCCTGCACTTGCTCGTAGTACTGGCTGGCATCAAATTCAGCTGCGTCAGCGACTTTGTCCAGAGCCGGACAATTGGTGCATACACCTTCTGGAATGCCCTCATCGTCGCCCTCACCTGGCGTTGCATCAGCATCGATGGTATGAGCGCCTAGTCCACTATAGTCATCTTTAGGCAGCCCTTCGAATTCCTGCGCCGGAACAAATACATCGTAAGGGTTTGTATCGCCCGTAGTCACTGACGCTTTACGTATCAGCGTATTATCTTTAGTACTGACCGGATCTGTACCCCATTGGCCATCGGGTCGAAATCCGACCTGACCGAGGCTGTCTATGATGACACCATCTTTAGTCAGTACCACGGCATCATCACCATTAAACAGGTTCTGGCCGGTTAGTTGCTGGGCAAGCTGGCTAAGGGCTGGATCGCTTTTGTTGCTGGCCACTACCCAGGTCCCGTTGGCATCAACGGTGCCAGACAAGTCGATGATCGCACTGGCATCAGCGTTGCCGTTGGAATACACCGATATGGTGTAGCCGTCCAGAGAAAGTGAGTCAGAGGTGTGATTATAAAGTTCGAGTGCTTTATTAAAGCTGCTACCTTCGACGTATTGTGAAATTAGCACATCAGCGCTGACCGGCGCTGATAAGCCCAATACGAGGGGCAGCAGAGTAGATTTTTTCATTATTGTCATTCCTGCTTGGTGTGAAAACTATCCTTTGGTACAGGAAGACTATAAAAGATTTGCTACAAAAAAGTGACAAAAAACCGACAATTAACGTCGGTTTTTTGACCTTGGCATCTGTAAATGGCGGGTAAATCCGCGCGGATACTAGGCGGAAGCTTATTTCAGACTGATAATGTCATTCACAAAAATATCTGGGACTTACTTCACTGCAGCGGTTTGCTCCACCGTCTTTTCGAACCAGTCGCGGAACATGGCTTTTTCATAGGTCAGGTTTTCAGTTCGGCGGTTTATCCGTGTTCCCCGATTCATAAACGCCATATCCTTGAGTTTAACATCACCGCTTTGCAGCGTATCGCCCTGCGCGTCGGTCAGTGCATAACTAAACTGCATCCGGGGAATGTACAGGGGTTTAACCAGACGAACATCAGCGGCACCTACTCCGCCCAGAAAACTGGCCGGCCATACTTCACCGGCCAGGTCCATATCCGTCACAGTAATTGAAAATGTTTGATCATCAGGCAACGCTGTTGCCAGCTCATTAATGAACGCTTCCATATCGGAAAAAACCATTTCCCGGAACGATGATCTCGACTGATTGGAAGGACGAATATCCTGATAGGACTCAGGCTCCTGCCACGTCACTTTTACATCCGCCGCTGCACCAGAAGCGCCTGAAAACAGTCCGGCAAGACCAAGAATCGCTATTGCAAACTTTGCCATCGTGAATACCTCACACAGATTGACACAAAAAGAGATTGTGTTTGTTAGAGCCATATTCACCTAGCAAGTTCATTTATTGATCAGATTTTACGGCACTAGCAGTCTGTAAAGATATGGCTACATCAAGCGCAGCGCAAAAAGACGTATGGCAGACGCGGCTAAGGCTTATTGACTCTGGCAGTCTGATTTTTCAGCAAGTCAGAATCCGTCAGCTGATGGCAAAATCGTGTGCGGTTCTGCCCCTCTATAAAAGGATTTTTATCGTCGCTAAGGCAGTACGTTTGATAAAAATGTTGTACGTTACTACGACTGGATAAAATCTCATTGAGGTAGGTCTGCTGGAATGGACGCATTGTGTTGTACATATCATCAGACTGCTTACGCAAATCACGCAGTGCCAGATTATCCGGTATTTTTTCAATGGTGGTAAACCACTGTGTGACAGTCTCTTGCACATCACTCAACAGATTTTGTACCGCGTTCATACGCAGTATCAGAATCAGTGCAGCAATTTCAATGAAGATAACCAGCTTGCGAAACATAAACTATACAGTTCTCCTTAGTACAGCCAAAGCCTAGAACAAACTGGTGTCAGGGAAAATAAGTTTTTTCATACCTATGAGTCGACTTTTTATACGTGCAGTAATATCGGCGACTCTCTCAGTGCTAAGTCATTCATCGCATAAAAACGCAAGTTTCTTCGCACTGATTGTTTGATCTGCATTAAACTATTATCTTGAACCCCTGTTATGATAAGCGCGCTAATTTTCGTTAAAGGGTTTTGCATGAGTGATCGAATTCCGGTGAAGAATGTGTCTGGCGTTGAAGTGCATCAACCTAACAGCGCCAATAAAAAACGCCACCCTTCGCGCAGTCGTATTTATGTCAGAGCGGTGAAAGGACCACTGGAGACATTCCGCCGATTTTTTGGTCTGTTCTTTCTGGCCCTATTTGCTGTATTGCCATTTATTCAGTACAACGGTCGTCAGGCGATTTTGCTCGATATTACAGAGCAGCGGTTCTCATTCTTTGCCCTTACATTGTGGCCGCAGGATTTAACACTGTTTGCCTACATTTTTATCATTTCAGCCTTTGCCCTGTTTTTTGTGACCACATTTGCCGGCCGAGTCTGGTGCGGGTTTATGTGTCCGCAGACCACCTGGGTGTATATCTTCACCTGGTTTGAGGAAAAAATTGAAGGCAGCCGTAATAAACGGATGAAACTCGACGAGCGCCCCATGGACGTTGACAAGTTCTGGCGAAAGACACTGAAACAGTTTAGCTGGTGGACGGTCTCGATTCTCACTGCCATATTATTTGTGGGCTACTTTACTCCCGTACGGCCACTGTTTATGGACTTTTTCACTTTTCAGACCGGGTTCTGGGCAACATTTTCAATTTTATTTTTTGCTGTTTGTACCTGGGGCAATGCAGGCTACATGCGCGAGATTATGTGCACGCACATCTGCCCCTACGCGCGCTTTCAGTCTGCCATGTTCGATCAGGACACTATCACCGTTGCCTACGATGCGCGACGGGGTGAGGCCAGAGGGCCCCGCCCGCGAAAAATTCCCCATGAAGAGTTAGCCGAAAAAGGCCTCGGTGATTGTATTGATTGTAACCTGTGCGTGCAGGTCTGCCCTACGGGTATTGATATTCGCAATGGCCTGCAATACGAGTGTATTAACTGTGGCGCCTGCGTAGATGCCTGTAATGGCGTTATGGAAAAAATGAATTATCCTAAAGGGTTGATTCGCTTTGCCTCAGAAGATTCTCTGGCAGGTGGCACCACAAAAGTCTTTCGTCCCAAACTTATCGGCTATTTTGCGGTTTTAGTCATCATGATCGCGGTATTCGCCGCCAATCTGTTGTATCGGGTACCGCTGGAAGTGGATATCATCCGCGACCGCAACTCATTGTACCGTGAGACCAATCAGGGTCTGATTGAAAATGTTTATACCCTCAAGATTTTGAATAAATCGCAGCAACCCCGGACCTACCAGATAAGTGTGGAAGGACTGCCTTCCTACGAGTTGATTGGCAATAAAGCTGTGCAGGTGGACGGTGGCGAAGTGGCGACACTACCGATTTCGGTTGCTACTGATGCCTATAATCTGGAAGATGCGGTCACAGAAATACGTTTTAACGTCTCAACCATCACTTCGCAGGGCGAAGAGATTCAGGTTACCGAGCCGTCTAAATTTCTTTACCGATAGGAATGTATGACCGACTTCACCTTCACCGGGCTGACGCCTGATGTGGTTCTGGATGCGCTGGAAGCATGTGGTATTTACCCGCAATCCGGCCTGCTGGCACTTAACAGTTATGAAAACCGGGTTTATCAGTTTCAGGCTGATGATAACCGCCGTTTTGTGGTTAAATTTTATCGGCCTGACCGCTGGACTAATGAACAAATTCAGGAAGAACATGATTTTTCCTGGCAAATAAATGATGCCGATATTCCGTTGGTGGCCCCTCTTAAAATTGACGGTAAAACACTGCATTTTTATAAAGGGTTCCGCTTTACCGTATTTCCCTCTGTCGGAGGCCGCCAGTTCGAAATTGATAATCTTGACCAGCTCGAGTGGATGGGTCGTTTTATCGGCAGAATGCATCGGGTAGGTCAGGCTCAGCCATTTAGCTATCGTCCTGCCATCAGTACAGAGGCGTTTTTACATACCCCTTATAAAGAGTTACAGCAAAGTGCCCTGTTGCCCGAGCATCTTAAATCTGCGTTTTTTGCGATTGCTGAGCCCCTGATTGCACAGACTGAAAAGTTGTATAAGCCCGTGGGTCAAATCAGGCTCCACGGGGACTGTCATCCGGGCAACATCTTATGGCGAGACGGGCCTATGTTTGTGGATCTGGACGATTGCCGCAGTGGCCCGGCTATTCAGGATTTATGGATGATGTTATATGGTGACCGTCAGCAGCAGCTGCTTCAGCTGGATGTCATGGTGGAAGCGTACGAAGAGTTTCATTCACTGGATAAGCGGGAACTGGCACTTATTGAGCCGCTACGCGCAATGCGCATGATCCAGTATATGGCGTGGCTGTCACGACGCTGGCAGGATCCGGCGTTTCCCCGGGCGTTCCCATGGTTTGCCGATGATAAATACTGGGAGGGTCAAATTTTAGCGCTCAAAGAGCAAATGTCATCGCTGCAGGAGCCACCGCTTAGTCTGGGCATTTAGCAGTGTTTGCTGGAGCAGGTCTTGCCGGCATGTTCTTAAGTGCATTGCTGGCCGCGACCATTCTTCCGTTAGGCTCAGAAGCGGTCTTGCTGGCCCTGCTTTATGCAGATTACCCCATGCTGCCCTTACTTATTGTGGCGACAACCGGCAATGTGGCGGGCTCATGGATAAACTACTGGATTGGCCGACATTGGGGCCGTCCGGGCATAAAGCGCTTTTTGAAAGTCACCGATGACAGCCTTTTTCGTGCGGAGCAACGTTTTCGCACCTGGGGACGCTGGTCGCTGTGTCTTGCGTGGGTACCGGTTATTGGCGATCCCCTTACCCTGATTGCCGGTCTCATTCGCGTTCATCCCGGCTGGTTTCTGTTTCTGGTTACTATTGGAAAAGCAGCCCGATATATTGCTATCTCTTTGTTAGCCTGATGTTTTTTCTTCGCTATATTGTTTTTATAAGCTTGTCGCGTATACTTCGCCGTTATTCAGGTGCTTGTTTTTTTAAACAGGTTAAACGGGAAGTCAGTGCAACTCTGACGCTGCCCCCGCAACGGTAAGCTCTGGTCAACGACCTTCATTTACACAGCATATGCTGATCAGTCACTGTGATTCATCATGGGAAGACGTTAAATGACTTTGTACATACAAAGCGAGCAAGCCCGGATACCGGCCTGATACGCCAACTGGTTAAGACCCAGTTTCTCGATTAGCTGCACTCGGGCGGAGTGCTGTTACGGAATCCTCCTATGAAAAAACATTTACTTACTCTGACTTCAGTGTCGGTGGCATTCACTATGACCGGCATATTCTCCAGCGCAACGGCGCAAACAACCACCACTGACGTAGAACGTCTGACAGTCACCGGTTCACGCCTGGCCCTGGGCCGCGCTGAACTGGCCGCCGTCTCAACCGTTATTGCACAGCAGGAGATTGCCCGCTCCGGTGCGCTCCAGCTTACTGATTTGCTGCGGGCGTTGCCGGGTGTCACCATTGCGCAGTCCGGGGGCAGTGGCGCGCTCACTGAAATCCGCTTAAGAGGCAGTGAAACCAATCATCTGCTTGTGGTGATCGATGGCGTCATTGCCAATGACATCGGTCAGGGCAGCACTATTGACCTGGCCCATTTAAGTGCCGCCAATATTGCCCGCATTGAATTGTTGCGCGGCGCCCAAAGTGCATTGTGGGGAAGCGGTGCAGTCGCCGGGGTTTTAAATATCACAACCACCGCGGCACTCAATAATGGCAGTCGTGTTCAGGCCAAAGTCGGAGCAGGTACACAGGGCACCACTACCGGCTCAGCATCAGCGGGCGGCCAGGATGGGGCGCTTCAATTTAATGCCTATGCAAACTGGCTTAATACTGATGGCGACAATATTGCCCTCACCGGCAACGAAGATGATGGTTATCGCAATATCACCACCGGCGGTTCTTTGCGCTGGCAAGCAGATGATGCCCATACGGTTTCTGCCAATGTCAGACTGGTGGATTATGCCAGCGATTTTGACGCTATTGACGCAATCACCACCGGTTTACCCATTGATGCGGACAATGTGACCGATGGAAAACAGATAAATGCGTTACTGGGCTGGATTTTTTCGCCACAAAAGAGCGCTTATAGCAGCACTGTACATGGCAGCTACAGAAAAGATGAAAATGACAGCGTCGCTGCAAAGCGGTACGACGGCGGCACCACCGGCGAGCGTTTTCAGCTTACCTGGCTAAACCGTTATACCTATCATGACTGGCAAATTGCCGGAGGGCTTGAGTATCTGACACGTCAATTCAGCCAGCGCGGTCTGGCAGATTTTGGTGATCCCAATCAACAGCAACAGGATCATACCTCCAGCGTGTTTGCCGAAATCGGAGGCCCCCTGGTCAGCGACGTCGTGCTGTCACTTTCCGGACGCTTTGATAATAACACCGAATTTGATAATGCCTTTAGTTATCGCGCCGGCGTCAATTGGGCGGTGAATGATGCTTATTCGGTTTTCACCAGTGTTAGCCAGGCGGTCAAAACCCCTTCGTTCACAGAGCGGTTCGGCTATTACCCGCAAACCTTTGTGGGTAATCCTGACCTCAAGCCAGAAACCAGTCAGCAATGGGAAGCCGGTGCCAGAGCCGTTTTCACTTCTGCACTGCAAGGGCAGCTGAGTTTCTTTAGTACGCAACTGGAGGATGAAATAAACGGCTATGTTTACAACCCTGAAACCTTCATAACCACCGCTGAAAATCGCCAGACTGACAGTGAACGTGAGGGGGTCGAAGCTGAATTTACTTATCAGCACAACGATCTCACCGTGCGTTCCAGCTATAGTTATATCGATACACAGCAGGCTGGCGATGATGAACTAAGACGGGCAAATCACCAGGCAGCGGTGAGCGTGCTGGCTCCTCTACCCATCAGCGGCTTGTCGTTTTACGCCAAAGTAGCCTATACCGGTACCCGTAAGGATATTTTTTATCCGCCTTATCCGGCGACGGCGCAAACTGTCAATTTGTCAGCCTACACGATAGTGGATGTGAACCTGACCTATCCCATCAGTGACAGCTGGTCGGCAACATTGCGGGTAGATAACCTGCTGGATGAAACCTATCAGGATATTGTTGGTTTCTCTGCACAGGAAAGACGTGCGGTATTGTCAGTAAACTGGCAACTTTAATCTACCAGCATCCCCCACCACCAAAAACACAGGAGCGTCATGCTGCACGTTCCTGTGTTGGTAAAGTCGCAGATTTCTGACTATAGTTTAGCCACGGTCAAAATAATCATTATAACTGCCGGGCTTATTTCTGTTGTCGGCAAGGACTGGCAGGCTTAATGGAAGATTTATATAAAGATATGCTGTATCAACTGCCCGGTTGCCTGATCTACAAGGCAACTGATGCTGAGACGATTTATTTTTCTCAGGCATGTAAACAGCATTTAGGGTTAAGCCAGACCTCTTATCCAAGCCGGGCAGCCTGCCCGCTTCTTTTTTATGACTCTCATAGCGGCGGCGCACTGACTTACAAGCATTGCCCCCTGGAGGTTGCGACAAGCTTTAATAACATTTGTCAGCGCATCACACTGCAGACGGGAAACTATCGCTTCGACTGCCAGGTGCAAAGCAAACTGATTAATTTTGGTTTCCGACAATGGCTGGTTATGCAGCTTACCCTGAATCAGCTTCCAAGTTGTAAGCCTCTAGGCATGAACGAAGACAGTACGTCCTTTAGCATGATGCTCTCTGCCATATCTACCCGACTGATTAATGTTAAAGATAACGAGGTTCACTCCTTAATTGAACAAAGCCTGGGTACCTTCGGCGATTACTTCAGTGCGCAGCGTTGTTATATTTTTCGTTTCTCAACAGATAAAATGTTTATGGACAATTCTCACGAGTGGGTGGCGGCCGGGGTGACACCGTTTAAGGAGGAATTGCACCACGTACCACTGAAACAGTTACCGTACTTTGCAAACATGATTAAGCGGGAACACGTTTTTATTGTTAACGATGTAACCCAATTACCAGCAGCGGCCTGGAGAGAGCGCGAAGAGTTTATCCGGGAGGGCATCCGCGCGGTTCTCTGCGTAGCGGTACATGTTAACGATGAGCTATTTGGATTTATTGGCTGCGATTGCTTGTCAGCAACCCGAACCTGGACGCAGCACGAAATCAAATCGATGCGACTTATTGGCGAAATGGTGAGCGAAACCCTGGCCAGTATCAGTACCCGCCGCGCCCTGGAAAAGGTACAGCAGGCGTTAATAGAGGCGAACCAGCGGCTGGAAACTCTGGTCAATCTTGATGGGCTGACACACATTGCCAACCGGCGGTATTTTGATAGTTATTTGCTAACCCTGTGGGAGCAAAGCTGCCAGTCACAGACGCCGCTCAGCCTGCTGTTAATAGATGTCGATCATTTTAAATATTATAACGATACCTACGGCCATCAGGCTGGCGATATGGCGCTTAAAGTCATTGCCGGCGCGCTGGACCGTATCGCTACAATGCACGATGGGCTGTCCGCCCGTTATGGCGGTGAAGAATTTGCGGTTATCCTGCCAGCAACCTCGCAACATAGTGCCTCAGACATTGCCCGCAACATTCTTCAGGCAATTCGTGAGCTCAACATTCCTTATTCAGCAGCTCCCGACAATGACCGGATTACGGTAAGTATCGGAGTCACCGACAACAAGTATGCCACAGACTTTCCCATGCTCATCAGTCATGCTGACAAGGCGTTGTACGAGGCTAAACAAGCAGGCAGAGATCAGTGGGCCTTTTGCCCTTTGCAGGATACATTAGGTGAAAATGGCAAAAACTCGCGCGGCGCTTACGGATAAATACGTCTATGTAAAATTACTTAGTCACTAAATAACGCTACATGCCGTGGCTGCCGTGAACTGTAGCGTTTAAACTGGCCTCACATAAGAAAGATAAATCACTTTGTAGTGCTTACTCACTGATAAAGTGCGCCGTTCATGTTACCGTATACCCATAGCCTTACAGGAAACGTGTATCTGGCACGTTGTTTTTATGCGCTATGTGCGCTTGTTATAGTCAGCAAGTGATATCCATCCGCTTACCGGAGGTACTTTCATGAAACGCTTACTGGCCGATCTGGAAATGTTGTCAGACAGTCCTGCTGTACTCAATCAGGAAGTTACCACAGTACTGTCGATATTCTGTGAAAAATTCGAACGTCGTGTTCAGCAAATAGATACAATTTCAAAACAGGGTTACCTTAAAGTCACTTTCAGCGATGACACTGTTGGTTACGGGTATGTGGATACAGACCACAACGTACTGATTGAAATTGAAACCTCTTTTCACTTAACGGTTTTCACCTTTACGCAATCAAACAACACCTGGCAGTTTGTCTGTCATGAACAATACGACATTGCCGGAACCATGACGCCGCCAGCGTCGCAACTTGCACCGCGTATTGCAACTCAGCCCACAGCGGTTTAATCGCGCAACAACTCATCGTGTCTGAGCGACCATCCGGCGTCGCTGACTCTTGTATAAAGGCCCCGGCGCCCCAACCGTGTTCTGTATCCAGAAGAATTGTCGGAGGCCTCAATGTCCATCCCCGTTCCATTTTCTATTTTAGATCTTGCCCATATAGGCGACAACCAAAGTGTTCAGCAAGCAATGGCTAAAAGTCAGGCCATTGCTGCGCTGGCTGAAAACAGTGGCTACGAGCGCTTATGGCTGGCAGAACATCATGGCATGCGTGGTGTGGCAAGTGCAGCCACCTCAACGCTGCTGGCTAACCTCGGTGCCATTACCAGCAAAATTCGTTTAGGGGCTGGCGGGGTGATGTTGCCTAATCACTCGCCTTTAGTTGTAGCGGAGCAATACGGCACCCTGGATGCGCTGTATCCGGGGCGGATTGATCTGGGGCTGGGGCGAGCCCCGGGTACAGATCAGAAAACCTCGAAAGCATTGCGGCGGGACTTGCACAGCAATGTGAGTGATTATCCGGCCGACATTCAGCTGTTACAACACTATTTTAGTAATGACAGCGGCGATGCGCAGGTTCTCGCCGTGCCGGGTGCAGGTAGCCATGTGCCGCTGTATCTTCTGGGCTCCAGTCTCTATTCAGCCCAGCTGGCCGGGCAACTCGGCCTGCCCTTTACCTTTGCATCGCATTTTGCACCCGAGGCGCTGTTTGATGCCATCAATATCTACAAGACGAACTTTCGCCCCTCTGATCAATTAGACAAACCGTACATCATAGCAGGGGTGATGGCCGTGGTGGCGGACACGGAGGAACAGGCAGCTTATCATTTCAGCTCAGTGCAACAACAATTTGCAAATCTGCGTCGTGGTGCTAACGCGCCTATGCCGGCTCCTGTGGAGGACATTTATGCACACTTGTCTGAAGCTGAAGTGCAAACCATAAACCGAACGTTGCGCTATGCCGTTAATGGCACACCTGACAAGGTTGAAAGCCAGCTACAGAATTTTGTAGAGAGCACCGGGGTTGACGAACTCATATTGTCATTTCCCATTTACGATGATAACCAGTGTCTGGCAGCTATCCAAAAGGTAGGTGATATGACATCGGTTAAAGCGCCTGCCAGTTGGCAGGCATAATGATGCGACCAGCGCTAAGGATACCGACTAGGCGAACGCAAAATGCTGTGGTAACCTTCCTAACAGACACGTTTAAAGGAAATATGGCATGAAAAAAATTGCGTTGTTTTTTGTAATGGCGATTTTGCTTCCGTTGCAGGCATGTGCCGCAGAAGATGCAAAATGGGAAGAAGGAAAGCATTACAGAGTGCTGGATGAACCGGCCACTGATGAACCGGAAATTCTGGAGTTTTTCTCTTTCTGGTGTCCCCACTGTTACAATTTTGAACCTTTGGTAAAAGACATTAAGTCTAAGGTTTCTGATAACACTGACTTTAAGAAAATTCACGTGAACTTCATGGGTTTTGCTGATAAGTCGGTGCAGGACGATGCGACCCGGGCGATGATGATAGGTCGTGCTGTTAAGCAGCCCGACGAAATGAACGCAGCAATTTTTGATTACATTCACAAACAACGTGCCAGCGTTACCGGTATCAAAGACTTGCGCAATATTTTTGTAGTTAACGGCGTTGATAACGCTGAATTTGATAAGCTGGCCAACAGCTTTGGCGTTAACAACATGATGAAGCGCAATAATAAAGAGCTGGAAAATTACCGTGAATATGTACGCGGTGTGCCTAACTTTATTGTCAATGGCCGCTATCAGGCGCAGTTCACTTCAGATATGTCAGAAGATGACATCGTGGATTTGATTGTATGGTTAAGTGAACAAAAATAAATTAACCTTATTTTGAGTTGTAACGCGCCCATCGGGCGCGTTTTTTGTTTGGAGTCTGTCATGTCTATCTCGCTTCCCCAATTAGCGTTCATCAACGAACTGGATAAACTAAAAGCAGTGAAACGACAAATGCTGCTTGCCCATGAAGAAGACCGTCGTGAAAATAGTGCTGAGCATTCCTGGCATGTGGCGGTAACAGCACTGATGCTGAAAGATTACGCAGAGCACCCAGTGAATATTGATAGGGTTATAACGATGCTGTTGTTACATGATCTGGTGGAAATTGATGCCGGTGATATGTTCGCATTTGCTGATGAGGCGGATCATGCAGAGCAGGAGCTAAAGGAACTTGCCGCGGCCAAACGTTTGTTTGGGCTACTGGATGAACCTCAGGCGCAGGAATACCTGACCCTCTGGCTGGAATTTGAGGCGGCTGAAACCCACGATGCCTGCTTTGCAAAGGCGATGGACAGAATGCTACCGCTGTTTCAGAACATGCAAAATAAAGGTGGAAGCTGGGCCCGGCACGGCGTAAGTAAAGAGAAGATCTTAAACCGCAATCGCCTTCTGGCCAGCGCCGCACCGCGTCTTTGGGATTATGTTAACCAGCAATTGGAGCTGGCACAGGAAAAAGGCTGGCTGACGCCAGCATAAATCACAGCATTATCATCAGTCACGTCGGACAGCCAGTGGCACCCGGCAGTGGACGATAAATACGCTAATTATTTATGGCCCACTGTCTTTTCTAACGCCCAAAAAGACGCCCCTGACTCCCGTTACCACCAGTGGTGTGTAAACACTGACAGATCGTCCTGCGAGGCAGTGCTGAACTATCTGTTTGTTTTATCGGTAGCAATAATAATAACCAGCCTGCTATGTGCTTAATCAAAAGCAACCAGATAGCAGGCAATTTTATTTTCACTTTTACAGACTGGGTGTCGAAATGGATAACTTTTTAGCTGGCTGGGCTGAGGCCGCGAAAATCAGTCTGGGTTTTTTCTGGATGGCGCTATGGGCCTTTGCGCTGGGTTATGTGATTTCCAGCCTGATTCAGCTTTTAGTCACCCGAGAAAAAATGCAAAAAGTGATGCAAGGCGGTGACCCTAAAAGCGTTTCGTTAGGGGCGTTTTTCGGGTTTATTTCCAGCTCATGCAGTTTTGCGGCGCTGGCTACCACCAGGGCTCTGTTTGCCAAAGGCGCCGGATTTATTCCGGCCATGGCATTTTTGCTCGCCTCCACCAACCTGGTGATAGAACTGGGCTTTGTTATTGCTATCTTTCTTGGTTGGCAGTTCGTCGTGGCAGAATATATTGGCGGGGTGTTGTTAATCCTCTTTGTCTGGTTATTTGTCTGGCTTACCCGCCCGCAACAGCTTATTAAAAAGGTTCGTGACAAATTATCATCTGACAGCAGTGACGAGAACAACAACCCACCATCGTTCAAAAGCCTTATCACCTCGAAAAGTGGCTGGCAGAAGCTGGGCATGAAGTATGTCATGGAATGGCAGATGATTTGGAAAGATGTACTCATCGGCTTCACAGTGGCAGGCCTGATTGCCTCGTTTGTGCCCAATGCGTTTTTTGAGTCATTGTTTGTGGGCACCGGCAGCGGGGAGCCGTTATCCTTCTGGCAGATTTTACTGCAGACGCTGGTGGGGCCGCTCGCTGCGTTTTTTACCTTCATAGGGTCGATGGGTAATATTCCCCTGGCCGCGTTACTGTTCGATAAAGGCGTAAGTTTTGCCGGCGTGATGGCCTTTATCTTCTCAGATCTTGTGGTGTACCCCGTGTTGCGAATCAATGCCCGTTATTACGGCTGGAAAATGGCTTTTTATATCGTCGGACTGTTACTTGCCGCGCTTGTGGTCACCTCTCTCACCCTGCACTATGGTTTTAGCTTTGCTGGTATGCTGCCTGATACGTCTTCTTCTGGGGCTATCAGTGAGCGCGATATGTTTGCCTTTGATTATGGCTTTGTTCTGAACCTGGTCTTTCTAACCTTAAGTGGTGTGCTGATTTATTTCTGGCGGGCGGCTAAACAGGGTAATCATCACCACCATCATGATCACGGCAGTTCAAAAAGCAAACGTTCACTGGGCGAGTGGGTAAACCTGATACTGGTAGGCGGGTGTATACTCTGGCTGGTAATTGGTGGCGCCTTACTGGTGCTCAGATAAGTAACAAAAAAGTTGTCAGCCGCGCACTAGTCCCGGCGGCTGACCCTCTGTTATCACGGAACCGGGCGATCGAGATTTGCCTGCCATGCATTATCCGGATCGTCACCAAAGCGGGCGTCCCGGTTCAGGCTGTCGATGGTATTGAGTTCATCGTCGGATAAAGAGAACCCGTCCAGGGCAAGGTTTGCGGCAATATGCTTTTCGCTTTCAGACTTGGGGATAACAATTCTTCCCTGCTGAATGTCCCATTTGAGAATAATCTGCCCGGTAGATACCGCGTACTTTTCTGCCATCTCTTTAATCGCCTGTTCAGCCACAGGTTTATCTTCTGTTTTTACGCCGCTCCATGAACCTGAGCCTAGCGGCGACCAGCAGGAAACAGCTATCCCCTTGCTTTCGCAGTATTCCACCAGCGTTTTTTGGGTCAGGTACGGATGCAATTCAATCTGATTGTACACAGGCTTTATCTCTGCGAACTCAAAAAGCTGCTGTATGTCCTGCTTTCTGAAGTTGGATAACCCCAGCGATTTAGCCAGACCTTCGGCGTGTAACTTCTCCATCGCCTGCCAGGTGGGACGGGTTTTTTCAGGATAGGGCCAGTGCACCAGATATAAATCGACATAGTCCATTTGCAGACGCTCCAGACTTTCCTCCATTGCGGTAAGCGTGGATTGATACCCCTGCTGGGTGTCCCACACCTTGGTTGTAATAAAAAACTGCTCCCTTTGCAATTTTGATTCAGCAATGGCCTGCCCGACACTTCGTTCATTGCCATAAAAGGATGCGGTATCAATATGCCGGTAACCGGCGTCAATGGCTTTTAAAATGGTGTCTTTTACATAACCATCATCCTGGTGCATTTCCCCGATGGCCGCCGTTCCAAACCCTACCTGCGGAATGGATCGACCATCTCTTAAATGTATATTTTGCATCGCGTTCTCCTGGTTCAGATAAAGCTGAAGGGCAGGTCTGAAAAATAATCGACACTACCACCCTGTTAAGCTTGATAAGTAAACACACGAAGCCAAGATCAGAATCAATCTGGGTCATTGAAAAGGCAACATACGTGAATCGCGATGTTGCCAGAGTGTCTGAGCCTGCTCCCGGGCAGCGTCTTCCTCAATGCTTTCACAAAGCATCAGCAACGCGGTCAGGGTGCCGACCACCGACTGTTCAGCATAGCGATGCGCTTGCTTCTTGGCCCACACTGACAGCATGGTCTGAGCTGACATATGCCGCTCTTTTAACGCCCAGCGGTCATCATGAGCAACCAGTGTAGTCGCCTCGGTAGCGCCTGCTCGGGTAATATGTAATACGGTGTCGCGCTCGCGATTGACTTCCGGGTCGCCACCGTCCCCGCGAAAGCACAACGAGTCGTAACTGGTAAATGCTTCATTAACCCGCGCATGTTTAGTATCAAGACCCGTGTGAAATACGCCCTGAACGCTGTATTTGCTTAAAGTCGGGTTTAACAGCCGACCCAGCGTATTGGCGCAGGAACGCAAACCGAAGACCTCACGCAGCTTGATGATATCGTCCAGTGGCTTAAGCACATAACTAAGATCAAGATAAGTAGCCTGCTGCTTCTGCAGTTGTGCCGATGCCGCCGACACACTTTTTGCCGTCGGCAGGCCCAACGCTTCCAATACGTAACTGGCGTAGAGGCGCCCTGAACCCGGTTCGTGGGCGCCATGCATGAATACAGGATAGCCAGCTTTGCACAGGCAGGCCAGGCTCAACAGATACCAGGGTAACTGTCGCCGTTTGCCGGCATAACATCCCACGTCAATAGCTGCTGGCAGATGTTTCACCGCTGGCGTAATAAGCTCTCGACAGGCATCCAGAAACCCTGCAATTTCATCCGGGGTCTCTTCGCGTGTTCGCAGCAGCATCAGAAAAGCACCGCGTTGCTCGCCGGTGACCTTGCCGGCGAGTACCATTTTCATGGCGGCATACGCTTCGTCCCGGGTCAGACTGCGGCCCCCTTTCTGACCTTTACCGATAATTTTAATATACTGACTAAAGATGTCGGACATGATGCACACTTATTCTCAGGCAGAACAAATAACCACTTTAGCAGCAGTTACCCTGCTTAAACAGATAGAAAAAAGCCCGTGCCGATATTATCGGAACGGGCCTGATATATACCGGGCGTTTAACCCAGCTCGTCAGCAGCCACCTTGTAGCGTGGGTCTTCCACCACATTGATTTCAACAAACTTATTGGCTTTTTTCAGCAAGCCCCGACAGTCGCTGCTGATATGGCGAATATGCAGCTTTTTGCCCTGCTGCTCGTATTTATCAGCCAGCGTATCTAAAGCATCAATACCGGAGGAATCCCAGATACGGCTCTGGTTGAAATCAATCACAACATCCTGCGGGTCGCCGGTTACATCAAACAGATCTTTAAAATGACTGATTGAACCGAAAAAGAGCGGGCCATCCAATTCATACACCTTCCAGCCGTCGTTATCGATGTGGGTATTCGCAGCGATATGGCGGGCATGTTTCCATGCAAAAACCAATGCAGAAACGATCACTCCCACGACCACTGCTACTGCCAGGTCAGCGATCACGGTAACCGCCGTGACCAGAAACAACACAAAGGCATCCTCTTTGTTTACACCGCGGACAATTCGAAATGAGGCCCATTCAAAAGTGGCGATGACTACAACGAACATAACACCGACCAGGGCAGCCAACGGGATCATTTCAATCAGGGGGGCGGCAAACAGAATAAAGCCAAGTAAGACCAGCGCGGCGGTAATACCGGACAAGCGGCCGCGCCCGCCGGAGTTGATATTAATCATGCTCTGACCAATCATCGCGCAGCCTCCCATGCCGCCAAAAAAGCCATTAACACTGTTGGCCACACCCTGCCCCACGCACTCACGGTTGCCGCGGCCGCGGGTGTCTGTCATTTCATCTATCAGCGTTAATGTAAGCAGAGACTCAATTAACCCCACCAGACAAAGAATGACCGAGGTCGGCAGAACAATCATCAGGGTTTCCCAGCTAAGCGGCACCATGGGAATAGCAAAACTGGGCAGCTCACCGGCCAGTGTGGCGCCCGCTTTCTGGTCGGCAGGTAAAATATCGCGCACAAAATCAATCACAGTCCGCGCCTCAAGACCCAGCGAATGCACCAATACTGTCACAGTGATAATGGCGACGAGGGAAGCGGGTACAGCTTTTGTCAGTTTAGGCAGCAGATAAATAATCGCCATGGTAAGGCCGACCAAACCCAGCATTATATAAAGCATGGTGCCTTCCATCCATTGCCACTCGCCTACAGCATTTTGTACTTTAAACTGGCCCAGCTGCGCCAAAAAAATCACGATGGCCAGACCGTTAACAAACCCCAACATTACCGGGTATGGCACCAACCGAATGAACTTACCGAGCCGGAAGATACCGCATAAAATTTGTAGCACTCCAGCCAGTACCACCGCAGCAAACAGATACTGCACCCCGTGCTCTGCCACCAGCGCAACGGTCACTACGGCCATCGCTCCCGTAGCACCAGAGATCATGCCAGGGCGACCGCCTATGGCTGAAGTAATCAGCCCCATCATAAAGGCGGCATACAGGCCTATCATTGGCTCAACGCCGGCAACAAACGCAAAAGCAACGGCTTCGGGCACCAGTGCCAATGCCACTGTGATCCCCGAAAGCACATCGTTTTTCACGTTGCTATCCTGGTTATTGATAAGATCAAACATGACTGTCCATGAAGTAAGTGATTAAAAAAACAGCCGGAATTTTAGCACCCGTTTTTATTAAAGTCTTTTAACAGAATGTTAAAGCCGAGGCTGCAAAGTGGATACCTCAAAACCTGCGTCAAGCGGTGGCTGCATGACACTATGGAAAGGTTGGAAATGTTGCATACGTTGCGTCAAGCGGGCACACTAATGCCTTTAAACAGCCGGCGTCTGTTTGTTGCACTGAGGTGTTCTCAGCGCAATTCGCTACGCATATTTGGGGGGAATTCCCGTGGTACCTTACTTACTCACAGGCTTATCAGTATTGGTTGCAGGTGTCATTCACTGGCACGCTCCACGCGCATTCTGGCGAGCAACACTCACTTCCACGGCAACGATACTATTACTTTCTGTCGCAGCCCTGTTTATTTTTCAGTCTTCCGGCATGCTGGTAAGCGAAAAAACTGGCAAAATTGCCGATATCGCTGATTCGATGTTGGCAGTTACCGGGCTGGTTACATTTTTTGGACTACTTATTTCGATTTTTGTCGGCTGGTTTTTGAACGTTGTTCGCCGCTAACACCGCCGGATACATTGAAAATGGCCGGACTTACTGGCCCTCTTCCGGCTCACTTTTGTGCAGTGTAAGCCTATACCAGATAATCACCCAGACAGCACCAGCCAGCCATCCAGCCAGAATATCAGTAGGCCAGTGTACACCCAGATAGACTCTGCTAAATCCAATTAAGAATGTCGTAATCCCCGCAACGATGAAAAACAAACGACGCACATTCGTCAGACTTACAATCTGTAAACTGGCGGATGCCAGTGTAAAGTAAGTTACCGTGGACATCATCGCATGAGCGGAGGGGAAACTACTGGTAAAGACTCGTGTGCCGTGCCCAACCAAATCCGGGCGCGGTCGCGTGAAGCCGTATTTTAGGGCAAACGCCAGGGCTAACGCTAATAAAATCCCACCTACCATCTGGATAGCCAGTTTACTATATCCAACCAGATACAGGAGCAGCGCCCCTAACCCGGTAAGATATAACAGTACCCAGTTACTGCCCATGGCGGTAATATCGCGCATACCTTCTTCCAGCCAGCCAGGACCCAATGGATCGCTAAGATCCCCATCGACCCGAAGCCCGGTGATGATGAGGTTATCTATTGCCGGTGTATTGTCCACTGACACCCAGATAGCAAGCAGAATAAACGCTGCCAGTGAGACAATCCCTGTGCCCAGTAATTGCGTGGTGCTTGGCTTTCTGAATGATAATTTATGCGTCATAGGCTTTCATGCTCTAAGTCATTTGCTGTTTTATTACAGTTGGATACTATAATCTGCCGCAGAGAGATTAGCCCGTTACCGTAATCTATCTGATAGACTACGCATTTTTTCTGGTCAGCACTTTATGTACGGATTTATCACCAATACCCTTGGCCCGGTTCTTATTCTACTGATGATGGGATATTTTCTTTATCAGCGGCGAATGCTAAATGATGCCTTTATCGAAGCCGGTTCAAAGCTGGTGTTTAATCTGGCTCTGCCCGCGCTTTTGTTTCTTGCCATTGCCCAGGCTGACTTTTCTCAGGCGGCAAACCCCCGACTTATTTTGCTGGGCGTGGCGTGTACGTTTGTTTACTTTCTTGCCCTGATGGCCTTCAGTCACATGTTTGTTTTCCCTGCCAGTGCCAGAGGTGTAGTTGTACAAGGCGGATTTCGCGCTAACATGGGTATTATTGGTCTGGCATATTGCGCCAATACCTATGGCTCCCAGGGCCTGGCTGTGGCCTCTGTGTATCTTGGCGGGGTCACCGTTTTGTTTAATGTGCTATCTGTGTTTGTACTGAATTTTTATCTCGAGGGCCAGCGTTCGGTAAGCCAGCATATCCGCGGCATACTGACAAACCCGCTAATTGTCGCAATTGCCTGCTCGTTGCCATTATCTTACTTTCAGGTGCCACTGCCCGCGGTAGTGCAATCGACCGGTGAGTATTTCGCGCAGCTTACCCTGCCACTGGCGCTTATTTGCACCGGTGCCACCCTGGAATTTCGCTCTTTTTCCGGTGACAGCAAAAATCTTCTCATCACCACTGTGAGTAAATGCTTACTTTATCCGGCATTTCTTACCGGTGCCGGGTACCTGATGGGATTTCGACAAATGGAGCTGGGCATTGTGATGCTGTTAAGTATTGCTCCCACTGCTGCGGCCAGCTACATCATGGCACGTAATCTTGGCGGCGATCCGCGCCTGGCAGCCAGTATTATTGCAGTCACCACACTGGTTTCACTGCCTGTTACCGCCGTGACATTTAGCGTGCTCACTGCACTGGGGTTGTTATAAGCCTGTGAGTTACCCTCTGGCTTATATACTGGTTACCAGCTCGCTAAACACAACCAAATTCATCAGCATGTGTACCCAGATGCAATACCACAAATTATTGGTAACGTGTCTGATCACACCAAGCATAATGGCCGAAAGAAAAAGAAGGACAAAGACGCTGAGTTGTTCATACTGTAAATGCACAAGTGCAAAAATAACACTCGGTACAATTATCGCGCCACTGACACCCAACCGCGTATGTTTGAGCCGGTAAAATGCCACGCCCCTGAAAATAGTCTCTTCAACAACCGGTGCTATTATTACCGTTGCCAGAAACAGCATCAGTATGTTCGTCACTGAATCCATCTGCGCGGCTAACTCAACAACAAATGCCGGTTCTTCAATGCCCGCAATTGTTATGACCAGTGTTTCAATTGCCAGATAAACACACGTAGCCAGAAGCGAAAGCAAAAGCGGTTTGGTGCGTATTGTGGTAAATCCCAGACGCTTGGAAGTCGTCGCAAAACCGCTGGTTCGCAGAGGAAATTTTAGAAGCGGATAGAGCATCGCTGCAGCTACTGCCGCTGAAACTGCCCAGTAAACAGGGCTCTTGTCCAGCGTTACCCCTTGTGTTGACTGTGCATCGGCCGGCACGAGCGCGAGTCCGACGAGCACGACAAAAAAATGGGCAACAGAGGGTACAATAAACAGAAACAATGCCAGCCAGTAACCCGTATTAAGCAGTGACTCGCCGGTAGAAGGGGCCGGTTCGGAAGAATGTTTTATGATGTTTTCCATATTTTATGCCGCTGCGCAGTTTCCCCGCCAAGCAGTTAACTGCTTGGCGGGGAAACTGCGACTTTTCAATCCGTTGAAAATACTCAGATTATCACCAATAATCTGTCATTGAGAAATAGACTACTACAGATAGCGTCCGTCTTCTATAGAAACCTTACTGCCACACAGCTCCTTTCCCCGTCGCTAACGTGCTTTGATGTATCAATTGCCGGGTGCACAACCCAAAAAGACGGCCATAAATAACTGCGCACTGATGCCGGTGACACACCGCGTTACCTTTCACGGTGGCGAAGCTGCATTACACGTATTGATATGGTCGCTAATGGCGATGCGCACACGAAAGACAACATAGCCATCACGGGACCCGGCAGTTCAAAAGGGATGATGCGGTACCTCACAAGCAGCTTTATATCAATAATTACTGGCGCAAGTGCCGTTCAGAAGATCAAGATAAAATGGATAAGCGCAGGAACTTGCAACGATCTCTGCAGCGCAAGCAAGTTGAGTAATTGTCCGCATTACCCTCTCGGTGTCGCAGCCATCAGTCCTGTTTTCCGCCGCCCAGGCATTGCGGTGAAGCAGTAATGGTGCCGCCCCGCTTTTCCCATTCTTCAGGGGTAAAGGTGTGCAGTGCCAGCGCATGCACCGGCCCTTCCAGCGCCTCAGCTAACAATGCATTGACTTTGCGGTGACGTCCAATCAAACGCGCTCCGGCAAATGCATCGCTCACAATGGTTACTTTGAAATGGCTTTGCGCCCCGGCCGGAACATTGTGCATATGACTTTCATCCAACACCTCAAGAAAAACCGGCGTCAGATTATCGGTTAGTTGTTGCTCTATAAAAGATTTCACTTGCATTATTGATTGCCTGTGTCAAAAAAAATATGCCGGAATGTCAGATTAATTCTATCACCGATCTGCTGTGTCGTCTTTGCAATCCCGTGGTGGTAATGCTGCTGAGTCCGACCACGCATCACCAGAAGACTGCCGTGTTCTAGCACTACTTTACTGCGTGCTCTGGTGGTTTGATGCTTAAATATAAAAGGCCGAGCCTGACCAAACGTTAACGAGGCAATAACCGGCTCAGGCCCGAGTTCCGGCTCATCGTCAGCGTGCATACCCATGCTGTCCTGCCCGTCCCTGTACCAGTTAGCCAACACGCTGTTAAATGAAGTATGGCAATGCCCGGCAAGCTGGTCTTTAAGCTCACCCAGCGCAGATGTCCATGGCTGTGGCGTCATGGCCAGACCAGAGTAAGAATATGTTGCCCGATGATCACCGTGCCACGCCTGCAATCTGGGAATTTTTACCAGCCTGCCATAAATTTTGATGGTATCCTGATGCCAGTGTAATTCGTCCTTTAACTGTTGCTCGATAACGCTTGCCTTTTCTGCCTCCAGCCATTGCGGGTAATAGGTCACATCGGCATCAGGCAGGGGCAGGACCTGTGGCTGTGCGCCGCCGCTGTTATTAAACAAATCAGGTTGCATCAGTCTTTCTCCACTTCAACAGAATTAGATGTTATGAACACCACCTTTTCAATGTTGGATCGTCAGTTATATCTGGCCAGATATCCGGTTAAACACCAGCACAAAAGTCTGCAGGCATGGGACAGTGCTGACGAGCTGATTATTGAGCATGTGGAGCAGTCTTACGGACCCATCTGCACAGGAAAATGTACCATTCTCAATGATGATTTCGGAGCGCTGGGTAGTTGGTTTGCCGACCAGCAACCCGCCTGGTTCAGTGACTCCTGGATTTCTCACTGCTCATTATCTGCCAATTTAAGCGCGAACAATATTGCTACACAACACGATAACGATAACCTGATAACTATTCCAGTCAGAGCACACCAGCGCTTACAAACCTTGCCAGTCAATCCGGAACTGGTAATACTGAAAATTCCCCGGACTCTGGCGCTTTTGGAAGAGCAGCTTATTCAGCTTAGTGCGCTGGTTTCGCCTGCCACACAAATTATCGCCGGTGCCAAGGTGAAAACCATCACTCGTTCAGTGCTGGCACTGTTTGAAAAATACATCGGTCCGCCCACGACTTCCCTGGCACAGAAAAAATCCCGTTTGATATTCTGTCAGCCCGATTCCCAGACGCTGGCCAGACATCCAACATCACCCTATCCAACAGTATGGTATGAAAAGGCGAGTAACGGCAAAGCCCTGACGCTGGTTAACCACGCTAATGTGTTTTCCCGCCAGTCCCTGGATATCGGGGCCCGACTGATGCTGGAACACATGCATGTAACCAATAATGAACGCGTTGTAGATTTAGGCTGTGGTAATGGCGTCCTGGGACTCAACGCACTGGCTCTGGCGCCGCAGGCCAATATCACCTTTATTGACGAATCCTTCATGGCATTGGATAGCGCCCATGACAGTGTTCAGGCGAGCTTTCCACAGGCCATGGAAAACTGTCGCTTTGTGGCCAGTAACTGTCTGGAAACCCTGCTGCAAAATAATGAAACCAACAGCGCAGACAAAGTATTATGCAACCCGCCATTTCATCAACAAAACGCCGTTACTGATCACATCGCCTGGCAAATGTTCCACGACAGCCGTGATTTGCTCACCCGTGGTGGCCATCTGATTGTGGTAGCGAACCGCCATCTTGATTACCATGTCAGACTCAAGCGCCTCTTTGGCGGTGTGAATGTACTTGCAAGTAATCGTAAATTCGTTATTTTAAGCGCAGCTAAGCGATAAACCTGGGAGCTGATATGTTTCGCTATTTACTCTTTCTTCTGGTGCTTGTCACCACCCATTCTCTGGCTAAAGGCAAAGACGATGGTTCAAATGTTCAGCCGGATAACTATTACCCGCGGGTTAAAATGGAAACCACTATGGGTGAAATTGTGGTCGAACTGGACCGCCGCCGCGCTCCAATTACCACTAACAACTTTCTGCGCTATGTGAGTAAAAATGGCTACAACGGCACTATTTTTCACCGTGTAGTACCCGGTTTTGTGGTTCAGGGGGGCGGATACAACACCGATTTTGATCAGAAGCCTAGTTATCCTGAGATCTTCAATGAGTCGGGCAATGGCATGAAAAACGAGCTTTATACTATTGCTATGGCTCGCCAGAACGAGCCGCATTCAGCCACTCGCCAGTTCTTTTTCAATGTGAATGATAACCCCAGCCTTGATCCGGGCAAAGAATGGGGCTACGCCGTATTTGGCATGATTGTGGAAGGTCAGGAAGTGGTCGATAAGATGATGGAGGTGGAAACCGAATATCAGCTTCGACTGCGCGAGCCCAACAGCCCCATTGAACCTATTGTTCTGGAAAAAGCCACTGTGTTACCGGCCTCCTGAGATAATTAATCGCGTCGGAATAAAATCTGGCGCGCCACGTTTGGCATAAAGATCATCCCCTGCCGGTTGAACCCCAGCCGGCCTAATAATTTTTGTGAACTGTTATTATCAGGGTGCGCCATAGCTGTGATATAGGGAAACCGATGATGTCTGGCGGCCCAATCCAGTACTGCCGCTGACGCTTCCTGCGCATAGCCTTTACCGCGGGCATCTTTGAGCAGCGCAAAACCAAGATCCGGCGAACTAAATATGCCCCGGTTGATCAATCCGCACATGCCCTGTGCTTTACCGGTATCACGACGTTCTATTACCCACAGCCCGTATCCCCATCGCTCAAAATGACTAAGCGCATTGTCGATATAGCGTCGGGCGTCCGCTATCGAATGTACTGAGCGGTTTCCGATATAGCGTACCCATAGCGGATCATTGTTTAACTCATACACCCAGCGCACATCGTGCTGGTCAGCCAGCCGGAGCTTGAGACGACCGCAGAACAGTGTCATTTCACCCATTTGTCCACTCCGCCAGCAACGTATCGATCTGGCGCAGTTCCTCCTTACTCAGGCGTCCGGGCCGTGGGTAAAAAGGTTCGCTGCGATCAGCGCGTATATCCGTCGGCCAGTGGCGGGTCAGGCGGATAAATGCTTCAGCCTGCGCCAATCCACCGTGACTCAGGCAACCTGCCAGACAGGTATCAATGTAAGTCTGGGATACAGGAAACTGCGGGTCAGCCACATGCACATCAAAGGTCTGACATATCCAAAGCTGCTTATCTGCCAGCCTGGATATAAGATAATCATGTGCGTCATCGTCAAAGTCCGTGGAAATGGTGTCAGCGGGAACGTCGGTAAAAGTATAGTCCTTTTCGCGCTCAGCCAGAGCCGGACTCAGTGGTGTGGGAATAAGCTGTGCGTTAAGACTCGCCCCGTTTTCTGGCAACGCCCCCACATAGGTTTGCCGCTCTTGCCAGCTGCGTGTCACCCAGGCACGATAAAAGTTATTGACTGTAACCATTACCCCCTGGTGCTCTATTGCTGAAAAGCGTTGGCGGCTGTCGGCGTTCATCAGTGAGCCATAGCCCAATACAAGATGCGGGTAATCGAACGAAGCAAACCAGTTTTTAAGTTGCGCCAGAGTCAAACTGACAATCTCCTGATAAATATGGCAATTACGCCTAGTGTATCAGGCCAGAGGACGCGACTCATCCCCATTGGTTTTGCAAAGGATGTGTCGCGTCATGTTAACGATTAAAAACTGGCGCGAACGCCTACCGTTAGGTTACGGCCAGGTAACGGCGCCTGATCCTTTAAAAAAGAGGTATGTACTCTGGCTTCTTCATCAAACAGATTGTCGGCATTGGCGAAAAATACCCAATCAGTACCGTTGCCCAGGATCTCGTATTCTACGCTGGCATTAACCATCGTGTAGCTGTCAGTAACGGTTTCAAAGGGTGCCACCTGGTCCTGCTCGTCGTTAAATGTAAATCCGACGTCTGCCCGCAACTGCTGATGCTCATAAGACAATGTAGAGCCGACCCGCAGCGGAGGAATTCGTGGTAAGTCCTGATTATCCAGCTTGGCCCGGATCATGTCTCCGAATACTTCCAGGCGCCACTGGGTATCCAGATTGACGTACATTTGCGCTTCCATACCGTAGATATCGGCATCGGCTTGTCTGAAACTGAATACCGGCAGACCTTCTTCATGGCCTTCACTATCTTCTTCGTGACCAGCGTCATGATCGTCACCGTGCTCATCTGCCGGGCCATGCTCCTCTTCATGCTCGGCGTGTCCTGCTCCGGCTACCAACCCGGTGGCGCTTTGATAAATATAGTCGTCGGCCTGATTATAGAAAAACGATACCGTATACCCCCACTCACCGGTGTATTTGCGGAACGTTAGATCCAGATTATTACTTACTTCTTCGGCTACCGGCTGAAGCTGATTAGCGATGTCGCCATCCTCTTCCAGGTCGTATACCAGCCCAACCTCATAGGTTTGGGTCGCCAGATGCTGACCGCCGGCAAACAGTTCCTGCAAGCTGGGCGCGCGTTCGTTTCGCGAAGCAGTAAATGCTACAGCATAACCGTCTTCGTATTCCCAGTTGAAACCTGCAGAAAACGACGTTGAGGTAAAATCATAATCGTCAAAAGAGAATGATTGCATAGCCACTTCGTTATGCTCTTCAGCGTGTTCTTCATGGTCAGCCTCATGTTCATCATGATGCGTTTCTTCGGCATGTCCGGTATTCAGATCAAGCTGCGTATCGGCGGCTGAATATTGTGTTTTTTCGACTCGGGCACCTGCTTCCACGGTCAGGTTACCAAAACGCTTTTGCTCAACGAGAAACAGCGCCAGGGTGTCGGTTTCCGTGGGCGGAGTGAAAGCTTCCGCGCCCACGGCAGAATAGTCACTGGTACTGCCCTGCACGCCCACTACTCCATGCCAGCCATCAACTTTTATGTGATCAGCAGTTACGCGCAGATTAGTACTTTCATTGGTAAACCGGGTGCCGGTCATACCGCCTTCCAGTTCGACGTGTTCATAGTCGGTATGCGCCACTCCGAATTTAATATTATTCAAAATGCGGATGGGCGAGTGCCATTCACCGGCTACCTGGTAGCGCGTCATATCCACATCTATCCGGGTACCCGCTTCATCGCTGTCGGTATGTTCATCCATTTCATCATGGTCTGCATGCTCTTCTTCATGATCGCCTGCGTGATCATCATGTTCATCATCATGGGCCTCATGATGATGATGACCGGGGACACCGTATTGGTTGTCCAGCTTTTCTACCGCAAAACCAATGAACCCTTCGTCCTGAATATAGCTGAGACCGCCGGTAAAGTTAGTGGTATCCATCTGGCTATTTTCCAGCACTCCGCGTGGTTCGTCGCCATCTGGATTGACCGAAGCATAGCCGGGAATATCCACATTGTCCGTGTTTCTTTTAAAGCCATCTGCATGATAAGCAATATCTCCGCTTGCACCAGTGACATCTACCTTGCCATAACGACCATTATCCACCGTGGAATAACGAACCTCGGCTTCACCTTCTAGCCCAACTGGCTTGCGTGATGGAATACGCCTGTCGACAACATTGACCACACCACCGATGGCGCCACTGCCGTACTGCAGTGTGGCCGGTCCACGCAGGATTTCTACCTGCGTTGCACTGGACGTGCTGGTAGCTACATTGTGATCCGGACCAATGCGCGATACATCGGATACATCAAGGCCGTTTTGCACGATTTTAACTCTGGGCCCGTCGTTCCCCCGAATAACAGGACTGCTGGAAACCGGTCCGAAATAAGTACTGTGGACCCCTGGCGTATTATTCAGTGTTGCGCCCAGCGTAGGCGCCTGCTTGCGACTGAGTTCATCTTTATTTAATACAGTAACTGGCGTGACAGACTCAAGTACCGAGGTTTGCATGGCCGAGGCCGTTACCACTATATTTTCCACAGAGGCAGGTAAAAGCGTAAAATTGACTTCCGGGTTTCCGGAGATAGGACCCAGATCTTTATCACCATGAAGATAGTTCTGTGAGGATACATGAATATGTACATCTTCTACCGGCACATTATAGAGGGTATAGCGGCCCTGCTCATCGGTAAGTACGGTTTTACGGGAACCTTCAACCGAAACTTCAGCCCCCGCAACAGGGTTTCCCTTGTCATCCATCACCTGGCCGGTAACATTGTTGGCCAGGGCGGCGCCGGAGAACGCGGACAGTATAGTTGCTGCAAGCAGTGAACGTGTGAACATCGAACGACCTTTAATTAATTATAGTGACTAATGTTATGTTATAACATTTTTGCTGCTTTAACTGACAAAGTCAATGGCTGATGAGCGCGAATAAATGCAACCTGTCAGACAGTTGGATAACTGAAAATACGATGTTTGGAAAAAAAGAGTGAGCAGTAGCGGCTATGCAGAATAGCAAAAGAAGGTAAGTTCAGGCGTTGCCAACGGGAAAGTTTAAAACCTGAGCAATATGAGTAGCCCCCGTCTTGAGCATCAGCAATCTGTCGATGCCGAGCGCCACCCCCGCACAATCAGGCAGCCCGTGTTCCAGTGCGCTCAAAAAGAGCGCATCAACCGGAATCTCGGGATAACCCATTTGCCGGCGGATCTCGTTATCACGCTCAAATCGCTGGCGTTGTTCACGGGCATCAGCAAGCTCAAAAAAGCCGTTAGCCAGCTCCGCCCCCCGGAAATAAACCTCGAATCTATCGGCTGTGCGCGGATCGTGCTGGCTGACTCTGGCCAAAGCTGCCTGACTTGCCGGAAATCCATACACAAAGCAGGGTCGCTCCTTACCGAGTAGTGGCTCTACTGCAACTGAGAAAAGAAGCTGCAAAATGTCATCGTTATTCAGGGTTTCCGGATTATCAATATCAATTTTATGGGTTTGCAAAGTGTTGATCAGTGACTGACGGTCCGCCGCGAGCGGATCAATTCCCCCATGGCTTTGCATAGCTTGCTGATAAGTGATTCGCTGTCCAACCGACGTACCAAGCGTTTGTTGTAGCAAAGCATCTACTTCGTCCATCAGCATATGGTGAGTAAAACCCGGACGGTACCATTCGAGCATGGTGAATTCTGGATTGTGCCAGCGCCCGGCACTTTCATGCCTGAAAGCTTTCCCTATTTGGTAAATGGGCCCGCTTTGTGCGCATAACAGGCGTTTCATGGCATATTCAGGTGAGGTTTGTAAATATAGCTGCTGAGACTTGCCGGTGTCGCTGTGCGCAAAACAAGTCTGAAATGCCTGTAAATGAACATCGGTAACCGACCCATGACTGAGTATGGGCGTGTCTACTTCCAGTACATTACGCTGATAGAAAAACTCGCGAATGGCGCGCAGCAGTTGCGCTCTGGCCTGGCGGGCATGTTGTGTGGCGGTAGGCTGCCACGGTATGGGTGATGTCATTGGCTAAACCCCAGGATAAAGGCGATCACGCATTACGGACCGCCGCCTGGATACTACTATTTTTGAACGCGAGAGACATACTCACCAGAACGGGTATCGACCTTGATCACCTCACCCGTTTGAACAAACAAAGGAACCCGAACCACCGCGCCGGTGCTCAGTGTCGCTGGCTTACCACCTGTACCGGCAGTGTCACCTTTAAGACCCGGATCTGTTTCAGTGATTTCCAGCTCTACAAAATTAGGCGGGGTAACAGTAATCGGCGTGCCATTCCACAGAGTAATGGTGCACATATCGTTTTCGACTAACCATTTAAGATTATCCCCCACCGCTTTTTCGTCAGCGGCGATTTGTTCGAATGTATCATTATTCATAAAGTGATAGAATTCGCCATCGGTGTACAAGTACGCCAGTTCGGTGTCCAGAACGTCGGCGCTTTCAACGGTTTCGCCCGAGCGAAACGTTTTTTCCAGTACTTTATTAGAAATCAGCTTACGAAGTTTTACTCGGTTAAACGCCTGGCCTTTACCGGGCTTTACGTACTCGTTTTCTAAAATGTTACAAGGCTCGCCGTCCAACATAATTTTCAGGCCACCTTTGAATTCGTTGGTGCTGTAATTAGCCATAAATCCCCTGTCAAAACATAAGGTGTAAAAATGCAAGTGGCGCAAATAATACCTAAAAAAGCGGTGACTGTAGAGCATAACTGGCAAAAAGAGTTAGCGATGAGCTTCACCGATCCGTTAAAGCTGCTTGAATACCTGAATCTTGAAGTCGATAAGCTCGGCCATCACGGCGATGCCAGGCGACTATTTCCCCTTCGCGTACCTCGCCATTTTGCTTCTTTGATGGAAAAAGGTAACTGGCAGGATCCACTCTTACAGCAGGTCATGCCGCTGGACAGTGAATTCATCCACACACCGGGCTTCAGTGATGATCCGCTGGAAGAACATGACACTGCCGCCAAGGGGTTGCTGCATAAATATCAAAGTCGGGTATTGTTTATTGTCCGTGGTGGCTGTGCAGTCAATTGCCGGTATTGTTTTCGGCGCCATTTTCCTTATGGCGATAACGCGGTGAACCGGCGTCAGTGGGAGGATGCGTTAGCGTACATCCGGCAGCATCCAGAGGTAAATGAGGTTATCTATTCAGGCGGCGACCCGCTCATGGCTAAAGACGACTTTTTACACTGGCTTACTGAGCAGGTAGCAGCGCTGCCGCAAATCACACGTTTGCGTATCCATTCCCGTTTACCGGTCGTAATGCCACAGCGGATTGATGATGCCCTCGTCAGCTGGCTTACCAGCACCCGTTTAAACATGGTACTGGTGCTTCATATTAATCATGCCAATGAAATTAGTCCGGCATTAGCAGAGCGTCTGCACGTGCTGCGAAAGGCGGGAGTGACATTATTGAATCAGGGAGTCTTATTAAAGGGGATAAATGATAGCGCGGACACGCAGGTGGCGCTCAGTGAAGCATTATTTGAGGCTGGCATACTGCCTTATTATCTGTTTATGTTGGATAAGGTTCAGGGTGCAGCGCATTTTGATGTCAGCGAAACCCAGGCAAGAGACATTGTCCGACAGATGATAAAGCGTTTACCGGGCTACCTGGTCCCTACCCTCGCTCGGGAGATTGGCGGGCAACCCGGTAAAACGCCTGTGGATTTGCATCTGCAGCCAGTCGGTTAAGCGTAGGTATTTACCGTGGCGCCCAGAGACGGATTAGCCGAGACAGGTGCAGGCGAGACAGCGGCGGCTGACTCGAGCAGCTTAAGCGACGCCTGACCTTCCTGTTGCTGCTGGTTTTTAGCCATTTTTAACGACGCAATTTCAAGCGCCGCCCCCGTTGTTAATGAGGCGCTTGCCCCTTGTATACTCATACCACCGTCCTTATGTTGCTTGTCGCAACATTAAAAAGCAGGCAAAATTGCCGGCTTCACATGGCTATCGGCCAGTGTCGTCTATTCTTTAACCTAACTCCAAAGGGCCATCATGCAAACGGTTCACGCACAACTCCAGGAAACAATTCAAACGCTTTACCGTAAAGCAGTGGATGCTGACAATAAGCTTGACCAGTTACAACAAGCGCAGCAGGGCAAGTTTGCTGCCATTTTTAGTCAGGACAGTGGTTTCAGAAGTCATTCGAAACGCTTTACGCCCTATGTCCAGGAAATTACTGAAGACTGGCAACAGCTCAAAGATATGGATGAAGAAAGTGCCAGGCAGGCTCTGCCAGCGCTGGTTGCAAAACTGCAGCTGGCCCTGGAGACGGTAACTAAGTTCCAACAATCATTAAAGTAGTCAGTCGCTACCAGCTGCTTCACCATAAAACGGCATCTGGGCCAGTCGGGCCCGGATCTGCCTGACTTCTTCAAGGTATGCCTCACTGTCCACCTTTTCGTAACGGCGATTAAATTCTCGTTTCGAAAGGCCCTCCACAACGCCTTTTATGGCGGGCATATAAAGACTTTCATCAGCAGCTGTGGCCAGTGTTTGCTGCGCGCTGGCCGCGGTATCCGGGTTGGCCAGAACTTTGGCCATTTCCACCCCTGCCAGGTCAGCGGTAAGGTCGACAAAACTATATCCAGATCCCCCCCGGCCTCTGTCCATCAGTTCCTTAAATTCACCAATGGCTACTGTCACTTCCTGCTCACTAAGCATTTTAAGAGCCGCTGAAATAATGAAATGTTTGGATAAATCACTACGCCCGCGCAACAATACTGAGCCCACGGGTTTTGGCGGCTGGTCATAATCCAACAGCACATCCCCTACCAGGTTGGCGATACGGTGATGACCGATAAAAATAGCTAACGCTAAAACAGCAGCTTTATTATGTTGAACCACCGTCTCCTGCGTACTGTTTTCGCTGGCCCGGGCCATCACCCTATTAAGGTATGTATTAAATGGCTGTGACTGTTTCTTTGCAGCAATGTCCTGCGTTGCCAGATAGCGCAAATACTCCTTAGTCATTACTGTCAGCTCATCCGGTTCATCCTGCTCAAAACCGCTACGAATTTGGTTGAGCTGTTGTAAGAAAGGCTCCATGGGACGAACCGTTACTGCCACCTGGCCGTCAGTCATTGCTACGTTAGTTATCTGACGACGGGCCTGGGTGCCTATATCACTATCAGTGTAAACATTGAGCGCGGATTCCACAATGCCTACGGCAAATGCACCAGGGATATATAAGCTGCCAATACGGACATGGGAGATAGCCAGCTTGTCAGCCGGCAGCACTTCAATTTCAATATTCAGATATGCAGTCGTTACTATCGCGGGAACGGCCACACTGGCGCTGATAAAACCAGACTCAGAACGAATACGGGTGGTGCCGTGTATATAAGGAGCTGCGCGTTGTACAAAACCAATCAGGCTTTCAACTTGTTGCTCACTTACCGTGATTACATGCGTCTTCTGCCGCTGGTTGATACTTTGCCGCACCTGCGACAGCAGCGCTTTGACGGTGTCAGCATCGGCGATTTGCTCTGACGCATTGGCCTTCACAGACGGCTGCGTATCAAGTACCAGCACCACCAGAAGTACAACTGTCGCCAACAGACCTGTGACAATAGCACCTAACACACGAATAACAGACAAGCTATATAACCTACTTAATTATGAGAACGCGTATTTTTGGCCATCCGACGCTCAAATTCAATGTAATTTAAGCGTTTACCTTATTATTTCAGATAAGCTC
The DNA here is from genome assembly GCF_000378185.1 of Salinimonas chungwhensis DSM 16280. GTDB lineage: Bacteria > Pseudomonadota > Gammaproteobacteria > Enterobacterales > Alteromonadaceae > Alteromonas > Alteromonas chungwhensis. The sequence continues at coordinate 236,712 of NZ_KB899378.1, forward strand.
GGCGTCCAGCCACTGGCTCAGAGAGGAATAAGAGGCGGTGGCTGTCTCAAAATGATGTGCGGCAGACTGCGCGGTGGGGATCACCACACAGGGAACACCCGCCGCCACTGCAGAGTGCATTCCATGCATCGTATCTTCCACTGCAACTGCCTGGCCAGCCAAAACACCCGCCATTTTCAACGCCTTTGCATAGCTTTCGGGGGCAGGCTTGCTGTGAGTAACATCTTCTACGCTGACGATAACATCAAAATAATCATTGAGGTTGTACTGACTTAACGTTTGCGATACCGCCAGCTGACTGCCCCCGGTAACCACACCCAGTTTGTACCCTGCGTCATAACAACGAGTGATAGCCGCTTGTGCATCGTCAATAAGTGGAAAAGCCTGGTCGGACAAATAGGCCCTGGTGAGCTGGTGTTTCTGTGTTGCCAGCGTTTCTGGTGACACGGTGAGTTTGAAATGTTCGACCACATCAATAGCATTTTGCGCCACTGGCATGCCCACCATTTCAGCGTTGTGAAACGACTCGGTAAGCGTAATATCGTATTGCTTTAATAAGTTTACCCAAAGACTGAAATGCACAGCCTCTGAATCAACCAGCGTACCATCATGGTCAAACAGGATGACCCGGGTATCGTCAGACAAAGCGTGTTTTTCGATCAATGTATTTTTCCTGTGGAGCGACTGGTGCGTTTCTATACGTCGTTTTTTTATAAAAGCAGCTAAGTCGCCCTGGTAGGTGACTTTAGCCAGCGTTTTGATGTATAGTAACGCCGCTTATTGCGCTGTAATAAAATTTAAATTAGCTTGCATTCTGGGTTTTTGGCAAAGGATTTGTCTTGTTAGATACGTTTACCCTTTTAGTTTGTACCACCCTTATCAACGCGATGATGATTGTTACTTTAATCGCGTTGTATCAGACCAGTTCATCACAACGATCGATTCTCGACTGGCTGGGGGGCATATCCTGTTTCTTTGGTTCGAATACCGTAGGCATCATTTTATCGCTCACATCGTATGAGCAGTGGCTGTTACCAGCACTGGCCAATACATTGTTCGTCGCCGGTAACGGGCTCATCTTAAGCGGCATCTGCCGTTATTTGCATAATCGCTCCGTCCATAAGCTGGTTGTACTAGTGGCCTCTGCTACATTCTTTGCTCACCTTTTTTCTTTTGTTCAGCAAAATGTGGAAAATCGCAGTCTGGTGGTCTACCCGCTGATTATCGCCCTGTGCGGTGCAGCCGCTGTTTTGCTGGGCCGCCGCCAGTGGAAGTCACATACTACGGGCTTGCTTCCGCTGACTATTGTTATTGCTGTTTTTACATTGCAACTGGCGGCACGCTTTATCGCGCTGGCAATGGACAAACTGGATATACCGATATTCAGTAACAGTTTTATCATTAACTCCGGTATGTTGTTTCTGATGCTTTATGTTATGGCGCTGGCCATGAGTATGGCCTACCTTATCAATTGGGCCCGGGAACAAAATTTAAAACAGATGTCTCAGACGGATACCCTGACGGGGTGGCTGAATCGTCGGGCATTTACTTCTAAAATGCCCGCACTGTTTGATAGTACACAGAGGCAACTGCACCCACTGGCATGTATTGTCCTGGATATTGATTTTTTCAAGCAGGTGAATGATAACTACGGTCACGCCATGGGAGATGAGGTGTTGATTCATGTCAGCCACGAAGTACGTAAAGTCACCCGCGACTGTGAATATCACTTTCGAATGGGCGGCGAAGAGTTTGTTTTATTATTGCCAGATTGCGATGAAAACCAGGCCTTGCGTGTCGCTGAGCGAGTACGTGTAGCAGTAGAGAGTTCACCCTATGTACATGATGGCGGAGAGCTTTACTGTTCGGTGAGCCTGGGTGTGGCGGTAATGCCCGCACCCGCTTGTGACGATTGGGATCGATTACTGCAAGAGGCCGATAATGCGCTTTACCAGGCGAAGGCCTCGGGCCGCAATACCACCTGCTTGAATACTGTTGAATCGGTGAAAAGCCCCGCGGCCAACTGTCAGAACTATGAAGAAAGTAAGAATTTATCCGCCTGACGTAGAATAACAGCACGCACTTTTTTTGCCAGTAACTGGTTTTCCTTCGTCCACGCCCGGCTCGCCTCACCCCGCACCTGGGTCCATTTTTCAAACGATGAACGTGGGCTAAGTACACCCGCTGAGTCCGTTTGCTGCACCGATTTATCCGGGTTGCCTGCCCAGTCGGTATACTGTGCTTCTGGCAGGCGAAACGCATAGCAACGCAATGTATGAGTCTCAAAATTGGGCTTAATTGCTAACACCCCACGGATCCCGGTTTCACTAAACTCATCACCGTATTCATCACTAATATTTTGCGTCTGAAAAATATAATCAGATAAATCGTTCTGTACCTTACGATCGAGGCGGTTTAACAAGGCAGTATCCAACGCCTGCCCCGCCTGATACCAGGCACCGTTAAGATATAACGCGGTAGAAGATGCTCCAAGCATCTCAAGCAGGATATCAGCCATATACTGACAGCTGTCTTCTCCGGAACGTTCATTCAGCTCGCTGACTATTTTATCTACCTGATTGTCAATATTGGTAAGCAGTGAAAGCCGCTGGCGGGAGCGGAATGAATTGAAAACAGTACAGAAGTGACGCACTAACTTTTCTGCCGCATTTCTGGTTTGCAAATCCAGAAACAGCGGCGCAGGATTATGGCAGGCAACAATCCCCCACAACTTATCCGATATAATTAACGGTATGGAAAACGACGCGCCTACGCCCATATTCTTGAGGTATTCGGCATGCACCGGGGACACACTGCGAAGATCTGACCAGGTCAGATCCGGGATATCGCCATTTTGTGAAAGAATATCGGAAGCAGGACTGTCAACGCTGGGGATAATTCTTGAAGGATTCTGAAAATACAATTTTCGGGCAATTGCGGGAATATCCGATGCAGGAAACTTTAGCCCCATATAACCATTTCCCCCGCGTGTTTTTTCGGCGACCACTTCTCCGACCCAGTCGCTGTCAAACCGGTATAACATCAGGCGGTGAAACGGCAAAATACTATGCAAGGTGCTAAGTAACTGTATGAAATAGTCCTCTTCCTGCCAGCCTCCGGGGGCGTCCGGGTAAAGTTGTGCTTCTAATTTTGAATACGACGGTAAGTTTTCTGTCGGACTGTCTTTTTCCAGTTCTACAACCACTGCGCCTTCAGCCCGTATAAGCCTGACATGCAGGCTTTTACCATTAACCTGTTGATGGTAATTCAGGCTACGCTGGCCAGGCACATTACCCAACGATGAAAGCATGGATTCATCCAGCCAGTTCAGAGCCTCAATACTATTACCAGGTAGTTTTGTCGCATCTTGCCCTATAAACGCGTCGATATTGGCACTGGCGTGGGTGATTGCCAACGAGGCGGTGTCGATGATGAGCAAGGCACCAAAACTTTGAATTTGTCCTGACAAATGCAATTTTTCTTTTTCACAATTCGCCAGTAAGTCTGAAACCCCCATCAGCGGCTCCTTATTTATTCAGCCTGTGTTTTGCCGGATTTGATGACAGCAAATCGGTCAGTTGATTGATACCGGTAGGTTTATACAGATAGAAACCCTGAACAATTTCGCAAGCTTCTTCTTTTAACACCGTGAGCTGCTCTTCGGTTTCCACACCTTCGGCGACAACCTGTAATCCCATTGCACTACCCATGCGAATCACTGCCAGCGCAACCGCTCGGTCATCTTCGTTCTGCGCAATGCCGCTAACAAAACTCTTATCAATCTTAATTTCCTGAATAGGTAACTGCCTCAACTGTGACAACGACGAGTGACCGACGCCGAAGTCATCAACACTTAGCATAATCCCAAGATCAACCAGTTTGTTAAGTTCTTCAATCAGGATATCCAGGCGCTCTGCCAATGCGCTTTCGGTAATTTCGAATTTGAGGGTATTGGCCTGAATCTCATAGGTATCCATCAAATCTTTGAGTTGCTCAACAAACGAGTTGTCCTTCAACTGTTTTACCGACACATTAATGGCTACTCTGGGGATATCGACATTATCTTTTCGCCATTGGCGCATCTGGGAAAACACCAGCTCAATAGCATGAATACCCAATTGCTCGATCAGACGGCCTTTCTCAGCAACTTCGATAAAGCGATTGGCTGGCGTTTTTTCCAGCGCTTCACTACTACAGCGTAACAATGCTTCTACGCCCACAATGGCGCCTGAGTTGATTTCCACCTGGGGCTGATAGTCGATATGAAACATGCCTTCTTTGAGGGCATCGCGCAACGCCTGCTCTACATCCAGGCGATCATCTGCTTCCTGCTTCATTTCGTGGGTAAAGAACTGATGTTGATTACGTCCCTGCTCTTTAGCCCGATACATTGCCGTATCGGCATTTTTCAATAAGGTAAAGTTATCTTCACCGTCTTCCGGAAATACAGCAATTCCAATGCTGCAAGAGGCAAACAGGGTATGTTCATTAACTTCAAAAGGCGCATTGATAGTATCAATAATACGCTTGGCTACCTCATCAACTTCGTCGACCGTATCTGCCTGCAAAATTGCCACGAATTCATCGCCGCCCATTCGGGCCAGCATGTCCGTATCTCGCACGCACTTTTGTAGCCGCAGCGTTACCTGCTTAAGTAACAAATCGCCAATGTTATGCCCTAAGCTGTCATTGATCTTTTTGAAGTCATCCAGATCAAAGAACAACACTGCACACAGCTGTTGCTGACGACGGGCATTATTGAGCATCAAATCCAGCCGTTCCATCAGCGCACTGCGGTTCGGCAATCGAGTTAGCTCATCGTGCGTTGCCAAAAATTCAATCTTGCGCTGTACACTTTTTATCTCGCCCACATCGCTGTAAGTCAGCACGTAGTTAGTCAGCTTACCGTCGGCATCGGTAACCACGTTGATAGTGAGCCACAATTTGACAGGCTTGCCGTCACTGTTAATATTTTCAATCTCACCCTGCCAGTATTTTTGCTCATCCAACGCCTCCCTTACGCTTTCGAAAAACGACTCGGAATGTTCTTTTGATGCCAAATCTCTGGGCGTTTTGCCAATCAGATATTCCAGATTAAAGCCCATGAGTTCGGTAAACGCCTCATTCGAGGTGATGATATTTTTCGACTCATCGGTAACCAGAATCGCCTCACCGGCGCGGTCAAATAGTTTACCTGCCAGCTTAAGCTGCTCGTTTGCATGTCGCGCCCGGGTAATGTCATTAGACTGGGTACAAATTGATTTGACGGTACCATCGCTGTCGAAAATTGGGAAACGCACCGCTTCTAAGACTCTGCGACCCTCGTCGTTGGCAAACTCATCAACGGTACGCACGGGGGAAAGAGAACGCATGGTATCTAAATCTTTTTCACGAAGCCTGCGTGCGATGTCTTTGTTAAAAATATGGTTATCTGTTCTACCCAGCACATCTTCGGAGCGCAGGTTAAAAATTTCTTCAAATCGTGCATTTACAAATTCGTAGCGCCCGGCACTGTCTTTCAGAGCAATAACCGACAACGAATTATTCATAATGGAAAGCAGCTTATCCTGATTTTTCTCAACATCTTCATGGGCTTTAACCAAATCTGAGTTATCAATAATAACCAGGATAACCCCTGTGACCTTGTTTTTTGCATCACGCAGCGGGGTAATGAACAGGTTCAGCGTCTCCCGTTCACTGGGTTTGATAATGATATTCAGCTTGCCACCACTTTTCATGGTGGACTTTAAGCGGCTGTCGATATCAATAAAATATTCCGGTAAGTTTAATTGTGAAATCGGCTTTTTATGGGTACCGCTATTTAAATGGTATTTACGATCCGCCGCTTCATTGGTGCGATTTAACCGCAGCTCCTCATCAAAGATAAACAGCGGGAAATCCAGGGTGTTATAAACGCTTTCAAGCTCGCTGTTAATTGCTGCAAGATCGGCAGATTTGCGCATGCTCTCTTCATTAACGCTGATAAGTTCTTCGTTAGTGGCCTGCAACTCTTCATTAGTAGCCTCAAGCTCTTCGTTATTGGCCTGAAGCTCTTCATTGGCTGCCTGCACTTCTTCATTAAGCGCCTGCATCTCTTCAGCTGAGGCAGCCATTTCTTCGGTGAGTGTCTGCAATTGCTCGCGCGCTGCAATTAGCTCAGCCACATCAGCGTTTTCGGTATCGTAATCAGCATCATTAGTGACCAAAGAAGCTTCGTCAGCCTGACGAAAATTCACGATATAAAGGTCCGAATTGTCTTTTTCCAGCGGAATTACCGCTACCCGCCAGTATTCCTGATTCTTTTTGGCTACCTGACGCGGCCGGCTAACTGCGACTTCTCCATCTCGCTTCGCTTTATTAAATGCTGAAAGCAGCTCCGCCGAGAATTCTGAGACCACAAGTTTGGAGATATTCAGATCCGGCGAACCCGATGGGAAATTAATAAATGATTGTAAATCGCCGCGGGAGTGCAAAATTGAAAAACGTGTATTGATTAAAATACTGGGGCCGAATTCTCTAACGAGTGTTTCGTTAAAAAGCCGCTCGTAACTGGTCGAGGCGTTTTCTTTGGCCCGGGTTGGCGTCACTCCGCCCTTTAACATCCGGGGAACCGCTGGTCGCTTTGAATTTTCACTGACTTTAAAAATTCGACTGCGTCGATCGACGGCTACAAAGAACTCTTCTTTTAAACCGATAGATTCAGACTTCCCTAAAAACAAAATGCCAGAATCTACCAGCGAATATCTGAATAATGATAAGACCCGTTGCTGTAACTCTGTATTGAAGTAAATCATCACATTTCGAAATGAAATCATATCCAGATGCAAAAACGGCGGATCACGGGTGATATCCTGGCGAGAAAATGTAATCACATCACGCAGACTTTTTTTCGGCTGAAACGCGTCCTCTTCGTAGCGGAAGTATTTTTCCACCAGCTCAGAATCCAGACTACTCACCGAGTGAGGCGAATATTTGCCCTTACGCGCTGTACCCAGGGCCTGTTCATCAATGTCGGTGCCAAACACCTGCAAGGTAACTTCTTTTTCTTGCTGGCTGATTTCTTCTAAAAAAAGAATCGCGATAGAGTAAGCTTCTTCACCTGTCGCGCAGCCGGCGACCCATACCCGTATATTCTCACCGGCTTTTTTATTCTCGACAGTATCGGCGATATAACGCTGAATAGAGGAAAAAGCGTCTTTATCCCGAAAAAAATTAGTGACTGAAATCAACAACTCTTTAGATAGCGCCTGCACTTCGTCAGGATCCTTTTTGAGCTGTTTCAGATAGTCCTCAAGGTTATCATTTGATGTAGCGATGAGCCGTCGGTTTACCCGGCGCAACAAGGTGGTTTGCTTATAGAAGCTAAAATCAATTTTAGTGGTTTCCCGAACCACGTTATACATTTCGGCCATTAATTTATTGCGGGCGTCTTCCGAGTTAGGAAAGAAGTTATCCGCAATATTATTAGTGAACGAGGCAATTTCCTGACCCATATCTTCAGGCGTGAGGACACGGTCAACCTCCACCGCCTTGAGCGACGCTGTGGGCATTCCGTCATATTTGGCGGTTTCAGGACTTTGCACTATTGCAAAACCACCAGCACTTTTGATGTTTCTCAGCCCTCTGGAGCCATCACTGCCGGTGCCTGATAAGACAATACCAATACTATGATCACCAAGCTCATCGGCCAGTGACTCAAACAAAATATTAGCTGAAGGCTTTGGTGTGACATTTTCGGGCGATGACTCCAGTTTCAGGAGCCCGTTTCGATAAACAATATGATAGCCCGGTGGCCCCACATAGATGATGTTTCTTTCGACTTTTTCATCATTTGTGATGTCTTTAACAGTGAAGGAAGTTTCTCTGGCCAGAATATCCGACATCTGGCTTTTGTGGCTGGGTGACAGATGCTGAGCGATGACGAGACTGGCATTTACATCACTAGGCAGGTTGGAAACCAGACTAATCAGCGCCTCGATACCGCCGGCTGACGACCCCACACCCACTATGAAAGGGTGTTCTACTGTACTGCTGTTATCAGATGACGCCGATGTTGCCATATTCATTTATCTCAGTTTCTCGCTTAAGCCTGGTGTTTCACAAAAACGCACGCCACATCTGACGTTCAATAATTAAACCGCTATATAACTTCCGCTTTATTGCCTTTACTTTCCAGCCAGCTGCGCCGGTCACCACTGCGTTTTTTAGCCAGCAACATATCCATCAGCTCCAGCATATCAGCACCATCTTCAACCGTTAGCTGAACCAGTCTTCGGGTGTTGGGGTCCATGGTTGTTTCGCGCAGCTGAATCGGATTCATCTCGCCCAGCCCCTTGAACCGCTGAACGTTCACCTTACCCCGTTTTTTCTCGGCTTCTATCCGATCCAGTATGCCCTGCTTTTCCGCTTCATCCAGTGCATAAAACACCTCTTTACCAACGTCGATTCTAAATAGCGGAGGCATTGCCACGTACACATGACCCTGTTCCACCAGCACTTTAAAATGTCTGACAAAGAGCGCACATAACAAGGTGGCGATGTGCAGCCCGTCCGAATCTGCATCTGCCAGAATGCATATCTTTCCGTAACGTAAGCCGTCCACATTTTCGGCGGCAGGATCAATGCCCAGTGCCACAGAAATGTCATGGATCTCTTGTGAACCCAACACTTGCGATGAGTCTACTTCCCAGCTATTCAGAATTTTTCCCCGCAGCGGCATGATCGCCTGAAATTCGCGGTCTCGGGCTTGTTTGGCTGAACCTCCGGCAGAATCACCTTCCACCAGAAACAGCTCAGAATAATTAATATCCTGAGAAGAGCAGTCGGTTAACTTGCCTGGCAACGCTGGTCCCTGAGTCACTTTCTTGCGGGCGACTTTCTTGTTCTGTCGCATCCGGCGCTGAGCATTGCTGATACACATCTCCGCCAGCGCCTCGGCAACATCGGTATGCTGATTAAGCCAGAGGCTGAACGCGTCTTTGACAACCCCAGAGACAAACGCTGATGCTTGTCTTGACGATAGCCGCTCTTTGGTCTGTCCGGCGAACTGTGGATCCTGCATCTTTGTGGAAAGAATGTACGTACATCTATCCCAGATATCATCCGGCGTCAGCTTCACTCCACGGGGTAGCAGGTGACGAAATTCGCAGAACTCCCGCATGGATTCAAGCAACCCCTGACGCAGTCCGTTTACGTGGGTACCGCCCTGTGTGGTAGGGATAAGGTTTACGTAGCTTTCGGTAACTAACTCCCCCCCTTCGGGCAACCACATGACCGCCCAGTCAGCAGCCTCAGTGTTACCACTAAACGCCCCCACGAACGGCACATCTGGTGGAATGGTTTCATACTGACGCACGGCCTGATGCAAATAATCCTGTAAGCCATCCTCGAAGTACCATTCGTAGGTTTCTTTTGTGACCTTGTTATCAAACTTTATACGCAACCCCGGGCAAAGGACGGCTTTTGCCCGTAAATTATGTATCAGCCGGGAAGCGGAAAACTTCGCCGAATCAAAATATTGTGGATCTGGCCAGAAACGCAGTCGTGTGCCGGTATTACGCTTACCACAGGTGTCGACCACGTTGAGATCTTCAATCTTGTCACCATTGGCAAAAACAATCTGATAGACCGTAGCATCCCGGCGAATGGTAACTTCCACTCTCGTAGATAATGCGTTGACAACCGAGATACCCACCCCATGCAGACCGCCTGAGAACGCATAGCTTTGATTAGAAAACTTCCCCCCGGCATGAAGCTTGGTCATGATGAGCTCAACGCCTGGCATTTTTTCTTCCGGATGGATATCCACCGGCATCCCTCGTCCGTCATCAGTCACCTCCAGTGACTGATCTTCATATAGCGTTACTTTAATATTGGACGCATGGCCTGCCAGCGCTTCATCGACACTATTATCGATTACTTCCTGACCAAGATGATTGGGGCGCGCGGTATCTGTATACATACCCGGGCGGCGCTGAACCGGTTCCAGACCATTGAGGACTTCAATTGCTTCAGAATTATATTGATTAGCCATAGATATCGTTTTTTTCTTTCCTGATACCGACTTATCTCGCCGGCGCCGACAACACGCTGTGCCACATCTGCACGATGGTAGCAGGAGTGTCAATGCCGGGCAATTAACCCTTCATCGCGCTAGCGGATATCAAGAAACGTTGCGATGTCGGGAAGATGGTTGGTGTAGTTAATAAAACTATGATCGCCGCCCTCTTCAATCATCAAGGTGGCACCCGCATATTTTGTCTGTGCCTGACGATAATCGAGGGTTTCATCGCCGGTTTGAAGCATAACACGATATGCCTGCGGTGTTTTGAGCACTTGTGTATCCAGGGCCTTTAATAATTCCATATCATCATTGACAAGATGAAATACTTCGTTGGTGTAAGGGTTAACATGTTCACCGAGATAATCCACGAGTAATTCATACGGTTTCACCGCCGGATTGATAAGCACCGCTTTGCCACCAAAACGCTCCACCAGATATGTTGCCAGGTAGCCCCCCATTGAACTGCCGATAATTTTAAGGCCATCTTCAAGTAATTGGGGATGCGTAGAAATGTAATTGTCTAGCTGCCCGAACACTTTAGACGGATAATTGGATAAGGCGGGCGTATGTATAGTGGTGGCGGGATAATTTCGGGCAAACCACTGCACGGTAGACTGGGCTTTTACGGATTGTGGTGAGCTTAAAAAGCCGTGCAGGTACAACACATCACTCATGCTACTCTCCTGATAAACGTGGTTATGGTGCCGTCCGGGGCCAAATCCACCACTCGCACGCCAGGCGCTGCATCGTCAAGGCCGAACTCGGGTGTCATTGCCCATTGCCAGCAACTTGAAGGCGAAGACCAGATGGGACGCTGGGCTATATAACACTCCCGGGCGGTATGTATATGGCCATGAATAAGGCCTCGTATTGCCTGGTTTGATGCAAACCATTGCCGCAATGCAGCAGCATCAGTAAGACAGTGACGGTCCATCCAGCTTTCACTGTCAACCGGATGATGATGGACGGCGGCAAGATGGAAATGATCGCGATTGTCGGCAACAGCCTGAGCAACCTGCTCCATCTGCGCTGTTCCCACCAGACCGCGCGCTCCCTCAAAGGTTGAATCCAGCCCATGCAGCAGCCAATGTTTCAGGCGCCAGGGTTCACCGGCCTGTAAAAGCAGCGAACCCAGCATCTCTGCAAAATAGGGATTTACATCATGATTGCCGGCGATAACTTTTGTGGCAACGGAACTGCAATACTTAGTATATAGCGCGATGAAATGTCTGTAGCTCTGTGCGGTATTATCACCACTGATATCACCGGTAAAAATAATTGCATCCGGTGCTAAGTCGTTACTTAACCGCAAACACTGTGCCAGCGTCTGATAAGGATTTATATCACCGTATACACATTTTGTAGTATCGGCCATCAAATGGCAGTCGGTAATCTGAATCAGCCGCATCAGGCTTCGCTGGTGACTCTTGGCTGGTGTTTCAGACAAAATTGCAGCCATTCCGCCAAAAAGATATTAACCATTTGCTTTTCGTTACGCTGGCGCATTTTGTTATTAGGATAATCGTAAGACGCGGCAAACGCACCGGTATTCTGGCTACTGATAACTTCAGCTACCCGCGCATCATGATACAAGCGAACAGTCATAGATGGCTTTAGGTAGGCCGGTGAATACGCGTTAACCTGGTCCACCGTTAATGTAGTAGTGTAGCGGGCCGCATCAGTAATCGTAATCCGATAGCTCAGTACATTCCTTACCGTAAACTCGAACGTCATATCGGCAGTGTCACACTCAGGCAACACCCGTAAAAACTGGGCATAGTTCAATTCGCATACCGCCTGCATGCTAGGCAGGTTTGGCACATACTTGCGGGTGAGCCGATTTGATATATTCACGGTGTTTGCCAACTTTTCAGTAATTCCTGTTTGTTCATAAAAAACCATTGTAGCGCAATAATCGTTGCTGCATTGTCAATATGGCCATTTTTGAGCCATTCAAGCGCCTGACTTTCGTGAACCCTGTGCACGCAAATATCTTCTGATTCGCTATCCAGGCCATGAACACCGTGCGCGGTGGTCGCATCAGTTTGGGCGACAAATATATCAATGCGTTCAGTGGTCCCGCCTGGACTGGATAAATACGACAGGGCCTTAGTTAATTGGTCAAATTCAATTCCTGCTTCCTCTTTAGCCTCTCTGTGGCAGACCGTTTCAGAGGTTTCACCCTCGTCAATAATACCGGCTACGATTTCAATCAGCCAGGGCTTATCGCTGGTGGCCAGCGCGCCAATCCTGAATTGTTCGATGAGCACAAACTCATTCGTGTGCGGATCGTAAGGCAATACTGCTACGGCGTGGCCGCGCTCAAATACTTCGCGTTTAACAGGACCACTCCAGCCACCATTAAATAATTTGTGGGTAAACTCATACTGTGTGGTTTTAAAAAAGCCTTCGTATAAAGGCCTGGTACCTGAAACTTTAACATCGTCTGAGGTAAACCTGTGTATTTTATTGTTCATTTACATTCACCTTCGCATGTAAAAAAGATAAGATAGTGCCAGATGTGGTTTTTTGCATTGATATACCCAAGCTATCAAGGTGCAGGCGTGCTTATTTACCCACTGGTGGTTTTTATCTTCGGGGATAAGCATTACTGTGTATCACATTCTGTTACAGTTAAATACGCTTCGTAACGACATTGGACTACCGGATTGCATTTGATTTTCATACACTTGACAACCTAGAGCAGTCTGAAAGACGCAAAATTAATACAGGAAGGCGAATTAATGAAACGTACACTTCTGTCGCTAGTCATTAGCCTCGGTGTGACCACCTCTGCACTGGCAGACGACTTATTTCAGGTTTATCAGCAGGCGCTGAGTAACGATCCGGTCGTTAACAGAGCACAGGCTCAGCGGAATGCTGCTTTTGAAGCAATTCCCATCAGCCGGGCGAACCTGTTGCCGCAGATTTCAGGCGCTGTGAATTATTCGCAGGCAACGCGGGAGAACACTCAGTTTGCCGGTGATCAGGAAAACGTTACGCTGATCACGCTGGACACCGATACTGAAACTCTACAGTACGGGTTGGACTTGTCTATGTCGCTGTACGATCATGCCAACTGGGTCGGGCTTGACCGGGCGGAGAAATCCGCTGAGCAAAGTGATGCGCAACTTGCTGCGGCTATGCAGGAACTGATTGTGCGTACCGTGAACGCGTATTTTGATGTGTTAAGGGCAAAGGATAACCTGGAGTTTGTCGGCGCAGAAAAGCGTGCTATCAAGCGTCAGCTTGAACAAACCAAACAACGCTTTGAAGTTGGCCTGACGGCCATTACCGATGTTCATGAAGCACAGGCCAACTATGATAATACGGTAGCGCAGGAAATTCAGGCAGAGAACCAGGTCGAGCTTGCGCTTGAAGCATTACGGGTAATAACCGGTGAATATCACGATCGTCTCTACCCGTTAGATACCGATTCGTTTTCTGCCACCATGCCCAGCCCTGCTGATCCGGAAAAATGGCTGGAAATTGCTGAAGACAAAAATCTGTTGCTGCTGGTGGACCGACTTGCAGTAGATATCGCCAAAGAAGATATAAGCCAGGCCCGTGCGGGGCATTACCCCACACTGGGACTGACGGCCTCAGCAAACCGTACCAAGAATGATATCTCTGGCGATCGCATCGACTTCGAAACCCCCTATCTGGATGATTACAGAGTAGGTGTAAACCTGAATATTCCGATTTTCCAGGGGTTACGCGTCAGCAGCCAGACAGAACAGGCAAAACACCTGTACATTGCAGCCAGTCAGGATGTTGAGCAGACCTACCGCCAGACGGTGCAGTCGGTGCGCAGTTCCTACAACGATATTATGGCAGCCATATCCACTATACGTGCGCTGGAACAGGCGGTAGTGTCGGCACAAAGTGCATTGAAAGCCACAGAGGCGGGCTTTGATGTTGGCACCCGAACCATCGTGGATGTTCTGGATAGCACCAGAAACCTGTTTAATGCCCGTAGTAATCTTGCCGGTGCCAGGTATGACTTTATCCAGGCGGTTGTGTCATTGAAACAAGCCGCTGGCACGTTAACCAGTGAAGATGTAAAGATGATCAACAAGGGTTTACAACCGCCACAGGCGGCGACATCAGGTAATTAACCCATAATGGAATTAAAAAAGGGGCCTGAGGCCCCTTTTTTAATACTTTTTTTAGTCGGTGCGTCCGATGATGCATGAGCAGTGCTAAGAGGCCACCTTTCGATTGACCATTTCAAGCAAGCCGGACAAGGACTTAATTTTTACTTTAAGTTCACCAACCGTTTTTGGCTCAGGGGTGAAGTGCTCAAGCTCCTGAGTAAACTGGTTTAGTTTGCGTCGCAACGTTTCAAGATCAGGTTCCATTGATATTCTCGTTTCCATACGGACAGGTATAATGATAATAGTGTAGCACTTAAACACTTTTTGCAATAACGCACCTAGCCACCAAATCATCTACTGAGAAGTAAGTTACATGCAAGCCGCTCAATTACAACGTAAATTTGAAGCCATTCGGGCAAATAAAATTTTTGAAACCTTTGTGATTTGCGTCATTATTGTGTCGGCTTTGTTAGTCGGCGCAAAGACGTATGATATGCCACGTGGGGTTGCCTCGCTGACTTTAATCCTTGATTGGTTTATCAGCATCTTCTTTCTTACAGAAATTACTATTCGATTTCTTGGTGAACGCCGTAAGCGGGATTTCTTCAAAAATTTCTGGAACTGGTTCGATACGCTCATCGTAGTGGTATCTCTTATTCCAGCAGAAAGTACTGACCTGGCCATTATAGGGCGACTGGTCAGGGTATTTCGCGTATTACGGATGATTTCAATTATCCCTGAGCTGCGAATCTTACTGGTCTCGCTGGTCAAAGCGCTCCCGCAGCTTGCCTACGTAATGTTGCTGATGTTTATCATATTCTATATCTATGCCGCTATCGGCAGCACCTTATTTGAAAATGTAAATCCCGACCTGTGGGGCGATATTGCCATTTCACTGCTGACCCTATTTCGTGTCATGACCTTTGAAGACTGGACGGATGTTATGTATGAAACCATGGACGTGTATCCGTTCAGCTGGTTCTACTATATCACCTTCATCTTTTTCACCGCGTTTGCCTTTCTTAATATGGTTATCGGGATCGTGGTCAATGTCATGGAACAGGAAAACGCAAAAGCCCGGATTGAAGAACAAAAAGAAAACCCGGAGCCTACCCTGCGCGATGTCATGGACGAACTTAACGCGCTTAAAGCTGCAATAGACAAACAACAACCTGGCGGTAAAAATAGCCGGCAAGAATAATGGTTTGCATACAGCGGTAATTTCGGCCTGAGTAAAGGAAAACTGATTACGTCCTCCTAAGACCCGCAATCAGTTTTCCCAATGACTTGCTGGCAGTTTTTTAATATGCAGGTGACTGGCCAGGCGAATTGTCGGCCTGATAAGAAATTGAAAGCTACCAATAATAAACAGCCATATGGCGGCTTTTTCGTAATCGGGAAATAAAAATAATACACTGCCTGCCAAAAACCACACAGCAACCAGAAAATCATTAAAAATACTCGCCACTTCGTAGCGGCGTCGCAGGACAAGTTCTTCATTGCCCATATGAACCGTAAGCGGATTATCAATATTTTTTTGTGCCATAGCGAACTCTGATCTCCTGATTACTTGCGGGCTTTATGCACTGCACCATTAACATATTTCTTCACGTTGTGAAAACCGCCGCCCCTTAATTTAATCAGTGCACCTTGCAGTTTTACTCAAAACGATAATACTTCTTATTATCGAGTGTGCAGTTCGCGCATAAAGGTGATCATGAAAGAGCTTATTGCCCAGTCCAGCTTTTTTGAAATTACGATACTGCTTGCACTTGCTGCTACGCTGGGGCTGGTTGGTATTCTTTTACGTCAGCCCCTCGTAGTTAGTTTTGTTGCGTTGGGGATTGCCACCGGCCCAACCGCATTGGATCTGGTGCATTCCCAGGAAAAAATTAACCTTCTTTCTGAGCTTGGCATCGCCTTGCTGCTTTTTCTTGTTGGCATAAAACTAGATCTTAAACTGATTAAATCCATCGGTGCGGTTTCTCTGGCAACCGGTCTGGGTCAGGTTTTTTTTACATCTCTTATTGGTTTTCTACTGGGGCTGGCGCTGGGTTTCGACGTAATCGCAAGTCTGTACATTGGTGTAGCACTGACATTTTCATCTACTATTATCATCGTCAAGCTGCTCTCCGATAAACATGAAATCGATACACTTCACGGGAAAATTGCACTGGGCTTTCTTATTGTTCAGGATTTAGTAGTCGTTCTGGCTATGATTGTACTGGCCAGTTTCGCCGTAGGTAATGCTGATGTTACTGCCAAAGGCAGCCTTGCTCCGGAGCAGGCATTGCTCTCCATTGTAGGGTTGCTGGCTTTTATCGGTTTATTCATTCGCTTTGTGGCCAATCCATTGAGCAGGATGCTGGCCCACGTCCCCGAGTTACTCCTTATTTTTTCTGTGGCGATGGCTACCATGATGGCCTCGGTAGGGAAGTACATCGGGCTTGGTATGGAGGTAGGAGGTTTACTTGCGGGGGTGGCCTTGGCCTCAACGCCGTATCGGGAAGCCATTTCCACCCGCCTTGCTCCCTTAAGAGACTTTCTCCTGCTGTTCTTTTTTATTGGCCTGGGCGCACAGCTGCATTTATCAGATTTGGGCGCACACCTGGCAGCGTCTTTATTGTTCTCCGCGTTTGTATTAATCGGTAACCCGCTGATCGTACTGGCTATTATGGGCGCCATGGGGTATCGCAAGCGCACAGGCTTCCTGGCGGGGCTGACAGTGGCGCAGATCAGCGAGTTTTCCCTTATCTTTATCGCCATGGGGGTGACAATCGGCCATGTTCAGCAAGATGTCATGGGGCTGGTAACGTTGGTGGGTATTATCACCATCGCGTTATCCACTTACATGATCACCTACTCCCACACTCTGTATGGTTTTTTTGAAAAATATCTGACGGTTTTTGAAAGAACCTCGGTGTCAGAAAACCAAACCATCGACCATACAACGGCGACCATTAAGCCAGAGATTATGATTTTCGGGTTAGGCCGGCTCGGCCGATCCTTATTAGCCACATGGCAACAAAAAGGGACCCCGGTGCTGGGAATTGATGTCAATCCGGCGGAAGTTCAGCAACTCGTGGGTCAGTCATTACCTGCAATTTACGGTGATGTTACCGATGGAGAATTGGTCAGTGAGCTTCCTTTTGAAAAAACGGAATGGGTTATCTGTACCTTTCCCTGGCATCACACCGGACTGACCTTTGATGATGGTCGACATGCACTTTTACAAACCCTCAGGCGGCTCAGTTACACCGGTAAAACCATTGCTATAGCGCATTCAGAAAGAGATGTGAAAAGACTTAACGAAGCTGGCTTTGATATAGTGATCAGCCCTCACGCTATCTCAGCCAGTGTCATTTGTGACCTTGTTAAAGATCAGTAATTGTTACAGCCGAAAAGGCCAGATACTATGCCACAGCCATTAATCAGACTAATGCTGGTAGTGACCGACCCAGTAAATATAACGGGTTCGCTTATCAGTGATACTATTCGCTTAGCAATTAACAAAGAAGCTGAATTGAACATTCTTTGTGTCTTGCCTGAAATAGCTGAACATTACGCATCGCTGGATATTCCAAAGACAGAGCAGTCAGCAATCAGTACTGCCCGTTCGCACCTTCAGCATCATATTGATGCTCTCGATACGCAGTGTAATATTCCGGCTGACAAGCTTAGCGTCGATGTTGTATTTGGAAAGCCTTTTATCGAGATAATTCGTCACTGTAAAAACCGAAAGATTAGTCTGGTAATAAAAGAAGCAACTAAAGAGAGCTGGTTACGTCGCATGTTAGGCAGCAGCGATATGCATCTTCTCAGAAAATGTCCTGTACCGGTTTTATTGCTTCGGGAACCCGCTTTACCCCCGCCTGAAAATATTCTTATCGCAGTAGATTTTGACCGGGACGATCCGGAACTAGCTTACGATCCTCTTAATAAACGTATGCTGGAGCTCAGTATTGCGCTATTCGACTCATCAACCACACATTATACTCTGCTCAATGTGTACGCATCCCCTCAGGCGGGCTTTGTGGGCCTGTTTGCTGATGATCCGGAAACCGCGATGGCGTCCCTGGAAGCTGACGAAAAGCGTTTTAAACAGGGAGAGCTCAATATGTTGCTTCACTACCTGCAAGCGTCTTACATATCTCCTCCTGTATTTAAAAGAGTGTTCACATCGCTGATCCAGGGACGAGCGGAAGAGCAAATTCCTCGTCAGGTACAGCAATCGGGCTGTGATCTTCTGGTTATGGGCACGGTGGCTCGCACCGGGATCCCCGGATTGCTGATTGGGAACACCGCTGAAGATGTTCTGCTTGATATCAGCTGCAATGTTCTTGCTCTGAAACCGCCAGGTTTTGTCTCGCCTGTTACATAAAGCTGCGCAACCGGGTTGCGAGCCTGGTTAAAATTTACCGATGGCTGCTAAAAACCGACGTAGCTCTTCCGACTGGTATTGTTTGTTCGTTTGAATGTAAATCCATAGCTTGATGGTGGTTTGTGCCTGAAAACTGAGAATAAGACATACCCCCCAGAAAACAGGATCCCTGGTATGAACGAGAAAAAACTGATAACCGCAAAACAATAATGCAGCGGTAAACAAAAAAGCCAGTATATAACCCAGCATCATCGGTCTTTTCGACGGTGACGAAAAGCCGGTTTTCAGATAATCGGCAAAGCTCTCGTCACCCTTAATCAAACTATCAAGGTGTGCCGTTTCCTGAGCCAGCTTGCTACGCAGGTCATTGTCTTTAGACATATCATTCCCCTTCGTGATTGATGGAATTAGTGGATAAGGCCTCTCGCATCAGCGTGCGTGCTCTGGATAGCCTTGACTTGACGGTTCCCTCTGGCAGGCAAATAGTCAGCGCTGTTTCTGCCACGGACAGGCCGTTTATATAGTGGAGTACAGTTACTTCCATTTCGTTTTCCGGCAAACTTGTTACCAGTGAAACAATACTGCTGACCTCCAGGTTTCGGGCTGCAGCTTGCTCATCTGCAATATCCTTATGCTCGATGCGTTTTTCATGAATGCGCTTAGCGCAATCGATAATCTCCCAATGTAAAGCCCGAAACAGCCAGCTTTTGAACAGATAATTGTTATTTAACCGCCTCAGGCGTTTCTCAATTTTAACCCATACATTTTGAACTACGTCTTCTGCAATCATCACATTTTTGGTTTTAAGCAGGGCGTAGCGTTTCATAGGTAAGTAAAATATATTATAAAGTCGTATAATGGCGTCTTTATCACCGCCTTTGGCCTGGAAAACCAGAAAGCTGATAGCTTCCTCATTAGGATCTTCACTGAGTTTTTTCATTGGCGAACCGGCCACACCACTAGCGCGGTTATTGTTGAATTACGCCATCCGCGACGCCTTTCAAAAGTCGTTTTTTTCACTCGCTTTGAAGCGTATTGAGCCAAACGTGTCGATAAACACATGAATCATTACCCCCTTTGTGAAGCCCTTGTATAGAAAGACGAAGCAGGCATGGTCGAGGTTCATGGCGCAACATTATTTTTTTACTGCCAGCTGGCCACGAATAGCGGTACGGGCAATGCATTTAAAGCTCACTGCTATAAAACAGCCTGCAATGCCTATTATCTTGTTTGCGCACATCAAAATTAATGGCGTTGCCTATGTCGCTGGGCGCACTGACTCAGGCTATGGCGCGGATGAAAAAATAATAGCGATTTAACGACTATTGCTACTGGTCACTATAGCCCTCGCCCTTTCCTTAGTGTTAATGAGGTTATAAGCGTCTGTCATCGCGTTTTTGGCAACAGCTTATTCACCTTTACCGGTTCCTAAAACGGTGTTTGGGGTAGCTTACGGTTTCAGGTAATCTCAGTGAACTCGTTCAACCTGCCTTCAGGTCGTCGCGGAGGCAGTCTTATTGCCCTGTCGGGGCCTGCCACAGCGCTTTTTGTTCTCTTAGATGGCCTGTCACTACTTCGCCAAAAAATGAGCCGTCGTGACACATGAACTCTCGGTCGCGTGCCACGTATTATTAGCACAGTTATAGTAGATTATGGACAAACACATTTTTGCGCTATGCCTGGCGGGAGCGATTAATATGCAAGCCGTCATAGAAGGGGGCTAGTTTCATCCCCCCTGTTACCGGAATTTTTTTGCGATAAATGTTTGCATAGCAAACATCCCCTACTATTTATTGCTTCAACAAGGAATCAAATGGACAGTAAGCGACTGGCTAAGCGAACATTTATTCAGGCCGGCACCGCCGCGGTGATTTTTCTGCTGGCATGGTGGGTTGTATTCAGCGGTAAAATTTTTCTTACGCTGTTCGGCGCTATTCTTCTGGCTGTGCTTTTTCGGCGCTCTGCCAGCTGGCTGACAGCCAAGACAAATATTTCTCGTAAAATCTGGTTACCCGTTACCATCATCGGCCCTTTATTGTTATTCGGCTTGTTTTTTGTTTATACCGCTCCACAGATTTCGGCCCAGGCCACTGAGCTGAGAGAACGCCTGCCGCAGGCAGTAAGCCATATGCAAGAACAGCTCTCTCATTTGCAGTGGTCAGATGAACTGGATGACGGTATTGAAAGTTTAAACAATTACGATCCCAAAATGAGCACCGTGCTAAACGCCGTCTCCAGTTTCTTCTCGACCACCATAAACGGGTTCGGAAGTATGATTTTCGCGCTGGTTCTGGGGCTGTTTCTTATCGTTAATCCAAAACAATACATAGACGGCGCGGTTACTCTTATACCGCCCTCTCACCGTCAGCGGGCCCGTGATGTTCTGGATGCATGTGGCGTAGCGCTTTCCGGCTGGCTGATTGCAAAAATAACCTCCATGATAGTAGTGGGTATTTTGACCACAGTTGGGTTGTGGGCATTAGGGATTGAACTTGCGTTAATATTAGGGATTATTGCGGCATTCCTGTCATTTATTCCCAATTTAGGCCCTATCATCGCGTTTATACCAGCCGCGATGGTTAGTATGATTACAGGCTTAGACGCGTTGCTTTATGTAACGATTTTATACGTTGCCATACAAGCGGTTGAAAGCTATGTCATTACCCCTGTATTGCAAGCTGAGATAGCGGATCTGCCACCTGCGCTGACATTGTTCGCTCAGGTGATACTGGCCGGCATGGTCGGTATGATGGGAATTTTGCTAGCTGCCCCCCTTGTGGTAACGCTGATGGTGATTGTAAAGATGTGGTACGTGGAAGATTTGCTTGAGGCCAGAACGGTCAGCGAAAGCCATGACAATACTTAAAACTCAGTATGATCCGTCGATTTAAGACTATGGCGATTATTATACTGCTGTAAATAAGTGCCGTATCAAATTGTGTTTCTCACCATCCAGGGGCTAGCGAGTACCACAGATAAAGGGGATTCGCTGAGAATCACGCCTGTTCAGCGTTATCTTCAATAAAAAAGGCGCCGGTTGAAGGGCGCCCTGAATTATATAATGTGCTAAGTAATCAGAGTTCAGCTTTCAGTGCTTGCGCCCTTGACTGGGCCTCACCACTGAATTCTCTGGCGTTGAGGCGCCGTTCGGCCAACTGCTTCTTATTATTTTTTATCAGCACATCCACATAGTTAAGATAAACCGTGTCACTACGGATCTGATCGGTATCTACCTGGTCATATAATTTAAGCGCAGGTTCAATGCGGTCTGTTTTGAGCATTATCTGCGCAAGGGTGTCCACTGCATCGGCGCTACGGGGTTGTAATTCAACCGCACGCCGGGCCAGTGGTAACGCTTTTTCAAACTCTTCATCTTCCATATGCAGATACGCCAGATTATTGAGTACCACAAAATTATCCGGCAGGGTTTCCAGTACCTTGCTGTACACTGTTTTGGCCTGTTCACGATCTTTACTGATTAAACGCTCGGCGTAGAGCATGGCAGCCCGAATATCCTGGGGGTGTTGCTGATAGTGGGATGCCAGAAAATCATACGTTTGCGCTTTTTTGCCCGCGCTTTCATAGCTGGCGACCAGTAGCAGGGTGTTTTTCGGATTCGGCGTATCTTCATATGCCACCTTAGCATCCTCAATAGCCGCTTCTTCATTGCCTTCCAACAAATTAATGCGAGCCGAAATTCCACGAACAAACGGAACTTTCAGAACATTATCGGGCAATCCATCCAGCACCTGACGGGCAGCATCTGCGTTTTTCTGCAGCGCCAGGAAATAGGCTTTCAGCACTTTGATCTGGGTATCGGGACGTTTTTCCAGAAAATTGTCAATGGTGGCTAATGCTTTGTCATTATTACCCTGAGCGTCATCCAGTAACAGTTTCCCCAGAACAGCCGCTTTATTGGTTGGGTAAAGATCTACCCATTTTTGATAATGCTCCTGAGCTTTTTTTATTGCCCCGGTGCGTATTAACGCCTGACCTTCCAGCTGCCAGAATGCGTCAGGTGCATTTTTATCGGCTTTGAACGGCGCCAGGGTATCCAGCGCGGCATCGAAGTCATTACCGGCAAAATGCAAACGGGCAAGGGCCAGTCGTAAGCCTTCATTGTTTTTATTCTCTGCCAGGGTTTTTTCCATCTGAGACTGTACCGCCTGAGTATCCCCGTCTTGGCTTTTTACCGCGGTATACAACAGACTTAACGCCTTTACATCAGTGGGATCCTGTTTCAGCAGTTGGTTGGCCGTTTTTTCTGCCTGCGGATAATTCTCCTGAATAAGGCTCAGTTTGCCCTGAGCCAGCGCAACCTGGCGACTTTCCGGCGCACGCGATTGCGCCTTTTTCATCATGGCTACGGCTTCTTCAATATTTTTTTCTTTCAGCGCCAGCTCAGCCAGGTAGATATAGGGTTCAGGGGCTTCGGGGGTGCCCTGCATCCATTCGTTGGCCAGTTCGCGGGCCTTTTCACTTTGCCCGGTGTTCACATAAGCCGTCAATAAGGTTTTGCGTGTTGCAACATTATCCGGCGCCTGTTCAGCCGCCGTTTCTAAGTTGACCAGACCTTCCACATCGTTAACCGATAGCTGTAAAACACCAAGGCGAGCAAGATCTTCAGCTTCACTACTCAGCTTACTGCTTTTGTCGATCATCTTTTGCGCATCGACCATGTTACCTTCCCGTAACAACTGGAAACCCGCCTTTGAAAATAACGCAGCATCCGTTTCGCTTTCGCCGTCAACCCGGGACAGTATCGTGGTAGCTTCTTCGTTTTCCCCCTGGCGCAATAAACTGTCCGCCAGCATTCTCAGTGCCGGGTGATTGTCCGGCAGATTAGAAGCAATCATGGACAAATGCTTACTGGCGCCGTCGAAATCTTCCAGCTTGTATGCTGCATAGCCTGCCATAAGCCTTGCTGCTGGACCGGCCTGACCCGACTGGATGGCTTTTTCCAGATGAATCAGCGCAGCTTCATAGTTCTCCTTAGCTGACTCAATAAGGCCCTGATACTGGTTTAAAAGCCCATTGTTGGGATATTGCTTGAGCATACTGCTGACATATGGGGTGGCCTCTTCTATTTGCCGGGATTCAATGAGCAAACTAACCAGAGCGAATTTTTTGCTCAGGTCATTGGGGTTAGCATCGACATACTTTTTGTAAACCTCTGTGGCTTTTTCAGTTTGTCCTGTCATCGCATAAAGCTTGCCTAGCTGAATCAGCACCTCATTGTTATCGGGGGCTTTTTCCGCGGCTGCTTCGGTTTTTTTCAACGCAGCAGCGTAATCTTCGTTTATGATATCGGTGTAAGCCAGACTAAGAGACTGATACACCGAGTCTGTCTGCAAGCCGCCAATTTCATCAATTAGTGCTCTGGCATCGTCTTTTTTGTCTAGTTGAACCAATGCCTCCAGCTTATAAAATGCCACCTCAGCACTGTCGCTCTGACTCATGCCTTCAAGCTGATAATCCATCTCTACCAGTGCGTTTTCCGCGCCGGTTTTCTGATACGCGCGCGACAATAACGGCACCACTTCGGAGGCTGAATAGCCTAATTCCAGGGCGCGGTTCAGTTCTTTTTCTGCAGCTTCCAGCTGTTCAGTGATTAAATAGATGCGACCCAACTCAAAGCGCGGCGCCGCGGCCTCAGGATTCGCTCGGATAGCATTTTTATATTCAATAATAGCCGCTTCAGTATCCTGCTGTTGCGAATAACCGCGGGCAGCCTCAAGATGTTCTTCCATGGATTTCTCGCCGCAACCGCTTAAGGCAAGCGAGACACCAAGCGCAACGCATAAGGGCGCGAACTTTTTACTCACTGTAGTTAACTTCATCCTATACACCTGTATTCATTGTCGTTTTAATTAAGTGACTGGTTTGAGTTTATCGCCTGTTGAGGAATATACCAGCACAGATTTGCCTTTACCGTCGAATATTTGAACATCTCTGTCGGTTTTAAATGGTATCTGCGACCCGTATGCCCTATAATAATGGTTTTGCAATAACACCAGCGTGATTTTGTCGCTGAGTCTGCCTTACCCATCAGGATCGTGAATGACCACTACTGTCGATTTGACATTTAAAGACCTCAACTTACCAGAACCTATATTACAAGCACTTGAAAAAGTCGGCTACGAGAAACCCTCTCCTATCCAGGCTGAAAGCATACCGTTGCTATTGGAAGGCCACGATCTGTTGGGGCAGGCACAAACCGGAACAGGGAAAACCGCCGCATTTGCACTGCCGATGCTGGCGAATATTGATGCGGACGCCAAGCACCCGCAATTGCTGGTTCTGGCACCAACCCGCGAACTAGCCATCCAGGTCGCCGAAGCATTTCAGGTATATGCCAGTTTTTCTCAGAAAATAAAAGTGCTGCCCGTTTATGGTGGTCAGTCTTATGACAACCAGATTCGTCAGCTTAAGCGCGGTGTCCAGGTTGTAGTAGGTACACCAGGCCGGATTATCGATCACATCAAGCGTAAGACGCTTAATCTGGGCGAGCTTAAGTATCTGGTACTTGATGAAGCCGACGAAATGTTGCGCATGGGCTTTATCGACGATGTTGAGACGATTTTGTCCAATGCACCGGAAAAACGTCAGACTGCGCTGTTTTCTGCCACCATGCCTGGCCCGATAAAGAAAATCACCCAGCGTTATCTGAACAATCCAAAGCATGTAAAAATCGAGTCCAAAGTATCCACCGCTTCAACTATCCGTCAGCGCTATTGTCAGGTTGCCGGCCATCACAAGCTGGAAGCATTGACGCGCATCATGGAAGTTGAACCGTTTGACGGTATGATTATCTTTGTGCGCACTAAAACTGCCACTGTTGAACTGGCAGAAAAACTTTCTGCCCGCGGTTATGATGTTGAGGCCCTAAACGGCGACATCCCGCAGAATGCCCGCGAACGCACGGTAGATAAACTGAAAAAAGGGGATATCGATATTCTGGTTGCCACTGACGTGGTTGCCCGTGGCCTTGACGTAGAGCGGGTCAGCCATGTTATTAATTATGATGTCCCTTACGACACAGAATCCTACGTTCACCGCATTGGTCGTACCGGACGTGCTGGTCGTGCCGGGGATGCCATATTATTTATATCTCACCGCGAAAAGCGCATGCTGTTCGCAATTGAGAAAACCACGCGTCAGCCGATTGAAGTAATGCCTATTCCTTCTATCAGCGAACTGAACGAGACACGCTTATCTAAATTTAAGCAGTCGGTGGCAGAAGCGTGTACTGACGATAGCCTTGAATCACTGATGCCGATTGTCGAATCGTTAAAAGAAGAAACAGAAGCCGATCCGGAAACGTTATTGGCGGCACTGGTGAAACTGGCTCAGGGTAATGAACCTTTGCTATTGAAAGAGTCGGATCGTCCAGACTTACACAGCAAAGCACCTCGTCAGGAAAGAAATCCCCGTGAACGTGGCAACGATCGTGGCAATGATCGCAAAAAGCCCCGGAGCAAGAGCAAGCCTGAGGCAGGTATGCAGCGTTTTCGTATTGAAGTAGGTCACGTTCATGGAGCCAAACCCGGCAACATCGTAGGTGCCATTGCAAATGAAGCGAACCTGCCAAGCAAAAATATTGGTGCGATCGAAATTTACGATAACTTCAGTACTGTAGATTTGCCTAACGGCATGCCAGAGCAAACCCGTGATATTTTGCGTAAAACCCGGGTTGCCGGTCAGAAGCTGAACATGCGTGAGTGGAGCGAAACGCCGCCTAAGCGTCGTGGTCCTAAGCGGTAATCGTTGATATCACACTGGATATAATTAAACGTAATATAAATTCCGATTTAATTGTTTCTAATAAATAAGTAAAAGCGTCAGAATGACGCTTTTACTGTTTCTGGCTGGCGAAAAACATTCATGCGTTACTTTCCTGTCTTTCTCGATACGCAATCTCTTCATTGTCTGATAGTGGGCGCCGGTGAAGTTGCGGCGCGTAAACTGGAACTTATTTTAAAAAGTGAGGCAAAAGTAACGGTGGTAGCGCCTTATATTTGCAACACTGTGGCCGCGTATGCAGATCACCCTCAGGTAACGCTGCTTAATCGCCGGTTTGAAAAAGAAGATTTAGTCACCGCCGATATAGCTTTCGTGGCCACCGATGATGAAGCGCTTAATGCTGATATTCGCAAGCTGGGCGAGGAATATAATGTGTTGGTTAATGTGGTGGATAACACCCCGCTGTGCCAGTTTATCACGCCGTCAATCATTGACCGCAGTCCCATCACCATCGCCATGAGTAGCGGCGGTGTAGCGCCGGTACTATTGCGCTACCTTCGGCAAAAGCTCGAAAGCGTAATACCCGCCAATATCAGTTTACTGGGCCGGTTTTCCGAAAAATTCCGTGACAAGGTAAAACACACCCTCAATGGCGTGACCGCCAGACGCTATTTTTGGGAGGATGTGTTTGATGGTGATATCGCTGAACTTGTAGAAAAAGGCCAGGCAGACAAGGCCGAAGCCAAATTCGAACAGGCGCTGTCCGCAGCCGCACAGGATAACCAGATAACCGGGCAGGTTTATCTGGTGGGCGCCGGACCCGGCGACCCTGACTTGCTTACCTTCAGAGCATTGCGCTTAATGCAAAAAGCCGATGTGGTTATTTATGACCGTCTGGTGTCAGCCCCTATTCTCGAACTGGTCAGGCGTGATGCTGAAAAGATATACGTGGGTAAGCAAAAGTCTCATCACTCTATGCCCCAGGACCAAATCAACGAACTGATGGTGAGTGAGGCCAAAAAAGGTAATCGGGTAGTCCGCCTCAAAGGCGGCGATCCATTTATTTTCGGCCGCGGCGGCGAAGAGATTCAGGTATTGCTGGAACACGGTGTTGAGTTTCAGGTGGTACCGGGGATCACTGCGGCAAGTGGCGCTGCCAGTTATGCGGGTATTCCACTGACCCACCGGGATCATGCGCAGTCTGTGACATTTACCACGGGGCACTTAAAAAACGGCACCGTCGATCTTGACTGGTCAGCGCTGGCCAGCCAGCACCGCACCCTGGTGTTCTACATGGGTCTGACCGGTCTACCTATTATCTGCAAAAAGCTTATTGAGCATGGAATGCGGCCGGATACGCCCATAGGACTTGTGCAGCAGGCGACGCTGCCTGAGCAGCGAGTACTTACCGGTACGCTTGCCGATATCAGTGATAACCCGGCTACCGCCACCATGCAACCCCCGACGCTCATTATTGTAGGCAGCGTAGTCAGCCTGCATCAGCAACTGGACTGGTTTACGACCACAGCGCTCAACTGACGCCTTTTTCACTTTACCTTTTGTTCCGGCATTGCATAATGAATGCATGATTTATTTTTATGCAGTAGCGTATGCGAAGTGGTCGACTGTTAGCAGGCCTGATGTTGTGGATGGTCTCCGGTTACGGAGGCGCCACGCAACTGAGTTTTTCGTCAAGCGACAATGAGGCGTCGCAGCGTTTTGAGTATCGCTGGCAGCGGCCGGGTCAAAATGATGCTTCGTTAGCATTTAGTCTGAACCGCCAGTCGTTGGCCGAGGCCCCTGGCTCTCAGCCAAACTATTCACCGGCACGGGTCCAGCGCTACGTGTATATAGAGGTAATGAAGGCCGCGCAGGACATCGACCCGAAACAGGCACGGGTCAATGTTAAAAAACAGCGCCGGGGCCTTAAAATTGAAGTGAGTTCACCAAGCAACGCGCTTAATCAACAGATCTCACAACAGTTGCATCAAACCCAGGAGAGTGCGTTCGATAAATATCTCGATGAACATTACTATACCCGCTATACCACCGTATTCAATCAGCAAGCTGTTAAACCTGACCATATCCGATATATTCACGAATATGTAAAGCCTTTGATTCCATTGTCCCAGGCTATTTATGATCGCGTGGGCGGCCAATCCGATGCCCGGGCGTATTTTAACTTTTTACTTAGTTGGGTTCAGAGTATTCCCTACGATACGCTGGAAAGCCGTGCCGAAAATAACGGAGCGGGTTTCTTGCCTCCTGCGGGATTGCTAACGCAAAATAAAGGTGACTGTGACAGCAAATCCGTCATGACAGCCGCTATTGCCCGCGGATTTTTGCCCGATACGCCGATGATTTTGATTTTGTTGCCACGTCATGCATTGCTTGGGGTGGCACTGACACCCCAGCGAACCGACCAGACTCTGATTTACAATGATAAAACCTACATCCTCTTTGAACCCACCGGTCCGGCTCAGATGCCACTAGGGGATGTGGCAGCGGATAGCGAGCGAGCACTGGGTAACGGCCATTACACCATCGAAACTATTTAGCGCCCCCAGTCGGGGGGCGCAATCGGGGTTATAGATGCTCTTCGGCAAACTGCGCCAGACGTGAGCGCACCACCCCATCAAGGTTTAACGTGGCGCTACCAGAAAAGTTTTTAAACTTCTCCACCAGATACGTGAGTCCCGAGGTAACCGGTGACAAATAATTGCTGTCGATTTGCGCCAGGTTGCCACTGCAAATCAGTTTGGTGCCTTCGCCACAACGGGTAATGATCGTCTTTAGCTGCGCTGCCGTGAGGTTTTGTGACTCATCCAGAATGACTATGGCGTTCTGAATGCTCCTGCCCCGCATGAAGTTGACCGACTTATACTGAATATTGGCTTTTTCCATAATGTAGTTCATGGAACTTTTAGCATGTTCATCATGCTTGTGCAGCACTTCCAGTGAATCGGTGATAGCGGCCAGCCAGGGCAGCATCTTCTCTTCTTCCGTGCCGGGTAAAAAACCAATGGACTCAGCAATATCCGGTGTACTGCGGGTAACGATAATCTTATCGTACATATTTTTCTCAACCACCATCTCCAGCGCCGCCGCCAGCGCCAGTAATGTCTTACCGCTGCCGGCAGGACCGGTAAGAATCACCAGGTCAATATGTGCATCAAGCAAGGCATGCAGTGCCATAGCCTGACCAATATTTTTCGGTGAAATGCCCCAGGCATGCCGGCTCATCAAGCGCTCGTAACCTAAATCCAGCAGCTCAATTTGCTCATTATCTACCGCCTCCACCAGCCCGGCGAAATGCTGCGAGTCATCCAGCAAAAACTCATTGACGTAAGCTTCCGGGAGGACGCTGCGATCCAGGGTGTGGATGGTGTCTCTGCCCTCTGCGCGACTTTCCACTGAAGTGACCTTTTCCCAGAAGTTACCTTCAAAACGATGATAACCACGGGACAAATATTTAATATCGCTGATGAGCTGATCAGTCCGATAATCCTCAACATGGGCAAGTCCGGCACCTTTGGCTTTCAGGCGCATATTCAAATCTTTGGTTACCAATACCACCTGTTGCGGTGCAAATGTTTTTTGCAGATGCAAAGCTACGTTGATAATGCGGTTATCATTTTCGTTGCTGGTGAATACCTGCTGAGACTCCATCATAGACAAGTCAGTAAACACCGATAACGCGCCGGTGGGCGCGTCTTTACCGGCTCCCATACCTGACATACTTACTCCGGCGATCATGGCTTCTGGTGGCGCATCGTGAAGCAGATCTTCCATGGCGCGAATTGACACCCGGGCATCCCGGGCCACGTCTTTTTTGCTGTCTTTGATGTAATCAAGCTCTTCCAGAACAGTCATGGGTATAACCACATCATGTTCTTTAAACGAAAGAAAAGCGTGAGGTTCATGAAGCAGTATATTTGTGTCGAGAACGTAGATCTTAGTGTCGGGGGATTTTTTTGCTGGCATCCTTTACTCCGGTAGTCAAAGCAAATGCCCGCCTAAACAACTGGCGCGCTACAGACGATGACAACACAGAGAGGGTCGAACATTACGACCCACTGTGTCGCATCGACTTTCATTTTCACCATAATCCAGAATCTGTGCTTTATCACTACTTTTTGTATTTATTTTTTCACACTATTGTTTCATGGCCAGAAAAAAACGCCTGACGGCAGAATTTCTTTACCTCATAGTGAAAGTGAACTTTATTCAGCAGGGCCGGATAAGTACAATACTGCCCCTTTGAAGAATAGACAGTCGGATATCATGAGTTCAGCAAGCGAGTACGCGGTAGGCCAGCGTTGGCTAAGTAATACAGAATCAGAGCTAGGTTTAGGCGCCATTGTCAATCAGGACTTTCGTTCTGTAGAGGTCTTTTACCCGGCAACTGGTGAAAGCCGAAAGTACACCAAAAAAGATGCGCCGCTAACCCGTCTGACCTTCGAAATTGGTGATACCATCAAAAGCCAGGATGGCTGGAGCCTGGTGGTGACCGAAACCGAGGTATCGCAAAATGTTCTGATTTACCATGGTAACCGAACCGACTCTGACGAGCGCGAACGCCTTCCTGAAACTATGCTGGACCATCATATCAGGCTGAATCAGCCCGAGCAGCGTTTGTTCAGTATGCAGCATGACATTCCCAAGTGGTTCGATTTGCGGCTCAAAGCCTTTACCCACATGAGTGACTATCAGCGTAGTAATATTATCGGTCTGGCCGGCGCTCGCATTGAACTAATCCCCCATCAGTTACACATTGCTTCACAAGTGGGCGGCCGGCATGCGCCGCGCGTATTGTTGGCTGATGAAGTCGGTCTGGGCAAAACCATAGAAGCGGCGCTGATTCTTCATCAACAGATCAAAACCGCCCGGGCCGAGCGGGTACTGATTGTGGTGCCTGACTCGCTGGTACATCAGTGGCTGGTGGAAATGTTGCGACGGGTCAACCTTGCCTTTGCGATTTTTGACGAAAGTCGCTGTGAAGCAATGGATGAAGGCGGTGAAAACCCGTTTGAACAGGAGCAACTGGTTTTGTGTAGCCTGGATTTTCTGCGGGATAATCAAAAGCGGCACGAACAGGCACTGGCTGCCGGGTGGGACTTGCTGGTCGTCGACGAAGCCCATCATCTGGTATGGTCAGCCGATGCTCCCTCGGCTGACTATCAGTGCGTTGAAGCACTGGCCGAAGCAATTCCCGGCGTTCTGCTACTTACCGCAACGCCTGACCAACTGGGACACGAGAGTCATTTTGCGCGACTGCGATTACTTGATCCGGCAAAATTTCATGATTATCAGACATTCCTGGATGAAGAATCTCAGTACAGTGAGCTGGCCGAAGCAGTTACCCCGCTGATTGGCGATGAAGATTTGAGTGACGCGCAAATTGACCGGATCAGAGCGCTGGCCCCCCACAGTGCCAGCAACTTTGATAATCTGGATGATTTTGATAACCGCGATGCATTGTTACATGAGCTTATCGACCGCCACGGTACCGGACGGTTGTTGTTCCGTAACCGCCGGGCCGGCATCAGCGGCTTTCCTGAGCGCCATTTACAGGCTCATCCCCTGCCCTTACCCGAGCTTTACGAAGATATGCTGGAGCTGACGGACGATCTTGATGAGGCGCTGTATCCGGAGCGTCAGCCGTCGCTGGTCAACAGCTGGACAGATCTCGACCCGCGGGTGGAATGGTTACTGGAATTTTTGCCCACGGTAAAACCGGAAAAAGTACTGCTTATTTGTGCCAGTGCTGTCACCGCACAACAGCTTGGCGAAGCTATTCGCCTGCGCACCGGTATCCGCCACAGTGTGTTTCATGAAGGTATGAGCATAGTTGAGCGCGACAAGGCCGCCCATTTTTTTGCTGATAGTGAAGAAGGGGCGCAGATTCTGCTGTGTAGCGAGATCGGTTCAGAGGGACGTAACTTTCAGTTCGCCCATCACCTGGTGCTGTTTGACTTACCTTTAACCCCGGACTTGCTGGAACAACGCATTGGCCGGCTCGACCGCATTGGCCAGACCAAAGATATTCAAATACATGTTCCTTATCTGCAGGATTCTGCACAATCGGTATTGGTTAAGTGGTACAACGAGGGGCTGGGCGCTTTTACACAAACCTGCCCCACCGGTACAGGCGTATATGAACAGGTTAAGGATAATCTCACCGAATGCCTGCTGGTCCCTCAGGATAATGACAATATCAGTGACCTGGTGGAGCAAACACGGCATATCAATCAACAGCTCAGACAACAGTTGGATGCCGGTCGGGACCGTCTGCTGGAGTTAAATGCATCCGGGGTTGGTAAAGTTGAGGATCTGCTGGATGAAATCATCGCCCAGGATGCCAACGACTCGCTGCCTGACTTCATGAATTGGCTGCTGGACGCCATTGGTGTCAATCAGGAGGATAAAGGCAACGACTGCTTTATTTTGCGGCCAGGTGAATCGATGGTCAACAGCCTGCCCGGCCTGGATCCGGAGGGTATGACAGTCACCTATCGCCGGCGAGTAGCCACCACCCTTGAGCATGTGCATTATTTAAGCTGGGATCATCCGCTGGTACATAATGCAGTAGATATGATTCTGACTGATACCATTGGCAAAGCCAGTCTTGGCTTTATTACCGATCGCACGCTACCTAAAGGCGCCTACTGGCTTGAGGCTTTATTTACCTTGACCGTTAATGCCCCCCGTGAACTGCAGGCCTCACGCTTTTTACCCGCTACCCCCATCAAACTGTGTATTGATGCTCAGGGCGAGCAAAGTGATATCATTTTTGAAAAGACCCGTCGCGCTAACAAGAAGATTGCTCAGCAGTTAATTGGTGCACTGAAAAAGCCAGTCAACAATCAAATTGATAAAGCGCGGGAATTGGCCACTGCGCAGGCCGAAGCGTTGCTGGAAGAAGCCAAAACCGATATGAATACGTCGCTGAGCGGTGAGATCGCGCGTCTGCGTGAGCTGCAGCAGGATAACCCTGCGATTCGGGATAGTGAAATTGACTTTATCGAAGCACAAATGAGCGCACTGCGCGACGCTTTTGAAGATGCCGAAGTACAACTGGATGCCCTGCGCATTGTGGTTAATAATCCTTAATGGCCAATCCTCCTTTTATCTACACCCCCCCATTATCGCCTTATCTTGATATTCTTTATCAGGATGAGTCGATTCTGGTGGCTAACAAGCCCAGTGGTTTGCTCAGTGTGCCCGGTAAGGCACCGGCACATAAAGATTCCCTGATTACCCGGGTCCAGCGCGTCTATCCCAATGCAGCCGTCGTGCACCGTTTGGATATGGCAACGTCGGGAATTATGATAATGGCGCTGACCAAAGCTGCTAATCGTTTCTTGTCCCATCAGTTTGCGTCCAGACAAACCCAGAAACGTTATTTTGCGAGGGTCGACGGCTATATGCATCAACCAGCCGGAATGGTGGACTTACCCTTGATCTGTGACTGGCCTAACCGGCCCAAACAAATGGTCTGTCATGAGCGTGGGAAACCTTCTGTGACATATTATTCTGTGATTGAGCGAAATGATCATGAAAGTCTGGTCGCGCTAAAACCCGTCACCGGTCGCTCCCATCAGCTGCGGGTGCACATGCTGGCGCTGGGACATCCCATTTTGGGCGATCGACTGTATGCTCACTCTACCGCGTTAGCTAAGGCGTCACGCTTACAACTGCACGCCCAGACGCTCATTATCCGCCACCCTGAAACTTTATCCTGGTGCCACTTCCAAACCCCAATTCCCTTCACCGACTTTGTGCCTGAACCACTCGTTGTGCCAGCCTATGTTGACAGCTAACGGGTGACAGCGTACAGCCGCCGTGTTGACGTTTCTCCTCAACTGGCGCTTTATCGCAGGGCGTTGGCGGTTAGCCCGTCAGTGTTTATGCGCACGGCTCATCAGATACAAGCCGCCGGCAAGTGCCAATATAGAAACAGCCAGATAAATAGCATCCAGCGAGGTTTGAAATCGAATATCAACCACAGCGCGGAAAAACTCGATAATCACGGCCAACAGGACCACCCTGGCAATTTTATCTTTGAGCTGATCAAATGACTCGACGATGAACGGATGAACGGGCGCGTGGACTTCAGCATGGTCAATCGGTGACACAAATAACCGATAAATACCTGTACCAAAAATTAACAACACCACCGCGATGAGGTAGATATCCACCGCAATAATAATATTCGGCACTACTGTGTCGTGAATATCTTCGCCGCTGTTTAGAAAATAATAATTTACCGCCGATACGGCAACGCCAATGATATCTGCTGTACCAATAAGAAAAAGGACAAAGGCACCCAGAAGGCTCGGTACCACGGCAAGCAAAACCAGAAAACGGGAGCTCCACAGCAGTCGCTCAAAGGAACGCTCTAATTTGGTTGGTGGTAACTGATGGTCTTTTTTGGATGGATCCATATTGCCTCTTTTTTGTGCTGGCAGCCGAATCAGGCTGTTTGCTTCAGTACTTGTCGACTAGCGCCTATTGTCAGATATAAACACCGGTTCTGCCAGCGCTGTAAAAACTTACTTTTATCGCATAATAAATACGCTGTAGGTCACAGACTAGCATTTATATTGCGGGTTCTTCGGGTTAAGAAAATACGGCCTCTGCCGATACCCTGACAGTTGTTCCTGTTTGAGACTGACACCGCCGTGAGAATATTGTTTGTTTATCCACTGCTTATTCTTTTTAGCTTAAGCTTGAGTGCCAGCCCGTTAAACGAAGCGCTAATGGCACGCTACAACGAAGATGCGCGGGTATCGTTCCTGGCCGGCCAAGAGGAGTATACGGCACTGCGCTACCCCGCGACTATTTCCATGCGCAGAGGGATTGCTGTAGTGCTGGCTGAGATCGGCTACCAGGGGCTCACTGTTCAATCCGGTGAGCTCCTGGCGCAGCGAATGCGCCGTTGGGGCTGGGACGTTGTCGTGGTGCCTGTCGTGTATCCCCCTTCAGAAGAATCGGCAGATGAGGCGATTACGTCAAACCCATTTAGTGACAACACCGGCCGATGGCTGAGTGCTGAAACCTCGCGAAACAGATTAGCGTCACTGACCACAAGTGTGTTGAATCAGTTTTCTGATAAGCCCGGGTACCGTCTGATTATCTGTCAGGGAATGACAGCCGCGCAGATACTGCAACTGACAGCCCTCGAACAACTCGCCACGCCTGATGCCTTTGTCGTCCTGGCCCCTTTTTGGCCAGAGGCGGAGCAAAACCGCCAGATTGCCAGATGGATTGCGGATACTCCTATCCCGGTATTGGATATTGCCGGTGCACTATCCAACCACTGGTCTGCAAAAACAGTCGCACAACGTAGCGACAATGCCAGGGTGGGACTGAAAGTGGATTATCGGCAGCGGCAGTTACCGGAAGCGTCAGCAGGAGCAATAGGTATACAAGGTCATACGTCACCATTTGTTACCCGCCTGAGCAAAGAAATTTACGGGTGGACGAGATATCTGGGCTGGTAAACGGGATTAACTGTCGTATTTTAGCTTTCTTTTCAATGCGCTGTCTGTTCTACTTATCTGCAATGGTAAATAATCAAATACGCACTATAATTGAAAAATTATAAAGATATTACCGGCAATGGTGCAGTGAAAGTTAATAACTTTATCAACGAGAAATCTCAGCAGCTATGCTATTACCTGCGCGGTTACTGGGGTAGTCTCATTGCCTATACAGAACTGGAATTGTTCTTCTGGGATGTACTGGAAGAATGGAGCCAGGTTGATTACGATCTTGGTCAGCCTTACAGCAATCAGGAACGGGTTTTCTGGCACCTGCTTCACCAGATTCATTCGTGGGATGCTCAGACGCTAATGTATGATGACAATGCCATTACTGGTTTGCAGCAATGCATTCGTTATCTTGAAGGCACAGGTCGTTGTCCTATAGACTGTGTCGGCATCCGCCCGTAAAGCGGTTTTTTCTTTGTCTGTTTTTATGTTTGGTGTAATAGCTGCAAAAAATTCAGATGTAACCATCCTTTAACGTCGTTCTCTTATGTCATTACCTGGTTTTGTAAACGCATACCACGATCGGCGTCTGCTGAGTATTTTCCTGTTTGGAATTTCCAGCGGTTTTCCGTTCGTCATGATTGGTTCGGTGATGTCGGCGTGGCTGTCTGACGAAGGCTTGTCGCGCGCCAGCATTGGCCTGTTCGGCATTATCTTTAATGTCTACGCATTCAACTTTCTATGGTCGCCTCTGCTTGACAGAATTCGCCCACCAGCCCTGGGCCAGAGGCGAGGCTGGATTCTGGCCATGCAGCTTTTTATAATTACCTGCTGTCTGGTCATGTCGAGGCTGGATGTGAACGCAGAGCTATTCACCATGGCCTTGCTGGGGCTGCTGATCGCAATATTCTCTTCGACCCAGGATATCGCGATTGATGCTTATCGCATTGATGTCATTGCTGATAACGAAAAAGACAAATTATCCGCCGCGTCTTCGCTGGCCACTGCAGGCTGGTGGACGGGTTATGGCGGGCTTGGGGCGCTGCCTTTCGTGATTGCTGATATGCCGGGCTGGGAATGGTCAGACATATACCTGTTACTGGCCGCGATTATGGCAGTTATCAGTGTTTTTACATTACTGGCCAAAGAGCCGGATATCGACCGGGAAGCCGTAGAAAAACAAGCATACCTGCGCTATCAAAAAGCCGCAGGCGGCAAGCAGGGCCACACAGCGATGGTTGCCTGGTTGGGAGTAACCCTGATTGAACCATTTCGGGAGTTTTTCCAGCGCAGCGGTGTCAGACTGGCGCTATCTATTTTGTTGTTTATCTTCTTATTCAAGCTCGGCGAAGCATTTTTAGGCCGTATGAGCATCGTTTTTTATAAAGAGGTGGGCTTTACCAATACGGATATCGGCTATTATTCCAAGCTGCTTAACTGGTGGGTCACTATTGTCTTTTCGATTATCGGCGGCATGATGAATATTCGTTATGGGATCTATCGTGGTCTGATGGTGGCCGGTATCGCCATGGCCAGCAGTAACCTGATGTTTGCCTGGATCGCCGAGGTGGGCCCGAATAAGATGTTATTTGCTGCGACCATTATTGTCGATGGTTTCACATCAGCGTGGAGCACGGTGGCAATGGTGGCCTTTATCAGCCTGATGTGCAACCGGGCCTTTTCAGCCTCTCAATATGCACTTATGGCATCACTGAGTGTGGCAGGCAAAAATACGCTTGCAGCGGGCAGTGGCTGGATTGTCGATGCGATGAATGGAAACTGGAGCCTGTTCTTTATTCTCACGGCACTTATGGTTATTCCGGGCTTGCTATTTTTACGCAGTCTTAAGCACGACATTTCCCGGGCGGAAAACGCCAGTGCCTGATAAGCAAAAGCGGTCAGAATGCGGGATTTGCGGTTCTGGCAAATTGTAAGCGCGCCCGGTTTCGGCCCTGGGTTTTGGCTTCGTAAAGTGCTATATCGGCTTGTTCAAGCCATGCCATAGCGTGGGTATATGTAGTTGCAAAGGGCGCCAACCCCAGGCTGACCGTAAAACTGATTTCGCTATCCTCATGCTTTACCGTGGTTTGCTGTGCATACTCGCGGATGCGCTCAGCCACCAGCATAGCGTCGTCACTATCGGCGTCGGTAAGGATAACGGCAAACTCTTCACCGCCATAGCGTCCGGCCAGATCAGTTTCCCGCACTGTGTCCCGAATGATTCTTGCCAGCGTCTGAATGACTTTATCGCCAGCCTGATGGCCGTAAGTGTCATTCACATTTTTAAAATGGTCAATATCCAGCATCATGGCGGTCACAGGCTTTTCTCTGCGTCGAGCCAGTTTAAAGATGGTATCAAACCGCTCCTGCCAGTAACGGCGATTGTACAGGCCGGTAAGACCATCTACCCGGCTCATATGTTTTAAGTCTTCGTTTAGTCGCTCAACCCGTAATTTACCTAACGCCTGTGCGGTGACATCGTACACCATCATACACATGCGCTGAACATCACCGCTGGGCGACGTGAGCGGAAACATAGTGACGTTTTGAAACATATTTGCTGAATCGGACGTGATGGGCCGGTTACAACCAAAATGAAACAGATATGGGCGCTGTTCCCAAATCAGAAACACCGGCGTCCGCAAATCAAAAACAGGTTCTGCTTTGGTTCTTAGCCAGTGTTCATCAATCTCAGGAAAGTAATCAAACAGAGCATTACCACAAATTTGGCTGGGCAGGATATCGGAATGGTTTTGCATAAACTGGTTCCAGACTTCCACTTTAAAGTCGCGATTTAGTACCACAATGCCGACTTCCAGCGAGCTAAGCAGTTCATGCTGCCAGTGTAGATCAGCCATGTCATCTGGCATCATACCGCTTCCTTCTCAAGATAAACCAGCCGCGTATAGATTTTCTCCATCGCATCATCCGGAAACAGCAACAGCAAATCAAAGCTTATGTCATGGCGTTTAATCGCATAAGCAATTTCCACCGCCATCACTTTGCTCCAGCGCGAAATATTGTCATTTAACAGCACCTCAAGACCGCGGTCCCGGCCCAAAATGATTGGCTGGGTGTGGCTAAAGCTGACATTCAACTGTGCTGACAATGCATTGAGACATGCGCCAGTCAAAATATTAGACACATCCATAAGTGCCTCCAGGGATAACTGATCCAGATGCTGCTCATCGAGCTGCCCGTTTTCGTATCCCAGTAGTGCCATGATATTTCGGGTATTGGTGTCGTTAAAGATGACCAGCGCCTCGCCTTTTATACCTGCGCTCACAAAGCCTTTGGAAACGGCTGAAACACGTTCATTGCGGTTAATTTCCGCAATCGCCATATGCAGTTCGTTACTTTCAATCAGATTCACATTAGGAATGGGTAAATCCACAAACTCGCCCAGCAGGGTGGCCAGACTCTCCCCGGCCCGGCCCATGGCAACATTTACCAGCTCCCGATAGATATCCAGTTTATCAGCAGGTTTTGTCTGCATTGTGGCAGCGTCCTGCCGACGCAGTGAAGCATCCGCATCACCGCTGTAAAGTCCGTATTGCTGCAACAATTCTGTAAGCTTGTTGTTGTCGATGGGTTTGCGTATAAAATCCAGCGCGCCCTGAGCAAGCATGCGTTGCCGGGCTTCTGCCTGAACATCACCGGACACCACAATAACCAGGCACGGCATATCAGCCTCACGGATGGCCTGCATGGTCTGATAGCCGTCCATTACCGGCATATTCAAATCCAGAAACATGACATCTCCACGGCCTTCACGAATCAAACAGAGGGCCTCTTCACCATTAGAGGCAAAGCTTATGTCGACATCCCAGCCGTCGGGGATTGAGCGGGCGAGCTGACGCCGGGCGAAGCCGGAATCATCGCAGATCAGTACGGGTGTTGTCATAGCGCAGCCTCTTTTAAATCGCTACCGGCGCTTTGATATGAGGATGTGCCTGATAATCTTGCAGCGCAAAATCTTCGAAACTAAAACCAAAAATATCTTTCACCGCTGGATTAATATGCATGGTCGGACGCGGATACGGTGTGCGCGATAGTTGGGTGTCAGCCTGTTCCAGGTGATTTACATAAAGATGTGCGTCACCCAGAGTATGAATGAAGTCACCCGGCTCTAAATCACACACCTGAGCGACCATCATGGTTAATAACGCATAGCTGGCTATATTAAACGGAACGCCCAAAAAGATATCGCCACTGCGCTGATAAAGCTGGCAGGAAAGTTTGCCGTTGAGAACATAAAACTGAAAGAGTGTGTGGCAAGGTGGCAATGCCTGCCGCTGTTGTGCAGCATTTTCCTTCGGTGACAAGGTGGTATCGGGAAGCACTGCCGGATTCCAGGCACTAACAATCAGACGCCGTGAATCAGGATTAGTCTTTATCTGCTCGACTACCTGCGCAATCTGATCAATAGAGCCACCATCCGGCGTTGGCCAGCTTCGCCACTGGGCACCGTAGACCGGTCCCAGCTCACCCTCATCGGTGGCCCATCCATCCCAGATGGACACGCCATTTTGCTTAAGATAGGCAATGTTGGTGTCACCCTTTAAAAACCATAGCAGCTCATGAATGATAGAGCGCAGATGACATTTTTTTGTGGTGACCAGCGGGAAGCCTTCTTGCAGATCAAAACGCATCTGATAACCGAAGACGCTCAGCGTGCCAGTACCAGTACGGTCTTCTTTTTTAACGCCGTTATCGCGCACATGCTGCATTAACGCCAGATATTCTTTCATTGGATCATTGCTTCTGGTTAGTCGTTGAAACTCTGGGTTCTTTGCGGTAAGCCCGTACCATCAGCCATACGCCCAACAGGATCATTGGAATACATAAAAGCTGGCCCTGACTTAAACCGATATCGTACAACCCAAGATGAGCATCTGGCTGGCGGAAATATTCCACAAAGAACCGGAAGGCCCCATAGCCTAATAAAAATAAACCACTTACTGCGCCCGTAGGGCGGGGTTTAGCTGAATATAGCCAGAGTATGATAAACAGCACGACCCCTTCAAGGGCAAATTCATATAATTGCGAGGGGTGACGAGGCACATTGCCCGCATTAGGAAATATAATCGCCCAGGGAACATCCGTGGTGCGCCCCCATAACTCGGCGTTAAGAAAGTTGCCGATTCGACCTGCGCCCAGACCAATAGGGACCAGCGGGGCGATAAAATCTCCCACTTCCAGAAACCGGGCATTCATTCGCTTAGCCTGCCATGCCAGAGCCGCCAATACACCAAGCAGTCCACCGTGAAAGGACATCCCGCCAGCCCAGATTTTAAACAGGTAGAGTGGATTGCTGACGAACATGTCAAACTGATAAAACAAGACGTAGCCAATGCGCCCACCCAGGATGACACCTACAAATCCCCAGAATAAGAGATCTGCCAGTTGCTCTTTGCTCCAGCTGGTTTTCTCGAGCCGCTTATGCGCTAACAGGTAGGCGGCTACAAACCCCACCAGATACATAAGTCCGTACCAGCGAACATGCAACGGGCCCAGACTAAAAATGATGGGGTCGATATTGGGGAAAACCAGATAACTGCTTTCTGCCATGGTTTATTCTATTCCTACAATCATGCGAATACTGACAAGCACCAGCAGCGCTGCCAGTACCTTTTTCAAAACTTGAGTATCCATTTTTTGGCCCAGCCGGGCACCAATGCCGGCGGTAAAAACAGAGGTTGTCACAATACCGAAAGTTGCCGGTAAATACACGTATCCTATCGCACCGGGCGGCAAAACAACCTCTTTCATACCGGCCACTATAAAACTGGCACTACCAAATATAGCGATAATAAGGCCACTGAGTGCTGCACATCCGATAGCCTGACGTATATTTACCTGAAACCACACCAGAGCCGGCACCAGCAACGCGCCTCCACCGATACCCATTAACGCACTGATAAACCCGGTTACCCCACCAATACCGGCAAGCATTTTATTCCCAGCCTGATGTTTGGATGCTTCACGTTTGCCAAAAATCATCTGTAACGCGATTAGCATGACCAGCACGGCAAAAATATTTTTTAATAATTCACCAGATATAAAACTGGCAAACTGCGCGCCCAATACCGCGCCAACAGCAATTCCCATGCCCGCATAAATCACCAGCTTGTTATTGATATTGCCCAGCCGGTAATGGGCGATGGCTGAGGAAAACCCGGTAAAAATTATGGTAGATAACGAGGTGGCAATTGCCATAGGCATCACCAGATCGGTATTCAGGTGCAGAAAATGTGCTAACAGATAGGACAGAGCAGGGACAATAATGAGACCGCCCCCGATACCCAGCATTCCGGCCAGCAACCCAACTACCAGGCCGATGGCCAGACAAAAACTCACAATGATATAAACCGGATCCATGCCCTGTTCCATGCTAAAGCGGTATTTAATCAGGTACCGCAGATCAGAAATTTTCTGCGATCACACTAACACAGAACGTGTCATTTTCCTGCAACGAAGCCTGGCAGTGATTCTATGAACCAGCCCGGATCAACCCTCCCAGCCCTTTTTGCTCAAGATAATCGTTGATATGCGCATATACTTCCTGATGGGTTTGTGCAGTCAGCGCACATGCCAACAGGTTTTTACTCTCTTTAAGATTAACATTGCGGATCACCCAGTTAATTTTGCCGATATTATGGGCATTCATGCTGAGCCTGCGGTAGCCCATCCCCAACAGCAAGATTGCGCCACCCGGTTCGCCGGCTATTTCGCCACAGACCGTAACCGGTATCTTATGCGCATCGGATTGACGGACTATGTCATACAATGCACTTAATACCGCAGGATGATAACTATTGTATAAGGCGGCTACCCGGGTGTTATTTCGATCTACCGCCAGTAAAT
This sequence comes from Salinimonas chungwhensis DSM 16280, assembly GCF_000378185.1. Classification (GTDB taxonomy): domain Bacteria; phylum Pseudomonadota; class Gammaproteobacteria; order Enterobacterales; family Alteromonadaceae; genus Alteromonas; species Alteromonas chungwhensis. The sequence goes on from NZ_KB899378.1 coordinate 279,357, forward strand.
ACTGGGTGAGGTCGTTACTCCCCACCGAGAAGAAATCAACGTGCCTGGCCAGTTGTGGCAACAGATAAAGAACCGAAGGAACCTCCAGCATGACGCCAATACGCGGGCGCACCAATGTCTCGCCGGTGTCTTTAATTTCTTCACTGACTTCGAAAAATGCCTGTTCAATCAGCCGTGAGGCTTCCTGCACTTCATTTACCGAAGAGATCATCGGCAGCATAATTTGCAGATTACTGAGCCCCAGACTGGCTTTCAGCATAGCCCGGATTTGGACTAAGAATATTTCCGGATGATCCAGCGTCAGCCTTACACCTCGCCACCCAAGAAACGGGTTTTCCTCATTGATGGGAAAGTACGGTAACGGTTTGTCGCCGCCCACATCCAGCGTCCGCATGGTGACCTGTTGTTCGGGTACACAGCGCAATACTTCACTGTAGAGTTTGATTTGCTCTTTTTCTGACGGAAAACTTTCACGCAGCATAAACGGAATTTCTGTGCGGTACAGGCCAATACCTTTTCCCTGATTCCGCGCCACGGTCTCAATCTCTACCGATAAACCGGCATTAATGAGCAGTGACATCCGACAGCCATCTTCTGTCTCACAGGCTTTATTTGCTTCCGAAGCAATTTGCTCGGCCAGCAATGCCTCTTCTTCAATTAACTGTACAAAGCTCTGGCGGATTGCATTATCTGCCCCGATGATAATTTCGCCCGAATAACCATCCAGTAGAATCTCTTTATTTTCCAACAGCGTAGGTGACACATTCTGACACCCCATGACTGCTGGTATCCCCATGGCTCGCGCCAAAATAGCTGCGTGAGAATTATTCGAGCCACGAATAGAAATTATTCCTTTCAGGTGCTCTCGGGGAAACTCTGCCAGCATAGTGGCAGAGACTTCTTCAGCTACCAGAATACTGGCCTTATCGGCCAGGGTAACCTGCGGTCGCTCACCGCGTGCCTGGTGAAGAATATTGACCAATATGCGGTTCGACAAATCGACAATATCAATGGCCCGCTCCTGCATATATGGGTCGTCCATATTGGCGAACCGAGCGGCGTAATCTTCCACCACCATTTTTAATGATGAACCCGCGCACCATTGCTCCTGAATTTTGGCTTCTACTTCACGCCCCAGACTGTTGGCATCAAGCAAATGATGATACAGCTGAAAAATGGCTTTAACATCATCAGGAATACCTTCTTCCAGGCTGTTTGACAGTTCGTCCACCTGCTCGCGGGTTATCTCCACCGCTTTACGGTAGCGCTGGACCTCCTGCGACCGATCATCGGTACGTTTGACCACAAAACGCCGCAGATCCACAGTGGAATCGGTGGAAAATCCATGACCAATAGCCAGCCCTGGAGAACCGGCAATACCCATCACTTTTTTCTGATGCAGTGTCGAGGGCAGAATATCATTACTGCTCAGCGCACCCCGAATCTCAGCATTGCTGATCTCCAGCGCCAGTTGGGCAGCCAGCGTAACCAGAAAAGCTTCCTCATCTTCACTGAAAAAGCGCATTTTTGCTTGTTGCATGGTGATAACACCCAGCACTTTACGCTGATGAATAATGGGCGTGCCTAAGAAGGCTTTATAATTTTCTTCGTGAACTTCAGGGTAGTGTTTAAAACGGGGATGACGGTGGGCGTCTTCGATGTTCAGCGGCTCTTCGCGCTGACCCACCAGACCAATCAGGCCTTCTGAAAAACCTATCCGGACTTGCTCGACGGCATCAGGATGCAGGCCATCAGTGGCTTTTAAAATAAATTCCTGGTTATCGTAATCAGCCAGATAAATAGAGCAGGAGTCAACCTGCATGACTTGCTTAACGCGACTGGCCACATTGAACAACGCCTCGTCAAGCGCAGGAATCTGACTCATTTCCTGAACAATGCGTTTGAGTGTTGTCAGCATACTGCCCTGGCTAGCCACTTACCTGACTCCTGTTAGCCCGTCGCGGCTATCCGCGTCGGCGCTTGCGATGACGTTTATTTGACCCGGCCTGGTTTGGCCTCCCCATAGGGGGCATGGCTACCGGAACAAATTCTTTCATGACTTTGCGATAAACATCGCGTTTGAAAGACACCACGTTTCTTACCGGATACCAATAACTTACCCAGCGCCAGTCATCAAATTCCGGATGACCGGATTTAAGCACATCGACATCGGCATCGGGGCAATTTAGCTGTAGCAAAAACCATTTTTGCTTCTGACCGATACACACAGGATTACTTCCCTGGCGTATCAATCGTTTGGGCAGCTTATACCGCAGCCAGTTTCGTGTTACTCCCAAGATGGTGACGTCTTTGGGCCGCAGCCCTACCTCTTCATGTAACTCCCTGTACATGGCTTGCTCTGCAGTTTCCCCTTCATCAATTCCGCCTTGTGGAAACTGCCATGAATGTTGGCCATAACGCCTTGCCCAAAACACTTGTCCTATTTTGTTGCAAATCACTATGCCCACATTCGCACGGAATCCGTCGGCATCTATCACTTAGACTCCCGGGCACCTTAAATTTTTCTATTACCGCATTTGACCATAATATGCTGCCCATTCAAAGCATTAATGCAAAGGCCCTGTTTCGCCATAAAATGTCAGTGCTTTTATTCACCGTTTGCACCACGTAAACTGGACCGCAATACATTGGTTAACCAGGAGTGCTTTTGCAGCCCCCATCTTCTGCACCTCGTGATATAAATGAGTTACTGGCTCGCTGCCAGAAAATTGCTGGTTTATCCCTGGGCGAACTGGCCGGACTTGCCAATGTCGCTGTGCCTGAGAATCTTCAGCGCCACAAAGGCTGGCAGGGCCAGTTGCTGGAGTTATGGCTGGGCGCAACCGCCGGTTCACGACCACAACAAGACTTTCCTGAACTGGGGGTTGAATTAAAAACACTTCCAGTGGACAGTCGCTGGCAGGTGCGCGAGACTACCTATGTTTGCTATGCGCCGCTTATGAATCCGCCCGGGGTAACATGGCCCACCAGCAATGTCCGAAATAAACTTTCCCGGGTGCTATGGTTGCCACTGGAAGGCGACCGCAAAATTCCGGTCAGTCAGCGGCGGGTGGGAAATGGCTTTTTATGGACGCCTTGCGGTCAGGAAGAAGCCCTATTGCAAAAAGACTGGGAAGAATTGACGGAAATGATCGTGTTGGGTCAGGTTGAAAAAATCACCGCTCGCCACGGCAATGCTTTGCACCTGCGTCCTAAAGCTGCCAATGGCAGCATTTTGACAGACGCCCTGGGACCGGAAGGTGATCGTATCAAAACTCGTCCGCGGGGATTCTACCTGCGCAAAACATTTACTCAGGCGTTATTGATTAATGCGTTCAGCTGAAAATCAGACATTACCGGTCGCATCTTGCCCTGATTCCTCGTGTCTGCGATCTGCCCGGGCCACAAATTCAGCAAAGGACTGTTGCTCAAGCAATCGGCTGGCCAGCGCCAGCGTGGTTGGGTCTACCTTAGCTTGCCTGGCCACATCACCAATGGTCAGCTGGTTACGTGTCGAGGATGGCAGAATGGCTAGTATTCGGCCGGTTTTCGCCAGTGCGTGACGCATGGCATCGGGCGAAGCATCGCCAGCATCAAAACGGTTATAATCCAGTATTGATGGGGAGGTGCGTTGTGGTATGGTCAGCAAAAACAAGATAGTTAGCATAACGGCGGCAATCGCCAAATCCAGCCCGGTCTGCCATGCTAAAATATGCAGAAAACCAAATGTCACAGCGGTAACCAGCAAGATACCAATCATCGCCAATCCCACTGTTGCACCCAATGCCCCAGCCAGCCAGCGTAATCGGTATTGTGACGGTACCGCAACCTGGTTCGGTAAGTGTTTATGGTATTTCTGGACCAGCTCTGTCATCAGTAAGCCCAGTACCAGCACCGTAAAGCCGTTAATCATGGCACTGATATAGACGGGCCAGAAGTCCAGTGGATGCCCCACGGGCGTGGACTCAATCAGCATGTGCTTCTCGGCGATACCCGAGAACGCCAGCGGCAACTGAATAATGATACACAAGATAACCGGGTACCACAGTAGATAGCGACTGGAAGACGGGTTAGCGACTAATGATGGTTTCAAAGCGCGATAAAACAGCGCCATAAGTAGCACAGGTACCCAGTCCGTCGTCCCATACAGTATTAATAAAGGTTGCCATACCTGAACGACAAGCTCGTCAAACAAACATAACGGCCAGGTCAGCAATGCCGCATCAAGCCAGGCTGGTTTATGCAGATACTGCCGGCGTCTTATATAAAGTACTGCGGTCAGTAACCACAACACACCCAGTATAATAATACTGGACAGAATCCAGGGATGTACTTCTGGCATTGTCATTCCTTCGCTTCCGCCCTCTACACTGTTACCAGTAAATATCGCCCTGCATACCCACTTTGCGTGTCCGCTCCATGACAGTAAGCAGGTTAGCTTCTTTTTCATTGGCCCATTGGGTAATTTTGCGCTTATCCTCAGGGTCAGTATCACTAATTAGCGTTTTTAGCATTTCCAGAGCTTTAAGCTCATCTATACCGGTTAAAATATCCAGCCAGGGCGCACGAAAAGCATGGCGCTCACCAGAAAACAAATCCGCCAGCAGGAAGCCGTTCCACAAGGTTTGGCGTAAAACCACTTCCACCGCCAGATAATTAGCCGCAGCCATAGCCTGGGTCGGTGACATACTTTGCTGTACAGTCTGCCAGCTCTGGGACAACCAGCCCCTGGCATGTTCAGTAACCGGCATCTGATACGTGGTCGACTCGTTCTGCCAGGGCTTTTCAGTGAGCAAACGGATGACCGACAACTTAATAGCGGTAGACTCGGTAGTATGCATCAGTGTGGCTGGATCGTAAGCATGCACTAAGCCCGCTTTACGGCCATGCAAGTAGCTTTGCAGCGAGCTATAGCGGCTCAGACATTTATTAAACAGGCTTTTTTTTGAGACCACCTGACGAAGGCTGCGCAAATCTTCCTGCCAGGCCCATTCAGGCATATAATTCATTAACTGTTTGTGCAAATCCAGCATCTGCCGGCACTGTAACACGGGCAAATACAGCGAGACCGCCTGCAACAACAGTCGGATACTGATAGCCACTTCATTCAGCATCTTAGAGGAATTTGTCTGCAGAAACAGATGTTCATGGGTCTGCCAGTGGGTCAGCGCCTGCTGGGCGGCGGCCATGAATGCAGCTTCTGTAGAAGCATCGCTGGGTAAGGCTAAAAACTCCGGTAGCGGGGTAATGTTGTTGGATACGCCATTAAGCAACTGATAGCCCTGCGCCGCTTTTGATACATCGCTTACCCGAACCGGCAAGATACTATTGATAATATCAGCGATATCAAACAGCGGGGGTACTTCCCCTTCTTTCATTTCCAGTTCAATTTCATTAATGGAAGAGCGTTCTTTGCCAGTGAAAGCTTCGCCTTCATCCAACACAATCTCAATTGTGCTGCCCTTATGAATAACGTTCAGCGCAGTGCGGGTAAAATGGGTGGAAAACTGGTGCTCTAACTTTCCATTAAGTTTCTCAGCCTCCAGCCCTTCCGGCCACACTTCTTTATCAAACAGGGTTAAATCGGGGGTCGCTTCTGATAATGGAATATCGTACTCGGCACGCTCGTGCAACCCACCGCGGACTTCACCACGGGTTTTAAGAGTTTGCTCAAATACCCCATCATTTCCACGCACCCGAAAACCAATTTTGTGCTGCTGAAAATCATGCGCCTGCGTGTCGTAATAATCGTTTTGCAGCTGCATGCGTTGCGGCGGCGAAACGTCCATCCCTAACTGTTTTAAAGCAGGAACGACCTTTTCCAGAAAGTCATCAAGTGTCAGTTGACGAGAGACAAATTTTAATTCGATTTCAGCCATTAAACGTGCGGGCAAGAAGAGTAAGATAGTGTCAGTCACCTTACCCGCCACAGGCCGTTATAGCAATGGATTGTCGCTGTTTTTATGAAATTCCGCTTAACCTTGATGCGCAGGCGCGTTAAAGTAACAAGTCGATGGTCCGGGGTAAGCGGCACGATGCTTGCCTTTAATTTTCACAGTTTCTAACATCCTTTGTTGGATCAATACGTTTACGGATACTATATGTTTCGAATGTGGCTCGCGCCTGTAATGATCGCGTTCTCGTTTCAGGCTTTTGGCCTGCAGGATACTCCGGATATGGAGCCTTCCTCATCGCATTATGTTAAGGATGAACTTTACATTTTCATGCACTCTGGTGCCGGCAGGAACTACCGCATTTTGGGCAGTGTCGAGGCAGGTACGCCGGTAACGATTCTGGAAAATGATCGTGACGCTGAGTTTATGAAAATAAAAGAACATACGGAAAACCGCACCGGATGGGTGGAGAGCCGGTTTATCAGCAATGAAATGTCCCGGGCCGAAAAGCTACCGATTATCAGCCAGCGACTGGCAGACAGTCAGGCTAGTCTGCAGGGGTTACAGTCAGAAAATGGTCGTCTTAAGCAACAGCTTAGCAGTGCCAGAAATGAACTGAACGCCTTAAAAAGTGAGACTGAAACCCAGGCACGTGAAATTAAGCAATTGACTGCGACGCTGGATAATCAGGAAAAAGATGAGATGGTAAAGTGGTTTACTCGCGGTGGTATGGTTGCTGGTGCGGGCGTTCTTTTAGGCGTGATTCTGACCTTTTTACCCAAAAAGCGCGGTCGCAAAAACGAATGGTTGTAGTTACATAGCCTTCGCTTTGCAGTGTTGCTTTTTGCAGACATACTTTAATGTTCGACATAAAAAAACCCGGCCTGAACCGGGTTTTTTACTATCTTTAAGTAAACGTCCTGTTAATCGTCCTTTTCTTCCAGCGTCATTAGTGAGGTGTTACCACCTGAGGCGGTTGTATCAATACTAATCGCTTTTTCTGTCACCACCCGCTGAATCAGATTGTCATGATACTCTGATGTAATAACAGGGATGATAGGTCCGCTTTCTCTGGATGCCAGCATGGCAGAAATCTGTGCTGTTCGCTCAGTTTGAGAGTCCACAACCACACCTGCTAAATCTTCATCCAGAAGCAGTGCTCCCAGATGCTCTAGCTTAGCGACCTGTAACACGCCTTCAGGCGCGCCGGTGGCATTGAACTTCTTCTGAAACTCTTTTGCCTCTTCGTAGAACAGATCAGATACGACTGATACCACAACATTGCCTGTTGCCAGTGCGGTCACTATAGATAATGTCCAGTATTCAAAGGTAACGCCTTTGTCCGCAAAACATACCAGAATGCCCCGAGGCTCAAGATACAACTTGTTAGATTCACCAGTGGGTCCTGGCAGCTCCTGTGGCTTCGCCATGCGCTTTTCAATCTGAATAAGCTGTTGACGGCTAGTGGCGAGCGTCCGGTTAAGGTCATCGGCAAGCTCATCAACAATGTCAACTTTAGCAATTTTTGCCAGCAATTGGCGAACCGAAGATATACGGTCGTTAAGCTTGGTATGACGCCATTTTTCCTGCACTTCCAGGGCATTGTCCATCATCTTTGAAGCCTGGTCTGATGCGTTGTCATCACTGACAAGCTTCTCATCCAGTTGCTCCATATCAGAAACCCGTGAAGGTTTAGGCGTTGCCCGCTCCATCATTAAGCGAGGCAGATAGTTGGGTCCACCCGCTTTAGGACCTGTACCTGACAGTCCACGGCCACCGAAGGGTTGCACACCAACAATGGCACCAATCATGTTTCGGTTGATATATACGTTTCCGGCACGACTAAGTGCCGCAAGCTCATAGGCACGATCCTCGATGCGTGAGTGAATACCCATGGTCAGACCGTAACCGGTGCTATTGATCTTATCTACCACACCTTCAATTTCACTGCCCTTGAAACGGATAATATGAATAACCGGACCGAATGTTTCCTGCTCCAGTACATCAATACCTTCAATTTCATACAATGTTGGCGGATAGAAAGTGGCGTTCTCAGACCCTTCTGGTAATTCACACTGATGCAGAAGTTTGCCATGTTCTTTCATGTATTCTTCATGCTTTTGCAGGCTATCCAGTGCTTTTTGATCGATAACCGGTCCAATATCAGTTTTCAGATACATGGGGTTACCAATGTCCAGCTCTTTCATTGCACCAATCAGCATATCTGTCAGATTGTCAGCAATGTCCTCCTGCACATAAAGCACACGTAGTGCAGAGCAGCGCTGACCTGCGCTCTGGAAGCCTGAATGAACAATGTCATCAACAACCTGTTCTGGCAATGCAGTAGAGTCTACAATCATGCAGTTCTGACCACCGGTTTCAGCAATCAATGGAACCTGCTCACCACCGCGCGATGCGAGGGTCTGGGAAATCATCGTACCGGTTTGAGTAGAACCAGTGAACATTACTGCTTTGATACGCTCATCCGGCAGTAGCGTTTCACCAACCCCTTTACCCGGGCAAATCAGTAACTGCAGCGCATCGTCGGGTAAACCGACTGAATGCATGATCTCAATACAGCGACGCGCAATAATACTGGTTTGCTCGGCCGGCTTGGCTATTACCGTGTTCCCGGTTACCAATGCAGCCGCTACCTGGCCGGTAAAGATAGCCAGTGGGAAATTCCATGGTGATATACACAGAACAACCCCACGCGGCACTAAGCGCTGATCTTCATCCAACTCACGGGCACGGGCTGCGTAATACCGAAGAAAATCTACCGCTTCACGCACCTCGTCGATACCGTCCTGAGCAGTTTTACCCGCTTCGCGGATACAAATTGCAATCAATTCGCCCATATGGCGTTCCAGCGCATAAGCAGTACGCTCTAGAATATCTGCACGCTCTTCTACCGAGCGCTTCGCCCAGGATTCAAATCCATCAGCCGTAATATCCAACGCTTTTTTCATATCATCTTCGTTGGCGTATTTGTGATAACCAACAATGTCATCATGATTTGCCGGATTTCTGACTGCCGTTCCACCCTCTGGTATATCGCTTTCTTCCATGGAATAAAATTTATTCCACTTGTCAGTCTCGTGAGACAGCGCATTAACAGCAATATGATCAGTAAGATCCAGACCATGAGAGTTAAGCCGTTCATCACCATACAGTTCACGGGGTGGCTTTATCTGGGTGTTATAACGTGTCTTGAGACGCTGGGTTTTTTCAACCGGATCTTCCAGTAGCGACTCTACAGGCTGTGACTCATCAACAATGGCATTAACAAATGAAGAGTTAGCCCCGTTTTCCAGTAGTCGACGTACCAGGTACGCCAGAAGGTCTTCATGATCACCTACTGGTGCATAAACCCGGCACTGAATTTTATCTTCGGTAACAACCTGATCATAAAGGGTATCTCCCATGCCGTGCAGACACTGGAACTCGAAACCCTCTTTGTCGTCACCGGCCAGTTCCAGAATTACTGACGCTGTATATGCGTTGTGCGTAGCGAATTGCGGATACAACGTATCGCGGTAATCCAATAAGCGGTTAGCACAGGCGTGATAGCATACATCGGTGGAGGATTTGCGGGTAAAGACCGGGAATGTATCCACACCTGCCTGTTGGCTCATTTTGATTTCAGTATCCCAGTAAGCACCCTTGACCAGGCGAACCATCATGGTGCGACCAGTGTCTTCAGTTAACTTACGCAACCAGTCGATAACGTGCAGACCACGCTTCTGATACGCCTGTACGGCAACACCAAAACCTGTCCAGCCTTCCAGTTCCTCATCACGAAAAACTTCTTCAATGATATCCAATGATACATCAAGACGATCGGCTTCTTCGGCATCTACAGTCAGTTTAATATCGTATTCTTTAGCCATCAGACACAGCGATTTAAGCTGTGGCGGTATCTCTTTCATGATCCGGTCGCGTTGTAAAAATTCAAACCGCGGATGCAATGCAGACAACTTAACTGAGATACCAGGGGATTTTTTCGGCCCGCGACCATCTCCCGCCTTGCCAATAACCTTAATCGCGTGGGCATAGGAATCGTAAAAACGGTCAGCGTCTTTCATAGTCCGGGCAGCTTCACCCAGCATGTCGTAAGAATAAACGTAACCCTTCTTCTCTTTTTCTTTCGCGCGCTCGACCGCATCTTCAATGGTTTCACCCATTACGAACTGTCGGCCCATGACGCGCATGGCAATATTCATAGAGCGGCGAATCACTGGCTCGCCCAGCCGACCCATGGTGCGCTTCAACAAACCGAATTGTTCACTCTTACGCTTGTCCGCATAGTTCACCATATTACCGGTAAGTAACAAGCCCCAGGCAGACGCGTTAACAAACAATGAGTCAGAATTGCCAAGATGAGGTGTCCATTTACCCTGGGATAATTTGTCCCGGATAAGTGTGTCCTGCGTTTCTTCATCCGGTACCCGAAGTAGGGCTTCAGCCAGACACATCAGCACCACACCTTCAGCGGTAGACAAAGAATATTCGTTTAACAGTGCATCCACACCGCCATGACCTTGCTGCTCACGACGGATTTTAAGCACCATTTTACGGGCACGTTCCCAGGCGCGTGAGCGCGCACGAGGGTTTACTTCGGCAATTGGAAGAATTTGGTCAATAGCCACTGATTCGTCAATCCGGTAGTGGTCGCGAATGCGCTGGCGAATAGAAGATAGGGTATTTAAGTCTTCGTTAGTAAGCATTGCTCGCCTTATTAGTAATAATGTTTAAAATTACAGCGTGTTCGCAAAGCACACCCTTCGATAAATTGCATACAATGCAAGCGAAATCGAATACGTCCACTTTTTGATCGCTTGTTGCCCTTTTAACTCTTGTAGTGAGGTAAGAGATCAGCTTCAGGGCGCCATTTTGTGGATACTAGCATAAAAGAATTAGCTGGCAGGATCAGTTACAGAAAAGGAATGGATGGCAGATTCCGGGTAAACCTTATACACATGAGTAACTTTTAGTTACCACCTAATTGATACATCATAAGGTTGTTTCTGATCCGTATGTCCAGGACTTTTTTCCGTCCATCAGCAAATACATACATGACTATTTTACTTCCTCAGACTAAGCTGCTTACCAAAATCTGATGAAAGTCCCGTTAACAAAGCTATTATTTTTGTAAAAATGACACTGTGGGATGATCCAAAAGGATGTGTTTTCTTACTATCTCTGCTTGTTTCACCTTGCGACGGGCTAACCATAATTCAGGCTCAATCACTGTATTAACTTTTAGATAGAATTTTTTATCCTTAATAGCATTTTCACCATTAGTATTGGTATCGCAGCGTTGCCCATGTAAACTGAACTAATGAGAGTATATTCATGGCTCAGTGGAGCGCCTTTTGGCATAGTCATGATATAAAATTGCGCTGGTAACTGGGCAGGTAATCGCTGTGTTGAAACAAAAATGGGTGCCATTGGTTTTGCTGGTACTGCTTGGTCTGCTGCAGTATCGCTTATGGCTAGGCAAAAACAGTATTCCGGATTATGTGGCACTGAAAAAAGATGTGCAGCGTCAGTCTTTGCAAAATGCCAATCTGGCCCAGCGAAATGCCCTTTTACAGGCAGATATTGACGATCTAAAAATTGGTCTGGAGGCAATTGAGGAGCGGGCCCGGAACGAACTTGGCCTTATCAAACGTGGCGAAACGTTTTATCGCATTTTACCGTCTGAACAGCAGTAACTATGAAGCAACCATACATTTACGCGGTTGTGCCGGCGGCCGGCATCGGCAGCCGCATGCAGGCAGACCGGCCAAAACAGTATTTATCCATAAACGGCAAAACAATCCTTGAACATACGCTGGACACGCTGATAACGCACCCGCGTGTTTGTCAGGTCATTGTCGCAATCAGCGCTGAGGATACCTATTTTTCAAATTTGCCGGTTAGCGATGCAGACTGGCTGACCATGGTTACCGGTGGCAATGATCGCGCCCAGTCAGTGCTAAATGGTTTGCTGTCTCTGCCTGCAGATAGCTGGGTTTTGGTCCACGATGCGGCCAGACCTTGCCTGACCCATGGTGATATCGATCGCTTGCTGGCAGTGATGAATAATAAAGCTGTAGATGGCGGCATTCTGGCCAGCCCGGTGCGCGATACGATGAAACGGGCCGCTGCTGTCAGTGCCACCACAATCACGGTCAAACACACAGAGTGCAGAGAAAATCTGTGGCATGCACTGACCCCGCAGTTGTTTAACACTGGTCTGTTGCGACAGGCACTGGAGGATGGTTTGCGTAACAAGCTTGCCATTACCGATGAGGCATCCGCCATGGAAGCCCAGGGTTATACGGTGGAACTGGTTGAGGGCAATCCGGCCAATATAAAAATCACCCGGCCTGCAGATTTGCCGCTGGCCACATTTTACTTAACTAACAACACTCTTTAAAACGATAAAAGGTAGCATTATGCGAATTGGTCATGGTTTTGATGTTCATAAATTTGGCGGCCCGGGCCCGATTGTGCTGGGCGGTGTCACCATAGAGCATGATCAGGGCCTGGTGGCACATTCTGATGGTGATGTATTAATCCATGCGCTGTGCGATGCAATCCTTGGCGCCGCCGCACTGGGCGATATCGGCAAACACTTTCCTGACACTGATGATGCTTATGCGGGCGCCGATAGCCGCCGACTGCTTCGGCACGTAATCAGCGAGGTAGCCCAAAAGGGCTATAAAATCGGTAATGCTGATATGACCATTGTCGCTCAGACCCCTAAAATGGCTCCGCATATTGAAGCCATGCGAACAGCAATTGCGCAGGATTGTCAGGTCGCCACAGATGCTATCAACGTTAAAGCAACAACCACCGAGAAACTGGGTTTTACCGGTCGCAAAGAAGGCATCGCAGCCCATGCCGTGACGCTTTTGATTAGAGCAGACGCATAATGCAGTTATCTTCTTCTGACTGGCGTTATTTTTATGGAAAACCTGTAGCAGCGGCGGCCTTTAAACAACATCCTGAGGACTTTGTGGTTATTGAGGATCTGGGCTATCCCTTAACCGGTGAGGGTGAGCATCAGTTTATACTGGTAGAAAAGGTTAACGCCAATACCGCCTTTGTTGCTGAAGAGTTGGCCAAATTTACTAATTTGCCCCTGCGTGCAGTGACCTATGCCGGACGCAAGGATAAATATGCCCTTACCCGTCAATGGTATGGCCTGCATGCGCCGGGCCAGGCAGATTTTGATTTTGACGGATTTGCTGTACCCGGGGTACGTATTCTTAATCAAACCCGCCATAATAAGAAACTGAAAACCGGCCAGTTAAAAGGTAATCGCTTTACTGTTACATTGCGAAATGTGACAGAGATGTCCGCGTTAACTACACGTTTAGCCATGATTGAAACCAATGGGTTACCTAACTATTTTGGTGAACAGCGTTTTGGCTCTGTACGACTGACCGAAAACGGGGAGCGCCTGGAAGGCGGCAATCTCGCTCTGGCCACGAAAATGATTGCAGGTGAAACGATCCGCAATCGTAACAAACGCTCCATGGCGTTGTCTGCGCTACGCAGTCATCTGTTTAACAGCCAGCTTAGTGAGCGCATTGCGCAGGGGGTGTTTGATACTGTGCTGCCCGGTGATGCACTTATATTGAAAGGTTCGAACAGCTTTTTTATTAATGATGGTGACGATAACACAGTGCAGCAGCGTTATATCGATAAAGATCTGAGCCCGTCAGCAGCGATGTGGGGCGCTGGTACGCCTCCTTCTAAAGCCGCAGCGCTGGAACTTGAAACCAGGGTAGCTTCAGCATTTGCGCCGGTTGCTGATTTTCTTGCTCAGGCAGGCCTGAAACAAGAGCGCCGCAGCATAAAAATCTGGCCGGAAAATCTTGAATGGGAACAGCAAGGTGATACATTGACCCTTTGCTTTTCGCTGCCCAGCGGATGCTTTGCAACATCGGTTTTGCGCGAATGCGTTTCTACCCATCAATAAAACGAAGACCGACCCGGGAGTCATAATGAAAATTCTTTTGAGTAACGATGACAGTGTGTTTGCCAAAGGCATTAATGTACTGTTTAACGCGTTAAGTGAAAAACACGATGTCACCGTCATAGCCCCGGATCGCAACTGTTCGGGTGCCAGCAATGCATTGTCGTTGCACCAGCCATTGCGGGTTCAACAACTGGATAATGGCTTTTATTCGGTAAACGGCACGCCGTCTGATTGTGTCCATGTGGGTGTCAACAGCTTTATGCAGGAGGAACCTGAACTGGTGGTTTCTGGCATCAACCACGGTGCTAACCTTGGCGATGATGTGATTTATTCTGGCACCGTTGCTGCTGCCACCGAAGGCCGTTATATGGGGCTACCCGCTATTGCGGTATCACTGACCAGTCATGAGGGTAATCATTTTGAGACCGCAGCGCAGGTAGTGTTGGATATTATTGAGAAACTAAAAAAGCATCCATTGAATACCAACCAAATTCTTAATATTAATGTTCCGGACATACCTTATGCCTCTCTTGAGGGCATTAAGGTTACCCGGCAGGGCCGCAGACACCGTGCAGAAGGTATGGTTAAAACCCAGGATCCGTTCGGTCGGACAATTTTCTGGTATGGCCCGGCCGGTGCGGAACAGGATGCATCAGAAGGCACGGACTTTCATGCCATCGCCAATAATTTCTGCTCTGTGACACCGCTGGATGTCGATATGACCGCTCATGACAGCCTGAGCGATATGAAAACATGGCTGGATAACGAATAACTACAACGGGCTTTTTTCGTCAGGAAACGAATACTGCAATGAGATCATCGAGAAAAGGGGAAACCCTGGCTGAACTGCTTTACCAGGAAGGTGTTAGAAATCAGCAGGTACTAAATGCAATAGCGGCGACACCACGCGACTTGTTTTTGCCCGATGCGCTTAAACACAAGGCTTATCAAAATACTGCCCTGCCCATCGGACAGGGCCAGACTATCTCGCAACCTTATATTGTTGCGCGGATGACAGAATTACTCCTGGAAGCCGCTAATCAGCCTAAAAAAGTACTCGAAATTGGTACTGGTTCGGGCTACCAAACCGCCATTCTGGCACAATTATTCAATAATGTTTTTAGTGTGGAACGTATTAAGAGCCTGCAGTTTCAGGCCAAGCGACGCATGAATCACCTTGATCTGCACAACATTGCTATGAAACACGGCGATGGCTGGCGGGGGTGGGCGTCTAAAGGGCCGTTCGATGCCATTATTGTTACCGCCGCAGCCAGTCGCATTCCTGACGATTTGTTGTTGCAAATCGAAGACGGCGGTCGTCTGATCATACCGGTGGGTAACGAACAACAACAACTTTTATGTATCGATCGGACAGAAGGTGAGTTACAGACAAAAACTGTTGAGTCTGTGCGCTTTGTGCCGCTGGTCGAAGGAGATCTTCTTTGAAAATATTTCAGCCTTGTTACGACCTGGCTATTCGATGGTCTCGCCATAAGCATGCCAGCCGTTATCTGGGCGGCCTTAGCTTTGCAGAGTCTATGTTTTTTCCTATTCCCCCCGATGTCATGCTCGCCCCCATGTCATTATCGCAACCCTCCAGAGCCTGGTATTTTGCCCTACTGACTACACTGGCCAGTGTACTTGGGGGGATCGCCGGATATCTGCTGGGTTTCTTTGCATTTGATGCCTGGATTGAGCCGCTGATTATTTCCGCCGGTTATGGCGAAAAAATGGCGCAGGCAACCACCTGGTTCCAGGCTTATGGTGTCTGGGTAGTCTTTCTGGCCGGCTTTTCGCCCATCCCTTATAAAGTATTTACCATCAGTGCTGGTGTCATGCAGATGGCGATGATCCCCTTTATTATCGCTTCCGCGATCGGCCGTGGCGCGCGCTTCTTCTTGGTCGCCGCGTTAATGCGCTGGGGTGGTGCAGCGATGGAAGCCAGGCTAAGGCAATCCATAGAAATTCTCGGCTGGGCTGTGGTTGCACTTGTGGTTATCGCGTACTTTTTGTTGAAGGGATAAGTGTGGTGGAGAGCAGAATCTGGCGGTATCTGCTCATTTTGCTGGGCATCCTGTGGTGTTCCGGTTGTACGTCAAAGCACTCCCCTGCTCCCGTAGTTACACTAAATAGTCAGCCACCTTCTAAAGATTTTCATTATTCAGGCGATACCTATACTGTTAAAACTGGCGATACATTGTTTGCTATAGCCTGGTACGCCAATAAGGACTATCAGGATATTGCGCGCTTTAACCGATTACAGGCTCCGTACAATATATATCCGGGCCAAAAATTACGCCTGACACCGCCACAAACTGTTGCAAAAACGAACAACAATAGTTCGTATAATAAACAAAAAGGGTCTGGTCAGACCTCGCCACCTAAAGCGCAAAAGAGAGTTGACCAGCCAGAGAAGCAGGCGTATGGTGATCGTAAAAATAATGTTAACAACCAGTCGGTTAAGCGCGTCAAAAGCCCGACGGTGAGTGCCAAATATTCGGCACGAAGACGGTTTCCTGAACGGGTTGCAGAGTGGGTTTGGCCTGCGTCAGGAAGAGTTACGGAGACATTTAATCAGAATGAATCCGGCCGTAAAGGCATAATTATTTCTGGTGCCAGAGGAGCAGCAGTAAAAGCTGCGGCAGCAGGAAAGGTGGTCTATGCCGGTAATGGCCTGAGAGGCTATGGTAACTTAATCATTGTTAAGCATACCGATAGTCTGTTGAGTGCTTATGCGCACAACGACCAAATCACTGTTAAAGAGCAGCAGTGGGTGAAAGCAGGGCAAACGATTGGCAGTATGGGTGATAGTGGCACGAACATTGTAAAGCTACACTTTGAGGTGCGTTACAGGGGCAAATCTTTAGATCCACTTCGCTACCTCCCCCAACGATCAAAATAACAATAAACAATAATAAGAGAGTTAAAGGAGAACATTTGAGGTAATTAAATTTACGCAGGAGATGCCGTCATGGGAAAAATAAAAGCCCCAAAGACACCAACGCCTCACGAAGATATCGATGCAATGGATGATATCGTCGTAGATGAAGATATTATTGATTCCAGTGATGATGACACTACTGATGTGTTCACTGCACCGGAAGAAACGACTAAAAACCTTGATGCCACTCAATTGTATTTGGGTGAAATAGGGTTTTCCCCACTACTTACCGCTGAAGAAGAAGTGCACTTTGCACGTCGTGCGCTAAAAGGCTGTGAAGCCTCACGTAAGCGTATGATTGTCAGCAACTTACGCCTTGTTGTTAAAATTGCCCGTCGTTATAACAATCGTGGTCTGGCACTGTTAGATCTGATTGAGGAAGGTAACCTTGGATTGATCCGCGCGGTCGAAAAATTCGATCCTGAAAGAGGCTTCCGTTTTTCAACTTACGCTACCTGGTGGATCCGGCAAACCATTGAACGGGCGATTATGAATCAGACCCGAACCATTCGTTTGCCTATTCACGTGGTAAAAGAGCTCAACATTTATTTGCGCGCAGCCCGTGAGTTGTCACAAAAGCTTGACCATGAGCCTACAGCAGAAGAAATAGCTTTAGCGCTGGATAAGCCGGTAGAAGACGTCACCAGAATGTTACGATTGAATGAACGGATTACTTCGGTGGATACGCCCATCGGTGGAGATAATGAGAAAGCATTGTTAGACATTCTGGCCGATCAGCACGAATACAGCCCCGAAGAGAATCTTCAGGATTCTGATATTAAATCAAATATCGTCAACTGGCTCAAAGAGCTTAACCCAAAACAGCGGGAGGTTCTGGCACGGCGCTTTGGCCTGTTAGGTTATGAACCTTCAACGTTGGAAGATGTAGGTGTGGAAATTGGCCTGACCCGCGAGCGAGTTCGCCAGATTCAGGTTGAAGCATTACGCCGGTTGCGAGAAATGCTGAGTCTACAGGGCCTGTCTCTGGAAAACCTGTTCGAACACATGGGGGAATAATACAGGCATCTGCATTATATTCCAGCCAGAAAAAAACCGCTTATTTGTTATAAGCGGTTTTTTATTTTTTATCTCACAGATATCCGCTGTTTCAGCATCAAACTGGTTACCGCCAATGAATCAGCCGTGGTGCAACTGCTCACAACGCTGGTGCGTTATCCTGTTAAGCGATACGTCAACGCAGTATTTATCGAAACAGCTTATTGTCTTTCTAACGTGACGAACTGATAGTTATAGGGATTGTTGTCATCTGCTGCATGAGACTCAGACGCTGTTTGCTGCCAGTTTAAATGACTGTACTCAGGAAACTGCGTATCGCCGTCAACTGTCAGGTCGATGAAAGTAAGGTATAGCTTATCGGCTTTTTCCAACATCGCTTCGTAGATGCGGCCGCCACCGATAATCATCACTTCCTGCGCCTCAGATGCCAGTTCACTGGCCAGTCTCACAGCGTCGTCGATGGCGTTAACCTTATGCGCATCACTGGGTGAAAAGTCCGCCTGACCGGACACTACAATATTTGTTCTGCCAGGCAACGCTTTACCAATAGACTCATACGTCTTACGACCCATTACCACAGGTTTACCTAAAGTAACCGCTTTGAAATGCCGTAAGTCGGCCGGCAAGTGCCAGGGCATGGTGTTATCCATCCCGATTACCCTGTCGGCGGCCATGGCTGCTATCATTGCTATTTTCATCAGACTGCTCGCTTACTTAGGGTATTCAACTTCCACATCGTAGTCATCTTCATCCCAGTCGTCATCGTCTTCGTCGTCATCGGCCGATTGCTGGGTAATCGTTTTCTTATGGTAAGTATCCCACTTAAACTCAACCTCTTCGGTGCTCTCTTCCGGTGCTTCTTCAACGGGCATGTCTTCGATAAATTTCATTACCTCGTTGCACAGATCATCGGTGTTGAGTTTCTGGAAGGCAGAGATTTTAAAAACCCGATCATCCCAGTTGAGCTCTTTAACGATTGCATCGACCCGCTCATCAACTTCGTCATCAAGCAGCAAATCAACTTTGTTGAAAACCAGCCAGCGAGGCTTTTCAGCCAATTTCGGACTGTATTTTTCAAGCTCACCAATAATTGTACGCACATTCTCGGCCGGATCGCTGCCATCAACAGGCATTAAATCAACCAGATGTAATAACACCCGACAACGCTCAAGATGCTTTAAAAACCGTATACCCAGACCGGCACCATCAGCCGCGCCTTCTATCAGCCCGGGGATATCCGCGATAACAAAGCTACGCTGAGCATGCTGACGTACCACGCCAAGATTAGGTACCAATGTTGTAAACGGATAATCAGCAACCTTAGGTTTGGCAGCGGATACCGACCGGATGAATGTGGATTTCCCTGCATTGGGCATCCCCAGCAAACCCACATCGGCTAGCAACATTAGCTCCAGTCGAAGATTGCGGATCTCTCCTGGCGTGCCATTGGTTTTTTGTCGGGGGGCGCGGTTGGTGCTGCTTTTGAAGCGCGCGTTGCCCAGACCATGAAATCCGCCCTGAGCAACCTTTAGCTTTTGACCATGGCGGGTTAAATCCCCCAGTGTTTCACCGGTTTCTGTATCCGTCGCCCGCGTGCCCACCGGCACCTTGAGCGTCAGGTCGGCACCCGCGCGGCCGGTGCAATCGCTGCCCTGCCCGTTTTTACCCCGTTCAGCACGGTGAAAGCGCTCAAACTGATAATCAATCAGTGTGTTGAGGTTTTCATCAGCTTCCAGGTACACATTGCCACCATCACCGCCATCACCACCATCCGGGCCGCCTCTGGGGACATATTTTTCACGTCGAAAGCCAACTACGCCGTTTCCACCATCGCCAGCTTCAACTCGAATCTCAGCTTCATCAACAAATTTCATTTATCACTCCGGATGTTTCCAGTTTTGCCCAGTGACAGGCAATATGCTACGCCTTCGCCAGTCTGCGAACCTTAAGTTTACACTAATGCAAAGCCTGCATCACGATATTGGCAGGAATTGATACGCTTACGGGGGAAGGGAAAATAAAAAACCCCGCTAGCGCGGGGTTTTTTTAAGCCTTTCAGCAAAAAGCGTGTGCGCTTATTCTGCTACGATGCTTACAAACTTACGATTTTTAGGTCCTTTCACATTGAACTGAACCTTGCCATCTTGAAGTGCAAACAGTGTGTGGTCTTTGCCGATACCGATGCCGTCGCCTGCGTGGAAACGAGTACCGCGTTGTCTAACGATGATGTTACCAGCAAGAACAGATTCACCACCAAAGCGTTTAACACCAAGGCGTTTACTTATGGAATCGCGACCGTTTTTAGTACTACCACCAGCTTTTTTGTGTGCCATGTGTTCGTGCTCCTCTTATGCGTTGATACCAGTGATTTTCACTTCTGTGAACCACTGACGGTGACCCGCTTGCTGACGGGAATGCTTACGACGACGGAATTTGACGATTTTAATCTTTTCGCCACGACCGTGTTGTACAACTTCAGCAGTAATCTTACCACCAGCCACTAAAGGGGTGCCGATCTTAACGTCGTCACCGTTACTAACCATCAATACGTTATCGAATTCAACAGTCTCGCCTGGCGCGACTTCGATCTTCTCTAGACGAACGGTCTGGCCTTCAGCCACACGGTGTTGTTTACCGCCACTTTGGAAAACCGCGTACATATTCTACTCCGCTCTGCGTCACTTGACGCTTCAATTCAAAAAACAGGGCGCGAATTGTACGTGAAACATCCCCCATCCACAACCCCGCATCGCATAAAATTTGCCTATTTTTCACACCGGGGCGGAAGATACATACAATCCGCAGTTATGGCGCGCGAATTTAGCACAAAACCAACAACTTGTGCAGTATTAAATCGCTCAGACAGCATATTTTCTCACCTTTGTTGTCTCCGATCGCCAATGGATCCCAAGAAGATCGCTGGTACACACAGCTTTCCCCAACGACGGATGAGGTCAACAATTAAAATTAACCCTATTACTGCGAAAATACTCTCTAAAGGCTATTTTTCATCGTTGCGGTCAATCGAAAAGTACGATTGAGATTATCGGCAGGTTTTTAAGACAATCAGGTGGCAGTGCCCTGCGATTCAGGTACAATCAGCTGCAAACCCATGTACCTGTCTTTCTTTTTTGCCAATGCATATGGACTTAGAGCAAATCCGGGCGCTGACTGCTGATGATATGAAAGCAGTCAATCAGTTAATACAACAACAAGTCGACTCTGACGTATCTTTGATTAACCAGCTTGGTTTTTATATTGTAAACAGTGGCGGCAAGCGTCTGCGGCCGCTGCTGAGTGTGCTGGCTGCCCGGGCGATGAATATTGAGAACAATGATCATCATACGCTGGCGGCTATCATTGAATTTATACACACCGCCACGTTATTGCATGACGATGTAGTGGATGAATCTACCCTGCGTCGGGGCCGTGAAACAGCGAATGCGATTTTCGGTAATCAGGCCAGCGTGCTGGTGGGCGACTTTTTATATACCCGTTCTTTCCAGATGATGGTGAGCTTAAATCGTATGCGGGTAATGGAAATTTTGTCCGAAGCGACCAACCAGATTGCCGAGGGAGAAGTTTTGCAGTTGATGAACTGCAATGATCCGGAAACATCCGAAAAACGCTATTTTGATGTTATTTATGGCAAAACGGCGCGCTTATTTGAGGCGGCTACGCAACTTTCAGCCATTTTAACGGACCAGCCGGAATCCCTCGAGCGCGCGATGCAGAATTATGGCAAGCATCTGGGCACTGCCTTTCAGCTGGCCGATGATATTATTGATTACTTATCAGATAGTGACCAAATGGGTAAAAATACCGGTGATGATCTGGCTGAAGGTAAACCAACACTGCCTCTGCTTTACGCCATGTGGAACGCCGAAAACGATGATGATCGTCTGCTCATTCGCGAAGCCATCGAAAATGCCAATGGCTTACCCCATCTTGAGCGGATCCAGCGCATTATGCAGCAAACCGGCGCACTGGACTATACCCGGTCGCGGGCCCATGAAGAAGTTTCCATGGCGATTAAAAGTCTGGATCCGGTTCCCGAGTCACCGTTTAAACAAGCCCTGATTGCACTGACCCATATGTCAGTAGAACGAACCAGCTAAACCGACAAACTCAAACCTGCCCGGCATAAAGTCTTTTTTTTGTACCTGAAGGGGAATCACTTCCCCTTTCCCAGCGTTTGCGCGCCCTCGCCTTGCAATTTCTACTGGTGTGCTATAGTTATTTTGCAATAAGTCCAGGGACAAGGGGTTCGCTCGTGTCGTATTGGCCCTGCATCACAAACCTGTAATGCGATAAGGGTACAATATGAATAAAATACCAACGGCTATTGCTGCGCTCGCTTTGGTGGGTACGCTGTTAGGGTGCACCAGCAATGAGAACAGCCCGACAACTTCAGCACAAACTACTTCTCCCCCACCATTGATCCCACGTGATGTACTTTTTGGTAATCCGGAACGCTATCAGGGACGACTGAGTCCTGATGCCACCAAAATGAGTTTCAGAGCTCCTGTCGATGGGGTTATGAATGTGTGGGTTGGCGACCGCGGCGATTTTGGCAGTGCCAAACCTATCACCGAAGACACCGGGCGAGGTATTGCGACGCATTTCTGGGCTCTGGATAGCGAACATGTGATGTATATTCAGGATCAGGGGGGCGATGAAAACTGGCACCTTTACAGCGTAGACCTGACCAGTGGCGAAGCCATCGACCTGTCGCCGTTTGACGGGGTGCAGGCACAGATGATTGGCCAGAGTGAGGCGCACCCGGGCGTAGTAGTGGTGGGAATGAATGATCGTGACCCTAAGTGGCATGACGTCTACCGGGTGTCACTGGCAGATGGTGAGCGCACATTGTTGCAAGAAAATCCGGGGTTTGGAGAATTTTATGTAGACAATGATTTGGCCGTACGTCTGGCCATGAAAACGCTGCCGGACGGGTCAGCCAATATCATGCAAAAAACGCCGTCGGGCTGGACACAGTGGCAGACTATTCCTGCGCAGGATGTGCTGACCACCTACATTGTCGGCTTTGATGCAGATAACGAAGGGGTTTACATGCTCGATAGCCGTAATCGCGACAAGGCAGCGCTGGTTCACATCGCTATTGATGATACCACTGACACCACCCCCAAAGTCATTGCCAGCAGTGAAAAAGTAGATATCTCCAATGTGCTTATCAATCCGCAAACCCATGAACCTATGGCCTATGCCCTTGACCATTTAAAGCTCAAATATCATGCCACTCAGCCTGACTACGAGCCACTGATTAAAGCGTTTAACAAGCAGGTGGCAGGTGGCACTCAGGTGTTGGCACAATCATTGGACAATCAGTACTGGACGGTATATACCAATGAAAGTGACAGCTCACCGGTCTATAAGGTTTTCAATACCGATACCGGCGCTTTGAATGAATTGTTTGTGACACAGCCAGAGATAGATAATCTGCCGCTGTCCAAAATGCACGGCGTCGTAATCCCCTCACGGGATGGCATGGAGCTGGTCAGTTATCTCTCGATTCCCCGTCATGCCGATCCGGATCAGGACGGTACACCCGAACAAACCTCCCCCCTGGTTATGCTTGTACACGGCGGCCCGTGGGCCAGAGATACCTATGGGTTTAATGCCCAGGCCCAATGGCTGACCAACCGTGGGTATTCTGTTTTACAGGTAAATTACCGATCTTCCACCGGCTTTGGGAAAGCTTTTGTCAACGCTGGTAACAAAGAATGGGCCGGGGCTATTCACAATGACATTCTGGATGCAAAAGACTGGGCTGTGGAACAAGGTATAACCACCGCAGATAACGTCGCCATAATGGGTGGAAGCTATGGTGGCTATGCCACACTGGTTGGCCTGACGTTTACGCCAGACGCATTTAGCTGTGGGGTAGATATTGTCGGCCCATCAAACCTGGTCACCCTGATGGAATCTATTCCGCCTTACTGGGAAAGCTTTCGCCAGGTATTTTATAATGCCATCGGTAACCCCGAGACCGAAGCCGGCATGGCACTGATGAAGGAGCGCTCACCGCTTTCTCATGTTGATAAAATTAACAAACCTCTGCTGATTGCTCAGGGTGCTAACGATCCGAGGGTAAAGCAGGCAGAATCCGACCAGATTGTTGAGGCAATGAAAGCCCGCGATATTCCTGTCACATATGTGCTGTATCCTGATGAAGGACACGGTTTTCAGAAACCTGAAAATAATCTGTCATTTTTTGCCGTCGCTGAGTCGTTCCTGGGCACCTGCTTAGGAGGCCGCGTGCAACCGGTAGGTGATGACTTTGAAGGTTCCAGTATTGAAATTGTTCACGGCTTAGATTATCTGCCACAGATCGGAGAGCAGATGCAGGGGACAATGTAGCAGAAACTGGCGATAAGAATTTCTTATCGCCGTCTTTCGGTAAGCTACCACGCTTTGCCGTCTACTGAACAGCCGCTGATGTTACGTCGCTTAATACTGCCTGAAACCGTGCCATTCCACAGCAAACAATGTTAAGCCCGCTAGTGACCGCTCATCATATATCCGACCATGCCGATTAAAAATCCCAGAATCGCCCCCAGTGGCGGCAACCAGGAATTCTGCATTTTTATCTGCGGCGCTATATCCTGAAACACAGAATAAAGAATCCCGCCGGCAGCAAAGAGCATAATACCACCGACCAGCGTAGTGAAATCGGCTAAAAAGTAAAAGCCCACTAATGCCATAACCGGTCCCAAAAGCGCCAGCAGAGCAAAGGTTACGATAAGCGATTTTGGTGAGTGCGACCCGGTCTGACGAATTTCACGAAAAGCATTGAAACCCTCTGGCAGGTTTTGGACGGTTATCAATACCCCGATAAGCATTGTATTGCCGCCAAGCGCAGCGGCAGTGCCCAATGCAACGGATTCAGGAATAAAATCAGCAAGCATTGCCGCAAGCTGGCTGGCGGGGTTTTCGTGGGCCGCCAGATAACGGTCCAGCGCCATAAAGCTCAGCGCCCCGGCAAGAAAGCAAATAGCGGCCACCGGCACTGAAAGCTCTCTGGTGCCCTCAGGCACCAGCACCAAGGCCACCGCTGAAATCAATGCCCCGGCGCCCAGCGCCAGAACACCGTGCCTGAGCTCTTCTTCCAACCATCGTGGCTGTAGATTCTCAATGTTTGCCAGAATAGCGCCGGCTGGCATAGCCATGCCTGCGACTGTAGCAATAACGATTAAATTGACGACGTGGGAATCCAGCACTGGCAACAATCAGAGCTCCTTATAAACCAAGATCCCGGGTCATATTTTCATTCTTGTCCCGGTGCACAATAATATTATCCTCGATACGGATGCCCCCATAAGGACGATATAAATCTACCGTATCCCAGTTGATATACTTAGAGGCTTCAGTGGATTTCAGATCAGCCAGCAGGCTGTCAATGAAATACAGTCCCGGTTCAATAGTAAATACCTGGCGCGGCTCCACCATCCGCGTACAGCGCAAAAACGGATGTTCATCAGGTGATGGCTTGGGCGTACCACGGTCATCATTTACCTGACCACCCACATCATGTACCTGCAGACCTAAGAAATGACCGATGCCGTGGGGAAAGAAGGTGCGGGTTATCCCCTGCTCCACAATGTCCTGCGGTGGCAAATTCACCAGCCCTACATCATGCAGTATCTGCGCGATACCATCATGGGCCAGCAAATGAATATCGGTATAACCTACATTTGGTTTAAGCGCGTCGCCCAGCGTCACGGTAACTTTATCTACGCGCTCGATAAGCTCGGCAAAACGGTCGTTTTCGCGGCTGTAAGTGCGGGTAATATCGGCCGCATAACCATGAAAGTTTGCCCCTGCGTCAATCAAAAATGAGCGGTTATAGGACGGCGCCTGCGTATCACATTGCATATAATGCAATATAGCGGCATGTTCGTTCAGCGCTACGATACTGTTGTAAGGAACATCGTTGTCGCCCTGACGGCTTGCCTGGGCGTATGCCAGATTGATATCAAACTCGCTTTTACCTGCACGAAACGCTTCTGCAGCAGCCTTGTGTCCTGCCACCGCCAACTTATTGGCCTCACGCATACAGTCCATTTCGTAGTCAGTTTTGTAAGCCCGCTGATAATGCAGGTAGTGCAATACACGATCAGGGTTTACATTCTCAAAGCCCAACGCTTTGGCAACTTCTATGTATTCACCGATATAGGCATAACGAGGCTTATCGTAAGGCAGGTGTTTTTCTACCGCGTCAGCTTGCTGTAGCATTACCAAGTCGAAGTGTTCGGTCCAGAAATCATTTGGCTCTGGCGGCACTTTGTGCCAGAAATCCACCGGACGATAAAATATTAGTTTAGGCTTGGATTTTCCATCTACCACCAGCCAGCAATTAGGGTTGTCCACTACCGGTAGCCAGGCTTTAAACTGCGGGTTTACCTTAAACGGATAATGATTGTCATCCAGAAACAGTCGTTTCCCCTGCCCCGAGTGAATTACCAGACCATCTAATCCTTCCCGCTGAAGAGCCTCTGCGGTGCGCTGCTGAAGCGTATCAATATGTGCCTTATAGGTGGACTCAAAATTTGACATAAAACCTCTTTGAAATGGAGCAGTAAACGGATATATGCCTTTTACTGTAACATTCTCACAGGTATAACTGCCAGTGACGTGCCTGCACAGGCTTCAGGCTGTAAGCCTGTGCACACAATACCTACGCACAACAGGTATGCTTTTTCCAACCAACAACTCGATCTTTTAGCAAGGCACAGGATGATTAATCCGGAGCCAGCTGCATAGCGTTTCGCCTGGATTGCATGCGCTCTGCCGAAGGAATCGCACTTTCCGCCAGTTGCTGGAACAGTGCGCTGGGGGCACCCAGCTGGTATTCATAAATGTAGCGGTATGCCATCACCGCTTTGACGTAGTGACGGGTTTCTTTATAAGGAATATTTTCAATCCAGATATCGGTTTCCATGCTGACATCCTCAGGCAACCATTCAAGCACTTTGCGCCAGCCGGCATTGTAAGATGCCGAAATAAGCACCGGGTTATCGCCCAGTTTATCTCCCAGGTAGCGCAGATACTGCACCCCGTACTGTAAGTTATTGGCGGGTTCAAACAACGCTGAGCGGTTAAGTGTGGGAGTGCTTGTCTGACGGCGGTTATCTGCATTACGCTGGGCCAGATAGCGGGCAGTTCCCGGCATCAACTGCATCAGACCGGCAGCACCGGCCGGTGAAACCGCATCTGCCCGAAATGAGCTTTCCCGTCTGGCAATAGCCATGGCGAATGCTGGCTGCACATTGTAAGTTTCACCTACAGACGTAAATTCGTTGGCATAGGCCAGCGGAAAACGCTTTTCGATATCATTTAGATAGCCGCTACGGGAAAAGCTGATGATAGACTGATCGTACCATCCCCAGTCACTGGCGAGCAGCGCCGCATCTTTGACCTGATCGGTGTCGATATGTGTGAGCAAATAATACCATTCTCGCCGGGCTTCAAGTTGCCGCCCCATTTGCAGAAACTCGTAAGCGCGCCGGGCACTGTCCAGCGCTGCCACTTTTTGAATTGCCTGATTATTATGGGGTGCCGGCTTGTGCAGTAAGGCCGGTTTCTGACCAACTTTGGCACTAGCTAAAAAGCCGTAATAATGGCGCTGGCCGGCCAAATCATTGTAAAGTTCCTCTGCCTGAGCGTGAAAGCCTTGGGCCTCCAGCGCCCGAGCCTGCCAATACATAAAGTTGTCATCACGACGCATGGACGCCGGCGCGTTATTGACCAGGCGCAATACTTCTGCCCATTTTCGGTGGCGCAGCAAATACGCTAAATGCCAGCGTTTGACATCCTCGCGGGCGCCTTCGACATCAGCACGGCGCAGCCAGTCACCAGCGTCGGGGGCATTATCAATGGCTTTACTTAACGCAATTACCCGGTGAACCTGCCTACGCTGCTCATTGCTGAAAATACCTTTTTCAGCATAATGGTTATACGCTTTGACCGCCTTGTCACCGTCTTGCCAGGCCAGTCGTTTGAGCGCGTATATCACCATAGGCTGTTCATAATCGCGATGGGTAAAACTGAACTGGCTGTAATTCAAAATATGCGCGGGATTATTGCGTACCGCCAGCCAGCGATCGGCAAGATGCTGCAACGACCCGGGCAACTTACTTTTAAGATAAGGCACCAGACGCGGGTTGCCAGAGGTGGCAGCTTTCTCAATACGCCCCAGAATCATTTCATCAGTCATCATACCGGCTTTTTGCCACTGCCTGAAAACCGGGTCGCATTCATCAGGCTGCGACTGGCCGCTTAACCAAATGGGCTCAACTTTACTCAGCCAGTAACGGGGATTGCGGGCATCTTCTAATTGATATTGCAAGTACTGGCAGGTAATAGTGGCGCCCAGGCCGTCGCGATAATTAGCCAGGAATGCCGCGCGCGCGCCTTTGTCTGCCAGGTAGCGCAACCAGGACGAGCGAATGCCATAGCTGACAGGTCGGCCATCATAGCGGGCAAGAAACTGCTCAATTTCATCGCGGTGGACCAAATCCATCTGCCGATACAGCCGTTGCCGCTCCAGATACGGGTACAACGGATAACCTTTTAAAGAAGCATATTGCTGCTTTAATTCATCCAGCGAGGCATAGGACACAGTACGCAGCTGTTTTTCAAAATACGTAAACTGCTCGCGCTGCGCGGACTGACCACCATCAGGTAATACGTCAGCCAAAGCGATGCCGCTATGGCCCGTTAACGTGATCAGTGACAGAAAATAAAGACCCGGAGAAAATCGAAAAATGGAAGAAAAGATACTGCTTAACTGCATGATGCCATCCCAAAAGAACGTCTGCTACCTGACCTGCCTACTGTAATAGCCATCTAACATCAGGGGATTTAGGGCAAACTTTTGCACAAATATTCTGCAAGTATGAACAAGTATAGACAAAGAAAATAGTATTACCGACGAATTTAATGTGGCCGACCCTATCGATTTTGAAAACTTCGCTATAGTCATTGCCAGGACTTGCCTGCACGCTTATTCTGGTAATTTATTATACAGCTGTAAATCATAAATTCGACTTGAATTTGTATTACATTGGCTCCATCTGTAAAACAAATTGAAACGCGCGTTTGAATTTTTGTTGAATTTTTCTTTTTGTTTGTCAAAAATCAACCCACCCTAACGCGTTAATGTGTCACAGTGGAACGATAATCGGGTTCAACTGATAAAGCATTAGCAACCCGGCGACCGCCGAAGGAGAATAAAATGATATATGAAGGCAAAAGTCTGGCAGTCAAACTGCTCGACGACGGTTTTGCTGAACTGGTATTTGATGCCCAGGGTTCAGTGAATAAGTTTGATCGCCAGACGGTGACTGAACTGGACGAAGCAACCACAGCGTTAAAAGATCGTAGCGATGTCAAAGGTGTGCTGGTACGCAGCGCTAAATCCGCATTTATTGTGGGTGCGGATATTACAGAATTTACTGCACTTTTCGATGCCCCCGAAGATGAAGTGCTGAGCTGGGTAGAAAAAACCTCTCAGGTATTTGACCGTTTTGAAGATTTACCTTTTCCTACCATCGCAGCCGTTAATGGCTTTGCGCTGGGCGGTGGCTGTGAGATGGCGCTGGCCTGTGACATGCGTGTTGCGGATACCTCAGCGTCAATTGGTTTGCCAGAAGTTAAACTTGGCCTGATGCCGGGCTTCGGCGGTACAGTGCGTCTGCCTCGCGTAATTGGTTCTGACAATGCACTGGAGTGGATGACCACTGGTAAAGATCGCAAAGGTCAGCAGGCGCTGGATGAAGGCGCCGTGGATGCAGTGGTTGCACCGGATGCACTGGTTGATGCAGCGTTATCAATGCTCAAAGATGCCGCGGCTGAGAAGCTTGACTGGCAGTCACGTCGCGCGCAGAAAAAAGCGCCGCTGCAGCTGAATAAAAACGAAGCCACCATGAGCTTTTCGACAGCCCAGGCGATGGTAGCGGCGAAAGCCGGTAAACATTATCCAGCCCCTCACCTGATGGTTGAAACTGTTCAAAAGGCCGCCACGCTGGATCGTGACGGTGCCCTGAAACTTGAAAACCAGGGTTTTGTGAAACTGGCCAAAACCGATGCAGCAAAAGCGCAGATTGGCATTTTCCTGGCCGACCAACAGGTTAAGGGAAAAGGCAAAAAGCTCGCAAAAGCGTCAGATAAGTCAATCGATCTGACTGCAGTACTGGGTGCAGGCATTATGGGCGGCGGTATCGCTTACCAGAGCGCCGTAAAAGGCACGCCGGTCATCATGAAAGACATCAACCGAGATGCACTGGATCTGGGCCTGAAAGAGGCGGCCAAAATTCTGGGTAAAGGTATGCAGCGCGGTAAGGTTGATGCCACCAAAATGGCCTCAACCCTTAATGCTATTACACCAACCCTTGAATACAGCACGTTAAAAGATGCTGATCTGGTTATCGAGGCGGTAGTAGAGAACCCGAAAGTAAAAGCTTCTGTATTGAAAGAGACAGAGGAAACTGTTTCAGATGATGCCATCCTGTGTTCGAATACGTCCACCATTTCTATCGATAAGCTGGCTGAAAGCCTGAAGAAACCTGAACGCTTCTGCGGCATGCACTTCTTCAACCCGGTTCACCGAATGCCACTGGTAGAAATCATTCGTGGTAAAAAAACAACGGATGCAACAGTAAATGCGGTGGTTGCTGCTACCATGAAAATGGGTAAAACACCGATTGTGGTTAACGACTGCCCGGGCTTTTTGGTCAACCGGGTGCTTTTCCCCTACTTTGCAGGCTTCAGCAAACTGGTGCTCGATGGTGCTGACTTCACCAACGTCGACAAAGTCATGGAAAAAGATTTTGGCTGGCCGATGGGGCCTGCGTACCTGCTTGACGTGGTGGGCATGGACACGGCAAATCATGCAGCCGGCGTGATGGCTGAAGGATTCCCAGAGCGCATGGAGTCCATCGACAACGACCCGGTAACGCTGATGTACAACGAGAAGCGTCTGGGCCAGAAAAATGGCAAAGGCTTTTATAATTATGGCACCGACAAGCGCGGCCGTCCCACCAAAGACGCTGCCGATGAAGCCTATGCACTGATTAAACAGCATGCAGCATCAGAACAGTCCTTTGACAAAGATGAAATTATCGCGCGTCTGATGATTCCAATGGCCAACGAAGCGATTCGTTGTCTTGAAGAAAATATCGTTGGTAGCGCAGCAGAAGCTGATATGGCATTGCTATACGGGTTGGGCTTTCCGCCATTCCGGGGCGGTGTATTCCGCTGGATAGAAACCATGGGGCTGGACAAGTTCGTTGAACTTGCCGACAAGTACGCGCACCTAGGTGCGATTTATCAGGTCACAGACGGCGTTCGTAAAATGGCCGCTGATGGCAAATCCTACTTCGCTTAATCCCCAAGGAGAATAACATGAAAGAAGTCGTCGTTATCGATTGTATTCGTACCCCCATGGGTCGCTCCAAGGGCGGTGTGTTTAGAAATGTGCGTGCTGAGACGTTGTCTGCGCACCTGATGACCACCTTACTGGAACGCAACCCGAACCTTGATCCGGCTGAGATAGAAGACATCATCTGGGGTTGTGTACAACAAACCAAAGAACAGGGCTTTAATATTGCCCGTAACGCGCAGTTGCTAACTGATATTCCGCGTAGCACCAGTGCGGTAACCGTTAACCGCCTATGCGGTTCATCCATGCAGGCTTTGCATGACGCCGCCAAGGGCATCATGACCGGCAACGGTGATGTGTTCATGATTGGTGGTGTTGAGCACATGGGTCATGTGCCGATGAACTACAACCTGGATTTCCACCCGGGTCTGGCTAAGCATACTGCTAAAGCTTCAGGCAATATGGGTATGACTGCAGAACTTCTGGGTCGCCAAAATGGCATTACCCGCGAAATGCAGGACGCTTTTGGCGCCCGCTCACATCAGCGCGCCGCCAAAGCGCACGAAGAAGGTCGCTGGGCGAATGAGATAGCGCCGATTGAAGGCCACGATCAAAACGGCGTGCTGAAGATGGTGGATTATGATGAAGTCATCCGCCCTGATACCACGGTTGATACGCTGGCGGGTTTACGCCCGGTGTTTGACCCGGTTAACGGATCGGTTACAGCAGGCACATCATCGGCTATTTCAGATGGTGCATCGGCCATGTTGCTGATGTCGGCCGACAAAGCCAAGGCCCTGGGTCTGACGCCGCGGGCTAAAATCCGCGCCATGGGCGTATCTGGCTGCGATGCCGCCATTATGGGTTACGGCCCTGTACCGGCCACGCAAAAAGCGCTTAAACGTGCGGGCATGAGCATGGACGACATCGGGCTGGCTGAGTTCAACGAAGCGTTTGCCGCCCAGGCATTGTCGTGTATCAAACAGCTAGGCTGGCTGGATAACTACGACGAGAAAGTGAACCTTAACGGCGGTGCGATTGCACTGGGCCACCCTCTGGGTTGTTCAGGTGCCCGTATCAGTACAACATTGCTGAATCTGATGGAATCCAACAATAAGTCTGTTGGTCTGGCAACCATGTGTATTGGTTTAGGTCAGGGTATCGCAACCATTTTTGAGCGCGTGTAACTGACTTAGCAAGAATCAAAAGGGCCTGCGGGCCCTTTTTTATTTTGGCGGCGTAACCGATACCAGAGGACTCACCACTGCATTACCCCCGCGCTGCATAACATGCGTATAAATCTGAGTAGTTTTGACATCGGTATGACCCAGTTGCTCCTGAACAGTACGGATATCCGCCCCTCGTTGCAGTAAATGCGTTGCAAAGCTATGGCGTAATGTGTGTGGTGAAACCGATTTTTCGATATTTGCATCATAGGCTGCATTTCGTACAGCGCGTTGCAGCTGTTTTTCATCAATATGATGACGTCTTAACTGCTGCGATTCGGGATCGATACTTAACTTTGCTGCAGGAAACAGATACTGCCACTGTGGGCTGTATCGTTCAGATGGATACTTTTTTGCCAATTGGTGTGGCATCCATACACCAGCATAGTCAGGCACCGTACAATCCTGCTGCGTTATCTGAATCACGCGTTCACATTGTGTTTGTAACAACGGGATAAGCGAGTCAGCCAGCGTCACAACTCTGTGCTTGCCCCCTTTTCCGTTCCAAATTCGTACGCACTTAAAGTCAAAATCGATATCTTTTACCCGTAGGCGTACGCACTCCATGAGTCTCAAACCGCTTCCGTACAGCATTGCCACGGGCAAAAAATGTCTTTCGCTCACCAGGCCCAGCAAACGGTTCATCTCTTCAATGGTTAGTACTACCGGCAATTTACGTGGTCTGCTGCTGTTCACGAAATCCAGATCTTTGGCAACATCAATTTTTAAATACTTCTGATATAAAAATACCAAGGCATTTAGCGCCGTAGCCTGGGTGCTAGCAGAAAGATTTCGCCTGACCGCGAGCTGGGTAAGATAAGCCTCGATATGACTGCTATCCAGCGTAGTTGGGTGACTGTAATTATGAAAGCGAATATAGTCGGCAATCCATATCAGATAAGTACGAATTGTGCGTTTTGCATATCGCTTCATCATCATGAAGTTGCTTACGTCGCGAATAAACTGTGATTTCATATAAAAATAAAAACAGGATATTCACAGTAGTCGCATGCATCTACTGACCCGAAGAGGGGTTTTGGAAAGTTCATCCCACTGTGGGGTATTTCACACTTGAGAGTAGGTGGTGCAAAAAATTTTGTTTGAGGATACTATGAGTTATGGATACATGCCCGAATGAAAATGGTGTAAATGATTACCCCGTTTCGGGTGATATTAAATTGTTATGTTCTCAAAGGAAGAGTTATTTTTTTGTGCTTATGATAACGAAGCGTTCATCACTTAACTGTAGACGTCAAAATTGGGACTCTTTGGAGTTCCGAAAATTTAGAAGTCATATTGTAAAACTCTGCAATGAAGAATGCAGATCAGCAAGAACGCCTGGTTTGTTTTTGGCTCGAAGAAATAGATTAAAAGCAGTAGCATTTTGTAAGGCAAAATGGGGGCAAGTTCCTCCTGCGCTAGAAAATAAAAAATTGCCCTCAATGTACGAACTCTTTACGTCATCAGGTTGGAAACAGTGGGCAGTAAGGTAAACGAACATAACAATCAAATGTTGGGGACACAAACACGCGGGCTCTGCTTCGCAGTGTAGCCCACGCGTTTGTGCCGCCAAATTAGGGCGTTAGGCGTCATTTACTTACAGCATAAAAAAGTGGCTTCAGTCGTGACATTCCAGCAGCAAGGCTGTTTAGCTAGGTTGTTTTTGCGGCTTGCTTTTTCGGTAATTTCAGCGGCTTTAGCAACGCGCTTTTCATTAACACCGTAACGCCAACATTCTGCATCACCATCTTTCTAAACTCGCTCTTTTATCCAGCAATGTTGTTAACATCTGGCATTTCGCACAGGGTTGTTTTATCTTGAATTCAATAATTT
>NZ_KB899379.1:0-104899 GCF_000378185.1 Salinimonas chungwhensis DSM 16280
CTTTGGTCCGTAGACATTATGCGGTATTAGCCACCGTTTCCAGTGGTTATCCCCCTCGCAAAGGCAAGTTCCCAAGCATTACTCACCCGTCCGCCGCTCGTCATCTTCTAGCAAGCTAGAAATGCTACCGCTCGACTTGCATGTGTTAGGCCTGCCGCCAGCGTTCAATCTGAGCCATGATCAAACTCTTCAATTAAAAATCGAAAATCTATCTATGAATCGTCGGTTGACACTCTTAACGAGTGCCCACACAGATTGTCTTGTTATAAATTGTTAAAGAACATTGTTTGAAGTGGCTGTAAGCCTTGCCTCAAACGGGATGCGTATGATACTTCGCATCAATTTTTTGTCAATCATTTTCTTTTATTTTTTTGAAAATTTATGACTCTCTTCTAACTCACATTGAACATTGTCGCCTGTTCGTTGAAGAGGCGCGCATTCTACAAACACCAGATTTAAACGCAAGCACTTTTTGTAAAAAAATAAAAAAAGGTGTCCACCCGGACACCTTTTAATCAACTTTAAAAAAATCTGCTTAGCTAACTCTTTTTATCCGTTGTTTCAGCACCTGCGTCTTCTCGCTCATCTTCGGTAAAATCAGCATCCGCTTCTTCATGATCCCCGACCACATCATCCAGCGTCATTTTGTCTACCGTTCTGAATGTATTGATTGGACCAGCAAGTGCGTAAAGCGCAAATACAATAAATAGCACCAAAGCAGGCTCGGTCGCTACAATCACAAAAATCATGAGAATGATAAGGATAGCAACAAATGGCACCTTGCCGTGCCAGTTAACTTCTTTAAACGAATTATATTTAAAGTTACTCACCATAAGCAAGCCAGCAGCAGAGGTTATAAACGCAACCACAAGTCCATAGTCATTTCCGTTTGCGCCATATTCCACGCCTACCCATACTAAACCAGATACAAGCGCCGCTGCAGACGGACTGGCTAACCCTTGGAAAAACCGTTTATCCGCAATCCCAACCTGAGTATTGAATCGGGCCAGACGTAAGGCTGCGCCAGCGACATATATGAACGCTGCCAGCCAGCCAAGCTTACCCATTTCACTGAGGCCCCAGTTGTAAGCCACTAACGCTGGCGCCATACCGAAGGAAACCATGTCAGCCATAGAGTCATACTCTGCGCCAAAATCGCTTTGGGTATTGGTCATTCGGGCAACGCGCCCGTCTAATCCATCAAAAACCATCGCGACAAAGATAGCAATCGCCGCGGCCTCAAAACGTCCGTTCATGGAGGAGACAACGGCGAAAAAGCCGGAAAACAAACCCGCGGTAGTTAGAAGATTGGGAAGCAGATAAATTCCCTTACGTTTGCTTTGGGACATATTTCCTCATTTATTCAAAAAACAGTTATATATAGTATTTCATATAAGAGGGCTGCCAGGATAGCAGAAACTCCGGCCCACCCAGTTATAACGACGTATTAGTTTGCATACTCCCAATTGGCTGTAATAGGTCACACCAGCGTCTATTATACGCAAAGTACTGTCAGTTATTTTTACACTTATAGCTATCCGCGCGCCATATGATTGATTTTTAAACGATTTAAATATGGCCGAAGTTTTGCTAGTAAAAAATTACATAAAAAGTTGTATCTAGGAAAACATAATGAAAAAGTTTACATCAGGCATTGCCATACTTTGTGCATTACCTTTTATCTCACTATCAGCGCTTGCTGCAGATACAGTTTGGAATTTTAACAGCTCTCAAGCTCATTTGAATATAGATAATAAGCGGGCAGGCAATACACTAAGTACCTTCCAAAATGGCCAATCACTAGAGGTAACAGCTTGGTCAGGGAAAGAAAGTAAACGTGTAAAAAGCGCTATTATCGGCGCCAATGAATGGGGTTTACTCGCGACTAATACGGGTCAGGGACATAGTAAAGGCGAATACAATGACGGTCATTACATTGACAATGAACAGAGTAGCGATATGTTGCTTTTTTCATTTGAAAATTCAGTCAGTGTCAGTGGCTTACGTCTCGGCGCTGTCTACAATGATAGAGACTTGTCTATTGCAGCCTTTAGTTCAATGCCAATACTGGCCGGAAGGAGTTGGGAAAATATTGCTAATCAGGCAGTATTTAAGGAAAGCTACTCTAATGCAGACTTCAGTCACAGTAATACGCTGAGTTTTTCAAATATTGTCACAGAAGCTAAGTACTGGCTGATCGGCGCATATAACACAAACTTCGGTGGCAACACTTTTTGGACTGGTGAAAAAGACTATTTCAAGCTTGTAAGCCTCACAACTCATTTTTCACCGAGGGTCGATGTCCCTGCACCTGCCACAGCCCTCCTCTTTGGCGCCCTGGGAATGTTGGTACTCAGACGCCGAAAATAATACTAATGTATACAGAGAAGCCCCTTATTAAAGGGGCTTTTTTATGTAGACTACAATCATGACGTTGCTGTAAAGAAAAGTGAGATATCAGTGAACACCGTAATTAAGGCCAGTATTTTAAGTACTATGTTGTTAAGCAGCGCTGCAACCTATGCCAACAATAAATCGGCTTCTTATGATGATGCGCTCGTGGCATTTAATCAGGGCAGCGTACAAGACTCTTATCTGCTGCTTAAACACGTTTTGAAATCCTCGCCGGAGCACTTGCCCGCCAAGCTGTTGATGGGGCGGATATTGCTGCTGGACGGTTATATTAAAGAAGCTATCGACGAATTTGAGGAAGTGCTGCTGGCCGGTGGCGATAAAAATCTTGTTTTGCCGCCCTTGTCGAGAGCTTACCTGCTGGACGGTCAGTACGATAAAGTCTTCACGCTTTTAAAACGAAATACTTTGCAGAACGAGGCTAAGCTTTCAGTTACGTTGGTAGTAGGCACTGCACACATTAGGCTCAATCAACTCGCCCAGGCCCAGGTACTATACGAAAATGCATTAGATGACTACCCAAATGAGGTTGCTCTTATTAATGCTCAGGCAAATCTAATGCTGGACATTGATGAGATTAGCAAAGCAGAAGTGTTGGTAGCACGATCTCTAAACATAAAGCCTAACGAACCGTTTACGCTCATCACATTGGGTAAGTTGAAAGACATGCAGGGCGAGTCTTCGCTGGCAGTTTATAAAAAAGCGTATGAGACAGCCCCTGACAACCCTGCAACCATGCGCGCTTATGCCAGTGCCCTGGCCGAAAATGAACAGTTTGGAATGGCATCTGAAATCATTGCAAAGATTGAAGAGCAGACACCGGGAGATGTGCAGAACCAGCTGATCAAGGCACGTATTCTGGCACTTACTCAACAGCAGTTTGAGGCCGATAAAATTTTAAAGTCCCTGGCGGATAAATTGAGTTTGCTCACCGAAAAACAACTTAATGAGCGAATCGAGCTTAGCCTGATTACCGGGATTGTAGCGTATTTAAACAAGAACTACAGTCTCGCCAGTACTGAGTTATATCGCTACGTAGGTAAACGTGACGCCTCCCCCGAGCAGTTAAGTATGCTGGCAGACGCAATGATTAAGACCAGTAACTTCAAAGACGCATCAAACTTACTGGATAAATATGAAAACAAGGTAATCGCTCACTTGCCCTTAGCTCGCTTGTATTGTGAGCTGAACCTTGCCCTTAAGCGATCTTTTAAATGCGATCAAATACTTCCTGAACTAAACGCCCGATACGAAGGCAAAGAAAACTATTCTATTCTTAAGGTTAAACTTTTACTTCATAAGGACGACATCGAGCAAGCCCGAAGAATGCTTAATACAGATTTGGCCAGCTCCGAAAATGAAGAAGTTATCCGTCTTAAAATTGCTCTACTCAGCCAGCAGGAAAATTATCGCGAGGCGCTCACACTCACTCAGAAACTGCTTGACCGTCAGCCCGATAGTCTTGGGCACCGGGCTATACTGACAGATCTGCTAATAAGAACCAATAGTCTGGATGAGGCGAAGCGCTCCATCGAAGTTCTGCTTGACGCCGATGCAGACAATGTAGCCGGATTAATTGCAAGAGCGCGGGTAGCCTTTCAGGAAAAGGCATGGGCAACATCCAGCGCAGCTATTGAAGCGGCTATAAAACAGGATAAAACCAATGTTGCGGCCCGAATCCTCGCGGCTCAGATTTATCTTGCTCAGGATCGTACCGATGAAGCTGTTGACCATTTGCTTGCGGCCAAAACCCTGGATAATAAAAATGTTGAGGCGCGTCAGTTTTTAATTGAAGTGTATCAAGGAGAAGGCGATTTACAGGCAGCTCTGAGTGAAATTAACGCGCTTATAAGCATTGACCGCTTATCGGCTGATTATCACTTACAAAAAGCCGCGGTACTGAACGAGATTGGCGATATGTCTGCGGCGCGCTCCCAGCTTAATATGGTATATGCGCTGTGGTCTGAACAACCGTTTAAATTACTATTACTGGCCCAGCACCAGCTGGCGTCCAACGATTCGACAGGCGCTGAAAAATCCTACCTGGCGGCTATTAAGCTGGCAGCAAAAACACAGCAGCCTCATCTGGAGTATGCTTCATTTTTAATTAGCCAAAAACGCTTTGATGATGCATCAGAGCGTCTGAGCATCTTTGCTAATCAGTTTGGCAAAACAGCGAATCTGGCGCTGTTGCGTGGCGATCTTGCAGCTGCAAAAGGTGACAATGACGCGGCGTTTGACGCGTATATGGTATCTCTGGACCGGTCTGGGTCATTTCAACTGCCCTTGATTAAAGCCTTTGAGCTGGCCCGAACAGGTACAAAACGCAACTCACTTATAGAATATTTGCAAAATAACGAAGCGCAAAACACGCGTTTTCGTCAACACCTGTTAGCTGATTTGTACTATGTAGATAACAGGCATGAGCATGCGGAAAAAATCTATCTGAATTTACTTGCCGACGACTCCCTGCCAAACAGGGCGTTTGTGCTTAACAATCTTGCAAATATTTATGCGACAGCGCAACCACAAAAAGCGTTGCGTCTGATCGATGAAGCACTTGCTTTACAACCTCGTTCAGCAGCACTGATGGATACAAAAGGTTGGCTTATTACACTATCGAAAGATTATCAAAGCGGGTTAGAAATATTACGCAAGGCTTATACCCTGGATGCGTCTGATCCTGCAGTGCAGTATCACATCGCCTATGCTCTGAAGCAGCTGGGCCGTAGTGATGAAGCCAGGGCAATATTAACCAAACATCAAACGCTCAATGAGACGTTTCGCGAGCGGGAAGACGCCAAGATTCTTATGCAGTCCATATGAAAAAAGGAGGCTGTGCCTCCTTTTTTATCCGTATCCTAGTGCCTTATGGGATCCGGTTTTACGATTACAATTTGCCCGTCTTCCTGATCAATTCTTATGGTTGAATCAGGGACAATATTGCCTGACAAAAGCTCTTGGGCCAGAGGGTTTTCAATCTGATGTTGTATAGCCCGTTTAAGTGGCCTCGCGCCAAAGATCGGGTCAAAGCCTGCTTCAGAGAGCTTGTCCATCGCAGCCCCGGACAATTCCAGTTTGAAACCTTTCTCTGCCAACCTTGCGCGAAGAGAAGCCAGCTGGATTTTGGCGATAGATTTTATCTCTTCTTTGCCTAGCGGATG
This sequence comes from Salinimonas chungwhensis DSM 16280, assembly GCF_000378185.1. Lineage (GTDB taxonomy): Bacteria > Pseudomonadota > Gammaproteobacteria > Enterobacterales > Alteromonadaceae > Alteromonas > Alteromonas chungwhensis. The sequence continues at coordinate 5,577 of NZ_KB899379.1, forward strand.
GAACACAACTATGTCATCCACCCGGTTGATAAACTCCGGCCTGAAATGCTGCCCCACTACGCCCATTACCATGGACTTCATTTCCTCATACTGGCTCTGGGAATGTTTATCCTGAATTATATCTGAACCCAGGTTGGAGGTCATGATAATCACTGCATTCTTGAAGTCGACGGTTCTGCCCTGTCCATCGGTCAGACGGCCGTCATCAAGCACCTGAAGCAAAATGTTAAATACATCCGGATGGGCTTTCTCTACTTCATCCAGCAGAATTACAGAATAAGGTTTGCGGCGAACTGCTTCGGTCAGATATCCGCCCTCTTCATAACCTACATAGCCGGGAGGCGCGCCCACCAGTCGAGACACCGAATGCTTCTCCATAAACTCCGACATATCAATGCGCACCATGGCATTTTCTGTATCAAACATAAAACCTGCCAAGGCTTTACACAGCTCGGTTTTGCCTACGCCCGTGGGGCCGAGAAACAAAAAAGATCCTATGGGTCTGTTGGGATCTGCCAATCCCGCTCGGGAACGCCGGATTGCGTTAGATACTGCGGTGACTGCCTCACTTTGCCCCACTACCCTTTTATGTAGCGCATCTTCCATACGCAAAAGCTTTTCTCGCTCGCCTTCAAGCATCTTAGCCACAGGGATCCCTGTCCAGCGTGATAACACCTCCGCTATCTCACTATCAGTGACCTTGTTTTTAAGTAGCATAGTTTCCTGAGCTTCGCCTTCTGAAGCACGTTCAAGTTTCATTTCTAGCTCGGGTATACGGCCATACTGAAGTTCTGACATACGGTTGAGATCTGAGGCACGGCGGGCAATTTCCAGATCTAACTTGGCCTGTTCAAGTTCAGACTTGATCGTCTGGGTGCCTTGCATAGCATTCTTTTCATCAGTCCAGATAGACTCAAGTTCTGCATATTTCTGTTCAGCCTGCTCTCGCTCAAGCTCTATCATTTCAAGGCGCTTATGACTGGCGTCATCGGTTTCCTTAGCCAGCGCCTGCTCTTCCAGCTTAAGTTGGATTATACGTCGCTCCAGACGGTCCATATCTTCTGGCTTTGAATCAATTTGCAGGCGAATGCTCGACGCTGCTTCATCAATTAAATCAATCGCTTTATCGGGTAGCTGGCGGTCACTGATGTACCGGTGAGACAAACTCGCAGCGGCGACAATAGCCGGATCGGTAATGTCTACCGAGTGATGCAACTCATATCTTTCTTTGAGACCGCGTAAAATCGCGATGGTATCTTCCACTGAGGGCTCATCCACCAGCACTTTCTGGAAACGACGCTCCAACGCAGCATCTTTTTCAATATACTGGCGATACTCGTCCAGTGTAGTTGCCCCTACGCAATGCAGCTCTCCCCGGGCTAACGCAGGTTTGAGCATATTTCCTGCATCCATCGCACCGTCAGCTTTGCCAGCGCCAACCATAGTATGCAATTCATCAATAAATAATATGACGCGGCCCTCTTCTTTGGCCAGCTCTGTCAGTACTGCTTTAAGACGTTCCTCAAATTCCCCACGATATTTTGCACCGGCCACCAGCGCTCCCATATCCAGAGACAATACTCGTTTGTCCTTCAAGCCTTCGGGTACTTCTTTGTTGATAATACGTTGTGCCAGTCCTTCCACAATAGCGGTTTTGCCCACACCCGGCTCACCGATAAGAACCGGATTGTTCTTAGTCCGCCGCTGCAGTACCTGGATGGTTCGCCGAATCTCGTCATCTCGTCCGATGACAGGATCCAGTTTGCCCTGCTCAGCGCGTTCGGTAAGATCCGTGGTAAATTTCTCCAGGGCCTGCCGTACGTCCTCAGCATTAGGATCCGTCACCTTCTGGCCATTGCGCATTGTATCTATCGCATTTTCGACTTTCGCTTTGGTAAGATTCAGCTCTTTAAATATGCTACCTAAGCGGCCCTTGTCTTCCAGCGCCGCCAACACAAAAATTTCCGATGTGATGTACTCATCTTTGCGCTGTTGCGCAATTTTATCGCACATATTCAGCAACATGCCCGATTCTTTACTGAGCTGTACATCGCCGCCAACGCCCTCTACCCGCGGAAGCCGCTCAATGGCTTCACTCAGTGCTGAACGTAGTGCATTGATATTGATACTAGCGTGATCGAGTAATGGGCGGATTGACCCGCCCTGCTGATTAAGCAGCGCTGTCATTAAATGAACTGGTTCAATAAACTGGTGATCTCTGCCCAAAGCCAAAGACTGGGCATCCGAAATGGCTATCTGAAATTTGCTGGTAAATCTGTCTAATCGCATACCTGTATCTCTTGCAAAAACCCTAACCAGGTTATGGGTACTATTTGCCACCGATTCAAGTTAACAGATTAAAATACCGTCAATGTATTGATGCATATCAAACAAGACCAATGACACTGACCATTCGCCCTGGCGTACCGCTGTGTTCATGCATGCTACGGCGGTGAGAAAAGAATTCTTGATTGTGGTGATAGGTGCATCGCTTAGCATCAGTCACTGCATCGACACCAGCGTTGTGTAATTGATATCTGGCGATGCCGGGAAGATCCAGACGCCATTTACCGGGTGCTTCATCCGGAACGGCTACGCCTTTGTACACGGAAAATTTATTCGCCAGTGTTTCATCAACCTGATAGTGAAAGCCGCAAATCGCCGGGCCTATCCAGGCAAGTATATCTTCTGGCGACGACCGCATCGTTTGGATGGTGCGCGCAATTATCCTGCTATACAGCCCCTGCCAGCCCGCATGAATTGCAGCCACCTCAGTGCCCTGCCGATTGCACAGTAATACAGGTACACAATCAGCTGTCATTATTGCACACCACAGCGTGGGATCACTGCTGATGCTGGCGTCTGCTTCTGAATCCTTTGCAGGTAGCATTACCGCACGATTACCATGAACCTGATCCAGCCACTGTAATTTATCGGCACCGGGAAGTTTGGCGCGGTTTGCCAGTACATAATCGGGGTCATCCTGCACATGCAAACCTAAATTCAATGTACTGTGGCGGCCGATGCTAACGCCGCCGGCACGGGTGGTGGTATAAGCGACCACCGACGCGGGAGCGCGCCACTGAGGTTTGATCAGCGGTAAATCAATAGTCGTCGAAGCCATGGGTTGTCGTATCGTCACGCACCTTTTCCAGCAAGTTAACAAAATCATCCGGCAATGGTGCCTGCCAGGTCATCCACTCATTGGTTTCAGGATGAAATAAAGACAATTTTGCAGCGTGCAACGCCTGACGTTTAAACTGGCGTAACGTTTCAACAAAATCATCCGATGCGCCCTTAGGCAATCGGGGACGTCCACCATACACTGGATCGCCAACTAACGGATGCTTTATATGCGTCATATGAACACGAATCTGATGAGTCCGGCCGGATTCCAGTTTAAGACGAATAAATGTGTGTGCGCGAAATTTCTCTCGTACCCGATAATGAGTAACCGCCGGTTTGCCGCTTTCTCTTACCGCCATCAACGTGCGCTTAGTCTGATGGCGACCAATAGGTGCATCCACTTCACCACCGCCAACCATCGTACCTATTGCCAATGCATCGTACTCGCGACTCATGGTACGTTCTTGTAATTGCGCCACTAAGTGCGTTTGCGCCGGTATCGTTTTCGCCACAACCATCAAGCCGGTAGTGTCTTTATCAAGCCTGTGCACGATGCCCGCCCTGGGAACCTTATCAATATTCGGTACATGATTTAACAACGCGTTAAGCAACGTGCCGTCCTGATTCCCAGCCCCCGGATGCACCACCAGGCCTGCCGGTTTATTGATAATTAGAATCGCATCATCTTCATAAACAATATCTAAATCGATAGCCTGGGCTTCACTTTTTGTCTGAACCTCCATTACAGCTACCACATTAATCGTCTCTTCCATTGCCACTTTGTGTTTTGGCGTAGCACACACCTGGCCATTAATTGTAACATTACCATCAAGAATCCAGGTTTTTAGCTTTGACCGTGAATATTCAGGGAACAAATCTGCTAATACCTGATCTAACCTGTTACCAAAATGGTGGGATTCTGTTACCGCCTCAAGATGCACGGTATTTTCTGACTGGGACATAGAGCGCCAATTCGTTGGATGAAAAGACGCATTATAACAAGCTTTATGATTTCTTGAGATGATCTTTGCAGGATTCTATAGTCATTAGCAGAACGAGTACGTTAGAATGCTAATATAAATGCAGAACAGCCACACCAAAACGACGAATTGGGGAACGAGAAAATAATATGAAGTCATTCCGTTATATGGCGCCGCTGGTAGTTGGCGTCATGGTATCTGTTGCAGGATGTAGCTCCTCTGACGACGCAGAAGAAAAGGCAGCGATGGCCAACATGGGCGCGCAGCAGATGTATCAGCAGGCACAGCAAAGTATGCAGTCTGGAAATTTTAGCGCAGCATCCAATACGCTTAGCGCGCTGGATTCTCGCTATCCGTTCGGTCCTTTGTCTCATCAGGTTCAGTTAGACCTAATCTACAGCTATTATAAGTCTGGCAAGATCGACGAAACCATTGCCACCATAGATCGTTTTATCAGGTTGAATCCAAATCATTCGGACATCGACTATGCATTTTACATGCGCGGCCTGGTAAATATGGAGGCGGACAGCAACCTGTTTCAGGAACTATTAAATATTGATCGCACAGACCGGGATCCGTCCAAATCCAGACAGGCTTTTGATGATTTTCGCCGTCTGATACAACAATACCCAGATAGCAAGTATGCCGCTGATGCGCGCAAGCGTATGATGTTCATTAAGAACCGTCTGGCAAGCTATGAGATCGCTATTGCAAAATTTTATATGCGTCGAGAAGCCTATGTAGCTGCTGCTAACCGGGGTCGTTATGTCATTGAGCATTTTCCGGATTCTGATCAGGTGCAGCGTGCGCTGGAGATTATGGTATCCAGTTATGAAGAACTGGGGTTGACCGAGTTGCGTGACAACGCCATTAAAACGTTAAAGCTTAATTATCCGGATAGTAGTTTTATCAGTTAATACAAAACCTGCGTCAAGCAGGTTTTTTTAGCGAAAATAGACAGCGCTAAAGGGATTAATGAATTTTGCAATGCCACAAGTGAACTGTAACGGTTGGTCGAGAACACTGAATATCAGACATCCCTGGGGGGAGTCTGTATAGGGGGTGTGAGTATCTGTGCCACTCATGCGAATATAATCGCCTGGTTGGTAAGCATTAATGCCGTCTTTAAATTCTCCTTTTAACACCAGGGTGGTCTCGACACCTTTATGCGTATGTTCTGGTATCTCGCCGTGCTGTCCAATATAAACCAGATTTGCTATCTGCGCCCCGCCCAATTTAACAGGCGCCTGCCACACCTTTCCCACGAGACTTGACCAATTTCCCACTGACGAAATGAACTTTCTCAATGTGCGAGGAAGAACAAATCTTCTGCCATCAAGCTCAACAGTAGTAGGCATTTTTTTGGGAGGGGGTACAGCATTCGATGCGGGTGACTTTACAATTTCATCGAAAATTGCAGATAAATTGGTGGAAGTGTGTACGGCCCGAGTCTCTGCAGCCAATACATTTTCACTGGCAAATTTTTCTCCCAGCAAAACGGTTTTCTCATGCACTACTTTACTACACCTATCACAATAATCGCAGTGTGCCCGGACCATTAATGATTCGACAGGTGTCAGCCCACCCTGAACATACAACGATAATTGTTCAGGGTCAGGATGAAACTTAATCATGGTCGTTTAGCATAACCTTCAAACGTTGCAGCGCAAGGCGTGTTCTCGACTTTACTGTGCCAAGTGGAATACTCAGTTCATCGGCCACTTCCTGCTGAGATTTACCATCAATATAAATAGCCTCAATGACAGCTTTCTGCTTTACCGGAAGCGATTCGAACATAAAACCAATTTGCTCAAGTGTTATCTGTTCATCCAGCGACGCTTCATTGGCATCGGCTGTTTGTTCACATAATACGGGCCACAAGTCGTCAGAACATACATCTTCTTTACGATTTTGAAGTTTACGCAGCATATCGAAACGAATATTTCTCGCAATTGTAAATATCCACGTAGACGGGCTGCCTTTCTCCGCGTTAAACAAATGCGCTTTCTGCCACACATTTGACATAGTATCCTGGACCAACTCCATCGCCAGAGCTTCATTACCCATTTGCTTAAGCGCATAAGAGCGAAGGCGGGGAGCAAAATAACTAAAAATTCTGGCAAACGAACGTTTGCACCGATTTTCTGCTATTGAAACGATATAGCCTGACATCTCTCCAGCACAATCTTTCGGTTTAACTACACTGTTGCTTTGTTCTAATGGGATTCCAACTAACATAAGCTTCCGTCCGCCTTTCCTGTATGGTAATGAGTATCTACGGCGAAAAGTTATGTGATCCATGACCAGGTGTTTACAGTAATCTATTCTTGGTTGCCAATGTAATATTTACACACTGTCTATTGCATCAGAGCACTTAAATAGTTTAGCAACGGCTTACAATCTTTTTGAGTAAGAAAATACTGTTTTTGTTTAGCATCTATCGGTAGTAATTCTAACCATCGATAAAGTACCCACCGAGGATCATCAAACTGAGCGTTGTCATACAAACTACTAATCTCTGAGTAACGCTCGAATACTTCCTCTAACCTTTCCACCATAGGTGTAATTTGTTGGGGGGAAACATCACATTGCCAAGCATCATGCTTTTCATACTGCCCAACTCGTAATCCGTCAGGCTCTGTTTCGATGTTTCGCACCTCTACGTTGTAAAGACCAGCAACCTTTATGCCAAGCAATCCATCTTCGAGCAATTCAAAGTCAATAATTTTGGCAAACGTACCTACAGGAAAAATATGTTTGTTATCTTTTTTATCTCCTTCCGCATTCAGCATACACACCACAAAACCGGCATCTTGTGCACAAACCTCCTTTACCATCCGCGTGTAGCGGGGTTCAAAGATTCGAAGCGACATCCGTCCTTCTGGCATCAGATGAGCAGATAGCGGAAAAAGAGGTACAGATTGATACGACATTCAGCTGCGCAAAGTAGATGAGTGATTGAGGCTGATTACGCCCTTAAATTGTAATTGGATCGACAATATCAGGACAGTGCGACGCGCAACAATTAGCCACTTATGATCTTGAGTATGAAAATTTGGGTAATGTTTTTATACATTTTACAAAATAATGCCCATGACCCATATAGAAAGATTTTGCTCGATTTATCGGGACCTTACAAAAATTTCATCTACTGATTTGCAGACTATTTACACGCAGGATGTAGAATTCATTGACCCCATTCAGCGTCATAAAGGCATTGACGATGTGGCGCACTATTTTGAAAAGCTTAATGAACAGGCATCGTCTTGCGAGTTTGACATTCAACACGTTGTCACCTGTGAGTCCAACGATGCAGATATTCATTATCTGATTACGTGGTATATGACATTGGTGCTGAAAAAGCCGCAAAAGACAATTCACCTGGATGGTACGACATTACTGAAGAAAACCGACCAGGGGTTTTACTTTCATCGTGATTACTACGATTTGGGTGAAATGGTCTATGAACATATTCCCCTTATCGGTTGGATAATCAAAAAGGTAAAAAGGAAGCTAGCTCAATGACTACTATGTTAATAACCGGCGCAACATCCGGAATAGGTGAAGCGCTGGCTCTTAAGGCAGCAGATAATGGCTATGAAGTCATTGCATGCGGCCGCAACCAGGAAAAACTGGACACATTGGGCGAACACACCAATATCACCGGACTGCGGTTTGATGTCAGCGATGCTAAGCAGACTGCAGAAGCATTAAATCAATGTACATTTGATATTGCAGTATTGAATGCGGGCACCTGTGAATATGTTGATATAGATCAGTTTGAAACCGATATGTTTCGTCGGGTTTTTGAGGCTAATTTTTTTGGTGTCGTAAACTGTGTGAATGGGCTATTACCGAACCTTAATAAAGGTAACAAACTCGTCATCGTCGATAGTATGGCGCGCCTGTTCCCATTTACCAGAACAGAAGCCTACGGTTCATCAAAAGCTGCCCTCCACTATTTTACCAAGTCTCTCGAAATTGACTTGTGGGACAAAGGCGTGAAGGTTCAGGCAGTTTCACCCGGGTTTGTTGAAACCCCCTTAACCGATCAGAATGATTTTGACATGCCAATGATGATTAAAGTTGAGCGGGCTGCTAAAGATCTGTTGTATGGTATAGAAAAGAATCGCCAGTCTATCTTTTTCCCAACCTTGTTTGGCTGGATTATGCGCTTTATGCACATTCTGCCTACAGGGTTGCAGCGAAAGATATCTTTGTCTATGCGTAATAAGTAGTAACTAAAGAGTACAAAATAATGAATCAGAAGGTTGCCATTATCGGAACAGGAATTTCCGGTCTAACCTGCGCCCACCTTTTACACAACCGCCACGATATTACTGTTTATGAGTCTAACGACTATATTGGCGGTCATACTGCGACCAAACAGGTTACTGTTAAGGACAAACACTACGCCATAGATACCGGGTTCATCGTATTTAATGACTGGACATACCCGAATTTCATCAAACTCATGGAAAAGCTATCGATTAAGAGTCAGCCCACTGAGATGAGTTTTTCTGTACACGCGCCAAAATCCGGTATTGAATACAATGGTAACACCATCAATACCCTCTTCGCCCAGCGTCGCAATATATTAAGACCGCGCTTTTGGCGAATTGTGAAAGACATTCTTACATTTAATAAAGCCTGTAAAAAACTTATTAAAGAAGATGCGAAGGTCGCAGATAAAACCCTTTTCGGATTTATCCGCGAGCTAAAGCTAAGTGATGATTTTGCTAATTTATATATTCTTCCTATGTGTGCAGCAATCTGGTCAGCCAGTATTGAACAAACCCGCGAGTTCCCTTTACGTTTCTTCCTGCAATTTTTTGGCAACCATGGCTTATTGAATATTACGAACCGCCCTCAATGGTACACGTTAGTGGGCGGCTCTTCTTCCTATATTGAACCACTCATTGCGAGCTTTAAAGAACGGATAAAATTATCAACGCCGGTGCTGTCGGTGGAAAAAAGTGCTGAGCGCTGGCGAGTTGTAACCCAGGATGGTTATGATGATTATGATCAGGTCATCTTTGCCTGCCATAGTGATCAGGCTCTGAAAATATTGGCAAACCCAACCACTGAACACAACGAGATTCTCGGCTCGATTCCTTATTCAATGAACGATGTGGTGATGCATACTGATACCAGCCAACTCCCCGACCGCAAGCTCGCATGGGCAAGCTGGAATTATCGTCTGACAGAGTCTCCCGATGAGGCCCGGGCGCCGGCTACGGTTACCTATGATATGAATATCTTGCAACAATTGGATTGCGATACAACATTTTGCGTGACTCTGAATAATACAGCAGCGATTGATGAGTCTAAAATCCTGGGGCGCTATCAGTATGCGCATCCACAATACAGTCACAATATGGTTGCTGCTCAACAACGTCGCCAGGAAATTTGCGGCATAGACAATCTTCATTTTTGCGGGGCCTATTGGTATAACGGCTTCCACGAAGATGGTGTAAATAGTGCTCTGGATGTTGCTGCCCGGTTTGGAGAAACCTTGTGACTAGCAGCGGTATTTATCATGGCACAGTATATCATGAGCGATTTTTGCCTACCCGTCATAGATTTACCTACTCAATTTTTTTATTCTGGATCTCTCTGGATGAGCTGAATCAACTAGATGAAAACGTTAAACATTTTTCATCAATGCATCGGTCGCTTGTACGTTTTCGTAGAACAGATTACGTTGGGGACGAAAGTCAGGATGTTAAATTGTCAGTATTGAGTAAAATTACTGAGTTGGGCGGGCCAGAGTTGAACGGGGATGTTTTCTTGCTAGGACAGTTGAGAATGTTCGGGCTATATTTTAGTCCGGTCAATTTTTATTTTGTAAGACCTGCAGGCAATACTGATTTTAGTCACATGCTGGCGGAGGTGTCTAATACCCCCTGGAACGAGCGTCATTATTATCTTGTAAATTTGGCTGAACAGCGAGATACCGAAAAGCAATTTCATGTATCCCCCTTCAATCCGATGGATATGCAGTATAAATGGCAAATCGAGCAGCCTGGTGACGCCTTTACATTGCGCATGGACTGTTATCAGGATAAAAAACATTTCAGCGCGGGCTTAGCCATGAAGTATGAGCCTCTGACTTCAAAGACCTTGCGCAAAGCACTTTTGAAGACACCTAGTATGACGGTCAAAACCGTTGTTGGAATTTATTGGCAGGCGCTTAAGTTATGGCTCAAGCGCACGCCTGTTTACTCGCACCCGAATAGTTAGGAATTGATATGTCACACGGAGAATCCGCAGCAACTATATTGCCAGCAGGGTCGCTTGTCGACAGAATGAGCCGTACCGCATTTCTAAAAGTGATGTCCGTCTTGCCAGAAGGACATATGAAGATTGCCGAGCAAGGACATACCATTGCGAAATTCGGTAACCCTGATGACCCACTCCAGGCAACCATTGATATTCAGTCAATATCAGCTTACCGGCAATTATTATTCGGCGGCAGCATTGCTGCCGGAGAAACTTATATGGACGGGCTATGGGAAACTCCCGACCTGACTTCAGTTATTCGCATTTTCGCTCGTAATCTGGCCTTTCTGGATAAGTGGGAAAATAAATTTAAGTGGTTAACGCTGCCGGTACACAAAGTTCAGCATTTCACTCGCCGCAATCATGCAGCGCAGGCAAAGAAAAATATTGAAGCCCACTATGATTTAGGTAACAAGCTATATACCCGGTTTTTGGATGAGACGATGATGTATTCGTCCGCTATTTATCCTGATTCCAATTCCAGTCTCAGAGAAGCACAGCATCATAAGTTATCAGCATTATGTAATAAGCTTCAGCTTACCGAACAGGATCATCTGCTGGAAATTGGCACCGGCTGGGGAGGCTTGGCTATATATGCCGCCAAACACTACGGCTGTAAAGTCACGACTACTACGATCTCAGAAGAACAGTATGCGTACGCCCGGGATTGGGTAGCCAGAGAAAATTTGCAAGCGCAAGTCACCTTGTTAAAAAAGGATTATCGTGATTTGTCAGGCACTTACGATAAGCTGGTATCGGTTGAAATGATTGAGGCTGTAGGTAAAAAATACCTTGGTAATTTTTTCGCTAAATGCAGTAGTCTTTTAAAAGAAGACGGCATTATGGCGTTGCAGTCTATCACTATCGACGACAGGCGGTTCGACAGTTACGCTAACAGTGTCGATTTTATTCAAAAGTATATTTTCCCCGGTGGCTTCCTGCCCTCTCAGTTGGTTATTAATGATCATCTCAAGCGCTACAGTGACCTTATGATCCGTGATTTACAGGATATCGGGCTGGATTATGCGAAAACGCTGGACGACTGGTATCGAGGGTTTGTCAGTGCTAAAGAGGCGTTAATGGCTGATGGTTACGACGAGCGATTCGCCCGGATGTGGGCGTATTATCTCAAATATTGTGAAGGGGGATTTCTGGAGCGCACCATTAGCGCCGTTCAACTGGTAATCACTAAGCCTCAGTGCAAAGCACCGCTGGTTCGTGGGTAACATCGTTAGCCCTTTAACTCATACCTGAGGTAATAAAAAGGCTTACCCGTATTGGATAAGCCTTTTTTATTAATATCAGCAAATTGTTTGGCTTGCTGATATCGACGATGTCTTTAATCCTCCAATACAGAAATTGGTTTGGATAGCTTAGGCTTACCCTGATTAATATGTATCTCTACCCGACGATTCCTGGCCCGCTCCTCGTCATTCTGCGGCTCTTTAACAAGAGGCTCAGTGGCAGCTTTCCCCGCCACTTTCATTCGACTTTCATCAAAACCCTGCGCCTGGCGAACCTCTTCAGCAACAGCTACAGCCCGCTGAGCTGATAGATCCCAGTTCGATCGGTATAGCTCATTGGCGATATGCTGACCATCACTATGACCAGAAATTTCAATCTCGCCGGGCATGTCGGCGAGTAACCTGCCTACTTTCCGTAATACTGGCGTAAATTGAGGTTGAAGAAACGCCGAACCAGCAGAAAATGAACCATTCTCACGAATACGGATAGTCAGTTGCTGCCCCAGGCTTTCAAGTTCAATAGCACCATCCAGAATTTCTTTCTGCAACTGCTCGGCAACCTTTTTCATCATTTCATTGATTTCTTCTTTTTCAGCGCTTTGCTCAGCCGATGAAGATTGCTCTGTGGAGGTGCTCTGGGCCTGTCCGCCACGCTGCTCACCACGTTGTTTCTGACGGCCGCCGGCTGAATCTTCATCCCCCGCCTGAAACTCAAGCATTTGCTGCGTGACTTCTATTGTTTGTTGTTGGATAGTTTCAATAGGCGTAGGATCAGGTTTACCCGGTCTGAACTCCATGGCGATGACCGATGTCCCTTTAGGGATATCTTTTACTTCGATTTTATTCTGCACACCAAAGGCATACTTCATTGAACCGGCAATTTGCTTAAATTTAAGCACATCCATTTCAGAAAAGGCCAACAGCAAAACAAAAAAGCACATCAGCAGCGACATTAAATCAGCAAAGGTCCCCATCCAGGCAGGCAAACCTTCCGGCGGGCATTTCGGACACTCTTCTTCCTGCGCCATACAGGCTACTCCTCCTCGCCGTTGGAACGCTTACTCGAGGCCAGATAATTCTTTAGAATTCCTTCGATAACACGGGGGTTCTGACCATCGGCTATGCCCACAATACCGTCTAATATGAGCTTTTGATTTAACTTTTCTTCTTCCAGCCTGTTGTTCAGCTTAGAGGCAATTGGCAAACAGATAACATTGGCCATAAATGCACCGTACAATGTAGTTAGAAGTGCTACCGCCATGGCCGGTCCTATGGCTTTGGGATCATCCATATTTGAAAGCATCGCCACCAGACCAATCAGCGTTCCAATCATTCCCATAGCCGGGGCGACATCGCCCATGCCTTTGAAAATAGATGCGCCAAACTGGTGGCGCTCGGTGGTCATCGAAATATCTTTCACCAGTGTTTCTCTAACCACTTCAATATCATGGCCGTCCACCAGCATGTCCACCCCTTTTTGCATAAACGGGTTACCAATTTCAGCTTCCTCTAAGGCTAGAAAGCCGCCTTTACGTGCTGAATCTGCCATTTCAACGATTTTCTCGATTAGTTCATCAGGCGTATCGATTTTGAACATAAATGCTTTGCCAGCAATTTTTCCTGCTCCGAAAAACTGGCCGAGCGTGAATTGGGAAAGTACGACAAAGAGCGTACCACCAAATACAATTAGCACCGCAGGGACATCCATAAACATCATCAGATCCCCACCTAAAATCATGGCCATGACTATGAAACCAATACCACCTAACATGCCTATGACGGTTGCTAAATCCACCTGTAAATCCTCACTCTATGAATACGTTATTTGCGACGAAACATGACTTCTAAACGTGCTTGCAAATTAGCAGGTTACAAAGCCGCAAAAATAGCGCCATGTATACTATCGGCATTGCGTGAAAATTCTATAACCAAATTGAAGTAATTGCTGTTTGATTTGGCTCACTTAAGTATTCAAAGTCAAACCCTAATCAGAAGAATATGAAAGTGACTGAAGCAGGCCATGTCACTGGACAAACCATTTGACCACCCCTCCCCGGTCGGTTAATGTGCGCGTATTAATTCCAATCGCGGAAAGAGTAGTGACTGACAAAGAAAAATCAATCTCTTTTGAAGATAGTCTGACGGAACTTGAAACTATTGTCACAGAAATGGAAAACGGCGACCTGCCCCTTAATCAGGCACTGGAAAAGTTTGAACGAGGCATCCGGTTGTCACGAATCAGTCAGCAAGCACTTGAGCAAGCTGAACAAAAGGTTAAAATTCTGCTATCCGAGCAGGGCCAGGACACACTCCGGGAACTGACAGACGAAAACGACGGTTAACGCCGATTGTTAAGGTACTGTTATTGAATACGGACAGCAGGCAAAATTATGAACTTTGACGCGCTTCGTCAGCAAGTAAAACAGCAGACAGATGAGGGCCTACTGGCACTTATCGACTCGCTTCCCAGCCATGCCCCCAGCCTTAAACAAGCGATGCAGCATGCTTTACTGGTTGGTGGCAAGCGAATGCGTCCGCTACTGACACATTTAATCGGAAATGCACTGGATATCCCCCGGCAGGATCAATTGGTGATCAGCATGGCTATTGAATGTATCCATGCGTATTCACTGGTGCACGATGACTTACCTGCGATGGATGATGATGCACTGCGTCGGGGTCAGCCTACATGCCACATCAAGTTTGATGAAGCTACCGCTATCTTAGCTGGCGATGCGCTGCAGACCCTGGCGTTTAGTATTCTGGCCGAGCACCCTGTTTCTGCACAAGCGGAAGGCCAGCGGGCAAAGCTGGTGGCAATTCTGGCCAGGGCGTCGGGCTATGAAGGTATGTGTGGAGGTCAGGCGATTGATCTCTCGGCAACCGGTCAGAGTATCGACATAAACACTCTGAGACGTCTGCACCAGCTTAAAACAGGCGCTCTGTTAAGTGCTTGCGCTGAGATGATCACCCTAGTGGCAGATATAAAAGATTCGGACAGACAGCATTTCATTACATTTTCACGTATTATTGGTCTGGCCTTTCAGGTACAGGATGATATTCTGGATGTCGAAGGCGATGCTCAATTACTGGGCAAGCCACAAGGCTCAGATGAAGCGCTGGGGAAAAATACCTTCCCTGCGCTAATCGGAATGGACCAGGCTAAACAAGAGCTGGCCAGGCTACATGAAGAGGCGCTGCAGGCGCTTGCCAGCTTACCCTACAATACCGAATACCTGTCAGCATTTACTGATCTGATGGTTAATCGCCGCCATTAGTAGATGTTGTATCTCATAATAAGACAGAATAATCACCGATGAGTTTAGATTTAACCCATTATCCAACACTGGCTAAAGCCCAGACTCCCGAGCAGCTGCGCAAGCTGCCCAAGGAAAAATTAAGAACCCTGGCTGATGAGCTTAGGCAGTATTTGCTGACGTGTGTAAGCCAGAGCAGTGGGCATTTTGCATCCGGGCTGGGCACGGTGGAACTGACTGTTGCATTGCATTATGTTTACAACACACCATTTGATCGTTTGATCTGGGATGTCGGCCATCAGGCTTATCCTCACAAAATTGTTACCGGTCGTGCCGGGCGTATGTCAACGATTCGTCAGAAGGACGGGCTGCATCCCTTCCCCTGGCCTGGTGAAAGCGAATACGATACTTTTGCAGTAGGCCATTCCTCCACTTCAATCAGTGCCGGGCTGGGTATGGCGGTAGCTGCAGATAAAGAAGGTAAAGGCCGCAAGGTTGTATCGGTTATCGGCGATGGTGCGATGACAGCAGGCATGGCGTTTGAAGCCATGAATCATGCTGGTGACATAAACAAAGACATGGTCGTTGTATTAAACGATAACGAAATGTCGATTTCTGAAAATGTTGGCGCACTGAACTCTCATCTTGCACGTCTGTTGACCGGAAACTTCTTTAACAAAATCCGCGACGGCGGCAAGAAATTGCTTAGCAATGTTCCACCCATCAAAGAGTTTGCCAGCCGTGCCGAAGAGCATCTTAAGGGTATGGTAGTTCCCGGCACGATTTTCGAGGAACTGGGCTTTAATTACATTGGTCCTATTGATGGTCACGACGTGGATACGGTGGTTGATGCCCTTCGCAACATGCGAAATTTTAAAGGGCCACAGTTACTTCATGTCGTTACCTGTAAAGGCAAAGGCTACCCTCAGGCTGAAAAAGATCCCATAAAATTCCACGCGGTGCCCAAGTTTAATCCTGCCGATAATGCGCTGCCTACTGCCAAACCAAGCGCACCAAGCTTTTCTGCAGTGTTTGGTCAGTGGTTATGTGATATGGCAGCCGAGGATCCAAAACTGATGGCTATCACGCCGGCCATGCGTGAAGGCTCCGGAATGGTAACTTTCTCGCAGAAATATCCAGACCAATACAGCGACGTCGCCATTGCAGAGCAGCACAGTGTGACCTATGCAGCCGGTCTGGCTAAAGACGGGATGAATCCTGTTGTTGCTATTTACTCAACCTTTTTGCAGCGCGCCTATGATCAGCTCATTCACGACGTTGCTATTCAGGATTTGCCCGTTCTTTTTGCTATCGATCGGGCGGGCATCGTTGGCGCCGACGGCCAGACTCATCAGGGAGCATTTGATTTAGCTTTTTTAAGGTGTATTCCCAACATGATCATCATGGCCCCATCCGATGAAAATGAATGTCGCCAGATGCTCTACACCGGACATATGGCGAAGCATCCTTCGGCAGTTCGTTATCCCCGTGGTGCGGGTAAAGGCGTCGCGCCGGAATCAGCGATGCAGGCATTGAAAATTGGTAAAGGTCAGGTCACGCGCCAGGGAAAAACCATTGCAATTCTCAACTTTGGAACATTAATGCCCTATGCCGAGGACGCTGCTGACCAGCTGGATGCTACTTTGGCAGACATGCGTTTTGTGAAGCCTCTCGATGAAGACTTAATTCGCCAGCTGGCCGACGAGCATGAGCTACTGGTAACATTAGAAGACGGATGTATTGCTGGCGGTGCAGGTGCCGGTGTCGCGGAATTCCTGCAACAGGATAAGCGGCTGGTCCACCTGCTTCAGCTAGGTTTGCCGGACCGTTTTATCGAACAGGGCACCCAGCAGGAAATGTATACCGCACTGGGGCTGGATGGACCGGGGATCATTTCCCGCATAGAAGCTTTTCAGGCAAAATAAAAAAAACCGGCTTTTAAGCCGGTTTTTTTTCTTTTCTTGTAAACGTATCAAAATGGCCAGAGCACCAGCAGCGTGTGCAGCGTTAAACACGCCATAATCCCTGCCAGAAGATCATCAAGCATAATACCAAGCCCGCCATGCATCCGCTTATCCACAACAATAATCGGCCAGGGCTTTAAAATATCAAACAGGCGAAAAAGCACAAAACCTGCCAGCAAATGCAGAGGAGTTATAGGAATAAATAAAAAAGTACAGAACATGCCCGCAATTTCATCCCAGACAATTGAGCCATGATCATGAACTTGCATATCATCCGCTGTCTTGCCGCACAGATAGATACCAATAAGTGACAAGAGCAGAGTGAGGCCCACAAACACGCCACCTGAGGCATAGATTGTCGCGCCCAGCAGCGGTAGCGCCGCTACCGATCCAAAGGTGCCGGGCATCACCGGAATTAGCCCACTACCAAAACCCAACGCACAAAAATGTACAGGGTTTTTCATGGAAACACGCTCGCGGTACTGACGCTGCATTAAAACTGGTGCTCGAAGCCGGTCACAGACGGCATTGGATAGGGTTCGTTATTTTGCTTAAGATCAACTTTACCTTCATGTCCGGTAATCTGACCGACGCATGTTGTTGTGATCCCGGTACTGGCCAGGGCTGTTTCAAGCTTACCACGCTGCTCTTCGTTGACAGTAAAGATCAGTTCATAATCATCACCGCCAGTCAGTGCATATTGTGTCGCTTGCTCCACATCAACAGTATCCCGTAGCTGGCTGGATATGGGTAATTTATCTACCTGAATGCAGGCGCCACAGGATGATGCCCGCAGAATATGGTTCAGGTCGGATAAAAATCCATCCGAAACGTCAATGCAGGAACTGGCTACGCGCCGTAATGCGGTGCCTACTGCTACACGCGGTGTGGGAAACAAATGGCGATCAACCAAGTAGGACTTCACGCCATCGCCGGCCTCAATTTTACGGGTCAGTATGTCCAGCCCTGCTGCTGCATCGCCAAGACTACCGGTAACATAGATCCAGTCGCCCGGTTTAGCTGTAGAGCGCCTGAGCTCATTATGCTGTGGAATAAACCCTTGCGCTGTGATTGTCATAGACAAGGGGCCGCGTACCGTGTCACCGCCAATCAACTGAACTGAATAATAACGGGTTAACTCGTACATTCCTTCTGCAAAGTCGGCCATCCAGGCTTCATCAACTTCTGAAATAGACAACGACAGGCTTATCCAGGCAGGCTCCGCGCCCATGGCCGCTAAATCGCTTAAATTCACCGCCACGGCTTTATACGCCACGGACTTTGCCGGTGCTTCTTTTAAGAAGTGGATCCCGCCTACCAGGGTATCAGTTGTGATAGCAAGCTGTTGATGGGATGCCATGGTGGTCACAGCACAATCATCGCCGATTCCAACCACAACGTCTTTTCTCTGATAGCCGCCATCAACAAAATAACGGCCAATTAAGTCAAACTCTTTCACGATATACTTATGGGTGCAGGGTTGGATGATAAAACACTACGCCAGGTACTGCGCAGATGATCATTTGCGCTCGTCTTCACGCAGTTTTCGGACCGCCTTATCCAGCGCGCCATTAATAAACTTATGGCTTTCTTCTGCGCCAAACACTTTGGCCAGCTCAATGGCTTCGTTGATAACTACCCGATACGGCACATCAATCCGTTCCACTAACTCAAAGGTGGCTACGCGCAAAATCGCTTTTTCAATAGGGTCAAGCTCTTCGGGCAGGCGGCCCAGGTAAGGTTTGATGATTCCATCAAGGCGCTCGGCATCCTGTGATACGCCACGAAGTATGGCCTGAAAGTACACCATATCTACCTGATGCATATTGTTGCTGGTAGCCAGCCCAAGCTCAACCTGAGCGATATCATTTTTGCTCATCTGCCAGGAGTATATTCCCTGAACAGCCAGCTCGCGAGCTTTACGTCTTGCTGAAACTTTCACGTGATTATCCTTACAGGCTTTCTAGCGCGCTGACAACATTAACCATTTCCAGTGCACCCATGGCCGCTTCCGCGCCTTTGTTACCCGCTTTGGTTCCTGCCCGTTCAATTGCCTGTTCGATAGAATCAGTGGTAATGACACCAAAAGATACCGGAATACCGTATTCTAAAGAAACCTGCGCCAGACCTTTATTGCACTCACCGGCCACAAAATCAAAATGTGGTGTTCCACCCCGGATAACCGCTCCCAGCGCAATGATGGCATCGAACTTACCTTTTTCGGCAAGTTTCTTAGCCGCTACAGGTAGCTCATACGCACCAGGCACACGAACAAGTGTGATATCACCGTCACTGACTTCACCGTTGCGTTCAAGTGTATCCAACGCCCCTTCAAGAAGACTTTCCACTATAAAACTGTTGAAACGGGAAACAATAATGGCAAATTTTTTACCCGTTGCTCTGATGTTACCTTCGATTACCTGCATGGCTTATTTACCCTTGCTAAAAACGGCGCGCAGTATAGCACAACTGCGCACAAACAAAATGAAATGATGCAGCCGGATGGCCGCCTTGACACGGTTTATTCGTCAGGATGTATATATTCAACAACTTCCAGACCATATCCTGATAGCGCGTGATATTTTATCGGCTTACTAAGCAGGCGCATTTTCTTAACGCCCAGGGACGCCAGTATCTGACTGCCTACACCAATGGTTCTTGAGGAACCTTCCCAGGTTTTTCCTGCGGCCTGCTCGCCACGGTCTTCGGCTGCAAAACGTTGTACCTGACTAATTAAATCTTCTTCCTTGCCCAGTACTACCAAAACACCACCTTCGTTGGCGATTTGCTGCATACCTTCTGGAAGTGTCAGCGAGCGATTAATTGACCGGGTAGAACCCAGTAAATCGCTCAGGGTATTATGCAAGTGTACCCTGACCAACGTGGGTGAATCAGGATTAATATCGCCATTTTTTAATGCAAAATGCACCTGATTATCAATAATGTCTTTGTAGGTATGCAACTCAAATTCGCCATAGGCAGTAGGCAGCTGGCACTGCGCTACCTTTTCAATGGTGGTTTCATTAAGATTGCGATACTCAATAAGATCGGCGATGGTGCCAATTTTCAAATCATGCTTTTCAGCGAACTTTTCAAGCTGCGGGCGACGAGCCATCGTGCCATCTTCATTGAGAATTTCAACAATCACCGCCGCTGGTTCACAGCCGGCCAGCCGGGCCAGGTCTACACCCGCTTCAGTATGGCCAGCTCGATTTAAAACGCCGCCTTCTTTAGCGATTAGGGGAAAAATATGCCCGGGTTGCACGATGTCTTCAGCTATTGCTCCGCGCGCTACAGCAGCCCGTACCGTAGTCGCCCGATCAGCTGCTGAAATACCGGTGGTCACTCCGCGGGCAGCTTCGATAGAAACTGTAAAATTGGTGGTAAACTGCGCACCATTTTTATCCACCATCAAGGGTAGATTCAAGCGCCGGCAACGCTGCTCTGTCATCGGCAGGCAAACCAGTCCGCGAGCATGAGTAACCATAAAGTTTATGGCTTCCGGTGTCACGTGCTCAGCAGCCATGATGATGTCGCCCTCATTCTCGCGATCTTCATCATCCATCAGGATAACCATTTTACCCTGCCTGATATCCTCAATGATATCCTTTGTATTGTTCAGTGCCATAACCTTCGCTTTTTTTGTAGGGTGTACTATTTTTTTAAGAATCCATTTTCAGCCAGAAACGCCATGCTAATGTCGTTGTTCGTCGGCTCTGCTGCGTGTTTGCCTTGCATAAGGCGTTCGATATAACGGGCCACCACGTCCACTTCAAGATTGACCTGACTTCCAGCCTTATATTCGCCTATAACAGTTTCCTGAAGGGTGTGAGGAATGATCCATAGCATAAATGCAGCGCCCTGCACTTCATTGACCGTCAGACTGACACCATCGACCGTTATACTGCCTTTGTGAGCGATATATTTTGCAATGTCAGCAGGTGCCTCGACCCAGATTTCGACATACTCACCGTGATCCGTAATACTGTTAATGGTACCCACTCCATCCACATGTCCCGAAACGATATGTCCGCCAAATCTGTCAGTGGGCCGCATGGCCTTCTCCAGATTCACCTTTGATCCGGTAGAATAATGCGCAAAACCGGTGTACTTTATAGTTTCTGCGGACACATCTGCGCAATAATAGTCATTTCCAAATTCAACCACAGTGAGACACACACCATTGGTGGCGATGCTATCTCCCAACGCCACATCAGACATGTCCAGCTTACCGGAAGAAACTGTCAGACGGATATCTTCACCACGGCGATGAAGTTTGGTGATGGTACCCAGTGCTGCTACTATTCCTGTAAACATACTATTCTCGCTTAATTTGTTGTCGATACGACCTGAAAAACCATTTTGAGGTCGTTTCCTATCATGCGTTGGCTTTGTAAACGCAAATCAATTGCTTCGCTCAGTGATGAAAAATCTGCTAGTCGAACCATGCTTTGTGCGTGATGACCTAAGATTTTCGGCGCCTGATAAATAACGAGCTCATCTACTTCTTGTGCTTCCAACAGTGCGCCTGCCAGACCCGGTCCGGCCTCAACAAAAAGTTGATTAATATTTTTCGCCGCCAGTATTTCAAGCATCTGCCCTATATCCAGCTTACCGGCTATGCTGTCGACGGGTATATCGTTTGCTTCCAAAATATGTGTATTAGCGGTAACACGCCAGGTTATATGGCCGTCAGTAAACAACTGCAGGTCAGGTGATAGCGCCTTATTGTTATCCAGCACAACTCTGACTGGCTGACGAATATCCGGTAGGGGATAATCAGGAATATTGGCCTGCTGCGGGCGCACGAGCAAACTGGGGTTGTCTGTTCGTGCAGTACCACTGCCGGTGAGAACTGCACAACTGCGCGCCCTGTATCTTTGCACATCCTGGCGCGCCTCCGGCCCTGTAATCCATTGGCTCTTACCATTGGCCAGTGCGATTTTGCCATCCAGACTAATGGCCAGCTTGACCGTCACCCAGGGTTTTGCTTTTATCATCCGTTTGATAAAGCCAGGATTGAGACGGGCAGCCTCCGCGGCCAGTATATCGCAGGTAACTTCAATGCCGGCCTGCTGGAGCATTTGCAAGCCCCGGCCACTGACCTGGGGATTTGGATCAGTCATGGCGACTACTACCCGTTGCACGTTAGCGGCAATAAGAGCCTGCGCGCACGGCGGAGTGCGTCCATGATGACTACACGGTTCCAGGGTTACGTACGCGGTACCTCCAATAGCCTGTTCACCGGCCTGATGCAGTGCATAGACTTCAGCATGAGGCGAACCGGCTCGCAGATGCCACCCCTCTCCGACTTTATCGCCATTGTGATTTAAAATGATACACCCAACCCTTGGGTTAGGCGAGGTGGTAAAGTCCCCTTTTTGCGCCAGCCTGATAGCCTGCGCCATCCAGAAATAATCCTGTTCGACAGATGCAGAGGGTGCAGAAGGTGTGGTCATGAATTACCTAATCGCCAAGTCGTGCGATTTCTTCGCCGAATTCTCGTATGTCTTCAAAAGAACGGTAGACAGATGCAAAACGAACGTATGCAACCTTATCTAGATCGCGCAACGCATTCATGATGAGACTGCCCAGTAATTCACTGGACACTTCCCGTTCTCCGGTAGCCCTAAGTTTGGATTTTAGCGACAGCACACACTGTTCAACTTTTTCGGTACTGACGGGGCGTTTTTCAAGTGCCCGCTGCAATCCGGCTCTGAGCTTATCTTCGTTGAAAGGTTCGCGCGAGCCATCACGCTTAATTACTCTGGGCATGACCAGTTCGGCGCTTTCAAATGTCGTAAACCGCTCATGACAAACCATACATTCACGACGACGACGAACCTGATGCCCCTCAGCGACTAACCGCGAATCAATAACTTTTGTTTCCTGCTCGGAACAAAACGGGCAAAACATGGCTCGTCCTCTTCGTCCAAGGCGTTGCCCCGACCAGTGGAGTCAACGCCTGTGAATAAAATTATGCGTAAACCGGAAATTTACCGCATAGCTCTGTCACTTCAGATTTAACACGCTCGATAACGCTATCATCTCCCATGTTATCAAGAATATCACACATCCAGTTTGCAACCTGTTTTGCCTGCTCTTCCTTAAATCCACGACGGGTGATTGCCGGACTACCAATGCGCAGACCGCTGGTTACAAAAGGAGAACGTGGATCGTTAGGTACTGAGTTTTTATTTACCGTAATGTTCGCGCGGCCCAACGCTGCATCGGCATCTTTACCAGTAATATCTTTATCAATCAGATCAAGTAAAAACAGATGATTTTCTGTACCACCAGAAACAACGTTATAGCCGCGCTCCTGTAACACGCTTACCATTGCTTTGGCATTGGTGACAACCTGTTGCTGATACACTTTGAATTCTGGCTCCAGCGCTTCTTTAAACGCTACAGCTTTAGCTGCAATGACATGGCACAAAGGCCCGCCCTGATTGCCGGGAAATACAGAGCTATTGAGTTTTTTATAAATACTTTCATCACCGCAGGAGGACAAAATCAGACCGCTGCGTGGGCCGGCCAGAGTTTTGTGCGTGGTGGTGGTAACCACGTGGGCATGAGGGAGCGGGTTAGGATAAATACCTGCTGCTACCAGGCCTGCTACGTGTGCCATATCAACCAGCAAATACGCGCCGACTTTATCGGCAATTTCACGAAACTTCGCCCAGTCGACAATCCCTGAATAGGCAGAAAACCCGCCAATGATCATTTTAGGTTTGTGCTCAACCGCCAGTGCCTCAACCTGAGCATAGTCAATCTCGCCAGTGTCATGGTTTAAGCCATATTGGACAGCATTGTAGGTTTTGCCGGAAAAATTAACATGAGAGCCGTGAGTTAAATGGCCGCCGTCAGACAAGCTCATCCCCAATACAGTATCACCGGCATCCAGCAGCGCCATAAAGGCTGCCGAATTAGCTTGTGAACCGGAATGCGGTTGTACATTGGCAAAGTCTGCACCAAACAGTGTTTTGGCGCGATCGATGGCAAGTTGCTCAACGACATCGACATGCTCACAGCCACCGTAGTAACGTTTACCCGGGTAACCTTCTGCGTATTTGTTTGTTAGCTGGGAGCCCTGTGCTTCCATAACCCGCGGGCTGCAGTAATTTTCTGAGGCAATCAGTTCGATATGATGTTCCTGACGCGCAGTCTCTTTTTGCATGGCGTCAGCCAGTTCGGGATCAAAATCCGCAATTGTCATTTCGCGAGGTAACATGGAGGCTCCTTAACAGCATTTTGAAATGGCATTAAAATGAACGCCTATTCTAGTGAATTTATCCTGTATGTATACTGGTTTGTAGCCGAACATACGTATTCGGCCATGGTAACGTCTGTTGACGCTATGAGGCATCCTCACTCTGCGCTTTTTCCAGCTGTTTGACTCGGTTGTACAATTCACCAATCTGGTTGAGACGAACAGTAGTTCTGCGCCAGTCACGATTTTTCATGGCCGGTTGCCCCGATGAATAAACGCCGGGTTCCGTAATATCCTGCACAATCATAGTATATCCGGTAACCTGGACATTATCGCAAATCCGGATATGTCCGTTAATGCCTACGCCCCCGCCAATAATCACATGTTTACCGATATGCACCGAACCGGCAATGCCCGTGGCACCGCAGATACAGGAATGATCTTCGATAATACAATTGTGACCCACCTGTACCTGGTTATCGATGATGACATTTTGACCAATAACAGTGTCTTCCATCGCACCGCGATCGATGCTACTTGACGCACCTATCTGACTGTCATCGCCAATCTGCACACCGCCGGTTTGCGGGATCGGGATCCAGGTCCCCTTATCATTGGCATAACCAAAACCGGACGCACCAATAACAGTCTGGCTGTGTATAGTAACCCGCTGTCCAATATCAACACCGTGGTAAATGGTTACATTCGGATTAACAATACTGTCTTTCCCGATGCGGGTGTTTTTGCCGACCACCGTGTTAGCACCGATGACCACGTTATCTTCCAGTACCACCCCAGCTTCGATAACTACATGGTGACCCAAGGCCACATTGCTGCCAATTGTCGCACTCTCATCAATAACAGCGCTTTGTGCAATATCTGTCGCCACCGCAGGAGTGGTGTCAAATAACTGAGAAATAAGAGCAAACGCTGCGTGAGGATTATTTACGATTAATGCAGGGACCGGGCTATCATGACGCATTTTTTCATGCAGAATCACTGCGCCAGCCTGGGTATTCACCAGTTGTGGTTTGTACTTGGTATTTGTCAAAAAGGAAATCTGATTCTCTCCGGCCGCGGACAAGGTCGATACGCCGTTAATTGTGATTGAATCGTTCCCTACCAGATTTGCACCTACATGGTCTGCCAGCTCACGTAATGTGTAATGGCTCTTGCCTGCAACTGTCATCTACCGCCTCGTTTCCTGTTAACTATTAATCTGCATATATTACTGCAAAACGATGGTTTCGTCGTCCCGGTCGACCCACAAAATTACCAGTTTGTTTGAATAATGAAGAAATCTTCACCAATTACAGCTCATGAGTGCACTTTACTGGTGATCATGTTCACAAAACCGCTACAATACCCTCCTTTCTTCAGGGCAAGGACAAAGCATGTCACAATACGTTTATTCCATGCACCGGGTAGGCAAGGTTGTACCGCCTAACCGTCAAATTCTAAAAGATATTTCCTTAAGCTTTTTTCCGGGCGCCAAGATTGGTGTGCTGGGGCTCAATGGTGCGGGTAAGTCTACCTTGCTGCGCATTATGGCAGGCCTGGATACCGATATTGAGGGTGAAGCGCGCCCCATGCCGGGAATTAACATCGGGTATTTACCCCAAGAACCGCAGCTGGATGAGTCGAAAGATGTTCGTGGCAATATAGAAGAGGCTGTCGCGGATGTCGCGCACGCCCTTAAACGCCTGGATGAAGTATACGCCGAATATGCTGCTGAAGATGCTGACTTTGACGCGCTGGCTAAAGAGCAGGGTGAGCTGGAAGCCGTTATTCAGGCCAAAGACGGGCATAATATCGAAAATACACTGGAACGGGCCGCCGATGCCTTACGCCTGCCCCCCTGGGATGCCGAGGTAAGCAAATTGTCCGGTGGCGAGCGCCGTCGCGTGGCACTATGCCGGTTGTTGCTGGAAAAACCAGATATGTTGTTGCTGGATGAACCGACTAACCACCTTGATGCTGAATCGGTAGCCTGGTTAGAGCGCTTCCTTCACGATTATGAAGGTACCGTTGTGGCAATTACCCACGATCGTTATTTTCTGGATAACGTGGCGGGCTGGATATTAGAACTGGACCGTGGTGAAGGTATTCCGTGGGAAGGTAACTATTCCTCCTGGCTGGAACAAAAAGAGAAGCGTCTGGAACAGGAAGAACGTACAGAGAGTGCGCGTCAGAAATCGATTAAGCAAGAGCTGGAATGGGTTCGCTCCAATCCTAAAGGTCGTCATGCTAAATCTAAAGCGCGCATGAATCGCTTTGAGGAACTCTCCACCGCGGACTATCAAAAGCGCAATGAGACAAATGAGTTATTTATCCCACCCGGTGAGCGTTTAGGCGACAAAGTTATCGATGTGGAGAATCTGCGTAAATCTTACGGCGAGCGGGTACTGATTGATGATATGTCTTTCTCTGTGCCGAAAGGAGCAATCGTAGGGATCATTGGCCCTAATGGCGCTGGTAAATCCACCCTGTTCCGGATGCTCAACGGTCAGGAACAACCAGACAGTGGCAGCATTGATATTGGTGAAACCGTACAAATAGCCAGTGTGGATCAATTCCGTGACCACATGAACGAAAACAATACCGTTTACAAAGAAATCTCTGACGATCAGGATATTGTGCGTATCGGTAACTTCGAGATTAATGCACGGGCTTACTGTAGCCGCTTTAATTTCAAGGGCAATACGCAGCAAAAATATATCAAGGACCTGTCTGGCGGTGAACGCAACCGTGTTCACCTGGCCAAGCTGTTAAAAGCCGGCGGGAATGTGTTGTTACTGGATGAGCCAACCAACGACCTTGATGTGGAAACGTTGCGGGCGCTGGAAGATGCCTTACTGGAATTCCCTGGCTGCGCAATGGTTATCTCGCACGATCGCTGGTTTCTGGACCGCGTAGCAACGCACATTCTGGATTACCGCGATGAAGGAAAAATCAATTTCTTCGAAGGCAACTATAACGACTACGAAACCTGGCTTAAAGAAACCTATGGCGAGGATGTGGTTGAACCCCATCGACTCAAATACAAACGGATGTCGAAAAAATAGGACAAAAGCCGGGCTCTGCCCGGTTTTTTTTATGGCAGGCAAATGAAATTTGATTGATCTTTGCTCCGCATTTGGATTAAAAAGAAGCAAGTTCAATAAGGGAGACGGGCAATGTCCGACCAACGCCAGTATCAACGCATTAGCCTGAACGTAAATGGCACCCTGAGTCACTCAGGATCAGCCGCTCCTGTAGTGATCGAGGATATCTCACTGCAAGGTCTGCGGTTAAGAGCCAATGAGGCTGAGCTAGGCGCCCTACCCTTTGATTCTCATGAGCCTTATCATGTCGAGTTTCTGGCTCATGAAAATCACCCTCTCATTGAAATGTTTGTTGAGCAATTATACCGGCACGCTGATACGCGTGAGCCCACTATCGCCATGGGCTGCAAAGTTCACCACATTGATGTAGAGTCGCTCGCGGCATTACGGCGTTTACTGGAGTTAAACAGCGGTGACAGTCAGTTCACAGAGCATGATCTTGACCATTTAATAGAGTCTATTTATTCCAGGGCGTCCAGTGCCTGAGAAAGCTGTGAAACCGGCACTATTTCGATTCCTGCAAGAGGTGCTTTGGGCGCGTTGCCTTTAGGTACAATAGCCCGTTTAAATCCGTGCTTGGCTGCCTCAGCAATCCGTTCGGTACCATTAGGCACTGGTCGGATCTCACCTGCCAGCCCCACTTCACCAAATACGATAAGCTCGCGGGGTAGAATGCGGTTTCTGAAACTTGAAACCATGGCCAATAGTAGCGCAAGGTCGGCGCCGGTCTCGGACACTTTGACACCGCCCACCACATTGACGAACACATCCTGATCATTCATCTGAACATTACCGTGACGGTGCAGAACAGCCAGCAACATGGCTAAACGGTTCTGGTCCAGTCCTACGGCGATGCGACGTGGGTTTGCCATTTGCGAATAATCGACCAATGCCTGAATCTCTACCAGCAGCGGACGTGTCCCTTCCCAGATTACCATTACACTGGAGCCCGGAGCCGGGTCCTCGCCACGGCTTAAAAATATTGCCGATGGATTGTTGACCTCTTTGAGGCCCCGCTCAGTCATACCGAACACACCCAGCTCGTTGACGGCGCCGAAACGATTCTTGTGACTGCGCAGTGTTCTGAAACGGCCGTCGCTTTCACCTTCAAGCATCATGGAGCAATCAATACAGTGCTCAAGAACTTTCGGACCCGCCAGGTTGCCGTCTTTGGTGACGTGGCCAACAATAAACATGGCAATATGATGTTGTTTGGCAAAGCGGGTCAGGTAGGCAGCACTTTCGCGAACCTGGGAAACACTGCCCGGGGCTGACTGCACATCAGCTACATGCATCACCTGAATAGAGTCAATGACCATTATTTTCGGCGCCTGTTCCAGCGCCAGCTGACAGATGGTTTCGACATTGGTTTCTGCCAGCATCATTAGCTTGTCATCAGGTAAGTTGAGTCTGCTGGCGCGCATCGCCACCTGCTGCAAGGATTCTTCGCCGGTGACATACAATGCGTTAAACCGGGCAGCCATGTTACACATCACCTGCAGTAAAAGCGTGCTTTTACCCGCTCCGGGGGAGCCGCCGATCAGCATTGCCGAGCCAGGTACTATTCCCCCGCCCAGAACACGATCAAGTTCTTTAAAGCCGGAACTTACCCTGGGTAATGCCTGAAGATCAATTTCGTTAAGCTTTTCAATGCGGGCAGTAGTCTGTCCGGCGTAGCCAGAATGCCCCGCCCTGCTTGCTTTGGCAGGACTTACCACATACTCGGTAATGGTGTTCCATTCTTTACATCCACTGCACTGTCCCTGCCAGCGTGGGTAGTCAGCTCCGCACTCGGAACAGACGTAGGCGGTCTTTCGTTTTGCCATAAACTATTTTCACAACGACAATTTCAGAGTATTCTACACCGATAACGAGGCGCCTGCATGCTGATCCACTGTACATGCTTTTTGGTTGGAGAAAATTCCGGCGCTGCCGATAATCAACGGATAGATGTCACTGTTGTCACTGCCCATGAATCAAGACCTGCGCCAATACGCCAATATAATAGAAGCGCTAAAGCCGGTTATTTCCAAATCTGGTTTTAATAACAGGCTAAATGAGCTCACTGAACATTTACCTAAAGAGCGCCGCTTTCTCATCAAAATGGAGATGCAACGTCTGGCGCGGCCATGCATGCGTTCCATCGACCTGCGCGGACAGGTGAACGGCGAGTGCCGTCTGTACGAATATAACGGTATCCAGCATTACCTGGACGATGTGGCCATCGAAACGTTTGAGGACCAACTGTCTGTTTTTGGACAGTTTACCTTTGGCGTTTACGAAGCGGTCATGGAAACAGACAATAACTTCAAGGTAATGCGTGAACGAGAAGAGCAGCAGCGTGAGACAGTCAGCCAAAAGCGCAACCAGCCTCAGGCCATGGCACTGGAAAAATACACTGTCCCGGTGGTCAATTTATTGTCTTATGCACGACGCCATCAGGAACGCATGAATTTTGCAGTATCCATTGAGGTCTTCGCTCAGGATGGAAGTGTGTGGCGTGGCAATAGTGTTGATATCTCTACCGAAGGCTTGCAGATAAAACTGGGCAAAGAGACGTCACTGCAGGTGAGCGATCAAATAGAAATTTTCTTTCGGGGGCTGGAAGAAGAGTTTGCCATGGATAAAAAACAAGGTGTGGTCTACCGCATTTTGAAAATGGTATACAAAAACGAGCATCAGTATCTGATGCTGCAACGCGCCGAAAATGTGCCAAACGTTCCGTTTGACCAGTTTTTGCAGAATTTTATCCGGGGTAATAAACGGCGTTACAAAGTCAATATGAGTAATACGATTGACGCTGTCTACAATAAAATTGCCGAGCAGTTTTTGTCTCCGCGCAGCCCATCCTTACCCGTGTTTATCGATCAGGTAGAAAATAAATTAATCCCGCGTTTTGCAATGCTCAACGAAATCAATACTGATATCACCGATTACTGGTCAGACGAACAACGCCAGCTTCGACTTGGTTATTTGCTTAGCGCCTCTCGGTTACAGTGGTTGGTAAACCGGCCTGCGGCGCAGCGTGAACTCTATGTTTACGCTTTTACTCACCTGCAGCAGGATAAAATTTATTTTTATTCCGCGTCCTCCAAAGAACTGGATGCCAAAGAAGTTATCAAAACCGCGTTTTTAGGATTTGGCGCCAGAAAAGTAAGCTGGCGGGTATTTAAACTTGTCATGAGTGAGATGTCTCCCGACCAGGCGCACGCGCCATTATCGCTGCCTGATAATGTCAGCGACAAGATAAAACGCCTGAATCAGGAACCATCAGCACGATTAATGGCCAGACTAAAAAATCTCAGGCACGTGGTTCATATTACAGATGTCACCTCTGACAGCGGCCAGGAGTATTATAGTCAGTATAAATTTAACCGGGCCAACCTTCCCCACTTGCGTGTCTTCGGCCATGCCAGGAACCGGCCACCCGCAGCCATTCAAACTTACCGCTACCGTTTTCACGATAAGCGAATGGAAAAACGCTATCTGGTCAGAACCACCATCGCATTAACAGCATCGGATGGCGGTACAGTGTATAAAGGGGTTAGTGAGGATATATCCGTCCGTGGACTAAGAGTAGAATTGAATCAGCCCTTCAACAGTGAAAATGGTGCGCCAGTAGAGGTGGCTTTTCCCAAACTACAGTCGCTTACTGATAAATATGACTTGATGCATTTGCAATATCGCATTGTTGCCAGCAACGGTGAAAAAAATATTGTGCATCTCAAAGCAGTCGAAGGTGAACAAGGGGCAGTAGCCAGAAAGTTTTTTGAAGATTTAATTAAGAAAAATAAATCGTCCTTAAAAACGTATCAAGAGGAAGAAGATCTTCCCGGGATTGGCCACGCACTCCGTTGTATCAATGCTAAAAATACACCCAACCTGGCATTTACGATGAATAAAGAAGGCGCACGATATCTGCCTCAGGCAGCCATCGACGCACGCCACGATGAACGCATTAACCAAATAGCGGCGCACTATGCACCGGCAGATAATCTCAACTTTGAGTTTATGTTTCGCGACCGTAACCTGGAATCACCGTTTATTCAGCATGGTATAAAACAAATCAAACTGGAGCAGTTGCCACTTCGGCAGGAGCTTTTTGTGGCGTTTGACCCTGATCAGAAGTTAAGCCGTATGGCCATTTTACCGCGCTTTGATAACCGCTTCAGCTCGCACGAGAGCAGGGAAAAATTTATTCACGAAGCTATCGGTCGGGGTCAGTTCATCGCTTTGCATGTACTGTTAACCACTACTGGCAAACCGGATATGGAAATGCTCCAGGCCGAGATGAATTATGTCAGCATGTATGCCATCCACCGGGCCAGAGAGCTGGAGGAGTTTATGTGGGATATTGTTGCCTGTGCGCACCTGGTGGATGTGACAGATGAAGTGCTCAGTCGCTACAATATTGAACCAGCATTAATCCGCAAGAATCGCCGCCACCATCATCAAAGTATACGGAATAATGCGATTCGGTCAGACTCACAATTACTGTCCTAACAAATACAGCAAACTGTGCAAGCCGCTAAACCGAATGGCGGCATCAGCTTTTTCATTGACTAGCGGCTTAGCATGGCAGGCAACACCAAAGCCGGCCCTGGCCATCATCGCAAGATCATTGGCGCCATCTCCCATGGCAATGCACTGCGAGTTAGTAATGGCGTATTGCTGGGCCAGTTCATCCACTTTTTGTGCTTTCACCTCTGCATTAACGATGTCACCAGCGACCTTGCCGGTTAAACAGCCCTGCCTGGTTTCCAGGGTATTTGAAAACGCAGCGTCCAGCCCCAGTCGCTCTTTAAGATAATCAGCAAAGTAGGTAAAGCCCCCCGATGCTACAGCTATCCGCCAGTTCCTGAGCTTTAGCTCTCGCACTAAAAACTGAATTCCGAAGGTCAATGGCATTGCGTTTCTTATTTGCTCAAGTTGCGCCACCGGCACGCCCTCAAGACAGGCGACCCGGCTTATTAGACTTTCATTGAAATCCAGCTCGCCCCGCATCGCTTTGGCCGTTACCGCGGAGACTTCCTCGCCTCTGCCTGCTAAACGAGCGATTTCATCAATACACTCTATTTGTATTGCGGTACTGTCCATGTCCATCACCAACAGACCTGGCAGGTCAAGGCGAGGCTGGTATTGCTGCACGGCAATATCTATATGAAACACATTACATACCTGGTCAAGCTTTGCTGTAAGTTGGTCCGGCTTATTCAGTGTTATCTCTGCTATGAGCACCGTTTCGCCAAATGTCGTACAAAAAGGATGACGTCTGATAGCGTTGACAGTCAGGACACCACTGAGCGCTTGAATGACACCTTCGATTTGATCGAAGGTTAACGACTGCCCCCAGAAGGTCATTGTCTCATTATCATTCTCGGTCGAAGAGATACTCTCTCGGTGCCAGCTTCCATTATCGAATGAGAGACTAGTACGGGTCTGGAAACTTTCCAGTAAAAACCGATGTTGATGACGTTGCGATTCGTTGATAACCAGCTTACTCACAAAAATTCCTGGTAGAAGATAGTGTTGAGGTATCCTACATTATGCGGATAAGAAGGGAAATAATGTTGGAATTTTCAATCATTCGCTTAAAATAAAATTTGTTCCAGCTGTTCCAGGATAAGATTATTATCAACCACCCCTCCGCTTCGGAAACACGACGGGCGCAACCCGCCAGTATCAGCAGCTACCATGCTGTCAAACGGTTCATGCATATTCTGGTGTGTCTGGGATTAGCCGGACTGAGTATTTATACTGCTTTGGAATATCGACAACAACAGGAGCAATGGGCTCAGGAGCAACTGAGGACACCTGGCTCGCTGCTCACTGCCCAATATGCTCAGCTACTTCTGCAACCAATGCAGGCTGAGGACACCTTAGCCATTACTAAGACGCTGAACGTTCTGGCCTCGGATCCCCGCGTTTTACAAGCAGGTGTGTTCGATAGTCGCGGGGTGCAGATAGCGCCCGTTGATCCACTTAGGTCTTTACTGCTTCAAACCGGCGTGGCAGTTACGCATGTTAAAGATATACGCAATGAGGCCGGCTCCGTACTAGGTTATGTTCGCGTTCTCATGCGACAAAGCTCAGAGCAGTTTGCGCCAGTCCCGTCGCTACAATTCGTGCAGTGGCTGACAATGCTGACAGTAGCGCTTGTAGGTTTGGTATCAGGCGTCTATCTGACGCGCTTTTTTTACAAGGCAAGACCAGCGTTAAAAGAACATTATTACGCGCTGGGGCAATCGCGACCTGAGTCACTGGATAAAAACAGACGCCGATAATTTGCGTCGGTCTGATGACCAACAGTTTCGACATCAGTATCAAGCAGATGCGCTAATGATTCTGCCACCTGGGTAATTTTTATAGGGGTGTTGCGCTGCCCCTGGTAGCCACACAATGGCATATCTGGCGAATCGGTTTCTAATAACATCGCTGATAACGGCAATGTCTTAACTGCCTCACGGGTCTTGTGTGCCCGCTCGTAGGTAATTGTACCGCCTATTCCCAGACAAAAGCCCATATCGATATATTCCTGCGCTATCTGCTTACTGCCGGAAAAGGCATGAATAACCCCGCCGAATGAAAAATTACAGGCTTTGAGGTGTTTTATTAGCAAGTGATGGGTTTTACGATGGTGCAGAATAACGGGCAATTCACAGGTTTGCGCAAGTTCGAGTTGTCTGGAAAAAATGTCTTCCTGTTGCGAAAGGGGCATATCGACAGTTTTATCCAGCCCGATTTCGCCCACAGCGCACACTGATTCGCGGTGAGTATCAAGCATCACCTGTAACTTATCTACATTGCTATTGGTAAGGAAGTCGGGAAAGTAGGGATGCAGACCAAATGCGATATCCACATGTTCGAATCGCTCCGCCACTTGAAGTTGCTTTTGCCAGCCATTTGGCGTTGTGCCGGGTACTAAAAAGCGTGAAACACCTTGTTCGCCGGCACGCTCAATGACGTGTGTTAAATCGTCGTCAAATACA
Organism: Salinimonas chungwhensis DSM 16280; assembly: GCF_000378185.1. Classification (GTDB taxonomy): domain Bacteria; phylum Pseudomonadota; class Gammaproteobacteria; order Enterobacterales; family Alteromonadaceae; genus Alteromonas; species Alteromonas chungwhensis. Next base: position 39,736 of record NZ_KB899379.1, read on the forward strand.
TCAAAGTCGAGGTGACAATGACTGTCTATCATGGCATTAAGCGCTGAGCCTGCCAGCCATTTTCGCTATGTCGGGTATATTCAAACCGATCGTGCAGGCGATCCTGACCGCCTTGCCAGAATTCAATTTGTGAAGGTTCAATTCGAAAACCACCCCAGAAATCCGGAATAGGCAGTTTTTTGTCGGCAAATTTTTCTTTAAGCTGATTAAACTGCGTCAGCAGAAGTTGTTTTGAAGAAAGCGGTTGGCTCTGGCGCGACGCATAGGCGGCAAGCTGGGAATCCTTGGGGCGACTGAAAAAGTATTCTGCATTTTCTCTGGTACTTAATTTATGGGCGGTACCATTTATTCTTACCTGTCTTTCCATAAAAAACCACGGAAAGTGCAACGACACATTGGGATTATCAGTTATTTCTTTGGCTTTACGACTGCCCAGGTTGGTAAAGAAAGTAAACCCTTCTGCGCTCACTTCTTTAAGTAAAACTATACGCTGAGAAGGCTGGCCCTGACTATTCACCGTTGCCACGGTCATAGCGGTGGGATCAGGAATATCCGCACTTATTGCATCATCCAGCCACCGCCTGAATAAATCCACTGGATCTTCAGTCAGGTCTTTTTCTGTCAGACTTCCCATTGAGTACTGTCTGCGCATATCTGAAATAGCCATGAACCCCCGCTGCCTTTAATTATCTTCAGAGTAGCCCAATGAACGCAGTGCCCGCTCATCGTCAGCCCAGCCCTGCTTCACTTTCACCCACATTTCCAAGTACACTTTGGTGTCGAACAACCGCTCCATATCTATACGAGCCTGTTCGCCAATCGTTTTCAAGTGCTTGCCGCCTTTTCCGATAACCATTCGCTTTTGACTTTCGCGCTCAACCAGAATCAAACCGTTAATGCGATAAACACCATTATCTGTCATTTTAAACTGCTCGATTTCCACGGTAGTAGCATACGGCAACTCATCACCTGTATAGCGCATTAACTTTTCACGGATAATCTCGGCAGCCATAAATCGGCTGGAACGATCAGTAATATAATCTTCAGGAAAGAAAAATTCGCTGGGCGGCAGGCTTTGTTTTACTAAATCCCGCAAGGCATCCACCTGCTTACCTTGCTTGGCACTTACGGGCACGATGTGTTCAAACTGAAATTTGTCGGCAAGTACTCGCAACTGGGCTACCAGCGCCTCTTTGTCTGCAACTTTATCGACTTTATTGACCACCAGAAAAACCGGTAATCCTGCCTGGCGCACCTTGTTTAGCACCATCTCGTCATCGTCGGTCCAGCGCGTACCTTCCACCACAAATAATATTAAGCCAACTTCGGCCAGCGAACTAGATGCAGCCCGGTTCATAAACCGGTTGATAGCGCGCTTCTCTTCTTTGTGCAACCCAGGCGTATCAACATAAATTGCCTGGAAATCGTCTTCTGTATCAATGCCTAAAATTCGATGACGTGTTGTTTGCGGCTTGCGCGAAGTAATGCTGACCTTCTGGCCAAGCAACCGATTGAGCAACGTGGATTTACCCACATTTGGCCGGCCGACTATTGCCACCAGACCACAGCGTGTTTCTATCTCATCGTGCTGCATCTTCTACCTTCTCCAGCATCAGTTTAGCGGCTTGCTGTTCAGCTTTGCGCCGACTGTTGCCACTTGCGGTTACCGTAAGATCAAACTCGCTGACGCTACAGCCAACTTCAAATGTCTGGGCATGATCTTTGCCAGTGATATTCACGACTTCATAGACAGGCAGCGGTACCCGACGCGACTGCAAAAATTCCTGCAGACGGGTTTTATTGTCTTTAGGGTGTTCATTGGGATCAAGCGCCTGAATACGACTATCCCAAAGGGAAAGGATAACCCTGCGAACTGTTTCCAAACCGGCATCCAGGTAAATTGCGCCCAGTATAGCTTCCATAGCATCAGCCAGAATTGAGCTGCGGCGGTGACCACCACTTTTCAACTCACCCTGACCTAATCGCAGCAACTCACCGACATTGGCTTCTTTTGCCATCTCTGCCAGGGTATCGCCTTTTACCAGGGTTGAACGCATCCGTGTCAGCTTACCTTCCGGGACGCTGGGAAATGTTTTATACAATGCATCGGCAACCACCATGCCTAATACTGCATCGCCCAGGAATTCCAGTCGTTCATTATGCGTTTTCGCCGCACTGCGGTGGGTCAGTGCCTGCGCGAGCAGGCTTTCATCATTGAAAGTATAGCCCAGTGCCCGCGACAAATGCATGTATTTGTCTATGCCCTGCATTATTGAATCCCACCGATACGCTCGAATCGAATGCCAGTTGGGATCCAGGTAGGCAGAATATCTTCTGCTTTACGTTCAAACTCAAAGCTTACCCAAATCGCTACAGCTTTGCCGACCAGATTAGCATCTGGCACGAAGCCCCAGTAACGGCTGTCACGACTGTTATCCCGATTATCGCCCATCACAAAATATTCATCTTCAGGGACCAGCCATTCATTGCTGCGTGTGCCCGGCTGTGTATAGAATCGCGAGACCAGTTCATTACGTGTGGGATGCCGAAGAATATCGTGAGAGACCTTACCGAGATTTTCTTCATACCGTAGCAGGGGGGCCATATTCTGGACAAACTCACCCCGGCTTTCAAATTCAAGGGGAACAGGTTGCAGTTTTTTACACACCTGCTCATTGCTGCCGGTACATTTGGGGCGAATAAAAACTTGCTTGTTTTGGTACACCACAGTGTCACCAGGCAGCCCAATAACCCGCTTTATGTAATCTACGTTCGGATTTTGGGGATACTTAAAGACCACTATATCGCCGCGTTCGGGCTTACCAGTATCGACAAATTTGTGCCTCAACACCGGGTCTTTCAACCCATAGGCAAACTTTTCCACAAGAATAAAGTCACCCACCAGCAATGTGGGCATCATGGAGCCTGAGGGAATTTGAAACGGTTCGTATATCAGTGTGCGTAACACCAGTACAAATGCAATTACCGGAAAGACCTGCTCAGAGGTATCTACCCAGTAGGGAACTTCACCGGCACGGCGTGGCGCCCAGAAAAGCTTATCCAGTAACCATACAATGCCGGTGACGACCGTAAGAATCACCAACAGAATCGAGAAATAATTTGCCATTATTTGTCAACCTTCAGTACTGCAAGAAACGCATCCTGGGGAAGTTCCACATTGCCCACCTGCTTCATTCGCTTCTTACCTTCTTTTTGTTTTTGCAGCAGTTTCTTTTTACGACTTACATCACCGCCATAACACTTTGCGATAACATTTTTACGCATTTGTTTTACCGTGCTTCGCGCTATTACGTGGTTGCCTATCGCCGCCTGGATAGCAATATCAAACATCTGACGCGGTATCAGCTCACGCAGTTTTTCTACCAGTTGGCGGCCACGCCCCTGACTATTTTCGCGGTGCGTAATGATAGCCAGTGCGTCCACTTTTTCGCCATTTATGAGAATATCAACCCGAACCATATCTGATGCATGGAAACGTTTGAAGTTGTAATCCAAAGAGGCAAATCCACGACTTGTTGACTTTAGTCTGTCAAAGAAATCCAGTACCACTTCCGCCATCGGCAATTCGTAGGTAAGCGCGACCTGATTGCCATGATAAGCCATATGCGTCTGCATTCCGCGTTTCTCTACACACAGCGTGATCACATTGCCCAGGTACTCCTGTGGCACCAATATATTCGCTTCTACAATGGGTTCACGAATCTCTTCAATATCGTTTACCGCGGGTAATTTGGACGGGCTGTCTACCGTCAGGGTCTCACCCTTTGTGGTCAGCACTTCATAAATTACAGTTGGCGCTGTGGTGATCAGATCCAGATCGTACTCGCGTTCCAGCCGTTCCTGCACAATTTCCATGTGCAACATGCCTAAAAAGCCAATTCGAAAACCAAAGCCCAGAGCGGCGGAACTTTCCGGCTCGAAAAATAAGGAGGCATCATTCAGGCTGAGCTTGCTAAGCGCGTCGCGAAAATCTTCATAATCATCAGAACTTACCGGAAACACTCCCGCGTATACCTGGGGTTTAACTTTTTTAAAGCCGGTAAGCATACTATCAGCAGGATTTTTGGCCATGGTTATCGTATCACCTACCGGTGCACCCAGAATATCTTTGATTCCAGCGACAACGTACCCCACTTCCCCTGCTCGCAGTACACCCGTCTCAGTTTGTTTAGGCGTGAAAATACCAACCTTATCTGCCTGGTGGGTATTCCCGTTAGACATAATCTGAATCTTTTCTTTCGTGTGTAGCTCGCCTTCCATGATACGTACCAGCGAGACAACGCCCTGATAGTTGTCGAACCACGAATCCACAATCAATGCTTTTAGCGGTTTATCACGATCACCGACAGGCGGCGGTATACGCTTTACAATTTCTTCAAGTACATCTTCCACACCTATGCCGGTCTTAGCTGAGCAACGCACGGCATCTATTGCATCGATCCCCACGATGTCCTCAATCTCTTCTGCCACCCGGTCAGGCTCTGCCTGTGGTAAATCAATTTTGTTAAGAATTGGCACAACCTCAAGGTCCATCTCAAAGGCGGTATAACAGTTCGCCAACGTCTGAGCTTCCACGCCCTGGCCGGCGTCTACCACCAGCAACGCGCCTTCACAGGCTTTTAACGATCGGGAAACTTCGTACGAAAAGTCCACATGCCCTGGGGTGTCGATGAAGTTCAACTGGTATGTTTCACCATCTTTAGCCGTGTAGTTGAGCGTGACACTTTGCGCTTTAATCGTGATACCACGTTCACGCTCCAGATCCATTGAGTCCAACACCTGCTCAGCCATTTCACGGTTCGCCAACCCTCCGCAAACCTGAATAAGGCGATCTGATAACGTGGATTTACCATGGTCAATGTGGGCGATGATGCTGAAATTACGTATGTGCGAATGTTGCATAATGCTGGAAGTTACCTGCAATAAGTCAAAACGTTATAAATACTTTGCCGGGGCAAAAACTGATCGGGCGTCGAAGCCTCATTGAATTCGAGGAAAGACGCAAAGCGTGCGGATTTTACCTATTTATTCGGGGAAAAGCGAATAAGTCGCCCCGGAGTCCATGAACCCATCCCGGTGAGCACAGGCAACCGCGTAAACATTATACGTTCAGGGTTTCACTACACCAAGCAATACAGGTTTAAATTTAGTCTGGTCGACCCGTTTCAGACGACGCGAAATAGCCACAAAGCCAACAAACGTGACTAAGCCGCTACCAAATATAGTAATTAGCTCACCTATACCCTGCATGTTCGCAGTGAGCGCATGTAGCACAGCGGCAGAAACCAGCAGTACCACAAGAGGCACCATATAAAGCCACATCGAAGCACCAAGCAGGCCGGCTTCAGGAATACCCACTTTAACTTTATCCCCTACTTTCACTGGCATCGGGCTATGAACAGTTATCTGCTGCAGGCGCGGCGCCAGCGCGCGGGAAATCACCCCGGAGCCGCAATCCGACTGTGCCTGACAGGTAGAGCATGTTGATTTTATCGCCGCTTCCAGGGTAATTTTATCACCCTCGGCGCCAACGACCGTGGCTGTTTCTGTAATCATTACTCTGGCTTTTTGATTTGTAGTGACTGGGCGATTGCCGTAGCAGTTTGCAAAGGGATCTCGCCAACTATTGTGACCTGCACATTACCATTTCGCATACTTAAAAAGGTGTTCAATTCGTGACGCAGAGCAAGGTCGCCACCCAATCCCTGCTTGGCATTTTGTACATATACTGACACATCCACCAGCCCATCACTGAACATCTTATATTCTACCGCCTGCCCGGTACCGGGTAAACGTCGCACATCCTGCTGCACTTTCTGCATTCCCTCAGGCAGATAGGCCGGTACCCAGTTGTGAGAAGGTGTATCTCTGGTTCCGCTCGCCATTGGTCGCGGTAAACTTTCTTTATTAACCTTGGCAAAGTAGGGATGTGGCGTTTCAGAAATAGCCAGTGAGGTTACCTGTATTTGCTCAAGAACGCTGCCCTGCAAATCCAGCGTGTTGAACTTCAGTAACATACCGGTTTTTTCGTCCAGCCACATCTGATAACTAAAACGCGTGTTATCACGACTAATGATGCGAAGCTGCTGAGCCGGACGACCTGAAATACGCGCCCTGCCAACCGCGACAAATTTATAAGCGGCTTTGAGGCTATCGGGGTGATACAACAACGCCGAAGGTATAGGGCCGTGAATAGCCCCGGAGCTTACACTGTAAGGTTGGGCATCAGGCTCAAATACACTAACAATGTCACCTACCCTTATTTGCTCCTGGCCCGGCCCGTTTTGCAAATTGAGTTGCTCCATTCTCGTGCCATCCTCCAGAACCGCATGCCGCCATAAATACGGCGTGGTTTCCTGACCTAATCGGCTAAGCACAAAGGAGACCTGAAAGTTACGTTGCGACACTGTCTCGGCCAGCTTTTCCAGCCATTGACTCGCACTTTGCTCAGCGCCGTCCTTTTGATTAAGGCCGCCAGACTGCGTCGTCTCAGATTGAGTGCTAACATCGGTGTCAGCTGACTGCTGAGCGTTTACACTCGTTGCCAGAACAACACCTGCAATTAAGCTTGCTGCCTGACGAGGCTTAAAAATAAAGGGTAGCTGACAAAGCCAGTCAGCTACCCTTATATTGAAATGCTTTTTCATCGATACTTTTTACTGTTCGTCGCGTTTCGCCTGCTCATCGCCCTGCTTAGCCTGCTTTAACCGGATTTGCTGTTCATGGTCGGCAATCAACGCATTAATTTTGCGTTTTTTCTCCATCATAGAGGCCATGTCAGACCTAGTCACAGGTCTTGATTGTTCAAGACTTACCGGAGCCAGGCCGCCAGGCGTGCCGATTAATGGTGTCGCACTACCTGCCGGCGAACTCACCTGTTCAGGCTGGTTAAGCTGTTGCACACCCAGTATCACAGCAATAGCTACCGACGCTGCTACAGCCAACTGACCGGACTGACGAGCAAATGGCGCTACACCACCTGAGAACACCTTGCGCCAACCGGAGCGTTTAGGCGCCATAATCGTCGGCTCATTCTCCAGTGCAGCAGCCACCTGACTGGTGATGTCAAGTTGCGGAGCCACCGTAGCTTCCTTTCGAAGCCCGCTTCTAATTACATGATAACGCTGCCATCGACCTTGAAGCTCCGCATCGTTTTTAATCGCATCGAGAACTTCACTGCTGTCCGTTTCGCCATCCATAAAGGCTGACATTTGTTCTTGCTGTTGCGTCATATTTTAAAATCCTGATCAAATGATGATCGAGTAACACTCTACCACAGCTTGTTAGTCTGACTTATTTTACGAAAGTTCAATTTTCTAACAAGGGTTTGATTACTTTATCTATCGCTTCACGGGCACGAAATATTCTGGATCGTACCGTGCCTACCGGGCACTCCATCACATTGGCTATTTCTTCGTAGCTCATTCCCTCAATTTCGCGCAGGGTAATGGCCATTCGTAAATCATCTGGAAGTTTTTCCACTGCTTTGAACAAGGTACTTTCAATCTCGCCGGATAGCAGGCTCCCTTCAGGGGTAGACTGCTCTTTTAACGCATCACTACCTTCATAATAATCAGCTTCCTCGGCATCTACATCACTGGCTGGAGGCTTTCTGCCCTGGGCGACCAAATAGTTTTTGGCGCTATTTACCGCGATACGATAAAGCCAGGTGTAAAATGCACTATCCCCCCGAAAATTAGGTAAGGCACGGTAAGCTTTTATAAACGCATCCTGCGTTACATCCGCAACATCACCGGAATTCTTTACGTATCGGGAAACAAGATGCATCACCTTATGCTGATAACGGGTGACCAATAGATTAAAAGCGTTCTTATCGCCGCTCTGTACTCTCTCCACAATTTGTTGATCGGTTATCTGCTCGCTCATCCGAGCCATTTCTCCTTAACTTCAACCACATCATAGCTCACACAAGCATACTGTAGACTGCGGCTGTATCTAAAAGTTCGGGCTATTTGTCCAATTTTTTTCACTACTGGCCATTTCTGTGGCGATTCAGGCATTGTGTTTTACCTCTCATCCTTTAGACTTGCCAAACCTTAGCATTTTTAATACCCGCTAAAATACATGAAATCAGTGACATCTTCACTACCTTCCACAGATTCTCAGGCAATTGAGCATCAGTGTGATGTACTTATTATTGGCAGTGGTGCCGCCGGGCTGAGTCTGGCACTCAGGCTCGCTGACCATTGTAATGTAATCGTTTTGAGCAAAAGCGACCGCAACGAAGGCTCAACGCGTTATGCACAGGGTGGTATCGCAGCGGTGTTTGACGAACGGGACTCTGTAGAGGCCCATGTAGCTGATACCCTGAATGCCGGCGCTGGCTTGTGTGATGAAGCAGCGGTGCGCTTTACCACGGAACGTGCTAAAGAAGCATTAACCTGGCTGATTGGCTATGGGGTGCCGTTTGATAAAGAGCAAAATGATAAAGGCGAAGAACGCTTTCACCTGACCCGTGAAGGCGGACACAGTCACAGACGGATACTTCATGCAGCGGATGCCACGGGTGAGGCGCTGCAAATTACGTTAAACGAAGCGGTGTCGCGTCATCCCAACATTCATTTTTTCGAGCGTTACAATGCCATCGATTTGGTCAAGTCATCGCACCATGATAACAGGTGTACAGGCTGCTATGTCTGGAGCCGGGAAAGAGAGCATGTCGAAGTTATCCGTGCTGGCTTTGTAGCGTTGGCCACTGGCGGTGGCAGTAAGGTGTACCAATATACGTCTAATCCTGATGTATCCAGTGGTGATGGTATTGCCATGGCCTGGCGAGCTGGATGTCGCATTGCTAATATGGAATTTAATCAGTTTCATCCAACCTGTTTATACCACCCTCAGGCCAGAAACTTTCTGATCAGCGAAGCGCTGAGAGGAGAAGGTGCACAACTATGTCATGCCGATGGCACGCGATTTATGCACAACTTCGACACACGTGGCGACCTGGCGCCCAGAGATATTGTGGCCAGAGCGATCGATTATGAAATGAAGCGTCTTGGTGAAGATTGCATGTATCTTGATATCAGCCATAAGCCTGCGGACTTTATAGAGAAGCACTTTCCCAACATTTATCGACGTTGTCTTGCTCTGGGTATAGATATCACCCGCGAACCAATTCCTGTGGTACCTGCCGCCCACTATAGCTGTGGCGGCGTGATGACGGACTTTAACGCAAAAACGGACCTTGACAATGTTTATGCAATTGGTGAGGTCGCCTACACGGGTCTGCACGGCGCTAACCGTATGGCCTCAAATTCATTGCTCGAGTGTGTGGTATATGCAACCTCGGCTGCAGAACATATTCTGGAACGCCTTAACGACAACCCAGGTTATGAGCCCATTGCTCCTTGGGATGAAAGCCAGGTAAGCAATTCAGATGAAGAAGTTATTATCCAACACAACTGGCATGAGTTACGATTATTTATGTGGGATTACGTGGGCATCGTGCGCACTGATAAGCGGCTGGAACGGGCCTTGCGTCGGATTACCCTACTGGAGCAGGAGATTCAGGAATATTACGCGCACTTCAGAGTGTCTAATAATCTGCTTGAACTGCGTAACCTGGTCACCGTCGCAGAACTGATTGTCCGCTGTGCGATGCGACGAAAAGAAAGTCGCGGATTACACTTTAATATAGACCACCCGCAACTTAGCAACAACCCGACCCCGACGATACTGGTACCGTCTAAAAGCCAGACCCAGCACGCCCCCGGAGACATGGGGCTTTAGGATATCACGGCCTGAATACGCCCGGTCAAATGGGGCGTATTGTTCTTACCGACAACATAAATCTTTTTGCCATCCTCGTCGACATCTGTCAGACAGCGTAAGCTGGCTGGCAGTGTCACCGGTTGAATGAAGGTCGCATCAACAGTATAGGAAGCCGGTTCATCCATGATTTGAGTACTCACACTCACCGACTTTGCCAGTGTCCACATACCATGGGCAATGGCCCGCTTGAATCCGAAGAATGCTGCAGTAATCCGGCTTAAGTGAATGGGGTTATAATCCCCGGCAACCCTGGCATACCTGCGTCCTTGTTCACCCCGCGCAGAAAACCGGGCTTGTTCTTCGGCAGTATCCGGTAAGCTAAATGGCTGGAACGGCCGTTGCTTTTTGCGCGGCTCAACATGCGGCGCTTTGACTTTAACCAGATAAGTGGCCTGCGCAAGGTACACCTGCTGCTTGTTCTGTAGTCCTCTTACTGTGATATCAAATAACCAGCCCCGGGCGTGGGCCCGAATTGTTCCATAGCGAGCGTAGAGTGTTATCGGACTTTCTATATCCAGCATTGTCGACTGCACAATATGATTCGTTTTATGAATCAGCCCCATTAGGGGGAATGGGCTGTTGGGTGTAGTCAGACACTTTATCTGTAAGCCGGTGCTTAGCGTTTGTAGGTAGCAGGGGTGTAAATTACGCTGAATAGCCCAGCCTACCTGATCACAGTATTGCTGATAATGATTTTTGTTGATCTGAAGCTCTTGTGAATATTCACAGCTGGGTAACGCAGGTGGTTTGAACTGGGTGAGCTGAGCGCGGTCGGCTCGCTGAAAAAGGGCAGAAGAAAATAGTCTAAACAAACTCATAGCAAATATCCGTGCAGGCTGCCTTATCTTTGAACCATGCTGATGGCGCGAACCACCCGTCGATAGTCAGAATCAGGAAGTTCGCCTTTAAGAATCCATTGACGATGACGCTGTCCGGCGCCGTCGGTGAGAACCAGAAATAGCCCCAGTGGCATAACTCTGGATTGCGTTGTAAGTTGCCAGGGCGCGTCCAGGGTCAAGTTTTCTGGCATCAATGATTGATACCATGTTCCCTGATTGTCGAACAATATATGAATACACCCTGGTGGCCGAATTGTCGTGCTTTGAAACGCCCGGACAAATATAACCAGCATCACCAGAATCGTTATTGCGATAAAAGCGTGTGGCGTACCCTCCGGCAAATAAGACCAGAGCTGATCGCTTAAACCGCCAATGGCAATTAGCATTGCAATGCCCGGCAACAGCATCTGCATACTACGCCATCTGGTGTACCGAATGGTACTTCTATACTTTGACACGACCCAGAATATGCTTAACCATCGCGGCCTGCTCAGGGTCAGGACAAGATTGATGGCCCATAAACCAGGCGAACAAATCGGGGTCATCACAGGTCAACAGTTTTTCAAAGGTTTCCTTATCCTCTTCGCTTAATTCGTGGAACCCTGTCTCCACGAACGGCAAAAATAAAACATCCAGCTCCAGCATACCACGGCGGCAAGCCCATTTTAGACGCGCATATCTTTTTGGTGAAAACATAAACTATAAACATCTGTGTTATGAGTAAGCCGCATCATAGCATGTGAAATTGGCTGGAATCACTGACCTTTTTGCTGATTTTATAAGATTTACCCTTGGGAAATAATTATGCGACCCAACGTTACTTCTCATCTGATTTTATGAATACAGGGTAGCTATGACACGACCAGCTTCCATAAATGCGCTTGAAGCAGACTTTTTTGTAGAACTGGCTAATACGGGTCTGGTGTCACTCACCGGGCAGGAAAGTGCAACCTTTTTGCAGGGTCAGCTTACGATTGATATGACAACCCTGCCCGAATCCCGGGCCCGGCGCGCTGCCCATTGTGACTTCAAAGGCAAGACCTGGTCTCTTCCCCTGGTTTTTCGCCATGCTGACGGGGTAGCGCTGTCATTAAACCGGTCATCTCTGGCGATGACGCTGGCCCAGCTGAATAAATACGGCGTGTTTTCCAAAACAGATATTATTGATGCTAGTGAGACATTCTGTCAGTTCTTTGTGGCTGGCGAAAAAGTAAGCTCGTGGATTAACACTAAGTTTGCCGGGTTACCCGATGCACCATTAGGCTGTATCAGCAATCCGCTGGGAAGTGTCATCAGATCAGACGTTGCTGAGAATACTTTTCAGCTTGTATTAAACGAAGAGGCGACCGCCCACTTGCGTGAATGGCTTAACAGAGAATCGGTAGTTTCTTATGATGAAGCGGTTTATGAAGCGCTTTGCATCAAAGCTGGCATTCCGGATGTCAGAAACGATCATATTAATGAATTTGTGCCCCAGATGATGAATGTTCAGGCGCTTGATGCTATTGATTTTGGCAAAGGCTGTTATATGGGTCAGGAAGTGGTGGCCCGAACCAAGTATCTGGGCAAAAACAAACGTGCAGCGTTTATCTTCCGGGTACCAGAAGCATTACAACTAAGCGATGACGCTTTGTTGGAAAAAGAACTTGCCGGTAATTGGCGCCGCGGTGGTGCCATAATTCGTTCAGCAACGCTGAGTGAAGAAACCTGGCTGATGGCAGTGTTAAATAATGACACCAGCGAGGAAGATGTATTCAGGGTAAAGGGCAAAGCCCTGCCCACATTTTCCTGCGAGCCACTCCCCTACTCGATTGAGCAGGAAACTAATAACGTGCGTGGCCGCTCTTAATCGGGTGACGCGCAAAATTCACGGTAGCAAGGCTGCCAAAAAATACGATTAGGTATATTTATGACAATTACACCCGATAGCGTGGTATCTATCCATTACACAGTCTCAGCAGAAGACGGCACTCAACTTGATTCTTCTGAAGGCAAAGAGCCGCTAACGGTGATGCTGGGCCAGCGTTTTTTGATTGAGGGGCTTGAAGAAGCGCTACAAAATAAAGAGCAGGGCGAAAAATTTGATGTCGCCATCGATCCGGATAAAGCATATGGTCAGCGTATGGACGAGTTAGTTCAACAGGTACCAAAAGATATGTTTGAAGGCATGGATGTTGAAGTTGGTATGTCATTTCGGGCGACTACAGAACAAGGCGAGCAATCCGTCATGATTATTGATGTTGCTGATGACCATGTTGTAGTGGATGGAAATCATCCACTGGCAGGTGTCCCCCTTAAGTTTGATGTAGAAGTTGTTGAAGTGCGCGACCCCACACCTGAAGAAGTTGAACACGGTCATGCTCATGGTCCGGGCAGTGGCAACGACCACTAATCATTTACGGTTAATTAGGACGTATAAAAAAAGGGCTTACGCCCTTTTTTTGTGTTCAGTTTACAGCGCGTCTTCGTTGGTCTCTCCGGTACGAATCCGTAGTGCGCTTTCGACATTATAAACAAAGATTTTACCATCACCAATTTTGCCTGTCCGGGCAGCTTGCTCAATTGCTTCAACGGCTTGCTCAACACGCTCATCATCAATGATGATATCTATTTTAATTTTAGGTAGAAAGTCCACCTGATACTCAGCGCCGCGATATAGTTCTGTATGGCCTTTCTGGCGCCCAAATCCCTTCACCTCTGTAACCGTCATTCCGGCAATGCCAACATCTGCAAGCGCCTCTCTTACATCGTCCATCTTGAAAGGTTTGATTATTGCTTCAATCTTTTTCATGCCGCTTACTCTTTATCATATATGGTGGGAATAGGAACCCGTTTATGTTGTGTACGCTGATAGATCTTCAGCAGTTTATCGCTCACTGCCTGATCCACCTGCTTTCCTTCGAGAAAGTCATCAATTTGGTCGTAACTTAACCCAAGTGCAGCTTCATCTTCTTTTTGAGGAGAAAGTGTTTCCAGGTCAGCCGTGGGCGCTTTATCGATAATAGTATCTGGTGCCCCCAGGTATCTTGCAATCTGACGCACCTGACGTTTGTTAAGACCAAACAGCGGAGCAAGATCACATGCCCCATCACCATATTTGGTATAAAACCCAGTAATATTTTCAGCTGAATGATCCGTGCCAAGTACCAGTCCATCAACCATCCCGGCTATTTCATATTGGATCACCATGCGGGTTCGAGCCTTAACATTACCTTTAACAAAATCCTGTTTTGTTTCACTGTCGGGTAATAACTTTTGCTCACCCAGCGCACTAACTGTAGCCTCATGGATTGCATCTGCACCCGGCTGAACATTCACCGTCATACTCTTGTCAGGCTGGATAAATTCCAGAACCTTTTGAGCATCCTGTTCGTCAGCCTGTTGATGATAAGGTAACCTCACTGCAACAAACTGGAAACCCCCTCGCTGCGTTTCGTTGAGCTCGTTCACTGCCATCTGCGCCAGCTTGCCCAGCAAGCAGGAGTCTATGCCTCCAGAGATTCCTAACACTAAAGAGCGCAAACCCGAGTTGGCCAGCTGTTGCTTAATAAACGCTACCCGGCGTTGTACTTCCAGTTCAGCATCAATCTGCGGCGAGACTCTCATCTCATCGATAACTGCTTGTTTATGCATCTTTATTTCACTTTTACCGTCTGGACCGATACATTTAAGTGTACGCTATCCACAAAACGCTGTCAGTATATCTTGCCACGCTGGTTACACGTTTTTGCGCACTGCCCTGTAAATATCCATACAGGTCAACAAAATCCTATACCCATTATGTGGTTAAAAAGCAGTAACCTTTGCACTGAACCAATCAACCAGACGTTATTATGAGAAAACAGTGTGGCCTGTCTCTGATTGAGATGATGATTACTGTGGCCATTGCCGCCATCCTGGTCACTATCGGAGCGCCGGGTATCGGCAATATACTGCAAAAAAATAACGTGGTAGCCGATCTTAATAATCTCAGCACAATTGCCCGGGTTGCGCGATTTACTGCCATTGATGAAGAAATTCCGGTGACCGTCTGTCCAACCCATGATTACACAGACTGTTCTACAGACTGGAGGCAGGCTAAAATGGTCTTTATTGACACCAATACCAACGGTAGCAGAGACACCAGTGAAGTTTTGATAACCTCTTCTGATGCACTGGCGCAGGGCAATACAATTGCTGGTATCCAGGATGCGCTGATATTCAACCCGGATGGTTCGATAAATCAACAGGCAACAGTGACTATTTGCCCTGCGTCCGGCAACCAGAAACTAGCCTCAGCGCTGATAATCTCTTTGTACGGTCGAGTAGCGGCAGCGACCGACGCCAATAACGACGGTATTCGTGAAGACGCTGACGGTAACAACATAAGTTGCACCTAACGCCAGCATTGCTCTGGCGTTTTATAAAAATGATGATCAATCGCCATTGTCTGACAATCGTTGTTACCTTCTTCTCGGGTAGCAATAAGCTTAAAGCTGTCCGCTGAGACATTTTCTGTTTCAATATGATACGTGTAACCATTCTCCACTACCTGAAAAGACGGTATCTCTGGATAATGATTATGCTTTAAACGATAAGCTTCCTGCTCGTTTTGAAGCTCCAGCAGCTTTGCCTGAATCGTCCTTAACTCACCTTCATTCAAAAAATACTTGTAACTGGGAACTGCCAGCGCCGTGATAATACCAATGATGGCCAGCACTAGAAGTACCTCAGTAAAAGTCAGACCGCGTTGCTTGCCCATGATGTAATTCCTGTCTTAGGTACAGCTTACCCGTCAACTGTTGTTTTTTTACACTAAGGGCTTACGATACCAGACTCACAGGACGGGTAAGCTGTGCAACAGAACAGATTTTCGGATAGAAACGGATTTTCACTTATTGAGTTGTTAACGTCAGTTGCAGTGGTCGTTATCCTCACCACAATTGCCTCACCATCGTACCTTAACTGGTACCAGCAAACCAGATTGAAAAGTGCGGCCAGAGAACTGGCTCTGTTTCTTCATCGGGCACAGCATCTTGCGATTGTAAGTCATAAGCCGGTGTTTGTTGTCTTCGATCACGCTTCACCATCTATCATCAGATTATCAGATGCCCCCGCTTGTGCGATGTCCCTGGTGTGTGACCAGGCTAACGAAAACCATCAACTAACTATCACTGAGCCCGTCCTGGTTGTTTCTGCAGCGTTTGCCGGTGCCACAGACTATGCCCGGTTCTCATCTTCCACCGGGCTGGCAGAAGGCAGTGCTGGGGCAATTGTATTGCGCACCACCCACTACGCCGTGAAAATCATTGTCAATCAGTTAGGCAGGATAAGAATCTGCGCAATTGATTCCGTCTTACCAGGCGTGTCGCAATGCTAGTGCGCGGGTATACACTGACCGGAATGCTAATATCACTTGCCATTGGCATGATTTTACTGAGTGCAGCGGCAAGTTTTGTGGTGAAGCTCACATTGCATCAACTTAGTGCTATTCAGCGTCTGGACCTTATTAATCAACTGAGCCGCCTGGCCTTTTTAGTATCAACGCAGGTTCGGCGCGCCGGTTATGATGCCAAAGCGATGGAATATTTTCTCGCGGGACAGCCGCGCTCAGTTTCACCTTTTTTCCCTGCCTATTCACTCAGCGCTCACCCCGATGAGCCGGCTGACAGCTGCATTTTGTTTCACTTTGACAAAAACCATAATGGCATAGTGGATACGCATCCGAGTTCAGAACACTTTGGCTATCGGCTCAAAGACGGCGCACTGGAGTCCAGAGTCGCTGGTAAACAATGTCATGAACCAGGCTGGCATGATGTCAGTGAGCCCGACTATTACAAAATCACTGTTTTTCGTATTGAGCTCATCACAACAACAGACGAGCGCACGCTACTAAAGATCCACATTTCTGCTGCGCTTAAGGATGACGAGGAACAGACCGCTGCTTTGCAATGGCCAGTCATATTACGGAATAATTAAAATGAGATCTCATCAGGGCAGTATTCTCGTCCCAATGGTCATCATCATGGTTATTGGTGCAGTAGGCGCTGCCTATGTAGCGCGTTACTTCAGCGTAACTGCGCATCAGGCGGTCGGCCTGCGGCAATCCCGTTTAGCCGCTTTTGAGGCTGACCAGCGTCTGGCGTATATCAGTTCATTGTTAAACAGAGCTGCTCATGATTTAGACCCTTTACCTGCGAATATCGCTGCTGTTGTGACTGAACAGCAAGCCCATGTCGTCGATGGTATGAAAATTATGACATCAGATGTCAGCATATCTGTTACCCAGCCGGCTCCTGCCATGGTCAGACAACACTTTGTTCGCTTTCCCCTGCTCAGGCGACAGCCGCCAGCGCCAATAATTAGCCGTAATAATTTACCAGCTCCGGTGACTTTAACGGTGGAGATGCCACCTGGACAGGCGGGTGAATGGGTTGCTACGAGACCTCAAGATTTGATGCTATGGCTGCTTAGTGCCCCGAAAGTGGTCACAGACGAAAATAAGCATATCGATACCTGTGCGGGGCTGGATCATACAGCACGAGGCGTCTATGTGATTAACAGTAATTGTGAACTCGCGCCGCTGCAGATTATCGGTTCCGCGCAGGCTCCGGTATTCTTGGTTATTAAAAATGCTGATTTACACATGCCGCCAGACAGTCGGCTTTGGGGAACGGTTGTCAGCGATGCTGATGACAATACTTCATTACGTACAATTGTGATGGCGCCTACAGCACAGATAATGGGGGCGTTGTTAATCAATCATCAGATTACGACCGGCTCTGCACTCAAAATTGCATACAAACCTGATGTACTGGCCACTCTTCAAAATGCTCCCTATATGCAATTACATCAGGACGTAGCCGGTACATGGCGAGACTTTCCATTGTGAGAAAAGATATGTCTGGCTTGGGCCTGGTAGAATGCCTTATTGCAACGCTGCTATTTGTTAGCGGGGGTATCGCACTTAGCTCGTTAACCCTGAAGTGGCAGTGGCGGGTCCATGAGGTTGCGGTGTATGCGCGCACCACAGCCCAACAACAGTTATTACATGCACATCTTGGAACAATCACATCGGCGGACTACGCTACACTGTCTGACTATGTACCCGCAGTAGTCCAGGCGCAACTCAACCAGCCCGTCGAGTCACTAGTTTTGCAGCCCCAGCGCTTACAGCACGCAGAGGCTGAACTACTTTACGTTGACAGTGCTCTAGCCGTTTCAGACCGGATTAACCTTACAGTCAGTGTTGTTCAGGGGGTAAATAGCGAACCGATAGTCTTGCATATGACCGCGTACCGGCCTTCGTTATATCGCTATTTATCGGCTTTGCCGTCAGCCGATTAACATCGCCAGCAAAATTCATTGCCGTCAACGCTACCACTGCTATCAGCATCCCAGCCTTTGCGACCATCACTATAATAAAACAGCGCACCATCGCCGTCCTGCGTCGTACCAGAAACCGGTGTGGCGGTAATGACAAAACCCGTGGCATCCGCCGATACGATGGTTAGATCATAGCGTTTGTTACTGACAGGCTCTGAGGCTGGTGAGTGGCTGGCAAAGGTTGCAGGTGCCCCGATATCCCCCGAGATAGCAGCCCCCTTGTAGGTGAATGCACCACTAAAATGACGCTCCATGCTCGCAGCAAACGCCATTAGATCGGCCTGGGCGTTGCTGCGATAACTTCCCTTCATGACGCCCTGATACGACGGATAAGCAATGGCTGAGATAATCGCTACAATGGCTACGGTTATCATCAGCTCTATCAGAGTAAATCCCTTATGGTGCACCATGGCTCAATTCCTTTCTGTTTCTGTGGTCCAGCTATCATAAATTACACGCTCAAAACGCCCGTAGATATTTCTGACCAGACACGCAAAGTCAGAGGTACATGAAACTTCATCACCATCTTCTTCGGTTTCAATTACCGCTGAAGCACACTCTGTACCCAGACACACCACCGGCTTGATAATTTCCTCGATAAGAATTTTTGTTTCAGGTGCGATGCCACTTTGGCGCAGATCAGCATAGCGATCGTTATTATCTAGCTGATTATTCTGATTTAAGTCGTCCACCGCGTTGCCATTAGCCAGATTGACCAGATACGCCCGGCTGTTCCCGGTGGGTGGCGCACAGGCGCTTTCAGAACTTTCCGCCGGAATATAGCTGGTAAACAGAATCTTATAATCGATAATTAGTGGCGAAGATAGTATCTTTTCGCCACCCGTGGTCATTTCCAGATACCAACCATCTTTATTGGAAAACATAGACGTCGCCAGTTCCCGGGCAGATGCGTCATCACTGGTCAGAAGATGCTCAGTGGCATTGTACATAGTGGCTTCGGTAGTATCAGTTTTAAAAACATGGTTATTGTTTTCATCCCGTTTAAAGATGCCTTTGTCTTTAAGCATGTAAAAGCGGTCTTCAATTACTGTATCCAGCGGCGATGCCCGCCAGCCACTACCAATAGCCACTGCGTAATAATGCTCATTGCCCAGCGCGACCTCCGAAATATCCGGACCATAGAAAAAGCGTCGGTTATTGGTTTCAGTGTCGCCGCCAAAATCAGCCAGGCGAGCGCCTTTTATAAAATCAGCACCGGTCTGTCCATTATAGATATCCAGTCTAAACAGCTGTCCACCCATGTCGGCCACGTACATATGGTCGGCCAGACCATCATTATCCCGATCAATAACTGAGATCCGCCCGGGAATACTGTATTGCATGTGGGGCAGATTAAGATCGGCATCAGTGTTACTGGCCTGCCATAATAATGCGCCGTTGTCCGCGTCGAAGATAAATACAGCGTTGCCCACAGCGTCAGCGGAACGAACTTGTTTGACATCCTGATCCTCGCTGTAGCCACCACCAACAATCATGACATTTTTCGTAACATTACCTAATTTAACTTTAGTGATGGTGGGGCGTGACCAGGTTTGCCCCAGTTTTTCCAGTCCCGCTGTATCGCCATCTATTTTAAATACCAGCTCTGGATTATTTTTCTGCGTAATATCGAAAACATAATAATTATGGCCCCCTCGACGCATGCCCACATACAAATAAGTTTTGTTACCTACCGAACGCAGCACCATATCGCCGTCAAGACCATAAACATGATTAAACGTTGAGTTATCCTCGTAAAACTCCGGCAAGTTAGCCAACAGTTCCCGAGGAATAACAGCAAAATTTTCCTGTCCTGTTTCGGCGTCAAAAGAATGTAAGAAGCCCTGGTTGGTAGCAACCAGAATGGCCGAATCCTCCGGACCGTAATTAACGATAACTGGCTGAGAGTGAATCGGATCGCCCATTTGCAACCGTACATCGCTGACATCACCGTCACCATCGGCATCTTTGATGTCTACACCTCGCGCCCACTTTAAAACAGTATCGCGCATAATTTCTGCGTCATTTGCGGTTTCTAACCCCATGTCCGCGACCGTAATAGCGCTATTGTTTTCATGCAATCGGTTGCTGCTGGTAACAATATTGCCGGTACCGTCGAACATATATATATTCCGGTTCGCGGAAAGCTGACTTGCCGCGCCGCCTTTACGCACACTGTTGCCATCAGCCAGGATAGACCAATAACTATGGGACGTATCGGAGAAGAAACCACTGACACTATCTACCGCAGACACCCCGTTTTTATCTACAATAGTGTTGCCATCAAGTTTGTATTTCTTAAGGTTGCCTGGCCAGTCGGTACCTTCTGCCGGCTTAAACAGGGCAAAATACAACTCATCCCGGTGAGTTAGCCGGTTCAGTTGGTTTACTGCCACCCCCGGCGAAACAAACGTAGCATTGATATCTTTTACTGAGCGTAAAATTGTCTGAAAGGCGTCCAGCAATTCATCGCTGTCATCAGCTTTATAAAAACCGCCACCGCCCTGCTGAGCAAGCTTATTCAGAAAGTTGTTGGCCGTGCTGTTAGCGGCAAACCCAATGGTGTGGGTCATTATGCGCCGGTCGATGACAGATTCGCCTTTATCGCTTAAGTTACTGACCAGATCCAGACCACAACGCTCGCCGCCCGAACCATGGCAGGACTTATTCAATAATGCTTCAATTTTCCCGACGCTGTGATTAGAGTTGGCCTCCCCGTCAGATAGCAGAACAATATGATTATTGGTCTGACACTGTAAGTCTGACACCGGAGAAATATACGTGGCGCCGGCCGGAATATATTCGCCAATACAATCACTATCGCTCAGATTATCTTCGGTGCAGCCGTATGGTCGCATTGCATCAGCGCCCAGATAAGACGCTCTGTGGCTAACCCGCGTAGATCGTCTTACATTGGATGAGACCGAGCCATCGCCGCGCTGAAGGCCATAATCAACACTGCGTCCACCGTAATAGTTGGTGGCTTCGTAAAGGGTGTCAACGATAGGCGTATAACCACTGGCGTTGAGCTCATCCACTTTACTGGACAAATGCTCTCTTACCGTGGCCACTGTTCCCGGCGTTGCCTGGCCTTTATATTTAACAATGAGTTTGGGCGCATTACCACCAGAGCCTCGATAGCTGAAAGCACCGCGCACACCCGCAAAGTCAGACATAACCAAAGCAAGTGCGTTGCCCGGCTGCCAGCCGGGACGCGCCACAATTTCTTCTATGATGTGTTTTAAATTGTCACTTTCAAAGCGACTACCATAGCCCACCCAGGGCATGTTCCAGTTGACCGAGGCGGATGTTTTGTCGGCATATCGCAAGCCATAGCGGTTCAGTTTATCCAGCCTGCCAATATTGTTATATGCCAACCCTCTGATAGTTGTGCTGGCTGAGTAATAGTAGGATGTATTGGCGGTAAGTTGCAGCACGGCTTCCTGAATTTCTGCGCCTTGCGGGATATTCACATTTCGAAAGCGCACACCAATGTGTTCATTTGCATCACTGCGCATGTTCAGAACATTGGCTGTTTCATTATATCCCCAGGGAGTTTCTTCGCGATTATCGCTTTGATAATTCACCTGATAATGGGACGAAGCACTGATACAACCTGTGGCAGTTGTCTCATCATACTCCACAACCAGTTGGGGTGATTGATCAACGCCACTGTCATAAGCATTCACTACTCTTGCACTACCTGCACTATTGCTGCTTCCTTCCACCAAAATGCTCAACGCCTGCCCGCCACACCAGGCCGACTGGTCAACAATTTCCTGAATGACGGCGGTGAGATCCGGCGAAGAAAAGATTTCATTACTGACCGGGAATGCATTGTCATTATCCCATACCACCTGCGCCATTGTGCGCGGCCTTGATGTGATGTCGTTGGAAGAAGAAAACCCTTCACTATCTCCACTGAGCTCGCCGCGAAAAATCATTGTCGCGTCGGCCGTATTAAGTTGTTCTGAAGTAAAGCGCAGGTAAGCATGAGTAATTGTCGCGCCCCGGGGGATATTGAGCTGGGTGAAGCGCATCCCGCTGTGAACTGTCTGAGTACCATTGGTAAGACGAATTACATTGCTAGTGGTGTTTACCGCGCCGTCAATCTCATGTGCATCACTATTGCTGCCGCTGGTGGAAGTAATGAGCTCAGGGTTAATGGGAGAATCAATATCTCTGATGGGGAATAATACCGGCCCGCCTATATCAGAAAAACGCATCAATCCGGCGTTGATATTGGTCGCCGAGGAAATGGCTGTGCGAAACGCTTCTTTTACCCGCAGCATTCTTGATTTGTCCGTTCCGTCGCGATTACCCATGCTGCCGGAGGTATCCATAATGAACAGAACGTTGGGATTATAGGTGACAGACGCATCAGCAGTGCCCAGGTAAATATCCAAATCATCGGCCATGGCTGATGCACCTATACACAGCCACAGTAAGAGCGACATACACCATCTGAGAATGTTCTTCACCTGTATCTACTCCTGTTAATTAGACGCCGGGGCAAGCACTGCTGCTGACACCGTATTCGCAACTACGGAGGCTTTGCCCTCCACCTGACCACATCCTCGCACGATAAAAACATGGCAACTGATATTACTACCGCCGATAACATTCGATGAGCCGCGACATGCCTGCTCACGCACAAATGCTGTTCGCGACCAGCTTTGAGTTCTAATCTCGCTTTGATAGTCTCCGGCTTCAGTATGATTCGTATTAGTAGTTAAACCGTTCACTGTAAGCTGTCGATTGGTCCACTGGGCGTTTTCAAAGCAGCTAAGGGCATCGGTTTGTGGATCAAGAGGGGTTCCCTGCCGCGCGGCTGAAAGCGGATCCATGAGCGTATCATTGGCCAGTAAAATCTCATCCTCAGCTTCAAAAAACACGCCTGCCAGGGCAGCTTCAGCAGCATCGAATGCCAGTCCTGACTGTTGCATTGACATCGCCATTTTTGACTGACTTAAACTACTGGATACTGCGCTGATACCGATGACTGTAAGGGATAATAAAATGAGTAGTGCCATAATCAGTACAACGCCCTGTTGTTTTCTCATTTTGCACTCCTGACAAAATTTTTCATGTTTCGTAATGCCATGGTTTGGGTGAAGACCTGATAATAGTGATTTTCGTCAGTGGTCACGGGGGCTTCATTGAGAACAGCAATATCGCTGACCGGGATCTGACTGATTTCATTGCTATCACTTTTGAGCAATACACCAATTCTCAATGTGACAGTCTGTTGTAATGCTGCCCGGGTGCTAGCGAGTGCATCAGCAGTTACGTAACGCACCGGTAAGCCATTAGATGTAGTTGCAGAGGTGCTGATACCATACTGAACCTGAAAACTTTCAACATTATCCATTAATGTTACGGTTGTGCCGGTCAACGTACCCGATTTCACGCCTCGTAAAAGACGACCGTCGTAACCGCGGCAGACCAACTTACTTTGCTTGATTTCATAAACATTAACGACATGAAAGTGACGGCTGTCGGTATAGCCATGGGTTGAACCGGTGCAATCAACGTTGTCCTGCTTATTGATTACCAGCTTATCACTAGCCCCTGATGCCCCTTCTTCGCTGCCCAGTGCCGGCGATAAGATAAAATCACCGGCCAGGCCGATGGGATGGTTTTGCACGAAAGCTGCTTCAACACTGGTGTCCACCGAGGTATCCATTACCGTTCCCACCCGGTCATAACGTCCGGCTTCGAGTAAATCGCGGCTCAGTCTGGTCATAATATAGCGCCCGGACTCCTGGACCTGTGCGACTGACTGATTCAGTCCATTGGTAATGCGGCTGCTAACCATCACCTGAATAATGGCAATAGTAATGATGGTACCCAGCACCAGAGAGATCATAAGCTCGATAAGAGAAAAACCGCGAACATTGTTCATAAAACAATATCCTTGAATATGCAGGCGAATGCGTTTCCTGCAACGGGGTTGCACCGTTCGGTCAGGGTGTATTTTTGGTTGGGCTGGGTGCTTACAGGCCAGCGCAGCAGAATATGAATACGTGACCCGGCACTGCAGTCATCACCGTCAGCCCCGTTGCTATCGGTACAATTTACAGAAATCTCGGTAGCCGGGTTAGTCTGAACGGCTGCACAGGAGAGTGCCCAACCGTCGTATTGAGCCATTTGACTCTCATTACACTGGCCGGATTCGCAGTCGGGAATCGCAGCCGGTCGGGAAAGACAATAGCATGCATAGGGATCCGACTCGGCACAACTTAAGTTTGCAAAATTATAATGAGCAGGTGTGAAATAGGCATTATCCACTACCAGTCCATCGCCCACCTGGGCTGGTCGGGAGGCTGAGCGTAGCCGTTCAGCAATTTGCTTGGCCACCAGCTCCGATTGTGTTCTGCTGATGGCATCTTTATTGGCAAACGAACCGACAAATTGTAACGACGCGACGCCCAGCAGCCCTACTGCCAGGATAAAAAGTGTGATCAGTATTTCAATCAGACCTACACCGCGTTGGTGTCGTCGTTGCGCGAATGGGCGCATAGGCTGCCGTTACCTTTATTAAACTTTATCGACTTTATGCTATATCAGCATTGTAAAAGTTTAAGTATCGACAGCAGCGCCAGCGTATTAAATTAAATTCTCGGAAGGAGGGTTTGAACACTCGGTGCAGATGACATTATATTACCTGCTTAATACGCAATTCTTTGGGTACGGCAAATTCCACATTCTCTTCCCTGCCCTGCCGTTCAGAGGCTTTTTCTGCCCCCCAGGATTGCAAACGCTCAATGACGCCTTTAACCAGCACTTCCGGCGCTGAGGCGCCTGCAGTTACACCAATATGTTCAATACCTTCAAGCCACGCGGGCTGGATACAGTTTGCATCGGCGATAAGGTACGCTCTTGCCCCTACCTTTTCAGCCAATTCTCGCAAACGGTTTGAATTAGAGCTATTTTGCGCCCCCACGACAAGCAGAACCTGGCAGTCTTTAGCAAGATCTCGAACAGCGTCCTGACGATTTTGCGTTGCATAGCAAATATCATCTTTCCTGGGTCCCTGGATATCCGGGAAACGTGCCCGTAGTGCATCGATTACATCAGCGGTGTCATCAACCGATAGGGTCGTTTGACTGCAATAATATAATTGGGAAGGATCTTTTACGGTGAGTTTTTCCACATCGGCAGTGGATTCGACCAGATAAATCCCACCTTCAGGATTGTTGTACTGGCCCATTGTACCCTCAACTTCAGGGTGACCAGCATGCCCGATAAGAACACACTCCGTGCCGGTTTTGCTGGCGCGGGTTACCTCCATATGAACTTTGGTAACGAGCGGGCAGGTAGCGTCGAATACTTTAAGGCCACGACTCTCAGCTTCACTTCTTACTGCCTGAGAAACGCCATGTGCCGAAAAAATAACAATACTGTCGTCGGGAACTTCATGCAGTTCATCAACGAAAAGCGCGCCGCGCTCACGCAAGCCATCCACCACAAACTTATTATGAACAACTTCATGACGTACATAAATTGGCGGCTTAAACATTTCCAGAGCCCGCTCTACAATCGTAATTGCGCGGTCAACCCCGGCACAAAAGCCCCGGGGATTCGCTAAATGTATTTGCATTTTTTCTCCTTAGGCTTGTGGCTCGTTAACCTGTAAAATTTCGACATCGAAAATAACAGTTTGTCCCGCCAGCGGATGATTAAAGTCAACCGTTACAGAATCACCTACAACACTGCGAATGATACCCGGGACTTCTGAGCCGTCGGGCTGGGCGAATGCCATAATCATACCTTCTTCCACATCCTGGCTGAATCGAGTGCGATCCATATGGTGCATATTGTCAGGATTGGGCTGACCAAATGCATCCTCAGGCGCCAGCGTAAATGATTTTTTATCTCCGGCTTTAAGCCCTAATAAACAGGCCTCGAAGTTTGGCGTAAGGCTACCGTCGCCCATCACCAGTTTAGCAGGCTTCTTGCTCACGCGGGTGCTATCAGCGGCAGAACCATCTTCCAGCTTTAAATCAAAATGCATAAGCACTTCGCTGCTGTGGCCAATAACAAGTTCAGACATAATAAATCCTTACTGCTTTGATGAAGGTGAAGGGTTGTTATCAGGGGATTTGTGCTTATCTGACATCAGCATATCCAGAATCAATAGTGCAGCGCCGATAAAAATAGCACTGTCTGCTAGGTTAAACGCTGGCCAGTGGGATCGACCGATATAAAAATCCAGAAAATCGATGACATAACCATGAACCAGGCGATCATACACATTTCCCAGCGCCCCGCCCAGAATAAAGCAAAATGCAATAGGCAGCCGTTTTTCGTTGCGGGGAGATTTATACAGCCAACCGATAATGACACCACTTACCACTAATGCAATTGCGGTAAAGAACCATCTCTGCCAACCACCGGCATCAGATAAAAAGCTAAATGCAGCACCATAATTATGCACATATGTGATATTAAAAAATGGTGCAACTTCGATAGACTGAAATAGACGCATGCTTCCCAGCACGGTGTATTTGCTCCATAAATCTAAAGCAAATACTACCACGCTGATCCACACAAAGCGTAAGCCGGTTTGGGAAAAAACCTTAAGCATACTGACGTGATTCCCCTTCACCATCCACATTAGTTACGCAGCGCTGACATAACTCAGGGTGAGTAGCACTGACACCGACATCTTCGCGATGATGCCAGCAGCGCACACATTTTTCGCCGTCGGTTCTGCCTACCTCAATAGCCAGCCCTTCGACCTCGCAGTCAGTCGCATTGTCAGAACGTTCACTCACATCATGCAGCACCACTTTGGAAGTGATCAGTACAAATCGTAGCTCATCTTCCAGCTGCTCTAAGATCTGTCTGACATCTGAATCTGCATACAGATGCACTTCGGCTTCCAGCGAGCCTCCTAACCGACCATCTTTTCGGGCTTGTTCCATGGCCTGGTTAGCAGCATCCTTAACCTGCATAACCTGATGCCAGAATGTGTTACCAAATTCACCACTATCAGTAAATGCGTCGAGACCGGAATACCAGGTTTGAGTGAACACAAACTCTTCCCGCTCGCCGGGTATTTCCTGCCAGATTTCCTGTGCGGTAAAGCTCGTTATAGGTGTCATCCAGCGCGCCAGTGCTTCAATAATATGATACAGCGCGCTCTGGCAAGAACGGCGAGCGTTGCTGTCTGCTTTGGCTGTATACTGGCGATCTTTAATGATATCCAGGTAGAAGCTGCCTAACTCAATAGAACAGAAATGCATTAACTTCTGACTAACTACCAGTAAATCATATTTTTCATAAGCAGCGATTATTTCTTCCTGCAGCTGACGTGCCCGACCTACAATCCAGCGATCCAGCGCCACCATATTTTCAGGGGATACCAAGTCAGAGGCAGGATCAAATCCATTGAGATTAGCCAGAAGGAAGCGCGCAGTATTGCGCAGGCGACGATAGCTGTCTGCGGCCCGCTTTAAAATTTCATCAGAGACTGCGATTTCACCCCGATAATCTGTTGAAGCCACCCACAAACGCAGAATATCTGCTCCTAATTTGTTGGTCACTTCCTGAGGGGCCACAACATTGCCTACAGATTTCGACATTTTGCGACCATGGGCATCCACTGTGAAACCATGGGTTAACACTTGTTTATAGGGCGCATGGCCATGCATGGCTGTGGACGTCATCAATGATGACATAAACCAGCCACGGTGTTGATCTGAGCCTTCCAGATATAAGTCCGCGCTGGCGGGAATGTCATCGCGGCGATCAACGACGAAATGATGAGTTACGCCCGAATCAAACCAGACATCCAGCGTATCTGTGACCTTATCATAATGCTCCACATCATCGCCAAGCATGTCAGCATCGCTGATGTCCCACCATGCCTGGATACCATGCTGCTCGACTTGCTGAGCAACCTTTTCCATTAACGCGCTACTTTGCGGGTGAATTTCGCCGGTTATTTTGTGAACGTACAACGGTATAGGCACCCCCCAGGTCCGCTGACGGGAAATACACCAGTCCGGACGCCCTTCAACCATTTTCTCAATACGACTTTCGCCCCATTCAGGAATCCACTGAGTTTTTTTGATTTGTTCAATAGACTGGGCACGCAGTCCTTGCTTATCCATGCTGATAAACCACTGCGGTGTGGCGCGGAAAATGATAGGTGTTTTGTGACGCCAACAGTGCGGATAGCTGTGCTCGTATTTTACATTAAGAACCAGGTTCCCCCGGGCTTCTACGGTCTCGATAATGGCATCGTTCGCTTTAAATACAAACTGATTGGCAAAAAGCGGAACATTATCATTGTAAACACCGTTACTGCCCACCGGGTTGTAGACGTCGATACCGTACTGCTTACCCACGTTGAAATCGTCTACCCCGTGGGCAGGTGCGGTGTGAACACAACCAGTTCCCGAATCGGTAGTAACATGAAGACCATTGATCAGCGGCACTTGCAGATTTTCAATAAAAGGATGGTGAACCCGCAGGTTGTCCAGCGCTTCACCCAAACAGGTCGCTTTTTCTTCAAAAGATGCTATGCCATAGCGTTGCATGCAGCTTTCGATAAGGTCGTGGGCCAGTACCAGCCAGTCACCAGTGGCCTTATTTTCCACCAATGAATAAGTATATTCAGGATGTAATGTGATAGCGCGGTTGGCTGGCAACGTCCACGGGGTTGTTGTCCAGATAACTACCGCCGTGTTGTGCGCTGTTAAATCGTCTTCAGTAACGCCAAATGCCGCGGCTATTTCAGCCGTGTCAGCCACCGGAAACTTTACATCAATGGCCGGTGATACTTTATCTTTATATTCGACTTCAGCCTCAGCCAGCGCGGAGCCACAGTCTGTACACCAATGAACCGGCTTAAAGCCCTTTTCCAGGTGGCCAGAATCAACAATTTTACTCAGCGCCCGGATAATATCCGCTTCGGACGTATAGTCCATGGTTTTATACGGCTTATCCCACTCACCAAAAACCCCCAAACGGATGAAGTCGGCTTTTTGACCATCAATCTGTTTTTCGGCGTACTTGCGGCATTTTTCCCGAAATTCGGCCTCAGTGACTTTCTTACCCGGTTTACCGACTTTCTTTTCAACCATCAATTCGATGGGCAGGCCGTGACAGTCCCAGCCTGGCACATAAGGCGCGTCAAAGTCAGACAGAGTTTTTGCTTTAACAATAATGTCTTTGAGGATCTTGTTTACCGCATGGCCAATATGGATATTGCCATTGGCATACGGGGGGCCATCGTGTAACACAAAAGGTGTTTTGCCTGATCTGGCCTCGCGAATCTTTTTATAAACGCTTTTTTCCTGCCAGGTTTTCAGCATTTTAGGTTCGCGTTGCGCAAGGTTACCGCGCATCGGAAACGGCGTTTCCGGGAGGTTTAATGTGGCCTTATAATCACTCATAAACTTGTTTTTTCCATCCACCTGAATGTACGCAAATACTGCGTACCCGAATAATTGGCGCCATAGAGGCAACCTACGAATTTATTGCGAAATAGTCGCGCGCAACCTGCGCGTCTTGCTGTATCTGTAGCTTTAACTCTTCAAAAGAGTCGAACTTTTGCTCATCTCTGATCTTGTAGCAGGGAAACACTTCTATGGTTTTTCCGTAGAGGTCACTGTCAACATCAAACAGATGCACTTCCAGTTGTACCTGACGCCCATTGAGCGTTGGCCTGGAACCTACATTAGCGACCCCCTGACGGGTTACTCCCGCATAGTCTGTCTTAACTGCGAACACCCCTTTAAGTGGGGTGCGAAAGCGTTTAAGCAATACGTTGGCAGTTGGAAAGCCGATAGTCCGCCCATTTTTCTCACCATGTACCACACGTCCACGAATCGAGTAAGGCCTGCCGAGCATTGACTCAGCTTTATCAAATGCGCCGTCACTTAATGCCTGACGTACGGCCGTGGAACTGATGCGGCGATCATCAACCCGGAAACTTTGCGTACTGACCACGTCGAAGCCGCTTGCTCGCCCGGCTTCCTCTAGCATGGAAAAATCCCCCTGGCGACCTTTGCCAAAGCGAAAATCGTCACCCACCACCAGAAACCGTACGCCGAGTTTTTTGACCAGCAGGTCCTGCACAAAGGTTCCAGCACTCTGACTGGCAAATTCTCGATTGAACTGCACACATAGTAGCCTGTCGACACCCTCGGCCTCCAACAAACGATACTTATCCGCCAGCGTACTCAGTCGCGCTGGCGCTTTTTCAGGAGCAAACACTTCTTCTGGCTGCGGCTCAAACACCATCACCGTGGCTGGCAGCGCCATTTCTCTGGCCTTCTCAAGCACATTTTTCAATACCGCTTTATGTCCTTCATGAACACCGTCAAACTTACCGATGGTAAGCACGCAGTCACGATGTCTGTCGCGCAGGTTATGCAACCCTCTGATCAATTCCACAGCTTGCCGGTACCCTTACTTAGTTGAAAACTCAGACACAAAACACGCGATTATAAACGACCCGCAACGTAATACCAATGACTCTTAAGAGGAGTTTTAGCTCCCTGTTGACCGGAAATGGCCGGGACGGGTTCCTAACCCCATCATTACCACAGCGAATACCAGTACGGCGGCCCCAATCGTGCGGGCAACGTGGTAAATCTGCGGCAGTAAATCAAGCGTGTAAAACTCATCACCTTTGTCAAAGTAAAGAATCACCGCTGCCATAACGCTGCAGGCAATAATAACCCTGCCCAGAAACAGTAATGTCTGGCCTGATAATGTGTAAATGCCAATCTGGTGTAAGCGTCCGTACAACAGCCCGGCGTTGAGCGCGGCGGATAAACTGGTGGCAATGGCAAGGCCGATGTAGCCGTAGGGTATAGCGAAGATTACATTAAACACCATATTGGCAGCCATGCACCAAATGCCAAATTTTACCGGTGTTTTGGTGTCTTGCCGGGAATAAAACCCGGGCGCGAACACCTTCACCAGCATAAAAAACCATAACCCAAAGGCATAGGCGGTTAGCGAATAGGAGGCAAACCGGGCAGTATCAGCGGTAAACGCACCGCGCTGAAAGATTACAGTTAAAATAGGCTCTGCCATGAATGCCAGTCCGACCGCAGCGGGTAAGCCCAGCACCGAAACCATGCGCACCGCCCAATCCATATTGCCAGCAAAGGACTTCGGATCCTTTGTAACATGATTACGCGACAACGTAGGCAAAATTACAGTCGCAATGGCTATACCGAATAAGCCCAGGGGGAACTCAAGCAGGCGATCAGAGTAATAAAGCCAGCTAATAGAGCCGGTGACCAGGAAACTGGCGATGAAGGTATCAAAAAGTAAATTCAGCTGACCGACAGAGACACCAAACAGCGCGGGGATCATGAGTTTTCTGACTTTTACCACATTGTCGTCATGCCACCCCCATTTGGGCTTTACCAATAAGCCGGCTCGATAGAGAAAAGGTAGCTGAAACCCTAGCTGTACAATGCCGCCTAAAAACACTCCCCAGGCTAGTGCAAATGCGGGTTGTTCCATACCCGGAGCCAGATAAACAGCCAGCCCGATAATACAGACGTTGAGCAATACCGGTGTAAAAGCTGCCACAGCGAATTTATTCAGTGTATTGAGAATAGCGCCAGATAGACCGGTCAGGGATATAAATGCCAGATACGGGAAAGTAATTTTCAGCATTGTCGAGGCCAACGTGAATTTGTCCCCGGCCGGCTCATCGTTGAGATAATCAATAAACCACCCTGCGCCAAATAACGCAGCCAAAACCGGCGATGCGATCACGCCAATGAGTGAGACAATAAATACAATTGCCCCAAGCGTCCCGGACACCCTGGCGACAAATTCGCGCAACGCCTTTTTATCGTCCAGATGGTGAACTTCAGTGAGAACCGGAATAAAAGCCTGTGCAAACGCACCTTCAGCAAACAACCGACGCAAAAAGTTGGGTATCTTATTAGCAAAGAAAAAAACGTCTGCAGCCGCTCCATCGCCCATCAATCGGGCTACCACCACATCTCTGGCCAGCCCCAGCACACGGGAGATTAATGTCATCACTGACACGACCAACCCGGATTTCATTAATTTTTTTGACACGGTGCCTCTTACATCACACAAAAGGGTATAAAAAAGGTGCCTCACTATAGCCGAATGCGGATGCATAAGAAATCGTCGACTAGTAGTGAGAGTGTGCAAGTTACCTGTTGAGCATTTAAATTACATAAATAGTGTCAAAAAGGTGGATTCAATTGCTTGCGCTGGTATAATCCGCGGCCATACGGAAGGGCCAGTTGTCGCAGTCATATCTGTTCAGGCAGACATTCAGATGTTTGTTTAAAATAGTTTGACAAATAATCGATTGCTAGGCACAATCCGCACCCTCGATTTTGACATGAATTTATTTGGGAGTTACACCTTGGCTAACATTAAGTCTGCTAAGAAACGTGCAATTCAAGCCGAAAAGCGTCGTCAGCATAATGCCAGCCGCCGCTCCATGACTCGTACAAGTATCAAAAAAGTTGTAGCAGCTATCGCTAATGGCGATAAAGAAGGTGCTCAAGCAGCACTGGCCTCTGCGACTCCTGTGCTTGACAGAATGGCTACCAAAGGTTTGATTCACAAAAACAAAGCTGCTCGTCATAAGAGCCGTCTTGCTGCTAAAATTAAAGCTATGTAAGACATCTTTGTGATGTGCAGTAAAAAGGCGCCTTAGGGCGCTTTTTTTTTGCTTATATTTCCCCTTCTGCTCCGCTGTCACAATAATGTCAAGGTAGCGTCACCAAGCTGTCACCCGGGCTTTTTACTATCAGGCCCAATCTAGTACACCTTGGACGCAGTTATGTGCATGTTGCACGCCCCCTCCTGTCGACTTTACCTCTTCCCCGGCCAGTTCGATGGGTGCCCGGTAACTCCAACAGTAACATTCAGCTCACTCGACCAATGGATGGCATCACAGCACCAGATTTACGCAGGGGGTAATTATGTTTACGGTCAATGAAGTGCTTCATAAACACTATCCCCAGGTTGCAAATCATCCCTGGTTGTCCCGGCCGGTCACCACCGTCTTACGTCATCTGCTGCATGAAAAGGAGTTCAAAGAATTTGGCGATACCTATCCCTATCATCAGGGTATTGACTTTATTGAACAGGTTATGACTTATTTTAAAGTTAGCTATTCTGCCAGAGATAACGAAAAAGAAAGAATTCCCAGTGAAGGTCGTGTAGTGATCATTGCCAATCACCCTGTTGGTTCGCTGGATGCACTGGCATTGATTAAACTCGTCGCGGAAGTGCGCCCGGATGTGAAAGTTGTGGCTAATCAAATGTTAGAGGCAATCTCTCCCTTACAGGAGATGCTATTGCCTGTTAATAATATGCAGGGTGGTACGCCGCGAACACGTTTAGCGGCAATACAACAGCATCTGCGAAACGAAGGGGCGCTGCTGATCTTTCCTGCAGGCGAAGTTTCGCGACTGCGCCCCCAGGGCATCAGAGATACCTATTGGCACAATGGTTTTTTAAGAATTGCTCAGCATGCGGGCGCTCCGATCCTGCCTGTTTTTATTGATGCTCGTAACTCGCCCCTGTTTTATGGCGTATCCATGGTATATAAGCCATTGGCCACTACCCTACTGGTCAAGGAGATGTTTAAACAACGCCGCAAACATTTCCCCATTCGCATAGGCGAGATTATTCCCAGGAGCACGTATCAGGCCCTGCCCTTGCCACTTAAGGAACAAGTTAAATTGTTCAAGCGGCATCTATATCGAATTGGCAGTGGCAGAAAAGGCGTGCTGGCCACCCAGGCTGCGATTGCTGCACCTGAGAACAAACAGATTCTCGCGCGTAGTATTGTCACGCAATGTGAGCATCTCGGCCACACTGCAGATGGCAAAGCTATCTATCTCTATCAGCACCGGGGTTCCTCGGCGATTATGCGTGAAATAGGACGTCTGCGTGAGATTGCATTTCGGGCGGTTGGCGAAGGGACTAATCACCGGCGAGATATCGACCCGTACGACTCACACTACTACCACCTGATTTTATGGGATGAAAATGACCTGGAGATTGCCGGCGCGTACCGCGTCGGTGATGCCGAAACACTAACCCAAAATGCACATCCCACCGGACTGTATTCAGCAACACTGTTCCAGTACGAAACACATAATCAGCCATTATTTAGTCAGGGACTGGAGTTGGG
Source organism: Salinimonas chungwhensis DSM 16280 (assembly GCF_000378185.1). Classification (GTDB taxonomy): domain Bacteria; phylum Pseudomonadota; class Gammaproteobacteria; order Enterobacterales; family Alteromonadaceae; genus Alteromonas; species Alteromonas chungwhensis. The sequence continues at coordinate 73,924 of NZ_KB899379.1, forward strand.
TCGCAGTTTTGTTCAGCCACGATATTGGGGTAAACGAAGCCTGGACTATTTATGGTTTGGGATCGGCGCATTTTTAAAGCGATACCCAAAATATCGATATTTATTTGGTGCAGTCAGCATCAGCAATGCTTATCCAAAACCCGCTCAGGATCTGCTTGTTGCCTTTTATAAAACACAATTCCCGCCCCGTTTTGGTAAGGCCAGATCAATGCTTGCCTATCAGACGCCACAAAAGGCGATAGAGCAGTTTGCTGGTCTGTCCTATAAAGAGGCATTCACTACTCTTAAAAGCTTATTGGCAAATATGGGGGTTAATGTACCTACCCTTTATAAGCAATATACCGAGGTGTGTGAGATAGGCGGCGCAGGATTTCTGGATTTTAATATCGACCCAGATTTTGCGGACTGTATTGATGGACTTATTGTTGTGGATTTAACAAAGCTGACAGCCAAAAAGCGCAAACGTTATCTTGAAGATAACTATTTAGCACGTACTGCCTGAGTCAACCAATAAGACAGGACCAAATTAACCTCATTGAAAAGGTATTGCTTTTGACCAGATGAGTCGTTGCTGTATTTCACTTAGCCCTGTATCGTTTCAAAGACCTTCAAACAGTGATTACTCTCCATGCGTTAATCAGTGTTTTATAGTTGCGACAGTCTCACTATCTTCTGCCCGGCTGATTCCTAAAAAGGATGCAGAATATCGACAATTTCCCGGGTACTTTCCACCAGACGTATGACTTTATTTTCCAGTCGCAACGCTACCGTACCCTGAGAGGCGTCCCGATAAACCACTTTCCCCTGTTTATAGACATCATAATTTAACACCTTTCCTTTTGAGAGTTCAGTGCGCCAACCATCGGGTAAGCGTTGTTGTAACCCGGACTTGTCTATACTTTGTGGTGCATAATGTCCGCGATCAGCAGCAACAGCCTGCAACGGCGCGGCGAAGAACAACAGACTAATAGTGGCAGGGAGAATTAACGCCGATAACTTCATGATTTTATAGCCCCTTAAGAAAACCTTCATCGGGATACAAGCATTTGTTGTACCCAATTGACACCACGAAATTAAAAGATGGCTAAGCATATGTTTGCATGGTTAAAATTTTTATCTATACAACTTTATGATGGTGTTATTTGGTTTTATTCGGACTATATTCCCAGCCCGTTGACGCCAGGTGTCGCTAAACTTACACACATTAAACATCTCAGCAGACATACTTCACTGGACGTACTGGGAAAAATTTCGCATTATCTTAGAATGTTAAACAGAACATACAGCTATTGTGCTTAAGATTATTATATTCGTACCGCTAATTCTTAGTCTGCTCTGGATTGTATACCTGCGTTTGAATGGGTTTACCTTTGAGCAAGGCAAACAGGGCTTTCTGTACATTTTTGTTATATCTACAGTAATAGCGGCATTTTACTCACTAATGCTGTTTGTAACCTGAAAATCCTCAAAATTATGGATAAAAAAAAGGTGTGCTTTCAGCACACCTTTTTTTTATTTTTCACTTACTGAATAAGTATTTCGATGTCGGCATCTTCGCGCAGAGCGTTAATAAAGCTCTGGTAGGTGCTCTGGCCATATGCCGCGCCCAGTCGCTGACGAAGGGTTGCAGCCAACTCCTCTTCCGGGGCGTCTGCCTGCTGAATATCCTGTAGCTGAATAACACCTACATTTCCGGAGGCAAGCTCTGCAGTGCCCACTTGCTCGCCTTCTCTTTCAGACAAAGAGAAAAGTGTTTGCACCAGATTGCGCGGAAGCTGACTCTGACCACGACCGACTGCTTCGGCATCCTGCCATTGCACATCATAGTCGCCCATCATGCCCTCTACATCTTCGCCGGCCTGCATTTTGTCAACCAGTTCGTCAGCCCACTTCATCGCTGCTGCCTGTAAACGCTCTGCCATAAGCTGTTGCTCAATAGCCGGTTTGACCTCACTCAATTCCTGAGTTCGCTGTGGTTGATATTCTTTGACCCGAAGTACCATTACGGTTTGTTCTGTGAGCTCTATAACTTCGCTGTTCATTCTGTCTTCAACCTGCTCAGCTGAAAACGCAGCATTAAGTACGGCCGGATTGCTCATCGCTTCAGGTGCCTGGCTACGGGTGAAAAAGCCGGTTTCTTCGATAGGCTGATTGGCCACTCCTGCCACATCCTGCAACGTTTCTGGCATTTCGAAGGCGACTTCATCCATGCGGGTTCGAATCTCGTAAAAACGCTCCATTGCTTTATCGTTCAGCAATGTCTCGCGCACATCTTCTTTAACATCGGCAAACTGAGTTACTGACTCGGGTTTGATATCCGATACTTTAATGATGTGGTACCCAAAATCAGTTTCTACTACCTGAGAAACCTCGCCTGACTGCAGGTTGAATGCCGCTTCTTCGAATGCAGGGTCCATCATATCGCGGGTAATATAATCAAGGTCGCCACCGTTTTCTGCTGAAAATGTATCGTCGGAGCTTTCCTCAGCCACTGTAGCAAAGTCAGCACCATCAGAAATGGATTGACGTAACTCCTGGGCCTGCTTTTGTGCCGCTGCTTTATCGTCACCAAACTCTATAAGGATATGCGCAACGCGACGCTCTTCTTCAGTCCGATACTGATCCTGGTTGTTCTCATAATAATCCCGGACCTCATCCTCGCTGACATCCACTTCATTCATAAGATCATCAACTGACAACGTAACGTAAGCAATATTTACCTTTTCCTGAGTATCAAATGCAGTGATGTTTGCATCGTAGTAGTTCTGAATATCTTGTTCTGAAATCTCTACGCGCTCAGAAAATTTTTGTGCGTCGACAATAAAGTAGCGGCCATCACGGGTTTGTGACTGTAACTGCCAGGCGCGTTGCGTTTCACCGTCCAGGGCAAACGATGAAGCCTGTAACGCCCGGGACAATTGTTCACGAGTCAGCTCAACACGCAGGTAGTCACGAAACTGCGCCGGCGTGAAGCCGTTTTGACGCAGCACAGCCAAATAACGTTCATTATCAAATTGTCCGGCTGACTGGAACCCTTGCATATCCCGAATAGTCTGGCGAATTTGCTCATCGCCTACACGTAAGCCCATTTCGCTGGCCTGTTGTTCTACCAGCTTATTATTAATAAGACTTTGCAACACATTCTGGCGAAATTGTTGAAGGTAATTTTCATCAGCAAACATAGCCGCAATATCGTCACCATATTGGTTTTCCATCTGCGCTCGCTGATTCTGGTAGGCGCGCTCAAGCTCGCTCTGACTAATTTCTTCGCCATTTACAGTAGCCACCGTGGTGCTACCTGAAGAGCTCAGGTAACTCCCTACCCCCGCAAAGACGAAACTTAGTACCACCAGGCCAATGACGACCATAGCCCAGGGGCTTTGAGAACCTTCTCTGATTCTTTCTAGCATGATTCGATTTCAACTCCGTTGCTTACAACTTATGTCAGCATGGGCGCATAAATACGCCGGTTTATCTTACCGCCAACAAATATGGCTGGATTATAGCGCGAATACAGGAGAAAACGCGATGGTTTTCCCTGCAGTATTACGGGAAAAAAGACGTAAATTGCGTCTGGTTCCATCTACACTTTTACAGATTTAGCGAATGATTTACTTACGCAAATAAAAAAGGCGATGGTAAAAACCATCGCCTTTTTAAGATAATTAATGCTTAGTTACATGCATCTTTCAGAGCTTTACCAGCTTTAAAAGAAGGTACTTTAGCTGCTGCGATCTGAATAGTCTCACCAGTTTGAGGGTTACGGCCACTACGCGCTGAACGTTCACGAACAGCAAATGTGCCGAAACCGACTAGTGCAACTTGGTCACCGTCTTTAAGCGCTGCAGTTACTGCATCAGTGAATGCGTCAAGAGCGCGACCAGCAGCCGCCTTAGAGATGTCCGCACCAGCAGCGATTTGGTCGATGAGTTGAGACTTGTTCACAATTATGATCCCCTTCGTTTGTTATTATACTGTTTGTCCGAAACAATTAGCCAATTAATTATCGAACGTTTTAACAAGCCTGATAATTTATATCAAGCGCTGTATTACAGATAGTTAATTTTTAGTGAGTCGCTACATCCCTTTAGAGACAAGGCTTCAAGCGAGTACCAAGTAAAGGTAACACAACTTATGAAGGTTGAAAGCCCTATTTTAAAAAAAAGTCAGGGATTTCGCCGATATTGACCACTTTTTAATCCAATATGACACAAATATGGCTGATTCCCTTGCCCCGCAAGCGTTTCAGCCATTGCAACCGCTATTTTTGCGTCACCACCTCAAATGATTCCACAGGCTCCTGGAGTGCGATATCCAGGACTTCATCAATCCACTTCACCGGATGAATGGACAATGCTTCTTTTACATTGTCAGGAATCTCTTCTAAATCCCTTTCGTTTTCTTTGGGGATAACGACCGTCTTGATTCCACCTCTGTGTGCAGCCAGCAGTTTTTCTTTTAAGCCGCCAATTGCCAGCACTTCTCCACGCAATGTAATTTCGCCGGTCATTGCAACATCGCATTTAACAGGGTTACCGGTCAGCGAAGAGACCAGGGCGGTACACATCGCAATACCGGCACTGGGTCCATCTTTGGGTGTTGCACCTTCAGGTACGTGCACATGAATATCGCGCTTTTCGTAAAAGTCCTCATTGATACGCAGCTTCTGCGCGCGGCTTCTTACTACGGTCATTGCCGCTTTCACCGACTCTTGCATCACGTCGCCCAACGAGCCTGTCGAAGTCATCTTGCCCTTACCAGGCACGGTACTGGTTTCAATAGTCAGCAAGTCGCCGCCAACCTGTGTCCATGCTAAACCAGTGACCTGGCCGACCTGATTTTCTTTATCTGCTTTACCGTAGTCGTGGCGCTGTACGCCAAGATAGTCTTTTAGATTATCCTGTGTAACGACAACCTTATCGGTGGTCTTAGACAACAGAATATCTTTAACGGCTTTACGACAGACCTTAGAGATTTCGCGCTCCAGATTTCGCACACCAGCTTCCCGCGTATAATAGCGAATAATGCCGATAATGGCCGATTCAGTTATCTCCAGTTCATCCTTTTTAAGGCCGTTACGTTCCATTTGTTTTGCAATAAGATGACCGGTAGCTATATTAAGCTTTTCATCTTCGGTATAGCCAGAAAGACGAATAACCTCCATTCTGTCCAATAGCGGACCGGGAATGTTCATACTGTTGGATGTCGCAACAAACATGACATCTGAGAGGTCATAATCAAGCTCAAGATAATGATCAGAAAAACTATTATTCTGCTCTGGGTCAAGCACCTCAAGCAACGCGGAAGATGGATCACCGCGCATATCAGCCGACATCTTATCGATTTCATCGAGCAAGAACAGTGGGTTTTTTACCCCCACCTTGGTCATATTCTGAATCAGCTTGCCCGGCATAGAGCCTATATAGGTTCTGCGGTGACCGCGAATCTCAGCCTCATCCCGCACGCCCCCTAGAGCCATCCGTACATACTTACGGCCGGTGGCTTTGGCCACTGACTGACCCAGTGATGTTTTTCCTACCCCTGGTGGTCCTACAAGACAAAGGATAGGCCCTTTCAGTTTTTTCACCCGCTGCTGAACGGCAAGATACTCAATGATACGCTCTTTGACTTTTTCAAGGCCATAATGGTCTTCGTTCAGGACATTTTCTGCACGTTCTAAATCACGCTTTACCGGGCTGCGTTTTTGCCACGGCACACTGGTCAGCCATTCTATGTAACTTCGTACAACTGTTGCCTCAGCCGACATGGGAGACATCATCTTCAGCTTCTGTAACTCTGCGCGTGCTTTTTCCTCAGCCTCTTTAGGCATTTTGGATTCTGTTATTTTATTACTCAGCGCTTCAAATTCATCGGGCGCATCATCCATCTCGCCCAGCTCTTTTTGAATCGCTTTCATCTGCTCGTTCAGATAATACTCGCGCTGACTTTTCTCCATCTGTTTTTTAACGCGGGTACGAATTTTCTTTTCTACCTGTAACAGATCGATCTCACCTTCCATCAGCGCCATCAGATATTCCAGGCGCTCGTTCACACCTTTCATTTCCAGCACTTTTTGCTTTTCAGTGAGCTTTAATGGCATGTGCGCGGCCATCGTGTCTGCCAGACGCGCAGCATCATCAATACCATTTAATGAGGTCAGAACCTCTGGTGGAATTTTTTTGTTTAGCTTTACGTAGCCTTCAAACTGGGAGACTGCTGAGCGAATGAGCACTTCCTGTTCGTTTTCGGCTATTGCCTCATCGGCGATCTTATCAACGCTGGCTGTATAGAAAGGTTCAGACTGCGTATAGTTGTTAATTTCACCCCGAACATTACCTTCGACAAGCACCTTGACGGTTCCATCGGGTAATTTCAAAAGCTGCAAAATAGTGGCGATGGTGCCAACACTGTAAATGTCATCCGCTTCCGGTTCATCCACACTGGCGTCTTTTTGTGCTACCAGGAAAATTTGCTTGTCATTTTCCATAGCCGCTTCTAGACAGCGAATGGATTTTTCACGGCCGACAAATAACGGTATGACCATATGTGGGTAGACCACGACGTCCCGTAACGCTAGTACGGGGATCTCAATGCGATTTTCACGCTCATCTGTCATACGAATACTCTATTAGTTACTAATGTCGATTTATATGGGGCTGGTACTGCAAAGTTCAAACGTTATCCGTAACAATCATGTAATAAATATGCTTTTCATTAAATATGTGTATAAAACGAGCGATTCCAGACCAGCGCCCAACCTGCCTATAAACTTTTAACTATTTGAAACACAATGGCAATAGTATTGTCGGTTATCAGGAAAATATGTAGAGTAAATGTTTAAATATAAATCACTCTTAACCAGAATGCTGATATGTAAAAATATTGATGGGTCAACCTGGTCACATTTCCATGAATCATCGCACCGTCTGTCAAATACAAAAAAACCCGGCTTTTAACCGGGTTTTTTTATAGTTGTTTATTACTTACTCAGACGCTGCTTTCTTGTTATCTGAGTTTTCGTAAATAAGGATTGGTTTTGACTCCCCGCGAATTACGGTTTCATCAATCACTACCTTTTTAACGCCTTCGGTAGACGGTAAGTCATACATCGTATCCAACAACACGCCTTCAACAATAGACCGCAAACCACGTGCACCGGTCTTACGCTGCATAGCCTTTTTGGCAATCGCCATTAGCGCATCATCGCGGAATTCCAGTTCCACATCTTCCAAAGCAAACAATGCGGCATACTGTTTTGTAATCGCATTTTTTGGTTCACGCAGAATCTCAATCAGCGCATCCTCGTTCAGCTCTTCTAAGCTGGTGACTACAGGAAGACGTCCGATAAACTCCGGAATAAGACCATATTTGACCAGATCTTCAGGTTCTACCTTCTTAAACAGATCGCTAACAGCCATCTGATTTTCTTTTGATTTAACCTTGGCCCCGAAACCAATACCACTACCGGTCGCTGCACGTTGCTCAATGACCTTATCCAGCCCAGCAAACGCGCCACCACAGATAAACAGAATCTTGGAAGTATCAACCTGCAAAAACTCCTGTTGAGGGTGTTTACGACCTCCTTGCGGAGGTACAGAAGCCACCGTTCCTTCAATCAGTTTTAACAATGCCTGTTGTACACCTTCACCAGAAACATCCCGTGTAATAGATGGATTTTCTGACTTTCTGGAAATCTTGTCGATTTCATCGATATAGACAATACCGCGCTGGGCTTTTTCTACATCGTAATCACACTTTTGCAGCAGCTTCTGAATGATGTTTTCTACATCTTCACCCACATAACCTGCTTCGGTCAGGGTTGTCGCATCTGCCATGGTGAACGGCACATCCAGTAAACGTGCAAGCGTTTCTGCCAGCAAAGTTTTACCGCTGCCGGTAGGCCCAATCAGAAGAATGTTACTTTTGCCAAGTTCGACCCCTTCATGGACATCACCATGCCGAAGGCGTTTATAATGGTTATAAACCGCCACCGAAAGCACCCGTTTAGCATGTCCCTGGCCAATGACGTAGTCATCCAGGTGAGAGTGAATCTCATGGGGGCGAGGTAACGCATCCTGCTTTTGCTTCGGTGCAATTTCCTTTATTTCTTCGCGAATAATGTCGTTACATAATTCAACACATTCGTCACAGATAAAAACGGACGGCCCGGCAATTAACTTTCGTACTTCGTGCTGGCTTTTGCCGCAAAACGAACAGTAAAGTAATTTGTTGTCGCCGTCTGAGTTCTGTTTGTCGCTCATTACGTTATGCCTCTGCCTTAGCCGGACTCAAAAACCAGGATCACGGGAGTCCGGGCTACTTAATAATATACTACTTTGTAGTAGCGGCGTCAGATCGATTTGTTAAAACCTGGTCGATCAGGCCGTACTCTTTGGCTTCGGTTGCACTTAAGAAGTTATCACGATCAGTATCATGCGCGACCTTTTCGTAATCCTGCCCGGTGTGCTGGGACAGTAGTCGGTTCAGCTTCTCTTTAATCGACAGAATTTCTTTAGCATGAATTTCAAAATCAGAAGCTTGTCCCTGGAAACCGCCAAGGGGCTGGTGAATCATGACGCGGGAGTTCGGCAGGCAATAACGCTTACCCTTAGCACCGCCGGATAAAAGGAAGGCGCCCATACTGGCTGCCTGTCCGACACATACGGTGCTTACGTCAGGTTTGATAAAGTTCATAGTATCGTATATCGCCATCCCGGCAGTTACCGAACCGCCTGGCGAATTAATATACAGGTAGATGTCTTTTTCCGGATTTTCTGCTTCCAGAAACAGCATCTGAGCTACAATCAGGTTCGCCATGTGGTCTTCAACCTGACCCACCAGGAAGATAACGTTTTCTTTTAACAGACGAGAATAAATATCGTACGAACGTTCACCCTTGGATGTCTGCTCGACAACCATAGGTACCAGTGCACTTTGCGGTTCTAATGGGTTAATCATATCTACCTTGATTTGTTAGCGTTAAAAACAAAAATGCTCGGAAGGCTCCGAGCATTTAAGCAGTTGCTGACAGGCTAAGTCAAACAGTGCGTTTAAAATTACGCCTGTTTGTTCATAACCTCATCAAAAGCTTTGGTAACTTCCTGAGTTTTGGCTTTATCCAATACCCATTCAATTGCCTGCTCTTCCAATGCAACATTTTTCATTTGTTGCATCAGTTCGTCGTTATTTTTGTAATACTCGATAACTTCTTGCGGATCTTCATAGGCCGACGCCGAAGTTTCAATCAGAGTATTTACTTTTTCTTCATCTGCCTTTAATTCATTGGACTTGATAATTTCGCCCAGAATTAAACCGATGGATACGCGACGCTTGGCATTATCAGTAAACAGTTCTGCTGGCAGGTCAGGCATATTCTGACCACCGCCCTGCTGGCTGAAACGCTGTTTCGCTTGCTCACGCAGCGCTTCAATTTCCTGATCAACCATCGCCTGCGGCACATCGATCTCATTTTTCTCAAGAAGCTTTGCAATGACATCTTCTTTTACATTAGCTTTTAGCGTTTGGTCTAGCTCGCGCTGCATATTTTTGCGAACTTCGTCTTTCAGACCTTCTACACCGCCTTCTTCGACACCAAACAGCTTAGCAAATTCATCGTTTACTTCTGGTAATTCCTGACCTTCCACTTTCTTAACCTGGACGTCAAATACTGCATCCTTACCTTTGAGCGCTTCTGCGTGGTAATCTTCCGGGAAGGTAACTTCTACCGTTACATCATCACCAGCTTTTGCGCCAACCAGCGGTTTTTCAAACCCTGGAATCATGCGGCCCTGACCAAGCTCTAGCGTGAAGTCTTCCGCTTTGCCACCATCAAATTCTTCGCCATCAATCTTACCGACAAAGTCAATAACAACGCGATCATCTTTACGTGCTTTACGCTTTACTTCTTTCCAGGTGGCATGTTGTTTTTGCAACGTCTCCATCATTTTATCGAGGTCTTCGTCAGTGATTTCAACCACTGGCTTCTCAATTTCGATCTCATCGACGCCTTTTACTTCAACGTCTGGATAGACTTCAAATGATGCAACAAATTCTAGATCCTGACCATTTTCATCTTTAGTCAGCTCAAATTTAGGCATACCTGCAGGGGTTATATTTTCCTGCATCACGGCCTGATAGAAATTCTGTTGCATAACGTCGCCAGCCACTTCCTGACGAACAGCCTGACCAAAGCGCTTCTGAATAACGCTCACCGGCACCTTGCCCGGACGGAAGCCGTTAATACGCTGAGTTTTTGCTAACTGCTGTAGGCGTGACTTTACCGCAGAATCAACAGAGTCTGCTGGTACGGTAATAGTAAGACGGCGTTCTAAACCCTGGGTCGTCTCGACTGAAACTTGCATTATGTTACCTCAACTGTACGTCTCTCTGACGCTTTGTTTTCGTGCCCCCTTCCCTTGACTGCCATGCAGGCAAAATTACGCCGGGTCAGAGGTTCTCTACTAACGATTGTTAAACCGCTGATTAAACCGCTGGTAAAACACGTTTGGTTAAAAAAAGACGCGGTAGTATACAGCTAGAGATATTCTGAGTCGAGGGGGGGGAGGCAACAAAAGTGGGAATTGGCTGAATTAAAGCGCAAAATGGGGACGTCGTCGCAAAAGTAACATGAAAAAAAGATACAATGACATCGCGACAGCGATAAGTATAAAGAAAAAAGGGTATTGTAAAATGGTCGGTGAGACAGGATTTGAACCTGCGACCCCTTGGACCCAAACCAAGTGCGCTACCAAACTGCGCCACTCACCGGCATATTAGTAAAGATGTATAACGAATGGTGCGGAAGGAGAGACTTGAACTCTCACGCCGTGAAGCACTGGAACCTAAATCCAGCGTGTCTACCAATTCCACCACTCCCGCGAAAAAGTGGGGTGGACGATGGGACTTGAACCCACGACAACCGGAATCACAATCCGGGGCTCTACCAACTGAGCTACGCCCACCATAGATGGTGCTTGCTAACGCGTGGTAAGTTTATCATTAAACACTACATGTTGTTAGTGCATAATACTACTTTTTACCAATTACCTGACCCGCTTAAAAGTGGCGCGCCCGGCAGGATTCGAACCTGCGACCCACGGCTTAGAAGGCCGTTGCTCTATCCAGCTGAGCTACGGGCGCCTGACGAATCATCGTTAGCATAATGGTCGGTGAGACAGGATTTGAACCTGCGACCCCTTGGACCCAAACCAAGTGCGCTACCAAACTGCGCCACTCACCGATACCGTTTCGGCGATTTCGTTACTCGCCGTTACGGGTTGCGCATATTACTGACTTGGCCCTACCTCGTCAAACACTTTTTCAAATAAAAATTCTAACCGTTCATAAACCAGCCAGCCGCGATGATTAATCAAACAAATCGCGGTGTTTTCATCCAGTTAGCCGCATTAAAGCACGTCATTAAAGGTCCGCTGCACTTCGCACCGCGCAATTAAGAAGACTATAAAATTTCAGTCGTAAAGTGGTAAAAGGATCTACTGGTAGCCTGATACTGTTTTATGAAACAATAATCACTGTCAGTTTATCACCACTTACTAAGAGCATTTTCGTTTATGACAGCGCATATCATTGATGGCAAGCTTATTGCCAAACAGGTTCGTCAGCATGTAGCCTCCTATGTCGAATCACTCAAATCATCCGGTAAACGACAACCCGGCCTGGCAGTGGTGCTGGTAGGTAATGATGCCGCCTCGCAGGTGTATGTTTCAAACAAACGCAAAGCGTGTGAAGAGGTTGGTTTTGTATCGCGTTCATTTGATTTGCCGGCCAATACTGACCAGGCGTCACTGGAATCATTGATTGATGAGCTCAATGACGATGATGAAATTGATGGTATCCTGGTACAGTTACCGTTGCCTGCAGGCCTCAACTCAGAAGAAATTCTCGAACGTATTCAGCCGCATAAAGATGTAGATGGCTTTCATCCCTACAATATAGGGCGACTGGCACAACGCATCCCGGCTTTACGTCCCTGCACGCCTAAGGGGATTATGACGATGATTGAGTCCACAAAACGCCGCATTAAAGGCCTTGATGCGGTTATTGTAGGTGCTTCAAACATTGTTGGTCGTCCCATGGCGCTGGAATTATTACTGGCTGGCTGTACGGTGACAACCTGCCATAAATTTACCAAAGATCTGCGTACCCATGTTGGCCGTGCCGATTTGCTTGTTGTCGCAGTGGGTAAATCAAACTTTATTCCCGGCGAGTGGGTGAAGCCAGGAGCGATAGTGGTAGATGTGGGTATTAACCGAAATGCAGATGGTTCGCTGGTAGGTGATGTTGACTTTGAAGGCGCCAAAGCGCGCGCTGGATGGATTACCCCTGTTCCCGGTGGCGTCGGCCCCATGACGGTGGCAAGTCTGATTGAAAATACCTTAGAGGCTTACGTTAAGTTTCATTCATGAATAATAAAACTATCATTGAGGCTGTTCGATACTGGGTGGATGATGTGGTTATCGCACATAACTTCTGCCCGTTTGCAGGTTTTGTACGTCAGCCGGAGACCATTCATTATGCTGTCTGTGAAGCGCAGGACAGTGCTGACATTATGGTCGCGCTGTATGATGAATGTCGGCGCCTGGATGACGATGACAGTATATCTACCACGCTATTGATGCTGCCTGCATTGCGGTGTTTTGACGAGTATCTGGACACTTTAGCGCTGGCTCAGACGATGATGTCGCAATGGCATTATGAGGGAGAGTATCAATTGGCCAGCTTCCACCCCGATTATCAGTTTGAGGGAGAGCCTGTTGATTCGCCATCCAATTATACAAATCGGGCACCTTATCCGGTATTTCATTTGATTCGCGAACGCGATATTACCCGCGCTCTGGAAGACTACGACGACCCTGCTAGTATTTTCGAAAAAAATATCGCGCGTGCTGAACAGCTTGGCTGTCAGCACTTACAGTCGCAGGTCCAACATTGCCGCAAAAAAGCAGGCGCCGAGCACTGATACTGCGCGGCGCTCAGTGCCTAGCTTGCGTTATCACCGGCAATAATCGACTTTTCAGATAATAAGAATGCGCGCCCCTGATAGCCTGAGACCGTAAACACCCAGTCACTTACCCTCGAAGGGCTATCGGGCATTTCAAAATGAATATAATACTGACCAAGTTCGTTGGACTGACTTATTTCAACCAAAACACGGGTGTTATCATTTAATGTCATATCCACTTTGCCCGCCAGTTCATTGGCTTCCCATGCTGCCTGAGAAAACGGGGTTGCCTGCAAGTAGGTAAATGCAAATATATCGTCAATGGCCTGGCTCAGTACACCAGGGTAGTTAAGATCGTTGTCGTTCACAGGTGTAACCTGCTCATCATTAATTATGCCTGCCTGCCACGCTCGCTGATTATCAGCTGCTGGCTCGGCAGTACCGGCGGTTTCGGTTCGGCTGATTAACAGCTCTGGCTTTTCCGCTTGCCAGAAGCGTATGCTGGATAGTTCTTCTGTACTGACTGACAAGATATCAGGCTTAAGCCACTCTGCTGCGGATAGTGGCACAGTGAGCACTTTATCAATGAGGTAACTGACCGGCGCCTCTGGCTGTCGGACAAACTGGCCGTGACGGCGCGTTGAAGTATTGCCTAAAATAACTTGCCACTGACGATCGCCGTCTTCAAGGGTCAGCAGCATTGACTCAGCCGCATCAGCTTCCAACCCTTCTACACCCAGCCTGGAATACAGCGCTGGATTATCGGTTTTCTTCTCCACCACCGAGGCATGCGCTATGCGACGAATCAGGGTAGACAACGCTTTTGTATCCACCGGAAAGCTCAGCGAATCGTCCAGGTGTACTGCACGCCACTGGCCTTCTTGTCGCCTCGCTTCAAACACCACGTTGGTGGCATTTTCAATTTTGACGTACTCAATAGCATCACTGTTTTGCGGTAAGCCCTCAAGCAGGGTTGAGGCAGGAGAAACAGTCGCATTCTGCTCATTGCTGGACAAATACCAGGCGGCTGCCGTCGAAGCAGCAACCAGCACGCTGAGTAAAACAACGCGTAAATTCATTTTTCAGTTCCTGTTGAACCTGGTTCCTGCTCGTTTACGCAGTAACAGGGTTAGTAAATACAAGGTCATAACCAACACCAGTGGGGCCGCCGCTATATTGACAAATTTCAGCCAGTTGCCCAGTTTATCGATATCACTGCGTAGCTCATACTGTACATCCCGTAACGCTTTTCGAATAACCACCCGCTTTTCCACAAAAGCGTCAATTGCACGTTGCTGCTCATCGGTAAGCACCACAGAGGTGCCCTGCCCTTGTTGATTCTGTAGCCGCGCAAGCTGCAATTCTGTCTGGGCCAGTTCATCGCGCAGTTTCTGTTCATGCTCACGGTATTTTTTTTGCGCTTTCTCCTCCAACGCTTCCACTCGAGAAAACGGCCGGGCAAACTGGCCCCGGCTGCGCACATCGATTAATGCATTACTACCGGAGAGGTTTTCTGCCGCGTTAATAATAAAGTCGCCGTTATTGGCAAATGGCGTATAGAGAACCTCACCAAAAAACTGATTTTGCTGCACCCAAAAGCGATCCGCGAGCATATCAGCATCTGCCACCACCAGCACATTTAAATCATCGGTGGTGGCCCGAAAATTTGCTTTATCTGCTGGTGAAACAGGCTGACCAAATGCAGAAATCGTGGTGCCGGAAATATGCGCGGCCAGCACACGGGTCTCTCCGGTTACGCCTAATTGTTGTTGTAAGTCTTCCGGCCCGGGGTGATTAAGATAATACTGAGCATCGACAATGAAACTATCACTGGTCGTAGCCAGTAACGTGTCCATGTCCAGCGTGGAAGACGGCAGCAAGGAAAGATGGCCGGCTGATGCCAGGTTAACTGATTCCAGGTTGGCGGTAATGACATCATCACGATTAATCTGTCCTGTCCCCAGCCCAAGATAGCCAGGGTGACTAATGATATCACCCGTAGCACTTTGTATTTCCAGGCCTAGAGTACCGTCAAGCACAATGTCCCGGGCAGGAATTGCAATTCCCCACGCTTCTAACAACGACATATCGGAGCGGTTAGGCTGCTGGTTTCCCATCATGCTAAGCATATCAGATTCGTAATGCGGGTCGGCAAATACAATCACCTGCCCCTGGCCCATCGCGTACTGATCGACCGCATATTTTAGCGTTTCGCTCATAGCCGGTGGATGGGCCAGCATGACTACCGTGGTATCTTCTGGCAACTCAGTGGCGTCAGGCGCCACCAGATGAACGTCGAACAACTGTTTCAGTTGCTCGTAAAATACCATGGGTGACTGGGGCTGACCGGTAACAGGATTTTGCCCCCCCTGCACTGGTAAATCTGTGATAAGCGCCAGTTTGGGCGAATTACCGATTGTCAGCTGATGTAAAAGCTTACTGATATCGTACTCCAGAAAGCGGGCTTTTTGGGGATCGAAAAAGCCAATGGTAACCTGATCATCTAAGGTATTGGTGCCCGCGAGGCCAAAATAAATGGTCTCATTTGCATTGCCCAGCGCAGCACCGGTAAGACCTAAGCGCGCGGCACTGTCCTCTGCTTCAGAAAATGGTTCAGGATCGATGATTTTCAGCTTAATGTTACCGTTGGCTGCCTGCTCATACTCACGCAACAGACTTTTTACGCGATCTGCATAGTTGCGCAACGATGTCATGCCTTTTGTGGCGTCATCAGAAAAGAAAAAATGCAACGTCAGCGGCTCTTCAATTTGATCAATGATTTGATGACTCCCCTGGGACAACGTAAAGACTTTATCTTCAGTTAAATCCACCCGCATACCATCAAACAACTGATTATTAATAACCACCAGAGCAATAAAAAGTGCGCCAAGTAGGCCAAGCGTATAAATAGCGGTAAGCTTTTTCATATCCCTACACCGCCTTTTTCTGTTCTATAACAGTCAGGCCTGCATACAACCAGACCGCCGTCACCAATAAAAAGAAAAGAATATCGTTTAGCGCCAGCACGCCTGCGGCCATCGCTTCAAAATGCGTAAGAAAACTAAAGGAAGCGACGGTATCAAGTACGCCGGGTGCGGCCCATTTTTCAAACGCGTTGAGCACAATTCCCGACCCACTGACTACAAATAAAAAGCACACCAGAATGGCCAGAATAAATGCGATAACCTGATTTTTAGTCAGCGCGGACATGCACATGCTTATCGCCAAAAAAGCACCTGACATCAACCAGCTGCCGGTGTAAGCCGCCAGAATAATGCCGTTGTCCGGTTGGCCCAGATAATTGAGAGTTACCCACACAGGAAAAGTCAAAAGCAATGCTAACAGCAACACCGCCCAGGCAGCGATGAATTTGCCTGCAATGGCCTGCGTTGCTGTAATTGGTAAAGTCATAAGCAGCTCAATGGTGCCCGAACGACGCTCTTCAGACCAGCTGCGCATGGCAATGGCAGGAACCAGAAACAAATACAACCAGGGGTGGTAATTAAAAAACGGCAATAAATCGGCCTGACCGCGCTCGTAAAAATCACCGACAAAAAATGTAAAAATTCCGCTGAGTATTAAGAATATAGCAATAAATACGTAAGCTATCGGTGTTGCAAAAAAAGCTGCAAACTCACGACGAGCGATAAAAAATGTGGTTTTCACTCTCTCCCCTTAAGAAGTAATTTGCATGAAGACGTCCTCAAGCCGCCCCTGGTCGACGTGAAGCCTGTCTACTGGTAACTTATAATGATGAATGTATTCGGTTACCGGGCCCAGAATAAACTGCCCGGTCGCCGGAAACAGAGTAACTTCGCCAGTTTTTTTATCAACATGCATGTCATCGACGCCCTCTATTTCCAGCAAACCAGTTATATCAGCCGCGTAACTCAGTTTGAGCGTAACGGCCTGGTAATAACGGGATTGCTGCTGCAACTGAAGCGGCGTTCCATCAAATTTTTTAACGCCGTCTGCAATAATCATAGCGCGATTACACACCGCACTGACTTCTTCCAGGATATGCGTCGAGATAATAACCAGTTTATCTTTGGATAAGCTGGTTATTAGGTTTCTGACATGCTGCTTTTGGTTGGGATCAAGCCCATCTGTGGGCTCATCAAGAATCAGGATTTGCGGATTATGGATGATCGCCTGTGCCAGGCCAACCCGGCGCTTAAAACCTTTTGATAGGGTTTCAATAGACTGATCTAATACATCATAAAGCTCAAGCTGCTCGATAACCTGCGTTAACCCGGCCATTTTTTCTTTCTTAGCCATCCCACGGACATCAGCAATAAAATGTAAAAACTGATATACCGTCATTTCTTCGTAGGCCGGCGCGCCCTCAGGTAGATAACCGATTTGTTTTTGCAAGCGGGTTGTATGTTTATTCACCCGGCGCCCATCAATGCGCACGTACCCTGAGGTTGGTGTTAAAAAGCCAGTGAGCATTTTCATGGTGGTCGATTTGCCAGCGCCGTTAGGGCCGAGAAACCCGACAATATCGCCTGGATTAACATCAAATGACAAATCGTTTACAGCAACAAAGCTGCCAAACGATTTAGAGAGATTTTTCACTGAAATCATGGTTATCCTGCTACCAACGCGATTACGGTTCCAACAAAGCGGCGCTCTATTAATAATGCTTAAATGTAAAAAATCAATCCTAGCATTTTATCCACGTGGTTTAACAGGCGGGCTGAGACAGCCGGCACTGGCATGCGTTTATCGCGCAGAATAGCCGCTATCCCTGATAACGTATGTCTGAAAGATTGGCAGATCCAAGGCTATAACGTATTGTATGCTGATAAGAAAACGAATGACACTAATTGATAAACCAAACAATGAAGACTGGTTACCCACTATCCGCGATTGCTACTATCACCACTCCATATAAGCAGAAGTTTGCGATTCCCCGTCAGCCGAATCTGGCGGAGGCGAATGGGCAAATTCACTTCATCGACGGATTCGATAACCCGCTGATGCTTAAGGGGCTGGAAAAATACAGTCATTTGTGGCTCTTGTTTATCTTTCATGAAACGCTGGATCGTGGTTGGAAACCGGCGGTGAAAGCCCCGCGTCTTGGCGGCAATAGCACGCTGGGCGTTTTTGCCTCGCGCAGTACTCATCGTCCTAACGGTATCGGTATGTCTGTGGTAAAAAATGCCGGCGCGGCAATAAATAATGGTCATCTGCAACTTAATGTATCCGGTGTAGATTTACTGGACCAGACTCCGATTATCGATATCAAACCATATATCGGCTATGCCGACAGCCATCCCGATGCAATAGATGGACTGGCTGAATTGGCGCCAATCCCGTCACGTCAGGTTAATTTCACTGCAACTGCTCAGGCACAACTTCACCAGGTGTCGCAACGCTTTGCGGATATCGAGGCGCTGATCATAGCGGTACTTCGTCAGGATCCCCGCCCGGCATATCGTCAAAGCCAAGAAACGGATCCAAAAATATATAAGGTGAAGCTATACGATGTGGACGTGGCCTGGCGGGTGATCAATGGAGAGGTTCAGGTCCTGGAACTGCTTTAAACCTGGTCACTTCAGAATTTTCTTTTTTGCTTATTTCTATACTGCTAAACTACCCGCGATTAGAAATTCTCAAAGGATGAAATGCTGCACAATGCGCACAAGCCAATACCTGCTTTCCACACAAAAAGAAACACCGGCCGAAGCCGAAGTCATTAGTCACCAGCTTATGCTCAGAGCGGGCATGATAAGAAAGCTTGCTTCAGGACTCTATACTTGGCTGCCGTCTGGTTTAAAGGTATTGAATAAAGTTGCCAATATTGTGCGCGAGGAAATGGACAAGGCCGGCGGCGTTGAAATTTTGATGCCTGTGGTACAACCTGCCGATCTGTGGGAAGAGTCCGGCCGATGGGATGAATATGGCCCTGAACTACTGCGCGTAAAAGACCGCCATGAGCGGGACTTTGTGCTTGGCCCTACCCATGAAGAAGTTATTACCGCGCTGGTTCGTAATGAGATTAATAGCTATAAGCAGCTACCCGTTAATCTTTATCAGATTCAGACAAAATTTCGCGATGAAGTACGCCCCCGGTTTGGCATAATGCGAGGCCGCGAATTTACTATGAAGGATGCCTACAGCTTCCATCTTGACGATGCCAGCC
This sequence comes from Salinimonas chungwhensis DSM 16280, assembly GCF_000378185.1. Taxonomy (GTDB): domain Bacteria; phylum Pseudomonadota; class Gammaproteobacteria; order Enterobacterales; family Alteromonadaceae; genus Alteromonas; species Alteromonas chungwhensis. The sequence goes on from NZ_KB899379.1 coordinate 93,033, forward strand.
TGGCAGAGACCTACGAGAAGATGTACCAGGCATACTGTAATATATTCACCCGGCTGGGTCTGGATTTTCGCGCTGTTATCGCCGACTCCGGCGCAATAGGCGGTAGTGTTTCTCACGAGTTTCATGTACTGGCCGCCTCCGGTGAAGATGCTATCGCGTTTTCCAGTGAATCTGACTATGCCGCAAACGTTGAGCTGGCACCGGCGGCTAAACCGCAAGCCTCCCAGACACCCTCCGGACAGACCGGTGAAACACTCAATGCAACCGGGGCTACCACCGAGGAACTGGCTCAGGCTGTCAACGTTGAATTGGATCAGATGGTCAGGGTTGAGCTGGTCAAGGCTGCCACGGATGAAGAGTCCGACGCAGACCATTGGGTCGCATTAGTGCTGCGGGCCGATCATTCTCTCAACGCTGTTAAAACAGAAAAGCTCTCTGACGTTGCCTTACCACTGGTTAAGGCCAGTGCGGAAAAAGCCAAAGCGGTATTAGGCTGCGAATTACGGTTTGCTGATGCCACCGCCCTTCCCGTCCCCACCATCGTGGATTACAGCGCAGCCGTCATGGCCGACTTTGTGACCGGCGCCGGTACTGCTGATACGCTCAAAACACAGGCTAACTGGGCCAATACCCCAGAGCAGGCAGACATTCGCAATGTTGTTGCAGGTGATCCCTCACCGGATGGCAAAGGCGTGTTGGACATCAAACGCGGCATCGAAGTCGGGCACATTTTTCAGCTGGGCGATAAATATTCTAAAGCGATGAATTGTGGTGTACTAAGCGAATCAGGTAAGCATCAGCTATTGACCATGGGCTGCTATGGTATCGGTGTTTCGCGTATTGTAGCCGCCGCTATCGAGCAAAACCATGATAAGTTCGGCGTGATCTGGCCGGATTCAATTGCACCATTTAAAGTGGCCCTCATCCCAATGAATATGCACAAATCTCAGCGGATTAAAGAAACCGCTGAAGCGCTGTATGAAAAATTGACGGCCATGGGCGTAGACGTTTTGTTCGATGATCGCAAAGAGCGACCAGGTGTTATGTTCAATGATATGGAACTCATTGGTATACCTCACAGTATTGTGATTGGCGAACGAAACCTGGACAATCAACAAATAGAGTATAAGCATCGCCGTACTGGTGAAAAACAATTACTGGATATTGATGCAGCTGCCGATTTCCTAGTTGCTCTGTAAAGCCCAGGCCAGATAATCGCGATAAAACCACCCGCTGTTAAGCAGCGCAAGCAGGAGGATACATGCAGGTAACTTTTTATGGTGTGCGCGGGTCGATTCCCACACCAGGAAAAGATTTCGTGCGCTATGGCGGGAATACAGCCTGCGTGCATGTTGCGCTGCAAGACGGTACCGACATTGTTCTTGATGCTGGTACCGGTATCCGCCAACTGGGTAACCAACTGATTGGCAAGTCCTCACCGGTGCACCTGCTGCTTACCCATAACCATTGGGATCACATTCAGGGGTTTCCATTCTTCGCGCCCATTTACCAACCAGAGCGCGAGATTATTATCACCCCCGGTCAGACGTCATTACCTGAACATGATCAGATCTTGCGTCAGATGCAAGGCTCGGTGTTTCCGGTCCCTTCCAGCGCGCTCAAATCCAATATTACCTTTAATGTATTGCCTGATACTACTGAGTCGTGGCAACTCGGTGACGCCATGCTGAGTCGCCTGCCAATGAATCATCCGGGCAAAGGCAGCGCCTATTCAATCACTGCCGATGGCGCGAAAGTAGTGTATATGACGGATAACGAGCTTTATCCGCCGTATAAAAAGGATACCGACTTTTTGTCTTTTGTAGAGTTTGCCCGGGATGCGGATCTGATAATTCACGATGCCCAGTATATGTTGTCCGATATGCCCGGTAAATCTGGCTGGGGTCACTCTGTAGCTGAAGAGGCAGTGAAGCTGGCTATGGCCTGCAATGCCAAGTCTGTAGCGCTATACAGCCACGATCCCGAGAGAACTGATGATGACATTGATGCTGTAGTCGCCCATTGTCAGACGTATATTGAAGCCGCTGAGTCATCGGTGAACCTGTTGGCTTCAGCAGAAGGACTGCAACTTTCACTGTAACCACTCAGGACCATCATTGTGCATAAACCAGCCTGTTTTTTTGCCCTTTTTATTAGCCTTCTCCCGGTTTTTGTTGCACACGCCCAGCAACAAACAACTGCCACTACAGATGAAATTGAGCGCGCTAAAGAAGGCCCCAGCATGTTAAGCACACGGCTGAAGGCGGATCGCAAAGCACTCAATCAGCGTTTTGTTATAACCCAATATCATCCCAACTTTGTGATGCCGTTCACCTATGTTACTAATCCCAATTCATTGGGAAATGAAGAACTTACTGAGGAAAATGTCGACAACAATGAAGCCAAGTTTCAGGTCAGTGTAAAGCTCCCGATTTATATGCAGGAAGATACAGTGGATGGTATGTACCTTGGCTTTACCCTGACCTCGTTTTGGCAACTGTATAACAGCGAGGTGTCTAAGCCATTTCGTGAGACCAATTATGAACCTGAAATTTTTTACCAGCAGGAAGCTGACATTACTTTCTTAGGTTATGATTTCAATGCCTTTCAGGTTGGTTTTAATCATATGTCTAACGGTCAAAGCGGGCTGCGTTCACGAAGCTGGAACCGTATTTACGCCACCATGCTGTTTTCCGACTATGACGATATTTACTACCTGAAAACCTGGTATCGTATTCCGGAGGATGAGAAGGACGGGCCGCTCGACCCCTCTGGCGACGACAACCCGAATATCCAGGATTATTATGGCCGTGTTGAACTGGGTTATGGTACTCAGTTTGGTAATTTTAAAATGATGGCCCGGCTGCGCAATAATCTGGATTTTGGCACTAATCGGGGCAGCATTGAGCTTAATCTTACCTATCCTCTCACCGATCGCTATGAGCTGTTAGTGCAGTATTTTAATGGCTACGGTGACTCGCTTATTGATTATGACCGCTCCCAGGAGCGTATCGGCATTGGCTTTCAGCTGATGTTCCTGTGAGCATAATTTGTCAGGATATCACCCCGGCAGCGGTATACAGTTGTAAGTGCACATCAACCAGCGCGGCAATATCTCGCTGATAGCCCCCGCCAATTACTGCCGCGACAGGTAATCCTTTACTTTGACAAAGTTCAAATACCATCTGGTCTCGGGCCAGTACGCCGGCGGTAGAAATATCCAACAGCCCTAAATCGTCATTTACGTGTACATCAACGCCAGCGTCATAGATGATCGCATCGGGATTAAAACAGCGAAATGCCACGGTCAGCGCTTCCTCCAGCGTACTCAAATATTCATCATCCTTGCAATGTTTTGGTAATCCGATATCCAGATCGGAGATTTGCTTGCGGTAGGGAAAGTTTTTCTCTCCATGCATAGAGAGCGTAAAGATTGATGTATCGTCTTGAGCCAGTGCTGCGGTGCCATCCCCCTGGTGCACATCACAGTCAATAATCAGTACATTGTCTATGTGACGAGATTGCTGCATCTTGCGTGCGGCGATGTATAAATCATTGAACAGACAAAAACCGGAACCAAAATCAAAAAAAGCATGGTGATAGCCCCCAGTGAGATTCAGCGCAACACCATGTTCCAGAGCCTGCCTCGCCGTTTCACAAGTGCCCCCAACCGCTCGCAGCGTACGAGTGATAAGTTGCTCAGACCAGGGAAAACCTATTCTGCGCATCGCTTTGGGGTCCAGTGTGCCATTAGCAAGAGCCTGGACATATTCAGGGCTAAAAAAGTGGCTTAACTCCCTGGGCGTTACCGACTGTGGGATGATGAAGCGACTATCGGAAATGCCACGCTCACGCAGCGCATCGTATATACCCTGGTATTTTTCGATGGGGAAACGATGTCTGACAGGAAGTGATAGCTGACTGTAAACAGGATGAAAAACAAGCGGGATAGTGGCAGCCAAACCGTCTCCATAGACTCTATGTTATTGACCACCACGATGACACTATCTGCCTAGCGGGTCAACGCTGCCACCACGTTTTCCAGATTGCGGGACATCGACTGCATGGAACCAGATATATCGTTACGTTGTGATAACGCCTGGTACCGCTGGGATGAATGCACGACCTGCGCAATAACCTGCTCAACGTCAGTTAGCACCCTTTCCTGTTCATCCGCCGCTCGATTCAACTCATCCACCACACTGGCCGTCTGCTGTATATGGACTACGACCTGATTAAGCGTGTTAAGCGCCTTACTGGATTCTGCGGCATTGGATTCTGACAGTTGTTTGCCTTGCGCCATAACATTTACAGCCTTATGCGACTCTTCTTCAAACGCGGTAAGAATGTCATTGATCTCCCGAGTCGACTGCTGCGTCTTGGCGGCCAGCGCCCTGACTTCGTCAGCCACCACCGCAAAGCCTCTGCCATGTTCACCTGCTCGCGCAGCTTCAATTGCAGCGTTAAGCGCCAGCAGGTTGGTCTGGTCTGCTATTTCATTAATGACGTTAACGACCTTAAGTATGTTAGCGCTGCGGCTTTGTAACTGATTGACCGCTACCGCAGAATCACTGACGGTGGTGGCAAGTTGGTGAAAGCCGTCATTGGCTTTTTCAAAGATACTGTAACATTCAGCGACATGGTGCTGAGAATCTTCAGTGGCCACCGCAACCTGGTTAGTGATAGTCGCCAGACTTTGCACAATAGTGCGCAATTTATCTGTACTGCCCTCCAGTGATTGACTTGCATTTTGCTGATCATCGGCGCCCTGCTTTATACCTTCACTAACATCAGTGAGGGTCAGCATTGCCGTGGCCATCTGACTTTCAGCCTGCTGCAATGTAGCCACTGATGAGGTTAGTTTATGCTGAAGTGACCGGGCAGAGTCAGCCAGCACACCCAGCTCATGTTTACTGGTGTAAGTAAGTTCATGATTGTAGTTGCTGCTGGCCAGCGCGGATAAGCACCGCGCGATTTGTCTGACAGGGTTGATAACCTGTTTTCGCAGCCGATAGATTACGTACAGCATGCACACCAGACTTAAAATGATGGCGCCTGTAAGAATCATCCATAGTGTTTGCGTTGTACTAGCTTTTAAGCGGCTAAAAGCACTTTTCGACTGGCTGGCGATATCGTCCGCCACGGTGGCTAGCAGCTGAGCAGGCTTGCGATCGATCCCGCGGACTGAGCGATCTCCTATCTGGGCATCGTATCCGGCATCAATAAATGTCTGGTAGCCGCGCCGGTATTGCTCAGCCATTTGGGCGTGGGCGGTCAAAAACTGTTGTATATGGCGTTTCGCTTGCACACTGACGGCACTGTTTTGCTGTAATTCCGTAAGGATTTTCGTGATTTGCGCCTCACGCTCCATGAATCTGCCCCAGTACTTCTCACGATCCTCGCGCTTCGCACCGCGCAGTAAAACATTCTTCCATTCCTGAACCTGTGTCTTAAACGCTGCTAGTGCAGTATTAACCTGCCGTTCAGACGCAACCAGGGTGTTATCCAGGCGCTCAAAATGGTTCAGCAATGAAAACGACTTAAAAATCGATGCGGCATTTAGCAATACCAGCACTAGCAGAGCTAACAGAACCGGTGTCATAACCAGACGACTTATACTGGTATATCGCACAACACTTCCCTACAAACAAATTGCGAGGCCGATATTAGATACTATTTTTATGTCACTTTTTTTACAGTATTGAATTTATAAGCCCACACTCTGCTGGACAATAAAAACCGAAACAGCTGTCAGTTGTTTAGCCGCTATTTAGCCGCGCGCCTGCTCGAAACCTTCAAGAACCAGCTTTCCGCACGCTTTATTGGACTCTAAAATCGTGTGAGCCTGAATCAGGTTAGCCACATTGACCGGACCAAGATGCTGGCCCAGGGTGGTTTTAAGTGTTTTATTATCCAACAGCTCAGCCACACGGTTTAAAATACGATGCTGCTCGACCATATCCTCGGTGTTAAACAATGACCGGGTGTACATAAACTCCCAGTGCAGTGAAATGCTTTTTTTCTTTAACGCTGTAACGTCCAGACTCTCCGGATCATCAATCAAGCCCAGCTTTCCCTGCGGCTTCAACATTTCGACCAGTGAATCTAAGTGACTATCTGTGTGCGTCAGACTGGCAACTGCATCCACCTGATTGATGCCAATTTCTTCAAGTTGCTGAGGCAGTGACTGATGGTGATTAATCACATGATGCGCGCCCATCTCTTTTGCCCATGCGATAGTCTGAGGACGTGAGGCCGTGCTGACTATGGTTAATTCAGTCAGCTGACGGGCCAACTGTGTCAGGATAGAGCCAACCCCACCAGCACCGCCGATAATCAACAGGACCTGGTCTTTACCACTTGCATCAGCCGGCAACTGTAAACGTGAAAACAGCAGTTCCCAGGCGGTCAATGCCGTTAACGGCATGGCAGCAGCTTCTGCATCGGACAATTTTGCCGGAGCGGTTCCCACAATACGTTCGTCCACCAGTTGGAATTCCGCGTTGGTGCCAGGGCGGGAAATGTCACCTGCATAAAATACGCGGTCACCAGGTTTGAAATATTCGCAATGCTCACCAACCGCTTCAACAATCCCGACAGCATCCCAGCCCAGTATTTTAAACTCGTCGGCGTCAGGCTCAGCAGTACGACGAATTTTAGTATCCACCGGATTGACAGAAATGGCAGAGATTTTAACCAGCAGATCGCGGCCAGCCGGTGCTGGTTTAGCGATATTGACCAGCGAAAGTGCTTCGTCATGTAAATCAGGTGAAGCCTGTTTGTAGCCTATTGCCAGCATGCTATTCTCCTTTTTGGGTCGTTTAAACCGTAATGTCATTATCGATATATCTGCTTACATATCCGGTTTCTACGCAACTACGGCAAGATAGTTTGCACAAAAAAAGCGCCTTCAATTCAGGCGCTTTTTGCTATTCCCACTCTATAGTGGCCGGTGGTTTGCCGGATACATCATAAACCACCCGGGAGATCCCATCGATCTCGTTGATGATGCGATTGGAAACCCGTCCCAAAAAGTCGTAGGGTAAGTGAGCCCAGTGAGCGGTCATGAAGTCGATAGTTTCCACTGCGCGCAATGACACCACCCAGTCATACTTTCGGGCATCGCCCATTACACCTACCGAGCGAACGGGTAAAAATACAGTAAATGCCTGGCTTACTTTGTGATAAAGATCAGCGGTATGCAGCTCTTCAATAAAGATTGCGTCGGCCTTGCGCAGCAAATCACAGTATTCTTTTTTAACTTCACCCAATACGCGCACGCCCAGACCTGGCCCCGGGAAAGGGTGGCGATAAAGCATGTCGTACGGCAGACCAAGTTCAAGCCCGATCTTACGTACTTCATCTTTAAATAATTCGCGCAATGGCTCGACCAATCCCATTTTCATATCGTCCGGCAAACCACCCACATTGTGATGAGATTTAATTACATGGGCTTTGCCAGTTGCCGAGCCTGCTGATTCTATAACATCCGGGTAAATCGTCCCCTGGGCCAGCCACTTGGCATCTACCAGCTTACCGGCTTCTTCATCAAAGACACGAACAAACTCATTACCAATAACCTTACGTTTTGCTTCAGGATCATCAATGCCTTCCAGCGCATCTAAGAAACGGTCTTCAGCGTCCACCTTTATGATGTTAAGACCAAAATGATCACCGAACATATCCATGACCTGCTGTCCTTCATTAAGACGCAACAAGCCGTTATCAACAAATACGCAGGTAAGTTGTTCTCCTACCGCCTGATGCACCAGCATCGCCACTACCGAAGAGTCGACACCACCTGAGAGCCCAAGAATAACCCGGTCAGTGCCAACCTTCTCTTTTATACGGCGTACGGCATCATCGATAATCGCTTCAGCTGTCCATAGCTTCTCACATTTGCAAATATCCATAATGAAATGGGTGAGTAAGCGCATGCCCTGCCTGGTATGGGTTACCTCGGGATGAAACTGCACCCCATAAAACTGCTTTTCCTCATTGTACATCGCAGCATGCGGGCACGAAGGGGTATGGGCAGTGGTAATAAAGCCCGGTGGAACAGACTCGACTTTATCGCCATGGCTCATCCACACATCCATCAATGCATTACCATTGGCACCGATATGATCTTCGATTTTTTTGATCAATGGACAGGGTTTCAACACCTCTACCTGGGCGTAGCCAAATTCGCGCTTGTTGGAGCCGAAAACACTGCCACCCAGTTGCTCAGCCATCGTCTGCATACCGTAACATACGCCTAACACCGGCACGCCGGCATTAAACACATATTCTGGCGCCCGCGGTGAATCCAGTTCGGTGACCGACTCGGGGCCTCCTGAAAGGATGATCCCCTGCGGATTAAATTCACGAATCTGTTCTTCGGTAACGTCCCACGCCCAAAGCTCACAATAAACACCAATCTCCCGCACGCGGCGCGCTATAAGCTGAGTATACTGCGACCCGAAGTCCAGTATCAGAATACGTTGGTCATGAATATTTTTGCTCATACTGTTACCCGTAATAAAAATGAATCAGGCTGGTAAAACCAGCCTGAGAGATAGCGAGAGTATAGTTAGCCCAAACGGTAATTGGGCGCTTCTTTGGTAATGCTCACATCATGCACGTGAGACTCGCCCATTCCGGCTGCTGTAACTTTGACGAATTTAGCTTCGTTGCGCAGAATATCGATGGTTGCACAACCGGTTAATCCCATCGCAGAGCGCAAACCGCCCATTTGCTGATGAATGATATTGGCAATCGGTCCCTTATAAGCTACTCGCCCTTCTATGCCTTCTGGTACCAGTTTTTCAGCATTTGCAGGGTCCTGGAAGTAGCGATCTGATGAACCATTTTTTTGATTCATTGCGCCCAGCGAGCCCATTCCGCGATAGGATTTAAAATAGCGCCCCTGGTACAATTCTACTTCACCCGGCGCTTCTTCTGTACCGGCCAGCATGCTACCCACCATAACGCAGCTTGCACCTGCCGCCAGCGCTTTAGCCATATCGCCGGAAAAGCGAATGCCGCCATCAGCAATAACTGGGACGCCAGTGCCTTCCAGTGCATCCACAGCATCACTCACCGCACTAATTTGCGGCACGCCAACACCAGTTACAATGCGGGTGGTACAAATTGAGCCCGGGCCGATACCAACCTTAACAGCATCTACACCAGCATCTACCAGCGCCTTCGCGCCAGCTGCTGTAGCTACGTTGCCCGCAATGATTTGTAGATCTGGGTATCTGTCGCGAACCTGTTTGACCTGGTCGAGTACACCCTTCGAGTGGCCGTGAGAGGTATCAATCAACAACACATCCACACCGGCATCGACCAGCAGCGCTATCCGTTCATCGGTACCGGCACCTACACCAACCGCTGCGCCTACGCGCAAACGGCCTAACGAATCCTTACAGGCGTTGGGTTTACTTTCTGCCTTCTGGAAATCTTTTACGGTGATAAGACCCGTCAGCTTGAATGCATCATCCACAACCAGAATCTTTTCAATACGATGCTCATGCATCAATTCCAGCACCTGCTCAGAGCTTTCGCCCTCTTTCACTGTTACCAACTTTTCTTTACCAGTCATCACTTTGTGAACCGGCAGATCAAGGCGTTTTTCAAAGCGCATGTCACGGCCGGTAACCAGACCAATCAGGTTGTTCTGATCATCCACAACCGGAAAACCTGAATAGCCCAGCTCTTTGCTCAGAGCCAAAACTTCACCGAGTGGGGTATCTTTGCTCACCGTAACGGGGTCGGAGACGACACCACTTTCGTATTTTTTTACTTCACGAACATGGCGGGCCTGCTCTTCTGGCGGCATGCTTTTATGAATGAAGCCCATGCCACCTTCCTGGGCCAGGGCAATAGCCAGTGGTGCTTCGGTGACCGTATCCATGGCGGCTGAAATCATTGGGATATTCAGTGAAATATCACGCGTCAGTTTAGTCTGCAGATTGGCAGTATGGGGAAGGACTTCTGAGTGGCCGGGAACCAGCAACACATCATCGAAAGTCAGGGCTTCTTGAACGATTCGGAGCATGCAACAACACCTATTAGTCGAGGGTTAATTGCGGCGCAATTGTAGTGTTTTTTAAGTTTCAGGTAAACTGTATTTGCCATCAATCAACAAGAAATTTTATTCATGTTATTTACCACGCCCTCCACCAGCCGTCAGATTCTGACTGTGACCAAGCTCAATCGCCTTGCCAGGACCGTTCTGGAAGGGGAAGTGGGGATGGTCTGGCTCTCTGCTGAGGTATCAAACTTTGTCTGCGCCGCATCGGGTCATTGGTATTTCACTTTAAAAGATAACAAGGCGCAGGTCCGTGCCGCCATGTTTAAAAATACTAACCGTGCTATACGCCAGCGTCCCAAAGAAGGCGATAAAATCTTAGTCAGAGCCTCGGTAGGCTTATACGAGCCCCGGGGTGACTATCAACTTATTGTTGAACACCTTGAAAGCGACGGTGAAGGCCAGCTAAAGCAACAGTTTGAGGCGTTAAAACAAAAATTGCACAGCGAAGGTTTGTTCGACCCCGCAAAAAAACAGGCGTTACCCTCATACATCCAGCGAATTGGCATTGTCACATCATCGACGGGTGCTGCCCTGCATGACGTATTGACCGTACTGAAACGCCGCAGCCCCGCGACAGAAGTTATTGTCTATCCCAGTATGGTTCAGGGGGAGACAGCGAGCGCACAACTAATTGAAGCTCTCAATAAAGCCAATCAGCGAAATGAAACAGATGTCATCCTGCTTACCCGTGGAGGCGGTTCACTGGAGGATTTATGGTGTTTTAATGATGAAAAACTGGCTTACGCCATTGCCCAAAGTTCGCTTCCGGTGATCAGCGCGGTGGGACATGAAATCGATGTTACCATCGCCGACTTCGTGGCTGACCTTCGCGCTCCGACGCCTTCTGCTGGTGCTGAATTACTCAGTCAGGATGTTAAAGCGCAGCAAGAACGTATCGTTACGCTGTATAAAGCGCTGGTTCGCAATACGCACAATGTTTTGCAACAAGGCCGACACCGCTATCAGGCTGCCGTTCAGCAATTGCAGACGGTACACCCCTCGGTAAAACTACAAACCCAGTCACAGCATATCGATCGTTTACAACTACGCCTTAGTCATCAGATACAGACACGCTTAAGTCATGCTCAGCAGCGCCAGCAGCAAGCAATCAGTCGTCTGCAGCGACACGACCCACAACAACAGCTGGGCCGTTTGCAAGACCGTACTGTAAATCTGCAGCAGCGCTTAGCTGGTGCCATCTCAAAACAGCTAAGCGGTGATCGACAGCGCCTTACCAGTGCAGTGCAATTGCTGCAGTCTGTTAGCCCGCTGTCGACACTTGCCCGCGGCTACAGCATCACCTTTGACGATGACACGCCTATCACTTCAATTACATCTGTGGATCAGGGGCAGGCGATGACCACCCGGGTTGCAGATGGGGAAGTTTACAGTCAGGTGACCGGCAAGCGTAAGGTTTGATTGTTTGTGACGGGCGTTGGATAACGCAGTTGGATAACTCAGTTGGAAGTATTTCAACAGGTTGAGGCTCGATTAGGCAAAAGCTTAAATAACCTTGATGGCTAACTTACCTAGAGACAATTCTCAACTTTTCTCGCTTTTTCTATAAAGAGCAAGAGCTAAAAGCATCCAGCCCGCCTGTCACACTTGCATACGGTTTATCGGTAGCGGACTTTTTGACCATCGAGTTCTTGAAAAAGCAAAATCTTTGAAAAAAGATAGGGCCGCTTTTTACTGCCCTTCAGCTCAGGTTCAACGCTGAACAGAATAAGGGAAAGCAAGTCTCATCAGGGACGATGAGACAAGGGCAAACAGGGCCACGGATGGCCCT
>NZ_KB899379.1:106719-260518 GCF_000378185.1 Salinimonas chungwhensis DSM 16280
GTATCGGTAAAGCGCTTTTTACAGCCCTTCAGCTCAGGTTCAACGCTGAACAGAATAAGGGAAAGCAAGTCTCATCAGGGACGATGAGACAAGGGTAAACAGGGCCACGGATGGCCCTATTGACCTGGTTGCTTTCACCTGTTCAGGGTTGAACCGTTTTGAGCTGCCAGGGCGCGTGGGGTGTCCAGAGGGGATAGCGCCCTGTCCCCTCTGGTTGCTGCCGGGCAACCCCGGCGAATGCTTAAATAATCCTGACAGGCTGGGAAAATACCACCCGGGATAAAAAAAGGGATAGCGCCCTTTCCCCTCTGGTTGCTGCCGGGCAACCCCGTTGAATGCTTAAATACCCCTGACAGGCTGGGAAAGTACCACCCGGGATCAAAAAAGGGGCTGGCGCCCCTTTATTTGTATCTGTTATTTACGTTTTTTGTGGAACGACATCATCCGCTTACGTTTTCGCTGCTGGGAAAGCGTTAGCTGATTTTTCTTACCTTCAAACGGGTTTGCCCCTTCTCTGAATTCAATTTTAATTGGCGTACCCATAACATTCAACGCACGCCTGAAGTAATTCATTAAGAAGCGTTTATACGCCTGAGATAAGTCATCCACCTGATTGCCATGAATAACAATAACAGGAGGATTATAACCACCGGCATGAGCATATTTCATTTTAACCCGACGACCGCGCACTAACGGCGGCTGATGCTCATCCTGGGCCATCTCCATGATCTGCGTAAGCATTGCGGTATTGATTCGTTTAGTGGCGCTTTCGTACGCTTCATTCACTGAATCAAACAGATTACCAACGCCGGAACCGTGTAGTGCAGAAATAAAGTGAAGTCGGGCAAAGTCGATAAATCCAAGGCGGCGGTCGAGCTCACGTTTGATTTCGTCTTTGACATCGGTGTCCAGACCATCCCACTTATTTACTGCGATAACCAACGAGCGACCTGAGTTTAGTACAAAGCCCAGTAAGCTAAGATCCTGATCAGAAATACCTTCTCGGGCATCTACCACCAGCAGCACAACATTCGACTCTTCAATGGCTTGCAATGTTTTAACAATCGAAAACTTTTCTACTGCTTCAGAAACCTTGCGACGCTTTCTGACTCCCGCAGTATCAATGATGACATATTCACGCTCATCACGCTCCAGGGGTATATAAACACTATCTCTGGTGGTTCCCGGCAAATCATAAACAATAACCCGCTCTTCACCTAAAATACGGTTAGTCAGGGTTGATTTACCGACATTGGGCTTGCCCACAATAGCCAGTTTGATTGGTAAATTCTGCAGACGTTCGAGCTGTTGTTCTGCTGATAATTCCTCACCTTCGTCGTCTTCTACCCTGGTCATCTCAGGAAATGCTTCACTTAACGAGGCCATTGAGGTATCCAGTAGCTGGCTCACCCCCCGGCCGTGTGCAGCAGCTATCTGGTAAACATTCCCCAGGCCCAGTCGATAGAACTCAGCACTTTCGCTGTGGCCATCGATACCATCTACTTTGTTGGCAACCAGATAAACCTTTTTATCCACTTTTCGCAGATGTTCAGCAATGCCCTGATCGGCCGGTAGCAAGCCAGCGCGGGCATCCACCATAAACAAAACAACATCTGCTTCGTCAATCGCCAGTAGCGACTGTCGGGCCATGTGTTCATCAATACCTTCTTCATCGCCGGTAATACCACCGGTATCCACAACGATAAATTGCTTATTGTCATAAGTTGCCTGGCCGTACTTGCGGTCGCGGGTGAGGCCAGGAAAATCCGCCACCAGTGCGTCCCGGGTATTGGTCAATCGGTTAAACAGAGTGGACTTACCAACATTCGGGCGTCCCACCAGTGCAACTACAGGCAACATGATGTATTCCTACATGAAAAAAGAGTTAAGAACAAACAGGCCGCGTCACAACGCGGCCTGTCCTTAAGTACATATTATAGCGGCTCTGGCCTTATTCGTCAGCCAGTACTATTGCTCGCTGCTCAGCATGGCGATGGTGCCATCCTGGGTGACAGCGATGATATTGTCACCAACCTGAATCGGCGCAACATACACTGACTCGTCCTCATCGTCTCCGCCAAGATTATAACGCGCAACGATGGCACCACTGTCCTTCTCAAGCCAGTGCAAATACCCCCAGTTATCACCCACAACAAGGTGATTGCCCACTGGTTGCGCTTCGGTAAGGTTGCGGCGCTTTAGTGAGCTTTGTGACCACAACTCAACACCATTGCGGCGATCAAGTCCGTAAACGGTTGAGTTCTTATCAACTAAAAACAACTCATTCCCATCCATAGATAAATCTCGGTAAGCGCCATATTCGCGCTTCCAGATAACGCGCCCACTGCGCAGCTCTACTGCTGCTAATGAACCATTATAGGAAATAGCATAGACAATTCCTCCATACAGTAGAGGAGTGACATCGACGTCAACGATACGCTCAAGTTCCGTGGCACCAGAAGGGGTTGTGATTGCGGTTTCCCACGCAACCATGCCAGACTCAAGAATATTAACCTGAATCTTACCGGTGGGCGTGCCTACTAACGTGCCACCATTGGCGGCTACCGGCGCTGAGATACCCCGTAAACTTAACGGCGGTACATCGCCTTCATTAAGCCAAAGCTGCTCACCGGTTTCGGTGTCCAGAGCAAACAGAGAACCGGCGCCAGTGTTTACCACCAGTAAACCCTCAGCTACCGCAGGTGGTGCCAGAATTTCGCCGGGTACCGAAGTACTCCACGCTAAGCTGCCATCATTGTTATTCAGTGCCAGAACGGAACCATTTTCAGTGCCAACATATAACATATTGTCATCTAGCGTCAGCCCCGCGATACGTGCTGATTTTCCTGACTCCCAGAGTTGGGTCAGGCTGCTTAGCATGCCATCACTATCATACGCGGCGAAGTCTTTTTCCCAGAGTTTGTCACCGCTTGTTACATCAATGGCGGCCACCTGCCCATGGCGACTGGCCATATAAACCACATCGCCGTTAGTCACAGGGCGCAAACGCGAAAAATAATCATCAACACCATCGCCTACAGAGGTTTCCCAAATAACCTGAGGCTGAAACTTTTCCTCGATGGGCTTTAACGTACGAATTTCAACTTCTTCGTCGTCTGCGAACCAGTTTGATACGGTTGTGCAGCCACTCAGCGTGACTGATAGCGCTAACGTCAGGCCCAATGCCCGTGATACCCGGCTTATGCGGCCTTGTGTTACTTGTGACAATTCAGCTACCTCTTGGACGTTACGAGCCTGTGGCTACAGATAAATTATCCAGCTTCATTTTTACCAGCTGGTTGGCGGTGTCACTTTCCAGTGCTTTTGTATAGGCCATCCTGGCGTCATCAGCCTGACCTTTTTTTACGTAGGCATCGCCACGGATTTCAGCAACCAGCGCTGCAAAGGACTCACTCTTAATCCCATCCAGTGTTACCAGCGCTTTATCTGCGGCATCCATTTCGATTTGCAGCCGGGCCAGCCGCACACCGGCCAACGCGCTGAGGTGGGAGTCTTCTGCTCTGTCTAACAAGAGTTTAAACTGAGCAGCTGCACCTTCCAGGTCGCCCTGCTCCACCAGCTGACGGGCGGCAATTAGCGCAGCAATATCGCCATAACCATTATCAGCATTAGTCTTAGCGAATTCCCTGACGCTCTCCACATTACCTTGTTCAGTAGCGTTTTCGATGACTGTCTGATACTCAGAAGACGCTTGTGCTTTTGCTTCGAGCTGACTTTCGCTGTAATAGCGCCATCCCCATAAGCCACCAAGGCCGAGCACAGCACCAACAATAATGGCGGTGCCATTGTCTTTCCAAAACCGCTTTATCGCTTCGACCTGCTGATCTTCTGTCGCGAACTGTTCCATTACCAACCTCTACTGTATGTATCAGTGTATCGTGACACTGTTATTTTTATTCCATCATCGTTGCGAGTGAGCCAGGCACCTCTGCCAGGGCGATGGTGACCTGCTCCTGCTGCCCGCGCAACGGTTTAATTGTGACCTGCTTATTCTGAGCTTCTTCTTCGCCGATAAGCAACGCGACCCGCGCGCCGGTTTTATCCGCGCGCTTGAGCTGCTTCTTCATATTTCCGCCACCGCAATGCATGGTAATTCGGGTTTGTGGCAGCGCATCACGCAGTTGCTCTGACACGGCCATAGCATAAACAGCAGCTTCATCACCCAGTGCAGTGACATAAACATCCGCGCTGGCATTATGCTGTGTTTGTGCGTCCAGCGTTGTCAGTAATAAAACCAGGCGCTCCATTCCCATCGCAAAGCCTACCGCTGGCGTGGATTTTCCGCCTAACTGTTCTACCAGGCCATCATAACGCCCACCGGCACATACCGTACCCTGCGCACCAAGACTATCAGTAACCCATTCAAATACGGTGCGGTTATAATAATCCAGACCACGAACCAGCCGTGGATTAACTTCATATTCGATGCCCGCCTGGCGTAATCGTTCACACAACTGTGAAAAATGTTGGGCGGAGGCATCATCAAGATGATCAAGCAGTGAAGGTGCACCTTCCAGCGCTTTCTGAACATCCGGATTTTTGCTATCCAGAACCCGTAATGGATTGGATTCCAGGCGACGCTTTGAGTCATCGTCCAGCTGGTCAGCACGGGATTTCAAAAATGCGATTAATGCCTCTCGATACGCCTGACGCGCTTCATTAGAGCCCAGCGAATTGATTTCCAGTCTGACATGATTGCTGATGCCAAATGCTTTCCATAGCCTGGCACTTAGCATGATGACTTCTATATCAATATCAGGGCCATCCAGCCCGTACGTCTCAACGCCAAACTGATGAAACTGACGATATCTGCCTTTCTGCGGACGCTCATGTCGAAACATCGGCCCCATGTACCACAGACGCTGCTGCTGGTTGTACAACAAGCCATGCTCATTTCCAGCCCGCACACAACTTGCCGTGCCTTCAGGCCGTAAGGTCAGATTGTCCCCATTACGATCCTCAAAGGTATACATTTCTTTTTCGACAATATCGGTCACTTCCCCGATAGAGCGCTTGAAAAGCTCGGTACTTTCTACGATGGGCGTGCGAATTTCCTGATAGCCATAGCTGGCCACCACCTGCCGCAAGGTCGACTCAACTTGCTGCCAGATACCGGAAACGTCCGGCAGGCAGTCGTTCATGCCACGAATAGCCTGTATTGTTTTAGCCACCTGAATTTCTCATACTGCTGATAAATAAAAGCCCGGTATTATAGGGACATTGCGGATAAACAACAATCGTTGCCTGTTACTCGTCTTTCACAGACACTGCGATTTTTTGCGCGCTGTCTAACTGAGTAGCTTTTGCCCGGATACGACGTTCCAGTTGATCCACCAGCTCACCATTTTTCAGGCGTACTTTCTGCCGTTTCCCGTCTTCGTAGAAGCCACTCATATTTCTGGCTCCTGTCAGACCCAGGTCGGACACTTCTGCTTCCCCGGGACCATTGACCACACAGCCAATGATAGACACATCCATAGGTGTGAGAATATCTTCCAGGCGTTGTTCCAGCGCATTAACCGTACCGATAACATCAAACTCCTGACGCGAGCAGCTGGGGCAGGCGATAAAATTGATGCCACGGGAACGAACACGCAACGACTTTAAGATGTCGAAACCTACTTTGATTTCTTCTACGGGATCGGCCGCCAGCGATACGCGCAATGTATCGCCGATGCCTTCGGATAACAGCATACCCAGCCCCACAGCGCTTTTTACTGCGCCAGCTCTTAAGCCGCCTGCCTCGGTAATACCTAGATGCAAAGGCTGATCAATTTTTTGGGCCAGCCCGCGGTACGCACCCACCGCTAAAAACACATCAGACGCTTTTACACTCACTTTAAACTGGTCAAAATTCAACTTATCGAGAATGTCTACATGCCGCATGGCAGATTCTACCAGCGCCTCGGGCGTCGGCTCACCGTACTTTTCCTGCAGATCTTTTTCCAACGAACCGCCGTTAACGCCAATTCGGATGGGGATGCCTTTATCTTTAGCGCAGTCCACTACCGATCGAATGCGGTCCATGTTACCGATATTGCCGGGGTTGATGCGCAGACAGTCGACCCCATACTCTGCCACCCTAAGCGCAATGCGATAATCAAAATGAATATCCGCCACTAGCGGTACCGTGACCTGACGGCGAATTTCCTTGAACGCTTCAGCTGCATCCATGGTGGGAACTGAGACCCTGATAATTTCACCGCCCACACTGACGATGCGGTTGATTTGAGCAACAGTAGCTTCTACATCGGTGGTCTGAGTATTGGTCATTGACTGCACCGCAATGGGCGCGCCATCACCGATCGGAACGCTACCCACGTTGATTCGGGTTGATTTTCTGCGTTTTATCGGACTTTCTGCAAACATGATTATTCCTGCATCGGTAAAGAAAAGCGCGCAGTGCGGCCATTCTGAAATTCTGATATATCTACAGATTCACCATTAAAGGTAATCTCAACATTGTCAGGTGCACCTAACGTGACACTGACTGGCGGCTGACCAGTAATCGGCATAACCCGACCTGCACGTTTTACGCCGGTGGCAATAACCTCGCCAGAAGCATCTTCAATATTTACCCAGCAATCTTCCCCGAATGAAAACGTCATTTGTGCGGTTCCGGCGTCAGCATTGTTGGGTTCTGCCACGCCTGAGTCAGGCGTCTGCCGCGATATCGGGTCATCAATATCGCCGGCTGAATTTACCGTCGTGTCGGGCTGATCAGCAACTGTAGACGATACGGTTGTCACATCATCTGTTGTTTCTTGAGTGAGCGCTTGAACCTGGGAATCGTTTTGTGTGGGCGCGCTACCGGTACTGACAGAGCTTGTCGGTTCTAAGGCAGAGCGCTCATCATTGTTAGGTGTCTGACCGGCTGGTGAGGCAGTACGTGGCGATGCGGTAACCCCGGCATCGGAAGGACTGAGCTCATCCATTGACGCGGTGACACCATCGTCCAGGTTATCATCCTGCTGATACCACCAGGCCACGACGCCAGCTACCAGCAAAAAGAAAATAACGTACGTAACCATCATCCAACGATCGTCGTGGGCTTGTTTGGAGACCTTACGCGAGAAACTTTGTAATTCCGCCGGCGGCTCGGTAGTCGTATGCGTGTTTTCAAACGCACGAATAATCTTAGCGTCGTCCAATCCAAGGTGTTTGGCGTAATTACGTACGTACCCCTTGGTGAACGTCACCGACATGCTGTCGTCGATTTTATCATTTTCGATATCTTCGACGGTGGTCGCTTTGACAAAAATCTTCGCGGCGATATCCTGCTGGCTCAGCCCTTGCTGTTCACGTGCCCGCTTTAATATCGTACCTGGTGACAACGCCGACTGTTCAGGAGCATCCTGAGCTGTGGCCTGGTGATGTACATCTTCTGAATTCATTCAACTACCTAGTTTGTTTGTTGCTCAGGTGGAACCAGCCACAATCGGGTTCCCGCCTCCAGCAAATCGCTATCTGTCAGTTGGTTCCATTTTTGTAGTGTCGACATTTTGATATTGTACGTAACAGATATACGGTACAGGTTCTCAGCCTCCTGAACAACGTGTATACGCTGCTGTCGGGCTGATTCTTCGCTACCTGAACGCACTTTAGTCATTTTTTCAGTCCGTTTGGACTCAGTCGCCTCTGACTTTGTCTCTGTGCCCCTGTGTTTATCACTGTGGCTTGAGGACTGTACATTACTATTTTCGGCTGCATGATCGGGGGGCTGCCTGGATGCCTCGCTATCCGGCCCTGCCTCGCGCTGCATCGGCGCTTCAATACGCCTGGATTTTGCCTTTTGCTTACGCTTGAGCACGGGTTTGTCGGTGCGGATAATCTCATACTCGCGAGCTTGTGCACTATCAGGATACATACTCACCAACATGGCTCCATAGGCCTGCTGACTTTCCAGATCTTTCTGTCCTCGGGCGATTTCTACCGCAAGCCACAATGAATCGGGACTGATACTGGAGACTTTTTCATAGCGTTTAAGGGCATCAGAGGCTTTTTCCCAACGCGCCGTTGCGACATATTCCTGGGCCAGTAAAAAGAGGGTTTTAGCCCGGGAAGGCTGATGATTTAACGCATCATTAAAATAGTTGATAGCATCATCATGAAAGCCGCGCTCGGCTGCGCAAATGCCCATGTTTTCGTAAGTCAGAACCGCATTGGAATACCGCTGGTTTTTTATGGCCTGAGTGAAATATTTATTGGCCTGCTCGTATTCACCCTGTGCGCACAAATAGGCGCCGTAGCTATTGGCGATATCGGCATCCCGGGGCGCCAGATCCATAGCATTTTCAAAATACTCAACTGCGCGGGCTTTATCCTCAACAGCCTGGTAATAATACGCCATAGCATAATGAACCTGCGCCTGGCGCGGACCAAACTCCAACGCTTTATCTAGATTTTTCTTGGCCTGAGAATACTGCCCGTTTTTCAGGTAAGTCAGCCCCAGCGACATACGGGTTTTTGCCGCTTGTTCAGTATCAAAATTATCACCCAGCATACCAGGCTGGGACTGGCTGACACATCCTGTCAGTATAAAAAAGCAGACAATCAGGCCTTTGCGTATCACGCTACGATCTCCATATGCATCAGTTACTGCGCCATTTTTACCGAAATCTGCTCGCCCTTCATCTGTTTTTTCAACATTCTTTTCGTGCGGTCGGCCACTTCACCGACTAACTGGCCACACGCGGCGTCAATATCATCACCCCGGGTTTTGCGCACGACTACCGTGAAGCCATACTCCATCAGCACTTTAGCAAACCGGTCCATTCTTGAATTAGACGAGCAGGTATAAGGAGAACCTGGATAAGGATTAAACGGAATAAGGTTTATTTTACTGGGCGTATCTTTCAATACTTTTGCCAGTTCATGTGCCTGCTCAGTGCTATCGTTGATGTGGGAGAGCATGACATATTCAACAGTCACGCGGCCCTGATTAGCTTTAGACTTACTCAGATAACGACGAACGCCGGCTAGAAACTCTTCAATATTATACTTTTTGTTAATGGGCACAATTTCATTGCGCAACTCGTCATTGGGCGCGTGTAACGAGATCGCCAGCGCTACATCAATCATATCGCCCAGCTTGTCCAGTGCCGGCACCACCCCAGAGGTGCTTAGTGTTACCCGGCGCTTAGACAGACCAAAACCATAGTCATCCAGCATAATATCCATGGCCGGAACAACATGTTTAAGGTTCAGCAAGGGCTCACCCATGCCCATCATCACGACATTGGTTACGGGGCGCTGACTGGTATCTTTAGACAGCCCCAGATGGGTTGCCACACGCCACACCTGGCCAATAATTTCGCTGCAGGTAAGATTACGGTTAAAGCCCTGTTGCGCGGTAGAACAGAACGTACATTCCAAAGCACACCCGACCTGCGAAGAAACACACAGCGTGGCCCGATCTGCTTCAGGGATCCAGACGCTCTCCACTTCCTGGCCTCCTTCCAACGCCAGCACAAATTTAATGGTGCCATCGCTGGCTTCCTGAAAATAAGCAATTTCCGGGGCGCGGATTTCGCTGTGTTCTTCCAGCTTAGCCCGTAAGTTTTTATTCAGGTTAGACATCTGCGCAAAGTCACTGACACCATGATGATAAATCCATTTCATCAACTGGTCAGCGCGAAATGGCTTTTCGCCAATTTCCTTAAAAAACCCACGCAACCCTTCGCGATTTAGATTTAACAAATTTGTCTTTGCCATAGGATGAATGACCTTACCTTTACCGGGTGAAAAAGCTGTACAGCGCATGTCGGGAACAGGGGCAGTTCTGTACAAAAATTGGGCGCGAATTTTACCACACCGCGCCCCCTGGTAAAAGCAGCTTTGCTGTTACAGAAGTTTGCGGATAGCTATTCGCTTTCATACAAAAAAGGAGAGCTAATGCTCTCCTTTTCATTATGCGATGTTAACTCACACTTAACGAGTACGCGGGCAGATTTCTTCTTCAGAGAAAAAATAGGCAATTTCACGTGATGCAGATTCTGGCGCATCAGAACCATGAACCGCATTTTCGTCAATAGACGCTGCATAGTCAGCACGTAGCGTGCCAGCTGCAGCATCTGCAGGATTAGTAGCACCCATGATCTCGCGGTTTTTAGCAATCGCGTTTTCACCTTCAAGCACCTGAACCATCACCGGGCCAGATGTCATGAAATCTACCAACGCGCCAAAGAAAGGACGCTCTTTATGCTCTGCATAAAAACCTTCAGCCTGTTCTTTGCTCAGGTGCACCATTTTGGATGCAACAATGCGCAGACCTGCTGTTTCAAAACGGTTGTATATAGCGCCGATAACGTTTTTTGCCACCGCATCAGGCTTAACAATAGAGAATGTACGCTCTAGAGCCATGTTCTAGTCTCCGATAATTCGTTTAAAAATTTTGGCCGCGAATTATAGGCAATAAAACACTGATTTGCCAGAGGCGTTTTACCCGAACGCGGAATTGATTTCAAAAGCAGTCTAACACAGCGATTGTGAAAGACCGATTACACTGACAATTTAGGCAGCTGATTGTCTGGCCAGTGTTTGAATTCTGGCTACAATAGCGCGCAGACCATTACCGCGGGTTGGGCTGATATGACGCTCTAAATCCAGTTCATTGAAATAGCCGTTGATATCGAACGCCAGAATCTCCTGAGGTGTCTTATTATCATAGGCGGCCAGTACCAGTGCCAGTAGCCCCTGAACAATAACGGCATCACTGTCCACTTCAAAACGAATTTTGCCATCTTCAATGCGTTCGATAAGCCACACTGAACTTTGGCAACCTTTGATCAGGCGGTCATCAGTTTTTTGCTCATCTGACAATCCGTCGATTGCTTTGCCTAAATCAATAATGTACTGATAGCGCTGCTCCCAGTCATCAAAGAACGCTAAATCATCTACAATTTCCTGACTTTCTGGTAATTCCATTGGGTTAGTCAATCCACCTGTATGCTAAAAAAATAAACCGGCTTCCAGTTGCGCCTCTTCGCTCATCATATCTCTGGACCACGCCGGATCGAACACCAGCTCAACATCCACAGTTTTAACAAACGGCACCATCGCCACGCGATACTCTACATCGCCCACCAGCACCGGTCCCATGCCACAACCTGGAGCAGTAAGCGTCATTTCGATACTGACTGCCTGTCTCTCCTGATCGACGTCTACTTTATAAATAAGCCCTAAGGAGACCAGGTTGATGGGAATCTCGGGATCATAAATAGTTTCCAGAGCATCCCAGATTTGCTGTTCACTGATTTTACCGTCTTCAGGTTCGGGGAAATCCAAAACCTTGGCAGTTCGCCCAATGGCATCGGCATCGGTACCATCAATGCGATACATGTTGCCATGCCATGTGATGGTATAGTTTCCACCCAGCTCCTGAGTAATCGTGACAAACTCCCCTTCCGGGACCACTGTAATATCGCCGGCTGGCACCAAACGCGCTGTACATTTGCGTTCGGTAACCACCATTTTTTGTGCTGCCATGGATTTCCTTAGCCGATGTTAAAGCTTTCGCCGCAACCACATTCATCAACAACGTTGGGGTTATGGTACTTAATGATACCGTTCACCCCTTCGGTGACATAATCGATCTCGGTGCCGCGGATAAGTGATATTGCTTTATGGTCTACTGCCACCATCACATTTTCACCTGCTTCTATGGTCTCATCACCCTCGGCCGGGCCATCCGCAAAGTCGATAACATAAGCATAACCGGTACATCCGCTAACCCGGGTGGATAAACGAATCCACTTCTTGTCACTGCTTTGCAGCTTTTTAGAAAAATGTTTTAACGCAGAGTCAGTCAGCGATACAACCTGCGCACTGGGTACAAACGTTTCTACACTCATACGATTCTCCTGCTATGCCAGCATAGTCTTGGCTTTGTTTAAAGCACTAAACAAGGCATCGACTTCATCCAGGGTATTATAAATTGAGAAGGATGCCCGCGCTGTGCCGGGAATGCCAAGCCGTTTCATTAACGGTTGCGCACAATTATCGCCGGTGCGAATGGCAATGCCCTGGCGATCCAGAATAAACCCTACATCGGCCGGATGCGCGCCTTCCAGCAAAAAGCTTAATACCCCTATTTTATCAGGGGCTGTTCCAATCAGTTTCATGCCACTAAAGGCATGGGCTTGTTCGTGGGCACTTGCCAGCAATGTTCTTTCGTGCGTCTGCAACGCCTGCGTGTCTAACGCGCTGAACCAATTAATCGCAGCGGCTAAACCAATAGCCCCGGCAATGTTTGGCGTTCCCGCTTCCAGTCTGTTGGGCAAGACACCCCAGGTGGCACTTTGATAGGTGACCTCCTGAATCATCTCCCCCCCCGTCAGCCAGACAGGCCAGTCCTGCAACACCGACTGTTTACCCCACAGTGCACCAATACCGGTAGGCGCAAACATCTTATGGCCAGAAAACACATAAAAGTCACAGCCAATATCCTGCACATCGACATTACCATGGGCGATGCCCTGCGCGCCGTCGATAAGGACCCAGGCACCGACTTTCTTAGCTTCTGCGGTCAACGCTTTGATTGGGTTAACGGTACCCAACGCATTCGACACATGGGGCATGGCCACCAATTTTGTGGCATCGCTTAGTAAATGGATAAAGGCAGCCGTATCCAGCTCACCATTATCTTTGATTGGCGCGATCTTTAGTGTTGCACCAGCGAACTGACAAGCCTGCTGCCAGGTAACCAGATTAGCATGATGCTCCATCTCAGTGACCAGTACCTCATCACCGGCGCCTAATAACTTACCCAGACCATTGGCCACCAGGTTAATTCCTTCGGTGGTTCCACTGGTCCAGATAACTTCCTCGCGGGCCCGGGCATTGATAAAGCTGGCGACCGTATCGCGCGCGCCCTCATAGCGACGGGTCGCTTCGTCGGAAAGCTGATGCGCCCCGCGATGCACATTGGCATTACACGTGGTGTAATAATCAATAATAGCATCAAGTACGGCCTGCGGTTTTTGTGTCGTAGCCGCGTTATCCAGATAAACAAGCGGCTTACCATCAATTTCACGTTGAAGAATAGGAAATTGCTTACGCAGTGCCGTTACGTCGAAGCTCATTTAACCTCCATCTGGGCAAACCGATCATTCAGTTTTGGTAATAACCATTGACGGATCGCCGCGTCAGGCATTTTATTCACCAGTTCCTGAATGAACCCAAAGTTCAGCATTACCAATGCCTTGCTGCGGTTCACACCACGGGTTAACAGATAAAATAAGGCTTCTTCGTCAATTTCTGCCACCGTTGCACCATGGGCGCATTTCACATCGTCAGCATAAATCTCAAGCTCAGGCTTGGTATTGATGATACCACGCCGGGATAACAGCAAGTTACGGTTATTAAGCTCAGCCAGTGTATTTTGCGCATCACGGTGAATATGGATCCGGCCGTTAAATACCGCGCGAGCCCGGTCGCCCACGATGCCTCTGGCATTTTCTTCGGTGGTGCCGTTGGGTACCGTGTGTTCGATATTTGAATGCAGGTCGAACAGCTCACCTTCAGCAAGCAGATACACTGCATTCATTTTAGCGTCTGCATGTTCACCAGCGTGGATGATATCCACATCAAGACGAGATAGCTCGCTACCATAACCGACGACAGTACTATTTAGCGTAGATTCGTCGCCCAGCTGAAAATGAGTGCCACCAATTTGCTTCGCCTGGCCGGTCATCATCGCAAAACGATAATGTTCCAGATGGCCTTTTTCAGCGATCGCATATTCAGAAAATGCAGTGGACATACTCGCCACCGTGCCTTCGGCATGTTCGAAAATCTTTGCTGATGCGCCTTTTCCCACACGTACCAGAATACGGGTGTGCGCATCCACATCCTGGGTCACCAGGTTTGCTACGCGGATAACCTGGTCCATTTGAACACCGTCAGCCACATCGATAAAAATACCCTGCGTGCTGGCAATATCGTTCACCAGGCCAAATATATGACGCGCAGGCTTTATCTGGCCGAATACTTCGCTGGCCGCCTGTTTCTGCGTGTCATCCAATTGGTCAAAAGACGCAATAGTGACCCCCTCAGGCGTTGCTAACTGCGACGTGTCAGTGGCAAGTTTACCGTCCACAAACACCAGTTCGAAAGCACTCAACCCTTCAATGGAAGGGGGCTGCGCACTTGCAGCCTGCTGCACATGCTTAACTTCACGTTTTTCCAGCGATGTCAGCGGCGTAAAGCGCCATGCTTCGTTGCGGCGCCCCGGCCAGCCTGCCTGTTCTAGAGAGCTCAACGCCTGCTTGCGAAACGGAGCCAGAAAATCCGATGTTGCAGACGCGCTCTCAATGACCTCATTTAGCCATTGACTCATGCTTCTGCCTCCTCGTATTTTTTACCTAAAAATGAATAACCTGATTTTTCAACTTCATGAGCCAGTGACGCATCGCCACTTTTCACAATCTTGCCATCAGCAAGAATGTGTACAAAATCAGGTTTAATGTAATCCAACAGACGCTGATAATGCGTTACTACTATAAAGCTTCGCTCACCGTCTCGCTGACTGTTAACGCCATCAGCCACCACTTGCAAGGCATCCACATCAAGACCAGAATCCGACTCATCAAGAATTGCCACACGCGGCTCGATTAGAATCATTTGCATGATTTCATTGCGCTTTTTCTCGCCGCCAGAGAAGCCTTCATTCACACCGCGCTTTAAAAAGTCCAGCGGCAGCTGAACCTGCTTGGCGGCGGCTTTGGCTTTTTTCAAAAATTCAGCCGCCGATAATGGCTCTTTACCCTGATGCTCACGGATAGCGTTTACCGACTCTTTCATGAATTCCATATTGCTGACACCGGGGATCTCCACCGGATACTGGAATGCCAGAAACAAACCAGCCTGGGCCCGTTCTTCCACTTCCATATCCAACAGATCTGCGCCATCTAACTCGACACTGCCTTCGGTGACTTCATAGCCATCGCGGCCGGATAACACGTAGCCCAGTGTGGATTTACCGGCCCCATTAGGGCCCATGATCGCGTGAACCTCACCGGGTTTGACTTCCATTTCCAGCCCGTGAATGATGGATTTATCTTCAACGCTTGCATGTAAATTATTAATCTTAAGCATTATTACCCCACTGAACCTTCAAGACTGATTTCGAGAAGTTTGCCTGCTTCTACCGCAAACTCCATCGGTAATTCTTTAAATACTTCTTTACAGAAGCCGTTAACTATCATGGATACTGCTTTTTCTGCATCCATACCACGCTGTTGACACAAGAACAGCTGGTCGTCACTAACCTTCGACGTGGTCGCCTCATGCTCCACGATAGCGCTGGGGTTGCGACTTTCGATATAAGGAAAGGTATGCGCGCCGCACTGGTCACCAATAAGCAGCGAATCACATTCGGTGAAGTTGCGCGCGCCATCGGCTTTGGGTCCCATCTGAACCAGCCCGCGATAAGCATTGTTACTGCGACCAGCTGAAATGCCTTTTGAAATAATGGTAGACCGGGTATTTTTACCGATATGAATCATTTTTGTCCCGGTATCAGCCTGCTGGCGGCCCCGGGTCAGTGCAACTGAATAAAATTCGCCAACACTGTTATCACCTTTCAAAATACAGCTTGGATACTTCCAGGTGACGGCCGAGCCGGTTTCAACCTGAGTCCAGGAAATCTTGGCATTGGTATGTGCCAGGCCGCGCTTGGTCACAAAGTTGTAGATCCCGCCTTTACCGTTTTCATCGCCTGGATACCAGTTTTGAACCGTAGAATATTTGATCTGCGAATCATCCATGGCCACCAGCTCAACCACCGCTGCGTGCAGCTGATTTTCATCACGCTGGGGCGCAGTACAACCTTCCAGGTAGCTCACATAGCTGCCTTCATCGGCAACAATCAATGTACGCTCAAACTGACCGGTGTTTTGTTCATTGATGCGAAAATAGGTCGACAACTCCATCGGACAACGCACGCCCTTGGGAATATAAACAAAAGAGCCATCGGTAAAAACGGCGCTATTCAATGCAGCATAAAAATTATCGCTACGCGGCACCACTGAACCCATGTATTTTTTAACCAGTTCAGGGTACTTCTGAATAGCTTCTGAGATAGGACAAAAGATAACGCCGGCTTCTTCCAGTTTTGAGCGGAATGTTGTCACTACTGACACAGAGTCAAAAACCGCATCAACGGCCACACCAGCAAGCATTTCCTGCTCGTGCAATGGAATTCCCAGCTTTTCGTAAGTCCGCAACAGTTCAGGATCAACTTCGTCAAGAGACTGTGGCTTGTCTTTCATGCTCTTGGGCGCGGAATAATAGGCGATTTCCTGAAAATCAATTTTCGGATAATCCACATGCGCCCATTCTGGCTCATCCATTTTCAGCCACGCGTGATAAGCCTTAAGACGCCATTGCAGCATCCAGTCCGGTTCGTTTTTCATGGCTGAGATACGGCGGATTACCGACTCGTCCAGGCCATTTTCAAACGTTTCTGATTCTATTTCTGAATAGAACCCCGCATCGTATTTTCTCGATAACGCCTGTTCGATCTGTTCACTCATGTTTGGATCTCACTAGTTTGCCTGTCAAAGCGGAGCATTTGTCTACGCGGCCATCACGGTCTTGCCACGCATTACTTTTCAAAGCCACCTGAAAAGCTGCTCTACACTGTAAATCTTCGTGCTATTGTATAATACCTGAGTATTTCACTCAAGTATTTCGCCCGGGCTGGTAAATGTGCAACCAGCTTACCGCAATCGCTGTGATAATGCCGTCTGGCGAGGATTGCGGCGCATCATGCATCAACCGGCTGCGTTATTCAACGCACCGATGACCCAAGGTGGAGAATTATTAACTTCCTTTTGCCTGCTGCAATCGCTCTACCACGTCTTTTACTTTACTGACGGTATAGGCAATATCCTCGTCAGTGGTATAGCGACCCACGGAAAATCGGATACCGCTATGAGCGGTTTCTGCATCACAGCCTATAGCTCTTAGCACATAAGATGGCTCAAGACTGGCTGATGTACACGCCGACCCCGAGGAAACGGCAATATCGTTTAGCGCCATCATCAGGCTTTCACCATCGATGCCCACAAAGCTAACATTCAGATTACCGGCTACACGCCGGGTGGGATGACCGTTCAGCTTTACATCATCGATATCTTTAAGGCCGTCCCAAAGCTGGTCGCGCAGTTGTGCAATTCGTCGGCTGTCCTGTTCCAGGTGAATGGAGGCCAACTCGCAGGCAGCGCCCAACCCAACAATTTGATGGGTGGCTAGGGTGCCTGAACGCATTCCGCGCTCATGCCCGCCGCCGTGAATCTGCTCGGCAATTTTAACCCGTGGACGTCGCCGTACGAATAACGCGCCGACACCTTTAGGACCGTAAAATTTATGTGCGGATACGGCGTACAAATCCACCGGAAGCTCACCCAGGTCTACAGGGAGCTTACCCACGCTTTGCGCACCATCCACATGAAAAACAATACCGCGTTCACGGCACAGCGCGCCAATTTCAGCGACATCCTGAATCACACCGATTTCGTTATTCACATGCATCACCGATACAATGATGGTGTCATCACGAAGCGCAGCCTCAACATTCTCTTTGCTGACCAGCCCCTGTTCATCCACCTCCAGATAGGTGATTTCAAAGCCCTGGGTGGCCAGATATTCGCAGGTATCCAACACGGCTTTATGCTCGGTGGTCACAGTAACAATATGCCTGCCCTTATCTTTGTGATACTCAGCAGCGCCCTTGAGGGCCAGATTATTTGATTCTGTCGCGCCCGAGGTAAATACGATTTCCCTGGGGTCACAATTGAGCAGGTCGGCAACCTGGTTACGGGCAACATCCACGGCCTCTTCTGCCACCCACCCATACCGGTAAGTGCGCGACGCGGGGTTACCAAAGTTTCCATCCAGGGTCAGACACTGCATCATCTGCTCTGCCACTACCGGATCCACCGGCGTGGTGGCGGCATAATCTAGATAAACGGGAAGTGAAGATCGTGTCATTATAGCTGCACACTCACTGAGATATCGGCAATTTTGCGGGTAGTTTTATTCTGACGGTCAGCGACTTCTAACACGTCGCGCTGTGCCATCAGCTCGCCCAGTGTAATAGTGTTTAAAAATACACTGATACGATCGCTTAAGTCCTGCCATAAACTGTGCGTCAGACAGCGCTCGCCGCCCTGGCAATCAGCCTGACCACTACATCGGGTAGCATCGACGGTTTCATCCACCGCGCGAATTACCTCACCGATAGCGATATCTGTAGGTGCGCGGCCCAGCAAATACCCCCCGCCGGGACCACGCACACTATCCACCAGTTTTGCTCTGCGCAAACGGGAAAATAATTGTTCCAGGTAGGACAGCGAAATTTCCTGACGTTCTGAGATATCGGCCAGAGGCACAGGCCCCTGCGTAGAATGCAGAGCAACATCGAGCATCGCGGTCACCGCGTATCGCCCTTTAGACGTAAGCTTCATAAGTCTCCCCCGGGAAGTTCTGAGAGCAAAATTGTTCCATACCTGACTAAAACGGTCAACTATAAAACCTTAAAGTTTAGTCAGGTATTTGTACTGCGGCTGTCTCAGATCTTCGGGTCAAATGACTCCTGGTCCCCGCCTTCATCGTAGATGACGGGATCGATGCCGGTGTCGGCAAAGTCTTCTTTGCGCAATGAGCTCAGGTTGTCAGAACATACATCGCCGCCCATACCGCGAATCACTCCACACAACTCTTCGACCTTATGATCCATTTGATGCATATGTTCGAGCATAATGCCCATGGCATTGGCTACCGGGTCGGGGTTATCCGGCGATATTGCGTAGGCATCAAAGCCATACTTCTGCGCGATACAGTGGCGCTTATCATTATTCTCAGTAGCTTTTTGCTGATTGGCATTAGAAGTCACCACACGCCCCGGGATGCCCACCACCGTGGCCCCTGCAGGCGTATCTTTAACCACTACCGAGTTAGAGCCAACCTTGGCGCCGGCCCCTATCGTAATGGGCCCAAGCACTTTGGCCCCGGCGCCGATAACCACATTATCTTCCAGGGTGGGATGACGCTTGCCTGATGTCCAGGATGTCCCCCCTAAGGTCACGCCGTGATACAGGGTGACATCATTGCCAATTTCTGCGGTCTCACCGATAACTACACCCATGCCATGATCGATGAAAAAACGCCGGCCGAGTTTAGCGCCAGGATGGATTTCCACACCCGTCAGCCAGCGGCTGAAAGTAGAGACCGAGCGCGCCAGCCATTTAAGATTGGCTCGCCATAACCGATGACTGAGTCGATGCATCCAGATGGCATGCAGACCGGGATAATTTGTCAATACCTCAAAGGTATTTCGGGCCGCAGGGTCGCGGTGAAACACGCCCTGTATGTCGTCTTTAATCCGTTCGAACATGGTTAGCTCTTGTTAGACTGCGTGGCCTTGTCGATGGATGAGAGAATACCACGCAGAATATTCAGCTCCTGAGCTTCTGGTCTGGCGCGATTAAACAGTCGGCGCAGCTTGGTCATTACCATACCCGGATGATTCGGTATGATAAAATTGGTGCCCTGAAGGGTCGATTCAAGGTGTGCATAAAATCGCTCAAGATCTTGGTTAAGTGGATAGTCGGTTGCTTCGCTCTCAATGGATTGCTTAGCCAACCAGGCCATACGAACTTCGTAACTTAACGTTTGTACGGCCATCGCCAGATTAAGGGAGCTGTATTCAGGATTTGCCGGAATACATACGTGATAATGGCACTGCTGCAATTCTTCATTTGTCAGCCCGTTATTTTCCCGACCGAAGACCAGTGCTACAGGATATTTCGCCACTTCTTTAATCATTTTCTCCCCGCATTCCCGGGGCGCTAACATGGGCCAGGAATGGGTGCGTGAGCGGGCGGAAGTTCCAACCACCAGCCCACAGTCGGCAACGGCCTCTTCCAGGGTATCTACGATAGTGGCGTTACCCAGCACATCTCCAGCCCCTGCGGCTAACGCACTGGCTTTTCCATCAGGCGCCTGCACCGGGTCAACCAGACACAGATTACTCAGCCCCATGGTTTTCATCGCCCGGGCGGCAGAACCAATATTTCCGGTGTGAGAAGTGTTCACAAGAACGATTTTTATATTTTCCAGCATAATTCACGTCAGCGTGTTTGTTTGCGCGCAATACTATCACAGTAGAGCTCTAGATGGCTATAACCGACAGTGCTCATGGCTTTGTCGCACTGATTGCATATTTGATGCTGACAATGTACACTTCGCGCGTTTTTTAGCCCAGGGCTCCTCTCTGCGGCACTCGATCTTTTACAATTGGTGGTTATCTATGCATCCGATGCTTAATATTGCGGTGCGCGCTGCGCGCGTTGCTGGCTCTGTTATTGTTCGTGGTTTTGAATATCGCGACGATTTACAACTGGAATCTAAGGGCGACAATGATTATGTTACCCAAATCGACAAGGAAGCAGAAAAAGCGATCATCAATAAGATTCGTCAGTCTTATCCGGATCACGCTTTCTTAGGTGAAGAAAGCGGTGAAACAGAAGGCGCGGACCCGGATTTTCAATGGATTATTGACCCGCTGGATGGTACCACCAATTTTATCAAAGGCATTCCCCACTTTGCGGTGTCTATTGCGTTGCTTTACAAAGGACGTTTAGACCAGGCCGTCATTTTCGATCCTATTCGCGGCGAATTATTTACCGCCAGCCGGGGTAAAGGTGCCCAGTTAAACGGTTATCGTATCCGGGCTTCCAAGCCCCGTGACCTGACCAACACCATTCTGGCCACCGGCTTACCGTTTAAAGACAAAACTAAGTATAGTGAATATGCCCTCAGTCTGAACAAAATTTTCCACGAATGTGGTGATATACGTCGGGCTGGTAGTGCAGCACTGGATTTAGCCTATGTGGCTGCCGGCCGTCACGACGGTTACTGGGAGCGCGGTATAAAGGCATGGGACATTGCGGCCGGCGAACTGATGGTTCGTGAATCCGGCGCGCTGGCCACCGACTTTAAAGGTGAAAACGATCCGCTTTACAAGGGCGAGATTGTTGCAGGTAGCCCAAAAGTTGTGCAGGCCTTGCTAAAACACTTAAAATAATGTGCTGAAAAAAACGGTGCCCAGGGCACCGTTTTTGTTTTGTTAGTGAGTCTGATGTGGCAACGGCATTTCAATACAGTCGGGCCACAAATAAATAGAACGATTGCATTTTATCTGCTTGGTCGATAAGCAGACCAACACCTTACCACCCACTTCTACAGAAATTTCCTTGTGATGACGAACAATGTCCGGCGACACCCAGACAGACACGTGATCTTGTTGAAAGGTAGCATCAAAATGCCCCAATTCCTGATTACTGGCACGCAGTACAACAGTGTGAGTTTTAAGTGGATTGCACAGCACAGTATTTCTCCTGACCGATATAGGCGCTGTTGATTACGCCATGTAGTTTTTATCGGATTGCAGGTTACGTGCAAAACACTGCGTATTTGTGACAGATCGTCGGCCCCGTACTTTTTTATTAACGTTACTTCCCAGCGGCACTAATCACTTTGCTCCAGACCAACGTGCATTTGTCCCCGTCCATAATCCATGGTCAGAATAAAATGCTTCAATATGTCATAGCCGATAAGCCCGGCAACCCGCTTACCCTTGATTCGTGTGCCCGTTCTGGAATACTGACTTTTCAGGTTGATACTATTGCCTTCGGCATTGAACGAAATCAGTACATTTTCCAGCGTATAGGGCCCGAAGGTTACGTTGTCAACGCGGGTAGATTCTATATATGCAGAACGTGTCGCGCCCATCGCCCCAGTCACGGCATTGTTATTGGTAATCAGCGCCAGTTCTTCGGCCAGGGAACGCTCAATCAGAATACCACCGCTGTTACCGGTATCAAGAATCAGCCAGACACTTTTACCGTTTATATTAACGTTGACCAGCGGCATACCGCTGCCCCGCTGATCGACGATATTGATGTTTTCAAATTCGCTGAGTGTCATGGCATCCCGGGTGATGATACGAAGCCGCTTAGCAGGGTAATCAATTTGCATAATATTGCCATAAAACAGCG
This sequence comes from Salinimonas chungwhensis DSM 16280, assembly GCF_000378185.1. Taxonomy (GTDB): domain Bacteria; phylum Pseudomonadota; class Gammaproteobacteria; order Enterobacterales; family Alteromonadaceae; genus Alteromonas; species Alteromonas chungwhensis. Next base: position 128,805 of record NZ_KB899379.1, read on the forward strand.
GCGCACCCAGCAGTAATCCTGTGGTGTGGTGCCCCAGTGATAGCCCGATTACCTGATCGAAGGACGTTTCACTATCGAACAGTTTAATGGGGATGCCAGATAATCGGTCTGTCGTCTTTTCGCCAAACGCACCATTGATTCTGGTTTTGCCAACACGATTATAATCAAGATCATGCTTCCCCATAAACGCTGTATTAATAGCATTAAACTGAGAACCGCTATCGAGAATCGCTGAAGTTGGTATACCGCTGACTTCGGCTGGCAGAACAATATGGCCGCCGCTTAATTTAAAATCCAGCCATTTTGTCGCCCCTGCCTGTGCCGGCAACGATACTACTAAGTAGATGAATAACGTGGCAATGATTTGTTGCATAACAGCTTCCTGCTTACTGATTTAATCCATTGTGCAAAACAATAACATGTTTTCAGCAACCATAAACATGTCAGCAAGCAGGAAATTTTATAATCGTTGTTATGCAAATAGTCAGGGACCATTCAAATCACAAACATAAAAAAAGGCCACCGAAAATGGTGACCTTTTTCAAATCAAGCAATAGATTTATGGCATAGGATCCATATCAGCGCCTTCTTTTTCTACTTGCGGCGGCATCAGGTCTTCTTTACTGATACCCAGCGCAAGCGCCACTGAACTTGCCACATAAATTGAAGAGTATGTACCAATAACCACACCAAATAGCAGGGCGGTAGCAAACCCGTGAATCAATGCACCACCCTTATAAAACAGTGCCAGCAACACCAGTACCGTGGTTAGTGAGGTGATGATAGTCCGGTTGAGAGTTTGGGTAAGTGAAATATTCACAATTTCAGTGGGTGAACCTTTGCGGATTTTGCGAAAGTTTTCGCGGATCCTGTCACACACCACGATGGTGTCATTCAGTGAGTAACCGATAACAGCCAATACCGCGGCCAGTACAGTCAGATCAAATTCAATCTGCAATACTGAAAACAGACCAAGCGTTAAAATTACATCATGCATCAAAGCCGATACTGACCCTAACGCAAAGCGCCACTCAAACCGCATCGCCACATAGACCAAAATACACAGCAACGCCACCAGCATAGCCAGACCACCCTGCTCGGTCAGCTCTTCGCCCACATTCGGGCCGACAAACTCGATTCGACGCATTTCCACCGTATCGCCGGTGGCGCGCAATGCAGCTACCACCTGGTTACCAATTTGCGCAGACTTTACGCCCTCTCTGGGTGCGATACGGATAAGCACCGCGTCGCTGGACCCAAAGTTCTGGACAATGGCATCTTCAAAAGTTGCATTGTTCAGGGTGGTTCGAATCTCTGACAGATTAGCCGGTTTATCATAACCGACCTCAATCAGAGTTCCACCCGTAAAATCCAGCCCCCAGTTCAGGCTGTTCACGGCAAGGGAAACCACAGAGCCTATCAATAACAACGCTGAGAGCACCATCGTTACGGTGCGCAGCTTCATAAAATTGATCGTCTCAGATACTTTAACTAATCGCATAGATAACGCTCCTTAAATCGCCAGCTTTTTCACGCGGCGGCCACCCCAGACAGCATTAACAATAACGCGTGTCAGCAGAATAGCGGTGAACATGGATGTGGCGATACCGATCATCAGCGTAATCGAGAACCCTTTTATAGGCCCTGTTCCCACAGCAAATAAGATCAGTGCGGCAATAAAGGTCGTCACGTTAGCATCCATAATGGTGGAAAATGCACTGTCGTAACCCTGATGGATTGCCTGCTGAACACTTCTGCCATCACGTAATTCTTCGCGAATACGTTCAAAGATAAGAACATTGGCATCAACTGCCATACCTACCGTAAGCACGATACCCGCCATACCAGGCAGTGTAAGTGTGGCACCAGGAATCATCGACATAATACCAACAATCATGACCAGGTTTGATGCCAGGGCTATGTTGGCAACAACACCAAACGCCTTGTAGTAAATCAGCATGAACAGCAGCACACCTACCAGACCATAGATAATCGCCTGCATGCCCAGTTCAATATTTTCCTGTCCAAGGCTGGGACCAACTGTACGTTCTTCAACAATCTGAATCGGCGCAATCAACGCACCGGCACGCAGCAGCAGCGCCAAATCGCGGGCTTCTTTGGGCGAGTCCAGACCGGTGATTCTGAAGCTACTGCCCAACTGCGCCTGAATGGTGGCCACTGAAATCACTTCTTCGTGTTTTTCAAAAACCAGTTTTCCTTCGTCAGTTTTCTCACCTGTCGCTTTGTACTCAATGAACACCGTTGCCATGGGAGAGCCGATGTTGCCCCGTGTGCCGCGGGACATTTTGTTGCCACCTTCCGAATCCAGCGAGATATTTACCTGTGGGATCCCGTATTCATCCACACTGTTGTTAGCATCAATAATGTGGTTACCCGTTAGCATAACCTGCTTTTCCAGTAACTGAGGGCGGCCCTCTTTATCATTGATTAACTGGGTACCAGGTGGTACCCGACCGCTAACCGCATCGCGCACATCATGGGTCTGATCCAGTAGTCTGAATTCCAGCGTTGCAGTGGCGTTAAGAATTTCCTTAGCACGGGCAGTATCCTGTACACCCGGCAGCTGGACGACGATACGATCCGCGCCCTGCTTTTGAATCAACGGCTCAGCAACCCCCAACTGGTTTACCCGGTTACGCAAGATAGTAATGTTCTGCTTCACTGCGTAGTCGCGAATTTCCTTTAGCTTATCTTCTGAGAATGATGCACGTAAAACCAGATTTTCCTGTTCGGTAAACGACAGATCGCGATTACGATTACGTAAAAAGAACTGTGCACTTTCCAGGGTTTCTTCATCGCGGAATTTTATATCTACATGACCATCGCGCACATTCACTGAACGGTAACGGATACTTTCCTCGCGCAGTGCTGTACGAAAATCACCTTCAGCATCTTCTAAGGACTTCGCAATTGCTTCGCTCATGTCCACTTCCATCAGAAAGTGCACACCACCACGCAAATCAAGACCCAGTTTCATGGGAGAAGCTCCCAGATCTTCGAGCCACTGAGGTGTATCAGCAGCCAGGTTCATAGCCACAACATAGTCATCGCTTAACGCACGTTCGATGTTTTCGCGCGCTTTAAGCTGTGCTTCAGAATCTCTCAGACGAACCAGGATCTGACCGTCTTCAAATTCTATGCGCTTGGCATCAATGTTATTAGCTTCCAGGGTTTCCCGAACCTGGTCCACCATCGCTTCGGTTACAGTAGCATTTCTGCCAGCAGAGATTTGAACGGCGTTGTCTTCGCCATAAAGATTAGGAAGGGCGTATAACGTACACATTGCCACCAGCAGGACTGCAACAAGTACCTTCCAGACAGAATTCTTGTTTAACACGGACAAATTCCTTTTAGCCGGTAGCCGGAACATGAATATCCGGCTCCGGCGTAGAACTGTTTAGATTGCTTTCATTGTGCCTTTAGGCAGAACAGCTGTGACTGAAGACTTCTGCACGACGATTTCGTTGGTCTCGTTCAGTGCAATTTCAATAAAGTCTTTTTCTTCGGATACTTTGGTGATTCGTCCTACCAGTCCACCCTGAGTAAGAACCTCATCACCTTTACTCAGCGATGCAACCAGTGCTTTATGCTCTTTTACACGCTTGGCCTGCGGGCGATACAGTAAAAAATAAAAAATAAGACCAAAAACGCCTAGCATAATCAGCATTTCAAAGCCGCCTCCCTGTTGGCCGCCCGCTGCCTGTGCGTATGCGTTAGAAATGAATAAGCTCATAATCTTCCTCTATCTTCGTTGTTGTTATAATGCCGGTACCGGCATGTCTTTTTGTGCGTAAAATTCGTTGACGAAACTATCCAGATCGCCCGCGTCCAGTGCATCGCGAAGCCCTTGCATAACACGCTGATAATAACGCAGGTTATGAATGGTATTTAAGCGCGCACCCAGAATCTCGTTACATTTATCCAAGTGGTGTAGATAAGACCGTGAATAGTTTTTACAAGTGTAACAGTCACAATTTTCATCCAGCGCCGCTGTATCGTTGCGATGTTTTGCATTGCGAATCTTCACCACGCCATCGGTAACAAACAAATGGCCATTGCGCGCATTTCGGGTTGGCATCACGCAATCGAACATATCTACCCCGCGGCGAACCGCTTCGACGATATCTTCGGGTTTGCCGACGCCCATCAGATAACGCGGCTTATGCGCCGGGATCTGGTGGGCAGTATGGTCAATAATGCGAATCATATCTTCTTTAGGTTCGCCTACCGACAAACCACCAATGGCGTAGCCATCAAATTCAATTTCTTCTAACCCGGCCAGTGAGACATCGCGCAGATTCTCATACATGCCGCCCTGAATAATACCGAACAGGGCGGCAGGATTGTCACCATGCGCTTCTTTACTGCGCTGGGCCCAGCGTAAGGACATCTCCATAGAAACCCGGGCTTCCTGTTCGGTGGCCGGGAACGGCGTGCATTCATCGAAAATCATCACGATATCCGAGCCCAGATCCCGCTGCACCTCCATGGATTTCTCCGGGGTCAGTAAAATCTTTTCACCATTTATTGGTGAACGGAATGTTACGCCCTCTTCGGTAATCTTGCGCAAATCACCTAAACTGAAAACCTGAAAGCCGCCGGAGTCGGTCAGAATAGGCTTATCCCAGTGCATAAAATCGTGCAGGTCGCCATGTTGACGGATAATACCGGTACCCGGACGCAGCATCAGATGAAATGTATTACCCAGACAAATGTGCGCACCACTGTCTTCTAATTCTTCCGGGGTCATCCCTTTTACGGTGCCATACGTACCTACTGGCATAAAGGCTGGTGTTTCCACCACACCACGATCAAACACCAGACGGCCACGTCTGGCTTTGCCCTGTGTATTTAACAACTCAAATTGCATGAATTCGATAACCTTAATCAGGCGCGCTCACGCGCAGGCTCTAAAATTAATTTGGCGGCGATTATACCAGTTCTGCAATTCAGATCATGCCCGAAAAAGTCAGTAACGGTAAAAATGTGCGCTCTGTCGTTTTTTACTGCCTCTCAATGAACATACTATCGCCGTAACTGAAGAACCGATATTGCTCTTCAATTGCCTTTTTATAGGCATTCAACACATTCTCGTGGCCGGCAAAGGCACTGATCAGCATCATGAGAGTGGACTCGGGCAAATGAAAATTAGTGAACATGGCATCCACCACTTTAAAGTCAAAACCCGGGTAGATAAATATATCGGTATCATCAAAAAACGGGACAATCTGCTCATCCTGTGCCGCTTTTGCCGCAGACTCCAGTGAGCGCACGGAGGTGGTTCCTACGGCAATAACCCGCTTGCCGCGCGCTTTGGTCTGACGGACCAGGTCTACCACCGTCTGGGGTACTTCTGCATATTCTGCATGCATCTTGTGTTCAAGTATGTTGTCTACTCTGACCGGCTGAAAGGTACCTGCACCCACATGCAATGTTACGAATGCAGTGTTAACGCCTTTTTCTGCCAGTTGTGCCAATACCGCATCATCAAAATGCAGGCCGGCGGTGGGCGCCGCTACCGCCCCTGGCTTTTCATTATAAACAGTTTGATAGCGCTCTTTATCAGTGGCTTCATCAGGCCGGTCTATGTAGGGCGGTAATGGCATATGACCGTGGGCCTCAAGTAACGACAACACCGTCTCGTCATGGTCAAAATGCAAAATAAACAGTGCGTCCTGCCGGCCGGTAACAGTCACCTGCACAGAATCCTCAAGGATCAGCCGGGTATCAGGCTTGGGCGCCTTACTCGCTCTGACATGGGCCAGCACGTAGTTATCTTCTAAAATACGCTCTACCAGCACTTCCACCTGCCCGCCGGTGAGCTTTTTGCCTTTCAAACGCGCCGGTATAACCCGGGTGTTATTGAAAATAAGCAAATCTCCTTCTTCCACCAAATCGGGCATGTCAGCAAACATCCGGTGAGCCACGGCACCATTTTTCCCATCCAGATGCATCAGGCGGCTGGCACTGCGTCGCTCAGTGGGGTATTTGGCGATAAGGGATTCAGGTAATGAAAAATTAAAGTCGCTAAGTTTCATGAGGTCAGACACTACTAAAGTTGCAAAAAATCAGTGATTGGAAAAACGAGTCATCTGCGCTATACGTGGCTATTAATCTGCATACCTAATAATGCCCACGGGCTCAACTTAATCGGTTAAGCTATGCCGGATAGTGATGATGTTCTCCCATGTTATTCTATTGATACTTTCGCCCGGCATTTGTCCGGGCTTTTTTATGCGCCACAGTTTACCCGTCTTTGTCCTGAAGATCAGCGAGGATCTCAGCAATATTTTCAGCCTCCATCCCCTTCCCATTTAACACCATCATGATTGCAAGCAGTAAATCTGCCCCCATAATCCCCTTGTTCACCTTATTACGCAGATTGTCTGCGCTTTGAATAACGCCAATATGGGCCAGGCGGTCACTCAGCGCCTGATATTTCACACCACGAACCGACATTTGCGACTTCACCAGACGCTGCACGACCATACGCCACTGAGTTTGCTCATTCAAAATATCACCATTTGTGAGTTATAGTTTACAAAAACACACTTTTTTACACATTTGCACGCCTTTTATTATTGACCGAGTCAGCGTGTATGTCTACACTGACTCTGCGAATGTTGGCGCAGCGCTGCTTTATGGGTAAAGTGACTGCCTATTTATTCGCTTAACAGGTTAAAGGAGAAACACTATGACATGGGATCTTGCGCAACTGGAATCCCTTTTATCGCAGTACGAGGACTTTGTGGTTACCCACGAGGAAGATTGTCTGCTTATCGCCAACGCTGAAGGTATTGATGCCTGGCTGGCCATAAGTGGTGAGCAGATTCTGGTAGAAAGCTTGTTATTTTCTGCCGATCAGGTGAAAGACAAAGCCGCGCTGGATCATGAGATATTGTCATCACATATGGTGTTTCCGCTGACCACAGTGGGCATCTCTACCATCAACGGTCAGGAATACTATACCGCATTTGGTGCGCTCAGCGCGCAATCAAAAGCACAGAGTATTGTCATTGAAGTGGAAACCCTGTTTCAAAATGTCGCATCGTTCTTAGATGCTTACGAAACCCATCTTCAATAATCGGTAATTACAGGAGAAGCGAATGTCTGTTTGGAAAAAGTTAATTACAGCGGTTAAAGGTGGCGCTACCGAGGCAGCGCAGGCAGCTGCCGATAGCCAGGCGATCCGAATTCTGGAGCAGGAAATCCGCGAAGCCAAAGAAGAGTTGCGAAAGTCAGACCATGCCCGTACGCAGATTCTGGCCAAAAGTAAACTGTCGCAACAGAAGATTGACAGTTACGATGCATCCATCAGCGAATATGAAGCCCATGCCAGAAAAGCAGTAGATACTGATCGGCAGCTGGCCCTGGATTGTGCTCAGAAGGTCTCTGATTTAAAAGAAGAGCGAGACCAGGAACAGGCTTATCTTGATCAGTTTAAAAAATCTGAGAAGCAGCTTGCTGGCAACATTCAGCAGGCCAAAGCGAATTTGCGTCGGCTTGAGCAACAGGTCGACATGGTTAAGGCTACTGAGAGCGTGCAAAAAGCGCAGGTGTCAGTCTCATCGCGTCATATGGGTGCGAACAGCAAAATGAAGACTGCTACTGAATCGCTAAGCCGTATTCAGGAAAAGCAAAAGCTGCGCAATGCCGAACTGGAAGCGGCTGAAGAGCTTGCCAGCGAAGACAGCAATTCAGATTTAGAGGCGCGGCTTTCCAAAGCCGGTATCAAGGGCGGAAAATCTTCCGCCGACGATGAGCTCAGCAGAATTATGGGCAGTTAAGCAAAAAGGGCCGTACGGCCCTTTTTTGATCGTAACAGATAGTTCGCACAGCTTGCCCGGCACCGCCGTGAAAGGCATACTGATGCTATAACGATAATAGAAACAGGATGTTAATCGGCTCATGGCCTCCTGGATACAGATTCGAAGACTCATGCTTCGCTACTTCAGCGAATCTCGATGGTACACAATTGTACTGGTTACTCTGCTTTACTCGCTGATGAGCTGGTCATTGCTAAGTGCTGCCGGCGAGCAGGCACTTATCAATCAGGTCGACTTTATTTACTGGCTGGCTGTGACAGCATCAACGGTAGGTTATGGCGATTTATCACCACAAACCTCCGCCGGCAAAATGATTGTTGCGCTGTTCGTTATTCCGGCCGGGCTAAGCATTTTTGCCATGGTCATTGGGCGTATCGCCGGGTGGGTAAACAATCAGTGGAAGAAAGGATTAACAGGTATGAAAACGCTGCATGTATCAAATCACATTCTGGTCATTGGATGGAATGAACAGAAAACCTTATTACTGCTGGAGTTATTGCTAAAAGAACGTGAAGATCTTGCCAGCAAACCTGATATTGTTCTTTGTGTCAAAGCTGACATTACCAACCCCCTGCCCGGCCAGATAGAATTTGTGCACGTTGAGTCTTTTAACAAGGATACCGATATGGATCGGGCCTGTATCAGCGAAGCCAGTGTTATTTTGATTGATAATCCGTCCGATGACCTGACGCTGACCACAGCCCTGTACTGCACAAAACGCAACCCAGAGGCACACCAGGTCGCCTATTTTACCGATGATAATCTGGTCACCTTACTGCAAACTCATTGTCCCAACGTAGAATGTACGCCCAGCGTGGCTGTGGAAATGCTGGCAAAATCAGTTTTTGACCCGGGCTCCAGCATGCTGCATCACGATTTGTTGAGTGTGGATGAGGGACAGGCCCAGTTCTCTGTGGCCCTGCCAAAAGATTGCGGACAACTGACCGTGGGCCAGTTGTTTATCAATATGAAAAAGCATTACGACGCCATTTTTATAGGCTTTGCTCCCGGTGGTGTGTATAAAAACATGGTGGTTAATCCTGATTTTGATGTCACACTGTCGCCTGACGATAAAGTTTATTACATTGCCAGTGCCCGGGTAAAAAATATCGACTGGCAAAAACTGGGGAGCTGATATGTTTAGCAAATTATTTGGCCGTAAACCAGCAGCACCGGACAAACCCAAAGCGCCGGAGATTATGGGGCTTTATCTGGGCGGTTCGTTCGAACTGGACGAGCTGAAACTGAAAATGTTGATCCCCGGTTTAGTCATTGAATCCTGCACGCCATCTCAGCTTATTCAGGCTGTCGGCGATGCCCCGCTGGACTCAGGGGGAAATTTGCTGCGTTTTTACACAGATGATGAGGGCTTTTTACAGGTGGTCACCGATGGCGGACTGACTGAAAACCACATTACAGACGTTAAACTGTGGCATTTTTATGATACCAAAACCATTGGCAGTGATGCCCAATGGCAGGATTGCCTGGATAATCTCATCTCTCAGCCCACCTACGAACTGGAAGGCCATACCTACACACGGGTATGGGATGCGGTGGGCGATAACTCGCCGCCGGTGGCGGTGACCGAAACCACGTACGAACAGGACGGTGACGTCAGTAAAACCGACCAGTTCATGATGCTCTACGAGCGTCCGTTAGAAGATGACCGCTTCGAGTCATTGCTCGTTGCGGGCGAAGAAAAGATAGTGAATAACAATAAAGATCGTTGCCTGGTGATCAGCACAGGCTTTGACGTTTTACCTACCGATATACAAATCAATGGCTAGAGGATTAAGCATGGATTCAATAATGGCGTCGCTGGCAGGGCTGGATAATTTTGCTCTGTACTTTTTACTCTCAATTATATTTCTGTTCATCTTTAAGTTTGTTTATGCACTGGTAACACCTCACGATGAGTGGAAACTGGTAAAAGAAGAGAAAAATGTCGCAGCAGCGGTGGGGTTTGGTGGTGCTATCGTAGGCTTTGCACTGGCCTTATCCGGTGCAGCAGCAAATTCTCTGTCAGTAATAGATTTTGCTATCTGGGGCATCGTCGCCATTATCGCTCAGTCGCTGGCATTTGCCCTGTTGCGGTTTACGTTTATGCCCCGCATTGCTGAGCGTATTAATAATAATGAAGTGTCAGCCGGTGTTATTCTGGCTGCAATGTCTGTGGCTGTTGGTTTGCTTAACGCCGCCTGCATGACCTACTGAGCCTGCGAGGTAACGATGTCTACGCAAAAACGCACAAAACAAATTAACCTTAGCCGGATGCGCAAATCTGTAGCGGTTAAACCGCTGGCAGTAGGTGTGGCCGGTATGTTTTTAAGCGCCTGTACCGATAACCGCCAGCAGGCTGATATTTACACATCGGTAGAAGACTGCACCAGTGCTAATCCTGATGCCACGCAAGAATGTCAGGCGGCGTATCAGCAGGCGGTGGAAGAAGCAGCCCGCACCAGTCCTAAATTTTCGACGGTTTCAGACTGTGAATATGAATTTGGTGATAATCAGTGCCGCCAGGTGTCCACCGACAACGGCAGCTTCTTTATGCCTTTCATGGCCGGATACATGGTCAGTCAACTGCTGTCGCCCCGTTCTTACTATTCACAGCCCCTGTTTACCTCATCATCACGCTACTCGCCCTTTCGGTCACGCTGGGTGACTGCCGATGGGCACATTTTCAGCGGCGATGTAAGAAAGCGTAACTACCGGGTGAATTCGTCAACCTTTAAACCCAAACCCACAGTGTCACGCACCATCAGCCGTGGTGGTTTTGGCAGCTCGGTCAGAGCAAAATCCGCCTGGGGCAGTCGCTCTCGTTCCAGCGGCTGGGGTGGTTAACCCTTTTGTTCCGCCACCGAATAGCGCCACGGCCAGACTGGCAGCAACAGGCGGCTGAGTTTGGCTTTCACTTCCATACCATGTATGGCGAGCCTTACTGGGATGAAAGTGCCTATTACCAGTTCAGCCTTGAGCAAATTGAGCAGGACATTGAGGCGCCCACTGCCGAATTGCATCAGATGTGTCTGGCCGCCACCGAACGTGTGGTGAACAGTGATGCGCTTCTGGCCCGGTTCAGCATTCCCGCGCCTTACTGGGGGTTGATTCGGACAGCATTTGCCCGGCGGGAGCCGTCTTTGTATTCGCGTCTCGATTTGGTTTATGACGGCAAGCATCCGGTTAAGCTGCTGGAAAATAACGCCGATACACCGACCTCGCTGTATGAATCCGGCTTCTGGCAATGGCTGTGGTTGGAGCAAAATGTGGATAAGGGTGCGCTCCCCCGCCAGTCTGATCAGTTTAACTCTCTGCAGGAAAAGCTCATCCACCGTTTTGCCGATATTGCCCGGCAAAAACACCTTACTCAAATGCACTTTTCCTGCTGTAAGGATACTGATGAAGATCGCGGCACCGTACAATATCTGCAGGATTGTGCCGCCGAAGCCGGGTTAGATACTGATTTTGTCTTTATTGAAGATATTGGTCTGGCTGATACCGGTGTCTTTACCGATTTGCAGGATGCGCCTATCACTGACTGCTTTAAGCTTTATCCGTGGGAGTTTATGCTGGCCGACCCATACGGCGAAGCACTGGTAGAGGCAGACGTAGACTGGATTGAACCTATCTGGAAAGCGATTATTTCCAACAAAGCTATCCTGCCTTTGCTGTGGCAGATGTTTCCCGGGCATCCCAACTTGCTGGAAGCCTACTTTGCCAACGACTGTCCGGCGCTATCTACCGGCAAATGGGTAAAAAAGCCGCTGTTCTCACGCGAAGGTGCAAATATCTCAATGATCGAAGACCAGCAGGAGAAAGCGTTATCTGACGGCCCCTATGGCGAAGAAGGATTTATTGTTCAGGCTTTTCATCCACTTCCACGATTTGAACGTAATTACACATTGATAGGAAGCTGGCTGGTGGATAATTTACCAGCTGGGATCTCTGTCAGAGAGGATTCGTCTTTAGTCACACAGGATTTGTCGCGGTATCTCCCGCATATAATTTTATGAGCCAATTACCCAGACTACGTTCACAATTTCGCCTCATCGCCATCGTTGGCGCTGTGTTAATTCTGCTTGAGATTATCAATCTCATTACCCTAAACAGTTTAATCAGCCTGGGCCTTGAGCCGCGCAGCTTACCCTCGCTGTGGAACATAATTACGGCACCGTGGGTGCATCAGACACCGGCGCACCTGATTGCCAATCTGCTGCCGCTGTTGCTGTTTATCTGGCTGACCCTGCAGTGGGGCAACAAAACTTTCGTAAAGGTTACCCTGACGGTATTTGTGGTTGCCGGACTTGGCGTGTGGCTGTTTGGTCGCTCGGCGATTCATCTTGGTGCCAGCGGCATGGTATATGGGTACTTCGGCTTTTTGCTGTGGGCAGGATTCAAGACCAAAAAAATCCCGTATATGATCATTTCCGTGTTAGTGGCGATTGTCTATGGGGGGTTAATTTTAGGTGTGCTTCCGGGGCGCGAATTTGTGTCCTATGAATATCATCTGTTTGGATTCCTGGCCGGTTTACTGGCTGCATGGCGCTGGGGTGCCACCAGCACCGTGTAATGCGCTGTGTCTTATCACTGCTGACTTAATCTCCATAAAATTCAGTATCTTCACAAATTGATACAGAAAAAGTGTGTTGCAGACGTTGGCAGTGACCATCAGACTCTTATAATGCAGTTAAGATAAGTGATATGAAGTATTCATGACCTCCACCAACCAATCGGCTCAAAAACAGAACCAGGGCTTTTTCGGCAACCTGGCGTTTAATATTATTATTCCTGTGGTCATCATGAGCTATACCAGTTCGGATGACCTCCTAGGCCCTGCCTGGAGCATTGTGGCAGCGCTGGTGTTTCCTATTGGCTATGGGCTATGGGACTTAAAACAATCTGGTAAAGTGAATGGCTTTTCGGTGCTGGGCATCATCAGTGTTCTGCTGACCGGCGGCATCAGCCTGTTAAAGCTACCCGCTGAATATATTGCAATTAAAGAGGCAGCGATACCGGCACTTATTGGTATTGCGGTGCTGGTAACACAATATACTAAAAAGCCGCTGGTTAAGATGCTTATTCTGAACGATCAGATTATCAACTGGAATGCACTTAACGATGCCCTTGAGCGTACCGGCAAAGAGCAAGAGTTTCGCCGCAAGGTAGCAAATAGTTCCTACATTGTTGCCACCTCATTTTTTGTCTCCTCGGCACTTAACTATATTCTGGCAAAGGTTATTCTGGTCAGCGAGCCTGGCACAACGGCTTATACAGAAGAGCTGGGGCGTATGACAGCGCTAAGCTATCCGGTAATTGTCATTCCCAGCATGATTTTGCTGGTCACCGCGCTGTGGTACCTGTTCAACCAGATTGGCAAAATCACCGGTGAGGACCTGGATAACTTCCTGAATCATCAGTAAGCCTGTACTAACGGCGTTATCAGAAGATAACGTCGCCCTCCCCAGCCTCTTGTGCTTTCAATGTTACCAAATGGCATAAGCTTGACACATGGTGTCTGCAATATCGTTGAGGCGAGGATGATAATGGTCGCTGACCACGATGAGATTCGACGTGATTAGCTGTGGGTAGGCGCAAACGCAAACGCAAACGCAAAAATAATACGGGGGCCTGAATGCCCCCGTCGGTTACGAGTTGTTACTCGCAATGAAAGTCTTCGTGAAAATCACAGTCATCTTCAGCCGGCATTGCCACCGGCGTATCTGTTGTTTTCATGTTGCCGGTAGATTCGGTCACAAAGGCTTTCATGCGATGGGCAATATCTGTGTTATCCATTTGGCCTACAAACGCGTGACTCCCCGCGCCGAAGGAAAACACTTCAACATCTACGCCAGTGTGACCGGATGTGGTCCAGCCAGTATTACTCTTCATATCCAGAAATTTCTTAAGGGTAACTTCACGGTCGGCGGCTTTATCCTGCTCCAATACCTTGTTCAGCATGTTGTGATCATCCTCGGTAAAAGCAAAACCAAACTGCTGACTGATATAAGCAAGCGGCTGGTCCATGTCCGGAATATTACGCGCCACCGTACTTACTGACGACTTCATATCTTTTAGAAATTCAGGCGCCCAGCGATAATCACCTTTGGCACCAATGGTCAGCCCGCCGGTGCTGTGATCGGCAGTGAGTACGACCAGGGTGTCAGGATTATTTTTAACATAGGTTTTCAGATAGCTGATCGTTGCGGCCAGATCATCCATTTCCGCCATGGCCGAACCGATGTCATTCGCATGACCAGCCCAGTCGACCTGACTGGCCTCAACCAACAAGAAAAATCCTTCGGGGTTTTCCAGGTGCTTAATTGCATGCTCGGTAAGGTAGGATAAACGGTGTGCGCGCTTATCATCCAGCGCTGGCGGCAGGCCTACCGGGGCAAATAAACCCAGTACGTCAGAGCCCGCCGGTATTGTAGCCAGTTTATTGTAGCTATCGACATACTGATAATCAGCATCGATAAATTCAGCAACCAGATCACGGTCGTCCCGTTCGAAATATTGGGTGCCTCCGCCCAACATAACATCAGCGACAATTTCACCATTTATGCGATCATCAAAAAAGCTATCGGCAAGGGCGTTGTAGTTTTTACGGCTTTCATTGTGAGCAATATAAGAGGCCGGTGTCGCATGGTTAATCTGGGAAGTGACCGCCACACCGGTCCGCATGCCCTGCTTCTTAGCCAACTGCAGCACAGACTCAACCCTGACCTTATTATGGTCTACACCTATAGCACCATTATACGATTTTGCGCCGCTGGCAAGTGCGGTGGCTGATGCCGCAGAATCTGTTACATAGCCGGAGACATGATGCGGATAGGTCGAGGCGTTGCCCGTCAGGATATCATCGAACACGACGGTTTCGACCTGCGGGGTAGACGGATCATCCATAAAATTACGATAGGCTGTGGTATAGGCGGGGCCCATGCCGTCGGCTACCACCATGATAATATTCTTAGGGGTGCTCACCCTGGCTTCTGTCTGCTTGCCAGATGGCTGCGCGACAGACATACATCCGGTCAGCGCCACGGCGCTCGCCAGAGACAAAAGAGATACTCGTTTAAACATGCTGTAGTTCCATCAAAAAAGTCTGCGTAAATTGTAAAGCACCGCCTCAGCAGTCACCAAAGAATTTGCTGTAAGTGACTTATTTTCAACGATGTATACCCGTCAGGGTGCATCTTGCGACAATTGCCGTAGCCGTTGCAAGGCCACTTCCACCAGCATGTCAGGCTGAAACTTGGAAATAAACCGGTTACAACCAACCTTCTGTACCATCGCCTCATTAAAACTGCCACTTAGCGAGGTATTCAGGGCGATGAACAAATCTTCCATCCGCGGATCGGCGCGCACCTCAGCGGTGAGTCTGTACCCGTCCATTTCAGGCATTTCGGCATCAGTGTACATCAGTAATATTTCATCATTAATACAGCGGCCCTCATCGGCCCATTTTTTCAACAGGGCCAGCGCGTCCGCGCCGTTGCGACTTTCAATAATTTGCATACCAACCTGCCCTAAGGTATCTCTTACCTGTTTGCGGGCTGTGCCTGAGTCGTCCACCACCAGCACTGTATGGCCTCTTAGCCGTTTAACATCTGTTTCAGCCAGCAGCGCATCAGAAATGGTGGCGTCGTATTCAATGATCTCAGCCAGCACCTTTTCCACATCGATGATTTCAACCAACTCATTTCGATCATCTATATTCATTTGCGTGATGGCGGTCAGATAGTTTGCTTTACCGATAGAGCGTGGCGGTGGCTCAATATCCTGCCAGGACGTATTTACGATGCTCAGCACTTCGCCAATTAAAAACCCCTGCACGCTGCGATTATATTCAGTAATAATGACATTACACGGGTAGTCGCCGTCGTTTTTGGGGCGCATTTTTATGGCCTGCCGCAAATCGATGATCGGGATGGTGGAACCGCGGTAAGTGGTCACTCCACGTAAGTTACCATGGGCGCCGGGCAAGGTGTTCAGCGGGGGAACCTGAATGACTTCTCTGACTTTAAAAACATTCATGGCAAACGCATGGCGCGACCCAAGCCTGAACATCAACAGCTCCAGGCGGTTCTCGCCAACCAATTTTGTGCGCTGATCTACTGACGCTAAAACATTACTCATAATCTGATACTTCCGGCTTCGATGAGATGGTTATAGATAATTTCGCAGTAAAATACAATTTACCAATGGTCGAATATGCCTCCTGCCTTGCATCTTCAGATGTTTGCTTGAACACCCCTGCATTCACAAGATAAATGGCGACAATCCAAATTATATATTTACGTTATCTTAAAAACCCGCCTAGGATAAAACTGACCTTACAAAATTTGTTGCCGCACAACGGCCAGCAAGAACCCTACAAATAAAATAATGGAGAACGAGCATGTCGCAATACCAACAAGATATCGACGCCATCGCAACGTTAAAATCAACGCAAAAAGGCACATGGGATAGTATCAGCCCCGAATACGCCGCGCGAATGAAAGCGCAGAACCGGTTTAAAACAGGTTTGGACATTGCCCGCTATACAGCCGCTATCATGCGTCAGGATATGGCCGATTATGATGCCGACAGTGCTCAGTACACGCAGTCTTTAGGCTGCTGGCATGGGTTTGTTGGTCAGCAAAAGATGCTGGCGATTAAAAAACACCATGGCAACACCAGCAAACGCTATCTGTACCTTTCCGGCTGGATGGTTGCAGCCCTGCGCTCTGAATTTGGTCCGCTGCCTGATCAGTCCATGCACGAAAAAACATCGGTACCGGCATTAATTGAGGAATTATACACATTTCTTCGCCAGGCTGATGCACAGGCGCTGGGCAAGCTTTTCCAGCAGTTAGATGATGCCAAAGATAAAGGCCAGGATACTACCGACATTCAGTCCCAGATTGATAATTTTGAATCCCATGTGGTACCGATTATTGCTGATATTGATGCCGGTTTTGGTAACGAGGAAGCAACGTATTTGCTGGCCAAAAAGATGATCGAAGCCGGTGCCTGCTGTATTCAGATTGAAAACCAGGTGTCAGATGCCAAGCAGTGTGGTCACCAGGACGGCAAAGTCACTGTTCCCCACGAAGATTTTCTGGCCAAAATCAATGCTGTGCGTTATGCATTTCTTGAGCTGGGGGTGGACGATGGTGTTATTGTGGCACGTACTGACTCACTGGGTGCAGGCCTTACCCAGAAAATCCCGGTTTCACAGCAGCCAGGTGACCTGGCATCGCAATACAATGCGTATCTTGATTCAACCGATGTTAATGATGCCAGCGACTTAAATGATGGCGATATGGTCATCAAGCAGGATGGAAAACTGGTTAAGCCTACCCGTTTGCCGAATGGTCTGTTTCGCTTTAAACCGGATACGGGTGTGGATCGTGTGGTACTTGATTGTATTACGTCGCTTCAAAATGGGGCTGACTTGCTGTGGATTGAGACAGAAAAACCTCACGTGGGCCAGATTGCCGATATGGTGAACCGAATCCGCGAAGTAGTACCCGATGCCAAGCTGGTTTACAACAACTCGCCGTCATTCAACTGGACACTTAATTTCCGTCAACAGGTGTTTGATCAATGGCAGCAGGAAGGTAAGGACGTATCAGCGTATAATCGCGACAGCCTGATGTCTTCCGAGTATGACGATTCGGCGCTGGCAAGCGAAGCCGACCAGAAAATCCAGAGCTTCCAGCGCGACGCAGCCCGCGAAGCCGGTATTTTCCACCACCTGATTACATTGCCAACCTACCATACCGCTGCGCTGTCTACTGACAACCTGGCAAAAGGCTACTTCGGCGATGAAGGCATGCTGGCTTACGTTAAAGGTGTGCAGCGCAAAGAAATCCGCGAAGGGCTGGCCTGTGTTAAACACCAGGCGATGGCGGGCTCAGATCTGGGGGATACACACAAGGAATACTTCTCAGGTGAAGCTGCGCTTAAAGCTTCCGGTGAAGACAATACCATGAACCAGTTTGATGTCTGAGGGACAATAGGTCACTGGCATTTCCCAACCAGGCTCCTTTAAGGAGCCTTTTTTATTGCAGACTTGCCGCGGCTATTCTCCCCGGCCCGTCAGCCTTTCCCACAGGGCTCTGTAAACCAGTCCAATATTCCCTCAACCCGGTTAATGCTACATGCAGTTATAAGACTAAATGACTATCTGACAAGCGCTTCCATTATCTTTATACTCAGCCTTTACATTTTGTTGTCACAAGGCATTTATAGAATGAATATCGCCAAAGTGGATCTCAATCTTCTGGTCTATCTGGATGTATTGCTGCGCGAGAGGTCTGTGACCCGCGCGGCTAATCAGCTCAGTATCACGCAGCCAGCCATGAGTAATGGCCTGAAAAGATTGCGCGACCTGTTTAAAGATCCGCTGCTGGTCAGAACCAGTGATGGCATGACACCCACCAAACGAGCTCTGGAATTACAACCTGTTATCCGCGATGTGCTTAGTCGCCTGGAAAGCTCCATTCAGCCGGAAACCGATTTTGAGCCAGCCACCAGCCGGCGTACCTTCAGAATTATGACCAGTGACTATGCTGAAAGCACGCTGCTGTTGGGGCTGTTGAATGAGCTGGCGGTTCACGCGCCCAATATCACGCTGGATTTAATCACGCCATCGGATGTTACCTTTCACGATGTGGAACAGGGCAAAGTGGACATGGCCATTAACCGTTTTGAAGAGTTGCCTTTATCGTTTCATCAAAAGGTCATCTGGTACGATACGTTCAGCTGTGTGCTTAGTGCAGAGCATCCGCTGGTGGATAACTGGGACTTGGATGGCTACCTCAACGCCCGTCATGTCTGGGTCAGTAAAACCGGCTTTGGGGTGGGCGTGGGAATTGATCCCAACGAAGTGCAGAAACTGGGCTGGGTAGATGCAGAGCTGGTTAAGCTGGGCAAGCATCGTGATATACGGGTTTTTACCCGGCACTATCACGCGGCCCTGCAAATTGCCAAAACACAGCATTTGATTGCCACCCTGCCCACCAAATCAGCGCGCCTGCTGGCCGATGACTCCAGCGTAGTGCTTAAAGCGCCCCCCTTTGATATTCCGCCTATCGCGCTGAAAATGGCCTGGAGCGCCCTGCTTCATCACGATGCCGGTCATATCTGGCTGCGGCGATTAATAGGAGAGGTAGCACAACGTATGAACGAGGGAGAGACATTCAGCTAATTTATGACAAGGATACAAATCATAAATTAAAAATAAGGCGGTTATCTCTCTACACTGGTTAAAAAACAAAGGAGAGAACTCTATGGCTGGTAACCAAAAAGAACAGTATACCCAACAGGGCCGCCTTAAAATCGCCTCTACCCTACACCACTTTATCAACGAGCAGGCGCTGCCTGGCTCTGGCATTCAGCCCGCGCATTTCTGGCAGTCATTTGAATCTATCCTGCTGGACCTGACCCCCACCAATCAAGCACTGCTGGAAAAGCGCCAGTCATTGCAAACCCAGATTGACGAATACCACCGGACCGGCCAACCCGCCAGTGGCGAAGCGTATGCGGCCTTTCTGCGTGATATTGGTTATCTGGTCAGCGCGCCTGAAGAGGTGGCCGTAAGTACCGACCGTGTAGATGAAGAAGCCGCCACCATGGCCGGGCCTCAACTGGTGGTACCTATTAATAATGCCCGCTACGCCCTTAATGCCGCTAACGCCCGCTGGGGCAGCTTGTATGATGCCTTTTACGGCACTGATGTCATTGGCCAGGAAGGTGAGCTTGCGCCGGGCAAAGATTATAACCCGACTCGCGGCCAGGCGGTGGTTACCAAAGCCAAAGACTGGCTCGACAGCGTGCTCCCGTTGCAAACAGGCAGCCATCACAAGGTTACAAACTACTGGATTAAGGACGGCGCGCTAGCTGTAAAATTTGCTGACAATACCGAGACAAGTCTTTGTAACAGCGCCGCTTTTGCAGGCTACCGTGGCGAGCAGCAGTCACCTGATGCCCTGCTTTTTTTGCATAATCAGCTGCATTTCGAAGTACAAATCAACCGCACTCATCCGGTGGGCAAAAATGATACCGCCGGGGTCAGCGATATTCTGATGGAAGCAGCCCTGTCTACCATTATGGATTGTGAAGATTCTGTGGCGGCAGTGGATGCTGAAGATAAAACCCTGGTGTATCAGAACTGGCTGGGGCTGATGAAAGGCACGCTGGCGGTAGCGGTTAATAAAAATGGGCAGCAATCCACCCGCACCCTGAACCCGGATCGTGATTATCTCAGCCCCGCGTCTCACAACCCCTTTAAGCTGCATGGCCGCAGCCTGATGTTTGTCAGGAATGTGGGCCACCTGATGCAAAACGATGCTATTCTGGTGGATGATGAACCGGTATATGAAGGCCTCATGGATGCCATGGTGACGGCCCTTATCGGTATTCACGATATCAAAGGAAACGGCGAGTATACTAACTCCCGCAAGGGCAGCATTTATATCGTAAAACCCAAAATGCACGGGCCTGAGGAAGTGGCCTTTGCCAATACCCTGTTTCAGCGCGTTGAACAGGCTTTAGGGTTAACGGCAAATACGCTCAAAATGGGTATCATGGATGAGGAGCGTCGGACCAGCGTCAACCTGAAAGCCTGTATTGCGCAGGCCCGGGAACGCGTGGTCTTTATTAATACCGGCTTTTTAGACCGCACCGGAGATGAAATACACACCTCAATGCTGGCCGGCGCGTTTGCGCCCAAAGCTGAGCTGAAACAGCGCCCCTGGATCGCCGCATATGAAAAAGCCAATGTGATGACCGGTTTAGAATGTGGGCTGTCGGGTAAAGCGCAAATTGGTAAAGGGATGTGGCCTGTGCCTGATCACATGCAGGCAATGATGGAGACCAAGATTGGTCATCCGCAAGCCGGGGCAACCACCGCCTGGGTCCCCTCGCCCACAGCGGCCACACTGCACGCTCTGCATTATCATCAGGTTGATGTATTTGAAATACAAAAGTCGTTGGAAAACAGTGATTTCGATGGACTGTCAGATATTTTAACAATCCCGCTTATGGATACTTCTGCGCCGCTTGATGAAGCGACCATACAGCGCGAGCTGGATAATAATGTACAAGGTATTCTGGGTTATGTGGTGCGCTGGGTTCATCAGGGCATAGGCTGCTCGAAAGTACCGGATATCGATAATGTCGGGTTAATGGAAGACAGGGCAACACTGCGGATTTCCTCCCAGCACATTGCCAACTGGCTGGTGCACGGCGTGGTGACCCACACCCAGGTTGAAGAAACACTGGCGCGTATGGCCAAGCTGGTGGATGAACAAAATGCCGGTGACAGTGCATACATTCCCATGCACCCTGATTATAACAACGCCACAGGGTATCTGGCCGCGCGGGATTTGATTTTTAAGGGGACCGAACAGCCCAGTGGTTATACCGAACCGCTGTTACATGCCCGTCGCCGAGAAATGAAAGCCGGGCTTGCGATTGAGTGAGCGTAACATAAACCTGTGACCTACTGAGCAGCCTGCGGCGTCAACGCTCAGGCCACCCCGGTAAGGTTTTATTCATCAATACGCGATGGCCGGCCATGCCGGCCATTCGCTGTGACTTCGATATTGTTTATCCATCGGTTTGTTGCTCACCAGAATTCAACCGTAGGTATCGACGCCGATACCCGTAAGGTCTATAACAGACCATTTACTGCTTGGAAATTATGCAAACTGATGCAACACTTATCGAGCGGTTTGGTATTCAAGCTCCATACAGTACAAACGAGTCTGCCCGTAAGCGCAGATATGGCGTGAATCAGAGAAGTAGTTGCATATGCCCAATAAGCAAACATTTATGGGAAACCTTTCCCGCAAAGTAAATAGCACCAGAATTGGTAAAATGATTAAAGGCTATAAGCAGCTTCGCGAAGCCAATTATATTTCATCACACTTTGGTACTTATCTGACGCCACTGATGGCTAACGACCACGAACTGCGCAATGCAGCGTTTAAGATCCGTCACAATGTGTATTGTGAAGAACTTAAATTCGAGCCGCTGGCTCCCGATGGTCTGGAAATGGACGAATTTGATCAGTACTCACGACACTGCCTGATCCGCCACCTTAACAGCAGCAGCCTGGCAGGCACCGTGCGCACGGTCCGCCCGTTACAGGATCATGAGTTACTTCCTATTGAAAAGTATTGTCTGTCTTCGATTACCCGGCATGATTTAAACCCGCAGAATTTTGACCGCAAAGATGTATGTGAAATATCCCGGCTGGCCGTACCTGCTGAGTTCCGTCGCCGTCAGATGGACCGTTTCGCCGGTGCCGCTACGGGTGTGATTAACCGCGAGGCCTACTCAGAAACCGAATTGCGCTGCTTTCCATTTATCGCGATTGGTTTGTACTTTGCTGCCGCAGCCACTGCCATTGAAGGCGACATTCGCCACGCCTTTGTCATGATGGAACCGCGTCTGGCACGCAGTATGAGTTTTGTGGGTATTCGCTTTGAACAAATCGGCCCGGTGGTCGATTATCACGGCAAGCGTGCCCCTTATTACATCAACAAAGAATTGCTGATGGATAACCTGAAACCCGGATTCCGGTCAATGTTAGATACCATCCGCGGCAATATCCGTGAACAGTTACCCAGTGTAGAAACCTTCTATCAAAACGAAATCGCTTTATCTGCTGAGCCGCTGCAACGTAAGGCCCACTGAAAAGCACAAAAAAGCGTTGATAACACGGGTGTAAAGAAATTCGACACAATTTAACGCCCCAATATCAGGCAGTTAAAAGCAGTTTCTCTACCTATACCCATAAAGCGCCGTTCGCGCGGCATTATCAAAAAAAATCGGGCACAAAAAAAAGGGCGTAAACAACGCCCTTTTTACTTTGTGTGATAAAGGAGTATTACACCTTGTAATAATCCCGGTACCATTGCACAAAGTTATTAATGCCCGTCTCAATAGTGGTGGTCGGGCGATAACCGGTATCGTTTACCAGCGCCTCAACATCGGCAAATGTATCGGGCACATCACCAGGCTGTAATGGCAGCAGTTCTTTCTCCGCTTTTTTACCCAGTGCATTTTCCAGCGTTTCGATATAGGTCAGCAGATGTACCGGCGTTTGTGCACCAATGTTATACACTTTCCATGGCACCTTGCTCGAGCCCGGGTTGGGTTTCTCGCCGGTCCAGTTAGGATCTGCCTGGGCGGTGTTATCCAGCGTACTGATGATACCTTCGACGATATCGTCAATATAGGTAAAGTCACGGCGGTGGTTACCGTGGTTAAATACTTTGATGGGCTCGTCTTCCAAAATCGCTTTGGTAAACAGGAACAGCGCCATATCCGGCCGCCCCCACGGCCCGTATACCGTAAAGAAGCGCAGGCCTGTGGTCGGCAGGTTATATAAGTTACTGTAGGTATGGGCCATCAGCTCGTTGGCTTTCTTGCTGGCAGCGTACAGTGACATTGGGTGATCGACATTGTCTTCCACCGCAAATGGCATGCTTTCGTTGGCGCCATAGACTGAACTGGAAGAGGCATAAACCAGATGCTTCACTGCATTGTGGCGACACCCTTCCAGAATATTCATAAAGCCGACAATATTGGAATCGATATACGCATGGGGGTTTTCGATGGAATAACGCACCCCGGCCTGGGCAGCAAGATGCACGACTTTGTCGAACTTTTCTTCGGCGAACAGAGTTTCCATACCTTCACGATCTTCTACCGACATTTTCACAAAGCGGAATTTATCGGCGCCGGGTAACGCGTTAATACGCTCAAGGCGTGCGTCTTTTAAGGTTGGATCGTAGTAATCGTTAAGATTGTCCAGCCCGACTACTTCATCGCCCCGCTCCAGCAGGTACATTGATACGTGCGAACCTATAAAACCCGCCGCTCCGGTAACAAGCACTTTCATTTTAAGCGTTTCCTTATAAGCGTATATCTACGCCAGATTTATCAAACATGTATTTCAAATCAAAAATTACCGCATCGTCTTTGCAGAAGCTACGTAAATCTTCTTTCGACCAGACTTTGAACTGGTTATGCGCTACCGCACCGATGATGGCATCGTACTTACCCTGCTCAGGCTTGTCTGCCAGTGTCAGGCCGTACTCATGCAAAACCTCTTCCGGGTCAGCCCACGGATCGTAAATATCCAGGTTAACGTTGTATTCGCTCAGTTCCGTAGCAATATCCACCACCTTGGTATTGCGGATATCCGGGCAGTTTTCCTTAAAGGTGATACCCAGCAGCAACACATTGCCGCCGTTGACCATAATCTGCTTTTTCAGCATGGTTTTAACCAGCCGGGACACCACATATTCGCCCATTCTATCGTTGATGCGCCGACCGGCCAGAATGACATCCGGGTGGTGACCAAGCTCTTCAGCTTTATGGGTAAGATAGTACGGGTCAACACCAATGCAGTGGCCCCCCACCAGGCCTGGGCGAAATGGCAGGAAGTTCCATTTGCTGCCTGCCGCTTCTAATACTTCTTCTGTATCAATACCGGCTTTGGCAAAAATCATCGCCAGCTCATTGATTAACGCGATATTCAGGTCCCGCTGGGTATTTTCAATTACCTTGGCAGCTTCAGCCACTTTAATGGAGGAAGCACGGTGGGTGCCGGCGGTAATGATCTCACGATACAGCGCATCTACCTTATCTGCGATCTCCGGCGTGCTGCCAGCGGTGACTTTTACAATAGATTCCAGCCGGTGCTGTTTATCGCCCGGATTGATTCGCTCGGGACTGTAGCCAGCAAAGAAATCCTTATTAAAGGTCAGGCCGGATTTTTTCTCGATCAGCGGGATGCAGTATTCTTCCGTGGCGCCCGGATACACGGTGGATTCATATATCACCACAGTATTGGCCGAAATGACCTCACCAATCATCTCGCTGGCTTTATGCAGCGGTGTCATGTCCGGCTGCTTGTTGCTGTCGATGGGAGTGGGCACCGTTACGATGATGACATCGCAACCCGACAAAGCAGATGTGTCGTCAGTAAAGCTTAGCTGAGACGCGGCTTTTAACTCATCCGGGGTGACTTCCAGTGTGTGATCTTTGTTTCCCTGTAACTCTTTAACCCGTTGCGAGTTAATATCAAAGCCTACGGTAGGACGATAACGTCCAAACGCCACAGCCAGAGGTAAACCTACATAACCCAGGCCAATGACGGCAATTTTGTTAAATTCTACTGACATACAATTACAACGCTCATTTTTTGTAATGATGTTTGCACATCTTGTTTAGCATGAAAACGACTATCTTGCCTGCAGACCAGGCCTACTGCAACGGAATGTTATGCTTACGGGCCAGCGCAATAATGTGGCTGGCCGGAATGGCATAGGTAATTCCACTGGGGCGGGTGATAGCCGACTCTTTGGTTTCTTTTACAAATACTTTATTAATCACTGCAAACACTTCACGGGTGTCGGCCCGGTACACCGGGCTGCCACTGTTACCCGGATAGGCAACAATATCCAGCTGATATACCATAAAAGGATTACGCAAACGTTGCATGAATTGTTCAGATATCTGCGTGCTGTTTTTAGCCGCGATAATATTGGGCGTGAAAGCCGCCACAATGCCGGCATGAGTAGCCGGATACAGCCCCAGTACACCACCGATGGGAAAGCCGGTAACGGCGATGCGGGTGCCGTCATTAACGGGCGTGCCGTCACGATACAGGGGCAGCGCTGGCAGCGTTTTGCCAATTTTCAGGATGGCAATGTCATGCTCCTCATCTTTATATACTGCCTGCACGGGCAGTATATCGCCCTTTTTTCCATGGCCGACGAAAACGGTGCGCTGATATTTCACATCATCCGGCACCTGCATATCGATAACATGAGTATTGGTTACCACATACTGGCCATTGCCAATCACAAAGCCGGTACCCTTTAACTGATGACTTACCGTGGCCAGTGGCGCCACTAACCCTATGCCCACCACGGAGGGCTTAACCTGACTGACGGTATCAGCCAGTGAAGCTGCATAAACCTTGCTTACCATCATAACCGCTAAAACAACCAGCAGGCCGCCTCTCAAACGCATTGTTACCACCTTTAAAAATGAAATCCTTTTACGGCACTTATTTTATATTGCCTGTGTATATAATAGTATGCATCAATATCATCCTGAGCACTATCATACTGATGCCTCTGTTCTATACTCTGGAATGAAATTACAGGCTTCATGTACCACAGGCGAACCAGCGTTAACGCGTAAAAGTAAGAGAGATTAAGCAGTGTTTGATTACGATACCGCATTTTCCAGAAACATCGGCTGGGTAACCCACGATGAACAGGCCCAGTTACGGCAAAAACGGGTTGCTATTGCCGGCTGCGGCGGCGTGGGGAGTCTGCACGCGCTTACCCTGGCCCGCCTTGGCATAGGAAAAGTGAATTTGTCAGACTTTGACGAATACGATGTGCATAATTTTAACCGGCAAGCTGGCGCGTTTTTATCTACGGTAGGTGAAAACAAAATGCAGGTGATGCACAACATGCTAAAAGACATCAACCCTGAGATGGATATCCGCGATTTTGGCGATGGTGTTAATGAGCACAATGTGGATGATTTTCTGCAGGATGTCGACCTTTATATAGATAGCCTGGATTTTTTTGCCCTTGCCGCCCGCAAGCTGGTTTTTCAGAAGTGCTATGAAAAGAATATTCCGGTGGTTACTGCCGCCCCGCTGGGTATGGGCTGCGCGCTGCTGTGTTTTATGCCCGGCAAGATGACCTTTGAGGAATATTTCCGGTTTGAGGATAAAGCCGACGAAGAAAGCCAGCTCATTCAGTTTCTTATCGGTCTTTCGCCGGCGATGTTACAGCGTAATTACCTCATGGATGATTCGGCCGTCAGCTTTAAAGAGCGCCGCGGACCATCAACCGGCATGGCAGTGAACCTGTGTGCCGGTATGGCTGAAACCTACGCGCTGAAGATCCTGCTTAAGCGCGGTGAAGTGCTCACCGCGCCTTACGGGCTGCACTTTGACGCCTACCGCAATAAGCTTACCCGTACCTGGTGCCCCAAAGGTAACCGCGGGCCTTTGCAACGCCTGAAATTTAAAATTGCAGCAAAAATTGTGGCGGATAATTAAGCATTTATTCGTCAGGAATTTTTACATAGTACTATTTCATTACCCCAATAAAAACAACAAACACCGTAAAATCAATATCTTATTGTTTTGGCATGATAGGTGCTACATCATTTGTACCTTTTGCTTTCAAAGATGAAAGCGTTTTAAAGTTTACAGATAACTGGAAGTAATCATGCAAATTAAACACTTGGTAAAGTCCATCGCACTAACTGCGGGTATCGCGGCATCTTTTTCTAGTCATGCAGACTTTGTTGAATTTTCAATCGATGAAAATTACGCATCTGGTGGCAACGGCAAAATTATCGTTGCTGATAAAATTAATGGCGGGTATGTAGAACGCCTTACCTTTGATGCAGCTGGTAACTTTACTGCGAATGCCTTTGCTACCTTCGGCTTGCTTTACAATGGAACTACATCATTGAAAGGGAGCGACATCGGTCTAAACAACACCTACTCACTTTACGCAACGTTTGAAGCGCAGGGTTACACCGGCCAGGATGATAACACGCAGTTTTTGATTGGTGAGACCGGCGGTTTTCAGCTCTTCTTAGACAGAAACAACAACACTCGCTTATCAGCGAATGACGATATTGATTCAGTTATAAACACCGGTGACGATATTTTGTTAGGCGGCGCTGATGTTTTAGGCCCCAATGTGGCAACAAGTAGCACCATTGGTAATAGAACAGTAACAGCATTCAATTTTGATTTTTGGAATTTCTCATTAACAGCTGAGGGTGACCAGTACTTTGTATCGCCTGAACCATTCTCAATGGCGGTTAATGTAACGGGTGATTTCGATGAGTTTGGTCAGGGTAACGAACAAATTATCCGTGGCGACTTAGACGCCGTATTTTATGAAGTGCCAGAACCTTCAACACTGGCAATATTGGGTCTTGGGTTGTTGGGCTTGGGCGCGTCCAGCCGTCGTAAAGCTTAACTGTTAATCACATGACATTATAAAGGTGGCCATTTGGCCGCCTTTTTTACTACCAAAAGACACTGAGTGCGTAAGATATATTTGGGGTAATTAACACTGCAAATTAAACAAATAAGCGCTGGTCGAACCACTACTTTAAACAGGTTCAAACAATTTTGTCGGCACGAGTTGCTGACAAACAAACTTCAGCTGGAACCATAAAATAATTGAGGTGTTTTGGCGGTTTTCTTTGAGTGAGATGCCTGACACTGTAATCAAATTTATATTTGCTCGAGCAGATACTCTTATTAACTTATCTTGCTTCCCCTACAATAAAAGTTTGCAATGATGTGTGTGTCAGGAAACTTTACGACCAAGTAACTCAACCCTTCTAATCAAAATAAAATAGCTATCAATAACAATAACTTGTAAAATTGGCACTGATGATGCATACATCAATTCAAGTGACCTACTCAGTCACATCCGCGGGCTACTCAGCCGCTCAAATTGGAATATGGAGATATAAATATGAAAATGAATAAATTGGTAAAATCTTTAGCATTAACAGCTGGTATTGCTGCGTCTTTCTCAAGCTATGCAGACTTTGTAGAGTTCACTGTTGATGAAAGTTATGCTGCGGGCTCAGGCTCTATGGTAGTTGCTGATAAAATTAACGGTGGCTATGTAGAACGT
Organism: Salinimonas chungwhensis DSM 16280; assembly: GCF_000378185.1. Classification (GTDB taxonomy): domain Bacteria; phylum Pseudomonadota; class Gammaproteobacteria; order Enterobacterales; family Alteromonadaceae; genus Alteromonas; species Alteromonas chungwhensis. Next base: position 157,354 of record NZ_KB899379.1, read on the forward strand.
ATAACCTTTGACGGGGCCGGTAACTTCACAGCATCTGCGTTTGCCACGTTCGGTCAATTCTTCAACGGTAGTAACTCTTTGAATACTGGTCTTAACAACACCTATTCATTGTATGCAACATTCGAAGCGCAAGGTACTGCTGATTCACAAGGAAATGTTGAATTTTTCGTTGGTGATACTGGCGGCTTCCAGATCTTCTTAGATAGAAACAACGATACTGGTCTGTCTGATGAAAATGATGTCGATTCTGTCTCTAACACAGGCGACGATGTACTGTTGGGTATGTCTGACATGATTGGTGAAAATTTGGGTACCAGCACCACAATCAATGGCAAAACAGTTACTGCGTTTGACTTTGACTTCCTGGATTTTTCTTTGACAAGTGAAGGTGACCAGTATTTCGTTTCACCTAGACCATTCTCCATGATGGTTAATGTGAACGGTGATTTTGATTCGTTCGCGCAAACTGGTGAGCAGATTACTCGTGGTGACGTAAGTGCACAGTTCTACGACGTACCAGAGCCTTCAACGCTAGCTGTTTTAGGTATTGGCCTACTAGGTCTTGGTGCCTCTAGCCGCCGTAAAGCGTAATTATTAGGTATATTCATTATTGAGGCGACCATCAGGTCGCCTTTTTTATTGCTAATTAGGCTACAAACTCTCATCGAATGGGATTATCATCAATGATTGCTTATATTCGAAGCTATGATGGTATTGTTGATATGCCCCCCCCTTCTCCTGAAGATGTCCTTTCACCTTTTTTGGTCTGCTCTAACCCGCCTTCGGCTGTATCACACGTCATGCAGCATCGCCACCAGGTTTTACAAAATTATTGAGTCGGTCTAAGACTCATAAGATAAGTGCCATAAACCTGAGCCTCCAACAAAACTAATGCAAAAGTTAGTAAATTAGCAATTGTCAGGATTTTTTACGATTTTATTTGACACTTTTCATCAGCAACATATAAACATTTGAAATCAACAGCTTAAAAAGTTGGCATTACAAATGCTTATTCCCTAATGTGGCCTACTCAGTCACATCTGCGGTCCACTCAGCCGCTCAAATTGGAATATGGAGATAAAATATGAAAATAAATAAACTAGTAAAGTCATTAGCTCTCACAGCTGGTATCGCTGCGTCTTTTTCCAGTCACGCAGATTTTGTAGACTTCACTGTAGACGAAAATTATGCTGCAGGTTCTGGTTCTACAGTAGTTGCTGATAAAATTAATGGTGGTTATGTAGAGCGCATTACTTTTGATGGTGCCGGTAATTTCACAGCGTCTGCGTTTGCTACATTCGGCCAATTTTTCAACGGCAGCAATTCTTTGAACTCTGGCTTAAACAGTACGTACTCACTGTATGCTACTTTCGAAGCGCAAGGTACCGCTGGCTCACAAGGTAATGTTGAATTTTTTGTTGGTGATACGGGTGGCTTCCAAATCTTTCTTGACAGAAACAATGATACTGGCCTGGCCGTAGAAGATGATATTGATTCGATTTCTAACACGGGTGATGACGTGTTGCTGGGGATGTCTGAGATGATTGGCGAGAACCTGGCAACAAGCTCGACGGTCGAGGGCAAAACGGTGACAGCATTTGATTTCGACTTTCTGGATTTTTCACTTACTGCCGATGGCGACCAATATTTTGTGTCCCCCCAACCATTCTCAATGATGGTTAATGTGAATGGAGACTTTGATACCTTTTCACAATCTGGAGAGCAGATCATTCGTGGTGACGTAAGTGCGCAGTTCTACGACGTACCTGAGCCTTCAACGCTGGCTGTTTTAGGTCTTGGTTTGTTAGGTCTTGGTGCTTCTAGTCGCCGTAAAGCGTAATTATTAGATATATTAACTGTTTAAGGCGACCGTCTGGTCGCCTTGTTAAATTAAGTGATTTTCTCACTTATACAAGCCTACTCTATTAATTATGGTGGCCCGCCCTCCAAATCTGCTCAATAAAAGGCCAGTTGATTGTCAGTTTTTTTTACAGTGTCAATTATTCACTTAGCTTCACGCAACTATTCTTGGTCTATTTCAGTGACTTAAAAAGCTGGCATCACAGCTGCATACTATCTTACATGAGTTACTCAGCTCATTTATTGGAATATGGAGATGGTTATGAAAATTAAAAACTTGGTAAAATCTTTAGCGCTAACAACTGGTTTAGCGGCTTCTTTCTCAAGCTATGCAGATTTCGTTGAATTTACTGTCGATGAGAGCTATGCATCAGGTAACGGTTCAACTGTTGTTGCTGATAAAATCAATGGCGGGTATGTAGAACGTCTTACTTTCGATGGTGCAGGCAACTTTACTGCTTCAGCATTTGCTACATTTGGTCAGTTCTTTAGTGGTAACAATTCACTGAACTCTGGTCTGAATAACGAATACTCTTTGTATGCAACGTTCCAAGCAGAAGGTACTACTGGTACTCAGGGCAATGTTGAATTCTTCGAAGGCAACACTGGTGGTTTCCAAATTTTCTTAGACAGAAACAACGATACCGGCCTGGCTGTTGAAGACGACATTGATTCGATCTCTAACACTGGTGATGACGTGCTTTTAGGTATGTCGGATATGATCGGTGAAAATCTTGGTACAAGCACTACTATAAACGGCAAGACCGTTACTGCTTTTGACTTTGATTTCATGGATTTTTCACTAACAGCTGAAGGTGACCAATACTTTGTTTCGCCTATGCCGTTTTCTATGATGGTGACAGTCAACGGTGACTTCGATACATTTAACACAAGTGGTGAGCAAATTACCCGTGGTGATGTAAGCGCTCAGTTTGTTGATGTACCAGAGCCTTCAACCCTGGCTGTTTTAGGTCTTGGTTTGTTAGGTCTTGGCGCAACAGGTCGTCGCAAATCTTAATCATTAATTGATAGTTCAAAAGGCGGCCATTGGCCGCCTTTTTTGTATAACCCCCACTGGTTTATCGAAAATCCTGAGAAAACGGCTTTTCCAGCGACTTTGTACATAGTTTATTTTTTGTTGCGTTAAACCGCCTTGAGACATTCTTCGTAACCTTTCTTTTTGTAAGTATTAGGCTTACAGTAGACCATCACTTTATAATAGGTTAGTAGTAGGTTATGGATAAAACATTTTTAAAGACTGGCGCTATCGGTGTAATCTCGCTTGGGCTGTTGATGGGTTGTAGTCAACCTTCTGATGAAGAACGACTCGCAACCGCCACTAAGGCTTTGGAATCGGAGAATTACCAGGAAGCGGTAGTAACTTTACGTAGTGTTTTACAATCCTCTCCTTCTAATACCCAGGCTCGCTCCCTCCTGGCGGAATCCTACTTCGCGTCAGGTGATATGGAAAGCGCCGTCACCACCTTTGAAAAAGCGCTTCAGATGGGCAGCAGGCTGTCAGACTTCTCGGATAGCTATTTTACTGCTCTCTATTTTAGCGATAAATTAGACCAGGTGGATACTATCCTTCAAGACTATCAAAATGACTTATCCGCTGAGCAGTTAGCCAAAGCACAAGCGATTGCAGGCTTGGTAGCAGCACGTAATAATCAACAAAGTGAGGCAGAAGCTCTTTTTGAAAAAGCCCTTGCAATCAATGATCCGGCCATCAAAATGCTAAGCGAATTGATTGATACATATTTTATCAATCGTGATACCGAAAACACGGTTGTTATCGAGCGAGCTAACCAGCAATTTAAAGATGACTTTTTAATAACCTCGTTGGTCGGCGAGATCGCCTATCGTTTACAGAATTTTAAGCTTGCTAAAGACGCTTATGAACGCGCTTTGGAGGAAAAACCTCTATATTTAAGGTTAAACCTTAATTTAGCGCAGACTTATATCAAATTAGGCGAATTTGAAAATGCCACACCTCATGTTGATGCCATTCTAAAGCGAGTGAAAAATCAACCTCTTGCTAATCAACAAAAAGCATTGATTGCAATTTCTCAGAAAGATTTTGTTAAAGCAAATACGCTGATTGAGCGTGCAATGGCAAATGGTATGAGTTCGCCTCTTACGTTTTATATCGCCGGGCTGACAAATTTCAGGACAGATAATTACGAAAGAGCAATACAGAACCTGGGCCGCATAGTGAACGAGGTTCCCGCCGACCATCCAGCCAAACAAATGTATGTCGCTGCAAAATTACAGGTTGGTTCGTCTTCCGAAGCATTTGAGGTACTTTCAAGCAACCCCCAGATAACAGCTCAAAATGCAAACCTGGCGGTTAATACAAGTTTTAGCTTGTTGGAAAGTGGTAAGAAACAAGAAGCCCGTAAAATAATGGATGCTGTGGACGAATCAACGCTGGACAGTGATCGGAAACGACAACAGCTGGGCATGTTAAAAGCGCTTGCCGGCGATGAGTCTGGAACTAAGTTAATTGAAGATGCCAGCAAAGCTATATTATCCGTCAACGATAATGCCAACTCGGCCCAGTCGAAAACACTTTTATTGTCTATGAAAGCTTCATCTGGTGATACGGAAGGTGCCCGTCGACTTTTGAACGAATGGACAGAACAACAACCGGACAATGTGCAGAACTATCTGTTATCAGCCGAGCTTGAAAAGTATTTAGGCAACCCGGATAAGTTGCCTGAGATTTATGCAAAAGTTTTAGAGCTTCAACCTGACAACGCGGTAGCACTCAACTTTAAAGCAGCCAAGGCTTTTAACAGCGGAAATTACGCGCAAGCCAACAAGCTGTTCACGCAAGTTATTGAGCAAGCTCCTAATAATCGAAATGCAATTCTAGGTCGTTTTAAGAGCGCAGCCGCTTTGGAAAAAGATCTCAGTGAGCTTGTTGAAAATCTATCGAGCAACGCCCAGGTGAGCAGCTTTACACGCCTTTACGCAAACTATTTAGCAAGTAATTACCCCGCCGTAATCAAAATTGGACAGGGCGCAGCGTTTAACAATATTGACCGGACGATGGCAAATTACCTGATAAGCGACGCTTACTTGCAAACCAATCAACCTAAACCAGCAATTGATAAATTACAGAGCATGCTGAGAGATAATCAGGGAGGCGACCAGGTACGGCTCGCACTTGCTAAAGCTTATGCAATGAATAAACAAATTAATAAAGCACTTAATACATTACAGACGGTACAAAGTGCCAGCCCACAGATAAGCAATGCATCCTCACTGACCAAAGCACGACTGTATTTAGGCAAAAACGCTGCAAGCAATGCCAAAGCTGCACTTGCCGAGGTGACAGAGGAAGGTCGTGCTAGTTCAGAATACCTGCAGCTTGAAGGACGCACAAATCTAGCTTTGGGCGAGACAGAGAAAGCCGTAGACCAGTTACGTCGTTCATATGAAGCAAGTCCAATTGCAAGTACCGCTCAGTATTACTATCAGACATTGGAAGCAAATGGACAATCAGATGATGGCGTGCAAATGCTTGTTGAGCATGTTGAAAAACACAATGATCCCCAGGTAAAAATGTTGTTAGCCGGCGTAATGGCGAAGACGCAACCCCAAAAGGCCATAAACTATTACCAGTCGTTGGTTGATGAAAATCCTGATAATTGGGTTGCTATGAACAATCTTGCATGGCTATTGGGTGAACAAAACCAGCTGGATAGAGCCTATAACGTTATTAGGGAAGCGCTTGATAAGTCTCCACGTAATCAAACGCTGCTGGATACCAAAGCCGATATTGAAGCGAAAATGTAATTTTCTAGCGAAGAGACTTATCACTATTGACTTGTGCTGTCACCATTGTAACAGCACTACCTAACGCTATAACTCAGGTAAGAAGGACTATACGTTGCCTACGGTGAGTATTTTAATTGCGGCTTATAATGCCCAGGAGTTTATTGCCAGAGCAATTGAAAGTGCTTTGGCCCAAACAGTACTACCTCATGAGATCATCATTGTAAACGATGCCTCAACTGATGATACCGCTGATGTTTTGGACAGATTTGCGCGTAAAAGCGAATTAGTCAGCGTACATCATTTAGCAGTGAATAGTGGCCCTGCGGCAGCACGAAACATAGGGCTGGACGTTGCAACCGGTGATTATCTGGCCATATTAGATGCCGATGATGCTATCGAATCTTCCTTCATTGACAGCATTGTTAATGCAATTGAATTATACCCGGCCCACGTCTATGCCACTAACTTCTATTGGTATGATATAGCCCGGGGTGAGCCACTTGCAAAAGGTTTAGCTCAATCTGAAAAAGTCAAAGAAGTCAATAAATATGATTTTGTAAAGGGGGCCCGCCCTTACTCAGAAGAAGCCGACTATGGCTTATTACAACCTGTATTCAGCACGTCTTTTCTACGTCAGAATCAGTTGCGTTACCCTACTGATATTCGTCATGGAGAAGATTTTTCACTGCTGGTTAACTTGCTGTTGTGCGATGCAAAATTGGTAGTCTTAAAAGCCCCCCTTTATCTTTATACTACCCGTGACTCGGGTTTTAGTCAGACAATCCCAGATTACCCGAAAATGGCAGATGAGACGCTCAAACTATGCCATCAGTCTAGTGTTAAAAACGATGACAGGCTCGTATCGTTATTAAAACAAAGAGCTACTGCGCTAAAACGACTCAATGCGTCAATTTTGCTGAACTCCCACAGACAAAAAAAACAGTACAGAGCAATGGCCAGTTCATTGGTGAGCAACAGCGCTTACAGAAAGCTTATGGTCAAGGCAGTCATCAACAAGGCGCTTAGAAAATAGGATGTTTTGTTTAGGAACACATACATGTTGACATTATTAACCAAAGTCTATCTGTGGATATTAAAGAAATACATCCGCTTTACCTTAAGAAACAAGACTATTTTTGTGTTCTCAGGCTTAAGGCGCAGTGGAAACCACGTTTGTATTAACTGGTTCGCTAATGCGGTGTTGCAAAAACCTACCGTATTGGACAAAGCCGACTACATGGTTTTTCAGTCGACATGTAAAAAACTGCTACACCTTAATGAAGTAAATATCGTTTCGCCGTTGAACTATGTAAGTTACCTTCGAAAACACAGAGACAAAATTAGCGCTGCACATACAATTTTTATTTCCCTTGAAGATCTTGTTCCCAATGACACACATTGTATTTATTTCCCGAAAGGTTCGGACGTTATTTACATTACCCGTTCCGTGTTATCTACGATGGCCTCTCGCTTAGCATATAATATCAAGCGAGCAAAAATGGGCATCGATCGTGGGGATATGAATATCGATCAGAATACCTTTAATTTGGTCAGCCTTATCAGAACAAAACAACATGTATGGGATCTAGAAAAATGGTTAACTGATGAGCAGTGGCGAACTGACTTTCTGGCGCGTTTTAAATTGAGTAAAGATATTACGCCGGGGATGAGCAGTCAGGGCGGGGGGAGTACGTTTCACGGCCAAAATCAGCTGGATGCTACATCTATGACCAACGAGCAACGATGGTCCTGCGTTGAATGGCCTGAGCGTATGCGTGCGCTAATTACGACAAATCGAGAATTGCTAAGCACAGAGGAAACACAGTTTATCGCCAATTGGTGAGGTATACATCTTTGACGCGGATTGAGTAGATCCGGTATTGCTTTTGGCTGCAAAAAACTTATTGCTTTTATCGTCGGGTGAGAGTGGTTTTGAATTAACGATATGATAAACAGGTAGCTTTATGACTCAACCAGCATTTCTTGCTGTCGCTAACTTTTCAGATTACACCGGCTATGCCTGGCACAACATTTATCGCCTTTTTAAAGATATCTCAAAAAATGTAGCAAACAACGGTATGACGCCTCTTGTATCGTTTGCGCAGATAGAAGGCACAGCCAATGATTATTTTGATAGTTTTGCTGAAAAACTGCAGCTTGACCCGGATTTATCCCAGGCTAAGAACGTTGACCGGCTGATTGAGTACGTCAAGCAGTACAATATCCAGTATATATACCTGACTGACCAACCATCCACATCGCCGGCCTATGCAAAGCTAAGAAAAGCCGGAGTAAAAAAGATTCTATCGCATTGCCGTGTTTCTGTGGCAAACCCATTTTATCCCGAACCGGAAAGTATAGTTAAGCAAACGGCTAAGTTTCTTTATTCCCGGTTACCCACGATGACCGTTGATAAAGTGATTTGCGTATCTGACTTTGTAAAGTACCGCTTGCAACATAAAGCAAAGGTGCCTGCGTCACGACTGGTGACGGTGCCAAATGGTGTGGAAACAAAGCGCTTTTACAGTGAGCCCAGACCAGTTGTCAATGGAGAGCCAATAACCCTTTTCACCAGTGGCAGGGCAACTGCACATAAAGGAATCAGAGAGCTTATTGAGGCAGTGGCGATTGTAAATCAGCGTACCGCTATCCCCTTTACTGTCAGATATGCAGGTGACGGCCCGGAGATCGACGCGTATAAAGCCCTGGTTGAAAAACATAGCATTCCTAATTTTGCATTTCTTGGCCAGCTTCCTTCCGTGGAGCAGGAGATCCATAATGCCCACGTGTTGGTGATGCCGTCGGCCTGGGGCGATGCTTTTCCCAGTGCCGTTACAGAATCACTGGCGTCTGGCAGACCACTTATTACCACAAAAGCCGGCGGCATCCCTGAGATTGTGGGGTCGCCAGATAATGCGATGCTGGTTCAGCCTGGTGACGTTAACGAGTTAGCCGACGCAATACTGCATTTACTCACGCACCCTGAGAAGTGGAATACGATTGCAGAGGGTGCTTATCACCATGTCACCAATCGCTACACGCTGGCCAATTATTACGGTGAAGTGTGGAACGTCATTTCGCAAGAAATTAATCATTAATAAACGCCTCAAATAAAAGTAAACAAATTATGAAAGCAGAACGTATATTTTATCTGGACGCCATGCGAGGGATCTTGATGATACTTGGCATCGTTATTCATTCTGCTCAAATTTATAGCCCAGAGGCAGTGCTCAGAGTAGTCAACCCTGATACCAGTATCTTGATGAAGTACCTGGTCGATAGCATCCATCTGTTCAGAATGCCCGCGTTCTTTGTGGTATCCGGCTTCTTTTGCTATCTCACGCTGGAAAAGTATGGTGTCGCCAAGTTTTTCAAAGTCCGGTTGTCGCGCATCGCTATCCCACTGGTCACATGTATTTTTACGTTGAATGTTGCGATGTTCTACGTATTAACCGCCACAGGATGGCGCGATATGTCGCTGACGGAATTTTTCGTAAGCGGCCGTTATATTAATCATCTGTGGTTTTTAGTTGATCTGATTTACTTTTTTGTTATTACCGCATTATTGCATCATGTCGGAATAGTTCAGAAAATAACCAATGTTATTACATCACTGCCGGTGTTTAAAAAAATCCCCTTGTGGTCGCTGATATTTGTGCTGCCCTTTTTAACGTTGGGCATCATGTTTCTTAATAAAGTAGGCATTCCTATTTATGTACAAAAATACGGCGTGTTTGCGCCCTACAGTATTTTATACAACTTCGTGTTTTTTATCTTTGGCTACGCCATGTCAATGCACAGAGCGTTGTACCGTTCATTCACCCAGCTAAGTCCGATTATAAGTGGCGGTATACTCGCAGCGGCCCTGTTGCTCCCGTTGGTGATTCCTCAAGGCCAGGGCATACTGGATGAAGTGGTAAGCGAATATACCTATATACTGGCGCAGTGGTGCAGCATTTCACTTTGTTTTCACTTTTTCTCGCGCTTTCTGGGCAACCATTCGCACCTAAGTGCAAAGTTATCAGATGCCTCCTATACCGTTTACTTGTTCCACTTTCTGGCGCTGATGGTGCTGAGTGTCTTTCTGGTAAAGCTGGCGTTGCCCGCGCTTTTAGGGTTCACACTAAGCTGCGTAATTGTGTTTGCGGTTACTTATCTGATTCACGTTTTACTGATCAAAAAGGTCGCTGTGCTAAGCTACCTGTTTAATGGTAAATAGTATAATGTAAGTATTCGCGCATCTATAGAGGTGGCTAGCGTACAGTAGCCCGTTATCGTAGCAGCAAAAAAGCGCTGATATATCAGCGTTCTTTTAATTACTTCATAACCCGTATTTTACGCGCTGCCCAGGGTGCACTGAGCAGGTGACGCAGACCTTTAGTGTTACGCATCCATTTGCCCAAGTAATAGCACGCCAGTACCACTACAGCTACTTTGATAACGCCCAAACCAACAAAGTCCAAACCTAGCTTTTTCACTACACCATTAAAATAATACAACGCCGGGCGATGCATCAGGTAAATATAAACCGTGGCTCCACCAATACCCGATAACAATGCAGCAAAAGAAAAGCGGCAGAGGAATTGAGACATACCTGCGATGGCGAATATGCCAATCAGCGCGACTAAAAAATAAAATGGCCCGAAATACGGTTCGGAAAGGTACTGTCCAAACCACGCAGCAATAAAATAAACAACGAACGCAAAAGGAAACAGAGATTCGATCTTACCTACCGCTTTACTGATAAGTTCCTGGGATTTTAAGCCTATCCAAAAAAATGGAAATAACTTCACAAGTTTATCAGCAAACCCCACATTGCCGGAGAGGTTAATTTCTACAACGAAATAGAGAAGAAGCGAAACAACCAGCACAGGCACAAAGGGCATTGAACGGATTATCCGACTAATTAAAAATGCTAACGCTAGAGCATATATAAACCATAACGTTGGCAAAGGCTGCCAGAAAATCTGCAGCAGGTTCTCCATGTGGTAGGCCACCCTGCCCTTGTCCGCGAAGATATAAAGGCAAACAGTAATAATGAAAGACCATAAAACATAGAGATACACCATATTACCCAGCTTATCGCGATAAAACTTCGTCTGATCAGCACGGTAAATGGCCGAGCGAGCAAAATAGCCTGAGACAAGAAAAAACAGCGGCATACGTAAATAGCTAAATAACCAGTGAAATCCTTCTGCATGCCAAGAGACTAATAAAATAATACTAAACGCTTTGGCTATATCAGCCCAATCTTCTCGAAGTGGCTTAAAACTATTTTCCATAATTTAATCGTGTCTTTGTAGTATCGTTAAAGAAAATAAAGGTATAGATGGGAGCATTAATTTTTAATAGTATATGCTTAGGTGCATAGAAAACCTAAACATTATTATGGCAGGAGAGTGTGCTGCAGCTAGAACTATGAGACCCCTGAGAACTTATGGTTCGGATTGCTGAAGCGAAATTCAATGTGCAATTGACAAGAGATTACTCTCTTTACCATTATTTTCAGAGAAAACTTCTAACTGATATTGGATCTAGCTGCACATATAGTGTCATTTATATATTTTCAGTAAGATTTGCAATCTATAGGCGATGAAATAACAAATTTTTTAATACCGCCATTAATCCTGTAAGGCTGCACGTTTTAATATTCTAAGTGTAATACAAGGTTTTGAAACCTATGAAGATACATGTTACGTACCCTGACCAAAATTTTATTGGTAGGTTTCATAACTGTAAGTTACCAGCAAAAATTTTAGAGTAATGTAATCAGTATCAACTTACCGACACTCTCAACTCGAGCAAGTGTAAGAACATGATATTTAGCGATATTTTTTAAAAAACCTTTAGATATGAAAATTTTTACCTATGTTTCAATAATACAACCTATGTTTTCTTTGCAAGTATCTCTCTTTTTCAACTATCATTACCACGAAGATACGGATTCATTTGATACTTTTTCCGATAATGGTAAAACTGGAAATACACAGCTATCTATTATTAGGTATGAACGGAATTTTATCATAAGATTATTCTTTGAAGTCATCAAATCTATTTATTATAATTTACTTAAATTACAACTTCATTTTGGCAAATCTCTATTCTTTATTTTTAATAATTTACACAAGAACATTAAGGCTATTTGATGCATTTATATCTTAAATTTTCTATTGCGCTTAGTTATTTTCTAATAGGGGGGGCTGCTATTGCAGGGTACGATGAAGTATGTGAAGTCCCTGAAAAAACAGCAGCTATTGCATTCTGGGATTTTAACAAAAATGAATCGATTAGCTTAACTAACGGCGCAGTCAGACTTGGTAGCAGACATAGTGGGATTATTAAGGTCCCAGATACTCCATATCAAGGTTTACGTTTCAGGTTTGAAGGTAAATGGCCAAACGGTGACTCTTCAAGCGAGTTAAGATATAAAATTTTACAACCCCAATCACACGTTTGGGAATATATGCGAATATATCAACCGAAAAACTTTTATCACAGATTGATAGTTGAGATCACACCTGAAACAGCTCTCAATCCAGAAAACTGGAAATTTGGTGACCGTATAATCAGTGATAAAGGAAGCACAGCGACTGTAGCAAAGGCATTTGAAAATCGTATTTTCATAGAAGCTCCTACCTCAATATATAGAAAGTTCTGGGGCGAAGGGAGAGCCATTCGCAATACGAATAACGACATACAGTTTTTTAGCAAAGATAGTAAATTTTTGGGTTCCAATAATAAACTTTCTGCAATGTGGCAGGGTAAGTATTCTAATGCAGCGATGATTGTGGGAACGGTCGGTGTATCACGCGACTCAGGTGGTGCCCCTGGGATCGGATATTGCGAGGCACTGGGAAGCAAATCACGAGACCATGGTACTTTCGGAACTAAGAGTAATAAAATACATTCTTTTGCTCCTCCCATTTGTTTTGACGTAGCTGATAATGGAAATGTGGTTGAATTTGTGATTGAGCGAAAGCGCGCGACAAACCTAGAGAACCCTGATGGTGTTTACACTATTTGGAAACGCACAGCGACGACTGATTGGCATGCTATTTATCATAACAATAAAATCCCAGCTTATCAAAGCGAAAACAATCACTTCGATGCGGGATATATTTTTGGATGGTCAAATAGCGGTTTTAAAGAAGATACTGATTTTTATCTTTTAAGTTGGGGTTTATGGAATGAAAGACCTAATTTTTTATAATACTAAAGCTTAAACCCATTTTTAAAAATGCCTTTACAAAAACCAAATGCTCTGCCCGAAAAGTAAACTAAATCTACTGCAAATATATTAATAATATTTTTGCAGTTTTTTAAGTTTTTACTTTTTCTTATTCTATCTACTGAACGTATAGTAACGAGAAAAACTAGTGCTATAATAATTTCGAATGTGTATTTAAATCCTGTCACAGGAATCAATACAAGCATTAAAAGATATCCTAATGTAAATACAAAAACTGGCTCTTTAATGGACTTCTTAATCCTAGAACTGTAGCCTTCTGAATGCCATGCTTGACGCCAAAAAAATTCGTATATTGTTCGAGCATTGCCTAAGTGTTCTACGGATAAATCGTGGTATAGTTGAACATTATACCCTTTTTCAATTAAATCTTGGTGAAACTTTGAGTCTTCGCCAGCAGTTAATGTTTCAGAGAACCCGTTAACTTTGAAAAATGCACTTTTATTGACCGCTATAGAAGCGCCAAGTAGCTCCTTCGGTAAAACCTCATGATTTCTTCCCTGTAACAACCAGTATTTTTCTATAAAAGTAGGGTTTTTCCTCAACGTAATGCCCCCGCCTAGGACCCGATCATTTTGCTCTTTAATTAACCTAACCCCATTTTCTACCCAATCAGAGGGTGCAACACAATCAGCGTCTATAAAGAAAAGAACCTCTCCTTGAGCATGCGCAACCCCAAAATTTCTTACCTTTCCAACTGGCTTATCATGATAATGTAAAACTTTGTCAGCTAAACGATTTGCAATTTCTACAGTTGAATCGATACTGTTGTTGTCGACAACGATGATTTCCATTTTAGAACGTGGATACGCTTGATTATTTAACGCTTCGAGTGTCGGTCCTATAAACTTTTCTTCGTTATATGCAGGTATAACGACGGAGATAAATGGTTGACTATTTTTCATATTAGAAGTCTATTTCCATGTACTGAATTTTCAAGACAAATAGCTAACAAAAGATTGCTGCTTCTTCCTTTCAGAAGAAAACTCCGACAAATATTCAATATCAAATGCAACATCGGATCCAAAATATTGATTCAAATGTTTATTAATCGCTGACTCAACAGAAGCATCAAACTTGCCTTCTATCTGCATTACGACTTGCCCTTTAACTTTTTGATAAGCTTTATAATTAAGATTAATGTCGTCTTCCAACGCGAGGTTCTTGAACACGTAGTAAAACGTGAAGCTTGGGTATTCCTGGGAATTACCCATGACGTTCGTACCTTTCCTTCCCACAATGTCTTTAATTAATGGGCTTTTCATTCCACAGGTGCAGGTCTCTTCTGAGAACGTTACAATATCACCGAGTCTGTAGCGGATAATAGGAAAAGAATGAGAAAATAAATTAGTAACCAAAATCTCATTATTCTCATCTGTTTCTACGAAAACCGCATCCGTATTGATATGCTGATTTCCATGTGGACATTCGAATGCGATGAGGCCAGTCTCCGCGGCGCCGTATTCGCTAATCATTTTAACACCGAACGCTTGTCTTACCTCATCTTGGTACTTTGGCAGAATCATTTCTGACGTGCCTTTCACCATTTTAACGTTTTTAAAATTTAAACCTAACCTATTAACTTCACGTGCTACTTTGTAAATCATTGAGGAGTAGCCAGATAAATAGCTAGCGTTATCAATCTTTTTGCAAAATTCTCGAATTTCTTTGTTAGTATATTGAAAAAGCCGATACCTATTCTGTGCCCAATCTAACCACCTCACTTTTCGAGAAGCGCTTTGGTCAATATTGAACCCCCAAAAATAACCATTTTTGTCCGAAACTCTGACCCCGTACCAGGAGTACCCACGCATCACTCCCGCACGATTGGCTGAGTCCCACTCCTCAGATCGCATAAAACTTAAAGATTCACCGCTTGTGCCTGACGTAATTGCTTTTCTAACTTTTTTAAAATTGAAATTTGAATGTATATGTTCATTTTGACTGATAAGAATCGATTTATCTGTAGCAGGTATTTTCTGCATTTCGCTAATGTCAGAAAATTGCTCTGGATTAAAAGCAACACTGTCAAAAAGCTCTTTATAATAGGGACTATATTTATATGCAAAAATCAGCAAGCCCTTCAACTTACTGAATCGCTTATCTTCTAACTCGGATAGGCTCAGTGTTTCGCTTTTTTTAAATTCTCTATAAATATTAAATAGTGATGGATTTCTACTTTTTGCACCCAATTTGTAAATAATCGAAGACAAGAAATTATTCATTTTATTTCACTATAGTTTAGATTGGAGATTGCAGCCATAAAGCTTATAGATATCCAAAGAAAGGGGTAATAAGCAATAGTTACAAATTGACCAGCGACAGTAAAACCGATAATAGCAATTTTAAAAGCTTTCCATAATTCTTCATAAAACTTGTGCAATTTATTTTTATCGATATTTTGATTACTTATTCTCACTTTATATTTTTTTAGCAGAGCGAGAGCGATAATCATCATAAATAGAAATAAAGCGATAAAACCAGCGTCTGTACCCACCTGTATAAAAATATTGTGCGGCAGCCCTACACGCTTGTAGAGCATATCCTGAGGATAAAAATCATTAAAATAAGGGCTAAAATTAAAATAGCCGACACCAAGGGCAGGATATTTTTTCATCATTTCCCAGCCGTTTTCCCAATACAGCTGACGCTGTATTGAGGTCTTGTCGCTACCAATATCTGTAAACCGTTCCTTTTGCTCTTTTGGTAAAACCTGCCATCCTATTGCCGCAACCACAACTATGACCAATAAAGATTTAACATTAAAGATTTTTCGCCAAAACATTACCGCAAGCTGTACTACAAGCGCTACCTGTGCGCCCCTACTACTTGCACCCAAAATGGTCAACACCGGGCAGATCATCGCCGCTAATAAAATAAATTTTTCCCAGGTTCTAACATCATCTTTATATGCAAAATACAGATAATAGCCAATAGGAAATAGCATTAGCATTAATACAGCCAGTTCGCCTGAATTAGCAAAAAAACCTGGCGGCCCCCGCAGACCCCAATCGGTAAAACTGAATCCTCTAAAAGCCCAATTTCGTGCGGTCCCAACAGCGATTTTTAACGCGCACAGAAAAAACACTAGGAATAAAACGTAAAACCGCTCTTTGGTCGTAACAATGGCTGTTATTAGAAAAAATATAACGACCCATTGATTAAATGCAATGTAGTTTCTTGTAGACCATCCAATATCATAAGCAGTAATAAAAGACAGATGTATAACAATAGCAAAAAGTAGAATCAGCACATGCATGCCGGTAATCCGTACCTTAGCCTGTTTGTCAGAAAAAACTCCTAACAAGCTAAGACCAAGAAATAATTGGGCCCAAGGCAGGAAATCTAAGAATGTAAATATTGACTGAGGACGAAACATCTCCACGAACATGTACGCGCAGATACTTTTAAAGGCGAGGGATTCAGACTTAAAGTATGTCCATAGGTTTTTTACCCTTAAAAACATAAAATCTGAATCACGCAGAGTTTGAGATTGGGTTTTCATTTTACTTCTTTATCGCCTCAATCAGGGAACGTGTGGCCAGTTCAATTTTTTTCATGCACTTATTAAAAAAGATGACATTGGTATTAAACGGGTCATGCAGGTAAACGGTAGGTGGATCTGCAAATAGTCCCAGCAACACTTTTTTTGTTTCCGGGAATAGCGCATCTAATTCGTCTAGATGGGCAGGCTCCATCACCACCAACAAATCATCTTCCTGTGGAGTATAGTCATTAATATGTTTGGAGCGGTGTTCTTCGACAGGATATTCATGTCTACGGCCGTAATCCAATGTCTTGGCAAAGGCTTCATCACCACCACGACAATGTAATCCATAGGAATCTGCGGGGAAGTTGGCCCGGTGGGCGACATACTCACCAAACGGGCTTCGGCAGATATTTCCGCTACATATGAAGATCAGTCGTTTCGTGCCCTTTATCTGCTCCCCACAACTGCCTTTATAGGCACCTAACCAGCGCCTGGCATTAAACTTGACGTACCTGGCCAGGCCGCGCTTTGAACCATAGGTATCTGCAATATATTGGCTTACGCTCACGATTACTGCTCCGGAGCTGAACGAATAGTCTGTTCAGCGTAGGTGTTTGTTTGTTTATATAAATTGACGTAGGCTTCAACCATCGCTTTTTCAGAAAACGTATCCTGCACACGCTTTATAGCATCTTTGTTAATATCTGCCGGTTGATACGCTTTCACTGTCTGGATAATTGCCTGACAAATAGCCTCTGCATTTATCTCTACCAACGTGGCCTGTTTATCATTTTGAATAATCTCTTCCGGCCCGCCACACTTTGTGGCTATTACCGGTAACCCCGTTGCCATTGCTTCGATGGTGCTGATTGAAAACCCTTCGGCGTCAGAAGTCAGCACAAAGCCGTCGAGATTTTGCAAATAGTCTGGCGTGTCGTCAATGAAGCCAACAAAGTGAATATTCGTGATACCCAGCTTAGCAATACTTTCATTCAGCTTTGCTTTGAGCGACGCTTTGGGATCGCCGGCAATAACCACCGCAATATCGAGCCCGGACTGGTTAACCTTACTCACCGCCTCTATCAGCAAATCGTAGCGCTTTGAGCTTCGTATATTACCCAATGCACCCAATAAAAATGTATTGTGAGCGATACCCAGTTCGTCCTTCAGGCGCGTCTTACGCTGTGATTTATACAAGCTGGTATTGATGCCATTATAGATGACACTGGTTCTTTCGGGTACCAGCAGATTTTGTTCCTGAATTTTACGTTGCAAAGAATGGCTAACTGCAACAAAACGGCTTATACCATTGCGCATAAACCATAACTTCAGTTGTTTAAACCGCTCATTAGGTGAAACATCGACCATACCATGATAGGTCGCGATTACCGGCGTTCTGCTGATAAGCCCCACAATGCTCGCGTATACATTCGAGCCCAACAGGTGAGACTGGATAAGCTTGACGTCGTGCTTTTTTATCAACTTACACAGCTGATAAATAAAGCCCACGTTAAAGCTACCTTTGGAATCAATGATCACCGGTTCGATACCGGCGCTACGCAATGTTCTGGCTACGTAGCCTTCACCGCGAATTACTGCGATAGAGTCAGTGCCATACTCACGCAATTTGGCCGCAAGGGTGATAAATACGTCTTCTGCGCCGCCAGGGCCGGTGGTATCAATCAGGTGCAAGATTTTGTACGTCATATACATGTGTAAGGCATTCGCCAAAACTTCTCAACAATTACTACTTAGGACAAGGATACCAAGCAAAGTCCGTTATGCATACTGAACATTTAAAAGGCAAGGTATGTAGTTACCCGGTCTTTTTGTGACTATTGTAACGTACTAAATACTGCGCATGACTACGCAGACAATATTCCATGACGTTAACTCACGGGGTGCTTGTACGTATCGTACATCCGTATGGGTTAGCACCTACAAAAAAAGACTTAATGTTTTGGTCAGCAATATTCCAGAATGCGTATAATAGACTTTCGCCGGTGAGTCGGTTCAGTTACGCTGTGCCAAAATGCTGGTGGCTTCACTGCTACGTATTATTAATCAGCATAGTATTGAGCCGGTGACCCAATAAACCGGCTAAGGGATAGATTGCTAATATGTATGCAGTTATCAGAGTATGACCATGATAATTCAGACCACGGGTATTAATAGCCCCTGGTATAACAGGAAAAGTAGTATCCCTATGGAAAAAAAAGCGGTGTTGATATTTGATGCGGCCCAGCGAAGCGCGCTGGCTGCCACCCGTTCGCTGGGCAGGCGAGATGATACTATCGTTTATACCACAGATAGCACCGACAAAGCCTTGGCAGGCAGTTCAAAGTATTCTTCACACTATTTACAGTGCCCGGATCCAAACGCAGACACCGATATTTTTCTGAACTGGGTAAAAAATACTGTAGAAAAATACGGTATCAGCTTTTTGCTACCTGTAACCGAAGTGACCAGTCGCACATTGGTAGAACATAAAAATGAATTGCCCGCGTGCAAACTCCCGTTCAGCGACTTTTCCACACTGCTGAATTTAAGCAACAAAACAGCGTTAACTCAGCTAGCCCAGAAGCTGGATGTACCGGTGCCCTACTCGCAATATTGCGAATCACCCTATGATATAAAATGGGATGCAGTCCACTTTCCCTGTGTACTCAAACCCGCCTTATCAAAAGTGTTGGTCGATAAGTCGTGGATAGCGACCCAAGTGCATATTGTTCACTCTCAGGAAGAAATGACCGCACTGCTTAGCGATAAAGTGTACTTCAACCAGCATCCATTTATGGTACAACAGTTTATAGATGGGCATGGTGCCGGTATTTTTTGCTATTACCAACGCGGTGAAGCCAAAGCGTTTTTTGCCCACAGACGCATTCGTGAAAAGCCACCATCGGGTGGTGTCAGCGTCCTCAGTGAAAGTGCGCCGGTGAACAGCATGATGAAAGGTTATGCAAAAGCCTTACTTGATGAAGTAGATTGGCACGGCGTTGCCATGGTGGAATTCAGAGTTGCCGGCGACGGAACTGCTTATTTGATGGAGATAAATACCCGGCTTTGGGGGTCGTTACAGCTGGCTATCGATGCAGGTGTTAATTTCCCCGCCTTATTGTTCGACGGTGAATTTCAGCCGATCTGTGAAGTTACTGACTTTAAAGAGAGAATACAGCTTAGGTGGTTGCTCGGTGATGTTGATAATCTGTATCTTCAACTGAAAGATAATGATGTGTCTGTTGCAAAAAAAATCAATGCGATAAGTACGTTTTTTCGGCCTAAATTTTCTGGTCGACGACACGAAGTTAACAGGCTTGATGACATGGGCCCATTCTGGTTTGAGCTTAAAAACTATTTGTAGGTAAGCATGGTAAAGCGACTGATAAAAAATATTCTTACAATGACAGCCGGGACGTTAGGTTTGTCTGTGATTAAGCGCGGTGAAAAAAAGCTGATTGTGCTGATGTATCATCGTGTCATGCCGGTTGATGATGCCCGCTATCAACGCGAAGAGCCAGGAATGGTAGTGTCAGATTCAACCTTCGCTATGCACATGCAAACACTTCGAGACGAAAAATGGCCGGTGATGAGGGTAAGTGATTGGCTCGAGCAGCCTGAAACCAGCCGATCACCACTGACAATTGCAATTACTTTTGACGATGGCTGGCTGGATAATTACCAATATGCTTTCCCGGTACTTAAGAAGTTCAACTTTCCTTCAACGCTTTACGTGGTTACAGACTTTTTGGGCAAACCTGCGCCATTCTGGCCTAATCGCGTTTTATCATTGCTACTTGCTGACAATGTCCGTATGACGGACGCCTGGAAACCCTTGCTTGAATTAATCGGGCAAAACATTTCTGTACCCATGAGCAGGGATGATGCGGCTAAAATAATTGATGATTTAAAACAGTATTCTGATGATGCGATTTACACCGCTTTATCCCACATTCCCTTAAGTAAAAATGCTGCGGTTGAAATGATCTCTTTTGAACAGCTTATGGATGCTAAGGCGACGATGGGGGTGGAGATAGGCTGCCATACGCGCAGGCACTATCGACTCAAAGAAGGGCTAGACAGTCGCTTACTGCATGAGGAAATTATCCAGGCCAAAACTATTTTAGAAAAGCAAACGGGCGGGCCGGTAACGACTTTTTGCTTCCCTAACGGCGATTTTTCTGACGATGCCTATGATATGGTAAAAGCACACTATAGCGCGGCGGTGACCACCAGGCGTGGAATCAACAGCGCGCGTAATTTAAATCCTCACAAATTACTTCGTATTGGTGTACACAATGATATTAGCAATACACCAATGAAATTTAAGGCGAAATTGTCTGGCTTACTCTAACGCCACTCAGTGTTGGGTCTTAACAGTGACAGTTTTACTTTTTTCAGCTTCTGGATAAATAAGCACTACCGATACCAGCTTCAAGACAATTTAATCATACCGTAACAGTGCAACAAGATAGACAAGCATCGCTACTTCGGTCTTGATCGAAAGATCAGCCATTAGGCAATATACATTTTGTGTATTTTTATTAAGGCAGATGTAAGGTGGGGACGATAAGTATTTAACCCCGCCAGTAAGCGAGGCCCTGTACCTGTCAGAACAGGTTCAGCCTGAGTGAAAAGTCAGCTTATCTCGCCTTTACCATCAAGTATAATTTTTATTAAAAAGACGGTACAACTTTACTTTGTATTTATACAGACGAGGCTTTATTCGTCGTTTATAGTAAACATCTCCGGTTTTGACCGGGTGGTACAATGTGTTTTTTCTAAAGCCGGCTATCAGTTTTGAAGGTTCGTAGATAAAGGTTCCGGGCCCCATCCCCATAGCATCTGTGTTACTTGTATAGGCTTTTGGCAGTAGCTCCTTTAAATCTATAACCTGCTTACGATGGAACTCAAGTATCGTAGGCCAGGATACTTCATGATGCCCGGCCCAGCCTTTTCTGTAAGACGTTATGATCGTTTGTGCAGCGTCCTGTGAAACCCTGAAAAAAGGCAGAAATACCGTCTTAGTTGGCTGTATATCAATCGGACTTTGGAAACTATCAATATGTGCCCAGCCACTAAGAATGTTACGGTAGTTGGTTGCAATTAAATCATGGCGATACTGTCGCATTTTATCAATGAAAGACGACAAGTTTCCTGTATAGCGCACGTCATCCTCACAGAACCAATAGTAGTTATACTTGCTAAATTTTTCACACATACACAGTTGGGCTAAATCAAGGTTGCCTGGCATTATTTGCCAGTTTTTATTGTTAAACTTCGGTGAGCAATCAAAAAAAATGCTTTTTAAACTATCCCTGGTCACAATGATATGAGTAAAGTTCGGGTATTCTATAATCTCTTCTTGCGCATCTTCTATATAACTTAAAATATAACAAGGCAGGTGTTTTGACAGCCGTTTGACAGTACGTTGAGCATAACGGTTGCAGTCTCCTGAAAATAAAACAAAGCAAGTATCTTCAATCATTTAGTCGCTCCAAGCCACACAGCCATCAAAAGGTGTTTCTATATAATCCCAGTGCAGACGGTAGCTACGTATAAGCATACCAAGCTTGCTACCGGATAAAGCGTTATTATCCCGAGCAGTTTGCAACTTACTAAGCAAGAACAAATTACAACCCCGTGGTATCTCTCAACAGCACTGCTAGCTTGTTCATAGAGCATATCTTTAAAAAGGGTAATAACGATGGTGTTGAGTGGAAGAGACTTAGCGCGATTCTTCACTGGAGACATAGTAAGAGAGAAGTCTTTAATAATATTACTGACTGAAGACTGGTCAACGTTTTGGTAGCCTTCACACAACCAGGAGTTAAAATCGGTCTTCGGACAGGTTTCTACAACGATATTTTTTGTATATTTACCACGATGGTAGCGAGCAATATTTAATGTATCAAACATTTCAGAGATATCACCGAATATAGATTGTGGCGCGTTATCACAGCTTTAAGCGCGCCGACTCCTTTGAGATAGATGCTAAACACAAGCTACTTACCAAAGGTCTTGATTTTGAGGTAATTTGCTGATGACTTTACTTCTATCCAGGTTTCCCTAACACTCTGATTTCTGATAAAGAAAAACCAACATTTTGCGTATATAAATCGTTGACGTTTTTTAAACAGTATCCTCTTAGTGAAAAAGGCTCCTCTGCCAATACTATAACTTTCTATCAGTTCATTTTTGTCGGCTTCAGTTCTTCTACCATGGTCATGGGAGACAACAACGGCAGGGCAATACTTGCCTCTTCCTCCCACCCACAAGCACTCGGCGAGACTATCCACATCTTCGCATGGAAAATATGCACCTGCACCGAACAGGGGGTCAAAGCCCTTAGCCTTTGTTAACACAGATTTTTTGAAGGCGAAGTTCGCACCATGAATTTCGCCAGGCTTTATCAGACTGTTCGATTCAAAATATTTTTCTCGTTCATTCAGCTGTATCGTCCAGCCTAAATCTTTTTTATTGTAAAGCAGTACCCGTCCACCAAGGAAATCAATATTTTCGTTAGTGAACGCATTATAGAGTTGTGTTAAATAGTCGGGTTGCGGGTAACAGTCATCATCGGTAAATGCCACGATCTCGTAACTGGCGGTAGCAATGCCTTTGTTTCTGGCATTTCCTAGCCCTTTTTTCTTTTCCAACACTGACTTTATAGGTAACTTACCCTCAGAACTAAATGCCTCAATAACGTTTTTTGTGTTGTCGGTACTGTTATTATCAACAATGATGAGTTCCCACGCCTCAGTGAACGCAACTGCTAAAAAGGAATTCAAACATTTCGTTAAGGCTTTTTCCCTGTTGTATGTACATATCACGACTGAAATCATTTAGTACTTGCCCCTTTTTTACTGTTTTTCATTCCTTTAATCATTCGCCAAGTCGATTTCATAAACACAATAAATATTAGGATAAGCCGCCTTAGCCAATATCATCAGTGCGCACTAGACAGAAATAGTCTTTTTTTGATTCACTAAGGTAGTAATGAGAAAAACAATTTTAATGCCTATCTATTCTAAGCACCAACTTGCCGTATCTGGCCAAAATACCTGTATCTTCGACAGAGTTAAACAAACTTCCCTACTCCAGGTTTTGATCAGTACCATCCACCTTAATTAAAAGATCCCTTTAAACGAAAAGTTTGTTCTGGCACATTCTTGAATCGTGCATATTCGTAAGGGAAGATCGCTCAGTAATTATCTATACGTAACGATTTTAGTAATAGTTTTTCGCCCCACTCAACAACAATGCGCGCAGAAAATCTGCGTCCATCATTATTAAGCAGATAAATTTGAGGTAGCCATCACGTCAATAACGCGACTAAAGGGTGTTTAAATCTATGATTTTTTAAATATTAAATTTTTGTGCTCATACAGAGCAATACCGAACGCTGTAGGGCACTTAATTCAAGAACACTTCGGTATCATCTTTACACTGGCGACATTTAGCTTTTCCAAGCCGCTTCGTAGTAGAAAGCATTAACGCATCGGCATTGCTTTTAAGCTTAGCGTGCTTCAACGTAAGCACACTATCCCCTGTTAAACTTATTTTTGATGTTAAGATAATTCTGGCGGCCTAAAATAAGAGATATAACATCGCCGGCATAAAAAACACCGTGGGTCAGACAATCTATGTAAGCCTTGATTATGTTACTCTTTTTCCCTTCAATTTCAGCGATGTCTAAAAGCAGGCGATAATGGTTTTTATAAAACTGATATCGGTCCCCCCCTGGCAATGCCTTGATTTCCGGCGAGAACGTTTGCAGGTACATCTTCTTAGCAGCACGAAAATTTTCATAGTCAGGGATATTACTGTTGGCATTGGTTTTTTTAACGATAAGTATTTCATCCAGGTTGCCAACCCGGTATTCTCGCAACACCCTTAGCAAAAACTCTAAGTCCTGGTGGCGCTTAAATGCAGTATCAAAGCGAAAACCTTCATCAAACAAAACGCGGCGGAAAAATAAGTTGCTGCCCGTACCGATACACATTTCATCAGTAAGTAGCCTGGAGGAAGTAACAGGCTTTTTCATTGGCACGATAGTGGTGTGAGTCGCCGAGTAATGAACATCAACTGCGGTGCACATGCCAATACATTCTGGGTGCTCTGACAAAAATTCAACTGAACGCGACAAGCGCTCGGGTAGATACACGTCGTCATCATCTAAAAAACCGACAAACTCTCCCCGAGCGGCTTCAATTCCGGTGTTACGGGCTACCGCTCCGTTGCTGTTTAGCTCATGAGGGATGTAGAGGATGCGGTCATCTGCAATGTCGTTGATGACATTCTGAGTATCTTGCTGTGCATTGCTGTCCTGGCCGTTATCATCCACAACGAGTATTTCTACATTGCCCCACTGTTGCGCCAGAACACTATTGATGGCGCGATGGATGGAATCCGCGCCATTGTAGGTAGGTATAATTACTGAGACAAGGGGGTATTCAGGCAAGGTTGCGGGGTTCATAGTCCAACTTATTCTGTAAACGTTGCAGGGTGTATCGCGACGCATATTTAAGTTCGGTTTTTGTCATCGACCAAGGCTGATTGCGAATACAGAAAAACCAGTTCTTAAAGGTACGAAGTTTTCCACCAGAGCAAAAGAACAACCTTTTTGCATAAAACGCACCGCGTCCGATATCATAGGAATGCTTCAAACTGATGAAGTCTTCCTGTGACTTTCTGCCATGGTGATGCGAAACAACGATTTCAGGGGCATATTTTCCTCTTGCACCTAATCGCTGACATTCAGCAAGCAGATCGGTATCTTCACCCGCTTTAAAAGGTGAGCCCGCACCAAGATTCGGGTCGAAACCGTTCGCTTCAATCAGCAAATCACGTTTGAAGGCAAAATTGGCGCCGTGAATAACCCCTGCCCGCATATAAGTTGTCGGCTCAAAAAATACCGTTTCTGTAGAAAACTGAACCGTCAGTTCTAAATCGGTGGGGTCAAAAAGTAACACTCTGCCGCCAACAAAACTTATATCATGCTCTGAAAAGTTTTTACTTATCTGGGTAAGATAATCTGCCTGGGGATAACAGTCATCATCGGTATACGCAACAATCGGATATTGCGATTCAGCCAGGCCACGATTTCTGGCATAGCCCAGTCCCTGCTTTTGCTCCAATACTGTTCTGACCGGCAAATCTGTAGAATGTTGAATTTTTTCAATCACCTTCTGGGTAGCATCAGAACTATTATTATCAACGACGATAAGTTCCCAGGGTTTAGCGAAATCTATATGGGTAAATGATTCCAGACAAAGCTTAAGAGCCTCTGCCCGGTTGTAGGTACAAATAACTACGGAGATCATTGCATCAGGCCTGTTCTTTACCGTAAACCAATTCTTGAAAGTAAGATGATTTAACTAACAACTCTTCATAGGTACCCTGCTCGCTTACCTTACCTTCACCGAATATAAATATATTGTCGCATTTTTCAACGGTCGATAGGCGGTGGGCAATCATAATTACAGTCATCGACTGGGACAACTTTTGAATCTCAGCCAGAATGTTTCGTTCGGTGATGTTATCCAGTGCACTGGTGGCTTCATCCATAATAAGCACGCTGGGGTTTTTATACAGCGCACGCGCGATGGCAAGACGTTGCTTCTGCCCTCCGGATAACAAGTCGCCATTCTCCCCCACGACCGTCTCATAGCCATTCTCAAGTGTCTGAATAAACCCATCGATATTGGCTTTCTTCGCAGCTATTTTCACTTCTTCTAAGTCAATTTCATCATCTGGAATACCAAAGGTAATATTTTTAGTAATGCTATCATTGATTAAAAATACACTTTGCGGAATATAACCGATGTTACGTTGCCATGGGCGAACATTACTTTGCTCTAGTGGCACATTATCAATGAGCAGTTCCCCGCTATCTTTGGTAATAAGTCCACACACCAGATTTGCTACCGTTGATTTACCCGCACCTGATTCGCCGACAAACGCGACCAACGTATTAGCATTAATGGTCATATCCAGGTTTTTGATGGCCGGTACGGATTCGCCAGGATAGGTGTAAGTGAGATTACGCATAATGAACTTGTCGTTAAATGGCAAACGCTTACCTTTAGTGCTGGCGGTAGCATGGTCATCATAAATGGCTGTTTTTTCTGACGCGATAAATTCATCCCGCACGCGATCGACAACTTTTGTATGAGTTCGAAGCGCTGTTATCGATTTATACATTTGCTGGGCAGCAGGTAGAATCTTGTACCCCGCCATAGCGTAAAAACTTAAAGTCTGAACAACATTAGAGGTAGAACCTTCAGAAACAAGTAAATACAAGGCAAGACCGATAATTGCGAGAAATATCACTGTTTCAACTATAAAACGGGGTAAATCACCTGCCAGAGCAACATACGAGTTGGCACTCAGCCCCGCCCGCGTGGTTTCATCCAGCTGTTCTTCGTACCATTTTTCGACATGCAACAGCTTCACATCACGAATACCTTTAATACTTTCTTGCAAGATAGCCAATTTCTTTTCATTGACCATGGTAGTAATTTCACCTGCTTCCATGGTCTTTTTACGTACAGTGAAAAAGATAACGCCATACATAATGGCTACAATAGCCGCGGTTATTAAAGAAAGCACTGGATCCACGAGGAAAAGCGTAATAATGATCAACGTAACAATAAAAAACTGCGAAATTAGCTGCATGAGAGGCTGCAGTACCATATAAATAATCCGCGGTATTTGTCCGTTTATTTTTGCAATCATAAAACTGCCGCTGTTGCGCATAAAATAGATAAACTGATTCGCCATATACTGTTTGAACAGTTGTCGCTGTAGCTCTGCGCCGGTATTAATGGTAACGCGGAAGGAATACCACAGTACTGCCGCTGAAATAAGATTACCCAAAAATATCACAACGCAAACCATGGCTGAGTAAAAAATCAAAAACTGATAATAAGACTCGGCCGGTGAAAGCTCATACATCAACTTAAATGTGTCGCTGGTTTCGATAATTTCGGGTGTGGAAATCAAGGCAATAAAAGGCGCCACACTGCCAATTGTAGCGATTTGCGCAACAGCTGAAATTAAAAACAGTACCTGAAGAATATAGATACGCCGTTTCTGTTTCTTGTTTAACAGCGAAAACAAGGATTTTAGATGGTCGAGCATGTGGTATTTATCTCTTTAAAAGTAGCTTTTGTAGCTTACAACGGTGAATTTTGCCTTTTAAGCACTGATTCTCTTATGTTTACGTTCGAAATGGTATAACTGGCGGGCGTAACTGATTACACCCGTTTTTCCTGTTCTGTCCAACTCGCTGGCTGCAATATCATAACCGAACTCGGCAAAGTCTTTTTCATAAAACCTCTGCACCCGCGCTATTGTCTTATCTGTCCACTGCAGCTGACTTTTTCTGCTGCTCTTTTTGTGAGGAAATTGGGTGAATTCAGTAAAATCTATATGCAATTCACGACAAACAGTTTGAGCAGCATCGACCAGCCCGTCTTCAAATTTCAACACGTTCACCTCTGGTGCCACAAAAAAACTCTGAGGACGAAGATGGTTGTCTAATGTTCCGGGAGTCTTTGTCTCATGGTTGAGTGCATAGTTAACCCAAGATGCAAACAACGACTCTGGCTTTTTATGACCGGACAATAACCCCAGGCTAAGCCTGTATTTATACTCGCTTTCCAGACGTTTAAACGGATTGCGCACAATGGCAAACGCATAGTCAATGGAAAACTCCTTGCCGAGTAGTCCGATGATTGTTTGGTAAGAAATATGTTGTGGCGTAACCTTCATATCCGGCAGCGGCTTGCCACTGAACAACATACGTTTACAACCTTTACAACTATAAAGCCAGTCATCAATCGAACTGCCCCCGGTTTTCGGTATGTGTACAAACACAACATTTTTTTTAAGCAGCTGAAATGCCGGCATTAGGCCCCCAATAAATACAAAACAATAATTGTCATCTAGTCCACCAGAGAACATAACATTGTTTCAATATTACTAATATTCATTGCAGCGGTATGATGCTTTTTTATGTGTTCGCGTGCTTTACTGCCTACTTTAAAAGCAGTTTCAGGGTGAGCCACAACAAACCGCATCTGCGTAACCATTTCTTCGATGTCATGTTCATCAACCATGAAGCCTGTTTCTCCGTGGATGATCACATCGTTAATACCGGCATGCCGCGTTGCTATTGTCGGCAGTCCTAACAGCATCGCTTCTAAAACCGATACAGGAGTGCCTTCATGATCACCATTAGGCGCAACAACAGAGTGCTGCAAAAAACAGTCAGCCTGCTGCAACTGGTTGATAACGTAGTCATGCGCCTGAGCACCGTGAAATACCACGCTGTCAGCGAGATTATGCTGAGCGATATAATCGTCTAGCTCAGCTTTCAACGGCCCGTCACCAACTATGTGCAGCTTCGCATCCGGCGTAGTTTTAACAATTTCATGAAATGCTTTCAGTGATACCAGCGGTGCTTTCTTAGGGGTTAGTCTGCCTACCAGGATAAAGTTTCGAATTTGTTTGCTTTGGCCTGTTCGCGTCAACTGTGTGTTGATATCTGCCCCACAGGGAATGACTGCTATTTTTCTTTCAGGACAACCAAGTTTTTGCAATTGTCCTTTCATATGTTTTGAAACGGCTATCACGCCTGCAGCTTGTTTAAAAAGCTGTTTGTACTGGTCCTGGTAGGCATCTAACATTTCATCAGCATAGGCGTCCCATCCATGGAAGTGGGCAACTAGTCTAACGCTTGCGCGCTTGCAGGCCTCCATTATTTCAACCGCCGTAGATCCGTATTCCGCCAATACCAGGTCAATATTATTATTCTTTAGATAACGGGTCAGCACCTGTGTATCTGAGAACGGGTGCGTTTCTCCTATAACTTTTCGACTAACGTTTTTAATTGCTTTGTAGGCAATATTGTCCGGTATCAAAGGCTTTCCGGAAAAATGAAATCTACGTCGCCCAGGGTTTCCTATCAATGCTTCGGTTACCCCATCGATCTTGCTAATATGAAGTTTTAAAAATGTTTCTGATGGGCTGAGATAACCTTCATCTTTTTTTACAGCAATCAAAATATTCATAGTTGAATGTCCAGGCCCTTCCCTGATTAAATCTGACAGCGATACCGTTTAACGTCGGGAAAGCCTCAAAAAATTCGTGTATAACTTTATTCTTTCTTTAACTGAAAAGCCTGACGTGAACAGCCGGTCTTTCATCCACTTTCTTAGCCAGCTTTTTTCTTGGTGATTGATAGCTTTATCCAACAAGCCCTGGTGACAAAGTAACTGGTCTATACGCTCTTCTAATGCCTTTTTGCTAACCGCTGATTGACACCGGTGCAAGTGGCCAGTAAAAATTTTCAGTACCAACAATACATGATTAGGGCTGTCCTTGCTGGCATTAGCATCATGCACGCGAAGCTTGAGCTGTTCGTCAAATACAAATATGCCTTTATAACGATCCCAGCATCGTACAAAGAAATCCAGATCTTCCCCAATTTTCATTGACGTATCGAATCGTTCAGTTGAATAGAAATCTTTATGAACAATATTCGCTGAGGGATACCAGGGCATTTCCAACGTTTGAGTAAAAAGAGGGAGAGCCGGGTCGACCACCAGACAGGGTGCCCCCCCCTGTTTGTTTTGCAACTGCTTACAATAGCTCAAAAAATTACCGTAATCTTCACTGGTCGAAGAAAAACGACTAAAGTTAGATGCCCCAAATTTAGCATCATGGGCCTGCATTTGCGTAACAACACGTTCAAGCTTATCCGGTAACCATATATCATCAGCATCCAAAAATGCTACAAACTCACTGGTGGCTTCATCAAGACCAGCATTGCGTGCTGACGACACACCACCGTTAGCTTTATTAATTACGGTTATTTTGGGATCATTCTCAAATTTTGTTAGCCTTTCTGCGGTATCATCTGTAGAGCCATCATTGACAATGACTAAGCGCCAATCCTGCAAGGTTTGTTGACGTACGCTGTCAACCGCTGCCTGAATATATCGCCCATAGTTATAACAAGGCATAATTACGGTAACCACAACCTCACTATTTCGCATCTGTGAGCCTTATCAGCATGTTTTCGATGGCTTGGGGAATTGTACTATACGCAGGGAGCGTTGAGGAAAAATCCTGATTATCCACTTCGTCTGCCAGTACCGTCTGAATAGCATTTTTCATTGCTGCTACATCTTCAGGCTCTACCACAATGATATTAGGATAATCACTGCAATTATTTTCAACGAACGGCGTACTGCTTACAATTGACGGCTTTTTTAGAACCAAACTTTCCATAATTGCCCGTATACCGGATGCATACGATAAACCTTTTTTTAAAGGCACAGCCACGCCCTTTGCCCCTTTGTACAACGTGAAAAGCGCTTCGTAGCTGATATCCTGCAAAATTTCAACATTCGCAGGCAGGTCAATGTTTTTGAGCAGGTAAGGTAGTGTAACAATCTTCACCTCACACTTTATCTCCCGCGCGGCTTCAATGAGGGTGTAAAAATCGCGCCCAACATCCCTGCCTATACTTAAAATATA
Source organism: Salinimonas chungwhensis DSM 16280 (assembly GCF_000378185.1). GTDB lineage: Bacteria > Pseudomonadota > Gammaproteobacteria > Enterobacterales > Alteromonadaceae > Alteromonas > Alteromonas chungwhensis. Next base: position 188,286 of record NZ_KB899379.1, read on the forward strand.
TCCGCCTGAGGTAGGTTCAGGCGCATCGCTATAAACTCTGTTATAAAACTGCTCATCAAGCAGGAAATCCAGGTGCGTATACTTGTGCGCCAATTCAAGACCCAAAGCGTGCTCATAATCAGCAACTTGCTGATTGTTATAGCCCACAATCTGACTGCACATTGACAGGCACCGCTTTAGGAAAAAACGTTTTATTCGCATTTTGGGAATGGGAAACAATGAGTCATAGTAAACAACCGGCTTGCCGAAGAGGGCCGCGGTCAAACTGACCATAAACGACACATTATCTTTAACCACAACAACGTCGCTGCGGTAGATTTTAAATAATGTTTTAATATCTACGAGATTGATGCCACGGCTACGAAATAAAGAGACAATCCTGTTGCTGAAGCCTTTGAAGCGCGAGTCAGCATTAACAAACGTAAAACCTGGACGGTTCAGCAGTTCATAAAACCCGTAAAGCCGTTCCCGGGGCGCTTTACCAGCTTCAATGTCACGAATGTTGCGCTCAACCTGATTTGGAAAAATTAATAATATTTTCATAAAAACTGCTGTGTACTACTCTCATCATCGTTCAGATAAATATTGGCCGCTTAAAGCCCGGTCATTTTTCTATAGAGCGCGGTGATTTGACTGGCATTATTTGCTGAGCTGTATTCCTCAGGTAAGGATACAGGATGAGGGGATGTCAGTACATCCACAACCGTATTATAATAGCCAGCAGCCGAATGTTCATACACCAACCCCTGCCCCTTAGCTCCGCCTTTTAACAATGGTACCAGTCCACCAGTTGCGTGAGCCACCATGGGAACACCTAACGCTAGACTTTCCAGCGCGGTCATTGGCAAACCTTCATGGTCGGATGTCATCATCAATAGATCCATATTGGCTATCCATCCCCGTACATTGTGAGTGTGGCCATGAAAAGTAACCTGTTCGGCGATACCGAGCTGACTAGCTTTCTGCTGCATCTCCGGCAACAAGCTCCCTTCACCAAAAATATGAAAATACGGAGGTTTAGGCAGCCGGCTTTCATGAAGTAGCTTTGCCGCAGTATCCAGAAAAATATCTACTCTTTTTACCGTTTCTATACGCCCTACCAAGCCAATGTGTACGAAAGATTTACTTAATGGTTCAATTAATGCTTTTTTACTATCTGCGCGCACTGTAGCGGCACATATTCCGTTAGCGATTGTATGTATTTTTTCAGCCGGATAAATTACTTTGAGTTTTTCGGTGAGATCATCAGACACACTGATAACCCCGTTTTGCAGGCGTTTTCCGGCAAACCGGTCGGCGCTGATTTGCAAACGTTGCTTAAAACTGGGGGCAAACTCTGGCGCGCCATGCACTGTGCGAAAGCTGGGCGCGCTGATAGTCATTTTATTGGCCAGTGCGCCCAGAATATTTTCTTTCTGGCGATGGGTGTGAATGACATCGGGCTGCCAGCGATGCAATTCCAGCTTGATTTTTTCCAGCAACTTACTAAAACCAAAGCGTGATTCATCCAGCACTGTAACGGTAACCCCTGAATGACCAAGCATTTCTGCCAGCCGGCCGGGGTTAAGAACAATTGCGTGTACGGTCTGCCCCTGTTTGACCAGCTCTGTACACAATGTCCAGACCTGAACTTCGGCACCGGCCCATTTGTCACCGGAGGCGATATGCAGGATTTTCATCATTTCACCTCGATATCTTTCAGGGCGCCGATTTGCTTGCCTAAAGCCTGTGCAATTTCTTCAGGTCCGGCGCAGTTGCCGCGACAATCCACCTGCAGGATAAAAGCGCTGGCACCGGGTGTACTGAATATTTGCTTAAGCTGCGCCAGTTTTGCATCTACATCAGAAGTAACCACACTGTCGCCAATTTTATATAGCCAGAATACGGCCTGGCCGCGCCGGGTCATCGCCGCATTAACCGTAACGCCATCCACCGTCATTGTTGCACTACCGGTAAGCCCCGCCGCTGGCTGGTTGGCATAATAAATCAGTTCTTTGCCCTGCGCCTGGGTGCGATAAGACACCACCGCCAGTGTCGTACGATAGGCGCCTTGCTGTCCGTTGTATAGCTGACTGAAATCATGGCCTTCGTAGGTGGCGCCGATTCGACTTAACTCCCCGTCGCTCTGGGAAAGAGATTGCAATGGGCCGGGTAACGTTACGTTCAGCGATTGGGCGTTTTGCTGACTGTTTGTTTGCGCCCACCACACCGGAAACGCTACAAAGGCAACCATAGTCGCGACCAGGGCAGTGGTCATACGGCCGGTGATTTTCAGCTCGGGTTTGGCGCCACTGCCGACAAATTCGCCGTCCTGTTTTTCCAGCCGTTTTGCATAGAAGAAGAAAAGCACAGCCAGAATGGCAAAAATGACCCAGCCAAAGAATCCATGTTCGTAAACCAGTTCACTTTGCATCTTTGACTCATAACCAATCAGAATGAGTAAAAATACCCGAATCCAGTTGCCAATCAGTGATAACAGGACAATCAGGGCTACAGCTTTAAGCTGTAACGATAGGCGCTGCAGGTTCAGATAGGCATAGAATACGCCCAGGCACACGCCGGCCAGTAAGTAATTTAGCCCGGCACATCCATTGGCAATTCGCATCACACCATAGGGCATGTGAATATCGTAGCCATCAATATAAGCGGTGATACCAATAGCGTGAATCAGCTGAGTGTTCACCCAGGTCGTCAGGTTTTGCAGCGGCACCACCAGTACATCCATGATGGGCAAAGCAAGATACAGCGCCAACACCGGCACCAGGGTTTTCAGGCTGTTACGCAGGCCAACCATGGCAGCCAGTGCACACCACAGCACACCGGGTAGCACCAGGGTTTGCAATAGCATAACCTGTACGGCGTTGGCAGCCAGCCATACCAGCCCTGCCGCCAGCGCCAGGGGCACCGGCCAGAACGAGGGCGAGAATTTTTGCCAGCGAAAATCCGTCACCAGCACATAGACCACAAACATTAGCAGAATATAGCCGTGGGAGTATGTTTCGTTATTTTTACTCCACAGGGTATGCAGAGTCTGGTAGGTATCGGGTACAGCCAGCCCCATGACGACCAACACCGCGATAATAATAGCCAGCGCTTTGCCACTGACCGCCGAGAAAAAACCAGATGTGTCCATATTTACTTCTAATCCTGTCACAACCGCGGCACGCTGCGCTGTTTATTTTAGCGTTTTGTTTTTATATTAACCGCACAACTTGGGTTGGTAAGTGTTTACATTTTTATTCTTTGCGCTTCGTCACAGCCAGCTCATTACGCTGCACAGCGCGATACCCGGTGTTTATAAAACAGTGTGCACAACAATTTTGTGTGCGAATGAGCCTTATCTTACTCGTTACGTATATTAGTGCAACATGCACCTTCTGTGCGCTTTTTTTTGCTGTAAACAGCCATTTTGTATGCGTGTACTTCACTGAATTTTCTCTGTAAAGTAAAGCATCTCTGGCGGCCAACTAAGACATAATGGATATGACGTTTTTATTCTGGATACTTTTACTACTTTCTGTATTTAGCTACTTTATTTACCCTTTTACCTTGCTTTTGCTAAACAAGTTCAAAGCCGACGACGCTGCCATCAACCCACCGGATGAGCCGGCCTCCTACCCTGATGTAACGCTGATTGTTACCGCCTATAACGAAGAAAAGCGCATTAAGGACAAGATTGAAAATTCACTGGCGCTGGATTATCCGGATAACAAACTGACCCTGGTGGTGGCCTCAGACAGCTCCACCGACGATACTGACAATATCGTTCAGACCTATGCTGACCAGAATGTACGGCTGGTGCGCGCCGAAGAAAGACTGGGTAAAGAAAACGCCCAGTTAGCCGCAATTAAAACTGTCGATCATGGCATTATCGTATTTTCAGATGTGGCTACACGCATTGAGCCTGACGGTATCATGCAACTGGTACGGTATTTTGATAACCCCAGCGTGGGCGCGATATCCAGTGAGGACCGTTTTGTCAGCAAAGATGGCTCAGTAGCCGGAGAAGGGGCCTATGTTAAGTATGAAATGTGGTTGCGTAAGCAGGAATCCAAACTGGCTGGCCTGGTAGGGCTGAGCGGATCGTTTTTTGCGGCTCGGGTCGAAGTGTGTGAGCAATGGGATATTCACTCGCCCAGCGATTTCAATACAGCATTAAATTGTGCTCAGGCTGGCTATAAAGCAGTTACAGCGCCGGATGTGCTTGGTTTTTATACTGACCTGGCCGACCCGAGCAAAGAATATGCCCGCAAGATCCGCACTGTCATTCGTGGTATGACAGCATTGGAGCGCCATACAGAGGTGCTGAATCCGGGCAAATTCGGCCTGTTTGCTTATCAGGTGGCTGCCCATAAATTATTGCGCTGGACTGTACCCTGGACATTACTGGGTTTATTTGTGATTACGCCGTTTTGTATGGATGAAGGGGCAGTTTATGTGCTGGCTTATCTGGCCCAGCTGGCTTTTTATGGCATCGCACTAGCAGCCCATTGGTCAGCGCCGTTAAGACAAAAGTCCTGGGCAAAAATTATTTATTTCTTTGTGCAGGTTAATATTGCGCTGTTGGATGCCGGCATTCAGTTTTTATCCGGTAAGCGTATGACTGTCTGGCAGCCCTCTGCGCGATGAAATGGTCCCAGTTACCGCCGGTAGGGACCAAAGCGCTGCCCCACTCCCGCGACTATGTTTCAAGCCCGTTGTCATTTAACGGGTTCGATCACTTACTGGTCAGTTCCGGAACAGCAGCCCTGGGCATTGTATTAAAGTGGCTGCAAAGCCAGCATACTCAGCCTATGACCGTGGTCATCCCGGGGTATACGTGCCCTGACGTTGTGGCTGCCTGTGTCTACGCCGGTGTAAAACCTGTCATCATTGACCTTGCCGCCAGCCACTATCAGCTTAATTTACAGCAACTGGCGGCGCTGGATGAGCCCCCTGATGCCATAATTTGTCCCTCCCTGTTTGGCATGAGTATGGATCTCAGTCAGATCCGCGAAGTTGCAGGTCGTCAGGCCCGAATTATTGAGGATAATGCCCAGTGGTTTCCTGAAGGCCGCATAACCAATCAGGTGGCCTCACTGAAGAATTATCCGTTGCCGGGCAATACCCATCAGGCGGATTTTTTCATTACCTCTTTCGGCCGGGGCAAGCCAGTGAACCTGATGGGTGGCGGGCTTGTGGCCTGGAATACCGCTCGGGTGGCGGATTTTGCGCCGCATGTGCCGGCAGCTACGCAAGCGCCGGCTTATTTTGATCTTAAAGCCCGGCTGTTTAATATTATCTGCCAACCGGTTTTTTATGGGGGCTTAACCCGCATGCCCGGAATACACCTGGGCGCCACGGTTTATCATCCCCTTGATGATGTTCACCGCATGGACAGTGTCAGGGCGGAGCGGCTGACCGCCAGTATTCTTGCCTATCTGCGCCAGTCGATACACACCCAGCACCGCTTACAGGAAGCTATCAGGCCCCTGTGGTGTGCGCAGGCTACCGACAAGCGGCTGTTGCGTTTTCCGCTGCTGTTGCAAAACGCATCGGCCCGGGATCATCTGCTGCAGTTGTTTAATAATGCCGGTCTTGGCGCTTCACCTATGTATGCCCGTGCGCTGAAGGATATCGACGGCGTAGCCGCTGACTGTCACGTACCTTTTGAGACGCCGGTAAGCCAGAGCCTGGGGGAGCGATTACTGACCCTGCCCTTGCACAGCAATGTTAGTCGACGTCATGTGCAGCGCATGATTAATATTGCAGATGATCACCGTCAATGGTTCGCCGATACGCCTATGAACGACTAATAAATGAGTATGGATATTAAAGAAGTAAAGCAACAGCTCAAATCACTGAAAGCGGAAAAGGGTAAAATTGCCCGGCAATTTAAAGAGGTCGACACTGGCAGTCAGGCACACCAGGACCTGGTTGCACGTATGCAGGATGTCAGTGCATCAGTAAAACGTCTGGAAGCGGAACAAAAAGCACTGCTAAAGGCGCAAAATGCTGAAAATGCCACTTCTGACACCGTTTCCTTACCCGGTCAGTTTACGCCGGTCAGTGAAGATTTTAACGGTAATTTTTCTATCAGCCGCATTCCCGCTGATGGCGACTTATCAGCATGGTGGCAGTTTGTAGCAAAGCATAAACAAGCGTCGGTATATCATCAGCAGCCTGTCTGGGACTTTATCACCGCACAGCCATATACCGCCGGTGAGATTCTGCTTGTAAAAGATGACCACCACAAGATTATTGGGGGAATGCCTTTGGTATTTTTAACTACCCCGCTGCTGGGTAATTTTGGCGTGTCTCTGCCCTTTTTCAACTATGGCGGTCCGGTTACCCGCTTTGCAAATGTATTCAAAGCGCTTCTTGAGGTGTGTCAGCAAGATGCACGCAACAACGACGCCAAATATATCGAGATAAGAACCACGACAAAGACTGCATTGACGGCCTCCACTAAGAAAGTATCCATGTTGCGCGCGCTGCCGGCAACAACCGCTCAGTTTGATGATGACATTGGCGCAAAAGTTCGCGCCCAGGTGAAAAAGGCAGCGCCCCATCGACCCACGTTTAAAGTCGGCGGGCAGGAATTACTGAACGATTTTTATCAGGTGTTTGCCCGTAACATGCGGGATCTGGGCACGCCGGTAAACAGTAAACGCTTTTTCACAGATCTGATGGATGCACTGCCAGAACATACCTTTATTGCCGTGGCATATGTGAACAACCAGCCAGTAGCCACCGGCTTCTTACTGGTCAATGGTAATATGATGGAAATTCCCTGGGCATCCACGGTGCGCGATGCCAATAAGATGAATATGAATATGTGGCTGTATCATCAGATCCTGCACTTTGCTATTGAAAAGAAAATGCGTTGGTTTGACTTCGGCCGCTCCACCAGAGACGCCGGCACCTACCGGTTTAAAAAACAGTGGGGCGCAGAGCCACAGCAGCATTACTGGTATAACTTTAGTCAGGCTGAGTCCAGTGAGTCGCTGAACCCGGACAACCCTAAGTTCAAACTGGCTATTGCTGTATGGCAACGTTTGCCGGTCTGGCTGACACGCCAGGTTGGCCCTTATTTATCCCGTCAGTTACCCTGATGATTACCCGCATAGACATTGGCCTGCCCGCGTTGGAGGGTCTGAAAACACACTGGAAAGCGCTGGAAGAAAGTACAGACGCTGCAGTTTTCATTCGGTATGAGTGGTGCCTGTACCAGGCTTCTATGGACAATACACCGGTGGTGCTCAGCGCCTGGAACGATAATCAGTGTATAGGCATTCTGCCACTGGTCGCGCGTCACCTGTCAGCAAAAGCCAGGGTGCCGGTGCTGTCTCATCTGTGCCAGCGTTTTACCGATTACCAGTCGATATTGGTGGATAACGAAGTGGAAGACGGCCAGGTATTTGATGCCATGATGACTGCTCTTAATGATTCTGACTTTGCCCATCACTCACTGTATATTCCCTACCCGGATAACAGGCTGGCAGCGTTACTGCGCAAGCAGCCTGGCTGTAAGCCCTGTCAGACATGGCGGCATACATTATACCGGCTATCCGGAAAGCGGGTTAAAGCAAAGGTTGCCCGGGAAGCTCGTCGACGCCTGCGCAAATTACAGGACAGCTCAGATATTGAGGTCGTCGTCAATGCCGACTTTGATGTGTCACTGGCAGACTGGATTTTAGAAACATCGGCTCGTCGTCACGGTGAAAATGCCCTGACCAGGGCATCAGATCGTGAAGCCATATTAACCTTGCTGACAACCTATAAAGACCAGCTGCATTTAAGTTATATGCGCCGCAATGGTGATTGCATGGCCGCCCACCTGGGGTTTATCCACGAACAGTCGCTATTGTATTACGTACCGGTTACCGATGAAAAACAACGGCACCATTCGCCGGGGATCATAATGCTGCATGAAATTATGCAGGATCTATCTGACGAAGGCTTAAATAGCATCGACTATTTACGGGGTGACGAAAACTACAAAAAAGACTGGGGCAATGTTCGTAAGAAGCGCTCAGGCTTACTGGTTCCGCGCTACGCCGGGGTTAATCTGCTACAGCGGTTTTTGATATATATCTGGTTAAAGCGCAACCCTTGAGGGATGCGCTTTAACTTTCAACCTGCGACCTTCCACTATATTTTGCCACGCCGTATTTACAAAAAGGCGAAAATATACACCTTTACCTGACAGCCTGACTTGCAGTGCCTAGCTTGCCTTATAAGCAAACTTGCCACTGGCCACACTTAACCAGTCACCTAATATCGGATGATCCTGAGTAAGATATGCCTCATCCATGGTGGTCCAGTCATATTTCTCACACAGCCTGGTCAGTTTTTTCAAGGCTGACTTCTGATTGACATGATGACGAAAACGGGATTTAAAATTACTTTCAATCCGCGGCTGTTCCGGATCAAACTCCCATGGGTGGGTGTAAAAATTCGCCGTACGCCCCTCCTGCCCTTTGCCAAACAGAAAATCAAACACCCAGAACGGCAGTAAGCGAAAATAGCCACCGCCCCCGGCTGGAAAAACCCGATCCCGCCAGATAGTGGTAGTTACCGGTATTTCCAGCAAGCCATTAGACAACCGGTAGGCATCTCTGGGCGCCAGTGGTACACCGTATAAATCGTGTTTAATGGGGTAACTGCTTGAACTGTACTGGTAGCCAGCTTTGGCTATTAAATCGTGAGCCCAGTCATTATCTGCGCTAATCGAAAAGCATGGAGCTCGGTAACCCTTTACCTCTACCCCGGTAATGTCTTCAATCAACGCCTTCGCTTTGGTGATATCTTCAAAGAATACATCTTCATTCTGTTTGGACAAATGCTGATGCATAAAACCATGACTGGCAATTTCATGCCCCTGCGCCACAATCCGTTTGAGAATCTCCGGGTGGGCCTGGGCAATCCAGCCCAACGTAAAAAACGTTGCTTTAACATTGGTATCGGCAAAGGTACCCAGTAGCTTGTCCATCTGGATGGCAAGACGTGACTCATACTTCGACCACTCATTAACGGGGATATCACTGGCGAAAGCTTCAACCTGGAAATATTCTTCCACGTCTACTGTCATCGCATTCACATTTGCCATACTCAATTAATACCTTCGGACCTGCTCTGATGAGCATGATTATAAATAACAACTTATAGTAAATAATGACTACAACAGATCGTTTCACGGTGTAATCTTATTTTATTTTACGTGCAACCACAGTAAAAAGGAAATGTGGGCTTGCTGTATCTTATATGATAGTTTTATTAAACGTGTTAACCGGGGTAATGCAGAGTCCGTGTAAGCTGGTTAAAATACAGTTATTGCCTGACAGATGCAGGTCACAAACATTGGCTCAGAAATTAAATCCTATGCAGAGAACGCTATGTGGTGCTGACAAACATGAACATCAGCAACATAAATACTGCTTTTTTGGGTTATTGCCCGTACACACGAACGCATCAGACAGACGCAGGAGCGCAGCCTTCTGGCGCGTAGTAGTTAATTGAAAAGTTGGACAAAAAGTTTGATACATTCGCTGTTTCTGAGCAAAGGACTGAACTGGCTGTTAAATAAGGCGCTGAGTCAGCATATTTGCATATTTACGTTACATCGTCCCGTTGGGCCTCATGGTCTGAACGGCGTAGATTTAACTATGCTGGAAGGTTTTCTTCGACTACTTCGCCGCCATGGCTGCGAATTTATCAGCGTCGATGACCTGTTTGCCAAACGCCATCATCTTAACCCGGCAAAGAATTATGTATGCTTCACGGTTGACGATGGTTATCAGGACCAGTCGGAGTCATTAATCCCAATCTTGCTAAAATATGACGCCCGACCGACCTTATTTATTATTACAGACTTGATTGATAAGCAAACGCTGCCGTGGGATGCACAGATTGCCACCACTATCCGTGCTACCGATCATAGCGAACTGGACGCTGGCGCACTGGGCGTTCCGGGTGAGCGCATACTATCGTTAAAAGATAAACGCCACGCGAGACGCTATTTGTCTTTGCACGCAAAGCGACTTGAGCGTAATGCCCGTCAGGCATTTACAGATCGTCTTAAGCACACGCTGTGTGGCGAGGCCGACATAGACACCCGGCACTTTGAGCCTACCAGCTGGCAGCGCCTGAACGAGCTTCATAAAGAAGGGTTGACGGTGGGAACGCATACCTGCAGCCACAGTCCGTTATCCACCTTATCCAAAGACGACATCCGCCAGGAGCTCAGTGACAGCCTGGCAGTGGTAAAAAAGAATATTCCCTCGCCTTCTAAAATATTTTGCTATCCGGTGGGAATGAAAGAAGATTTTGATGAGCGTGCTGCTGATATCATTAAAAATCAGGGATTTATCGGCGCATTGATTTCTGAGCCTGGCTACTTCGTATCAGACGCGGTAGAGAAAAACCCTTTTGCCGTGCCTCGCCTTAGCCTGCCAGCTACCACGAATACCGCAGTGCGCTATACCTCCTGGATGGAAAAGCTCAGAGCCGTGCAATAAGCCACAATGCACTTTACCCATGCTATCTAGCCTCGGGCACAAAATGTATGGTCCGCCTCGTTATTATAATGATAATTTTCAATAACGGGGTTGGTTATGCGCTAATGTATTCGGAGTCTGATTAGGCGCTTTCGCAACCCACTCCACGATGAGATCCACGCTAGGTTATCCTCTTAATGCCAAAAGCTTCTGTGAGCTGTTTTTTGGTGTCAGATTTTAATCCAGTGGTTCTACCCTGTACGTCAGCGCTATTCTCATTGCAAACCCGGTGTTAATGATTTGCTGTCGAATGCTTGTTTCGTTTTCACAACTGCCCATGCTAGGCGGGCTAATTTGTTTGCCAATGCGACAGTCACAACATTGAATGGCTTAGTGGCTCGCAGGTTAATCAGCCACTCTCCCTAAATCTTCCCGGTCTTACCCTGCCTCGACATAACTGCTCTGGCAGCATGGATAAACAAGGTTCGCAGTTCCTTATTACCTCACTTACTTACTTCCAATAATCTTGGCTTCCCTCCTGTTGAGTATTACGCTGGCACAAGGCCCAACCATGCAGTCAAATTCCTGCCGTTTTTAACGTCCGTTGCACTGCTGATATTGCCAAGGCAAAGATTGGCAGTCATATCGCCAATAGCCAAAATGGGCTTCAGAAACTGGCCGAGCGGAACAGTTTCTATCAGTGTCTTAAGCTTTAAATGCTATTGTGCATGGAACTAATTGGTGAAGATATTGAAGCAATGCTGAGCACGAAAGTTTTTTGCGGGTAATCTGGTTAACAGAATGAGTAAAGCCTATCACATGAAAAGATGATTTGCCTAAATCGATACCAAGAACTCTAATAGTAGACGTGATGGTGCGCCTCCTTCACTGCCTAACTCTTTAGCTTAGGAGTGAGGCGGACAATTTAATTAAGCCAGCGTGAACAAGCTGGCTTGATGGTAAACAGCCCCATACTATCTAAAGGTGTAAGTAACCCCTAGTTGCAGACGGTGTTCGGTGTAATTATTTCCAAATGCTCCCACCCGGGCTTCCCCATCTTGCTTCGTGTAGGAATATCCAGCATTGAGGTTAAGGTGGGGAGAAAAGGTATGATTCAGCGCTACGTCAAAAACCATATTTTCACCGGTACTTGATACTCCAGTCTGCTCTTCACGGTCGATATCGGCAAAGCTCAGAGTAGCGTTTAAGCGAGTAAATGCACCGATTCGATAGGCGGCATTCGTGCCCAGGGTTTCGGTTTTCAAGCGTCTTTCCTGCCCTAAAAACTCGTTATCATTATAACGGGCAAATAATCCCAATGTCAGAACACGTGACTGATAGCTCATTTCAAAACCGCCAGCTTTTCGCAGTACAATACTGTCATCAATAGCATTATTGTCTTCACCTAGCTGGATGAATTGCTGCCCACCAGTGAGCTCGTATGATAACGAATTAGGCTGAAAGCAGTTAGGGGAAAAACCGGCGCCAGGACATACTAACACACCCTCTGTGTTATCGATGCCCAAGAACTGCGAGGAATTTCGTACATCTTCTGAGTAAAATACAGAGGTACGTATTTTGCGGGTGGCGTGCTTAATGCTCAGATTGGCAGAATCACCATAAAACCGCTTACTAAGTTTTGCGCTAAAACTTGTGCGACTGGTAAACGCCCAATTTACATCCAAACCAGGAAACACATCGCCGTCATTTTCTTCATTGGAAGAGTTAGCTTTATTGGCAGTAAGCGAGATATAGCGATCATCGGCTTTATAGTAGGTGAAGCCTGCCCCAACACTATCAAACGCCCGCTCATCCTGAATAAAATCGCCTTGACTGTTAAATGCGTAGGACTCAGATTTGCCCGCTAAGCGCAATGCCCAACGCCCGCTAATCAATCGATCAATAAAACCTTCAACTTCATGGGTTTCAAAAGTACCCAGATTAGCTTCAGAGCGATCCGTATCACTATAGTTACCATAGATGTTCCACTTGAAGCCGTCCACAGCCTGGCCGTCTTTGATAGACCCAATTGCAGAAAAAGTCTCATTGTTTAATTGTTGAGAATTAATAAAGGAGCTTTGTTCTGCTTGGACCTTTCTGTAGGAAACAGAAGCAGTAGTTTCCAGCAGTGGGTTACGGGTAAAATCGGTTGTTGCACTAATCGTATCGGTTTGAACTCGGGCAAGATCCGCTGAATTGGTAAGCTTATCTGAAATCAAGAAATTATTAGTATTGGTATTTCGATACCGAGAGCTACCCCGCACGCCTAAGGTCAGCAGCCGTTCAATGACATCCAGCTCACCGTCATAACGATACTCGATATAATCATTTTTGGTGGAAAAAACATCCGTATCTCGTTCCAGGTGAGTTGCGGATAAATCTACTGATGCTTTGGCGCGCTTCGCGGTATAAATTGCGTCAATCGATGGAACCAGCCGAAGAGTTGTCACATCTCTGTCACCCCTGGCGTCCGAGTCGATTTGCTGAAAGATCGTATCAGCCGATATGCGCGGCTCAATTTTCAGATCGCCAGCACTGACATTAGCTGCTACCAGCGCTGTACAGGTGAACAATGCTAAGCGAGAGACATTCAGCTTACGCCCCATTAGCTGTATCTTGTTCTTGTCCATAATAATATCCATAGTAACCGGGGTCATTGGCATCCTTATTGACTACCTTGTTTACCACAAAACCAATGGCCATATCAGGATTCAGACGCTCTACACTCAGACGAATATCAGTCAGCTTTGAGCGCCCTTCTTCAGTCACGACCACTGCCTGACCTGCAAAGTTTGCCAGAATGGCACTTTCCGTAATACCGATAAGCGGCGGCGTGTCAATGATCACGATACGATCTGGATAGCGATTAGCAAACTCATCAACAGTTTCATGCATTTTCTGGCTGGCCAGTAATTCGGTAGACAGATGATGAGTTTTCCCTGCCGGAATAATCTTTAGTTTATCCACATTGGTAGGGTATAACACTTCCGCTATATCATCGGCTTCACCGGTCAGGTACTCCATCAAACCTTTACGGCGCTCCAGTCCGAAGGTATTGAGTACATTTGGCTTTAACACATCGGCATCTACCAGCAAAACCGTTTTGTCCTGCTCTGACGCGATACTAAGCGCCAGGTTGGTGGCACAAAATGTTTTACCTTCCTCGGGCCTTCCACTGGTTACCATAATAATATTGCTATTTTTCATGGTAGACGATAATGGCCCGAACGCATTGGCTAACAATTTACGTTTTATTTCACGGTATTCTTCGTTAATACTTTTCCGTGCACTGGAAAGTGATACGTGGCCATTGCGCTCTAGCCTATCCAGATCAATATTAAATGGCTCCAGCTGTGTCGCCGGGCCCTTCGCCTTAACCCGTTGTTTAGCACTTCTGTATGCTGGCTCTGCGGCCTGAGCCGCAGGCTCAGAGGTGCTGGTATTTTCTTGTTTTGCCTTCTCGGCCGCCATAGCTTCACGGCGCCGCTGAAGGGCTTTTTCAATTGTACTGCTCATGACAACACACCCTGCAGGTTGAAATTCATCAATTCTGCGGCCACCAATGCTCCATAAATCACCACCAGAGCTAAAGAACTTGCCGCAAAGACCATATAATGGCGCTTGTTATTTTTTGCTATGGTCTCAAAGTCAAGATGGGTCACTGTTCCCCACACTGGATAATCCGTCAGATCTTGCAATTGGCGAGCCCGTACCAGAACCGGTGACAGTTGGTTCAGCAGAAAGGCAATACCAATTCCACCACCAAAACCGATTAGCAATACTGTGGTGTATAGCATCAAACGCTGTGGCCCGGAGGGTTGATTTGGCACCAGAGGAGGTTCGATAATTCTGAATTGGAATTCCTCAGCAGAAACATCTGCCCGACGACTTAAATCTGCTGACTCACGACGATTCAACAACTCCTGATAACGCTGTTTGGTAATACCATAATCACGGTTTAGCGAGGCCTGCTCCGCTTCAATTTGCGGAATCAAATCAATTTTCGATTCCAAATCAGCTATCTTATTCTGTAAGTCTTCTTCCTGCACCTGCAAAGCGGCAATCTCGCTTTGCAAACGACTGACTTCCAAAGAGATCTGACTGTTATAAGCGCCCACCGGTTCGCCGTCTTCAGCACCCTGCTCACTCATAAATTGATCAATTTCATCTTGTCTGGCGTCTTCCAGACTGCTCAGTAATTGCTTTGTTTCAATAACATCCGGATGCTGGTCGGTATAACGCAGCATAAGAGTATCAAGCTGATCTTCCAGCGATTTAATGCGTTCATCGTAACGGGTTTGTAGCGCGGCTGAGTCTTCATTTCTAACGCCAAAACTGTCGGCAACTTTTGCGCCGGAAATCTGACCTTTCATCGCATCGATCTTTTGCCTTGCCTGACGTATCTGTAATTGCGTCGAATCCAGTTTATCTCTTAATTGACCAATCGCGCTATAGAATGAGCCAGACATAGGCAATATTTCGCTGTATTTTCGCTTAAATGCCGCTAAACGCTGTTCCGCTTCCGCAAGCCTGGCTTCATAATCAGCAATTTGCTCATCCAGAAATCGGCCGGCAGTATCAGTATCTCTGCGGTTGTTGCCCAGTGAGCCTTCAACAAACAGGGATAATGTTTCCTGTACAACACGTTGGGCTACCACCGGATTTTCATTTTCATAAGCAATATTGTAAATATTATCTTTGCTCGTCCCCTTGAGTGAAATACCGCTACTCAATTCATTGATAAGCTCGCCAAATTCTTCATCGGAAGACACTGTAATATCCAGATCACTCTCCCTAGCAATCGTTTCCAGGTTTGAACGGCTTAATAAGGTTCTCGCCATCATCTGTATTTCCTGTTGCGGATTAGACTGAATGGTGATACCTGTTAAGACTGGTTGCAATGGGGAGCCCGTGTCTACATATACCTCAGCAGATGATTCATACTGATTGGGTAGTGTTGCTACATAGAAAAACCCGATGGGGCAAATAATCCATGAGCATATTATTATAATGCGCTTTTTTATCCATATGCCTTTGAGCAAGTCAAAGAACTGCGCAATAGATGGCTGTAAATCCTGCATGTAAATTTGTTCCGCTACTACTAGAACCAGGCCTCAGGGATGATAACAATATCACCAGGCAAAATATCAACATTCTGTGAAATGTCGCCGTCACGAATTAAATCATCGATATTTATATTGTAAGTTTGTTGCTCACCGTCTTCCACACGCACCAGTTTCGCGCTGTTACCGGCGGCAAACTCTGTCAGTCCACCCACCGCAATCATCAGGTCAAGCAGAGTCATATGCTCTGAATAACTGATAGCTTGCGGATTAGTGGCTTCACCAATAACACGAACCTGTTCGCTAAGTGGTCCGGAAAAGTTGTTAACACTTACCGTAACACGAGGATTGTTGATGAACGTGGATAGTTTTTCTTCGATTTCCCGGGCAAGCGTCGAAGGTGTTCGCCCGGCAACGTCGATATCTTCAACCAGTGACGTTGTGACTTTACCATCGGGCCGAACAGTGTACTGGCCTGAGATCTCTGGGTTGCGCCATACAAAAATGCTTAACGTATCGCCTGGACCAATGAGGTATTGATAATCATCCACACTGGTGGTCAATGACTGGCGAGTTTTTGCCTGGGGCAGTTCGGAAGTGCTGGTACAGCCGCATAACAAAGATACTGCTGCTCCTAAAACAACCGGAATGATGCTTTTAGAATTGTACATAAGAGATCTTCCTAAACTCGTTATGGTGAAATTTTTTTAAGTAATGCAATTTACCCTACGGTAAATAGCACTATAATGCCAACATCATTTATAGTCTATTACATTGAATAGCTTTACGATGTACTTCGACGTTGCAGTATCAGGGGGCCAGGAGTGGCATTAAACAGGCACAATCAAAGTAAACGTTCCAACATATTAGTTGCAACGGAAGCATTACTTATAGCGTATATGGGTTACATTACGCATTTCATTTTGGTTCAGTTGGGACTGACAAACTCGGTATCTATCGAAAAACTTGTCGTAAACGTTGGATTATTAACCGTTTCTATTCTGCTTTGTTCCTTATCCGTCGGATTATATGAAGCTAAACTCAGGGAGACATTCCGTGGCATTATCCGGCGCATCTTCGTCAGTGTCGGATTAAGTTATTTCTTTGTCGAAATCATCAGCCGGGCATTTTTTGATGAAATGATGATGCACCCCTATTACCTGCCCGCGTCAGTTGCTTCAATTATTATCACCCTGGTGGTCTTTCGTTATTTTACCAATCGTCTTGGTTTACTGGGGCTGGGTAAAGTACGCATTGTGGTATTAGGCGCCGGAGAGCGGGCGTCAATTATTGAAAAACGGATGCGCCGCGATGTCGATCGCATTGCCTTTGATTTAGTCGGCTTTATTCCCATTCCCGGCGATAACCGTGAAGACGGCATTCGTAAGGAAGAAATTATTCACGTTAAAGTGGATGAAAATTTTCAGCAGTTTATCGCCGACAATGATATTGAGGAAATTGTGATTGCCTGCGATCAGCGCCGCGGCACATTGCCTATCGAGGTGCTTTTCGAATGCCGTCTGCGCGGCATTGAGGTCACTGACCTGTTAGACTTTATGGAACGGGAAACCGGCCAGATTGTGGTCAATCTTATGTATCCAAGCTGGGTTATTTACTCAAATGGTTTTCACAGCCAGAACTATCTGCGCGATGCTCTCGATTATGTTATCAATGCCCTTCTGGCAACCTTTGTATTTCTGTTTACCTGGCCGTTTATGCTGTTAACCGCTGCCATTATCTGGCTGGATGATGGACGCCGTACCGGTACCTCCGTGTTTTACAAACAGGAACGGGTAGGCCTTAATGGCAAGCTGTTTAAAATCATCAAGTTTCGCAGCATGCGCCCGGACGCCGAAAAAGACGGTGCCAAATGGGCTACCAAAAATGATGACAGGGTGACGCGAATCGGCCACTTCATTCGTAAGTACCGTATCGATGAACTGCCTCAGCTATTTAATGTATTTAAGGGGGAAATGTCGTTTATCGGCCCCCGCCCGGAACGCCCTGAGTTTGTGGAAAAGCTGGTAAGAGAAGTACCTTATTATAATCAGCGCCATAATGTTAAGCCGGGACTGGCTGGCTGGGCGCAGCTTAACTATCCCTACGGTGCAAGTGTTGAAGATTCCATGGAAAAGCTGAAGTTTGATCTGTATTACGTTAAACACCAGAGTATGCTTTTGGATATCCTTATTCTTATTCGTACCGTCGAAATTGTTTTGTTTGGTAAAGGCCGCTAAGCTAGCTTCTCGCCACCCCGGATCGCTCGAAAAACAACCACCTGTAAATGCAGGTGGTTGTTTAATAAATAGTGCGTGTTGTCGTGCTTTCATCCACGCCGTCGCGTACTGGTGTTCAGGCGGCTATTCCGACCTGCCAGTGCCCCAGCCGAAATATCATCAGTAATCACCATAAGATTAGTAACAGTGAGCCGTTGGCTTTGCCGAAATGCATGGATCCCGTGTGGTTTGCTCCGCCATGTAGTTGGTTATTTTCTTAACAGCGCCACTTTCCAGTAAACGTGATCGTGGGTGACATTATTCAGCGGGCCTGTTATCGGCGACTGTCTGCATCGGGTTACACAATGTACATCGATGTAAATGCATGCGCCCGTAATCATCTGCATTTTAAGATAATTAGCTAAGCGTTGGCCGCCAGGGCCCTGATAGTTTCCGAAAGCTGAGTCTTATCTCATTAGAATGTTGATATTCAAAAGTGGTGTCGTGTAATTATTACAGTGCACTGCATCTTTTGCAGTATAAGAATCACACACCATGCTTTTGTAGCAGTGCTTTCATCATCATGGTTTCTAAGAAAACATATATATTGAAATAAAAACAGTGAGTTAGAAAAATAGCTCAGATTTTTTGAGATTTGACTATTTTGGCCTGGTGCTTGCAAGTACTTGGTTGGAATATGGGATTGTGTGTGACCCTGGTTCTTAAGGATGATAGCCGGGGTTTCCTACACATAAAAAAATAGCGAGCTATTGCCCGCTATAAATATTTGGAATATGGAATTTATAATTCTTAAGCCTCACTCCTGAGACTTTTTATTACTCGCAGGCATTATGCAATAACCGTCTGCTCATTACCAGTACTAAACCAAATAAAACTAATAGAAAAGTAGTAGGTGCCGGAACAGAGGCAACTGCAATAGGATCTCTGGCCCACACAGAAACGTTTGACAGCCCGGCAGGATTTCCCCCGTTATTTATCAGCGTTCCACTGAGATCCCACGTACCATTAAATGCATAGTTGAAATCATCTTCAAAGACCGGGTCCAGTCCCAATGCTTTTAAATCAAATTCATACATCGCGAATTGATTAGCAGCTTTAAAAATGATCCCTACTTTGTCAAAAAATTCCCCGCCAAGCAGTTCCATCAGTGCATCCGGATTCGTCGCAGGTGGATTCCAGCTGAATTCTCCTTTGACCGCATCATTACCACAACTTGTAACGCTACCATTCTTATCCTGACAGTTAGAAATGCTCAGCAAACTGTCTATAAATGTGTATGAGGTGTCCTGACCGTTCATTGTAGCGCCTTCAAATGAAAAGTCGCCTTCGGCCTTGCCTACATAAATCCAGCCCGGATCAATGTCACCCAGTCCCTGTAAGTCCTGTAATTCGTTTTGTTCAACAAAGGCGCCTGGCGTGTTCCACCAGCTATTGTAGCTGTCGATGTTTAACCAGCCATCATCCTTGTAGCCAAGGTTTTCCTGAGGTAGCGAAAAGGCGCTATTATTGCCATCGAACGCCCCCAGACAAGATGTTGCTTCATATGGAGTAGAAAGCACCGTCACGGGACTACCGTCCAGGACCTGAACTTCGTTTATCTTCACATCACTGGTAGAGCACATTGCAGCCTGCGCACCCCAGGCCCCGGACAGTAATACTGTACTGAGTAACGCTTTATTAATTAGTCTCATAAAAAACTCCTACTCCATTATTACCTTAACAATGGTCAGAAATTCTTCAGCATAAGACGGGCCAACATTTAACCCATTGTTTCATATGCGCTTTTATATTTATTACTACATCGACTGTAAATTATACTGACACTAATCGTCTTCTTTAAGACGAACATAAGTCTGGTACTTTTTCTTTAGCAATTTGTCGATATATTGGGTCAGCTTCACTTTGTGACTGATAGCATCATCCAGTGCGTCCACCAATTCACCCAACATGGCTTTATAATATTCGGCATCCTGGATTTCATTGCCATTGGGGGTTACCAGCTTTTTCTTTGGCTTATGAGGAACGCCGGTACCTACAGACGCTTCATACTGATCAGCATCCTCTTCCTGCTCATTTTCACTGTCAGTTTCTGGTAAAAACATTTCCTCACTGACTTCGTTGATAACGCCATCGACCGCATCACCGTCAAGCGTTTCCAGCTCTTCCAGAAATCCAAACAGCAGAATACGATCCATCAGTGTATTAATTTTTCTCGGTACACCCCGGGTGAAATGATAGATGCGGCTATATGCATCATCATTAAACAGCGTACTGCCGTTCCAGCCAGCATGATGCAAACGAAACTCAATGTACTCTTTAGTTTCATCAAGGGTCAGTGGGGCCAGATGGCAAGAGGCCACAATACGCTGACGGAACTGCTCCATATTGGGCGCCCGCAAAATCGGCTGCAACTCTTCCTGTCCAAGCAAGAAGCTTTGTAGCAAAGGCTTCCCAAATTCCTGAAAGTTGGAGAGCATGCGTAGCTCTTCGATGGTTTCCAGCGGCAGGTTCTGTGCTTCGTCCACCAGCAGCAACGCACGCCGGCCGGTTTTACTCAGGTCGTACAAAAAGACTTCCAGTGCTTTGAGAATATCTGCCTTGGTTTGGCCAGCCACATCCAGGCCAAATTTAGAAGCCACCATTTTAACCAGCTCGTCCGGCGAGAGTTTGGGTGTCACAATGTGGGCCACCACAATGTCATCTTCAATCTCGGCCACCAGAGAATTAGCAATGGTTGTTTTACCGGTACCAATATCGCCGGTGATTACAATAAAGCCTTCGGCCTGTGACAAACCATATTGCAGGTAAGACATAGCGCGCTTGTGCCAGCGACTGGCAAAGAAAAAATCAGGATCCGGTGTTAGCTGGAAAGGTTTGGAATCCAGCCCGTAATAACTTTCATACATGGAATTACCGCTATACTTCTGGTTAAGTGCACGAACGTGTCTTAGCTTAGCGTAAACACTGGCCGGCGACTATATATTGCACTCAACTAATTATGTATTCGATGTCTTAGGTTATTCACCGTTGTGACCCACAATCTGTTCGATGATCGCGGTCGTTGAGACACCCTCTTCAAAGTGCAGCACTTTCACACTGCCGCCATTGGCTATCACTTCTTCGCCGCCGGCAATTTGCTCTACCTGATAATCGCCACCTTTAACCAGAATATCCGGCAACAGGCGGCTTATGACGCGCTGCGGTGTATCCTCACTAAATGGAATAACCCAGTCTACCGCCGCCAACCCTGCCAGTACTGCCATTCTGCGCTGAACATTATTCACCGGACGACCAGGGCCTTTAAGTCGGGTCACCGACGCATCATCGTTAACCGCCACAATCAGCCTGTCGCCTAACTTCGCGGCAGCCTGTAAATAGGACACATGACCGGCGTGCAGAATATCAAAACAGCCGTTGGTCATAACCACCCGCTCACCCCGCTTTTTCGCCTGTTCAATGGCGATGGCCATCTGGTCTTCACTCATCACACCGGCGTCGTTATTTTTATGCTGCTCTTGCATGGCCACTGCCAGCTCAGTGGCGGTCACGGTGGAGGTGCCCAGTTTGCCCACCACAATGCTGGCTGCAATGTTCGCCAGTCTGCAGGCGTCTTGCAGGCTGGCTCCTGCGGCATAGGCCACTGCCAGTGTAGAAATGACGGTATCGCCGGCACCGGTTACATCAAACACTTCCTTAGCTTTGGCCGGCAGATGAAAGGCATCACGGTGACTTTCAAACAGCGTCATGCCCGCTTCTGAGCGGGTTAGCAAAAGCGCATCAAGCATCAGGTCATTTTTCATCTGATGGGCGCGTTGGGCCAGATCGTCTTCATTGCCGGGCTCGCCAGCCACCGCACAGAACTCACTCATATTCGGCGTGATCATCGTAGCGCCTTTATATTTAGCAAAGTCTGTGCCTTTAGGATCTACTACCACCACTTTTTTTGCCGCCCGGGCCGCTTCTATGAGAGGTTCTGGCTGGGCCAACGCGCCTTTCGCATAATCCGATAAAATGACGATATCGGCGTCAGCCAGTAAGGTATTGAATTGCGTCACCATGGCAGATTTATCGATATCAGCAAAAGACTTTTCAAAATCCAGACGCAGCAGTTGCTGATTACGACTCATCACCCTGAGTTTGGTAATGGTGTCACGCTCGGCTACGCTGGTGAAATGACAGTTTACCCCGAACGAGTCGAGGCGCTGTCTTAAAATCGTGGCGTTGTCATCGTCACCGCATAAGCCCAGTAAACTCACCCTGGCCCCCAGCATCGCTGCATTAATGGCAACATTTGCCGCGCCACCGGGCCGATCTTCGCTGCTATTTACATTGACCACGGGGACAGGGGCTTCGGGGCTGATTCGGCCGGTACTACCGCCCCAGTAACGATCGAGCATGAGATCGCCGACAATCAACACATTGGCATTTTTAAAATCTGGTAGAATCATGGTAAGACGTTCAGCAGTAAGAAATGAAATTGGCCACGAGTATATCAGCCTTGAGGGAAAATGAGGACAGCCCGCCATCGCTATGGCATGTGTACATTGTGCAAAACCGGCTCAATCAGCTTTATACCGGCATCACCACCGATCCCGCGCGACGCCTGCGTCAGCACAGCGGTAGTCTAAGTGGCGGGGCCCGTTCATTAAAAGGTAAAGGGCCGCTGGTGTTCAGACTGGTATTACAGGTTGCTGACCATTCCACCGCACTAAAGCTGGAGCGAACCATAAAAAAGCTGCCCCGCAGCGACAAACTGGCGGTCATTGCCGGGCACTTCGAGATTATTGGTCAGCCTGCGGTCAAAATTGTTACCCGCGATTTTTTGTTAGGATAAAAACTCTAAAATACCATTAACAATCAGTGCGATACCCAGGGTCAGACAAAACTCCAGGCAGGCCACGCCAATGTTATGTTGTTTATCGACTTCCTGCCGATAATCCAGGCCCCACAAAATCAGTTTTTTACTGGCATTAACCAGAATATAAAGCGCCAGTGACAATACTACGCTGACAATCAGCCAGCCGGTAACATTACTGACATATCCGTCAGGGTGGTAATTAAGCAGATGGCGGGCTGATGCAACAATAAGTGCGGTTCCCAGCAGATTACCGGCATGCTCTACAGCCAGGGCTAACTGTCCTTTTTGCAGCGCGCCCTGAAATGAGTCATTCTGATTGTCCCGGGCGTAGCGTACCTCATAGATTCGGGTCATAAAGATCAAAATAGTGAGAACCACGGTGAATCCGGTGGTTATCGCTATCATGGCGTTCATGTCACTGCCATCAACCCACAACACCATACTGCGCAAGATAATGGCGCTGGCTATCAGACTGGCCGCATCCACCATGGCGATGCTGACACTCCGGTCGCTAATGAGCGCGCGGGTATCCACCCGGTTCAGAACCAGCTTATCGTGGGCAAAGCGCCCGAAGTTAACCAGCACAATCCCGATTATACCAAAGCTCACCATGCCGGAGGCTGCGGATTCAAAGCCCTGCCCCACGTGTCTGCCTACCACTGAGCCCAGCACAATACATAACGAAAGCATGCCACCGGCAATGCTGATGCCGAAGGCAAAATTATCTTTGACCGCCAGTTCATCGGTGACTGACCCTTTGCGTAATAAACCTGCCACCCATTTCAGCAGTACCAGTAACAGCAGGGCCAGAGCCAGGTCAATTACCAGGTAAACCCATAAATCCCGGGGGAGCGGCACTAATTTGACCAGCGTATCCATCTCGGTTCCCTTTCTTAGCGTGTACTAATTGTATGTCGCTGGAGCCTCGTCACAGGATATGACAGACTCGGACTCATTATTTTTTAGCAATCAGCCTGCATAATAAAAAACAGGCTGTCACTCACAGGTCGTGTATTATGCCTACGCAAGAGCAGATGAACAGGATTATCAGGGAAAAAGCCGAGGCTTTCTGGCAGAAAAATGCCGTTAACAATGATGCAGTCCTCGACACAAATGAACCTGCGCACAAATTAGCCGGGCTTAGTGAGTTTTTGCAGCGCTGTTTTGAAAACGACGCGCCCCAAACAATTATAGACGGCGAAGTTAGCGGTGAAGATTACCCAGCCCAACTTGCCGGGCAACTGGCTCAGGTTAAAACTGAAGAGCAACTGATGCGGGTATTACGCACTTTCAGAAATGCTCAGATGGCGGCAATCACCATTGCTGATCTGCTGAATAATCAGGATATTGAAACTTCTGTAACGCGGGTCTCAGCCCTGGCAGATGCGTTAATTCTGGGTACCTATGACTGGCTTTATAGTCATCTGAGCGAACGCTACGGCAAACCCGCCGGCCCTCACGGCCCACAACCGATGATCATCCTGGGTATGGGTAAACTGGGTGGCCGGGAACTGAACTTTTCATCGGATATCGACCTGATTTTTTGCTACCCCTATAGGGGCGAAACAGAAGGCGGCCGAAAGCAGGTTGAAAACCAGCAGTTTTTTAACCGGCTGGCGCAAAAATTAATTTCTGCCCTGAACACTGTTACCGCCGACGGACAAGTATTCAGAGTGGATATGCGGTTGCGTCCTTTTGGCGACAGCGGGCCTCTGGTTACACATTTTGCGGCCCTGGAAGATTATTATCAGGAACAGGGTCGCAGCTGGGAACGCTTTGCCATGATAAAGGCCCGGCCAATTACCCCTGCCTCGCCTTACGTGGATGAACTGTCAGATATTTTACGGCCGTTTACCTTTCGCCGTTATCTGGATTTCACCACTATTGATGCGCTGCGTCACATGAAAGGGCTGATCAACCGGGAAATAAGACGCCGGGGCTTAAAGGATAATATTAAGCTGGGTGCGGGAGGTATTCGCGAGATAGAGTTTTTCACCCAGAGTTTTCAGCTGATCCATGGCGGCCGCGAACCCGCGCTGCAGTCACCCAACCTGAAACAATCTTTGCATGCGTTGGGGGATCTGGAGATTATTGAGCCAGATACCATTCGCCAGCTCTATGGTCATTACTGTTTCCTGCGTAAGCTTGAGCACACCCTCCAGCAGCTCAATGATGAGCAAACCCAGACCCTGCCGGAGGATGACTGGTCGCAGGCGGTCATTTGCAAGGTCATGGGCTTTGCCTGTTATGACACATTTTACGCGGAATTGCTGCAGCGTATGGAGGAAGTACACGCGCAGTTCAATGATTTGGTAGAGGAGCATCAGCAAACCCATTCCCATGAAGACTCCCTGTTTCATCTGTGTAACGATGCCTGGCAGGTAGATATGGACAGACAAGAGTTATGTGGATTGCTGGCGCCCTATATGGACGATGAGAACGCCAACGCCATTTATGAACAGCTGATGGAGTTTCGCGCCAATCTGCGACAGTTTCGCATTGGTGAGCGCGGCCAGCGAACGCTGGATGAACTGATGCCCGAATTGCTGCATACCCTGATAGAAACCAGCCCCAATCATATTCATCGGGTGATGCCCAGGGTACTGGATGTGATCAGAGCAATCACCGGTCGCACCACCTATCTGAACTTGCTGCTGGAAAATCTTGATGTACTCAATCAGCTGGTAAAATTGTGCAAACGCAGTGAATGGATTGCCAAACAGATTCAGCGTTTTCCGTTACTGCTGGATGAGTTGTTAACACCGTTATACCTTGAACAACAAAATACCAGCTTGCAGGAAAGCCGCCGTGAATACGAAGATGAGTTGCGTCAGCAGCTTTTGCGTATTGATCCGGACGATGTTGAGCTGACAATGGACTCCTGCCGCCAGTTTAAGCTTTGTCAGCAGTTACGTATTGCCGCCTCGGATATCAGCGGCTCTCTGCCGGTGGTCAAAGTCAGCGATAAACTTACGGTGCTGGCTGAAGTCATGCTGGATACCATCATTTATCAGGCCTGGGAACAAGTCTCCCAGCGTTTTGGCGTGCCCGAACACCTGACCGGCGACGCCCGGGGGTTTGCTGTAATTGGCTATGGAAAGTTAGGGGGTTACGAACTGGGCTATGGTTCTGATCTGGACCTGGTGTTTGTGCACAATGCGCCAAAAACCTCCTCTACCAACGGGGCGCGTAAAGTCGGCGCGCAGCAGTTTTATATCAAACTTGCCCAGCGCATTATGCATCTGCTCAATACAAATACGCTGTTCGGACAGCTGTACGAAACCGATTTACGATTGCGCCCGTCCGGGTCTGCCGGCCTGTTGTGCTGCCATATCGACGGTTTTGAAAGTTATCAGCAGCAACAGGCATGGACCTGGGAACATCAGGCGTTGGTGCGCGCCCGGGGCGTAGCCGGTGATCAACAGTTGTTAACTATTTTCCATCGGGTGCGTCACGATATTCTTACCCGCTCTCGGGATAAAGCGGCATTGCGCAGTGAGGTCGTATCTATGCGCGAAAAAATGCGCGGGCACCTGGACGCCGGGACCCGTGATACCGTTGATTTGAAACAATGTGTAGGGGGGATTGCGGATATCGAGTTTCTCAGTCAGTACTGGGTATTGGCGTATGCCAGTGAATATACTGCATTGACAGACTACACGGATAATACCCGAATACTTAACAATGCTATGAATCTTGGGCTTATTGATTCGCGGCGCTGTGAGGCGCTGGTGAGCGCGTATCAGTCACTACGTGAGCAATACCATCAGCTAACCTTAGCCGATGACAAACTTGCTGAGCAATCTGAACAGTTGGAAACCCTCCGTGCGAACGTGAAACGGATCTGGCAGGACGTGCTGGAGTCATAGCTGACGCTCACAGCCGGTAACATCTTTCATGACGTGGGCAGCTAGCGCTGCCGACAATTTTCATCAAGATATTCAGATGACTTAGCGGTAATAACCATAGTACGTTCACCGGGGCAAACAAAGGTCTGCACATCATTGCTGAAATTACTGTCGATAGCAGCGGCTATTTTTTCCAGTGACCCTACCAGGGTATCGTCCATCTGAAAATGATGCTTGATAACAAAATCCTGATTTAAATCCCAGATAATCTGAACGCCCTCTTTTTCAGCATAACCGGAGATAGCCTCGCGCAGGGTACTGCCGGCTTTAAACGAGCGGTGTCTGTGCTCTCCTACCCAGTTGCGCTGTACCGGCCGCAGTTCGCTGGCCATGGTCTCCAGACGTGTTTCAAGCGGTGTGTCAGTACCATTGAGGTCTATAACAAAATCACCCTCCGTGGGTTCTTCCTCAATCTCGGGTCCCTGCTTGAACTGCTCATAAAAATCACTGAGACCTTTTGAAACACTACGGGTTTCGGTTTCATCAACGTTGTTTTGCTGCCAGTAAATAAGCGCGGCTGCCAGTAGCACAAGCACCACTGCCACCGCGAACTGGCGGGCCCAGAATCGTTTACCCGAATACGTTTTCTTCGCCATTTATACTTCTTCCGTGGGCATGTTGCACCTTGATAGTAAAAGATTCATTGTGCCTGATGCTATCAAAGCCTCTAACCTTGATTAATTGTACAACGAGGGATCATCTTTATGGGGACGTGTTTTAAATCGTTTGTGCATCCACAGATAACTTTCGGGCTGCTCACTGACAATTTCGGTCACCTTTTGATTCAAACGGGTCAGCGCCTCCCGTTCATCCAGCGTCGCTAACTCCGGCATGGCCGGATATATTTTTACTTTATAGCCTTTTTTTGTGTACTGCGATGTAAAAATCATAGGTACACAGTTCGCGCGACGGGCAAACATAAGCGTAGCCGTGGATGTCGCTGTTTCTTTTACGCCGCCAAACGGAACGAAAATACTCTGTGAACGTCCGTAATCCTGATCGGGCAAATATAAACACAATTCCCGGGCGTCCAGGGCGTTGATAAGAGCACGGGCATTGCGCTTGTGGATCATGTATTTATTCGATCGCGCGCGGCCATGATATTGCAGATAATCAATAAGCGGGTTGTTGTGCTTTCGATAAAATGCAATGGAAGGGTGGGTGTAGCCGACTCCCCGGCAGGCAAACTCAAGATTCATATTGTGCAGGGCCAGACCAAAAACCCCTTTATTCTGGGCCAGCGCGGCCTCAACATGTTCATAACCTTCTAATGTAAAATGGCGTTTGATACGCCAGCCTGGCCACCACCAGCCCATGGCAGTTTCAAACAGCGCCATACCGGCACGGCGCACATTCTCGCGAGTCAGTCGCTCGATGTCCTCGTCTGACATGGATGGCCAGGTAAGCTGAATATTTCGTCGCGCCACCTTTACCCGCTTAGGTACGATAAGCCCTATTAACCGGCCCGCGCCACTGCCCAGCCAGCGAATAACCGGAAAAGGCAACCAGATCAGCAGATATAAGATAACCACACCGACCCACACCAGCCAGTAGCGGGGCCCGAGAAACGCAAGCTTGAAAGAGGGAGGTTTAATTGCCGACAACGCTTAACTACCTGAAAAAATTTTTGGCTATTGTACCCATACTTGTTGCGGATACCAATATAGGTGACATAACCAGGCCCGGAAACAAACAACCCGCCTGATGGCGGGTTGTTTGTTTCGTTGTCATAACGCGGTCAAAATCAATATTCTTCGTCTATTTCTTTTAGCTTTTTTGTAAACTGTTTAACGTGCTCGTCGTCTTCGTAGTCATAGTGATACTGGTTGTGAAACCCGTATTGCAACTTTACTTTAATATCTTCAATGAACAGCGTATACCCATCCATATCGGTGAACGCCGTGATACCGTTTAGTTCATACCGGTCATCCTGTTTAGTCCCGAACTGACGAATTTTGTCGAACACGCGAAGTATAAACGTATTATCCAACTCATTCTTCATGTATATCAGTACCCCTTATTTGGTTTACCTATTGATACCACATAGCTTCAGGTAAAGTTTAATTTTCACAATATTAGCGCCGTGTGCCCGGGCGATTAATTAAAATTATAGCGATAACCGATATTTATCATGTTGGCGGACAGATCTTTCTCGCCGTGAATATACTCGTACTCCACGCGAATCATGCTATTTATGCCCACATGAAAATCAAAGCCTAAACCGGCCATACCCGCAATTACACCTTCGTCGAACATGCACCGGCCAGGGGCCGTCATGGTCCCCTCACAGTCCCCTTCCGGCGTGCGAAAACCACTGATATCAGCGCGCATCACACCCAGCTTATAGAACAATTCACCGCTTCTGCTACCGGCTTTTCCCAATACAGCCAGATACAAAGCATCGCCTTTAATATCCGCTGTCTCAGTTTGCTCGTCAAACAATCTTTTATAGCCCGCCTCAACATACCATTTGGGCGCAAACTCGTGGCCTAGTGCCAGATAAAAGTTTTCACTACTGGCTTCGGCATTTTCATAGTCGGCTTCAGAATAACCAGCCCCGGCTATGCCATAAAGCTTTTCCGTTGCCTGTACATTCAGGCTGGCGATTGTTAGCAATGCGCCTATCCCTATTTTTTTCATGGCTCATTTTACCGCGTGAAGTAGAGTTAGAAGAAATATTCGAGCGTAACCTGCAGATGGTCATCACGACGCATAAAAAAGAAGGTGTCCATATTATCATCCGAAGAGAACAAATAGGCATCGACCTTCCAGCGCCAGCTGTCAGTGATGCGACTGGAAGCTTCTAAAAACGCATTATAGGTGCTGGCTTCATCCAGGTCCTGAACAAAGCCTGCCAGTACCTCGGTACCATCGATATCGTTGAACGACCACCGCACCCCTGCCATTAAGTCATTCTGACCGGTGCTGAAAAAATTGTTTTCCCGCTCATCGTACTGATATTCCATCAGAAAGCCAAGATCGTGATTGGTGCCCAGCACACCGACAGTGGTGCGCTCAAAGCCTGCCACCGCAGCTGCAAAATCTTCGCTTTGGCCCTCACGATAAATCCCCTCAAACTTCAGCAGCCAGGCGCCCTGAACCTTGAGCAGATCGACACCGAACTGCTGAATTTGCGCATAGTAAGGCACCACGAACGGATTAGTAATGTCGTCCTGGGCAACACTTAACTCGGG
Source organism: Salinimonas chungwhensis DSM 16280 (assembly GCF_000378185.1). Taxonomy (GTDB): domain Bacteria; phylum Pseudomonadota; class Gammaproteobacteria; order Enterobacterales; family Alteromonadaceae; genus Alteromonas; species Alteromonas chungwhensis. The sequence continues at coordinate 218,024 of NZ_KB899379.1, forward strand.
CTCGCGGGTCGTGCCATTAAAATATGACAAGCCAACTTCATACGCGCCAAAGCTGTTCTGGTACCGCAGGGCATAATCAATATGATTTTGTTCAGCATCCGATTCGTATTGAGCACGATCACTGACTATGGGAATGGGTGGACGTAACCGGCCATCCATCCCCGGAAAGGTCCGCTCACGAAAATAGGGAAGGATGTAAGCAGATGCCGTACCCCAGTCGCCGTAGGTGGTAAAGTTGACCATAGGCTGTCCGAGTTTGTCTTCACCGTCTACATGCTCAACCATATCAGTCTGATTGATGATATCCACCAGGTGTAAAGATTCGGTCTGCCCCCAAAACACTTTGCCAATACCCACTCGGGATTCCCACTCATCGGCTACATGAAGCCATTGTAGCTCACGGATATCCCAGTGAGTACGTTCGTCATCCCGGTTATCCAGCCGGGCAAACGGCCTGAACAACAGACTATCCTGTCCATCATTCCACTCGGTGTAGGCTTCTGGCTCGATGGCAACGGATACCTGTGTGCGGGGCTGGCCCGGATACGCGGCATCCTGCAGGAAGTAACGGCCTTCAAACGCAGTACTACCGCCAAGCTCCACTTCGGCCTGAGAAGAAAAAGAGGCAGCGACCAGCGCTGCCAATAGGGTTATCTTTGGTTTACTCATGCGATTAACGTGCTCTGCGTAAACTGTTTTTATCAAAATCCGATTCATCAAGGTCTTGTTTAAACACTAATTCATCGGTGATAAGTTCCGTCGATTTGCCAGTCTGGTGATTGAACATGTAGCTGCGTTTGGGCCGCCAGAATGTTTTGCCGTCGACCTCGTAACTTTCATAGTCTTCAAACTCCAGGGTTTTCAGCTCATCGCCTTTGCGGTCGAAAAAATCAACCTTGCGCACGCGATAATGTTCCTGATCGATCCACACAATTTGTTTTGAGTAGCCAGAGAATTCATCCTGGGGAATTTGCTCAATGACATAAACCTTATCACCCTGATACGTGTCCTCGCGCAGGAAGTCATAATTAAATTTTTCCACCTCAAAAGAGGTCATGTCCTCAAATGCAAATTCGCTGCTCATAAACGGGCCGGACTTATTGCGTGAGGCGATTCGTTTTACCCGTTTAATGGCTGGCAGGTAGATCCATTGTTCATCCGGCTCCATAGCATGGGAAAAGCTTAAAAATGCAGTGCCGCTGACATCCCGGGGCGATTCAAAGACAGTGAGGGCCTTATCCCCGTCCTCTTGCATTTCCAGACTATCCACGCGCATTTCGCGGGTCGCTTCCTGACCACTGGCGTTGCGCAAAATCATGGTTATCTCTGCCACACTGTTTTGCCAGCCACGGTCTCTGTCTTTGCGTTCCTGCGCAATTTTCAAACCTTGCTTCTGTGATTTCTCATCGGCCCACACCGGAGCGGCCAGTGTCACCGCCACACACAAAAACCAGGTGTTAATTTGTTTCAGATATTGCATCTTTCTCACCTCTGGACTGCTCTTTTTTGCGATCTAACCACATTAAAAATGCTGGCAGGAATAATAAATCTACTAGCAATGCGGCAACAATAATAATGACGGTTAATGTACCCATATCAGAATTTAACCTGAAACTGGATAACATTAAAATACCGAATCCTGCGGCCAGAACGATAGTTGTGGTTACCAGTGCCTGTCCAACAGTGGCAAAAGTATAACCTACCGCTTCTCTGACACTTTGCCCCCGATGCCTGGCGAGCTGGTATTTTGAAAGAAAGTGTACCGTATCATCAACGATAATTCCCATCGTCATACTCAGCACCACCGATAAGGCCATATTAATCTGCCCCGACAAAATACCCCAGACACCAAAGCCTATACCGGCAGGGATCAGATTAGTCATCAGACTAACCAGACCCAGTCGCCATGAGCGCAGGGCAATAATAATGAGACCGGAAATTAACACCAGCGCCAGTATCGTACCCCACACCATATTTTTCATATTGCGGGCGCCGATGTGGGCAAACATCAGCGGTGGGCTGGCAGCTTCGACACGCAATTGCGGTGCCAGTTGTTTAAACTGGGCCTTGGCGCGACGCTCGAACTCCGTAAATTCATTACTACCCAGGTTATCTAATACGGCTATGACCCTGACGGCAGATTTATTTATATCAATTTGGTTATTGAGGTCTAACCCATAGGGTAATGACATTTCATATAATAACAGATACTGAGATGCCTCCTCCTGGGTGTCGGGAAGCCGGTACGCAGAAGGCGCATCGTTATTCATGTTCATATTGAGGCGCTTCATCGTATCGCTGAAGCTGGTAACGTGATGCACTTCTGGCTGCACGCTAAGCCAGGTGGAAAACGCGTCTACTTTTTGCAACACATCCGGATCAGTAACGCCGTACTCTTGTTCGGTGTAAATCACAAAGTCGATGTTAGACATGCCGCCCATGGTCTCTTCCTGCACATTTACCGCCTGACGGAAAGTGCTGGAATCATCGAAATATTTTACCGCAATATCGTTTAACACATTGTTGGTTGAAGCCACCATCGCCACCACCACCACAAAAACCGATATGGGCAGAATGCGGCGGTAATGCCGGCAAATCCATTCACTGGCTTGTAAGTATTTTGAATGTGTGGTGTCGGCTTCTGTCGGGACGCGCAACGGCGCAAGGTTTAGAATTGCTGGTAGCACGGTCAGCGAAAACAAACAGGCAAACATCACACCCACGGCCGTCATGTTTCCCAGGTCCGATAAAATCGGTACCGCTGAAAAATTCAGCATCAAAAAACCGATGGCGGTGGTGGCACTGGTGATAAATACCGGCTTGGTATTCACCCTCAGGCTTTCTGTGAGCGCCTCGTGTTTAGCCATGCCCTGGCGGGCGTACTGGCGGAAGCTGACGATGACGTGAATACAATCGGCCACTGCCAGAGTCATGACCATGGTAGGCACATTGACGGTTGCCGTACTTAGGAAGATACCCGCCCAACCGGCCAGCCCCATCGTTACTACAATACAGGAACCAACAATTAGCAGGGTAGCCAGTGCTGCGACCACAGAGCGGGTAAGCAGCGCAATCATGATGGTAATGACAACAAACATTAACGGGATGAGGGTTTGCGCGTCATCCTGTGCAGCTACCGCAAACGCATCATTCATGATGACCATGCCGGTCAGGTATATCTCATGATCAGGAAAAGCCTGCTCATACTTGGTCTGCAGCTCCCGGGCATAATCAGCTATTTCGATAACTTCTTTGGTCTGGTCCCCGTCTGGCAGTTGGATAGTGGCATTGATTACTGCCACGTCGCCGGTATCAGAGACCAGGCGGCCGTCAATTTCCGGTACACTCTGCACCACATTTTTAACCCAGTTTACATGGTCGCTGTCGTATTGGCCCTCACGCACCAGATCCGTTACCACCAGATCTTCATCTTCAGCATAGGTATGCTGATAATTAGAGATAGACTCCACCCGCGTTGACAGCGGTAATTGCCAGGCATCTTCAGTAAGCTGATAAATCAGCTCAAAGGTGTCTGACTGATAAACCGTGTCCTCTTTGGGGACAATCAAAAATGAGACATTCTCACTTTTATTGAATATGTTCTGCATATCCTCAAAAGCTTTACGCTGAGGATTATCTGGTTCAAAGAAGACTTTATAGTCACCGCGGAAATAAAGATTCTGTGCGCCCCACCCGGTAACAGAGCAAAGCAGAATAAATATCAGAATCGCAAGTTTTGGTGAGTGCAGGCACCACTTCATCCATTCGGGCAGTTTTTGCATGAACAGGCGAGCTCTTGTTAATAGAAAACATTGCCTAGTGTAGCGAGAATCACGCTCGAGTATAAGCCGCAGTGAGGTTTTTATTCCTATCAATAGGTATGAGCCTGCGCCCTGCCCCACCTCTTACTGTCGCTGTTTATACCGATGAAGATTACATCTGCGTTAGTTATTAACATTTTTCTTACCCTGATTTGATCTTTGCAAAATTTGATGTAAACTTCATTTAAACAACTGGTCAGATGAGCGGATGAGTTAATATGAGTATTAGAAAAAGTCTGAAAAAAGTCCTTCCTCCAATTTCTGTTACCGAGCAGGAAGCACTTGATGCCGGTGACATTTGGATCGAATCATCAATTTATCAGGGTAAACCTGATATGGACGCACTGCGTGCAATCCCCAGAGCGGATCTAAGTGCAGACGAAAAAGCATTTATGGACGGCCCGGTACAAGAATTACTGGGTATGATTGACGATTTTGAGCTGGCCAACAGCACCCACATTCCTCAGGAGATTCTGGATTTTCTGGGCGAAAATCGTTTTTTCTCGATGATCATTCCAAAGAAATTTGGTGGTCTTGAATTTAGTCCCTATGCCAACTCAACGGTTGTAGCAACGATTGCTGCGCGCAGCGGTGCCATTGCCGTTACCGTTATGGTGCCTAATTCTTTGGGTCCGGGCGAACTGTTGATGCATTATGGAACCTCTGAGCAGCAGGATTACTGGCTGCCGCGTCTGGCTGTAGGCAAGGATATTCCCTGTTTTGCATTAACCAGCCCTGAGGCCGGTTCAGATGCAGGCGGTATTCCTGATGCAGCAATTGTGACCAAAGGTCAGTGGAATGGCGAAGAAGTTGTAGGTTTATCGGTAACCTGGGATAAGCGTTATATCACGTTGGCGCCCATTGCTACCGTATTGGGTCTGGCATTTAAAGTGTACGACCCTGAAGGATTGCTGGGCGGTAAACAGGAGCTGGGCATTACCTGTGCGTTGCTGCCAAAAACCCATCCGGGTGTTGAGCTGGGTAATCGTCACGATCCCATGGGCCAGCGTTTTTACAATGGCACGACCCGCGGTAAAGATGTTTTCATTCCTATGGATTTCATCATTGGCGGCCAGAAGAATATCGGTCGCGGCTGGCAGATGCTGGTGAGCTGTCTGGGCGCTGGTCGCGGTATTTCCCTTCCGGCCATGGGCGTCGCCACTGCGCAGGCTTCATTTAAAGGCGCTGCTGAATACAGCTATGTACGTGAACAGTTCGGTTTGCCTATTGGCCGCTTTGAAGGTATTCAGGGTAAGATGGCGGATATCGCTGGCAAAACCTTTTTGTTAGAAGCCATGCGAGTTCTGACCACAGAAGGTCTGGGCATGGGCCTGAAGCCTTCTGTAGTAACGGCCATTGCGAAATACCACATGACTGAGCTGGGCCGCGATGTGCTCAACTCAGCCATGGATATTCAGGCCGGTAAGGCCATTCAGCGTGGCCCGCAAAATACTCTGGCGGGTGCTTACAGCGCCGTGCCAATTGCGATTACGGTAGAAGGCGCTAATATTCTGACCCGTAACCTGATGATTTTTGGTCAGGGCGCAATGCGCTGCCACCCGTATCTCAAAGATATGGTAGATTTGATTCACAGCGATGATAGCAGCGCTGATGGTGAGTTTAATAAGGTATTGCGTAAGACAATCAGTTTCAGCGTTAAAAATTCGCTGCGCAGTATTGGTCAGAGCTACCTGCCATTTACCCGTGATGCTAAATCTGCGCTGCCTGAAGTTCGCAAATACGAAAAGCGGATGAACAGCATTTCTGCCAAGCTGGCACCGCTGGCTGATTTGTCCCTGGCCGTTTTGGGCGGAGACCTGAAAAAAGCAGAATTGTTGTCGGCCCGCTTAGGCGATGTCATGAGCTACATGTATGGCGCGATGGCGGCAATACGCTTTTATGAGCAGCGAGTTGAAGATCGCCAGCAGGCGCGGCCATTCTTTGATTATGCGATACAGTGGAGCCTGATGCAGGCGGAGCAGGCGATTGTTGATTTCATCAATAATTTCCCGAACACGCCGACCCGTGGCCTGATGCGTGTTCTGACGAATACTTACAGCAACAGTGTAAGTGGCATTTCAGACAAACTGGTCAACGAACTGGCCACTGCCTCTATGCAGGACAGTTCGATTAAGGCACAGCTTACTCATCTGGTACGTACATTACCTGGTGATGGCAACGACATTAATGAGCAGGCATTTAAAGCGAAGCACGCGGTAGCGCATCTGCTTAGCAAAGTACAAAAAGCGTTGCGTAAAGAGCCGGTAGTACCTTTTGTTTCTTTTGAAAATGCGCTGAATAAGCTGCAGGAGAAAGGTGTTATTAATGCCGCTGAAGCCGAGCAGCTGCATGATTACAATGAAAAACGTAAACTTGCGGTAAGGGTGGATGAATTCACCTTTGATCTGGAGCTACTGACCCCGGAAGAAACGATGCCGGATGTCACGCCTGAGCCGGAAAACAGCAAGAACGAAGCGGCATAAACGCCCTTCAAGCCCCCTTAGAAACAGGAGCATTATGCTCCTGTTTTTTTATATCTTCTGATAATAAGATTTTTGACACTTCTTTGCGCAGCTTCGATACAATGATTCCTAATCAATCTCAGGAATTGCTTTTTCCTGCTTCTGTTCAATAACAATAACGATTCGACCATGGCCCAGCTTTATTTTTATTACTCGGCAATGAATGCCGGAAAGTCTACCGCGCTGCTTCAGTCGGCATACAATTACCGCGAGCGGGGAATGAATACCGTTATCTTTACAGCGGCATTGGATGATCGCTATGGCACAGGCAAGGTTGCCTCACGTATCGGCCTGCAGGCTGATGCCCGGCTGTTCAGCGACACCGACAATTTGTTTGATAATGTCATGATGCAACATAGACAACAAAAGCTGCATTGCGTATTTATTGATGAAGCGCAGTTTCTGACCCGTGCTCAGGTGCGCCAGTTGGTCGAGGTGGTGGATGAGTTGGATATACCGGTTTTGGCGTATGGCCTGCGCACTGACTTTCTGGGTGAAACCTTTGCCGGCAGTCACTATCTTCTGGCCTGGGCGGATAAATTAGCCGAACTTAAAACTGTCTGTCATTGTGGCCGCAAAGCCAGTTTTGTGGTGCGGCTTGATGATAATGGCGAAGCAGTCACATGCGGTGATCAGGTGCAGATTGGCGGTAACGATCGCTACGAATCCATGTGCCGTAAACATTTTAAACAACTGGTATGGGACTAATCAAAATCAATGAGACGTAATATACTGATAACCGGCGCCAGTTCAGGCCTGGGTCGTGGCATGGCGATTGAATTCGCCCGCCGGGGTCACAATCTGGCGCTTTGCGCCAGACGCGAAGAACACCTGGAGTCGCTGCGCAAAGAATGCCTGGCGATTGATCGGACACTGAAAATTCGTACACATACACTGGATGTAAATGATCACGATGCAGTTTTTGAGGTTTTTCAGCATTTTTCAGAACAGCTGGGAGGCCTAGACAGGATCATTGTCAACGCCGGGATGGGCAAAGGCGCCTCTATAGGTACTGGCCACTTTAAAGCCAATAAGGAGACTGCCACTACCAACTTTGTGTCTGCGTTGGCTCAGTGTGAAGCGGCGATGGAAATTTTTCGCAAACAAAATGCCGGTCACTTGGTTACCGTCTCCTCTGTCAGCGGATTACGCGGATTTCGTCGTGCCCTGACCGTTTATGCTGCCACCAAGGCAGCCCTGAGCTCGTTATCTGAAGGTATCCGTATTGATGTAATGGATACGCCGATCAAAGTGACCACCGTGCACCCTGGATTCATCCGTTCAGCGATTAATGAGAAAGTAAAAAATGCGCCTTTTATGGTTGATACAGAAACCGGGTGTAAGGCACTGGTAAAGGCCATTAACAAAGAGTCGGCCAATGCATTTGTGCCAGCATGGCCCTGGGCGTTTGCACGTTACTTTTTGCGGGTAGCCCCACTTTCTTTTCTGTCTAAAATGAGTTAAATCTAAAATAAAGATTAATACAATAGAAATTAATACTTTTAAACGAATCACAGCGCATTGCATACTCTAGCTCTCCATTACCAGTAATCCAGCTAAGGAAAGAGCAATGCAAACCATCAAGAAGTTTTTCTCAGTAGTATCACCAACAATGAACCCCGCGACAACACCGTCGGTGGCAGTTCAGGTGGTCTGTAACTACAACAACAACTATTATGGCGACCAGGTCTGCAAATGCGAGATGCCAGCGCCGCGCGCGTGACCGTACGGCCGTAACTGACCTTATAACCTGGTTCCGGCGATGCTTAGACAGTTTCTCCGGCGATGATCTCGTAGGCAAGGACTTCGTTGCTCATCGAATGATTTAGCAGCTGTCTGGCTGCCAGCTCACCTTTGTTGATACTTGACTGGCAGACAGTGGTAAGAAGTGGCCGTGTTCTGGCCGCTTCTTCGATTCCATCAAAACCAGTTATTTTCAGCTCATCCGGCACGCGAATACCTCTAGCCAGGGCCACCTGCAGCAATTCGAGCGCTATGATATCACTCATACACATTATGGTGGTTGGTCTGGGAATGCTATCAAGTGCCTGTACAGCCGCTTCTTTAGCATAATGCCCCTGGCTTTCAGGAATGTGCCAGATCAGATGATTATCGATATTTTTGCCATGCTGTGCCGCTGCGCGCTTATACCCGTTTAAGCGGCGATGGGAAATTGATGTACTGGCTTCAAGCAAAGCATGGCCGTCGATCCGGCAAGTTTGCGAGGCATCAATAAGCTTCAGTCCCAGCACCGCAATGTTATCATCAGACTCAATTGTCTGACTGGCGATATCAAACGCCGCCTGTTCGTTATCAATATTTACCGATGGCAGGCCGTCAATATCAAAGTCAACGGTGACTACAGCCTTGGCTAATGATTTTAGTTCATCAGCAAGGGCCCTATTGTGAGGTGCGCCGTAGCAGATAAAGCCATCTACAAAGTCGCTGACATTTCGGATGCTGGCCTCGTTACCGCTAAATAGCAGTAGGTGCTTATTGTGCTCACTAAGTACCCGGGAAACCCCCTTGATAAACATACTGGCTACCGGATCGCTGACCATATACTCAATGCTATCGGCAAGAATCAAGGCGACAATGCCTGACTCGCCTTTACGTAAAATCTGGGCGGCTTTATTTGGGCCGTGATAACCAATTTTCTTACACTGCGCCAAAATTTCTTCGCGTTTTTTCGCAGATAACTGGTCCGGACGGTTAAACGCGTTAGATATGGTGGCGGTGGAGACACCGATAAGATCAGCAACCCCTTTTAAGGTCAGCTTATTTTTATTCATAGATTTCAATGGGTCATCTCAGCGCACGCAATTGAAGTTTACATATTTTGCAACTAACAGCCGTCGCTACAAGCACAGACTACCAGTGTCGGGCTGCATAGCACAGTTTAGCGGGTGCCGAAAATCCGATCTCCTGCATCGCCCAGCCCGGGTAAGATGTACCCGTTACTATCCAGCTTATCATCTACCGAAGCGGTAAAAATATCCACATCCGGATGGGCGTCATTAACCGCTTTTATGCCCTCGGGAGCCGCCACTAAAAACAGACCCATTATATGCTGACAACCACGTTGCTTGAGCAAGTCGATAGTTGCAATCAAGGTCCCGCCGGTGGCCAGCATGGGATCGACAATCAGTGCAGTACGCTGGTCAATATCTTTCACGACCTTATCGAAATATGCCACGGGCTCCAGCGTTTCTTCATTACGGTAAAGTCCTACCACGCTAATTTTGGCATTGGGGATTAATTCCATGACACCGTCCAGCATCCCCAGTCCCGCTCTGAGGATAGGTACCACGGTAATTTTTTTACCTTTGATTTTTTCCACTTCAATATTATCACCTGACCAGCTTTCTATGGTCGCGGTCTCTGTTTGCAAATCCCGGGTGGCTTCATAAGTAAGCAGATTGCCAACTTCACTGGCAAGCTGTCGAAAATCTTTACTGCTCAGGTTTGCCTCACGCATTACACCCAGCTTATGCTGAATGAGCGGATGATTAATTTCATGCACGGCCATGATGGTCTCCAGATTCGCGATGCCCTTGCGTATGCAAGAGCGTGTTCGTAATGATCAGTTGTAGCGTTATTATCCTGATTTATCTTTATATTTCGACCATATTGCTGGCTATGGTGTAAAATAAACGTCAGCCGGCAGTATGTTCGTCGCTGAGAGCGGTGGGTTTCTCTATGATGAAGATCAAATCATTGTAATGCCAGGCCAGACGACCAAAAGAAAATAAATGAATCAGGCGAACAAAAACCCGGATCGCACGGTCTCTGGCTGACCGCTTTCGCAGATAATTATTTTTACCCAGCATTGCCATCAGATGCAGACCTTCACGGTGGCAAAACTGCGTCATTTGGTGACGACCCAATGCCTTATCATAGACTGTAGGATATGGCAGATAGCCGGGTTTACCCGCGTTTTTGTTGCCCTTTATCCAGCGATAATAGTACACGTGCAGCCAGTGAGGCGTGTTTCTGGCAACAAAACCATAGACGGTGTCACGGTCCGGTACCTTTATCACCAGCAGGCCACCAGGTTTCAGCCACCTGTTGAAATTATCCAGCACCCTGGGCACATCAGCGACATGCTCGAGAACATAGGCGGTGTAAATTATATCGTATTGGTGCTCAGGTAGATTTACCGAGCGCAAATCGCCCACAATAACCGTATCCAGATCATTATGGTTGCGCTGGCGTAATAGCAGCGCCTCTTCATCCAAATCCACGCCGGATAATGAATAACATAAATCCGGTAAGGCCAGTTGCCATTTGTTACCGCATCCTGCTTCCAGTATCTGTAGGGTTGAGTCCGGTTTTGCCCGCGAGCTGATGTATCTCTCAAGCAGCTTTTTTTCATGTGAGGAATCTGTAACAAGTTGCAGAGCCAACCGACTTTCTCCGTTTATCTACATACGATAGCGCGTAATATTAAGCGTAGACAATTTATCACAGCACTGCCGCAGATAAGCCAGTCTCACTGACAGGCCAGCGGGTGTCCCCCGCCGCCCGGTGTGTTTATTTTACGCCTCAGTAATCCACCACGATTTTGCCAAAGTGTTGCCCGGACGCTTCATACCTGAATGCATCAGCCAAATCATCCAGAGCAAAAGACTTATCTATGACCGGTTCAATATCCAGCGTTTCAAGGGCATTAACAAAATCATTCTGATGCTGGTGGCTACCTACAATAACGCCCGTCAGCCGGATTTGTTTGCGCATCAACAATGCGGTGGGCACTTCCCCGCCGATTCCGGTGAGCACCCCAATCAGTACGATACTGCCGCCAACCCGCGTGGCTTTTATTGAATGGCCCAGCGTCGCTGGTCCGCCAACTTCCACCACATGATCGACGCCGTACCCATTGGTCCATTCAAGAACGGTTTTACCCCAGTTCTCGTCTGTTTTATAGTTGACCGTAAAGTCTGCGCCCATGCTCCTCGCTTTTTCCAGTTTTTCGTCGCTGGATGAAGTAATGGCAACCCGCGCGCCCATCGCTTTGGCGATTTGTAATGCATACACTGACACGCCGCCTGTCCCCAGCAGCAACACGGTATCACCAGGTTTGAGGTTACCTTCTACCACCAGCGCTCGCCAGGCGGTCAGGCCGGCAGTGGTAATCGTGGCGGACTGATTATGCTGCCAGTTTTTCGGGGCCCGCGTGAACCAGCTTGCCGGAACAGTTACAAATTCACGGGCATACCCATCGATGCCATCACCGGGTGTTCTGCTAAAATCGCCTACTGTCGGCCCGCCTGTTTGCCAGTCAGGGAAAAAGACTGATACTACGCTGTCGCCTTCTTTAAAGGCTTTCACATTACTGCCGGCTGCTTTCACAACACCGGCGCCATCAGACATAAGAATGCGGCCTTCAGGGGCTTTCATGGTGCCACTGGCTACACCGTAATCGTGATAGTTCAGCGATGACGCATGTAATTGCACCATAATTTCATCATCTTTAGGTTCCGGTGGCGGAGCCACGTCATTGACTTTGAGCCCGTCCAGCCCTTTATCCGGATTACCTGTTTCGATCTGTTTCATAAGCGCCTCTTTCAATTGACCAGAAAAATACGTCGTAGGGTTGTTACATATATAAATGGATATTTGATTATGTCGGCATGGAATTGTTCGACCAAGCACTGACAAAAGCCGGTAAATAACGCGCCTCTGCTCGACACTTTTGTTAAGATAGCGTTAAAACAGGCTGTAAATACAGTCAGGATAAACAGAAAAATACGAGGTTTTATGACTTGGAAGGGATATGTACTGGCAGCAACTGCCAGCCTTACGCTGGGTATTTCTCCCCACACACTTGCTCAGGAAAAAACACCGTCAGACTACGGCCGTAAAATCGCCACCGAAATGGCGGTGGAAACAAAGCATCAGACCACAATTGGTGGTGAGCGCGTTGAGTATCGTGCACAGGCAGGTATGCAGCCGGTCTGGAATGATAACGGTGATGCTATAGCAACGTTGCAATATACCTATTATGAGCGCACGGATACTGACAACAACGACACGCGCCCCTTGTTGATTAGCTTTAACGGTGGACCCGGGTCCGCCTCTGTGTGGATGCACATTGCCTACACCGGCCCGAAGGTGCTTAATGTTGATGACGAAGGCTACCCGGTACAGCCCTATGGATTGAAAACTAATCCACATTCGGTGTTGGATGTCGCTGACATTGTGTATGTTAATCCGGTCAACACCGGCTATAGCCGGGTGTTGCCAAATGCTGAAGGTGAAATGCCATCTAAAGAAGAACAAAAAGAAATGTTCTTTGGCGTCAATGCCGATGTGGAATATCTAGCTGAGTGGATTAATACTTTTGTGTCCAGGCAGAATCGCTGGCGTGCACCTAAGTATCTGATCGGGGAAAGCTATGGTACAACCCGCGTATCCGGTCTGGCACTGGCACTGCAAAATCAGCAGTGGATGTACTTAAATGGTGTAATCCTGGTCTCCCCGACTGAACTGGGGATTGCCCGTGATGGTGTGGTGGAAGCGGCTAACCGCCTGCCCTATTTTGCCGCGGCGGCCTGGCACCACAAGAAATTACCGGCTGAATATCAACAGATGGAGCTGGAAGCCTTTCTGCAGGAAGTGGAGACGTTTACCCTTGAAACGCTGACACCGGCACTCAGCCGTGGTGGTTTTATCGGTGATAAAGAAAAACAGGATGTAGTGCGTCAGATGGCACGCTATTCCGGTTTGAGCGAAACGGCGATAGCCCGTAATAATCTGGACGTCAGCACCCGCTTTTTCTGGAAAGAGCTATTGCGGGATGAAGGTAAAACGATTGGTCGGCTGGATAGTCGTTACCTGGGTATCGATAAGCAGGATACGGGCGCCAGCCCCGATTATAATGCAGAGCTGTCCTCCTGGCTGCACTCATTTACCCCGGCCATTAATTACTATCTGAAAAACGAGCTGAAATTCGATACTGACGTTAAATATAATATGTTCGGCTCAGTTCATCCCTGGGATCGCTCCGATAACAGCACGGGCGAAAATTTACGCAGTGCCATGGCGGCTAACCCCTACCTTAACGTAATGATTCAGTCTGGTTATTATGATGGTGCAACTAATTATTTTGATGCTAAGTATACAATGTGGCAGCTTGATCCCAGCGGTAAGATGAAAGATCGACTCAGCTTTAAAGGATATCGTAGCGGGCATATGATGTATTTGCGCAAAGAAGATCTTAAATCGGCGAATGATCATATCCGAGAGTTTATCAGTGCCACCATTCCTGACGAGGGTGAGCCAGCCCGCTATATGCGTTAATCGCGGATCCGTTCAGTAGAGACAAAAAAAGCGCTTCAATGAAGCGCTTTTTTAATGGCAGAAATGAATCACGCGTACGGTCTGCTTACTCCGGTAAGGTAATATTCAGCTCAAGTACACTGCAATCATCACTGTCTTCAACTTGCACTGACACCTGATCATCGGCAATCTGAACATACTTGCGTATAACCTCTACAATTTCCTTTTGCATCATCGGCAGGTAATCAGGCTCGGTACGCTTGCGGCGTTCATGTGCCACAATGATTTGCAGACGCTCTTTTGCCACGGCGGCTGAGTTGGGCTTTCCCTTTTTTAGCAGATAGTCAAAAATTCCCATTATTTTCCTCCAAGCAGCCGCTTAAAGAAGCCTTTCTTCTGAGCTTCCAGAAAGCGATGCTCTACTGTTTCGCCGGTTAAGCGACGCACCGCATCTGAATAGGCCTGACCGGCAGTGGAGTCCTGGTCAAGAATAACGGGAGCGCCCTGGTTGGATGCAGCCAACACCGCTTCTGACTCGGGGATGACACCTAACAAAGGCACTGCCAGAATTTCTTCAACATCAGCGACACTTAACATCTCTGCGGTTGCTACGCGATGTGGATTATAACGGGTCAACAACAGGTGTTCTTTAACACTTTTACCTTGCTCAGCACGCATGGATTTGCTTTGTAAAATACCCAGGATGCGGTCTGAATCCCGCACAGAAGAGACTTCCGGGTTTGTCACCACAATGGCTTCATCAGCAAAATAAAGCGCCATTTGAGCGCCCTGCTCGATGCCGGCCGGTGAATCGCAAATGATGTATTCAAAGTCCTTACTCAGGTCATTCAATACTGTCTGCACGCCATCCATTGTTAGTGCATCTTTATCCCGGGTCTGTGACGCCGGCAAGATGAACAAGCCTGGGGTGCGCTTATCTTTAATCAACGCCTGATTCAGTGATGCTTCCTTGTTGATGACATTTACGAAGTCATACACAACACGCCGCTCACAGCCCATGATCAAGTCAAGGTTACGCAGACCTACATCAAAATCCACTACTACAGTCTTGTGTCCCTGTAAGGCAAGCCCTGTTGCTATTGCCGCACTTGATGTTGTTTTTCCTACACCCCCTTTACCAGAGGTTACAACGATTATCTTTGCCATCTACCTTTTCCTCGACGAAAACGTCAGGCACCTACCCAAGTTCGGTGACCAGTAACGCATCCTCTTCCAAATATGCCTGAGCTGGTTTTTTCCAGCACTGTGTTTGAATCGTTTCCTGCATGACGAACCGGCCAGCGATAGAGAGTAATTCTGCCTCAATCTGTTGACAAAAGATTCGTGCTTCAGTATCTCCTTTGACGCCCGCCAGGGCGCGTCCCCGCATAGTGCCATATACATGAATATTGCCATCGGCAAGAATTTCGGCACCTTCGCTGACTGCCGCCAGAATAATCAGATCGCCACCTTCAGCGTATACCTGCTGGCCGGAACGAACCGGCCGCGCTACCACCCGGGTTTTATTAACTTCAGGTTTAGCTCCTGCTGGTTTCTGCGTTTGTGACTGAGACTCATCCGCCGGTGAAAGCTCGCTTTCTGTGGCTTTACTCTGACTGATATCAGATAAACCTAAATCGTTGATCGTTTCGCGCAAATCGCCTACCTGGCCTTTTACCGCCATAGGTTGAAGCTGATGTTTGCGACACAGCGTCACCAATAATTCAAACGCTGTTGCGTCAATTGCGCAGCTAAGCTGAATAATCAATGAGGAACGTGTAAAGAATTGGGGCGCACTGGCGACTTTTGCCGCCAGTTGCTTATCAAATTCATCAGGGTCAAACATTATTATATCGAGCACAATGCTGGTAAGCGTTGTGCCCTTCATCCGAAAGCATTGCTCTGCCATTCGTGTATCCTGAAAGTCACCGGCAAGCGCACCGGCCAGTGAACATGGTTAATCTATAGACTAAGGCCGTCAACTCTATCAAATTCCAGCCCTACAGCAATAGGCAGAAGGACTGGATTGACGTAATTGCTCAATAAATCAGCGTTTATAGGGAAATAATAATTAATCAGTCTTTTTGCTGATAGGGAGAGGCTTCCTGGGCTTCCATTTCGCGCACATCCTCGGGTGTGTGATCGGCCACAAATGCACCACGGTCACCTTTGGGTTTGTCTTCACCCACCGTGCTATCGGCAGTCGTCTGCAGCTCAATGGCGGCATTAATCTCCGCCCCGAGCAAAATGATGTAGGCACTTAAATACAACCACATCAGTAGAATTATAATTCCGCCCACAGAACCATAGGTTTTGTTATAACTGGCAAACTCGCTCAAATAAAATGAGAACCCGTAAGAGGCCATTATCCATAGTACGGTAGCCAAAATTGAACCGATTGTTACCCAGCGCCACTTAGCCGGCCGGCGGTGAGGGCCATAGCGGTACAAGGCCGATAAACTGGCGTTAAACAACAACAGCATTACCGGCAGGGTAATAAAGTTTGCATGGCTGGTCGAGATGTAGCCCGCTGAGATCCAGTTTATCCACTTGGGTACCACTGTAATCAGCGCCAGCGCAACAATGATGGTCAAAATGATGCTGGTAGTGCCGGTCATACGGGCCACCAGTCCTTTAAAAAAGTTGCGGCCCTTGGCTTCGTTATAAGTAATATTACACGCTGTTATCAACGCGTTGGCGCCCTTACTGCTACTCCACAACGAAATAACGATGGACAGCAGCAATCCCCAGCTCAGGGTAGAACTGGATTTCTCAGTCAGGTTTTTAAGCTGCTCCTCAAGAATGTAGCGGCTTTGAGAGGGCACCACATCGACTAACATAGCCATGTGCTCCCGCAATTCTTCCGGTGACACCATCAGTCCGTAAAAGGAAATAACAGCACCCAGCAGCGGGAATATGGCTAACAGAAAGTAGAACGCCACACCGGCAGCAATAATCGGCAAGTTGTGCTCTTGGTTTTTGGTAAATACCCGTTTGCAAATGTGCCACCAGCTTTTTAGCGGAAAATGCAGGGCAGAGTCGGCACCAAAATTTATTTTCGAACTCATCATAATTTCATATTTTTATATTCTGCTTAGTTGTACATCTGAACAGGCACTAAAAGATTACTTTTACGCTAATCAGAAGGGGTGAAAAGTGCAGAATTTGGGCATCTCCTCCCGGCGGATGTCGCGCACAGGCGGCAGGAGGAGATTATGTTACTATTGGGTAGATTCTTCAGCGCTGGCCGGTAAAGGATGCTGCGGTAATCTGAGGGAAAGCCACCTCATTAAGTACGCTGCGCAGTGCGTCAAGCTTAATAGGTTTACTTAAAAAGGCGTCCATTCCGGCTTTCAGACATGCCTGACGATTCAAGTCAGAGGTATCAGCAGTCATGGCCACAATGAACATTTTGCTGTTATTGGTATAGGTATCCTTAATCACCTGTGTAGCCTCAATACCGTCCATTACCGGCATTTCACAATCCATCAGTACGAGTGTGTAAGGCTCTGAGGCGCGTTCAATGCAATTGAGCGCTTCTAAACCATTGACCGCATAATCTGCACTGATTTGTAATTGGGACAGCAGCGACTCCATGACCAGGCGGTTAATTTCGTTATCATCCACCACCAGCAATTTAATATGCTCGAAGCTGCTATTTTCCGGGCCAATGTAATCCTCCTGCGCCATCTCTTCCTGATTGAGGGGCTTTAGGGGTAGCTCAATCACTATGCGGGTTCCCACGCCCTCGCGACTACTTACTTTCTGCGTACCACCAAATGCATCGCAAAGCTCTTTGACAATAGCAAATCCCAGCCCGGAGCCACCGTATTTGGACGAGATCCCCGCATTGCCTTGTTTAAATGGCTGATAAAGGCTCTCAATGGCCTGCTCACTCATGCCGATACCGGTATCTGTGACAGTCACCGAGAGCATATTCTGATCATCTTTTTCCTTTACGCGCGCCGTGAGACTGACTTTGCCTTTATCAGTGAATTTCACCGCATTGTTAATCAGATTAGAGTAGATTTGTGTCATGCGACCGGGATCACCCAGCGCTCTGAGACCATCAGGAATTTTGGCCTCAACGGTCATTTCGATGCCCTTTTTACGGGCCAGGGGCTCGTAAAGATAATACAAATCATCAAAAATATTTTTGGGCGAATAAGCAACGTCTTCCAGCTCCAGCTGTCCAGACTCCACCTTTGAGTAATCCAGCACATCGTTAACCAGTCTCACCAACAAATCCGCACTGCGCATGGCGATCGCCACGCGACTCTCAATGATATCCTGATTGCTCTCTCCCACCAGCGTTTGCAGCATGCCGGCAATGCCGTTGATCGGCGTGCGCAGTTCATGACTTATTTTGCCGATCATGGCGCTGCGGGCTTTCAGTAACCGCTCTGCTTCATTGCGTTTCTCGATAAGTTCATTGCGCAAAGAGACCTGCGCGTCAATATCCTGAAAAGCCCCCAGTATTCGTACACACTGACCGTCTTTGAACTCCGTTCGACCCTGTGTGGCCACCCATTTAAGGTTACCGGTATAGGTGCGAATCAGGACTTCCAGACTCCAGGGCGTACCGGTAGCCATGGCTTCTGCCAGCGCATCAGAAATTGCGTCCCGGGATTCGCCTTCGACATAAAACTCAATAGCAGTGGCCAAATCTGGTTCATAATCATCTGGCACTTCATGAATTCTGCGGGTTTGTTCAGTCCAGAAAATATGGTTATTTTCCAAATCGACTTCCCAACCGCCTATCAATGCCATTTCTTCCATCTGCTGCTGAAGTTCAATGCGCTGTTTGAGCTTCTGCTGTTCGATAACGCGGGACAGTTCGACACCAATCCACTGGGCAAACAAATTGATAAAATCAATATGCTCTGAGGTAAAAGGTTCAGGACGCGGCGAAGCTGAAGAAAAGTTAAGCGTCCCATACAACTCACCCATCACTGTGATGCGCGCGCCAATATAACTTTCCAAACCAAGATTTTTATAACACGGGTGGGTGGCTACTGAGTCGATAGTACCGGCGTGAGAGAAAGCTATCGCATTATCTGCCTGAAGCGTATGCCAGCAATAGGTTTCGCCAACTGCAAAGGTTAAGTCGGGCTTAAGACCGGGATCATCTGAGACAACATATTTAATTGTATAGGTATCATCGCTGATGAAACTCACGATGCCATGATCCTGCTGAAATTCTTCCAGCCCAAGCTTTAAAATTGCGCGTGTTTTTTGCTCGAAGCTCAGCGTTTCATCTGACGTCAGTTCGTGCAGTTCTTTCAGCATAGCAGCAACCGGTTACATCAATTTACTCATCATAGCTTAGTGTAGTGTATACCTATCGCCAATGCACCGCTTAAACCCGTAATTTGCGGTAAAAATTCCACCCGCCAGGTCTACCTGGCCGACACCGTTTATATCCAACAGTTCTTTATAGATGGTTTTTTATACAATTATCGTCCTACACATTCAGGACATCTTACGTATATTGTTAAAAAGATGTGAATAATGAGCAACGTAGGAGAAGCCAATGAGTAATCATCTGTGGGGGCTGTTACATCATCCTGATAGAGAGTGGCGTTCTATTAATGAAGAGCATGAAACGGTCTCGCACCTTTACATGCATCATGTTCTTTGGATGGCGTTAATTCCAGTGGTAAGTTCTTTTATCGGCACGACACAATTTGGCTGGTCGCTGGGTGGCCAGAATGACACCATTCAGGTGTCATTTGAAACCGGCCTGCTTATCGGTGTGTGTTTTTATGCCATGATATTGCTGGCTGTCGCTGCAGTAGGCAGTTTGATTCACTGGCTGGCGCGCAAATTCCCTACCCGCCCATCCCGACACGAATGTATTGTGTTTGCAGGCTACATTGCGACTCCGATGTTTTTAAGTGGGTTGTTCGCCATTTACCCTATTATCTGGGTGTGCGCGCTGGCGTGCATAGCCGGTATTTGTTACACCGCCTATTTGCTTTATCAGGGTACACCAAACTTTTTGGGAATCAGCAACAAAGAAGGTTTTATTCTTTCAAGCACTATGCTTGCCATCGGGGTTTTACTCCTTGAAGTGTTGCTCATGGCAGTGGTGTTACTGTGGAGTATGGGTTCTGAACACAGTATCGTCTGGAAATTTTTGCACTAACCTAAATATCCCCAAAGATAGCGCTGCCAGGGTGGCGCTATCTTTTTCTTAAAAGTACTTCATGATCGTCTTTTTACCTGCATGTTGATGCACCGATTCATAAGCCGTGGCGTAGGGAATAGTGCAAGTACCATTTAGCCGCCAACGTCAACGTACAATGTTGGTTAAAAACAGGAAAAGGAGCGACATGACGCAATCAGAGTTTTCGCAGAAGTTACAGGCGAACAGCACATTTCCCGCTATATCAGTCACAGACTTACATGGTAAATCTCACACACTTGGTCAACCTGCCGAAGGCACCGACTGGCAGTTGGTAATTATTTACCGGGGTAAGCACTGTCCTATCTGCACCAAGTTTCTAAATAAACTTGGCAAGCAGAAGAACAAGCTGGTAGATGCCGGAGTCGATGTTATCGCCGTCTCTGCCGACAGCAAAGCGCAGTTGGAGGCCCATCTTGATGATTTATCACTAGACTTCACAATATGTTACGGGTTAAACGAAGATGATATGAAAAAACTGGGGCTGTATATCTCTGACCCGCGGTCGCCAGAGGAAACTGATCATCCTTTTGCAGAACCTGCAACATTTGTGGTTGAGCGAGATGGCAGGATTCGTATCGTAGATATTTCTAATGCTCCCTTTTCACGACCTGATATCGATATTCTGGTGGAGGGATTGCAGTTTGTCAGAAAACCGGACAATGATTATCCGGTACGCGGCACTCATCAATAATAATTTATTGCCAGTGCGTCTGACACACCAGTTAGTTAGATAAAAAAGTGCCTTTGCGCGCTTTTTTATCGCTTTGCCGGGGCTCCTTTAAGTTTTTAATGCGTTGTCGGTTTTAATCACCAACTTCCAGACAGCTTAAGTAACGTTCCGGGACAAAGCATTCTGTAAATCTGCACTAAATAAGTCACCCTGGCACCGATGGAAAATGGTCTTCGCCGTAATGGCATAATAAAATATTCAAGCCCACGACGGGCGCGTCAGGTGCTGAAAATATAGCAAATAGCCTGTCGATGCGAGGTTTTGCGCGATAATGGCGATGTGTAATGTAGTGGATGTCCAGTGGCGCACAGTGGGTGTCTCGAGCCGCGCGCTGCTGCGTCGTCCATGTAGTGGGTGTCCAGTGCCGCGCGCTTTATCCCCCTGTTGTGGGTGTCCTGTATCTCCTGCCCTGTTATGGGTGTCCTGTATCTCCTGCTGTATTCCCCTTTCGCTGTCTCTGACCCTCTTTTTTAGATTCGTGAATAACAAACTGTTCTGCAACACGGATACAGTGTAACGGTTCACTACAAACAGCAGCTAGTCAAAAAAGAACAAGAATCAGACGCAAAAACCATTGCGAATGATATTGATTCTCAATTGTAAGCTGTTATAGTCTTGCTTCACTCAAGTTAACAAGAGAAGTAAGGAATGTTTAATAAAAAACTGTTGGCTGTTGCCGTAACAAGCTCCCTTTTGCTATCCGCATGTGGTGGTAGTTCCTCTGACGGTGATGACCCACAACCTGCACCTCCAGCGAACTCAGCGCCTACTGATATCTCATTATCTTCTGCCAGTGTAGATGAAAATGAGGCCGGCGCAGAAATAGGCACGCTTAGCGCAACCGATGCTGACAGTGGTGAAACATTTACTTTTAGCACCGATAATGATCAGTTTTCCATCAGCGGTAATACCCTTTCGCTGGCAGAAGGTGTGGCGTTTGACTTTGAATCTCAGACCAGTGTTGACGTAGAGATCACGGTAACCGACAGTGAAGATGAAAGCTTTACCAAAACCCTGACTATTGCTGTCGAGGATGCGCTGGATTTTTATGATTTTGAAAGTGCATTTGTAAATGGCGAATCAGCGGTTTCTTATAACGGCCAGATAGCCCGCCACCTGTTAATAAATGACTTAAACATTCTGATTGATACACAATTAGGAGATACAGCGGCGTTTGATACAGATGGCAACTTCACTACCCGCGATGCTGTGATTGAAGCGCTCAACTCTTATTTTGATGTTGCCGACTACGATGCCCTGGCGGCCCGTGACCTGCTGACTTCGACCGACCCGGATGCCGTTCAACGTACTCTGGCTGATGTTTCCTCTTCGAGCAAAAACCTGGTAGGTAAAATTGCCGGCAATGATGCAGTCGGTCAGCACAAAGACTGGAATAACGGTGAGTTCGTGGGCTGGGGAGAAGCCGGTAGCACTACACCTGAAGGTCTGGTGCGCAGTTTCTTTGATGAACTTGCAGACAATGCCGCCGCACAGCTCGGTGGGTCATTGCGCCAGGACCCTTTTGGTGATGACATTACAAAAATTTATCTGACTACCGACGGTCGCGATTTAAAACAACTTATTCAGAAATTTTTGCTGATGTCTGTGGCTTACAGTCAGGCAGCCGACGATTATCTGGATAACGATACCGACGGCAAAGGCTTGTTATCTGATCACACCAACAGCGATGAAAACTATACCGCTTTGGAGCATCAGTTCGACGAAGGCTTTGGTTATTTTGGCGCCGCCCGTGATTATCTTGAGTACAGCGACGAAGAAATTGCAAGTAAAGGGGGTCGTGACGACTGGCAGGGTTATCACGATACCGATGGCGATAATGCCATTGATTTTAACGCTGAATACAACTTTGGTCAGTCTACAAATGCCGCGAAGCGGGATTTGGGCGCCACTACAGATATTGATTACACAATGCAGGCAATGACTGCCTTTTTGCAGGGCCGGGAATTGTTAAACAGCACCGCCGGCACATCGTTGACTGAGGCTCAAATGGAAGAGCTGGAAGGCTATCGCGATAACGCTCTGGATGCATGGGAGCGCGCTATTGCGGCGACCGTAGTGCATTATATTAATGATACTAACGCCGACCTGGATGCCATTGGTACCGATGATTTCAGCTACAGCGACTTAGCCAAGCACTGGTCTGAAATGAAAGGCTTTGCACTGGGGCTTCAGTTTAACCCGTTCTCACCGGTTACCGATGAACAATTTGCGCAAATGCACGGGTTGATGGGCGACAAGCCGGTAATGACGGATGCTGAGGCAATAGCCGCGTATCAGGCGGACTTACTGCAAGCCCGGGATATTCTGCAAGCTGCTTACAGCTTTGACAGTGAAAATGTTGCCAACTGGTAATTTGATGTAACAGACACCGCGGTCATCACTGGCTGCGGTGTTTTTTTATCTTTGGAGTTTACACATGAAACGCATGTTTGTGCTTAGCACGGTAGCCCTTTCCCTGTCTGGCCTGCTCACCGGGTGTGGCGAGAGCACCAGCAGCGACAGCGGTGCACAATATGGTAACAGCAGTGACCCTGCCCAACCGGTAGACAATAACTTTAACGAGTCATTGCTGCTGGCGTCGCTGGTCGATAACGTCCTGTTGCCTACTTATAACCAGTTTGCCAATGATGCAACCGCATTGCAGACTACCGTGAACAATTATTGTGATACCCTCAGTGCGCCTGATACCAGTGCCAGTGATGCGTTATCTCAGGCGCAGGACAGCTGGCGAGGCGCGATGACCACATGGCAACTGGCTGAGGTTATGCAAATTGGTCCGTTGGCTGAAAATGGCTATGCCCTGAGAAATAAGATTTACTCCTGGCCTAATGTCAGTGCGTGCGCAATAGATCAGGATGTCGTACTGGCCGAAGCTGACGACTACGACCTGACTACCCGTACACCCAGTCGCCGAGGCCTGGATGCCTTGGAGTACACCCTGTTTAACACTAACCTGAACCATCAGTGCACGGTAGCCGGCACCGCTCCGGAAGGCTGGAACAATCGTACCGACCAGGATCGTCGCGAGGCACGCTGCGCCTATTCTCAGCGTCTGACCGCTGATTTGGTGACTAACGCCCAAACCCTGGTAAGTGCCTTTGAAGGCGAACAGGGGTATGGTCAGGTGCTCAAAAATGCCGGCCTCCCGGATAGTCAGTTTGCAGTCTCACTGGACGCCGTAAACGAAATCAGCGACGCGGTTTTCTATATCACTGAGGTGACCAAAGACGCCAAGATTGCAACACCTGTGGGAATCATTGCCAATGATTGTGGAACCTCCCCCTGCCCGCAAAATGCAGAGTCAACGTACGCTGATCACTCACTGCAAAATATTATCGCCAATTTAACAGCCCTGCGCTCTGTTTATCTGGGTGGCGATGACGAAAATGTGGGATTCAATGACTTTCTAAACGATGTGGGAGATACGGAAACCGCCACCCGTCTGCTGCAGGATATTGATAATGCCATCGCCTTTGCACAAAGCCTCAATGGACCGTACTCAACACTTTTAACAGAACAGCCTGACCAGGTAGAGCAGCTTCACTCAGAAGTAAAAGAGGTCACGGATACGGTAAAAACTGATTTCATCCAGAGTCTTGCCCTGGAACTTCCGGCTACCTCCGCCGGCGATAACGACTAAGAGACTGGTATTTATGCATAAACACGTCACCCGACTTTTGGCTGCCGCTATAGCGGCAGCCTGCCATACTTCGGCACTGGCAGAGCCCGCCGCTGCCAGTGTAGAACACATCAGTATTATTGGCAGCCAGCAACAATTAGATACTACCGCTGGCTCTGTCTCACTGATCGACGAAGCCGCGCTTGAAGCATATGAATTTGATGATATCGCCCGCGTGCTGGCCACCGTTCCCGGCGTTAATATCCGTCAGGAAGATGGCTTTGGACTGCGACCTAATATTGGTTTTCGGGGCGTAACGCCTGAGCGCAGCAAAAAAATCAATATCATGGAAGATGGGGTCCTGATTGGCCCGGCGCCCTACTCCGCCCCCGCTGCGTACTATTTTCCAATGGTCAGCAAAATGACTGCGGTGGAAGTTACCAAAGGTCCCTCCACCATTGCCTACGGCCCAAACACGGTGGCCGGAGCGCTCAATCTGGTCACCCGTCAGGTACCCACTGAACAGATTGCTGAGATAGATATTGCCGGTGGCACCGATGGCTATTATAAAAGTCACGCTTATTATGGCAATGCAGTGGATAAACACGGCTTTTTAGTTGAAGGTATAGCGGTCGGCAGTGACGGTTTTAAGACTCTGGATAATGGCGGGGACACCGGCTTCGAAAAAATCGATCTGATGGCGAAATACAAGTACGATTTGAGTACAGCCAAGTTTGACCAGTACATTCAGATTAAGGGCGGTTACAGTGAGGAGACCTCCCACGAAACCTATTTAGGTTTAACCGACGACGATTTTGCTCAGGATCCTTATCGCCGCTATGCCGCCTCCGGACGCGACAAAATGGACTGGGAGCACAACCAGCTTCAGCTGACCCACTTTATTGCCGGTGATCGGTTTGATATCACCACCCGCCTGTATCGCAACAACTTTGACCGGGCGTGGAATAAAATAGATGGTTTTGAAAGCTCCCTGGGTGGTCAAATACCCACGTTGCAAGAGATTCTTACCTCACCGGATACTGACCGGAACGCCCCCTACTATGCGGTATTGACAGGCCAGGCAGACAGCTCGGTGCGCGAGAAAATTGTCCTGGGGAACAATGCCCGTGAGTACTATTCACAAGGTCTGCAGATCGACGCCACCCTCGATTTGCGCTTTGCCGGCTTGTCCCACCAGGTCGATTTGGGTGCCCGCTACCATGACGATGAGATTCAGCGAAATCACACCGCCACTAACTACTTTATGCGCGATGGGGCACTTGCACTAACCGGCGAACCGACGGTGCCCACGTCGACAAATACCGAACAAACTGATGCTGTCTCGGTTTACGCCAGTGACACAATCACATTAGCAGACGTGCTTCTGACTGCTGGGATCAGGGGTGAGTTTATTGACGGTGAATATCAAAACCGTGCACCGGGCCGGGAGCAGGACTTTCAGAATAAATCCACACGGATCTGGTTACCCGCCGTCAGCGTTTTTTATCAGGTGACGCCGAAGCATGCTGTATTTGCTGGTTTCCATCAGGGCTTCGTGCCCACCAGTCCCATCCAGTCTGCCTCGATAGCTGTGGAACAAAGTGATAACTTCGAAGCGGGATGGCGTTTTATTCAATCGGATCAGCGCGTTGAGCTTATTGGTTTTTACAACGATTACTCTAACTTGATTGAGTCATGCTCTATTTCGGCAGGCTGTGATACCGATACGACCTTTCAGGCCGGCGATGTTGATGTTTATGGCCTTGAAGCGGCCTACCAGCGTCAGTGGAACCTGACCGGCGGCTGGCGCATACCGTTGAATATCACCTACACCCATACACAGTCAGAATTCCAACAAACATTCTATTCTGAGTTTGCTCAGTGGGGATTTGTCGAGCAGGGGGCGTCGGTACCCTATCTGGCTGAAAATATGTTTTCAGTAAATATCGGGCTGGTGGGAGAAAAAGTTGATGTTAATCTGCTGGCCTCTTATTCTGACAGCATGCCAGAGTCGGCCCAGCAGACGCTGACCGGCGATGTACGCGATAGTACATTGGCCGGAAAAGAGACCGATGCCTTGTTTAATATCGATCTTTCAGCCGGTTATCAGTTGACCCCGGCCGCCCGGTTATACGGTAAAATCACTAACCTGCTGGATAACGAAGATATAGTCAGCCGTCGTCCGTATGGCGCCCGACCGAATCTGTCCAGGCAAATGCAAGTAGGCGTAAAATACGCCTTTTAAGCCAACCAAAGGAGTTAGAAATGACCGACCTGCTGTTCACTGAATTTGGCCAGATGGCAAAAGCCGTATTGGATCCAAACAGCAGGCTTTTTATCGGCTATCTGGTCGGAGCGTTAGTCATTGGACTGATAGTTATGACTGCCCAGTACGGGTTCGCCGGCAATAAAGGTGCAGTGAAACAGCTGTTCAGTCGCAAGATATGGTGGCATCAGTCGGCCCGGCTCGACTACAAACTGTATGTTATTAACCGTCTCGTCAGAGCCTTATTGT
Source organism: Salinimonas chungwhensis DSM 16280 (assembly GCF_000378185.1). Lineage (GTDB taxonomy): Bacteria > Pseudomonadota > Gammaproteobacteria > Enterobacterales > Alteromonadaceae > Alteromonas > Alteromonas chungwhensis. The sequence continues at coordinate 244,723 of NZ_KB899379.1, forward strand.
GGGCGCCGGTGGTGTTAACCATGGTGCCCATCGCTATCGGGCTCAGCGATGCTATCGAAACTGTGTTCGGCTATCGGCCACCTATTACTGAAAACAGTATGATAGTGATTACAACCTTCACGGTAGTGTTGTTTTTGCTGGATGACTTTACCCGCTTCCTTCTGCACTGGCTGATGCACAAAGTGCCGTTTTTATGGCATTTTCACAAAGTTCATCATTCAGCGGTGGTGCTGACGCCTATGACAGTATACCGCTCTCACCCTGTTGAAAGCTTTTTATATGCCTCGCGCATGGCTATCGCGCAGGGCATGGCAGTAGGTCTGTGTTATTATTTTTTTGGTACCGCGTTATCAATGTTCGATATTCTGGGTGCCAATGCGCTGGTTTTTGTGTTCAACGTGCTGGGCAGTAACTTACGTCATTCTCATGTTAAATGGCGTTGGGGAAGGCTGGAAAAATGGTTTATCAGTCCGGTTCAGCATCAGATCCATCACAGCACGAACCCACAGCACTTTGACAAAAATTTTGGTACGGCACTGGCAGTCTGGGACCGCTTATTTGGTTCACTCATCATTTCAGCTCCTGCGATGCGTCTGCGTTTTGGGTTAGGTCGACACGAACACGGCCATCATACTGTTACTGATGCGTATATTAGCCCTTTTCGCGAGGCAAGTGCCTACACGATAAAACGCCTGAAATCGCGGCGTAAGTCCGAGGGTAGCTCACCTTCAGTCGCCACAAACTCCGGTAAAATGATGTAACAAGGCGACTGATGCAACCCGTGGTATTTCACAGGTAGCAGGAGGTCTCAGTAAATGGGACGTTCCTTTACGATTTAGCGCTACCCTTCACTGTGAACTGACTTACCAAAACCACTGAATTGATAAGAGGTAAAGTAACCGGGCTGCACGCGTGAAAAAAATCTAATTACCCGGTTCGTGACCCGTTTTATACGAAGTATCTTGCTTTTACTTACAATTTTTCACTTTGAGTCTTTATCCAGTCATGATGACGTTGCTCATCCTCATAAAAGCTTGCTATTTCGGTTTTTTCATCTGGACTCAACGCATCATTGTCACTGGCTTCTTTGTAGGCTTTAACTGTCACTTTTTCATTGGCAATCATTGCTTTAAGGATGGCTTTGTCACCCAGCAAATCAGCTATTACCACCTTGCCCTCTGTCAGCACCCGCTTACTGTCAGGGCCTTCAACGACGTCTTCTCCACGGGCTTTTAAAAACTTATTGAGAGTATCAGTATGCGTCATATGATCGCTTCTGAACTCAGCCAGCTTGTCAGCTATATCTTTATCTTCCAGCCGCTGCATAGCTTCTTCGTAAGCCTCAATCGCGTCAAAATCCAGCTCGCACAGTTTTTTCAGAGTTGTTGCGCCTTTATCCATTGCTGTTCCTTACTATAAATTACGGTGTACTAAGATTTTTCCTGCAGGTTAACTATGCAAAACGCGGGCAAGTAGTTTAAAAAGAGACGTTACATAAGGTTTATTGATATTTAAAGATGAGTGAACGCGGTAAATTTTTGTCTGGTCATGATTTTTTTGTAAGGAAGGTCAGAGCACTGGTCAGATTCTACAATTAATACGCATAAAAGACCGGCCTGTTTAAGGACGGGTGACTTACTTCCACGATGACTTTTATGCGACAATACCGCAAATCATCGTTTTCTCATGCCTATGAATTTTTTTGCTTTAGTGGCGCTTGCATTTGCCATGTCTACAGATGCTTTTGCAGCATCGCTATGTCGTGGGGCGTCGCTAGAACGCCCCCGGTTAACAGACGCGGTTAAAACCGGACTTATTTTTGGCAGTATTGAGGGGTTAACCCCCATTGTAGGGTGGCTGATAGGCACTGCCGGCGCGGTTTTTATCGAACAATGGGATCATTGGGTGGCGTTTACCCTGCTAAGTGTCCTTGGTATTCATATGATTATAAACAGCGTGCGGGATAATGATGGGCCGGAAGAACCCGCTTCCTCACTGGCCCAGCACAGCATTGGCGCGACAATATTTATCGCTATTGGTACCAGTATTGATGCGATGACAGTGGGCGTTAGCCTGGCTTTTGTAGATGTCAGCATCGCGCTGGCTGCATTACTTATCGGATTGGCGACCACTACGATGGTAACGGTGGGCACCCTCGCTGGTCATCGTCTGCGCAGCATGATCGGGAATAAAGCAGAAATATTTGGCGGCATAACATTAATTATTGTTGGTGCATCTATTTTGTATAGCCATCTTAGCTGATAAAACCAAAGGACTAACCAGGCCATGGTTAGTCCGGCGCCGTTTACATAGTCTGCCCAGAATTTAAACTTTTAATAATAAAATACTTTCTCGGTAAGCTTCCTGGCATGCTACAAATAGCCGGTACAGTCAGAAAAACCGAAAAATATAAGCGGCCGTTATGATTAGCATTGATAGCATCAGCAAGCACTTTGAAGGCCAGCCTGCGCCGGTACTGGAACACCTTTCCGTGGAAGTCGCTGATGGCACGTCCCTGAGCATCCGGGGTGCATCAGGTTCGGGAAAGTCCACCCTGTTATCATTAATTGCAGGTTTTGATACGCCCGATAGAGGAACGATAACCATCGGCCGGCATGCGTTGCCGTTTTCCGACAGCAAAGCAGCGGATAACTTTCGGCGTGACGAGCTGGGCGTGGTATTTCAAAGCTACAACCTGATCGATTGTTTAAATGTTTGGGATAACATCGCGTTTACCAGTCGTTTGAAAGGCAATGCAGATGACGAGTATCAACACCACATCATGCATCTTCTGGCTATTGAAACGTTGGCGAAGAAGCCCGCCCACCAGCTTTCTGGCGGTGAGCAGCAGCGAGTCGCTATTGCCCGGGCGCTGGTGCACAAACCTACCCTGGTGCTGGCAGATGAGCCCACCGGAAATCTCGATGAGGCCACCAGTGAAATGGTTGCCAGTGCGCTTTATCAAACCTGCGCTTCTTTACGTACCACATTGGTGGTTGTGACACACAGCAATGACGTGGCTGATCGTGCAAATATGCTGCGCTGGCTTCGCCATGGGCAATTATCCGCGGATGCGCCGTGTTAAACCGTATAAAACTCCTTCTGCTCACTCTGCTTGCTATGGCCCGGCGTAAGCCGTGGGAGCCTGCACTTATCATTGTTGCGGTAATCATTGCCACCGCGGGTCTGTCATCAGTATGGCTTATTAACGAAGGCGCCCGCCAAGGTGACATTGCCAGTGACGCTCCCTCCCCCCTCGCCGGTGCTCGTATTGTAGCCTCGAAAAGCACATCTCCCCTCACTCGCCAGGATTATGTCGCGGTTAGAAAACAGGGTTTTACCCAGTTTATTGCCACCAGCGAAGACAGCCGTTCGTTAGTTTGTACAGGCTCAGAAATATCTGATGAGCCATCGGTACTGCGCAACATTACCCTGCTGGGGGTGGACATGCTGGCAGCGCCATCATTGATGCCTTCAGCTGCCCCTCCCGCCAGGCAACGCGCTGCCACCGGCATGACAACGTTTGCGGCGCCGGGTGTAGTAGCTGATATAAATTGCCTTACAGAAATCGAACGTCAGACCGGGGATAATCTGGCACCGCCGTTGCCAGTAAACGGCCTGCCGGATAACACGGTGATTATCTCGCTGGCCGGCTTTTATACTGGCACTGTAACGCCGCAGAGTCAGCCACTTACCGCCCTTATAGCCGTTGCACCTATCAGCGAATCAGACGCGAAGCAGCTTAAAGATAACCTGCCTGCTCACCTGGTGTTCGAGCCAGCCTCTGCGATTATTGCAAAAGGCAACCTGAGTGAAAGTTTTCGTCTGAATCTCTGGGCCATGGGTGTCCTCATGGGTGTCGTCGCGTTGTTTATTGTAATTAATGCCATGCTGTTGATGTACCGCTCACGTTTACCCGTTGCTATACGACTGCGTCAGTTGGGTGTCAGCGCCCGCTTATTACAGGCGGCGTTGGTGGGTGAGCTGGCTGTGTATTGTCTTATCAGTACGCCAATAGGGGTGTTCACAGGACTCATCGTTACCCGTCAGTTAACGCCGGTTTTACAACAAACATTTGCCGCATTGTTTGACTCAGCCTTTGTCAGCCCGTCCCCCTTTCTACTAACTACCCTGGCAGGGGCTTTTGTTATCGCACTTGGCGCATTGACTGTATTTTCATTCATTACTGCACGCCAGCTTACCGGGGCGTTGTCAGTTTCTGCACTACGTAAGCCCGGGCCAGGCATGCTGACTCGTATTATTCTCAGCCTGGTCGCGGTTAGTACCACCACGCTATTAGTCTGGCTGGCTAATTCCACTTTACTGGCCCTGATAAGCGTTGCCGCAGTACTGTTAGCTGGCTGCCTGTTGATCATCTTGTGGCTGCCGGCTATCACACAGCAGTTAGTCAAAATCAGCCCTGCCCACAAACCGCTGCTGCGTTACATCATTGCCAGTACCAGCGCGTTGTCTGGCAAAACCCGCCTGGCCGTTTGCGCATTTTTTATCGCACTAAGCGCCAATATTGGAATGAACGTAATGACTGATAGCTTTCGACAGGCAACAGCTGACTGGTTATCACAACGGTTATCAGCACCGGCTTATTTGTACACCGAGCAGCCCCACACCGCATTTGAAAACCGTGTAAAAGGTGTAAAGCTGGTCTACGAGGGCTTTAGTAATGTGGGGCAAATCAGTGTCGAGATCAGAAGCTTTCCTGGCGATGACGAAGCACAGCAGAGTCTGGCGCTTAGCGAGGTTATAAATAACGACACTGCGCAGGCATGGCAGCTATTTGCTCAGGGTAAAGGCGTATTTATTAATCAGCAGCTTGCCTTTCGTGAGCACCTGCAAGCCGGGCAGAACATGACACTGGGACCGGTATTTACCGGGCGGGAGCGACGGGGAAGTCCGGTAATGCCAGCCGCGGCAGTGGTGGTGGCTGGCATCTACCCCGACTATGGCAACCCCTCAGCGCAGGTCATGCTTCCCATCAGCCGCTATTCGCCGCCTGGCGGCTTTGCTGGCGTAGTGGCGTTGTACCCTGAAACCGCCGGCGCCATCAGTCAGTATGAAGAGATGGGCACCGTATATATTACCGACGATCTTATTGATTTATCAATGCAGACCTTTGATCGCACCTTTGTGGTGACGGATGCATTAAATGTTGCAACACTGCTGGTCGCGGGTCTGTCCTTTGCTATTTCCATCAGTGTATTGATGCTGGATATAAAACCTCAGCTGAGTGTACTCAGAGGAATGGGCGTGTATCAGTGGCAAATTAAGCTGGCGTTGCTTAGCCAGTATATGTTGTTCTGCCTGATTACCGCGCTGCTGGCTTTACCTTTCGGTATTTTTCTGGCCTGGGTATTTATCGCCAGGGTTAACCGCTATGCATTTTACTGGGTGTATACCATGGAAATATCCATTGGCGTGCTGCTACAAAGTGTGCTGTTGAGTATGTTGGTGGTGTTTGTTGTATTACTGCTTCCCCTGGGACGGGTTAGCCCGAAAGTCGATCTACGCCAGGAGGCAGCACTATGAAATTGTTGTGGACAGCCATCATACTGATGCTGCTGATGGCATGCACCGAAAAACCGCAGCGTACCAGCCTCTTTGCCTCGGACGACGGCGCTGCCAGACAAGCCAGGGTTACCTCCGCCCGCCCGATGTCGCTGCCTGACGATCATACCAGTCACCCTGATTACCAGCTGGAATGGTGGTATTTGACCTTTGTTCTTGAAGATTCGCAAGAACGTCAGTACGGTCTGCAGTTCACCCTGTTTCGGTTTGCTACTGAACAAGATTATGTAAGTAACTGGTCTGATTCGCAGCAATGGATGGGACACGCATCGCTACACAGTCCTGATAACCACTGGTTTGAATCACGGTTTGCTGCTGGTGGTGTAGGCAATGCTGGTGTCAATGCCACGCCGTTCTCCGCCACACTGGATAACTGGCAATGGCAAAGCACCACTGAGCGCCCCTTTCCTGCTTCGCTGCGCTTTACTATTGAAGATACAGTCCGGGTTGATATCTCTGCTTCGCCTGAAGGACCATATGTAAAGCATGGTGATAACGGTATTAGTATAAAATCCGCGGGCGGACAGTTTCGCTCATATTATTACAGTCAGCCTTTTTTAAGCGCCACTGGCGAGCTTCACATTGATGAGCAGGTGATTTCCGTCAGCGGTAAGGCCTGGTATGACCATGAATGGACCAGCGAACTGGCCCGCGATGATGCGCTTGGCTGGGACTGGTTTTCAATTCATTTTGATAATGGCGATAAACTGATGGCCTTTCAGATGCATGTAAATCAGGAAGAACCCTATACCACGGGTACTTATATTAAGCAGGATGGTAGCGTTACGACCCTGCAGGAAACAGAACTGACTATTCGGGCGGTTGATACTGAAATGATCAATGATAAACCGGTACCGGTGAAATGGAACATCACCAGCGCTACCAACAACCTGAATATCACGGTTGCGCCGTTCAAGCCCGGTCAGTGGAACCCCGGGCGTTTTTCTTATTATGAAGGCAGGGTTGAGGTAAGAGGTTCCCACCCGGGCAGCGGCTTTATGGAGCTAACCGGTTATCAGTAAACCGACCATTTAATATGCTTAGTTAAGGAGGTAAGTGCCGCTACCCCTAATGCAGAATTTCCCATACTGTTAAGTGCCGGGGAAAATACGCAGATGGAAAACCGCCCCGGAACCATCGCAATAATACCGCCACCCACACCACTTTTGCCCGGTAGCCCAACCTGAAACGCAAAGCTGCCGGCTTCGTTGTACATACCTGAGGTGGCAAGCAGCGCATTGACCTGGCTGGTTTGCTTGGGTGTCAGTACCTGCTCATCAGCGCACCTTGAATAACCTCGATTGGCAAGGAAGCTCACGCCACGGGCGAGGTCGGCACAAGACATCTCAAGTGCACAGTTGTAAAAATAGCTGTGCAGCACATCTTCCACTTCATTTTCAAAATTTTCGAAGGCTTTCATCAGATAAGCCGTGGCCGCATTGCGTGAGCGGTATTCAAATTCTGAGTCAGCGACGATGCGATCAGCATTAATATCCGGATTGCCGGATAAGCGACGTACAAAATCGCGCACCGCCAGATGCGGTGAAGCAAAGCGAGACTGATTCATATCACTGATTACTAACGCCCCTGCGTTGATAAAGGGATTGCGGGGAATACCATTTTCATATTCAAGCTGAACCAGCGAATTAAACGGCAGCCCTGATGGTTCACAGCCGACGCGATCCCATAAGCCTTCGCCGTAATGATTGATGGCCAGCACCAGATTAAAGACTTTAGATATACTTTGAATCGAAAATGGTACCTCAGCGTCGCCAACTGTAAAAACATTGCCCTCATTATCACAGATGGCAATTCCAAACTGGCGTGGCTCAACACAGGCCAGCGCAGGAATATAGTCAGCTACTTTTCCCTGACCAAGCATGGGAAACACTTCCTGATAGATATTATCGAGCAAAGACTGCATTGTTTGCGTCATAAATAGCCTGGCGGTGTCCGCCCTCCTTTGGATTGATGACCCGCAAATGGGGTTTGTCACTTTCAGCAGTGTATACGTCATCAGATAGAAAAGTGTTTGAAAGAAATAGAATTCTTGTGCACCTTGATCAAAAAGCTGTGACCTGAGACCGGCGGGAATATTCCTCTGCGCACTCATCTTAGATAATGGTCAGGAGGGTTTTATTTTGACCGTTTCGATAGCGCTACTTGTTGTGAAACATGACAAGCAACGCTGTTATGACGGTTTGAGCGATGGCAAATAGTCAGTGATCCGTTAGACCCACATCAATACCGCGCTGATGATCACGCCGGTAATTATCAGTTGCACCAGGCAAAAACCCATAATATCCCGGGCTTTTAGTCCTGCTATAGCCAGCACCGGCAAGGCCCAGAAGGGCTGAATAAGATTGGTCCAGGCATCGCCCCAGGCCACGGCCATTGCCACACGGCTTATCTCTGCACCAAGCGCCTGTGCTGCCGGTAATATCACTGGTGCCTGAACAGCCCACTGCCCACCACCGGAAGGAACAAAAATGTTTACAATACCGGCACTCAAGAAGCTCAGGACAGGCAGCGTCTGTGCTGTGGCAAAGCTAATCAGCCACTGGGAAAGACTCTGGGCCAGCCCCGATTCTACCATGACGGCCATAATGCCGGCATAAAACGGAAACTGAATAACAATACCCGCGCCGCCTTGCACTGCCTGCTGCAAACTATGAAGCAAATTGCGGGGCGTTTTATGCAATACAATGGCACTGAACAAAAATAAATAATTCACAATATTCAGGTTCAGGCCGCCGCCCTGCACAAAGTACATCAGCAGATACGCCAGGCCACTCAAACCTACTAATTGTGCCAGTAAAACACTGTTTTCCAGTTTATCGGCGGGGCGATGGTTGGTGGCCTCAGGGGGCGCCTGTTCTGTCAGCTTTTCTGTATCAATGTACACACTATCTGCTGCAGCGGGGAGCATTAAACGGTTTACCAGAGGAATAATAATAAACAGTATGGCCAGCAATATCAGGTTGAATGTGGAAAACAATGTTTCGCTGGTCCCTATTACGCCAATTTGCGCTTCGGTGAAATGACCAGGGGTAGCAATAGTCAGCGGAACCGAGCCGGCGAGCCCGCCGTGCCATACCACAAACCCTGAATATGCGCTGGCTACCAGTAGCCGATAATCTACCTGTATTCGTCGGGCCAGCGCTTTTGCAAACAAGGCCCCGACGACCAGGCCGAATCCCCAGTTAAGCCAGCTGGCTATCAGTGAGACTACTGAAACCAGGATAATCGCTTTGCCGCCACTACTAGCCAGCCGTGCAAGCCTGTTTAGAAGACCTTGTACCAACGGCGTACTTGCCAGCATAAAGCCACTGACCAGTACCAGCAGCATTTGCATGGAAAAAGTCAGTAACCCCCAAAAGCCCGCGCCCCATTGAATCAGCACCAAATGAGGAGGCTGCTGCTCAATGAGCATGGCCGCGACAAATACCACCAGCGTGAGTATAAGAACAAAAATGTAAGGATCTGGCAGGTATCTGTCTACCAGTTTAACAAATGGCCGGGCAGCAGCGTTCAACATAGCTGAATCAGTGTCTTATTTTGGATAAGTTAACCATAACGGGCTTCATGTATTCGGGCAAGGGGCATCGAGCGCGTAGGACTACTGTGGGCATAGCCAATGATGTGGGCATAGCCAATGATGTGGGTATAGCCAATGATGTGGGCATAGCCAATGATGTGGGCGCGCGTAGCTGATTGTTGTTAGAAGGTATAATACAACACCAGGGTGCCGCCCTTTAGAATACTGCCATAGTTGAAATTCACCCCGACACCATATTCTTTAATATAATCGGCATAATCCGGACGCTTCTTGACCCACCCTATTTCAGCTTCATAATAGTGACCGGATCCCATTTGCTGAGTCAGCAAATTGCTCAGCTCGACCCGCGAGAGCCGGTACTTCATAACCTGGTCGTCTGCGCCGAAAAAAGACACCGGCTGAGACACATCCAGCCCACCAATAACATACCATTCGTTAGGTTCAACATCGTGTGCCGGATTACTGGTATCTATGGCAAAACCATGCAGGTAATGAAAATCCGAAGACAGAGAAAACTCGATGTCCTGATGCTGCCAGGAATAAGCCAGAGATATCATCGGCTCAAGCATGAGCATTTCTACATCAAAGTTAACCAGCAAGCCGTTGAATCTATTCTTAATCTGTTCACTGACATCGGTACGATAATCAATGCGGTTGCGATATTTCATCCACGTCACATTCATGTTGGCACTTAGCGTCCAGTGCCTGTCAATCTGGTGAATTGCGCCGCCGCCCAGTGATAAGGAAATCACCCGGTCAGTCAATTCATCGCCACGATTCTGTAAATCAGCGCCCAGAAATAGCTCTTGTTCTATGTTGACGTAAGAGGCGCGACCGCCCAGCTTCCATGTGGTCGACTCACCTTCTTGTGAAGTGATGTTCAGCGGAAAGTTAAATCGATCAATTCCGCTTCGCAGCGAGGTTGCATCCGATGATCCCAATGCCTCGTTACTGGTCCCGATGACATCATTTGGATTAAAATTTAAAAAACCCAGTTTGACCACGTCGTTATCACTTAATAAAGACGCTGTAGCAAATGCGCTTTCTACACTGATTGCCGCCTGCCTTTCAAGTTCATTGGCGTGGGTTAGCGACGGCGTTAGCACCAGAGACATCAGTGTCGTGAAAATTAATTTACGCATAGGTACCTGCCAGGAAGAAAAGTTAGTGTTTCATACTGCCGGGCGCTGGTTTTTGATCGACGGTGTTTTAATGATTACGGTTCTGTGACTATGCTCTCAACTGAATAGCAAACAGAATTATAGTTAAACCGTGCCGGCGAAACCGGCGCTGCAGATGGCAACACGCCATAATATTTCAGGGAAAGATAAATGCGTGCCGAAATAGTCTTAATAATTAGCTTGTCAGAACTTCTCGTCCTCCCGGTGTCGGCGCAGCAACACCAGAATGTAGTTGAGACAATCGAAGTCACTGGTCAAAAGCCACTACAATTATACTTCAGATTAAGAGAGCAAAAACGGCGCTTGTTTATGCAAGTATTTAATCAACATATCAACGACGAAGATTTGCACTTTATATGTAAGCGACAAACGCCAACGGGTTCAAAAATCCCGCAGAAAGTGTGTAAAAATGCGTTTGACTGGCGTATTGAGCAGGAAATCGTTCAGGAAGAAATTCAACGGGGAAATATGCTCGGCGCCTACTCAGTCGCTTTGATGGGTACCAAGGAGCAGGATATTCTCAGAAAAGAGTTGGTGAAAACTATCCGTCAATTGCTTAAAGAAAACAAACAATTTTTATCTGTTTACAGCGACGTCAAAGCTGCCGATGATGCGTATAAAAAGGCTCATAGAAGAAAGTTCGGATCATTTAGTAAGTATCGCAGATAAAAAAGCCGGCAAAAATTGCCGGCTAAGTATCGAGAAGACCGTCAGTGCTTAGTTTTTCAGCTCACCGCTTGCTGATTCAATGTGCGCGCGCACAAACCACTGGAATTGTTCCAAGTCGGCCAATTGGCCCGTAATCATGTCTTCTGAAACTGGATCGATTTCACCCAGCACTTCAATTGCATCACGGTGGTCACCATTTACACCGTTATACACTTTATCAAGTGCAACCAGGTGATCAGAAACCAACGCTTTACCAATGTCATAGTCTTCCCATGTACGACTATCAACAACCGCCTTGGGTGTACCTTTTGGCACGCCGCCTAAAGTAGCAATTCTTTCTGCGATGGTGTCAGTCATCTCGCGAACAGACTCTACCTGTGGATCCAGCATTTCATGCACACCAATAAAATTGGGGCCAACCACATTCCAGTGAATATGCTTCAGTGTCAGCTGTAAATCAATTAGCGCTGTAAGGCGCTGAGTCAGTACTTTTACTGTACGCTTGGCTGCTTCTTCATTCATTCCCGGTGCAGTGAAACCACCCATATCATTGTTACTCATAATCTCTCCTGTCGTGTATGACTGATACAGTCTGTGTCTATGACCAGTGCGGTACAAAGACACGTGTTTAACTAATCACTCATTGAAACGCACAACCCGGCAAAAAAGATTATTATGATCTGTTAATGTGAGCCGCTAAGGCAGTAGCCGGTGCCATTGCTCTGCGCTCAGATAACGATGCTACAACTGCATTTTAATCCAAATTTTTATGTCGGAATTTAAACAAAAAGAATCGCTAATTACCGGTTCTACGCGACGTCGGTTATTTAAAACTTGTAAAGAACCCCAAAGGTTGCACTATCTTCCAAAGAAGGCATAACCTGATAATCAATAAATACATTCAGGTGCTGTGTAATCGCATAACTCAACCCCGCACCATAATTAAAATCACTATTGCTAATACTTGTATCTGGTTGCGAGACGGCATCACTTACGCGCGCAACATCAAATTCGCTGTAGAATACCCCAGCAAACCGTAGGCACTTAATGAGCCATAAATACGATAGTCAAATTTCAGATTATCCGAAGCCTGCCAACCTAACTCTTCCTGATAACTGTTGTAACCAGCATCGCTGTTATAAGACGTATTATACTCAGATATACCTTTGCCCACTCGCGTCTCAACTGACAAAAAGTCATGAACGCTATACCCGGCAACCAGTCCTGCCAGATTAAAATCCCTGTTCAGAACATCAATATTCTGATGGCTCACGTAGCCGCCCACATAAATATCATCAGAGGCTACGACATCACTTATGTGAGCGCTGGCTAAATCGGATAAAATTAATATACAGATTCTTTGTTTAATCATTTTTCCTTTGAACAGATTTAAGCTAAGGCCTTTTATAAGAAGTGGCGATGCCGTTGCTGCAAGATGGCCTAAACTAGGAACAAGAGAATACCGGGAAAGTTCATCGTAGCAAAATCACGCCGGCCGGAAATAACACACATCTCAAAAAATCACCTAATAATCATAATCTTAAAATTTTATACACTGTTTAACAAAATGTAAAAATCAGCCCCCCCCCTTTTATGAATTTTCCAATAGGAATGGAAAACCCAGCAAATCAGCATATAAATGATTCAATGACAAGTAATGTGCTTAGTGCGTGATTAATGGACACCCACAATTGAAGGAATGAGTAGTTGGGTAATGGACATCCACAATTGATGGCATGAGTGGGTAATGGCACCCAGAGTTAAGCTATACAAGTCCTCCGAAACAACTCAGTTAGCTTTAAAGTACTACCCAGCCTGATAATTTATCGTGATTAATGGACACCCACAATTGAAGGAATGAGTAGTTGGGTAATGGACATCCACAATTGATGGGATGAGTGGGTAATGGCGCCCAGAGTTAAGCTATACAAGTCCTCAGAAACAACTGCGTTAGCTTTAAAGTACTACCCAGCCTGATAATTTATGACCGTGTATGTGCATAGTGGGTGCCCGCTATACCCTTGTGGGTGTCCAATATCCGGTTCTATTAAAGATGGTGAAGTGGGTGTCCTATACAGACTTTTGAATTTTAACTATTTGCTCAGTGAAAAGATTAACGCACTTCTTACCGCTTTCTGTCGTAAACAATTTCAGCAGATTCAAGAATACAATATGAATATGTTGTGTATCGAAGATGGCAAGCAGTTACCTGCGTACTGTTTTTAAATATAAGTTTACACATTTACGGTGTTTTTAAGGCAAACCCTTTGGACTTAATTCATGTTGAATTAGTCACCTATTTTGAAAGGAGAACTAAGATGGACAATAACAAAGACAAGTTGCTGGCATTAGAGACAGAGCTCAGTCAACGCCTTACGAAGATAGACGAAGACTTACACAGCCGTGGTGCCAACGCGAAGCCTTCGGAAAAAAACCTGGAAAGACAGAACGACGATGTATTGCTGAATCTGAAAAATGAAGCTCAGTATGAATTAGAACTAATCGCTAATGCGCTGAAAAAAATAGAAAATGATGAGTACGGAACCTGTGAAAAGTGCCAAAACGAAATTAGCGAGGCACGGCTGGATGCAATTCCTTATGCAACCATGTGTAAAGAATGTGCAACCTGATATTGATACCGAGGCGATTATTTAGCTTTCTTAAAATTCAGGAATTTGATGAGCTACGAATCAATTTACACTATGAATCAAAATCTTAAAAAGATATATAGGTGATATATCTACAATGATACAGTAAAGTAAATAGCACCCTTTATCGTTTAGCGAGTTTTGTCGTACTTCATCACTTTAGCTGCATGTAAAACGAAGCAAAGTACATTCAGGTAGCGTGATAAAGAAGGGTTTATCCTTGCAAAGGGCACCGTCTCGATCTGCCCTTTTCTTCCTTCAACTCCAAGACCACAAACGCTCAGGTTGCTTTAGCCTGCCCACTTAATCGTAATTTAACCAAATAATTTTGTTAACGTTAGCTGGGCAATCATGACGAGATCGCACTTTTTGGCTTGCAAGGATTCCCAACCGCAATGGTATTGGGCTCAATGCTTTTGGTTACAACGCTGCCTGCACCGATAACACAGCCATCACCAATAGCAACGCCCGCTAAAATGGTAACGTCACCACCTATCCAGACATCATTGCCGATGGTAATAGGCTCAGCAAAGCCTATATGCTTTGCTCGCTCTTCCGCATTAATAGGATGATGAGCAGTATACAATGATACATTTGGCCCAATAAACACGTTGTCACCGATAGTCACCTTGCAACAATCCAATACGGTCCAGTTGAAGTTAATAAAAATATGGCTGCCCATATGAATATTGTGGCCATAATCAATTCGCACAGGTTTTTCAATATGGATGTCTTCGCCTGACCGCCCAAATAATTGCTTTATTAGCGTGGCCCGTTGCTCCACATCTCTTGGTCCTAGCGCATTGATTTTGTCAACTAAATCGCGCGTCTGATAGCGAATTTCAACTAGCTCGGGGTCGTTTATCCAATACTTTTCGCCAGATATCATTTTTTCGTGCGCGGTCATTTTCTATACCTTGGTTGGTTTAAACATTAGGGGTTTATCTCAAGCTGACTCTCAAATACTGAGTGCGAATTACAATGTCAAAAACAATCTGTCTCTGCAACGCAAAGATATGCATATACGAAACGCATATTGTGGCAGCAAACCGACAGGGAATGATGGACACCAAAGTCTCCACTAAAATTGCTGTATATTCTTTTAGAGTTCTTCGGTAGATACCGGATCAAGAAAAATAACTACTGATGGCCCCTGATTCACACAATCCACAGCTCACAAAGACTTTAAAAGAAGCGACAACAAGCCAACCAACCAGGGAAGCCGGCCCCGAGCGGCAATCAATGTGTATCTTTGGACTTGAATCCTCGGCCCCCCATTTTCAGGGGAAAATCAAAAAGCTGCTCTCACGGTCAGTAGATTGAATGCCGGCCTTCTGGCAAAGTTTTTTGCGAATACTTTAATGATTGAGCGCAATGCCCACACCTCGCAAATCACAAATTTCTTTAGCTGAGACCCCCTACTATCACTGCGTTTCCCGGTGTGTACGCCGGGCCTTTCTGTGTGGCACAGATAAATTCACCGGTCAAAGCTACGAACACCGACGCGGGTGGGTTGAACAAAGACTGCTGAAACTGGCAAAGGTTTTTGCCATCGATGTGTGCGCCTACGCAGTAATGAGTAATCACACCCATGTTGTCTTACATGTTGATAAACACAAAGCGCTGAGCTGGACGACCGAAGAAGTATTGCATCGCTGGCATATGCTGCACCGGGGAACAATTTTGACCCGCAAGTTTTTGAGTTTGTCGCAACGCCAGACAATGTCAGAAGCTGAGATAAAAACGGTTGGACAAAGCGCAAAGATATACCGGGAACGTCTTTACGATATCAGCTGGTTTATGCGTTTGCTAAATGAATATATAGCTCGTCAGGCCAATAAAGAAGACGATTGTACCGGTCGTTTCTGGGAGGGGCGCTTTAAGTCTCAGGCGCTAATGGATGAAACAGCGTTGGCCGCCTGCATGGTGTATGTGGACTTAAACCCTGTACGCGCGAATATAGCCGCTAATCCGGAACAATCAGATTACACCAGTATTCAAAAACGTATCGAAGCGGCAAGATTGCATAAGCAACCCCGTGACCTGTTCCCGTTTACCGGGCCGAAGAACCAGCGCACAGGCCATGCAATACCTTTCTGTTTACAGGATTATCTTCAATTAGTGAAGGATACCGCCCGTCATTTCGACACTTCGAG